>CP151667.1:2798531-4197796 GCA_038400315.1 Isosphaeraceae bacterium EP7
GTGGTCGCCGAGCGCGAGATCTCGACGGCCAGCGTGACCACCGACACGGCCTCCGGGCGTGGGACGGCGCCCCTGAAGATCGACGACATTGACGGAGGCACATACGTGCTGCGGGCCTCGGGCGTGGATCAGTTCGACAACCCGATCGTGGCCGATCGCGTCGTCACCGTCTCGGGGAAGAAGGACGAGACGAAGCTGCGACTGATCGCCGATCGGACGCAATACAAGGTGGGAGAGAAGGCGTCGATCAACCTGCACTCGCGGTCCAAGGCCGGCACGGCGCTGCTTGCCTGGGAGGCCGATCGGGTCCTGCGTTACAAGGTCCAGACGATCGCCGAAGGGGACAACCCGCTGACCTGGGACGTGGACGGGGCCGAGTTCCCCAACTTCACGCTGACCGCCGCAAGGATGGTGGACACCCGGTTCGACGAGGCGCGGCTCGACCTGAAGGTGGAGCGCGAGCTGGTCGTGCGGATCGAGCCGAAGCGGCCTTCGGCCAGGCCCGGCGAGGAAATCGAGGTCGAGGTGACGACCGTCGACCAGCTGGGCAAGCCGGTCGCCGCGGAGCTTTCCTTGGCGCTGGTCGACCGCGCCCTGTTGCGGCGGTTCCCCGACACGTCGTCGCCAATTAGCGAACATTTCTATAACCAGTCGCGCACCAATGCGTTTACCACCGCGGCCACCAATACATTCCGCGACGCCCCCCAGACCGTGCCCGTCCCCGAGGCGGTCGTCGAGGAGATGGAATCGGCCGCGGCGCTCGCCGCCAACGAGGCCTCCAAGGCCGCCATCATCAACCGGGCCCAGTTGCAGGTGGCAGGCGACATGCCTGCCCCGGCGATGGCTCCGATGATGGGCATGGGGATGGCGGGCAAAGGCGAAATGGGCGGTGGAATGGGCGGAATGATGGGCAGGATGGGAAAGAAATCGAAGGAGGGGTTGGTCTACGACAACTCGTCGTCATCGGTTGACAACATGTCGGCGTCGATTCCTGCCAACGGACTCCCGGTACTCGGGAGAAGAGCGGTGGAGATGGAAACCGCACTCGGGGAGAACGCCCCGGCGGAAGCAAGACAATTGTTCGCGCGGGATCAGAAGCTTGGGGTGGAGCCGCGACAGCAGTTCGTCGAGACCGCCTACTGGAATCCGGCCGTCGTCACCGATGCGAAGGGGAAGGCGACGCTCACGATCAAGGCGCCCGCGGCGCTGTCCGAATACCGCTTCACGGCGAAGGGGGTGACCGGGGCCGACACGCTCGTCGGCCAGACGACGGCCTCATTGGTGGTGCGCAAGGATGTGTTCGTCGACTTGAAAGTCCCCGCCACGCTCACGCAGGGGGACTCCCCCCGGTTCGTCGCGCAACTGCATCACAACGGCGTGAAGGGAAAGGCCTCTCTGATCCTCAAGGCCTATGCGGGCGACCGCGAGACGTCGTATCCACGCGAGATCGAGCTGACCGGCGACGGCGTCGAGGAGATCCTGTTCGAGGGATTCGAGGTCCCCGAGTCCGACCAGGTACGGCTGACCGCTTCGGTCAAGGTCGGGGACCAGGCCGATGAACTGACGGTCGAGGTCCCGGTCCGGCCGTGGGGGGTGCAGGCGATCGCGTCGGCGTCGGGCACGTCGTCGAACGACTCGACGGCCATCGTGGGCCTGCCCGAGGGGCGTGCGTACGAGAACGCCGAGATGCTGGTCGTGGTCTCGCCGACGGTGCAACGCATGCTCATCGAGCTTGCCATGCAGCGCGAATTCATGCCGATGCCGAGATTCGTCTCCGACCGGATCATGCCCCCGCCGTCGAACACGCTGGCCGACCGGGCGTCGGATCTGATCGGGGCCGCGGCGGTCCTGAAATACCTGAATGCGACGAAGGCGCAGGACGCCCCCGAGGCGGGCCGGTTGGTGGGCCGGATTCGCGGCCTGGTCGCCGAACTCATCACCGCGCAGAATGACGACGGCGGCTGGCCGTGGGTGGCCGGGCCCATCATCGAAGGCAAGGTTCGGCCCGGCGACCGGATGACCTCCGCCCATGTCACCCTGGCACTCGCCGCCGCCAGCAAGCTGGGCCTGCTGAGCGACCCGGCGGCGTCCGAGCGTGCGACGACGTACCTGGCCCAGGAGATCGGCAAGGTCGAACCGGCCGACCACGAGGCCCGGGCGGCGATCTTGCACGCCCTCAGCGCGCACGGCAAGGCGACGTTCGAGGCCGCCAACAGCCTGAACCGCCTGCGGCAAGGCCTGCCCGACTCGGCGCTCGCGTATCTGGCCCTGACCCTGGTGAATCTCGACCGCGTGGCGCTGGCCGGCGAGATTCTGGACGTGCTCGGCACGCGGGCGAAGCAGGAGCAGGGGGCCCCCGGCGACAAGCCCCGGATCTTCTGGCCAGGCACCGTCGGCCGGGGCCACGCGGGCCCGACGGAGAGCACCGCCCTGGCCGCGCTCGCCTATGCCGCGGCCCGACCCGGCGCCGCACAACTGGAGGGGGCGGTCCGCTGGCTGGAGGCGCACCGGACGGGCTTCGGATGGCGTCCGGAGAAGGCCGAAGGGTTCGCGCTCGCGGCTCTCGCCGCCTATCACGGACGGGCCGCCGACTCCGAAGACCGGTATCGACTGGTCATCACCGTCAATGACGTCGAGGTCCACCGCGCCGACGTCACCGGCGTCGCGACGGGAAAGGCCCTGCTCGTGCCGGCGAAGGCCATCAAGGCCGCGGGGAGCAACCGGGTCAGGTTCGACATCGAGGGACGAGGCACGTATGGATATTCGGTGACCTTGACCGGATTCACCCGCGACTTCGGCCCCGACCAGAATTCCCGCCAGCCCTTCTCCGTCGCCGAGCGTGTCTACACCCCCGCGGACCCCGAGTTCAACGGCCGGCCGATTGCCGCCGGCTTCGGGGTCGCGCTCAATGCGCAGGGATTCCGCAACACGGTGAGCCAGGTCGCCTCGGGGGGTCGCGCCAGGGTCCACATCGAGGCCAGGCGCAACCAGAACGGGGGAGTCGAGGCCTGGCGCCGCGACTTCCTGATCCTGGAAGACACGCTGCCCGCGGGCACCACCCTCATCGATGGATCGGTGAAGTCGTCGGCGCAGTCCCACACCTATGCCGATGGTTTGATCACGTTCTACTTCGGGCCCGACGACTATCCGGGCACCATCGAATACGACATTGCCGGCTACCTGCCCGGCAAGTATCGGACCCTGCCCACGAAGATCAGGAGCGCCTACGAGCCGGGTCGCGTGCACCTGGGCAAGCCGGGCGAGATCACGGTGATCGCCCCCGGAGAGCCGACGACCGACCCGTACAGGCCGACTCCGGACGAGTTGTATGCCCGGGGCAAGGCCCTGTTCGACGAGGGGAAGATCGCCGAGTCGGCGGCCCCTCTGGAGGCCCTCTTCGCCGGGTACACGCTGCGGGATGACGTGGCCAGTGACGCCGCGAGGATGCTGCTCTCGGCCTCGGTGAAGGCGTACGACGCCCGCAAGGTCGTCCAGTATTTCGAGGTCCTCAAGGAGAAGGCCCCCGACCTGGTCATCCCGTTCGACGAGATCCTCGTCGTGGGGCGAGCCTATCGCGACATCAATGAACATGAGCGGGCTTACCTCGTCTGGCGGGCGATCGCCGAGGCGAGCTACCTGGAGGACGCACGCGTCGGAGAGGCGATCCGCCAGCGTGGTCGGACGCTCGAAGGCCTGGCGATGCTGATGGACCTCTGGCGCGAGTACCCCGACACCGCGTCGATCCAGGGTGACTTCTTCGGCCTGTCGCAAGTGCTCGCCGACGCCGCCGGGCGTGCCCTGACCGAGCCGGCGCTACGCAAGGAGCTGGCGCAGGCCGGCGTGACCCGTTCGGAGCTGCTGCTCCAGGCGATCCGGATCACCCAGGTCTTCCTCGCGCTCTCGCCCGAGAACCCGATGGCTGACGAGGCGAGCCTGGGACTGGTCGGCGCCTTCCTCGACCTGGAAGATTTCGAGTCGGTGGTGAAGCTGACCGAGCGGTTCGCCAAGCTCTACCCCAAGAGCACCTTCCTGGACAGCTTCCAGTACAGCGAGGCCCTCGGCCGGTTCCAGCTCGGCCAGTATGACCGGGCCATCGCCGTGGCCGAGTCGATCAACGCGGCGACCTACAAGGATGCCGCGGGGGTCGACCAGCCGAGCCCCAACAAGTGGCAGGCGGTCTATATCCTGGGGCAGATTTACGACGCGAGGCGCCAGCCGGCCAGGGCGATCGAGTTCTACACGCAGGTCGCCGACAAGTTCAGCGACGCCGCCGAGGCGATCAACGGGTTCAAGCGCAAAGACCTGAAACTTCCCGAGGTCGTCGTGATCCGGCCGGCCGACGACAAGGCCCCCGGCAAGCCGGGCGTCACGCTCGACTATCGCAACGTCGCCGAGGTCGAGCTGAAGGTCTATCCGGTCGACCTGATGCGGCTCTACCTGACCAGGCGAAATCTGGACGGCATCGCCGGGGTCGACCTGGCGGGGATCAAGCCGCTGCACGAGGTGACCGTCAAGCTGGGCGACGGCGACGATTACGCCGACAAATCACGGCGGATCGAGCTGCCGTTGACGAAAGAAGGTGCCTATCTGGTGATGGCACGCGGCGGCGAGCTGCACACCTCGGGCATCGTCCTGATCAGCCCGCTCGAGGTGGAAGCCCTGGAAGACGCCGCGGCCGGGAGGGTCCGGGTGACGGTTCGGGACTCGGCGAGCAAGGACCTCGTCCCCAAGGTGCAGGTCAAGGTGATCGGAGACCGGAACGCCGCCTTCCTCTCGGGCCAGACCGACCTCCGGGGCGTCTTCACGGCCGAAGGGGTGGGGGGCCGGGTCACCGCCGTCGTCCGCCGCGGGGCCGCGCAGTACGCCTTCTTCCGCGGCAAGACGCCTGTCGGCCCCACGCCGCCGAACGTTCCCCTCACCGTCGCGCCGCCCGCGCCCGAAGGGATGCCGGGCGCGTCGCAGTCGCTCGACCAGAACCTGAAGATTCTGAACGGCATGAATCGGGTCCGTCAGATGGACCGGCTCCAGCAGCGATACAACAACGAAGACAAGGGCGTGCAGATCCAGCAGGCCAAGTGACCGCAACTCGGGAGCTCGATGCATCTCCAACTCCTGATACTCATGCTCGTCGCCCTCGCCGAGCCGGACCCCGCCCCGCCCGGGATCCGGCTCGACGAGGTCGCCGGCCGCGCCGGGCTGGTCTTCCGGTTCGACGCCGGCTCGCGCGGCCGGCACGACCTGCCCGAGATCATGGGGGGCGGCGTCGGCCTGATCGACGTCGACGGCGATGGCCGGCTCGACGTCTATCTGTGCAACGGCGGGCCGATCGGGACCGGTCCGGACGAGTCGCCATGCCGGCTGTTCCTCAACCTGGGAGGGTGGAAATTCAAGGATCTGACCGGGACGGCCCATGCGCCGGGGCCTTCATATGCGATGGGGGTTGCGGTCGGCGACTATGACGGCGACGGCCGCGACGACCTCTTCGTGAGCGGCTGGCGCGAGCAGACGCTCTACCGCAACGAGGGGGGCGGGCGGTTTTTGGACGTGACCCGGGACGCGGGATTGACCTCGACGGACTGGGGCACCTCGGCGGCGTTCGCCGACCTCGATGGGGACGGCGACCTGGATCTCTACGTGGCGACCTATCTCGATTACACCCTCGCCCAGGCCCCCGCATGCCGCGCCCCCGACGGCGGGGCCGACTACTGCGGGCCGGAGGATTTCGAGGCGCAGGTCGACCACCTCTATCGCAACAACGGGAACGGCACGTTCACCGATGTCGGGCACGACGCGGGGATCGACCTTCCCGAAGGTCGTGGGCTCGGCGTGGTCGTGGCCGACCTCGTCGGCGATCGGAGGCCCGACGTCTACGTGGCCAACGACGGCACCGCCTGCCGGCTCTTCGAGAACAAAGGGAATCTGAAGTTCGAGGAGGTCGGGGCGGCCTCCGGCGTGGCGTTCGACGGGTCGGGCACGGCGCTCGCCGGCATGGGGACGGCGGTCGGCGACCTGGACGGCGACGGCCTGGATGACCTGGCGGTCTCGAATTTTTATGGGCGGTCGACCGTCGGATTCCGATCCGTGGGGGCCGGGATCTTTGCCGACTCGACGGCCGCGATCGGGCTGGCGGCTCCCACGCGCGGGGTGAACGGGTTCGGCCTGGCGTTGGAGGACTTCGACGGCGACGGCCGGCTCGACCTTCTCCAGGCCAACGGGCATGTGCTCGACCGTGCCCGCCTGGGGCTGCCGTTCGCCATGCGTCCGACGCTGCTTGCGGGGTCCGGCCTCGGCTTCGTCGGCCGCCCGACCGACGGCGGCCCCTGGTTTGGTCGGCCGATCTTGGGTAGGGGGCTGGCGGTCGGGGATCTCGACGGCGACGGCAGGCCCGACGCGGTCATGGCCTCGCTGGATGCGCCCGTCGCCTTGCTGCGCAACGCCAGCACGCCCGGCCGATTCGCCGCGATCGACCTCATCCCTCGGGGGTCGGTCGGGGCCAGGCTGACGGCCCATGTGGGCGGGAGAGCGGTGAGGCGGCGGGTGACGGCGGGTGGAAGCTATCTCTCGGCCTCCTCGCGGGTGATTGCCGTCGGGCTGGGGGACGCGGGGCAAGTTGACCGGCTGGATGTCGACTGGCCCGACGGCCTGCGCGAGTCGTGGGGCCCGATCCCGGCCGGCGAGACGTTCCGGGCGGTACGCGGGAGCGGACGCCGTTAAGCACCGGGCACGCGGGAACATCTATCCAGGGCGAACCCGATTTGCGTAGCATACGCGCGGGCGTAACGACGCCCGGCCCGTGTCTTGCTGCGAAACCGCATTTCACCCGACGTTCCTCGGGCCCATCCGTCCGGAGGCTCCACACCATGCGTCAGGTCAGGTCTTGGTGCGTGCCCGTCGTCGGGGTGGCCCTGGTCGTCGTCGGGGCCGGGCTGGCCGCGGCGCAGCAGGGGGGGGCAGGCGAGACGATGGCCCGCGTGGAGACGGGCCCGCTGGATCCGGTCTCGCCCGAGAAGTTCGCGGTCCCGGCCGTGACCGAGCCGTATCGGCGCGTGACGGTGGTGACCACTCTCGACGGCGTGATCCGCTCGCTCCCCGCGCAGGTAGGCACCGTCGTGCGCGAGTCTCAGGAGCTGGCGCTTGTCGACCGGGTTGAGTCGGCGGCTCACCTGAAGATCGCCCAGGCCGAGGTGAAGCAGCAACAGGCCGCGTTCGACGAGGTCAAGCAAGGGGATCGCTTTCTGGCCGCCCAGGCCGAGGCGCGGCTCGAAGCATCCAAGGCGAGACAGGAGCTGGCCCAGTTGCAGGTCGACCGGTGCAGCCTGCGGGCCCCCTTCGCGGGCACGGTGCTGGGGGTGGGCGTCAGCGCGGGGCAGTACCTCTCGCGGGGCGCGGCGGTGCTAGAGCTGGCGGATACGTCGAGCCTGCGTGCCCTGATCCCCCTGGACAGGGCCTCGGCCAGGCCGGGCGCGGAGGTCGAGGTGAAGGTGGGGGGGCAGGTTGCGACGGGCAAGGTGCAGGCGACGATCCCGCTGCCCGAGTCGTTCTCCGCCTTGCGCGACCTGGCCACGCCCCCGGTCGCCGCCTGGGTCCTCATCCCCAACACCGACGGCAAGCTCGATGCTGGCCAGCGTGCCGAAGGGCCGTTCCTCCCCAGGCTGCCGGTCGCGTCGGTGCCCACCTCGGCGGTCAGGAGCGGGGGGACCGACGGGCGGGAAGGGACCATCCAGATACTTCGCAACGAGACGGTCGTCGACATCCAGGTGCAAGTCCTGGGCAGCCCGACGGCCGACATCACCCAGATCTCCGGGCCATTACGGAGGTCGGATACCCTGATCGTCGGATCGTCGGTCGCGCTCCGTCCCGGCACGCTCGTCCGGTTCAACAGGGCGGACGCCGACGGCACGGGTGCCGTCGTCGAGGGGGTTGCCCCCAACCCGGATGACCGCGGCGAGTCGGCCCGGATCCTGGCGCCGGCGACGGCCGCCGGAGTTGCACCGATCGGTGCGCCCGGGAGTGCCGCGCCCCGAGCCAAGGCCCCCTCGGCCCGGCCCGGCCCCGGTGCCCGGCCGGCGCCCGCGAAGGCGAAGGGTGCGGTCGCGGTGCCGTTCTGAAGGGAACCTAGGCACCCCGATCGCATCAATCTTGAGCCTGGGCTATTCGGTATTCGCCCGCCCGGCTAAAATTAGAGGCAGTGGGAATGGGGAATGACCCGGGAAGCGTACATCCCCCGAGCGATCCCCCTGGACGATGACCGAGACCCCGGAGCCGCCTGTGCCGTCTCTGTATCTCTCCGTCGCCTCGATCTTCCTCTTCGCCTGCTTCATCCTGGAAGCAATCGGGCTGCATCTGATGCTGGGCTGGGCGCGTGAGCGGCGCCAAAAGAATGTCATGCAAGCCCAGGTCGTCGCCGGTGAGCCCGACACGGCCGTCGAGCCAGTCAACGAGATCATTGACGAAGAAGCATTGCTCGACGTGGTGGCCGAATCGCGTTAGCACTCGATCTGGGCATTTCCACCCGACGACGGACAGGTGCCCAGAACCAGAGATCAGTGTTCGTGGGGATGGGCGTGACCGTGGCTGTGGCCATGGCCGTGCGAATCGCCTGCGTCGTCGGCCCCGTCCGTCCCTTGATCCTGCTGGCTGGCGCTGGCGACGGTGATCTCGCCGACCTGGATGCCTTTGAGGGCCTTCAGGCGTGTGGAGAGTTCCTGGAGCTCGCCGGCCGGGCCACGGAGGATGATGACTTCCAGGCAGCGATCGTGGTCGAGGTGGACGTGCAGCGTGGAGACGACCCGGTCGACTCGCTCGTGCTGGATATCACGCAGGCGTTCGGAAACCTGCGGACGATGGTGGTCATAAACGAGCGTGAGCGTGGCCACGGCATCGCGGGCATCGCCCTGCCAGACGTGGCGATTGAGCCGCTCATGCAGGAGCTGGCGGATCGCCTCGCTCCGGGTCGGCAAGCTCTGGTCGCGGCAATAGTCGTCGAACCTGGCGAGCAGGTCGGCCTCCAGCGAGACCGAGAAGCGGACGATGTCGGACAAAGGCGGTCACTCCCATAAGACTTCTTCGCCGGCCAACGCCGAGTCTACCGGCCCGGCCCGCGATCGACCACCCGGGGCGTCTCCCGGACGCCCGGATGCGAAGAGGCCCGCGAGGATGAGCCCGAACCCCAGGGCGTGAAGCCCATATCCTACGGCCAGGCCCCTGGGCCTGATCTCGAGCACGAGCCGGCCCTGGGCATCGGCGGCGGCTTCGAACGGGCGGGTCATCTCGACGCAGCGCAGCGAGGCGTCAGCGGGGCGGCCATTGATCGACCACCACGACCCAGGATTCTGGTTGATCACGACCGTCGCACCGGGCTCGACGCGAAGGACGACGCGATTCGGGCTCCAGAATTCGGGCTCGACCGGCCTGCCGCCGACCGAGAACTCGCCGTGATAGCCGGGCAGCCCCTGCCAGGTTCGGGCGGTCGGGGCATGGCGGTCGTAGCCGAGCAGGGGTTCATAGCCCTGGACGACGGCCCGGTTGACGAGGATGGCCGGGAAGCCGGGCCACTCGCCAATCGAGATCAGACCGGGTGAAGGGGCCCCGGGAAAGGCCGAGGCGACCGGCTTGATGCTGAAGGCCAGGTGGAGCGTCTGGTTCCCCAGGGCGAGGAGGTCGGCCGCGACCACGAGCACGAGGATCGTTGCCGCGGTTCGCCAACGACCGCCCGAACTCCGCCAGCGGGCCACGGCCGAGGCCGCCGCAAGGCCCAGGCCGAGCATCGCGGCGAACCGCCATCGGCCGACGGCGTGCATCGTCGAGAACACCGGCCAGTGGCCCAGCCAGTAGCTTGGCAAGTACCAGCGCGAGCCGCCCGCCGCCAGCCATCCGCACCCCAACATCAGGGTGTGCCACCACTTCCATCCGCCCGCCAGGCTGATGGCCGCGGCGATGAGTACCGCGGGGCCGACGTAGCAGGTCGACTCCCAGAAGTAAGGCGGCAGGGCCTCGGGGCCTCGGAGCAAGGCCTGTGCGGGCCGGTTGAGCAGGTGGCCGAGGAGGCCTGAGAGCGTCTCGTCGCCGCCGGGCGGGATTTTGCGCGGAAAGTCTCGCATCACGGACGCGAGCGTCCCGATCCGCCAGCCGGAGAGTGCCAGCGCCACCCCCATCGCGATGGCCGAGTGCGCAAGTAGCTTCCGACGTCGAGGGCCGTCCAGCACACACACGGCCCTCGCCCAGACCAGGGCCGCGATCAGGACACCGTGGATGCTGGGATACTGGATCCCGCCCAGCACCACGAACGCCCCCCAGGCGCCCAGTGCGAGGCCGGCACGCCTCGACCGTTCCAGTCGGAAGACGGCGTCGATCAGCCAGGGAATGGCCGCGTAACTCATCGAGATGAAGTAGCCGGCCACGGTGTCGACCTGGAGGCCGCCATTCAGTGCATAAACCAGCGCGGCCAGGGCCGAGGCCCAGGGGTCGCCGAACAGGCGGTCGGCAAGCCTGCGGGCCCCCTCTGCGGCGATCAGGAGCATCAGCACGGCGGCCAACCGCAGGCCCACCGACGTGCCGAACGCCAGGACCAACGGGGTGGCGATCGAGACGAGCCCCACCTGCGGGCCGGCCGCCAGCGGCACACCCCCGCGGCACCACGGGTCCCACCAGGGGAACTCGCCGTAGACGAGGATGGTCCGGCGGATGGCCTCGAACTTCTCCAGGAAGTAATCCCAGTCGCCGAATCCGAGGTTCGCGGGATCCTTGAGAAGCGGCCAGGCCAGCGAGAGCGTGGCCAGACGCAAGGCCCAGGGGAGCCACCTTGCCGCAGGCCCCACGGGGCGTGGAGCAGGGGGCTCGGGCCAGGTGTCGCCGGCCCTGACGGTCCAGAGACGACGGGCGAGCAGGGCCAACGCCGCGATGAAAACCGCCCAGCCGCAGCCCTTCTTGAACCACCAGGGGATCGCGCCGATCCAATCGTGCGCGAGCACCAACAGCGCGACCAGCGCCGGCGACCCGGCCAGCAGGGCGAGCCCCACGTGCCGCCCCGAGATCCGCGGGCGCCTGGCGCGCATCAGTTGGACGTCCTAGGCTCGATGTTGGCCAAGTCGGGGGTATTGGACGTCCTTGGCTCGATGTTAGCTAGGTCGGGGGCATTGGACGTGCTCGGATTAATGTTGGCCAGGTCGGGGGTATTGGTCACGTCATGCTTCTGGCCGTAGCTCTTGCCCAGCGGCGAGGCGTCCTCGATCACCTTGTTGAACTGGGCCGAGGCCAGCAGCACCAACGACGAGATCCAGAACCAGAAGAGCAGGACCATCACACCGCCCAGCGAGCCGTAGGTCTTGTCGTAGTTGCCGAAGTTCTGCACGTAGACGCGGAACCCGAAGCTCGCCAGCAGGAATAAGCCGGCACCAACGAGACTGCCGGGGGTGATCCACTCCCAGCGCTGGTCGGCGTCGGGCGCGACGTAATAGGTCAGCGCGAAGCTGGTGAGCGTGACGATCGCCAGGACCACCCACTGAACGGTCGTCGCGAGAACGACCGCCTGGTCGCTAAGGCCGAGCCATCCCATGATCTGCGGCCAGGCGACGATGGTGACCAGCGAGACGATCAGGATCAGCGCCTGGATGAACGTCATCACGACGGCGATCAGGCGCTGTCGGACGATCGAACGGCTCTCCACCACGCCGTAGATCCGGTTCATCGCGTCGATGATCGCCAGGTAGAGGCTCGAGGCCGTCCAGAGCGTGATCACCAGGCCCAGGGAGAGCAGGCCGACCGGCGGCTCCTTCTGGATCCTCGCGATCTGCGCCTCGACCACCGTGTAGGCCTCGGTCGGGAAGAACTCGCGCAGAATCTGGCGCATCTGGTCGACGGTCAGGTTCCCCACACCCTGTTCCTGGGCGTGGCCGGTGACGTCGGGAAGTAGCTTGATGATCAGCGTCAGGATCAAGGCCAGGAACGGGACGAGGGCGAGCATCCCGTAGAAGGAGACCGCCGAGGCCCTGGTGAGGATCTCGTTGTCGTTGATCCGCTTCCAGGTCCTCATCACCGCCTCCGACGGTCGGATACCGCCGAATTTGAACGCTTCGCGGAGTCGCACAGGAATGAGCACCTCGGAACCTCCAGGGATGGCCAGCTGACGAGACCCGGCCCGGGGCTGAGCCCTGAGTCGATGGGCCGGGGCGGCCGACGTGCCGATGTCCGGTGGCATCCGGCGTGCCACGCGGCATGGCGTTCGCCTTGAACACCGGCCAGCAAAGACCGAAGCCCGAACACCATTCGTCCAAGACCATCCCCAATCCGGAGGGACACGTCCATGATCGCCAAGACACAGAACCGCGTCGTCCTGGCCCTGGCCCTGCTGGCGGCCGGGTGCAACAACGGCCCGGACGGGGCCGGCATCCTCAATCCTAACCCCGGAACCGGCTCTTCGGAACGGGGCGCCGAGCGCACCGACCAGCCCAGCCCGACCCCCAACGGCGACGGCATGGCCGGCGGCGCCGCGGGGGCACCCACCCCGACGCCCCCCGGAATCACCGACGGCATGGACAGGACCTCCGCCGGCCTGGCCGGCTCCGACGTCGGCGGGACCGGCAACGCAGGCGGAACCGGGGCCCGCAACGGCGGCCGGGGGGGTTCGGATGCCGCGGGCGTCAAGGACTCGCAGACCGCAAAGGATGCCGAGGCCGTGCGTGCCACGCCACCAACCATCGAGTCGCCCGCCGGCAACAGCGCCGCGGGAGAGACGAAACCGGCCGGAAACATCGAGACGGGCACTCCCAAGAGCCCACAGTGACCCGAGCAGGCAACGGCAACGGCCGATGTGAAGCGAAGCGACGACCCCAAGAGTCATGCATCCGGAGGACGACCCGCGATGGACCCCATCTCCGCACTCGTCGACAAGACCGAGGAGCTGCTCGGTCACAGCCCGCACCCGGCCATCGTCGCCTTGCCCCTGGGTGCCTGGACCGTCAGCAATCTGTGCGACGGCCTGGCGCTGGCCACCGGCGACGATTCATTCGACGATGCCGCCCAGATTAGCATGGGCATCGGCCTGCTGGGCGCCGCCGGTGCGATCGTCACGGGGATCCGCGACTACAGCAAGATCCCCCAGGATCGCCCGAGCCACGACGTGGCGACGGCGCACGGCCTAGGCAACGCCCTGGTCAGCAGCCTCTTCGTGGCCAGCTACATCATGAGAGCCCGGGCCTCGGCCAGAAATGAGCCCCCCGGCACGCTCGCCAGGGTGCTCGCCCTGGCCGGCGGCGGCCTGTCGGCTTACACCGGCTGGCTCGGCGGCAAGCTCGTCTCAGAGTACGGCGAGGGGGTCAAGCCGGTCATGGACCAGCTCTCGCGCGCCGAGGACCAGGAAGATAGCGACCATTCCACGGGCCGCGATCGTCTCCAGGCGGGCACACCGCTCGGCTCTTTGACCGTCTGAGACCTGCGTCCCAATCCACCCGAGGCCATGCCTTTATCACGAGATGGGCATGCCTCGGGGGTTTCGTGCTGATTCGAACGACGACGAGGGCCGCCGGGTTGTGGCGGACCCGGCGGCCCTCGTGGATCGATCGAGGTCGAGCGGCAGGGCTCAGGCCTTCTTGGCCGTCAGCTCGCCGCGGGCACCGCGGGTGACCAGCGTGGCGAGCACCTTCTGGAGCGCGTCTCGGTGGGTTTCCTCCTCGGCGAGGACCGTCGCCAGCTCCTCGGAACTCTGAGTATCGCCGATGGCGGCGAAAGCCTCGACCCAGGCGCGAGACCAGTGGATGGCGTTGGATTTGGCGCCGAGGTCCTTGCCGACGAGATCCAGGGAGCTGGCCCCCATCTCGCCGACCTTGTCCTTGATCCGGCCGATGGCCTCGCCGATGCCGCCGCCTGCCCCGCGGCTGGGGGTGTCGCCGTATCGCGCCGCGATCGTCGAGACGACCTCGCGGTGACGCGCCACCGACTTGGCGATCTCGCTGTACAGCAGGGCCAGCTCGGCGTCGGGCGGGGATTGGGCCCGGGCCTCGGCCTCGGTCTTCATCCCGTCGAGCGAGTCGACCCCCTTGGAGAACTGCTCGAGGATCCAGGCGCGGTCGATCGTTACTGTCGGCGTCGTCGTTGCCATGGCAATATCCATTCGGGAAAGTCGGGACATCGCCGCTTCGGGCCGCCCTCTCGGCGAAACCCGCCCGTGGCGTTTCTTGATCGAAGATCCAAGGCAATGGCCGTGCCGGGGCCGCACGCAATTCCAAGCCCCGGCCCGCACGTCGAGGGCGGCTCGGGTCAGTCCTCGCTTGAGGGCGATCGAGCGGGCCAATCCAGCACGATCGTGGTCCCATGACCGGGGGCGACGTCGAGCCTGGCGTTGCCGCCGAGGAGCTGGCTGACCCAGGCCGCGACGGCCAGGTCGAGGCCTCGACGCTCGGCCGCCACGCCGTTGAGGCGTTCGAAGACCCTCGGGTGCAAGGTGATCGGCTCGACGTACGAGGGCGGGGGCTGGTCGACGGCGATCGAGACGACCCAGCGGTCGGCATCGTCCTGGCCGCCACCCTCGCCCGAAAGGCGCAGGCGGATCGGCGTGTCGCCCGAGATCGCCCCGGCCGCGTTGGACAGCGAGTAGAAGATTGCCTGGCCCACCAGGGTCTGGTCGAGCGAGGCCTCGACCGGGCAAGTTGCGTCGATCTCGAGATCGACGCGAGGGGCGGGGGCCGGCATCTTGGACTGCCACTTCTCGATGATTTCCTCCGCCAGCCGCCTCGGGTCGAACGGCACCGGCCGGATGTCGTCGAGCATCATCCCGATCCGGCAATAGTCGCTCAGTTGGGCGAGCATCTTCTCCATCTGGGCCGAGTTCACGCGGATGCAGCGCAGGTCTTCGTCGAGGTCGGGGGCCTTCCGCCCGAGGACGTGCTCGAGCACCTGGATGGCCAGGCCCATCGCGTTGAGCGGCGTCCGCAGGTCATGCACGACGACGGCCAGGAAATTCGGGTCGAGCGAGCTGGATGCCAGCGTGTCATCGCGCCGGGCGATGAGCCGCCGGAGTCGCGTGACGACCTCCTCGGGCTCGGCCCCTTGCAGGACGAAGTCGTCGAAGTGATCGAGCCTCTCCGGGGCCCCCCCGGGGAAGACGACGGCGAGGACCGGAATCTTCGCCGAGCGGGCCTGGGCCAACAGCGATTCGCCCGGCTCCCCCTTCACACCGCCTGGCATGCCGCCGGACGCCGGCTCGACGTAGACAAGGACCGACGGCGCGGTCGAACGGAGCAGGCCGAAGGTCTCTCCATCCGCGGCGGCGTCGATGACGTTGAAGCCCAGGTCACGGATCGCGTCGATCGACCGGTCGGCTTCCGCGTCCTTGCTCTCGCGAACGACGAGGATCGCGACCGATGAGGTTGTCATCGCAATGGTTCCAGCTCGGCTTCGACCTGACGACTTCATGGGTACGCCGCACTCCCTGTCGGATCGTATTCGGCGGGATGAGGCCGAGGTCCGGGGTGGGGACCCGAATTGCCTCGCCCGGCCCTGAATATCCGACGTTCAAGGGGCTCTCATTGCCCGCGGGCAGACACAGAAGTCGACCGCCGCGGACCATCGCGGAGGTCGGCTCTCGAAGAGGTGCCTGGACCGAAGGCAAACCCGGCTGGATCCGGGTGAGCCTGATAGACCTTCCTCAGGCTTCGAGCTAGCAGCAACTCCCACGCCGCAAATCTTGTCGCCGAAAGTTTTCGTATGCTAACGAAAGGCCCGCGAATGAGCACTTGATTTCTCGCCGGCGATAAATAGTTTGCTATTCATCGTGGGCTTCTCGACGCTAGGAGATCGCCACGACTTTTCGGCACTAAATTTCCTAGTAGCCGAGCAAGCGGACGCCCGAACTGGGCGTCAGGCCGGTCATCCTGGCGACGGGTGGGGGAGAGAATGCGACGTAAGGTACTGGTCGTGGATGACGATGCGTACGGGACGACCCAGCTACGCAAGCTCCTGGAGTCCGATGAGATCAGCGTGGACACGGTTTCCAGCGGCCAGGAAGCCCTGACCGCGCTGGCCGAGGTCGACTACAGCGTCCTGATCACCGACCTGCGGATGCCCGGCATGGGGGGCATGGACCTGATCCGCGAAGTGGCCCAGCGCCGGGTCCTGGTCACCACCATCGTGACGACGGCCTTCGGGTCGATCGACCGGGTAGTCGAGGCGATGCGGCTCGGCGCTTACGACTTCCTGACCAAGCCCATCGACCCCACCTATCTCAGGTTGGTGATGGACCGCGCCCTGAAGAAGCGGGCGCTGCAGGACGAGGTTCTCAGGCTCCGCCAGCAACTGAAGGAGAACTTCAGCTTCAACGGCATTATCAGCAAGAATCCGAAGATGCACTCCATCTTCGAGCTGGTCCGCCACATCGCCGGGACCAAGAGCACCGTCCTCGTCGAGGGGGAGACGGGCACCGGAAAGGAGCTGATCGCCAAGGCGGTGCATTACAGCAGCGAGGACCGGCAGGGCAACCTGATCGCGATCAATTGCGCCGCGCTGCCCGAGAACCTGCTCGAGAGCGAACTGTTTGGCCACGAGCGCGGGGCCTTCACCTCGGCCGACGCCCGCCGAAAGGGGCGATTCGAGCTGGCCGACAAGGGGACGATTTTCCTCGACGAGATCGGCGACATCTCGCCGGCCATGCAGGCCAAGCTGCTGCGAGTGCTCCAGGAGCGCAAGTTCGAGCGCGTCGGCGGGCACGAGACCATCGAGGTCGACATCCGCGTCGTCGCCGCGACGAATAAGAGCCTGGAGAACGAGGTCAAGGAGGGGAAGTTCCGCGAGGACCTCTACTATCGCCTCAATGTCATCAAGATCGACCTGCCACCGCTACGCGACCGGCCCGAGGACATCCCGCTGCTGGTCACCCACTTCCTCAACAAGTACGCACGCCCCAACGAGCCGGCCAAGCGGGTCTCGCCCGAGGCCATGGACCGGATGCTCGTCTATCGCTGGCCCGGAAACATCCGCGAGCTGGAGAACGCCGTCGAGCGGGCCGCGGTGACCACCGTCGGCGACACGATCAACGTCGACAACCTCCCCCAGCGCGTCACCGGGCACAGCGTCGAGGACAAGCCCAAGTTCGAGATCGACCTGTCCCAGCCGCTGCCGTATTACCTGAATCAGGCGACCGAGCAGATCGAGCGGCAGTACATCCTCAAGGCCCTGGAGAAGAGCCGCGGGAACGTCGGCCGCTGCGCCGAGCTCTGCGGGCTGTCGCGCCGGAGCATCTCGGGAAAGATCAGCCAGTACGAGATCGACAAGTACCCCTTCAAGTCAACCTGAGGCGGCCGGCCCGCGACTTGCAGTCTCGCTCCGGGAGTGAAGGGGCGATCGCCCCGGCCGCCGACGCTCCCGGAGCTTGCTCGCCCATGGCCACCTCCCGCGCCCTGACGCAGACCGCCGCCGACCTGATGACTGCGGCCCCGCGGACCTGCTCGATCTACAGCACCGTGCTCGAGGCCGTCATGATCTTCCGCGACGCCGAGTGCGGCGCCGTGCCGGTGCTCGATGACGGCAAGCCGGTCGGCATCCTCACCGACCGCGACGTCGCGCTGTCGCTGGCCGACCACGCCAACGTCACCGATCTCCAGGTCACCGACATCATGACCCAGGGGGTCGTCACGATCGAGCCGGAGGCGACGCTCGTCGAGATTCAGGCCAAGTTCACCGAGCACGCCGTCCGGCGGCTCCTGGTCGTCGACCCGGACGGCCAGCTCGTCGGCATCGTCTCCTGGTCCGACGTCGCCCCCTGGTTGGACAACGCATCCGTGGGCCAGGTGGTCACCGACGTCGTCGCCGAGCCGGGCACCGGGCCGGTCTGATCCGACCCGACCTGCCTCGGCACGATCAGGGAGTGTCATCCGGGGGGGCCAGGACGCGGAGGACACCGGGGACGACCTCGACCGTCAGCGGCGTCTGCCCCCTCGACTCGCCGTCCAGGGTGACCCCCTGCGGCGGGTCCGCCTCGATCGAGACGTTGCGGGCCTTGATGAACAGGTCGCCGGGGCGATCCAGCGGGACCTGGAGCTTCAGGAGGGCCATCGTCCCGGCCACCTCCCAGCGGCTGCGTGCCCCCATCGCATAGATAACCAGCTCGCCGTCGTCCATCCGGCTCCCTTCGGAGACGAGCACCCCCCCGCCATAATATCGGCCGTTGCCGATGACCAGCTCGCGGGCCTCCACGCGGATGGTGCCCGCCTCGGTCGTGATCGTCGCCTTGAAGGTGGGCGAACGGATCAGGGCGTGCAGCCCGACGACCGCATAGACGGCCCGCCCGAACCAGAGCTTCAGGCTCGGCGAGACGTCGCGCGAGACCGCCGCCGCCGCCACGCCGACGTGAGCCGCGTTGAGGAACCAACCGACATTGGCCCGGGCCAGGTCGACAAACCGCCAGCAGGCCCCCGCGGCGACATCGGCGGCCCCGTCGAGGTCGACCGGGATGAGCAACGTCCGGGCGAAGTCGTTGGCCGTCCCCATCGGGATCACGCCGAGGGCGACCCCGGTGCGTGCGATGAGAGGCGCCACCGTGGCAATCGTGCCATCGCCGCCGCCCACGATCAGGCGGTCGGGCTCGTCGGCCAGCAGGTCGCGGGCGGCCTGCCCGAGTTCATCGGGCCTGGAGACCTGGATGACCCGTCCGACCTGAAGGCCGCGGTCTTTCAGCGCCCCCAGGGCCGCCGAGGTCGCGTGCTCACCGGTCCTCGACCTGGCGTTGATGAGCAGCGCGGCCCGCCTGCCGATCGACACGTCGTCTGTCACGAGATGCGTCTCGGGGCCACGGAGCGGCCGCTGTGCAGCAGGACCGTCTTGATCCAGGAGACGTTGCGGGTCAGCTCGTCGCGTGATCTGCGGAAGCTGCCGAAGCTCTTCGTCAGGCCCAGATAGCCGACGTAGGACACCACCAGCGCCACCGCAAGGGCCGCGGCAGCCGTGGCCAGGAACGCCAGGCTGGTGCGCCAGCCCGTCGACTCGGCCACCAGATAGGCCAGGCCCACCAGTGCGACGGGCACCGTCGACAGCGCCACCACCACGCCCGTGGCCAGAAGTGTCGCCGGGACCGTGGCCTGGCTGGTGCTCTCTCTTAGATCGGCCAGCGCCAGCTTGCCCTGCAGCTCGGCCAACGACGCGATGTCGCCGCCGAGGCCCGCCACGCTCTCGACGACCCCTTCCAGGGGCGTGGCGATCCCGTTGTTCTTCATCGTCGCTTGACTAGCCATCCCAGGGCGACCCCCACCAAAAGCGCCAGGCCCAGGGCCTTCGCGGGCTGATTGATCACGAACGTCTTGAGCCGCTCGGTCCCGTCGGCGAACCCCTCGCGGGCCGCGGCCGATGCGCCCAAAGCCTGCTCACGCCACGATTCGGGCTGGCCGCCGAGCGCCTGCCCTGACTCACGTAATCGGTCGATCATGTCTCGGTCCCTCGTTGAGTGCGGTACGCAGCCGGGCCGCATCGGTTCAGGGTCGGACGGGGCCGTCCCCCGGCCGCGGGGTGCCCGGCCGGGTCGGGTCGGGCTTGGGCCGGGCGGGAGCGGGCTCAGGCGGCTGGGCCGCCCCCGCATTCGCCAGGAACGCCTGGAGGGCCGATGCGCCCCCGGCCTGCTGGGCGATGAAGGACTCGAGATACTGCATCGCATAGCCCTGCGCCGCGCGGATGGCGATCGGCGAGACCAGCCCGAAGGCGGCGCCGAAAAGTGTCCGGGCGATCGACGACTTCTTCGCGGCCGGTTCGGCCGCGGCGAAGAACTGCTGCGGGCCGGGGCCGGTCACGCCCTGAGGCGTCGCGATGACCTGGGGCGCGAGCACGGCCGCTTGCTTGCGCGGGACGATCAGATAGCCGACCACGAACGCCCCCCCGAGCGCCAGCAAGGGGGAGCTGCGGACGTACCGACGCCAGTCGGTGACCTCTTCCGCGTTCTGCACGACGCCCTTGACGTTCTCGTGCATCTCGCGGCGGATCGAGGCCATCCGCTTGCGGATCTCGTCGATTTCGGGACTCGCCGTCGACACGTGACGCTCCTCGATGAGCCGGGAGGGGGTCGGGCGATGCCGCCCGATCGGGCGGCCGCCGCCACCAATGCAACGCGACGAAAGCAAGCCCGGTGCCAAGGGCGCAAGCCAAACCCACGCCGAAGCCTGGGACGAGGGCCGGTCGGCTCTCCTAACGCCTCGCATCCTCGCCCGCGGTGCGTTTGGGGTTTGTGCGTAAGTGACTCCAGAGCCGAGCACCCTGCTGCCCAACCTGGCTGAGTAGGCGGTTGGCCTTCGACCGCGACGAGGTCTGCCTGAGCTGGCGGATCAGGGCCGAACGTTCGACGCGCGGCCAGACGATCGAAAGCGGGGATAGGATCCTGGACGCCACCGCGAAGGCGTCATCCTGGGGGACGCTCAGCGGCAGGAGGTTCAGGAACGTCGGCGGGAAGTGCGTCCGGTACGCGGCGGCCTGCCCCTCGCCGATCCCCCCATGGTCGTCCATCCCCGTCCGGTCGAGGACGACGAGGGCGGGCGGGATCTCGATGTCGGGATGGTCCATGAACCAGGCGTCCCAGGCCTTGGCGAATCCCTGATCGGCCAGGGTCGGCAGGTCGCCGGGCTCGACTACCAGGATCAGGGCGTCGACGTCCACGGCCGCCTCGACCGCCTCCTTGCGTGTGGAGCGGTCGCGGGCCGTCTCGGCCCCGGGGTGCGACGTGTAATAGGGGACGTCGACCCACACAACCATCTCCAATTTGTCCAGGAACGAGGCATCCAGCCCCGCGGCCGAGAGCCTGGCCTTGATCAGCGACGGGTCGCCCGACCGCGCCGACTTCAGCGCCGCCAGGATCCTGGGCGCCCCCGGCCCCTTTGCGCCGGCCACCGCCAGGCGGATCCCAAGGGTCTCGTGGTCGGAATGCCTGGCCTTCGTTGTGTGCTTGCGTGTCAGCCGGCGATATTTCTCGGTACCGATGGCCAGCCGGCCGCTATAGAGCTCGACCAGGTGCGCCCCCATCCGGTTGACGTAGGCCCGATATAGCCAGCGCAGCAGGTTCATCTGCATGTCGCGCCAGGCGGGCTTGACCATCAACTGCTGCGAGGCCAGACGGGGCAGGCCGCTGATCGGGTTGAAGATGGGCAGCAGGTAGCCGTAGATCTCGTTGGCCCGCTGCAGGTAGCCGGCCGCGACGACCGCCTTCTTCATGTGGCCCGAGGTGAGCAAATCGCCGCCCGGAACCTGGCGACAGAGCGCCTCGAGGTCTTCCGCCGCGAGTTCGACGGCCGCGAGCATCTCCACCAGCGGGACTGTCTCGACCAGGTCGCCCGAATTGTGGTTGTAGTGCTCGGCCAGCCGCCTTGCCAGCGCCTTGCCGGTCTCGAACAGGGCATCGGCCGTGAGCAGCTGCTCCATGGGCACCGACTCGGTGTTCTCGGCCTCCTCCTGGACGATCTCCCAGGCCCGGCGGTCCAGCGGCGAGAACGTCTGCGGCGCCTCCCAATCGATGGGGGGCAGCACCATCCGGGTGGCCTTCGTCCAGCGCGAGGCCAGCGCATAGAAGGCGACGCCCGAGGCGGTCCAGAGCAGGCTCCCCGCCAGCAGCCAGCCATGCTCGAACAGCCAGAGCGAGCCGAACACCAGGTAGGCCAGGAATGGGCCCACCAGCAGAAGGGCCAGGATCCAGGCCCGCCAGTTGGTCAGCACGTCAGGAGGCCCCGAGGGTGAAGTGTCGATCGTCGATCGGGAATGGTCCCGCCGGACGCGCGAGCCCCCGACATGATAGCCGGTCGGCGGCCCTCCACGTAGAATTCGCCGGCCGGTCGACGTCGGAAGGCCTCCCCCCCATCGCGGGGGGGAGGCCTTCCAAGCGTTCGATCTCGATCGGATCTCAGCGGCGGGTGAGACTGCTGGGCAGGCGGCTGGCGATCGCCTCGGGCAGATCACGCAAGTGGTCGAGCAGGTCGGCATACGTGTCCTGGGCCTGCGCCTTGACCTTGCCCGTGAACTTGGCGGCGTCGCGAGGCACGTACTTCGCGGCCTTCTTGGGCAGGTACTTGTCGGCCCAGGTCTCCTCCTCTCGGCCCAGCAGCGCCGTCAGGGCCAGGCCGATGCCGAAGCCGATGCCGAAGCTGATCAGGGTCGACGAGGCCGGGTTGCGGGCGATGGTCCCTTCGGCCTGGCGGTAGCTGTGGGCGAGGTGCTCGCTGGCCTCACCATAGCCTTCGCGGAGCCGGTTGACGGCCTGCCCGGCGGCTTCCTTGGCCCCCTCGGCGAGGTGCTCGGCCTGCTGGCGAACGCCCTGGGGCTGCTGGGGCTGGCCGCCCGACCCACCGTTGCGGGCCCCCTGGTCCTGGCCACGATTCTGGGGCTGGTTCGGCTGGGGCTGGTTCGGTCTGCCGGTTGGCATGGGTTGGCTCCTTCAAATGGCTCATACGCGAATCGAGATGATCCAGGTCCCCGCCCGGACCGACTTCTCCCACCATTGCAACGGACGTGCCGCCCATCACGCCAACATTTCAGGAACCTGGGTGCGCAGGAGAGAGCAAGCTTCCTGCCGGTTCACCCTGCGCGAGGGTCATTCTCGTAAAGTCCCAACGAAATCGTCCCCGAACCTCGTAATTGAGAGTATCGCGTGCCCGGCTCCGCAGAGGTTCACGCCTCGCTCGGGTTTCCGGGGGGGAGAGCGGTTGCATGCGGTGCCTGACTTGCTTTAAAGTCATGCCGTCGGTCGGTCGGCCGTGCGTACCATCTTCGGAACGCCGTCGGTCGTATTCGAGCGAAGATGAACGCACCAAAGGAGTTTCTTATGAAGCGCGCACTTGCTTCGGCCCTCGCCCTGGGCCTGATGACCTTCGCCGGCTGCGGTGAAACCGCCAAGGAAGAAGTGTCCAGCACGGTCACGACTCCCGGTGGCTCCACCACCGCGACGACCACCACCGAGGTCGAGAAGACGGGCGATCACAAGACCGACGCCGCCCCGGCCGCCACGGCGCCCGTCGTCGAGGTTGCCCCGCCGGCCGCCACCGCCCCGGCCGTCGAACCGCCCAAGTGATCCGAGCCGGGGTGCATGTCGCCCCGGTCCGCTCGCTCTGAGCACCGAAACCCCCGCGACGCCCCCTCGGCGTGGCGGGGGTTTTTTCGTCGCCCGCACCCGCTCGCCCACACCAGATCGCCCGACGAGCACTTGGCACTGCTGTTGCAACGTACTGTGTTCAGAGACCGGCGGTGACGTCGGCAGGGGTGAAGTCAGGAGATTCCGGCGATGGCAATCAATGCGCAAGAATTGCAGGGCCAGTGGACTAAGCTCCGCGGCCAGGTCAAGGAAAAGTGGGGCCAGCTGACCGAGGACGACCTCGCCTTCCAGGGCGGGAACATCGACCAACTCGTCGGCAAGATTCAGCAGAAGACCGGCGAAGGACGTGAGGCGATCGAGCACTTCCTCGGCGACCTCACCAAGGGTGGATCCTCGGCCGTCGCGAATCTGGCCGGTCAGGCGGGTGAATACGCCCAGCATGCCGGGCAGGTCGCCCAGCAGGCCGGCGAGCGACTCCGCGAGGGCTACGGCCAAGTGGCCGACCAGGCCCGTGCTCGCTTCGAAGAGTCGGTCGACACGGTCCGCCAGAACCCAGGCCAGTCGGTCGCCGTCGCCTTCGGCGTTGGAATTGTCGCCGGCCTGGTGCTCGGATTGGCACTGAAATCGCGTTAAGGAATTTCGTTGCTCAAAACTCGCGGCCGAGTCGATGTGGCTCGGCCGTCGAATTGATAAACGATGACCTGAAACCGGACCTTCAAGACGGAGAGTTGACCATGCTACGTTGGGCGATCTTCTTTGCCATCATCGCGATCGTGGCGTCTGCCCTGGGGTTCGGCGGCCTCAGCGGCACTTCGGCCGACCTGGCCAAGCTCTTCGCATTGATCTTCCTGGTCCTGTTCGTGGTCTCCTTGATCTTCGGTCGTCGCGCTCTTAACGGGCCGACGGTCTAGTTAAGCGATCTACTGGATCCGATCGACGGCCGCCTGCGATGTCCCCCCCAGTCCGGGAGGGAAATTGTCGGCGGCCATCGTTCATTTCGAAGCAACCCGAATGGCCGTCTCCGCTTGCCATGCGATCGGCTCAGGCAAGGCTCTCCAGTTAGGACGATCCCGCAGAGGATGCCGGGCGAAGAAAAGCTCATGTGTGGTCAATCCGATGCGCGGGCGACCGAGTTCGCAACGTTCTCCCGTCCGCCGCGTGCTCGCAGGGCGAATTTCCCGACCGCAATATCGCTCGGTGGAGAAACTATCTCTCCGTCACTTGTGCACCATCGCCGAACGATTGAAGTCCCGTGGGGCTCAATCGAGACGGTTGCAGCGAATCTCCCTTCAAGGGAAGAATGGGAACCCCGGCGACATCTCAGCACGCACTGAACCAGGCGGGATGGACCGACGATGACCGAGACGATCCGGGCGCGAAACGTGATCCTGGGCGCCGGTGCGATGGGCACGGCCGCCGCCTACCACCTGGCCAGACGCGGCGAACCTGTCCTGATCGTCGAGCAATTCACGCCTGGCCACGCCCGCGGCAGTTCGCACGGGGCGGCGAGGATCACCCGCCACTCTTACTCCGACCCGCGATATGCACGGCTGATGCTCGATGCCTTCGCCGCCTGGCGCCAGCTTGAGGCCGACTCGGGCCAATGCCTCTACATCCGGACCGGTGGCGTCTCGTTCTGCCCCGGTCGGCACGACTACGCCGCGCGGGTCGCCAAGAGCCTGGCGGCGATCGGGGTCGTACATCGGCAGATGAGCGGGTCCGATTGGAACGGACTCCAGCCAGAGTTCCGACTGCCGGGCGACTACGACGTCGTCTTCGAGCCCGACGCGGGCATCCTCTCGGCTGCGCGGGCCCTGGCCGCGCAAATCGAGATGGCTCGGTCGCTGGGGGGAAACGCGACACGCGTCCTGGAAGGGTGCCGAGTCGACCGCATCGACCTCGACGGGCCTCGCCCGGTCCTGTTGGCCGGCAACCTCCGGATCGAGGCAGAACGCCTCGTCGTGGCCGCCGGCGCCTGGGCCGGCCGGCTCCTGCCGGGCCTGGACGCCGAACTGAGGCCAACGCGTCAGCAGGTGCTCTACATGAAACCGGCCGACGCCGCAGCCTATGCGATCGGCCGGTTTCCTGCATTCATCTACATCGGCGAAACACCCCAGGATGCGTTCTACGGGATGCCCGACTTCCTGGCGACGGGTGTGAAGGCGGCCAGGCACCACGGGCCCGAGGTGGACCCGGACCTCGACGACCGGGAGCCCGCCCACGATTACGCAGGATGCGTCCAGGAGTTCCTCCGACGCCACATCCCCGCGCTCGCCGAGGCCCCGATTGTCTCGCAGGAAGTCTGCCTGTACACCGTCGCCGACGACGAAAACTTCAGGGTCGGCCCCTGGCCCGGTCGGCCCGACGTCGTGCTGGCCAGCCCTTGTAGCGGGCACGGATTCAAGTTCGCATGCCTCGTGGGCCGGGTGGTCGCCGACCTGATGATGCGAGGGGAGACGGACGTGGACATCTCCCCCTGGGCCCTGCCGGCGCGTGCCTGACCGCGCCCTGATCAGAAGACGCCGGTGTCGTCGTGCATCGTGTCGAGCGGCTGGAATCGGGTGATGTTCTTGGCGAACTGGAGGTCGACGCTGCCGGTGGCACCACTTCGATTTTTGGCCACGATCAGCTCGGCCTGGTTGGGCTTGTCGTTGGGATCATAGTAGTCGGGCCTGTGCAGCAAGAGCACGAGGTCGGCGTCCTGCTCGATGGCCCCCGACTCGCGGAGGTCGGCCATGCGCGGGCGACGATCCTCGCGGTTCTCGACGCCTCGATTGAGCTGGGAGAGGGCGATGACGGGGATGTTCAGCTCGCGTGCGAGCTGCTTCAGACGACGGCTGATCTTGGCAATCTGCTCCTGCCGGCTGTCCCGCGACTCCTCGGCATCGACGAGCTGGATGTAGTCGATCACGACCAGGCCGAGGTTGTGGCGGAGCTTGAGGCGACGGGCGTTGGCCGTGATCTGGAGCATGTTCCGCGCGGGGGTGTCGTCGATGAACAGGGGGGCGGTCCGCAGCTCGTCGTAGGCCTTGCCCAGCATGGCCATATCCTGGCCGCGGAAATTCTGGCCGGTGCGGAGCTTGTGATTGTCCACCCTCGACCGCGAGCAGAGCAGCCGCTCGGCGAGTTCGAGCTGGCCCATTTCCAGGCTGACGAACAGGACGCCGAGCTTCTGCTCGAGGATGACGTGCTCGCAGAGGTTCAGCGCGATGGCCGTCTTTCCCATCGACGGGCGGGCCGCAAGGATAACGAGCTGCGAGCCCTGGAAGCCGCCGGTCAGGTTGTCCAGGTCCGGGAAGCCTGAGCCCATGCCGGAGATGGGCAGGCCCCCCTCGGCGCGGGCGCTGATGCGTTCCATCGCCTGATGGACGACGTCCTTCAGCTCGACCGTCTCGCCGGTGACCCCCTCCTCGGCGATCTTGAAGATGCGCGACTCGGCCAGCTCCAGCAGCTCGTCGGCGGTGTGGGTCTCGGAGTAGCCGGCCGAGTGGATCTCGTTGGCGCACTCGATCAGGCGACGAGAGATCGACTTCTGGCGGACGATCTCGGCGTGATACCGGGCGTTAGCCGCATGCGGGGTGGCGCTGATCAGCTGATTGATCGCGTCGAGACCGCCGATGGACTCGAGGTGGCCTTCCCGGGCGAGCTCATCGGCCAGGATCAGGGCGTCGACGGGCTTGCCCAGGGTGTACAGGTCGCTGATCGACCGGAAGATGATCTGGTGGCTGTCCCGGTAGAAGTCATCGGCCTTCAGCAGCGGCATCACGTTGTGCAGCTGGTCGTTGTCCAGCAGCAAGGCGCCGATGACTTCCTGCTCGATGGCGATGTTCTGAGGGGGCAGGCGATCGCCGGCCGGCGGGGGGGTCAGCGTGAGAGTCGGTTGCCAGGGTTTGCCGCCCCGGCGATTCTTGCTCGTTGAGTTGTCGGCCATGGTCGGGCGTCGCTCCATCCCAGAGCAATCGGCCGAGATCGCCCCATCCGGGAATTGCCCATCCCGGGCATCGAGGCCTCCGGCGCGGGCCCCCGGGCGCTCGATTGGCGAGCGACCGCGGAGGCCTCATGCTGAACAATGGTATCGTCACTGGGGCCGTTCCGCCATGAGCCTCGGCCAGAAACCACGACGACCACAATCGCAGCCCATTTCCCCTAAACGCCGACAACCCGCACCGACCTGGGAGGAGGTCGGGGCGGGCATCGGTGAGGTTCGGAGGGTCCGGGCCGGGGCTCAGACCGGGGCTTCTTCGCTGTGCGCTGAGGGGACCACCCAGAGGCGGATCTCTGCGTCGACGTCCTGGCCCAGGTGGAGCTTGATCGTGTACAGGCCGAGCTCCTTGAGCGGGCCTTCGAGCCGGATGTTCTCGACATCGATCGGCAGGTTGTCGGCCTTGAGGGCCGCGGCGATCTGGTCGGCGTTGACCGAGCCGTAGAGGTGACCCTCGGCGTTGGCGTTGGCCTCGATGGTGATCTGCCGCTGGGCGATCTGGGCCGACAGGCTGAGCAGGTCGGCGCGACGTGCCTCTTCGAGCTGGCGGAGGCGCTGGCGATGCTTCTCGACGATCCGCAGGTTATGCGGCGTGGCGAAGGTGGCCAGGCCCTGGGGGATCAGGTAGTTGCGGGCGAAGCCGGGCCGGACCTTGGCGAGTTCGCCGGGCTGGCCGACATGGGGGACGGCGTGAGTCAGCAGGATCTCGATCTGCCCGTCCTTGGCGCGGGTCGGATGATTCCTGCGGCGCTCGACCCCGGGCTGGCGGACCGCGGTCTCGACCACGGGCGCGGCGGCCTTGGCGCCGACGCCTGGCTTCCTCTTGACTTTGGCTTTCGCCTTGGGCTTGGCCTTGTCGGACTTCTTCGCGGTAGTCTTGGCCATGTTGAATTCCTCGACCGGCGGGTCATGCCGACGTCCCGATGCGTTTCGTCACCCGGCCAGCCCGGTCGCTCCTCATTCAAGTCGGGTCGGATCGATCAAGGTCAATTGACGCTACGTGATCGCGGTGCTCGCCGCCGGGCCCCAGACTCTCAGTTCCGGGGCCGGGCAGGCGACGCGGTCGGTCGGTTCAGAACGGGATGTCGTCGTCTTCCTCGGCCGAGGGCGGAGGGGCGGGACGACGGGGTGCCGGCGCGGACGGGGCATAACCCCCACGAGAAGGCCCGTTGCCCCGGGCCTCGCCGGCGCCGGCCGGGGCCGAACGCCTGGGCTGGGGCTCGGAGTGGGGTGCGAAGTCATCGTCGCCGCCGCCGCCACCGCCCGGCCCGTCTTCACGACGGTCGAGGAACTGGACGCGTTCGGCCTCGACCTTGAGCTTCGACCGCTTCTCGCCGGTGGCCTTGTCGTCCCAGGTGTCCATCTTGAGGAACCCCTCGACGTGCACGGCGCGGCCCTTCTTGAGGTACTGGCAGCAGTTCTCGGCCTGCCGGTTCCAGACGGTCACGTCGACGTAGACGGTGTCCTTCTGCGGCTGGCCATCCTTGCCGGTCCAGGACCGGCTGGTGGCCACGGGCAGTTCGGTCACCGCGGCGCCGTTCGGCGTGTAGCGCAGCTCAGGGTCGCGGGTGAGGCGACCGATCAGCAGAACCTTGTTGAAGTCGGCCATTCGCCTGGACTCCCACCTGCACAAAGAGGACCGGGCGTCGAACCCTGCGTCTCGCCCCGACGCTAAACGGTTGTCCCCTATCTAGGGGGGAGGTTATCACATCGGGGCCGTGGCCACAACGAGAATCCCCCGGGGCGGACGCTTGCGCCTTCGCACGTTGTATCGGCCCGGGCGGCGATCAGCGATGATCCCAATCCGGACCGGGTCGGCGTGCGGAGGCGCCGACGGATCGACTCAGTCGTCGCGGCGGCGGCGGCGGGGCCGTTCGTCGCGGTCTTCCTCGCGCGACTCTTCGTCCTCGCCGGGCGTCGAGGTCATGGCCCGCTCGACCAGGTGGTCGATGAGCTTGGGGTGAACCTTGAGGACCAACTCGCGGAGGATCACGTCGCTGAGGGCACAGTCGGCGACGATCTCCTTGATGGCGGCCCCTTCAACCTTGAAGTAGGTCAGAAGGTAGGTCCCCTTCTTGTGGCCGTCGACTGCGTAGGCGAGCCGACGCTCGTCCCACTGGCGGCTGGCCACGATCTCGGCCTCTTGCTTGGCGAGGATGTCGTGAACGTGCTTGACGGAGTCGTCCCAGGACGCGGCCACTTTGGCGCTATCCAGGAGGAACATCCCTTCGTAAGTGCTAACTGGCAAGTGGGAAACCTCCGTTATCGGGCCGCGGCCCTGGGTCAAGTTCGAGCGTGTTCTATCCGGCAGTGGACTGAGGCCGGCCCTGGCTGGGCTGGCGTCTACTTGATCGGGGCGGGGCCGTTGAACCGATTCATCGCGTCGGGCAACCCCTTTGCGACCCAGACGGCCACGGCCTGGGTGGCGATGATCAGGGCGTCGTCGATGGCCTGGCGTTCGGCGGATCGGAAGCGACTGAGGACGAAGTCGGCGGCGTCGGCGGCACCTCGCTCGCCGATGCCGACGCGGAGTCGGGGGTAGTCCTCGGTGCCGAGGTGCGCCGCGATGTCGCGGAGCCCCTTCTGGCCGCCGTCGGAGCCGGTCCCCTTGATCCGCAGCTTGCCCAGGGGGAGGGTCAGGTCGTCGCAGATGACGAGCAGGTCGGCCGGGGTCAGCTTGAAGAACCTGAGCGCCTGGGCCACGGCCCGTCCGCTCAGGTTCATAAAGGTCTGGGGCTTCAGCAGCAGGACGCGCCGGAAATCAATCTCGGCGTCGGCGGCCAGCGACTCGAACTTCTGATTGAAGCCGACCCCAGCTCCCCCTCGGGCGAGCTGGTCGACGACCTCGAAGCCGATGTTGTGGCGTGTGCCTTCGTACTTGCTGCCCGGGTTCCCCAGGCCGACCACCAGTTTCATGACTCATCCTGCAGACGACTGAGGCGACCTCACCCCGGTGGCACGCCCACTCAGTCCTCCTTCTCCTTACGCTCGGCCTTGATGACTTCGGGCTGGGTGACGCTGGCTTCCTCGGGCGTGACCTCGGCGACCGGCGCGACGACGTGGACGAGCAGCAGCTCGGGGTCGGTGTCGGTCTTGACGCCGTCGGGCAGCACCAGGTCCTTGACGTGGATGGCCTTGCCCAGGTGGAGGTCGGTGACGTCGACCCGGATCGAGTCGGGGATGGCGTCCGCCCGGCAGGTGACGGCGAGGCTGTGGACGGCGATCTCGAGGACGCCCCCCTCGGCGACGCCCGTCGCGGTGCCGCGGATCTCGAGCTTGACCTCGGTCTCGATCGCCTCGGAGGCGTCGACACGGGCGAAGTCGAGGTGGATGATTTCCTTGCCGAGATAGTCCCACTGGACGTCGCGGACCAGGACCATCTCGGTCGAGCTGCCGTAGTCGAGCTCGGCCAGGTGGGTGGCCTTCTTGAGCATCTCAGCGACCGCTTCGCGGGTCAGTGAGATGGGCTGGGGGGCCTGCTTGTGCCCGTAGACGATCGCGGGGACGCGCCCCTGCGACCGGAGCTTGCGAGAGACCGTGGTCCCTGTCCCCTTGTTCTTCGCGGGGTCGCGAGTCTCCGCCTTGATCTTGACCGCGTCCGCCATGTGTCGCCCTTTGACTGGCCGCTGTGTGCCGGCCTCACACGTCCGCCCTGCCACCCGATCCGGCTTGAACTTCGCCCGGTCCGGGAGCCCGACCTCTCAAGAAGAGGGTCGCAAGCGATCCGCTTCTTTACCAACGGGAAATGCAGCCCCTTGGGCCGCGCATCGGGCGATTATCACGACGACCCGCCCGATCCGCAAGGTCAAACGCCCTGAATTCCCCCATCACGCTTGGCATCCACAGTTGGCTTCGTTTTTCCGACCACGGATTGGCTTCGTTTTCGGACGTCGAGTTGGCTTCGTTTTGCAGCATTGGCGCGGCAAACTGCATTGGCTTCGTTTCGCGTCTCGGCCGAGATCGCCTAATGGCGCCCCCCCATCGATGACCCAGACTCATCCGCGGGGTATCCGCTCTTAGGACCGCCGAATTGAGAAAGAATGGGGCCTGCTTGCACACGTCGGGGAGCCGCGTCACTCGCCAATCCATCCAGTTGCGATTCCGCGAATTTTCCGGCAGATCGTCCCGGGCTTTTCCAAATTTTTTCGGTCGTGAGGCGATCCGGCAACATCGAGCCGGTGGCTTCACCTCACCAACCTGGGTGATTTGGTTCCCGGCGAGATGACCCGCACGTGACGCATTCCGAACTCGTCGCCAATCCGGCCATGCCACGACCACGTTGATCCGCCCGGATTTGCCCGCCGATATCGACCGAGAGGGCTCAGTCCAGGAAGGTCCAGTCGCAGTCGTCGGCGAGGTCGCCGCAGAGGTCGGGGTGGATGGCGGCGGCGGCGATCCGGAGGCTGGATTCGAGGCGTGGGCCGGGGCGGGAGAAGTAGGCGGAGCCGTCGGCGAGGGCGACCTGATCGGTCTGGACGGCCCTGAGGGAGGTCCACTCGGGGCGGGCGGCCAGGGCGGGAAATTCCTGGCGGGCCCGGTCGAGGGTGAATCCGCACGCAGTGACGAGGATGAGGTCGGGGTCGGCGGCCTGGATGGCGTCCCAGGTAATCCGGCGGGAAGGCTGGCCGGCGCGGCCGAGGACGTCGATGCCGCCGGCCAGCTCGACCAGCTCGGGGTTCCAGTGGCCGGCGGAGTAGGGGGGGTCGAGCCATTCGAGCAGGAGGACCGGGCGCGGGGGGCGGCCGGCGATGCGGCGGCCGATCTCGGCAACGGTGGCCTGGAAGTCGGAGATGAGCGCCTCTGCGGCATCGCGGGCACCAAGCAGGTCGCCGATGGATCGGAACATGGCGTGGAGGCCGGCGAGGTCGAGGGGGTTGACGCTCTCGACGTGGGGATTACCGGCGAGATTGGCCGCGGCCCTGCGCACGGTGGCCTCGTTGACGGCGCAGACGTCGCACTGCTCCTGGGTCAGGATCAGGTCGGGCTTCAGCTCGGCCAGCAGCGCCTCATCCAGCGTGTAAAGGCTGCCGCGCAGCTCGATGACGAGTCGGTCGATGGTGGCGCTGTCAGCGTCCTGGGGGATCAGGCCGCGGGTGAGATGGGGGAGCTTCTCGACGCCCGGGGGATAGTCGCACTCGTGCGAGACGCCGACCAGCTCATCGCCGCGTCCGAGGGCGCAGACGAGTTCGGTGAGGGAGGGGAGGAGGCTGACGATGCGCATGGGGGTCGGGCTCCTCGCGGCTTCTGTGCTCTGCGTAAGATGTCGTTGGGCGGAAGGCTCGAAATGAGCGGCCGCTCACAGCTCATCCACGTGCGAGACGGATGCGATCAATGCTGCTACGCTGGTGCGGGATGGTCAATCCCGATGCGAATTCGCAGGAGTTCGACATGATCGACACGCGATGGAACCAGGTAAGTTGCTGCTTTGACACGGATGATGGTTCGTTACCCGGGATCGAGATCGTTGGATTGTCCCCAACCGGCGTCTCTGCCATTTATAGGATGCTCCGTCGCCGGTCATGAATCGAGGGGGAGGCACCTGTGTTTTGGAGTTTCGAAGTAGAGGCGGAATTGACGGTCGATTCCGTCCCCGATGCCGCCGGTCTGGTGACTGAAGGTCGAGCTGCGATGTACAATCACTGCATTTCCGGAGTCATCGCCGGCGGCGCGGAGTTGCCGGTTCTCGGCATCTTTGTCCTCTCCGATTCGATCGAGCTCGACTATCGCATGGGGAAGGAATGGGGCCCTCGGCAGGTGGCCGGATTCTTCGAGCTCTTGAAGGATTGCTGCGATCTGGATGCAAACGCGACCGTGACTCCATTCAGTGACTGAAATCGACAAGGAGCCCAGCAGTATGGACAGAAAAAATGGGCGACCAAAGATTGTGCTGGCGCATGCTGTCGTTGCTTTTTTAGTCTGGACAACGATATCGTATCGCTCAATAGGAATCCCATTGATTTTGCATTTTGTTCTTCTGCCTAACGATAGGCCACTTCGAAAATCTATTGCTTTCGCAATATTGCTAATCGTGTCGTTTTCGCCTTTTGATATCAATCTTTTCGGTCTTCAAGGGGCTTATCACAATGGAGGTATCCACTCTAATGGAATTCGTTTCGTCCCTTTTTTTCGAGAGAGCCACAATCTCCGCGAACGACTCGAATCTTATGGCGAATATTACACATGCGGATACATTAGCACCCTAAATTGCCCTGACTGGATCTTAACCTGGTAGCCGAAGATGCAGGGCTGCCGCACTATGGAAGCGCCCAAATTTTAGGGGGCGCGGCGATTGATTGGCTCGCATTAGCCCTCTCGGCGAACCTCGCTTGACGTAAATCATTGCGGAGCTCACGAATTGACGACCCGTCGTATTTGCCCGGCGGACCCGGCATGGGAGAGGTCCGGACGTTGAGATGCCTCTCGATCGCCTCGCCGGACCTGATGACCTGGCCTTAGAGTTCCAGGGCTTCGATGATCTTCGTTCCCGCCTTGCTCATCGGTGGTCTTCCCGGGCGAGTCGGTCCATCGATCTCTCTCGATGGCCGACTTTGCCCGGTTCCGAAGCGGTCCAGCGTGGCCTCGGCGTTGCTCAGCCGGGGGCGCGGAGGTCGACGGTGGGGCCGACGGAGGTGAGGGTCATGGGGAGGAGGGGGTACTGGTCGAGGACCTGGCGGATGTCGTCGGGGGTGACCTTGGAGAAGGCGGCGAGTTCGGCCTCGACGGTCATGTAGTCTTTGCGGTAGGTCCAGTGGAAGCCGAGGGAGGCGAGGCGGCCCATGGGGCGCTCGGCCCTCATGACGGTGCGGGCGAGGACCTTGTTCTTGGCCTGGGTCAGCTCGCGGTCGGTGAGGCCGGCGGACTGGACCTCGGCGTAGAGGTCGTGGACGCGCTGGAGGTTGTCCTGGGCCTGGCCGGGCTCGCAGGAGAGGAAGGTGAAGAGGGCGCCGGCCTGGTTGTAGTCCTGGTAGGAGAGGTCGGCGCCGTCGGCGTAGCCGGGGTCGATGAGGGCCCAGTAGAGGCGCGAGCCGGTGTGGTCGCCCAGGGCGGTGGCCAGGAGCTGTGCGGCGTAGCGGTGGTCGCCTTCGAGCGGGGGGGCGTCGGCGATGCCGAGGATGGTCTGCTGCTGGTCCTCGGCGCGGAGGATCGCCTGGAACTTGCCGCTGCCCCTGGGGGGGACGGCCTGGCGTGCGCTGTCGACGCCGCGCCAGGGGCCGCAATAGGTGCGGGCCAGCTCGAGGACCTCGTCCCAGTCGCTCTTGCCGGCGAAGGCGAGGACGATGTTGGAGGGGCTGTACTTGGAGGCGAAGTAGTCGCGCATCTGGGTGACGGAGAGGTCGGTGATGCTCTCGACGGTGCCGAGGATGCTCTGGCCGAGGGGGTGCGCGCCGAAGTGGAGGGCCTTGGCGGCCTCGTAGGCGACGGACATCGAATTATCCAGATACATCCGGATTTCTTCGATGATGACCTTTTTCTCGGTCTCGAAGTCCTCGGGCCGCAGGCTGGGCCTGAGGATGTCGGCGAGGACGTCGAAGGCCTTGGGGAGGTACTCGGGCAGGCAGGTGACGTGGTAGAAGGTGTCTTCCTCGGAGGTCTGCGCGTTGTGCTTGGCGCCGACCTTGTCGAGGTCGCGGTTGACGTCGACGGCCCCGCGGCGCTCGGTCCCCTTGAAGACCATGTGCTCGAGGAAGTGGGAGACGCCGGCGAGCTCGTGGGACTCGTCGCGGCTGCCGGCCTTGACGAAGAATCCGCAGGCGACGGAGTGGGCCTGGTCGTTCAGCTCGGCGACGATGTTCAGGCCGTTTTCGAGGGTGGCGTGGTGGAATCGCATGGTTCAAGCCTCCTCGGCGGGCGGGACGGCCAGCGGGTTGGGGCCGAGGGTCAGGATGGTCATGTCTCGCGAGGCGCCCGAGGCGGCGAAGGCGCTGACGCCCTCGGGGGTGAGGGCGTCCAGCGAGGCCGAGATCTCGCCGAGGGGCCGGACCCGGTTGAGGTAGAACCAGTCGGAGGCGAGCGAGCTGGACCGGCCCATGCTGGACTCTTGCTGCATGATGAGCGAGCTCTTCAGGCCGGCGCGCATCATGTCGAGCTCGTCGGACTGGATGCCCGACTCGGCCATCCGGGCGATTTCGCCGAGGGTGACGTCGAGGGTCTCCTGGGCGCGATCGGCGGAGGTCCCGGCGTGGCAGATGACGGCGGCGCGGTCGCGGTGGGCCTCGTAGCTGGCGTAGACCGAGTAGCAGAGCCCGCGCTTCTCGCGGACCTCGGTGAAGAGCCGGGCCGAGGAGTAGCCGCCGAGGATGGCGGTGGCGGCCCGTGCGTTATAGTAGTCGGGGCTGGTGACGGTGGCCGACGGGTAGGCCAGGGCGATCTGGATCTGCTGGGTGTCGCGGTGAAGATGGGCACGTCGAGGCCCGCCGGGGTTGGCCTGGACGTTGGTCTCGGGCTGGCGCTTCCAGTCGCCGAAGAGGCGGTCGACGGCGCGACGCAGGTCGTCCCAGTCGACGGCCCCGGCGACGCCGAGGATGGCGCCGTTGGGGCGATAGAACCGGCGATGGAAGTCGCGGAGGTCATCGGGCCCGGCGGCTTCCAGGCCCGCGCGGGTGCCGGGGGCGGGGCGTCCCCAGGGATCGGGGAAGTGGTGCTTGCGGAGCTCGTAGATGACCTGGCTGCCGGGGTCGTCTTCCAGGCTCTGGAGCGACTGGAGGGCGAGGGCCCGGATGGGGTCGATCTCGGCCTCGTCGAAAGCGGGTCGGCGGAGCACGTCGGCGAAGATTTCCAGCCCCGGGATCAGATTCCGGCCGAGTGTGGCGGCCGAGATGCTGGTATGCAGGGTCTGGGCGCCCACGGAGTGGCTAACTCCGAGGTTGTCCAGGTCGGTGAGCACGGCGCGGCTATCTCGGCTGCCGGCGCCTCGGGTGACCCACTCGGCGACCATGGTGGCCATGCCGCCGCGGTCGGCGGGCTCGAAGGCGGCGCCTGCGGGTAGGAGCAGCGTGAAGGCCGCCGACTGGACGCCGGGCATCGTCTCGGCGACGAGTACAAGGCCATTAGGATAAGTCTGCTGCCTGACCTGCGCCTCGGGCACGTTCACCTCGCGTCTGAACCATTTGGGGCGGCGGCCGGCGCCATGAAATCGTCTGTTCGATGCCGGCCGCGTGCTTGGGGTTCCCGCCGGCTCATCCGTCGACGGCCTTGTAGACCGTCTTGGACCTGCGGAAACCGATCGAGCGATAGAGCTGGATGGCGGCGTTGTTCTCGGCGGTGACCTCGAGGAAGGCCTTGCGGAGCCCAGCCTGATAGAACCCTTCGAGGGCCTGCCGGACGAGGGCCCGGCCGAGGCCGAGTCCCCGGTAGGCCGGCGCGACGCCGACGTTCTGGATTGCGCCGATGGGCCCGCGGTCCATGATCCCCTGGACGGTGCCGCAGTACCCCTCGGGGCCCGAGATCAGCCAGGTCGCGGCCGGGAGGAATCCCGTCTTGCGGCGGATCTCGCGCATCAGACGGTGACAGCCGTGACGGTCGCCGAGGCAGGGGAAGACGTGGGCATCGATCTCTTCGCGGAAGCTGAGATATTTCACCTCGGCGTGCGCGTCGACGAGCACCTCGTCCCATCCGACCCAGCCGAACGTCGCCGGAAGCGGCGGCGGCGGGGTGCCGTCGAGGTCGACCTCCATCCTGAACCGCTTGTAGTACGTGATCGCCATCGCCGTCGTCGATCCGGTCCGGACCGAGTCCACCGAGCGAGCGAGCCGGGCGCGCATCGCGTCCGCCGCCTCGAGGTGAAGTATTGTAGGGCAACGGAGGCCGCTGGGTCAACCTTCGACGGCCCCCGGCGCAGGCGGAGGTCAGGAAAGGGACGAGGACGTGCCGCCGTGCGCAGGCGGCACGTCGGCGCCGGGAAGGGGAACCAGGCGGCCCTCGGCAAGCGTCGGATCGTACCCGACCACGTCATCGACCCGATCCGGGAGGGCCCGGGAGACGGGGCGACGGCTCAGGGGATGACCTTGCCGTAGGCGCCGATCTCGTAGTCGGCACCGGCCTCGGTGGCCTCGACCTCCGCCTTCAGGAATTTGCCCACGTGAGTGAGCTCGTGCAGGAGCGTCACGCCGACGATGAAGACGTTCTGCCCCCGGGCATTCTTGCCGACGCCGAGGCTGTAGGGCGCCTTCTCGAAGTCGGCGACGGTCCCCTCATCAATCTCGATCTGATGGAGGTTCGTGCTGCGGGTGCAGCCGTAGGCGCTGGGAACCCCGCACTGGCCGCCCGACAGGTCGGTGATGACGATCAGGGGCTCGGCCCCCCATCGCAGGGCATCGCGCACCTGGGCATCGGTCATGCTCCCCTTGGACTTGAGGTTGAACATCACCGACTTGACATGGACCAGCTCGGGGATCTTGACCCGGACATACTGGGCGAATTTGGGGTATTTCGCGATGTCGGCGGCGGTGAGCTTCATGTCGGAGACTCCCGTTCCTGGGCGGCGCCCATCCAATCGGACCGGCCTCTGAGAGGTCACACGTCCCTTACGCACCGACCATGAAAACGGGACATGGGCACGCGAAGAGAGATCGAGATTCAATCAAGAATTGAATTGCGATCATGCATCCAGATCAGGAGACCTCGGGATGGGCCGAGTGCCAGGCGGTGGCCTGCTGGAAGGCGAGGCCGGCGGCGATGAGGCGGGACTCGGAGTAGGCACGGCCGTCGAGCTGGATGGCGGTGGGCAGCCCCTGGGCGTCGAGGCCTGTTGGGACGACCAGCGCGGGGGTCCCGCAGATGTTGCCGGGGGCCCCCATGGTCTTGGCCGAGAAGGGATCTTTGAACGGCCCTTCGGCCGCGGGGGCGGTATTGGGATTGGTGACGGTGAGGACGGCATCGTACGGCGCAAGCCAGGCGTCCAGCGCGCGACAGAGGTGGGCGCGGATGCGCTGGGCCCTGAGGTAGTCGGTGGCGAGGACCGCCTGATCGGACAGGCCGCCGATCCGATCTTCGGGAGCGGTCAGGGAGTCGACGAGCCCGGAGTCGACCATCTCTTCGAAGGCGCTGGCGGCCTCGGCGTTGAGGATGGTGGAGATGACCGCCGAGAACGGGAGGTCGGGCAGGCTGATCTCCTCGACGGTGCCGAGCCCCTTGAAGACGGCCAGGGCCCGTTCGAAGTTGGCCCGGACCTCGGGCTGCGCGGCCTTCACGCCGTCCTTGAGGATGGCGAATTTGAAGGGGCCCGCGGGGGTGTCGGCCGGGGGATAGGCGAACGGGCGGCCGGAGGCGGACGGGTCCTCGGGATCGGGGCCGGCGATGGCGTCAAGGATGAGTGCGCAGTCATGCGTGGTGCGGGCCATGGGCCCGATCTTGTCGAGGGTCCAGGCGAGCGCCATGGCGCCGGCGCGTGAGACCCGGCCGTAGGTGGGCCGCAGTCCGGTGACGCCGCAGTTGGAACTCGGGTTGGTGATGCTCCCCCAGGTCTCGGTGCCGATGGCGAACGGCACGAGCCCCGCGGCGACGGCGGAGCCAGACCCCGAGGAGCTGCCCCCGCTCCACTGCGACGGCTTCCAGGGGTTGCGGCCCGGCCCGGTCCAGCTCGCGTTGGCCTGCTTGTAGCCCATGCCGCCGGCGAGCTCGACCATCGAGAGCTTGGCCACCAGCACCGCGCCGGCCTCGCGCAGCAGCCGCACCACGGTGGCGTCGCGGTCGATGACGCGTCCCTTGTAGGGGGCGGCGCCCCAGGTGGTGGGAATCCCCCTGGTGGCGAGCAGGTCCTTGGCGCCATAGGGAATACCGTGCAGCGGCCCGCGATCCTTGCCCGCCTTCAGGTCGGCATCGGCCTGCTTCGCCTGCCCCATCGCGAGATCACGCGTGAGGGTGCTGACGCAATTATATTTCGGCCCGTGCTTCTCCAGGCGGTCGAGAAAGAAGGCGGTCAGCTCGACCGATGAGATCGCGCCGCCGCGGAGCGTGGCGCCCAGGGCGGGCAGGGGGGCGAAGGCCAGGTCTTCGGTCATGCCGCGTCGTCTCCCTTCGATTCTGTCGGATCAAGCGAGCGGGGCCCGATAGGGGGTGAAGACGGGCATGGGGCCGTCGCCGTTGTCGAGCGGGAACTTGCGGAGCCGCTCGACGCGGCGGACCTGATCCTCGACGTCGGAGCGCACGCTCTTGAGGGCCGCCGCGTCGAGCCGCTTGCCGTAGCGCTGGATGATGAGGGCCATCCGCGCGTCGACCTCGGTCTCGACGGGCTTGTCCGTTTTGACGACGTCCTTGGGCTCGTCGGCCGGGGCGGGGGCGGCCAACAGGCTCGCCGGCGCGACGAGGGCCAGGGTTCGGACGAACTGGCGGCGGTCCTGGAGGTCATCGGGGGTCATGGGCATTGGCTCCCGTCAGGTCAGGCCGCGGGGCGTGCGGCGGCCGACTTTTGCCGGTTGAAGAACGCGTAGGCGGGCAGGCCCAGGAGGATCAGGCCCAGGCCGGCGAGCGACTGCACCGGGGTCTCGCGGATCATGTTGCCCAGCAGGATCAGCGACGCGACCACGAAGACGACGGGGGTAACCGGGTAGCCCCAGGTGCGATAGGGCCGGGGCAGGTCGGGCATCGTCCGGCGCAGGACGAAGACGCTGGCGATCGAGAGCATGTAGAAGATGGTGGCGCCGAAGATCACATACGTATACAAAAGATCATACAAGGGGACCGCCTTGGTGGCGGCCCAGGCCCGGACGACGAAGCCGGGCAGGCCGCTCTCGGGTCCGGGGGCGGGCCCGAGGATGAGCAGGGTGCCCAGCGCCGTCAGGATCATGGCCCAGGTGCACTGGGCGATGACGGCGTTGGCCGGCGTGCGGAACCGGGCATGAACACGGCCCAGGGCGGCGGGCAAGACTCCGTCTCGGGCCATGGCGAAGTAGGCGCGCGGGCCGGTCATGGCGTTGCCGTTAAGGGCGATGAAGATCGAGACCATGATGACGACCGTGATCGTCACATCGCCGCTGCCGCCGAGCAGTCGCCGGCAGTAGTCGGCGGCCACCGACTGCGTGGGCGCGTTGCCCCCCTTCAGCGACGTGATCTCTCCCATCGGCAGGACGAGGTGGTACATCAGGGTCATCCCCAGATAGATGAACGCGAGCGTGGCCATGCCGGAGATGAGGGCACGCGGGATGTTGCGCCCGGGGTCGCGGATCTCCTCGGCCATGGGGGCCAGGTTCACCCAGCCGTCGTACGACCAGAGGATGCCGACCATCGCGGCCATGAATCCGCTCCAGAACGACGCGTCCAGGTGCTCGGGCCACATCGGCGTGAGCCGGCCAACGTCGGCGCCGCCCAGGAAGAAGGGGAGCGACATCATGGCCATCAGGGCCCCGACCTTCAGCGCCGTGCCCACGACGGCGAGCTTGCCGGCGAGCTCGGTGCCCAGCACGTTGATGACCATGAGCACGGCGATGGCCGAGACCGCGACGCCCATCTGCCAGAGCGCCGGCGAGAGGCCCAGAGGGGGCGGGACCAGCCGCGCGAAGGCTCGTGCGAAGGCGGCGGCGAGCGTGGCCATCGAGCCGGCGCGGACCACCCAGAACTCGGCCCAGCCGAACAGGAACGCGGGGACCGGGCCGTAGGCGGCACGCAGGTAGACATAAGGGCCGCCCACGCCGGGGAGCATCGCGGCAAGCTCCGCGAGCGTCAGCACGCCCGCCGCGCTGAAGGCGGCCCCCACCACCCAGGCCAGCACGATGCCGCCGAAATAAGGCACCGCTTCTGCCACTCGCGACGGCACGAAGAAGATGCCCGAGCCAATCACCGACCCGACGATGAGGCTGAAGGCGGTCACCGGCCCCAGCAGCCTCGGCAACTGGCCACCGGGCTGCTCTGCATTGATCATGCGACTCATCGGCGGTGGTTCGCCTTTCCGGACGGGGAAGGGAGGGGAAGGCGGAGAGGAGTCGGGACAGGGAGGGTTACTTCTTGTCGTCGTCCGCGGCGGCGTCGGCGGCGGCCTTCATCGCGGCGGTCGCGGCTTTCAGACGCTCGACCAGGGGGGGGACGGCGGCGGCCAGGGCATCGCCGTCATTCTCCTCGATCGCCTGGCGCACGGCCGGCAGCGGCCAGCTCGCGTAGCCCGTGGTCACTCCGGGCGCATAGATCCCGTGCTTGAACCAGGGGCGGCCCGGCAGTCCGTCGGGCAGCAGGAAGGCCCGCTCGATCTTCGTCAGAAGGTCATTCACCTTGCTGACCTGCTTATCGTCGGCCCCGTCGCCCTTGGCGAGTGCCGACGTGGCGGCGTCGAGCGCCACGGCCTGCTCGCCCAGTTCGTCGGCGGCGGCCTGCACCTTGCCCAGGGCGGCCAGGGCCTTGATGGGCCGTGGATCGTCGGGCGTGGCCAGTCTCCGGCTGCGGACGACCGTCCGCTTCAGCTCGCCCAGATACGAGTGGATCGCCTCGGCGTAGGGGGTGAAGGTCAGCGGCACGACGTCGGCGCCGGCGGCCCGCATGGCGATGAGGGTGTAGAGCCTGGCGGCCGTGGCGTGGGTGATGAACTCGGGGTCGCCGAAGTGTTCCATCCAGTAGAAATTATCGAAGACCGAGTGGTAGACCCCGTACTTGCCCGAGAAATTGGCGTCCACCGCCGGGATGCCCAGGTGGTCGAGGAACGCGGTGTAGTCGGACCCCGAGCCCAGCGGCGTCATCGCGGGCCGGAACCCGCCGGTGCGGAACCGACCCTTGTCGGCCGAGTCGGGCTTGCCCGTGGCCAGTTCTTCGCCTTCGGCCAGCGGTGAGTTGGCGGCCCAGGCCCTGCGCTGGGCCTCGACCCAGATCTGGCCGAGCGGCCGGTTCGACCGGGTGTCGCGCACGCCGTTTGCGGCCTGAAGGATGAGGTCGCGCATTGAGGGGACGCCGTCCAGCTCGAGGTCGGGGCCGGAGACGGCCGAGTCGACGTTGAGCATCATCACGGCCTTCTCGTCCAGCTCCTTGGCGTGATGGACGGCCCACTCGGTCGAGCCGATGAGTCCATATTCCTCGCCGTCCCAGCTCGCATATTTGAGGGTCCGGCGCGGCTTCCAGCCCGACTTGACCGCCTCGCCCAGCGCGCGACACATCTCCATGGTGGCGGCGGTGCCGCTGCTGGGGTCAACCGCGCCGTAGACCCATGCGTCGCGGTGGTTGCCCACCATGATCCAGCGGTCGGGCTCGACGGAGCCTTCCAGCGTGGCGATCACGTTCCAGATGGGCCTGATCTTGTAGTCCATCTTGAGCGTGAAGGAGACCTCCACCGGCCCCGGGCCGACGTGATAGGCCAGCGGGAGGCCGCCCTGCCAGCCGGTTGGTACGACGGGCCCGCCCAGGTTCTCGAGGATCGGCCGGGCGGAGTCGTAGCTGATGGGCATCGACGGGATATTGGCGAAGTATTCGTTACGCTTGCGGCCGGTTTCCTTCTCCCAGGCGTCGACCCTGTCCTGGTCGTCCTTCAGGCTCACCTGGTTGCTACCCGGCCCGCGGTCGACGCGAGGGAAGCCGTTGTCCGGGTCGATCGGCAGGCGTGGAGCGCCGTCGATCGAAGGGCCATCGGGGGTCGAAGGATCGCCGGCCCCGAGCGAGAGGAATTCGACGCTCCCGCGCTGGATCGCGGAGCCGGGCCGGTACGGGCCATCGGGGTAGACGTCGCCCTTGCCGTAGCCGTCGTTGGCGGGGTCGGAGTAGATCAGGACCCCTCTGGCCCCCCGCTTCTGTGCGTTGTAGACCTTCAGGCCGCGGAAGATCTCGCCGTATCGGGCGAGCACGACCTTATCCTTGACGTCGATGCCCAGCTTCTCGAGCGTCGCGAAGTCTTCATTGCGGGCGTAATTGACGTAAACAACCTGGCCCTCGGCGGTACCCGAGACGCCATAGCCGTGGAAGGCGGTCATGACCTTGGAGCTGCCCGAGTCCTTGTCGGCGGGGTTGTAGTCCTCGATCACCTTCAGCTCAATCCGCTCGGGCTTGGTGATCGCGAACTGGACGAAGTCGCGATCCGGGTAGTTGAGCAGTACCTGGTACTCGGCGAGATCGGCCTTCCAGCCCCAGCCCCTCAGCTGGTCTCGCACGAAGATCGCGGTGTCGTAATCTTCCGGCGTGCCGGCGACGTGGGGCTCCTCGGTGAGCTTGCGCAGGAGGAGCCGCGCGGCCTCGGGGGTGGGGACGTCCAGGGCTCGCGCCTCGGCCTTTCGCTGGGCGGCCAGGGCATCTGGCCTGTCGCGGAAGCCGAGCGGACGGTCGTCGGCGTGGGCCCCGAGGGCGAGGATGGCGACCAGGAGGAGCGGCCGGAATGCATCGGTGGCTGGTCGCATCAAATTCGCCTTCTCGGAGCAATGGCTTGACAAGTCCCGATGTGAGCGGGGAGACTCGGCGCTGGGGCGTGGCGCGGATGGCCGGCGCGTGCAGCGAAGATACGGCCCCCCCGGTGTTGAATCCAGCCCCTGTCGCCCACCGCCGCCCCGAGACCGGGCCGGCCCTCCGCCTTGAAAATTGGCGAGCTAGACTTCCCGGGGCACGTCGTGCCGGGGGGCGGCCCATCCGCATCCGTAACCGGGAGCCATCCAGATGAGCTTGTCGTTCACGGTGGGAGGGACGAGGGGGCTATTCGACGATCGGTTCGCCCGGGAGGTGGCCGGTGCCCTGGACAATGCATTCGGCGCCGAAGGGGACTGGGAAGGCTTCCCGCCGCGCCACTTCGGCGAGCTTGCCGGCACGGGCTGGTCGGCGCTCCAACGCCGAGCCGTCGCCGAGCTGGGCGCCGAGTCTCTGCCCAACCTGCTGGCCGCCGGTAGCGAGGGGCGGGGCGTTTACCTACCCACGCATGTCAACGCGATGACATTGACGCTCTCGGCCGGCGGCCCGCTGCGCTGCGCCAGCCTGCCGTCCCTGCGCCGCGAGCTGGCCGAGCTGGCCGGCCGCTGGGGCGTGCCGCTCGACGACGAGAGCCTGGAAGAACTGGTGCAGGGGCACGACGGCGCGGTGGCCGACGACCCCGAGATCGCGGCCTTCGCCCGGCTCTCGTTGGCCGCCAACGAGGCCGTGCGGCGAGACTGCCCCCTCTGGCTGTTCGGCGAGGCCTGACCCGGGGGGCGGGGCCTCCGTGACTTCAGGCGACGGAGAGGCTCACGCCGATGTTGCCGTGGGTGGCCCTGGAGTAAGGGCAAACCTCGTGGGCGGCCTCCATCAGCTCCTGGGCCTGCTCGCGCGAGACGTCGGGCAGCGTTCCCTTGAGCGCCACGGAGAGGGCGAAGCCGTCTTCGTACTTGTTCAGGGTAACCTCGGCGGTGATCGTGACCGTGCCGGGGTTGATCTTGCGCTGGCGGGCGACGAGCATCAACGCGCTGCCGAAGCAGGCGGCATAGCCCGCGCCGAAGAGCTGCTCGGGATTGGTCCCGTCGCCGCCGGCCCCGCCCATGCTCTTGGGGGTCGAGAGCGTCACGTCAAGGTGCTTGTCATCGCTGGTCGCTCTTCCCTCGCGGCCCGCGACAGCCTCGACGGACGTGGTGTAAAGGACGCTCATGGTGGCGGTGCTCCCTTGCTTGATCGGTCGTCGAGCGGCTGATCCGATCCCAGGATCGTAGGGGGCCGGGCGCCGGCGAACAATGCTCCGGCAGTTTGCCCATCTTGAAAATTCGGCCGGGACCTAAGAAAGTCCCGGGCCGTGCGTGGTCGGGTTGTACGAGGTTCGTCCCGGAGTCGAGCATGACGATGACGGGCCAGACGATGAATGATCCGGGGTTCGTCCGCGACGCCGTCCGGCAGTTCGAAGGGCCGCTGACCCGGTATGCCGCCAGGCTGCTGGGCGATGCCGATCGGGCACGCGACGTGGTGCAGGAGGCGTTCTTGCGCCTCTGCGCCCAGGATCGGGCCGAGGTGGAGCCCCGGCTGGCCGAGTGGCTGTTCACCGTCTGCCGCAACCGGTCGCTCGACGTGCTGAGGAAGGAGAGCCGCATGACCCAACTGACCGACCTGCAAGTCGGGGCCCGCACCAGCCCCGCACCGGCGCCCGACGAGGCCGCCGCGCACAAAGAGGCCGCCGCCAAGGTGGTCGACCTCCTGGACCGGCTGCCGCAGAACCAGCGAGAAGTCATCCGCCTGAAGTTCCAGGAAGGCTTCAGCTACAAGGAAATCAGCCGGATTTCCGGCCACAGCGTCACCAACGTGGGCTACCTCATCCACGTCGGCATCAAGACCCTTCGCGGACAGCTCGCCGACGGCCTGGCGGCCGATGCGCGCCTTTGATCGAAAAAAAGGAGCCCCGACCATGCCGCTCGATGCCGACGATCCCCGCCTGACCGCCTACGCCCTGGGCGAACTCGACGACCCCGCCGAAACCGCCGAGATTCAGGCCGCCCTGGCCCAATCCGCCGATCTCCGCCAATTCGTGGACGAGATCCGAGCCACGGGCGATCTCCTCGCCGGCCACCTGAAGGCCGAACCCGTCCCCGGCCTGATAGTCGCCTATCGCGGCGATCTCGAGGAACTCTTCGCCCCATCGACGAACGGTTCGCGCCGCTGGTGGACCTCGCCGGCGTTCAGGCTGGCCGCCGCCGCATCCCTCCTCGTCGGATTGGCCGGCGTGGCCTCGTGGACCACCCGCGTAGCCTATCAGTCGTCCGTTGCCTCCGACCGCTGGGTCGCCGAGTACGAATCCAAATTGGCCGCGAACGACGCGGCAAGGCCGGAGATTGGCTTCAGTAATCAGGCACCCGCCGCCAAGCAGGCCGGCGATGTCGTCGCGGGCCTCGCGGAGAGCGAGGGCGAAGTTGCCCGCGTCACCAGCCGCTACGACCACGAAATCCGGAAGGAAGAAGCGGAACCCGGCCCGACCGAGCCTCCACCGAGTCAGGCGGATGCTCCCGTGGAACTCGTGTTCCGGCGGCCGGAAGCCCCGTCGGCCTCGAACACGCCAACGCGAGCGAAGGATCTAGGAGACACACTCGCCTACCGCGACTCGAAGCCTTCGTCGGCCACGGAGGTCAATCGCGGTGAAGACCCCACAACGCGTGAGCGAAGACCTGGTCGGAAGCTGAATGCGAACGAGCTTCGTGAATCGATTCTGTTGGCCCCGGCTGACGCCAGCCCAGCCCAGCAGGGACAAGCAAGCCAACCCCAGCAGAGAGAGAACTCGCAGGGACAAGCACAAGGGCAGCAGGGACAAGCACAAGGGCAGCAGGGACAAGCACAAGGGCAGCAGGGACAAGCACAAGGGCAGCAGGGACAAGCACAAGGGCAGCAGGGACAAGCACAAGGGCAGGCCGAGGGGAAGTCGGAGATGATGGGGATGGTCGTGAAGCCGATCGACCCGAACTCTGTCTTCTCGCTGGATACCGCAAGTTCGGCCGCTGCCCCCAAGGATTCCGAACCGGCCGGTCGTGGGATGATCGCGAAGGCGGGTCGACTCCAGTCTGTGGACAGGAAACTGGCTGAGTCGCAGGCAGGCCAGAACTCCCCTGGAGGGCAGGTGCGTAGCGGGGGGGGCATGGGCCAGGGCATGGGCGGCATGGCCCAGGGCATGGGCGGCAAACTGCCGATCACGGTCGCAGATAAGTCTGGCCTGGAGGGGTTCACCCAGGGCCAGACATCCCGATCGGAGTTCGGCCGTGAGGCGAAAAGGGTTGGAGAACCTGCCCCGGGCGTCCCGCCCAGTGCGCCCGGTGTCCCGCCGGGTTTGTTGGTCGTCGAGCCGGCTCCCAACCAGGAGCAGTACAATCGGGTGGTCGACAACCCGTTCGTGAAGGCCGCCGAGAAGCCGCTCTCGACGTTCTCGATCGACGTGGACACCGCGTCATATGCCAACGTGCGGCGGTTCTTGAATCAGAATACGTTGCCGCCCCGGGATGCGGTGCGAATCGAGGAGATGATCAATTACTTCTCCTACAACGACCCGCAGCCCGCACCCGGCGAGGCCTTCTCGGTCAACATCCAGGTCGCCGGCTGCCCCTGGGCCGACGGGCACAGGCTGGCCAGGATCGGCCTGAAGGGCAGGTCGATCGACCTGGCGAACCGGCCGCCGGGAAACTTCGTGTTCCTGGTCGACGTGTCGGGCTCGATGGCCGACCAGAACAAGCTGCCGCTGCTGAAGTCGGCATTGCCCTTGCTCGTTCAGCAGCTCGGCGAGAACGACCGATTGACGATCGTGACGTATGCGGGGACGACAGGCATCGCCCTGCCGCCGACCTCGTGCGACCGCAAGCCTGAGATCCTCCGGCTGATCGAGGTGCTGACCTCGGGGGGCTCGACGAACGGGGCCAGCGGCATCCAGCTCGCCTACGACGCGGCCGTCCGCACGTTCATCAAGGGGGGGACCAACCGGGTCATCCTCTGCACCGACGGCGACTTCAACGTGGGCATCAGCGACGATGCCTCGCTGGTGCGGCTGATCGAGGAGAAGGCAAAGACCGGCGTGTTCCTGAGCGTCCTCGGCTTCGGCCAGGGGAACCTCAAGGACACCAAGATGGAGCAGCTCGCCGACAAGGGGAACGGCAACTACTCGTACATCGACACGCTCCAGGAGGCCCGCAAGGTCCTGGTCGAGGAGATGGGCGGGACGCTCGTGGCGATCGCCAAGGACGTGAAGATCCAGGTCGATTTCAATCCGGCGAAGGTCGGGTCCTATCGCCTGGTCGGCTACGAGAACCGGGTGATGGCCAACAAAGATTTCCACGACGACACCAAGGACGCCGGCGAGATTGGCGCGGGCCACGGCGTGACGGCCCTGTATGAGATCATCCCCGCAGGGGCCGTCGAGGCCCCGGCGAGTGGATCCCGCTACACCAAGCCCGCCCCCACGCCGGTCGTCGTCAACGCCGATGCAAGCGACGACCTGCTGACGGTGAGCCTGCGGTACAAGCACCCCGACGCGGACAAGAGCACGCTCATCGAGCGGACCGTGAAGGACGACGGCCGCGACCTGGCCGCCGCCAGCGACGACCTGAAGTTCTCGTCGGCCGTCGCCGGCTTCGGGCTCCTGCTGCGGGGCTCGCCCGCGGGGAACCTGACCTACGGCGGCGTGCTGGAGCTGGCGGAGTCGAGCCGGGCGTCGGACCCGAACGGCTATCGCGGCGAGTTCCTGGAGCTGGTCCGCAAGGCCAGGTCCCTCTCGCCGGGGCGTTGAGGATGCGTTGAGAGATCAAACGAAGGGGGGCGCGGGGGCGAACGTCCCCCGCGCCCCCCGCTATTTTGGCATGCCCGAATCGGCCGGCGGGCGTTGATTTAAAACCGCGAAGCGAACGAGAGCGTGGCCGGCATCGTAATAATATCCAGACCGGCGAGACGAATTCACCGGCAGAAGTTCGCGAGGACGCGAGGCGACAGACATCAGTCCCGACCGAAACGGGGGTTTGTCGAGCACGTCGAAACGCATGAACTTTGGAATGGATTTCTGGAGGATATCATGGTTTACACCACCCGCAATGTACCCAACGAAATGCTGGAGAATCGTCCGGCCCGGCTCTGGGTCGGCCTGGCCGTCAGCGCATCCCTGATGGTGCTGACCCTCGGAGCCGAGCTGGCAATCTACTTGAAGCACGGCCAGACCGAATGGCAGTTGCTGCCCATCGGAGCGGGGCTGTCATTCTTCGCCTTGATCTACCTGACCATCCGTGGCGCGATGATGAAGATGCACGACCTGTGATCGGCCTTGTCCCGAGACTTCGGGCGGAATGGATGCCGCCCGGACTGGGCCGGCCCCGAGATTGATCAGTCGCGAACCTGGCCGTCGCCGTAGACGACCCACTTGGTCGTGGTCAGCTCACGCAGCCCGCACGGGCCGCGCGCGTGATATTTGTCGGTGCTGATGCCGATCTCGGCCCCCAGCCCCAGCGCATTGCCGTCGTTGAACCGGGTGCTGGCGTTGACCATCACCGCCGAGCTGTCGACCTCGGCCACGAACCGGCGGGCCGCGTTCAGGTCGTTGGTGATGATCGCCTCGGTGTGCCCTGAGCTGTGGCGACCGATGTGCGCGATGGCGTCGTCGAGCGATTCGACCACCTTCACCGCGAGAATCAGGTCGAGGAACTCCGTGTCCCAGTCGGCCGGCTCCGCGGGGGTCATCGAAGCGACGATCTCGCGAGCGCGGTCGTCGCCGCGCAGCTCGACCTTGAGGGCGGAAAGGGCATTCGCCACGATCGGCAGCAGGGTCGGGGCGGCGTCCCGGTGAATCAGGAGGGTTTCCAGGGCGTTGCAGACGCCCGGGCGCTGGACCTTGGAGTTGACCGCGATGCGCACGGAGGTCTCGGCGTCGGCGTCGGCGTGCAGGTAGAGGTGGCAGTTCCCCTGGTAGTGCTTCAGGACGGGCATGGTCGCGTCCTGGACGACCCGGCGGATCAGGCTCTCGCCCCCGCGCGGGATGGCCAGGTCGATGCAGTCGGCCATGCCCAGCAGGTGGCCGACGGCGTGGCGGTCGACGGTCTGGACGAGCTGGACGGCGGCCTGCGGCAGCCCGCTCGGCTCGAGTTCCGAGGCCAGGATCCGATAGAGCGCGGTGTTCGAGTGGAGCGCCTCCTTGCCGCCGCGGAGGATGGCCGCGTTGCCGCTCTTGATGCAGAGCGCCGCGGCGTCGACCGTGACATTGGGCCGGCTCTCGTAGATCATGAAGACGACGCCCAGCGGGACGCGGACCTGCGTCACGTCCAGGCCGTTGGGCCGCTTGCTGGAAGTGACGGCCTCGCCGATCGGGTCGGGCAGGGCGGCGACCTCGGCCAGCGAGGCGGCGATCTTGTCGATCCGGCCCAGGTCGAGCGATAGGCGGTCGATGGCGGCGGCGTTCAGGCCCCGGCCGGGAGCTTCCTCGATGTCGATCGAGTTGGCGTCGAGGATCTCGGCCGCGCGGTGGTTCAGGGCCTCGGCCGCCCGCTTCAGCCAGGTGTTCTTGGCCTGCCCCTTCACGATGCGCATGGCCTTGGAGGCCACCTTGGCCTGCTCGGCCATGGCCCTGCATTCGTGGAACAGGCGCTTCGCGACCCAGTCGTGCTCGATCATCTGGAACCTTCCCCAACGTGGCCTTCGATGGCCGCCCAGACCTTGATGGCGTCGACCATCGGCCCCACGTCATGCACCCGGACGATTTGGGCCCCGCGCGCGATGGCCGCCAGCGACGAGGCGACGGTGGCCGCCGCACGCTCGGACACCGGCCGGCCCGTCAGGGTTCCCAGGAACCCTTTCCGCGACGTGCCGACCAGCACGGGACATCCCAGGCTGGCAAACCTGGACGTTTGCCGCAAGAGGTCCAGGTTCTGTTCGAACGTCTTGCCGAACCCCAGCCCGGGGTCGACGGCAATCCGCTCGCGCGGCAGGCCCAGCCCCATCAGGTAGTCGATCCGGCCGGCCAGATAGCCCCGCACCTCGGCCACGACATCATCATAGTGGGGACTGACTTGCATCGTCGAGGGCGTCCCCTGCATGTGCATCACCACCACGCCGGCCCCGCGAGCGGCGCAAAGCGAGGCCATCTCGGGGTCGCCCGCCAGCCCCGTGATGTCGTTGATGATCGCCGCGCCGGCGTCAAGTGCCCTCCTGGCGACCTCCGCCTTGCTGGTGTCGACCGAGATGGGGACATTCAGCCTGCCGCGCAAGGCGTCCAGCAGCGGGATCACGCGCGAGAGTTCCTCGTCGAGCGAGACCCCCGCCGACCCCGGCCTGGTCGACTCGCCGCCGATATCGAGGAGGTCGGCACCCTCGCTCACGAGCCTCAGGGCGTGCTCGATCGAGGCATCCAGCGACCGTCCCGGCCTGCCGTCGGAGAAGCTGTCGGGCGTCACGTTGACGATGCCCATAACGGCGGCGCGGCCGGGGGCCGAGATGATGCGGTCACCGACGATCCAGGGGCTTCGGTCCTCGGGGATCGGCCGAGGCAGGGTCGTGGTCAGGTCGATGCGCGACATCGGTCCTCGCCGTCGGGATGGAGCAGGGGGGTGGCCCCGGCCTGGCGGCGGTCGGTGTCCGGGCGCCGGACACCGGCCCGAGTCTCACCAGCGTTGCTCCATCATACCGACGATCTGAATCGCCAGCTTCTGGTTGACCTTGTAGAAGGCGGTCTCGGCGGTCTCGCCCAGCTCGGGGGCGAAGTTAACGGCCTCGGAGATGAGGGCCGGCGGGACGGGCTTCTTGTCGGGATTGTCCCGGTTGTCGGTCCAGTTGACCGACACGGTCATGACGGCGTTGAGCAGTCGCGGGAGGTTGAACGGGCTCTCGACGATGAGGTTCTTGTCGGCGAAGTTCACCTCGCCGTCGAGGATGGTGTCGGCCGCGTCGGGGTCATTGACGAGCTTGAAGGGGGTGCGGTTGGCGATCTCTTTCTTGACCAGCTCGGTGAGCTGGAAGTTGACGTCGCGCTTGAAGGTGACAGAGCGGAAGACCGGCACATAGATGGTCCGGATCGACTTGTCGAACGGCGGGCGGACCGAGTAGCCGCAGCCGGCGACCATCGAGAGGCCGAGTGCGAGCAGGGCGCGACGGGTCGGGCGGTTGGGACGATTCAATGTCGGGCCCTCCTTGCGGGCCGGGCGCCCGTGCGCCCGCGTCCTTTGTTCCTTGGACCGATTCTCGGCCGCGTGATCCGATCCATCCCGATCAATACGTCGAGGCGCCGCCGTTGGGGCTGTTCATGCCGCCCGTGAGCCCGCCGCCGCCCACGCCGCCGGTGAGGGGATCGGTGCTGCCGGGCAGGGTCATGATCTTGCTGGGCAGCGATTCCTTGCGAGGGACCTTGGCCAGGGTGACCAGCTCGGTCTTGGACTTGGCGGCCCAGTCGCTGTCGGGCCAGAGCTGGACGACCTTGTTGTAGTACCACTCGGCGGCCGTGGGATGGCCGGTCCTGCGGTAGAACTTGGCCGTCCTGAAGTCGCGCTCGGCCCGCTGGTCGTTGATGAGGTCGAGGGTGTGGCTCAGCTCCGACGTCTCGCCGATCTTCTCGGGGAAGGCGACGCGGGTCTGACGGATCGTGGCGCGGGCCTGCTCCAGACCTGTGGCGTCGTATTCGGGGCCGACATAACCCTTGACCTTCGAGTCGATGCTCTCGTGCTGCGCCTTCTGCACGAGGTCGCTCTTGGCGTGGTCGGTGACCAGCTGATCATAGTGGATGGCGGCTAGCTCATACTCGCCGGAGGCCTTGTAGTGGTCGGCGATGCGCAGGAGGGCCTTGTCCGAGAGCGGCCCGGTGGGGTCGTGATGGCGGACGTGCTCGAGCGCCTGGATCGCATGGCCGTTGACGTCGACGAGCGGGAGCCTGCCGGTCATGCGCGAGTTGATCGGCATGGCCTTGTAAGCCTCGGCGTCGTTGGACGAGAGCCAGTAGTTGCCGATGGCATATTCGCGCTTGACCAGGGCGTCGAGATAGTCGGTGCCCGGGTAGGTGATGACGAGCGTCTCATACTCGTTGTGGGCACCCACATAGTCGGCCATCTGGTACTTGGTCTCGGCCAGATAGTACTGGGACTTTTCGCCCCAGGGGGTCCCCTTTCGGGCCCTGGCCATGGAGGCGAGGAGGGGCTTTGCCTTGGCGTATTCGCCGCGCTGGAACAGCTCCTCGGCGGCCTTGAACTCGGCCTCGGCCTTGGGATCGGCCTCGACGACGGCGGGCTTCCAGCCCTCGCGCCCCTTGACCATGCCGACGGGGTCGGCCTCGGTCGTCGACGGTGGCGTCCTGGGGCTGAGCCATCGCTTCATCAGCGAACGTTCATCGCCGACTTCTTTGTCGGTGATGGGCTTGGCCAGGGTGTGGTCGTAGGCGGCCCGCCAGCGCGACATGGGCCCCTCGGCGATGCCCTGGCAGCCGGCGGCCGAGAAGGCGGCCAGCAGGGCGAAGGCCAGGGCGGGGCCCGTCGTCGCGGCGTCCCGCGTCAGTTCCGGCGTCCTCAGTCCTTGGGCATTCGCCATCGAGATCAGGCTCCGAGATAGGGCAAGAGCCGCGGTCGGCGTCCGAGCAGGTGGCTGACGACCGCGCCGAGCGTCGAGCGGACCGGTCCGAGCGTCCTGGGGCTGTCGTCCAGCGTCCGCCAGTCGGACCCCGGCCCGGACAGGGCCCGCAAGGCATCCAGCGTCCGGCCCGAGAGCGTCGCGACGTGCGCCACACCAGGCCGGCAAGACGGGCAGAGCACACCGCCGGTGGCCAGGCCGAAGGCGACGACGTCCGAGTCGTGACGCGTCTCGACCGGGTTCCCGCAATGAGCGCACGCGTCCAGCGAGGGCATCAGTCCCAGCTCACGCAGGCAGGCCAGCTCGAAGCGGGCCAGACGGCGCGAGCGCAGCACCGGGTCGCCGAGGTGCCGCAAGGTCACCAACGCCGCGTCGAAGAGCCTGGGATGTGGATCGTGGAGGTCGGTCAGCTCGCCCAGAAGCTCGGCGATGTAATACGCCGAGTACAGGGCCGCCAGGTCGCGTCGGAGCGGCCCGAAGCGCTCCACGGGGGAGGCCTCGGTGACCAGGTCGAGCGCATCGGACGACTTGTGCAGCAGCACGATATCGGAAACACCCAGCAGGTCAAGGGCACCCTGCATGGCGTTCTTCGGCCGCCGCGCCCCTTTGGCCAGCGCCCCGACCTTGCCCAGCTCGCGGGTGAACAGAGTCACCACTAGGCTGGTCTCGAAGACCTCCACGGACCGCACCACCAACGCCAGCGAACGGACGGCGGGCACGGTTCACCTCGGTTCCACGGAGGATGACGGGAGCGATTGACCGGCCGGGCCCTGCGTCCTTCAGCCGGCATGGCCGTTGGTTCGGGGGCCGGACAGGTCGATGCGGACGCGGCGGATGGCGTGGTCGATGACCTCGACGACGGTCAGCTCGGCGTCGCCGGCGCGGAAGGTCGAGCCGACCTCGGGCACGCGGCCGAAGGCGTAGAAGGCGTAGCCGGCGAGGGTCTGATAGTCTCCGCCGGTGGGCAGGCGTATGCCCAGCTTGTTGTTGAGCCGCTCCAGGTCGAGCGTGGCGTCGACAAGATAGCTCCCCTCGCCGACATCCTCGATCTGGTCGCCGACCGGGGGGGTGTCGTGCTCGTCGTCGATGGGGCCGACGAGCTGCTCGATGAGGTCTTCCATGGTGACCAGGCCGGAGACGCCGCCGTACTCGTCGAGGATGATGGCCATGTGAGTCCGGCGGGCGCGCATCTCGTCGAGCAGGATGTCGGCCTCCTTGGTCTCGGGGACGCAGAAGGCCGGGCGGGCCAGGATCCTGGGGTTGGTGGCGTCGATGCCCCCGTCGATCATCCGGGTCAGCAGGTCCTTCGCGTGCAGGACCCCGACGATGTCGTCCCGGTTCTCGCCGAAGAGCGGGATGCGGGTGCGGCCCGACTCGACGAACAGGCGTGCGGCGACGCTCGCCGAGACGTCGGCGGGCAGGGCGATGATCCTGGAGCGCGGGGTCATGATCTCGGAGACGTCGCGCTGGGAAAGCTCGACGACGCGCTCGAGCAGGGCGCGGGTGGAGTCGGTCAGGTCGGCCTCGCCGTCTTCCCCGGTCTCCATCGGGGTGTGGATCTCGACCTCGACGCTGGGGGGCCGCGCGGGGGAGGCCGAGGCGCCCGAGAGATGAGTTGCCAGCTTCTCGACCCCCAGCGAGAGGGCCGTGATCGGGCTCATCAGGACGCGCAGCGGGCCGGTCAGCGGCCAGAGCCGGTCGAGGACGTCCTCGGCATAGAGCCGGCCGACGACCTCGGCCACCAGGTGCCCGAGCGCCGCGACGCCCAGCGCCACGACGGGCAGGAACCGACCCAGCGGCACGCCCGACCGCAGGTTCACCAGCGCGCCGAGCAAGGCCGCCAGGCCCAGCGCAGCGATCGTCGACAGGGCACCGACGCTGCGCTCGGTGCGGACGTCGTTGTGGTCGATGGCGGAGGCGCGGGCGGGCCGGCCCCGGCGGGTGCAGATCTCCTCGAGGCGGCTGACCGAGTAGGTTCGCAGCGCCCGGGTGAGGGCCACCGAGGTCCAAAGGACGATCAGGCCGGAGATGCCCAGAAGCATCCCCAGGCCGAAGCTCATTCCGGCCACCGCGAGCCCCCCCGTCCCGCGAGCGAGTCCGGCGCAGGCCGGCCCACCAGCGGGAATGTGTTGACCAGGCCCAGGGCCGAAAGCACTTCGCCCTCGCGCCGGCGCATTGACGCGGACGAGGCGTCGTCGGTGTCGTCCAGGCCGCAGAGGTGCAGCAGGCCGTGGACCACGTAGAGGGCCAGCTCGTCGGAGGGATTGAAGCCCGACTGCTGCGCCGTGGTCGCCGCCATCTCGGCCGAGACGACCACCTCGCCGCAGAGCTCGGTCTCGTCGGGGTCAGACAGCGGGAACGTCACCACGTCGGTCGGCCAGTCGTGCTGGAGGTGCCGCGCATTGATCGACCGGATCGTCGGGTCGTCGACCACGACGATCGAGATCGAGGCCAAGTCGACGCCCTCGCCGACCAGCACCCTGCGTGCTAGCCGGGCCAGGCCGTCTGGGTCGACGGGCAAGTGCGCCTGAGTGTTGCTGACCTCGACCCGAATCGATGCGCCGGAACCTGGGCCGGGCACCTCCGCCGGTTCAGGCGGTGCGCTGCTGGGGGTATTTGACCCGGCCATGGTAGATCCCGATGAGTGACTTGATGAGGCTGTCGCGGATCTCGGCGATCTCGCGGAGGGTGAGGCCGCACTCGTCGAACTGGCCGTCGCGCAGGCGTTTGTCGATCATCTCGCTGACGAGGCCCTCGATGCGCGAAGGGGTGGGCTCGGAGAGGGTCCGGCTGGCGCTCTCGACGGCATCGGCCACCATCAGGATGCCCGCCTCCTTGCTCTGAGGGCGGGGGCCCGGGTAGCGGAAGAGCCCTTCCAGGACGTCGGCGGCGTCGGGGTCGCACTCGCTCCGGCGGGTGGCCTCGCGGTAGAAGTACTCGACCAGGGTGGTGCCGTGGTGCTGCTCGATGAGGTCGATGATGCTCTGCGGCAGGTGGTGCTGGCGGGCCAGGTCGGCGCCGTCCTTGACGTGGCCGATGATGATCAGAGTGCTCATCGCCGGGGCCAGGTTGGCGTGGCGGTTGGCCATGCCCGTCTGGTTCTCGATGAAGTAGTGCGGCTTGAGCATCTTGCCGATGTCGTGGAAGTAGGCCCCGATGCGGATCAGCAGGGCGTTGGCGCCGATGCGCTCGGCGGCGGCCTCGGCGATGGTGGCCACCGTCACCGAGTGGTTGTGCGTGCCGGGCGCCCTGCGGACCAGCTCTTGCAGCAAGGGGTGGGTGATGTCGCCCAGCTCCAGCAGGCTGATGCCGGTGACGATGCCGAAGGCCCCCTCGATGAACGGCAGGCTGCCGCCCAGGAAGAAGCCGCCCATCAGGCCCCAGCCCGCGCGCCAGAGGCTGTCTTGCACCAGCAGGGGGGTCGGCTGGTTCTGCCAGAGACCCGTAGCCCAGGTGAGGATGAAGTAACCCAGGGCCGACGTGGCGCCCACCTTGATGAGCTTCGTCCGGGTGCGCACCTCGTTGAGCGTGAGCACACCGGCGACGGTCCCACCCATCAGCACCATGAAGTGGCCGATGCCGGAGCCCATGGCCAGGTTGGTCATCACGCAGAGGGCAAACGTGATCATCATGGCGAAATGCGGATTATAGGCCACCGCGACGATCATGCCCGAGAGCGCCACCGGCACCAGCTCTGCGTCCCAGGTCTGGGTCGCCAGTAGGCGCACCAGAGCCATGGCCAAGACGACCAGGCCGCAGGCCGAGGCCACGCGTCCCAGGTCGCGGTCGACGGCCGGCTCATTGCGATGGACGTAATAGCCGACCAGGGCAAAGAGCGATGCGACCATCACCACGGCCGAGCCGGCGCGCCTGAGGATGGCCCAGGGGGGCATCTCGGAGACCGCCTTGTCGTGCTCCATCCGCAGGAGGATGATCTGCTCCTCGCCGATCTCCTGGTCCTGCTCGACCAGGACGTCACCGCGGCGATAGATGTCATAGACATCCCTGACCGAGTTGCGGGCCGCCTCGCGGAGCTGCTCGGTGAGGGGCCCGTCGAAGGTGAGCGTCGGGATTCCCGCGAACCGGGGTGCGACCAGGCCGAAGAGGGCGTGCCCCAGCGCGGGGTCGTCGAAGGCGGCGGCGAACTCGCGGGCGAGCGGGCCGTCGAGCCTGGCCATACGCTCGGGCCCCACGCGCTCGCGGGGGACGGGCCTGGGCGGCCCCGCGGCGGCCCCCGCGTCGCGGATGGAGAGGGTCCGGCTGGCCTCCTCGGTCCTGGGCAGGGCCTCGGGACCGAGCACGCCGTCCCGGACGGCGGGGGCGAAGGCGCGGGCGAGCCGGCCGGTCAGCCCCTCGCGGGCGCCGGGCTTGGCCAGGGCGTCCTTGATCAGGCGGAAGGAGACTTCCGTCGGCTTCCAAGCCTGTTGCACGGCGGGGGGAAGGCTATCCAGGGAGTCGGCCGCGGCGACGGCGTCGACGAAGTCTTCGAGTTGGTCGGCCAGGTCGCGGATGGGCGACGGGTCGTTGACCATGGCGGGGGGGACCTTGTCGGCCTCCATCTGCCGCTCGGTATTGGCCCTCATCTGGTTGCGGCGCTCGAACTTCTCGACGTTGACGCGCAGCTCGCGGCTGGGCCGCTGGCCCAGGCGGTAAGTGAACGGCGGCCCCGAGCCGTTGACCAGCGCGGCGGTGCACAGGACGGCGACGCCAAGCACGGCGGCGCGGGCCAGGCGATCGCGGCGGCGGGCGATCAGGCCTTGCTGCGAGTCGATGGGGCGGGCGGGCCTCAACTGGGCCCGGGTGGATCTGGTCCGACGTTTACCAAAGCTCATGGAACGGTGTCATCCACTCGCGCGGTCAACGGGCCGAGGCCCGTCCCGCGCCGGAATGTGCCGCGCCGGCTTCGGCGCGGCTTCGTCGGCCCTCGGGGCGTCGCGTCCGCCCCCCGGGCCGCCTCGCCTCATTCCGAGGCAGGGACGGCCGCCGCGTCCACCGCGGCAGACGGCCCATCGTTCGCACCGAACGGAACGCCCTGCTGATCCCCGCGAAGCTCGTCGGTCGACTCGTATGCGTTTACGATCGCCTGCACCAGCGGGTGACGCACGATATCCGACCGGCTGAGCGTCACGATGCCGATGCCGGGCACATCCTTCAAGCGATCCACCGCGTCGGCCAGCCCGCTGGGGGTGTCCGACGGCAGGTCCACCTGGGTGACGTCGCCGGTCACCACGATCCTGGCATTCTGGCCCATCCGGGTCAGGAACATCTTCATCTGACCGATTGTCGCATTCTGGCCCTCGTCCAGGATGATGACCGCATCGTTGAGCGTCCGCCCCCTCATGTAGGCGAGCGGCGCGATCTCGATCAGGTCGTGCCCCGTATACCGGCGGATCTGGTCGTAATCCATCAGGTCGTGCAGGGCGTCGAGCAAAGGGCGCAGGTAGGGGTTGATCTTCGCCTCGAGGTCACCCGGCAGGAAGCCCAGGTGCTCGCCGGCCTCGACCGCGGGGCGGACCAGGACGATCTTCTTGATCCGCCCTTTTCGCAGCAGCGAGACGGCCATGGCCACGGCCAGATAGGTCTTGCCCGTGCCCGCGGGGCCGACGCAGAAGACCAGCTCATAGTCGCGCAAGGCCGAGAGGTAGCGGGCCTGGCCGTCGGTGCGGGCGCGGACCAAGCGAGAGCCCTCGCGGATCTCCACGGGGCCGCCGCCGGCGGAGTCTCGGGTGGCGTTCACGATCGCGTCGAGCGCCTCGGCGACGTCGCCCGAACTGATCGCCTTCCGCCGGCGATAGGTGTCGCGCAGGCCGTCGAACACGCGCTTGGCTCGCTCGACGCCTTCCTCAGGGCCCTCGACGCGGATCTCTCCGTGCCGCGCCGTGACCTTGACGCCCAGGGCATCGCGGATCTGCCTTAAATTCTGGTCTCGGCTGCCGAAGACCGCGAACTCTTCATCCTGCCCGCCCAGAGTGATCGTGACTTCCGGCATGCCCCGCCCTTCGATGCGTCGCTCGGTGCTGACGGTGCTTCGGCCGTCAATTAATCTTCATTATGGACACCCCGGTCGTCAAAAGACAACGGCATGCCCCGCGGCCCGACCGTGAGGGCGAACCTCGCCGCCCTTGGGCTCCCTCACGCAACCGATGCGCCGTTCTCGCTGGACGATCGGGGCCGCATGCCGCTACAATCGGCGTGACGAATTTCGCCCATCGGCGCGTCCGCGCGCGCCGAAAACCGGGCCGACGGGCACGCACGCGGGGCGACTTGAACGGGAACGACCACGCCGATGGAGATCGCCAAGCTCGCGCTCGAGGATGGGACCGTGTTCACCGGGCGTGCCTTCGGGGCACCCGCGGAGGTCGACGGCGAGGTCGTCTTCAACACGAGCATGACCGGATATCAGGAGATCGTCACCGACCCCTCCTATCACGGCCAGATCGTGGCCATGACCTATCCGCTCATTGGCAACTACGGCATCAACGCCGAGGACGCCGAGAGCGGCCAGCCCTGGATCCGCGGCCTGGTCGTCCGCGAGCTCAGCCGGGTCGTCAGCAACCACCGGGCCGAGCGTGCGCTGGGCGACTACCTCGCCGACCACGGGGTCCCCGGCCTCGAAGGCATCGACACCCGCGCCCTCGTCCGCCTGACCCGCGAGCGCGGGGCCATGAAGGGGATCCTCTCCTCGGTCGACCTCGACGACGCGTCGCTCGTGGACAAGGCCCGCAAGAGCCCCGGACTGGTCGGCCGCAACCTCGTCCGCGAGGTGATGCCCCGGACGCATTCCACCTGGTCGCCCGGGTTCGAGAGCCCCTTCGCCAAGCGAGTCATCGACCCCTCCAACCCGGTCCAGCCCCAGCCCGACCGGCTGCCGCACGTGGTGGCGATGGACTTCGGCATGAAGTGGAACATCCCGCGCCACCTGGTCGAGTCCGGCTGCCGGGTCACCGTCGTCCCCGGCTCGACCCCCGCCGCGGCGATCATGGAGCACCAACCCGACGGCATTTTCGTCTCCAACGGCCCGGGCGACCCCGAGCCCCTGGTCGAGGCCGTCTCGACCCTGAAGGCCTTGATCCGCGACGCGGCCGAGGCCCGCGGGATCCCCATCTTCGGCATCTGCCTGGGCCACCAGTTGCTCGGCCAGGCCTTCGGCGGCAAGACCTTCAAGCTGAAGTTCGGCCACCGCGGCGCCAACCACCCGGTCCGCAACAACCGGACGGGCAAGATCGAGATCACCACCCAGAACCACGGCTTCGCCGTCGACCCGTCCACCCTGCCGGCTGACGTCGAGCAGAGCCACACCAACCTCAACGACCAGACCCTCGAAGGCCTCCGCCACCGCCGCCTCCCCGTCTCCAGCGTCCAGTACCATCCCGAGGCCTCCGCCGGCCCCCACGACAGCCAGTACCTCTTCGCCGACTTCCGCCACCAGATGGGTTGAAGCCGGTGGGGCAGACGCCATCGACAGAGGACGCCAACCGCCGGCCGGATTCACCCCATCCCGCCGGCGCCGTTGGGTTCGTTTTCCGATTCCCGGACCTCGACCGACAATTCCGACCGTAACACGATTTCTCGGAAGAATTTACGTCTCCCTTGGGTTCGTTTTCTCGTCGCCGCAATGGCTTCGTTTCGCAGTCTTTGCACGATTCAGTTGTCAAAGAATCGCGCCGCGGGGCGAGTCGCCTCCACTTCGCGGCGCAATGCGCAAGCTATTCCTTAAGTTGCAATTCGCGGCGAAAACCGGCAGCTTTTTTCGAATTATCCTTTTTGCGCGGCCCTGCCTGACTCGATGACCGAATAGACATTGTCAGGACCGACGCACTGATTGCGTGCACGCAGTTATTACTCTCGGCGCAGGTCGACGTTTTCCCCGGCTCGGGGAATGGGCTGCACCGGGAGGGCATCGCATTGCCTCGCCCCGGGAAGCTGCCTTGTGAAACCGCTACATCCGTGGCAAAATCCCGGCGCATCCAAGCTTGCAGGCCATCATCGACTGATGAGGCCGTGGCTCGCTGCTGGCGATCACCTCCGCACTGATTAAAACCCGAAGGCCCCTTGATCCGAACGTCGCGTCGATCAGCTCGAAGGCGATGCGAGAGGGGCGTCCATCCGTGGCAGGTCCGACCGATGCGGCGTTGCACCAGGTCGAGGGTTAGGTCGAAGACGACCGGACAACTCGAAGTTTGATTCATTCTAAAAACATGTTGATCACAGGAAACACTTCTTCAGCCTTATGAGGCCAGAATCACCGCCTCCGATGAAGGATTACGGATTACTGAAGCGACTTGGAAAACATGAAGGGCATGATGCTTGCGTCCACACAGTGAGGATGCGCACACTACCGCAAGCAGGGGGTCGAATGTCCCCCCCGACTCGACCCAACAAAAAGGGCAAGGATGATGGTTCTCGCAAGAATGCCGATCGCGGCCGCGGCGCTCCTCCTGGCGGCGATGGCGGGAACCCCTGCGAGGGGGGAGTCTTTCAGTGGCACGATCGAAGGCCAGGTCAGCATCGACGTAAGCTATGCGGGATCAGTCGAGATCGACCCCTCCGAATATCAGTCTTATAGCTATGTCGGCAAAGGTTCCCTCTCTTTCAGCTTCGAACTTCAGCTCCCCGTCAACCCGGACTTCGGATCGTTCGCCTATAACTTTAGCTTCTCCATTGCTGAAGTTGGCTTAAGTCCCACGCCAGACGCCTTGATCCTCGCCTACGATGGTTCCGCCTATGGTTCCGTCGGGAATTACGTGGGAGGGTCGTCGAATTTCGAGTCCAAGGGTTTCCATCAAGACTACTCCGTCTCACTGGCGGATAAGTCGGGCCTGTTCTTCGGGACCGGCTCCACGGTGCCTGGGATGACAGCCTCCGCATCGGCGTATGTGTCGAATGACGTTGGACCCATATCAGGGACGATCATCCGTCAGATTCGGGCCTCGTTCACGGGCAGCGTCGCGCCTGCTCCCGTGCCGGTTCCCGAGCCCTCGGGACTCGTGCTGATGGGGATCGCTGGGCTCTGCGGCCTGGTCGCCACGGCGAAGCATCACCGGCGGGCTTTGGCCTGAGCATGGCCGGGCCAAGCCAGGTCGTCGGCGCGGCCCCGACATCGGCTCGCGAGTCTCCTGGCCGCGACTCCGGGATTCCACCGTCGGGACCATGGCGGCCGGGCGATACGGCTCGGGGCGTCTTCGCCCACGGGGCACGCCCTCATCCGGGACATTCTTGATCTGTGCGGGGTTCCGGAAGGCCCAGTCAACGCGAAAAGGGCGGAGGCGCGGTTGTGTCGCGCCTCCGCCCTTCGATGCGATGATCGTCGATCCGACTCGGTTCGAGATCAATTCTGGCTGGAAGGGGCGACCTGGCTGGAGGGGGCGACGGCCGGGGCGGCGGCGTAGGTGGCGGGGACCATGACGCAGGTGTTGACGGCCACCTGGCGGCTAACCTGGCGGGCGACGCAGCGGGTGGTCGTCACGGGGACCTGCTCGGGGACGCAGACGGGAACCTGGCGGGTGATCGTCTCGGTGACCGGGCGGCAGCGGGTGACGTAGCGGGTCACCTGGTACTGCTCGGGGACGCAGACGGGAACCTGGCGGGTGATCGTCTCGGTGACGTAGCGGGTCTGGGTCGTCTGCACCTGGTCGGTGCGCTGCTCGGGCACGAAGGTGGTGCGGGAGACCTGGACCGTCTCGGAGACCTGGCGGGGGACCTGGCGGGTGACGGGGACCTCGATCTCACGGGTCAGGGTGCGGCAGACCTGGCGGGGGACGGTCACCGAGACGTAGTCGACCTTGCACTCGGGGACCTGGACGGTCGTCTGGACGGGGACCATCTCGGTACGGCACTTGTTGACGTACTGGGTCTCGTTGACCGTCGTGCAGACGGGGTTAGAGACGAAGACGGTCTGGCTCTGGTAGCCCACCACCGCGCAGGTGACGCAGGTCTTGCTCGCGTGGCCGTGGCCGCACTTCGCCGGGGCGGCCGCCGCCACCTGGCCGTAGATCGGCACGTTCTGGGTCTGGTAGCCGCCGCGCTCTTCCACCACCCGGCGGGCGATATTCACGGGCACCTGCTCGTTGACGGTCCGCGGTACGTACGAGGTGCGGACCTGGTTGGTCATCACGGTCGAGTACCGCGGCTGCTGCACCGTGTCATTGACGGTTTCCGTCACGGTGTACGGCTGCTGCACCTTCTGGGTGGTGTTCTGGGTCTCGTAGACCGTGCGCACGACCTGCTGCGGCACCTGCTCGGTGCGGGGGACGTTCACGGTGTAGGTCCGGGGGACCGTGACCGTCTCGCAGATGGGCCGCTGGACGGGGATCTGCTCGGTCTTGTACTCGGTCCGGTAGCGGGTCAGGGTCTGGGTGACCGGGACCTGCTCGGGGATCATGCGGGTGACGGGCACCTGCTCGGTCTTGTATTCGGTCCGGTAGCGGGTGACCATCCGCGTCTCGGGCACCCGGTCGTAGACGGTGTCGGTCACGGTCCGATAGCTCGTCTGCCATTGCGGAACCAGGGCCGGGCCGGTCTCGCACGCGGGGGCAACGCCCACGACATGGCCGGAGCCGCACTTCTGGCAGAGATGCCCGGCCTGGGCCGAGCCCACCCCAGTGGCTCCAACCACGACCATCGCCGCAAAAACCCGCATCTTCCCAAGCTGCATCATCATTGTTGTCCCGAAAAAACCAACGCTCAACCCATTCCGCCTAACCGGCAAGGCTTCTTAAAGCATATCTTATTCCACAGCTTTCCCAAGCTCGATGATCGACAAAATTTTCCCCATCCCTCCCATCCTCCGAATCTACACACTATCCTCTAGGCGAAGTGTTCGGCATTGGCCGGCCCGGAAGGGCTGCGGGTCGGGGCTCTGCCGAGTCGAGGGTGATCGGGGATGGGCGCGTCGAGACGGGTTCGATCCCAGTTACTTGACGCGGCAAAGTGAGCTTGTTAGTCTCTCGTTTTCTTGGCGAGAGAGTCGTCAAGGGCCGTTGGCAGAGGGGTTTCGCCGTGTCGTCGACGTGTGTGGTTGGCCTCCAGTGGGGCGATGAGGCGAAGGGGAAGATCGTCGACCTGCTCTGTGACGCCCACGACGTGGTCGTGCGCTACCAGGGGGGAGCCAACGCGGGCCATACCGTGGTGGTCGACGGCACGACCTACAAACTCTCGCTCATCCCGACGGGCATTCTCAGGCCCAACGTGACGGCCGTGATCGGCAACGGCGTGGTCGTGCACCCGCCGGCGCTCCTGAAAGAGGCCGCGACCCTGGCGGCCCAGGGGATCGACTTCGGCGATCGCCTGCTCGTCAGCGACCGGGCTCACCTGATCTTGCCCTATCACCTGGCCGAGGAGCGGCTGACCGAGGAGAGTACCTCGGAGGCCGACCACCTGGGCACCACCCGCCGCGGGATTGGCCCCTGCTATCGCGACAAGGTGGGGCGGGTGCACGGGATCCGCGTGGGCGAGCTGGCCCACCCGGCCGAGTTCCGCGAGCGGCTCGACCGGATCGTGGCGTACAAGAATCGCCTGCTGACGGCCATGCTGCCCGACTTCGAGCCGATGGACGCCCGCGCGATCGCCGAGGAATACCTGGGCTACGCCGAGCAGCTCCGCCCGTTCGTGCGCGACACGACGGCCTGGCTCCACGAGGCGCTAGCGTCCGGGCGCAGGCTCTTGTTCGAAGGCGCGCAGGGGAGCCTGCTCGACATCGACCACGGCACCTATCCGTACGTGACCAGTTCCAACAGCAGCGCCGCGGGAATCGCCGCGGGCTCGGGAGTGCCGACCCGGCACATCAGCCGCTGGCTGGGAATCGTCAAGGCATACACGACCCGCGTGGGCGGCGGGCCGTTCCCGACCGAGCTTCACGACGAGACGGGCGAGCGCATCCGCCGCGTGGGCCGCGAGTACGGCACCGTCACGGGCCGCCCCAGGCGCTGCGGCTGGTTCGACGCGGTGGCCACCCGCCACGGGGCGAGGGTCAGCGGTGCCACCGAGATCGCCGTGATGCTGCTGGACGTCCTGAGCGGGATCGACCAGCTCAAGGTGGCCGTGTCCTATGAAGATGAGAACGGCAAGCGAGTCGAGAACGTCCCGGCCCACCTCTCGGACCTGGCCCGCTGCCGGCCGGTGTTCGAGACCTTGCCCGGCTGGACGGAAGACCTGACCGCCTGCCGCCACTGGGATGATTTGCCGGGAGCGGCCCGCGACTACGTCGGGTTCCTGGGCAAGCAGCTGGGCGTCCCGGTGTCGATCGTCTCGGTCGGCCCCGAGCGCAAGCAGACGATCGACGTGCCTCGCTAGGTCGACGCAGGATGGGCCGCACGCCCGCCAGGCCCACTCGAATGGATTCGAGCCGGCGTCCCGAACCCGCACCAGAGCCCCCGAGGTTTTGCCAAGCGTGTCCCGGACCACGACAATCACCCCGGAAGGCCTGGCGCGGATCGCGCCGCTGGGCCTGACGCCCGAGCAGCTCCCCCGGCACGTCGCCATCATCATGGACGGCAACGGCCGCTGGGCCAGGCGCCGCGGCCTGATGCGCAGCGTCGGCCACCGGTTCGGCATCCGCAGCGTCCGGGCGGTCGTCGAGGAAGGCTGCCGCCTGGGCCTGGGGCAGTTGACCCTCTACTGCCTCTCGGTGGAGAACTGGAAGCGGCCGGCCAACGAGCTGCGGTTCCTGATGCGGTTCCTCCGCCACTTCCTGGTGGCCGAGCGAGCCAAATTAATCCGCGAGAATGTCCGCCTGACCATGATCGGCCGCCGCGAAGGGCTGCCGCCCGAGGTGCTCGACGACCTCGACCGGACCATCGCCGAGACCGCCGGCAACACGGGCCTGACCCTGTGCCTGGCCGTGAATTACGGCGGCCGGACCGAGATCGCCGACGCCGCCAGGCGGATCGCCGAGGATGTCCGCGCCGGCGTGCTCGACCCCGAGCAGGTGGACGAGTCGACCGTCTCGGGCTACCTCTACACCGCCGGGATGCCCGACCCCGACCTCTTGATCCGGACCGCGGGCGAGATGAGGCTGAGCAACTACCTGCTCTGGCAGATCTCCTACTCCGAGATCTGGGTGACCGAGACCCTCTGGCCCGACTTCCGCGCCGACGACCTGCTCGCCGGCTGCCAGGCCTACGCCGGCCGCCAGCGCAAGTTCGGCGGCCTGCCCACCGAGGCCGCGGCGACGCGCTGAGGCCGAAGCATGGCGCGTCACGGTTGGTTGGGGCGGTTTGGTGTTGTACACTGAGTTCGCGCGATTCCCCCGCCCGAGACCACGGTCGCACGCACCAGAGACCTCGATGCTCGCAGCACGCCTGACGACCGGCCTCTCGCTGGTGGCCCTGACCGTCGCGCTCCTCTGGGGCGATGAGCCGCTCGCCCCCTGGTACCCGCTCTGGTTGCTCACGTCGCTGGGCATCCTGGTGCTCTGCGCCCTGGAGCTGGTGGACCTGATGGAGCGGACGGTGGTCCGGACGTCGGGAAGGGCGGTGGTGGGCGGTGTGCTGGCGCTGGGGCTGTCCAACTGGGCCCCGCACATCATGGCTCACATCATGGCGAACGGGTCGACGCATACCGACCCGGGCTTCTGGGGCCTCAACCCGGTCGACGCGATGGCCTGGCCGCTCTGGGTCTTCGTCGGGATCTTGATGGCCCTGTTCGTGTCCCAGGCGTTGCAGTTTCAGGCCCCGGGGCCGACCCTGCCGAGGATCGCGGGTTCGACGCTGGCCATCGCCTATCTCGGCCTGCTGGGCAGCGTCCTGATCCAGTTCAGGTGGCTGGAAGGGACCTACCACGGGGTGATCCCGCTGCTGACCCTGGTGGCCGCGGCCAAGGGGAACGACATCGGCGCGTACACGGTGGGCCGCCTGATCGGCAGGCGCAAGCTCTGGCCGGTGCTCAGCCCCAACAAGACGGTCGAAGGGGCCGCCGGCGGCCTGGTCTTCGGCATCGTGTTCAGTCTGGCCGTCACGGCGATCGCCCGTTATGGCCTGCGTATCCCCACGCTGGGGTGGGCTGCGGCCGTCGGCTTCGGCCTGCTCGTGGGCGTGGCGGCTCAGATTGGCGACCTGATGGAGTCGCTGATCAAGCGGGATTGCGAGCGGAAGGACGCGAGCCAGACCTTACCCGGTTTCGGCGGGATGCTCGACGTCCTCGATTCGCTCCTCTTCGCCGCCCCCGTCGGCTTCGGCTACTGGCTCTGCTTCGGCCCCTGAGCCAGCCGGTCCGACAGATCGACGAGCCTGACTTCGAGCCTGAGGATCTGCTCGCGGAGCGCCGACTCGGCGCGACCGATCCGCGAGTCGATGAGCATGACCGTGGCGAGGATCAGCATCGCCAGGGCCGTGGTCAGCATCGGCATCCCTTCTGCCGCGCGAGCCGAGGCCGATGCGAAGATCGCCAGGGCGACGATCGAGACCAGGGTGAAGCCGAACCCCATCCGGGCGGCGATCGCGTTCTGCCCGGAGAAGTTCCCCCTCGACCGCGAGAACCCCCAGGTGGCGAGCACGATCCAGGCCAGGCCGAAGCAGGCGAAGAGGGACAGGATCGCCCGCACCCGGAATGGGGTCGACGCCGGCTCGGTGAGGGCCAACGACCCGCAGACCAGGAACCCGGACAGGCCGCCCAGGCCCATCAGCACAGAGCCTGCGCGTCGCCGGGCCGACGAGGCGTCCGACAGGCTTGCCTCAAGCTGGGCGCCCAGGGCTTGCCCGTAGCGTCCGTGGATTGCCGGGTCGTGCAGGTCGAAGTCGTGCAGGCGCTTTTCCGGGGAATTTTCGCGGTCAGACATGGCGATCACCTTCGGGTTGGAGGACGTTGCGTAAGGCGTTCTTCGCCTTGAAGAGCCGTGATTTGACCGTGCCGGGCGGGATGCCCAGCACCTCGGCCACCTCGGCGATGCTCAGGTCACGCAGGAAGAAGAGGGTCAGGACTTCGCGATCCGACCGACCGATGAGCGAGAGCCCGTAATGGACCGACTCCGCGTCGTCGAACGAGGCGAGGTCGTCGGCCGCCGGCGACTCGACGAGATCGGCGTCTTCCAGCGCCTTCTCTCGTGCGTAGCCGTCGCGATGATGGCTCATGGCCCTGTTGCGGGCGATCGCGTACAGCCAGACTGGCAGGCGTTGCGGGTCGCGCAGCGAATGGATGCCGCGGAGGACCTGGAGCCAGACCTCCTGGAGCGTCTGCCAGGCGTCCTCCTCCGTCGGCACGAGCCTGCGGAGGTAGAAGAAGAGTTTCCGCTCCCAGGCTTCGATCAGCTCGTCGAAGGCCGCCCGCTCCCCCCGCTGGCAGCGGAGGACGAGGATTTCCTGCTCGATCGCCCGACGGTCCTGGTTCAACGTCCTGCCCCCTTTGCTTGAGCATCAAACTAGTCGCGGGGCGAGGGCGATCGGTTCAAATGCGGGCGAGAATTCCCGTCGAATTCAATTGGCGGCGTGTCCCGCGTTGAACGACTGCCCAGGACAATACCTCGCAAAGGCGGGCGGCATCGGCGATATTCGGCGAGAAACGCATTGCATGCCCACCATCCACGGAGCACGGCCATGGCGATCCCGCACGCAGCGTCCAATCACGTCATCTCGGTCGAGCCGCTCGGCCCTGACCTCGCCGCGACGAAGTCGTGGACCCTGCTCAAGACCGAGGCCATGCAGGTGATCCGCCTGGTCGTCCCCGCGGGCAAGGAGATCCCCGCCCACGCCGCCCCCGGCGAGATCACCGTTCAGTGCCTTGAGGGCCGCGTGGCCTTCACGGCCAAGGACAAAACCCAGGAGCTCACGCCTGGCCAATTGATCTACCTGACGGCCGGGGAAACCCACGCCCTCCTCGGTCTCGAGGATTCATCGTTGCTCGTGACCATCCTCCTGGGCCGATAATCGGACTTCCAGGGCGGGAATTTCATGGCCGGACGGAAACCCATGAACCTCTTTCGAATCGCACTCGCCAACATGAAATTCCCTGCCACCCCCGAGGACTCCATCACGCTCGCCGAGCGGGCCATCGATCGGGCCTCCCGCGAGGGCGCGAGGCTCATCTGCTTCCCCGAATGCTTCGTCCCCGGCTATCGAGATCCCGGCAAGAACGTTCCGCCTCCCGACGCGCAGTTCCTCGAACGCGCCTGGTCGGCCATCGCCAAAGCCGCCGCGAGGGCGAACCTCACGGTCGTGCTCGGCACCGAACGCATCGTGAACGACGCGCTGCTGGCGACCGCCCTGGTGATCGATCCGGACGGTTCGATCGCGGGCTTCCAGGACAAGGTCCAGATCGACCCCTCGGAAGAGTCCACCTTCACGCCGGGCACAGGCCGCCGGGTCTTCCGGGCAGGCCCGCTCACCTTCGGAGTCGTGATCTGCCACGAAGGTTGGCGCTACCCCGAGACCGTCCGCTGGGCCGCCCGGAACGGGGCCCACGTCGTCTTCCACCCGCATTTCCACGAGGCCGAGCCAGGCTCCTACCGCCCCACAACCTTCGCCGATCCCGCGAACACCTTCCACGAAAAAGCCGCCCTCTGCCGCGCCGCCGAAAACACCTGCTACTTCGCCACCGTCAACTTCGCCAGCCCCGGCTCCCCGACCACCTCGGCCGTCATCCGCCCCGACGGGACGCTCCTCTGCTATCAGCCCTACGGCGAGGAGGGACTTCTGATCGCGGACCTCGACCTCTCCACCGCGACCGGCCTGCTGGCGTCGCGTTACAGGACCGTGATGTGAGAACGTGGTCCTGACGCCGGCTTCCCTGAATTCATGGAAGATGGGACGCCATCGGCAGACCGACCCGGCAGATTGTCCGGACGAGGCCAGGAAGGGAAAGAAAGAACGGGCCATGTTCTCAACGGCGAAGAACATCACGGCCCAATTATTTCTTCATTTGAAAATAGACAGACTAATCGACATGCTCAAGAGAATGGACGTGAAACGCATCCCTCGGTCCACCTGGTGGCGGAGTGCGGCACCTTGACCGGTCTGGCCTGAGGGGTATTCTGGGAGCTTTCAAGGCAGGCTCGCGCCCGCGTTCGGCCAGTCGGCCGCACCCAGGACCGCGGCCGGTCTTCACACCTTGGGCCATGGATCTCGCATGCACCGGAATCTCTATCACGCCCTGGCGATGCTGATTTGTTTGTCATTTCCGGGCCCGGCATTCTCCCAGAAGCCTGGTTCGGTCGATTCGATTCGCGATGCCATGACGTTCTGGGCGAGCTTCGACAACGGAGCGGATGCCGATCTCGCCGGGGGCGACAAGCGGATCTACACGGCCTCGTCGGCGCAGCGGAAAGACCCCAGGCCGGGCCTCACTTCAGGCGAGACCGAACTGGCTCGTGGGCTTGGCCGCCGAGGCGGCGATGCGCTCCGATTCATCAAGAAGACCGACAAGGATGTCTTCTACAAGGTCGCCGGGAACGTCGATTATCGTTCAAAGGACTGGAACGGGACGGCTTCGTTCTGGCTGAGTCTCGACCCCCAGACCGATCTCGGGGACTGGTATTGCGACCCGATCCAGATCACTGAAAAGGCCTGGAACGACGCAGCGATCTGGGTCGACTTCACCAAGGACGAGCGGCCAAAGCACTTCCGTCTCGGGGTCCTCGCCAACCTGGACGTGTGGAACCCCACGAACCGCGACTTCGAAAAGATGACACCGGCCGAGCGGCCGATCTGCGTGGTGACCCAGCCCCCGTTCGCCCGAGGGAAGTGGACCCACGTCGCCATCACCTTCGAGAATTTCAACACCGGCAAGCCCGACGGCGTCGCGAAACTCTACCTCGACGGTAAGCTCCAGGGTTCGATCTCCGGAAAGAACCAGATCTATCGCTGGGACCCGGAGAAGGCGGCGATCCAGATCGGCATGGGCTATGTCGGCCTTTATGACGACCTGGCGATCTTTAACCGGGCGCTGACTGAGGCGGAGATTCAAAGCATCTCCACCATCGAAAGTCGCCTCGGCGTCCCGAAATAACCCGACGACCACCCCGGGCGGAAGAGTAGGCTCAAGCCCGAGATCTCGGTCTGCCGGGACTATCGCGTCGAGCCGACCCGGGGTGAACCTCGGCGGACAATTCTCGGCCGGGGTTTTCCGCAGTTTGGCCGAGACAAGTAACAGCGAGTCATCGCTCAATCTCGATGCCATTCCACCACGGGCTTGCCGGCACCACAAACAACGCCCCCGATCCGGTCGACTCCAGCCACGAACGCACGGCCTCGGCTGAGATTCACTTGTCGATGCAAAATGGGCGTCGCCCCGGCCGTTGGGTTGGCCGGGGCGACGCCCATTTGCGTTGATCAGGTCATCCGGCGGTGATCGCTCAGGAGATGGCGTCGCGGATGAGGTCGGCGAGGAGGCCGAAGCCTTTGTCGACGTCGGTTCCGAGGTTGATGCTCAGGGCCCGGCGGTTGCGGGAGGTCAGGGACTGGAAGTCGCCGAGGGCCTGGGCCTGGACGAGGGTGGCGAAGCCGAATTTCTCGTTGGGGATGGCGAGGTCTTCGCCGTCCTGCGCGGTGAGTTGGAGGAAGACTCCGGTGTCGGGGCCTCCCTTGTGCAGCTGGCCGGTGGAGTGCAGGAAGCGGGGGCCGTAGCCGGTTGTGGTGGCCACCTTGTAGGTGTCACGCAGCTTGACGCGGAGGATTTGCAGGGCCTCGTCGCGGCGGCTCTTCTCGTCGAAGTACTGGGTGATCGCCAGGTAATCGCCGGCTTTGAGGCGGCCGAGGTGGGCCTTCAGGACGGCGACGGCCAGGTCACGGCCGGTCTTGGCGCCGGCTGCTTTCAGTAGGGCCGCCTTGTTTGTGGCGTCGGTGCTGAAGGTGAGAGCCTCGAAGGTGGCGACGGTTTCCTGCTGGGGCAGGGCCCCCTTGGCGGTGTACTCGGCGAGCAGGGCCTTGGTGTTGTCCTTGCTCTCCTGCACGTTGGGCTGGTCGAACGGGTCGATGCCCAGGCGCTGGCCGGCCAGCGGGGTGGCGACTTCCCAGACGAAGAACTCGGCGCCCAGGTCCATCGTGTCGGCCACGATCAGCTCGAGGACCGGGTGGCCCGCCTTGGAGAGGGCGATGAGCTGCGCGTGGTCCTCGACGGCCGGGCCGTCCAGGGTCCGGATCAGGACGAAGACGCGGTCATTGCCGTAGAAGTCGGGCGAGGTGAGGGGCTCGCCGGCGATCGGCACGATCCCCTTGCCTTCCTTGCCGGTGCTCTCGGCGATGAGCTGCTCGATCCAGAGGCCCAGGGCGTCGAACGGCGGCGGGGTGACGAGGGTCACCTTGTCGCGGCCCTTCTTGGCCAGGGCGCCAAGGGTGGCGCCCAGCACGGCGCCCGGGTTCTGGCGAATCGGCGTCTCGGGCTTGGTCGCCTTGATGACCGTGCCCGCGCGGTCGAGCAGGATGTCGACGTCCAGGCCCATCAGCGCGGCCGGGACCATGCCGAAGAAGGAGAGGGCCGAGTACCGGCCGCCGATGTCGCTGGGGTTGAGGAAGATCTTGCGGAAGCCGTCGCGGCGGGCGTCGGCCTCCATCTTGGTGCCTGGGTCGGTGATGGCGATGAAATTCTCGCCCGCCTTGTCCCCCTTCAGCTTCTTCACCAGGTCATAGAAGTAGGCGTAGAAGACCGAGGGCTCGGTGGTGGTGCCGCTCTTGCTGGCGACGATGAAGAGCGTGTGCGCCGGGTCGATCGCCTTCTCGATGCGGCGGATCGTGGCGGGGACGGTGCTGTCGAGGACGACCATCACGGGGTGGCCGGAGACCGGGACGTTGGTCCGGCGGATGACCTCGACGCAGAGGCTGGAGCCGCCCATGCCCATCACGACGATGTGGCCGAAGCCGGTCGCGGCGATCTCGTCGCTGAATGAGGCAAGGGCACCGGCCTCGGGCTTCACCACGTCGGCCACGGTCAGCCAACCCAGGGAGTTGGCGATGATCTTGGCGTGGTCGGGCTCGGCCTTGAAGAGGCTCGTGTCCTTGGCCCAGAGCCGCTTGACGGCGCCGATCTTGTCGAGGTCGTCCAGGGTGGCTTCGACGGCGTCCTTGTAGTCGCCAAGGAGCGCCGTGCTGCCGACGCGCGACTTGCGGATGAGCTCGGCCTGCTTCTCGCGGATCGAGGTCATGAGCTGGCCGAAGGAGTCGGCGAAGATCTTGACGCCGTCGCGGAGGAGCTTGTCCAGGACGTCGTTGAAGTCGACGCCCAGGGCGCTCAGCTCCTCGATCTGGGCCTTGGCCTCGTCCATCCCCTTGAGCAGGGCGGGGGCCGCGTGGCCGTGGCCCTTGAAGGCGTCATAGGTGGGCCGGGGCATGGTGCTGACGGTGTCGGGGCCGATCAGCTCGTCGATGTAGAGGGTGTCGGGGTAGGCGGGGTTCTTGGTGCCGACGGAGGCCCAGAGCAGGCGCTGGACCTTGGCGCCCTTCTGCTTGAGCGCCAGGAACTGGGGGGAGCCGAATTCCTTCTCGTAGATGACGTACGAGTTCTTGGCGTTGGCGATGGCCACCTTGCCCTTGAGCGCCTGGAGCCTGGCGACCTTGGCCTTGTCGTCAGCGGCGGCCTTGATCAGGGCGTCGAGCCGCTTGTCGACCTCGACGTCGATGCGCGAGATGAAGAAGCTGGCCACCGACGCGATGTGGTCGACGGGCTTGCCCTCGGCGGCGCGGCGGGCCAGGGCCTTGATGTAGGTCTGGGCGACCTTCTCGTAGGCGTCGACGCTGAAGAGGAGCGTGACGTTGACGTTGATGCCCGAGTAGAGCAGTTCCTCGATGGCGGGGAGCCCCTCGGGGGTGCCCGGCACCTTGATCATCGCGTTGGGGCGACCCAGAAGCTCCCAGAGCTGCTTGCCCTCGCGGATGCTCCCCTCGGTGTCGTGCGCTAGGAGCGGCGAGACTTCCAGGCTGACGTAGCCGTCCAGGCCGTCGGTCCGGTCGTACACCGGGCGGAACAGGTCCAGGGCCCGGCGGATGTCGGCGACGGTGAGCCCCTGGTAGATGCCGTCGATGCCGCTTCCCGACGCGACGAGCGAGGCGGTCTCTTCGTCGTAATCGCTGCCGGCGCTGATGGCCTTCTGGAAGATGCTGGGGTTGGACGTCATGCCTTGCAGGCCGTCCTCGTCGATCAGGCGCTGGAGGCTGCCGTCTTCCAGCATCTTGCGGCTGATATCATCCAGCCAGACGCTCTGCCCGAGCGCCTGCAGACCGGCCAGGTGTGCGGACGTCGACGCGGTGGCCATGATTCGCAATCTCCAAAGGTCGCCCGGCACGCCGGCAGAGTCGCCGATTCGCCCCAGGGCGGGGCTCATTTCTCCACCCAAGGATACGAAAAGGTCGTCGTGACTGCGACCCTCGCCCTCGATTTGAGCGGCGCGAACGCCGTTTCCGGCGTCGTTCGCCCCGCGATGCGCCTCCGAGATCGGACCAACCGGGGTCAATCTCGCCCTCCTCAGGCCCCCTCGCATCGGTCGCCGGTCGGCTTTTCATCGGCGAGCGCCTTGATCGCGAGCAGCGCCGGCGCGGCGAGGTCCCCGGCACCAACTCCCGACCGCGTCAGGCAGCCGAGCAGGCCGAGCATCGACGTGTCAATCATGTGCACGCGCGAGGCTTCCACGATGCGCACGGCCCCGCTCGTCGGCGACGGCGCGTCGGGCAGAAACACGGTGCAGTACCCCGTCGGCAGGCGCTCGACCAGCAGGGCGAAGGCCCAACCCTCGTCCGTGGCCACGAGCGCGGGTGACACCGGGGGGTCCACGTGCAGGCCCGGGAATCGGCTCGCCGCGCCTCGCACGAGCAGATATCCCGGGAGCCGATAGAGCACACCTCGCTCCAGGTAATCGCTCCACAGCCGTCCCCGGCGCGTGCCCACGAAGAGGCCCGCGATCAGGAAGACCAGGACGATGGCGAAGATCGTCACGAGGTCTTCGCTCAGGATGCCAAAGAACCGTTCTTCCGGGAGCAGCCGCGCAACCGGCTGGAAGATCCGACGGAAGATCTGATAACCGTCGCGGCCCAGGATGGCGATGATCACGATCGGCACCAGGAACAATACGCCCCTCACGAGCGTGATCAGCAAAAACCGACCGAACTGACGCACCTTCGGACGAATCTCCATTTCGAGCTCCGATCTTCAGCGATCTCCCCGAAGGCCAGCCCGAAGTCTACGAAAACGGCCCCGGACTGAATACGATGCGGAGGATTGCGGTCGTGAACAATCCCCCGGTGCCGACGACCTCGGCGTCGAAAGTTCGACGGCGGCCCATGGGAATCGTCCCGGCCCAATCCCGGGGGTGATCGAATCCCCTCACCCCGACCCGGACACGACGTTTGCCCGCGCACGACAGAGCCCCGGCCGTCCCATTGAAGGACGGCCGGGGCCCCCGGTTCCATCGTCGATCGCCTCGATCGGTCGCGTCAGCTCACCAGCGACGGTAGCCGCGATACGGGTTGAAACCCGGGCGATAGCCGTAGACGGGCGGACGGTAGTAGTTGGCGTAGGGCGTCGCGGTCGAGTAGACGCCGCCCGGGGCCACGACCGTGGGGGCATATCCGCTGTAGCCCGAGCTGTAGTACGTGGTGCCGCCGGGATAGACGGTCGTTTGCTGCTGGACATAACCCTGGTTGCCGTATCCGTAGACCGGCGCGTATCCCTGGGTGTAGCCGGGATAAGCGTAGCCACGGCCGCCGATCACGCCATTGCTGTAACCGTAGGGGTTACCGCCGCCGACGCTGATCATCAACTGAGCGGACGAGGTCGCGTTGAGCGCCAGGACCAGGCCAAAGGCGAAGACGTACTTCTTCAGGCCAATCATTGCTGAAGCTCCCGAAATCTAGAGGTCGCCCGCTTGCGACGCCATTCGATACGTTCGTTGGCCGAGATAATCCGGCGACCACGGGCGGCCGGTCCGTCGTTTTAACACCGATATCAGCACGCCCCATACCGACATACGCCAGAAATCCCCACTTGGGACTACTTGCGGCGGAAATCCATCAAATATGCCCGATTCGAGGCAAGCTCGGCAGCCTGGGCCGACCCTCCGGCGCCCTTCCGACCGAACTCGGCACCGGGGGGGTGGAATGTGTTTGCGCATGATAAGGCAAGGAGCCGGCCGCCCCTGAGCCGCGAACCGTTGAGGATGGCCGCATCCCGGCTCGACCCGCGTCAGGCCCCGAGATCCGGCAACCCGCCCGATTCGCCCCACCTTCAGGGACAGTGCCGAGGATTCAGGTCCAATTCGCGGGTCGATCCTAGGGACAGCCGTTGCAGCCAGTCGAGTCCACGACCCTATTTTGGATGCCCAAAAACCAAATTCTCTCAAGCTAAAATCGAACTTGAGTTGGCCTTTGTTTCCCGTTAGGATAGTCGCGCGGTCCAGTCTGGAGTTGGATGGTGCGACCCTTGGGAGGGGCGATGAGTCGGATCGAGGAAGCGGGAGGGCGGCGGAGCCTGTCGGAAGTGCATGGGTCGGTGTCCGTGACGCATGCGAACCCTCTGAAACGGATGTACGCGTTCCTCGGGCCGGCCTATCTGGTGAGCGTCGGCTACATGGACCCGGGCAACTGGGCGACCGACCTGGAAGGGGGCGCACGCTTCGGCTACGCCCTGATCTGGGTGCTGCTGATGTCCAACCTCATCGCCGTGCTGCTCCAGACGCTCTCTGCCAGGCTTGGGGTGGTCACCGGCCACGACCTGGCCCAGGCCTGCCGCGCCGAGTACTCGCGCCGGGTGAACTTCGCCCTCTGGCTGATGGCCGAGGTGGCGATCGCCGCCACCGACCTGGCCGAGGTGCTGGGCACGATCATCGCCCTGAAGCTGCTCTTCGGCCTGCCGATGCTCTGGGGCTGCCTGATCACGGCGCTCGACACGTTCCTGCTGCTCTGGCTGCAGAAGTTCGGCATGCGGAGGATGGAAGCGTTCATCCTGGCGCTGGTCTGCACCATCGGCGCCTGCTTCCTGCTCCAGATCGTGCTGGCCCAGCCCGACTTCGGCCTGATCGTCGGCGGCCTGAGGCCGTCCCTCCCGCCCGGCGCCCTGTTCGTGGCCATCGGGATCCTGGGCGCCACGGTGATGCCGCACAACCTCTATTTGCACTCGGCCCTGGTCCAGTCGAGGCAGATCGGCCACGACCAGAAGAGCAAGGCGGTGGCCTGCAAGTACAACCTGATCGACACGGCCATCGCGCTGAACGCGGCCTTTTTCGTCAACGCGGCGATCCTGATCCTGAGCGCGGCGGTCTTCCACGCCAACGGCCAGAACGTGGCCAGCATCGAGGAAGCGTACAAGCTGCTGCCCACCTTTTTAGCCCCGGTGGCGCCCACCCTGTTCGGCATCGCGCTGCTGTGCGCCGGGCAGAGCTCAACGCTGACCGGGACGCTCGCCGGACAGATCGTGATGGAGGGCTACCTCGACCTGAAGGTGGCCCCCTGGCTCCGGCGCGTGGTCACGCGGTCGCTGGCGATCATCCCGGCAGTGGTCGTCATCTCGCTGACCGGCGAGGGCTCGACGCAGCAGTTGCTGGTGCTTAGCCAGGTGATCCTCAGCTTGCAGCTCTCCTTCGCGGTGATCCCCCTGATCCACTTCACGTCGGACGCCAAGAACATGGGGTCGTTCGCCACCCCCTGGTGGGGCAAGGCGCTCGCCTGGCTCTCGGCCGCCGCGATCGTGGGCCTCAACGGCAAGCTCGTCTTCGACCAGATCGACACCTGGATCGAGCTCGCGCGCAGCTCCAACCTGGCCCTGGGCCCCATCCCCGCCTGGTGGGCCGTTGCGGTCGCCCTCTACGGCCTGGCCGCCGCGGTCCTGGGCCTGCTCGCGTGGGTGACCCTGAAGCCCTGGCTTCAGCCGGCACCCGCCTGGACGCCCCAGCCCGCCATCGAGTTGGACTGGGCCGACGCCCTGCGCCCCCGGCCGCTGTCGACGATCGGCGTGGCCCTGGAGCACAACGCCAACGACGGCGAGATCCTCAACCGGGCCCTCAGCCTGGCCGCCGCAGGCAAGACGAGCCTGGTCCTGATCCACGTCGTGGACACCCCGATGACCCGAATCTACGGCGCCGAGACCGCCGACCGCGAGACCGAGGCCGACGAGCGCTACCTCGCCGAGGTCGTCCGCGTCCTCGAGCAGAAGGGCTACGACGCCCGGGCCGTCCTCCTCTACGGCCCCGACCGGGCCGGCGAGATCGTCGGCTACCTGAGGCGCACCCCTGTCGACCTCCTCGTCGTCGGCTCCCACGGCCACGGCCTGGTCCGAGACCTCCTCTTCGGCCAGACCGTCGACAAGGTCCGCCACTCCCTGGAAATCCCCATGCTCGTCGCCCGGCCGGATCGGACGGCGGGTGGGCCGGTGGTTGAAGGGGCCTGACGGAGAAGCTGATTTGATCGAATCGCTCGGCAAATTTGACCCTACAAACCAGCCAAGAGTCGATCAATCCGCTCTTCGAAGACCGGACGCTTCCGTCGAAGTGCGATCAGGACTTCTCGAACTGCGTGCTTCTCATCCTCGGAGAGATTCTCGAACGCGATCGCATAGGCGGCAAGGGTTCTCGGTGAATTCATGATTCGCATATGTATGATGGAAGCCCATCTTGGAGCGGTTCTCCAAAATTCAGGCAGGTGGCGAATGATTTCCCGAACGAAAATTCGATCGTCAAAAATCTCGATCGCATGAATAATCGAGAACATTAATTCATCGAATTCTGCATGGTCATCAAGAAGTGACAATAAAACATCGACGGAGGCGGGGTCCTTGAGCTCGGCGATCTGCCCGATGATTTCCTCGGATCGTCGAACATAGCCTTCGGCCTGATTCCGCAACTCATTTTTTAGCTGATCGACCAGGACTTTGATCATTCTTTCACTCGCCAAAGCCCAACACAACGCACGACCACATGCGAATCAATAAGGCGTGCCCGCCTGCCGGGCCGCCTTCAGGGCATTCGCATACCACTCCAGCTCATCCAGAAACTTGCCGGCTCGCTTGCGGGCCTTCTCGTCTCTGGGGTTGCCGGCGTCGTCGTAGGCGTCCTGCACGGCGGGGATGGGGAGGAGGGAGGGGATGCTGGGGGTTCCCAGCTCGCAGAGCATGGCCCTCAGCTGCATGGCGGCCCTGACTCCTCCGAAGGGGCCGGCGGAGTAGCAGACGATGGCGGAGGGGTGCCAGAAGTATTCTTCGAGGAAGTGGTCCAGGAGATTGGAGAGGGCGGGGGGGATGCTGTGGTTGTACTCGCCCGAGACGATGATGAAGGCGTCGGCCTGCTTGATCCGGGCGGCCAGGCGCTCCAGCGGGGCGGGGGCCTGGCCGGGGTCGTATTCCTTGTACATCCGGTCGAGGAGCGGGAACTGGTCTTCCATCGGGTCGACCAGGGTCGCCTTGTGGCCCCGCGCCAGGCACTCGCCGAGGATGAAGCGGGCGGCCTTGATCCCCTGGCGATGGTGGCGGACCGAGCCGTAGATGACGAGCAGGTCGAGGGGGGTCATGGCGTTTCCTGAATGGGTCAGATCCGCGTCAATTGATGTTCGAATTTCGAGGGCGGGCGTTCACATCCCCTTGAGATACTCGTGCACGAACTGGACGGCCATCGAGCCCTCGCCGACGGCCGAGGCGACCCGCTTGACAGAGCCGGATCGGACGTCGCCGGCGGCGAAGACGCCGGGGCGGCTAGTCTCCAGGTGGAACGGGGGCCGGCGGGGGGTCCATCTCGCGGATCCCACCAGGTCGGGGCCTGTCAGGACGAACCCCTTGGCGTCGCGCTCGATCTCGGGGGGGAGCCACTCGACGCGCGGGATCGCGCCGATGAAGCTGAACAGGGCGGGGGTCTCGATCGTGCGGACCTCGCCGGTCGTGTTGCTCGCCACCTCGACGGCGGTGAGGTGGCCTTCGCCCATCAAGCAGCGGACCTCGGAGTTGCAGAGCAGCTCGATGTTGGGGGTCTGCAGGAGGCGCTCGACCAGGTAGCTGGACATATTCCGATGCAGGTCGTTGCCCCGGATCAGGAGCCAGACGTGGCGGGCCTGGCCGGCGAGGAAGACGGCGGCCTGGCCGGCCGAGTTGCCGCCGCCGACGACCATCACGTCGGCACCGCGGCACATGCTGATTTCATTGGGGGTCGCCGCGTAGTAGACGCCCCGGCCCTCCATGGGCTCGCAGCCTACGACGCCGAGCTTGCGGTACTCGGCCCCGGTGGCGATCAGCATGCACTTGGCCGCGACCGTCTCGCCGCCCTCCAGCTGGAGCAGCGGGTATGGGCCATCGAAGGTCAGGCCGACGACCTGCGTGGGCACCGGCATGCTGGCGCCGAACTTGTTGGCCTGCATGCAGGCCCGATCCGTCAGTTCGGCGCCGGTGATGCCCAAGGGGAACCCCAGGTAGTTCTCGATGCGCATGCTCCGGCCGGCCTGGCCGCCGGGCCCCGACTGCTCGAGGACCATCGTGCTCAGGCCTTCCGACGCCGCGTAGACCGCCGCGGCCAGGCCGGCGGGCCCCGAGCCGACCACCGCGAGGTCGTAGGTCGTCGCCTTGATCGAAGGGCGCAGGCCGGCGGCATCGGCGAGCTGCCGGTCCGTGGGATTGCGCAGGATCTTGCAATGGCCCCAGGCGACGACGGGCGTGTCGGCCTCGCTCAGGCCGAGCTGGCGGAGCATCGTCTCCACCTCGGGGGCGGCCTCCAGGTCGAGCCAGGTGAACGGCATGCGGTTCTTGGCCAGGAACTCGCGCACCCGGAACGTGTCGCGCGAGTACCTCGACCCGATCACCCGCAGCCCCGTGAACGAGCCCGACTCGCGCAGGAGCTGGCGACGGGCGATGAACGCCTGGACGATGATGTCCCCCAGGGTGGGGTGGTCATTGAGGATCGTCCGCAGCGCCTCGATGGAGACCTCGTACACATCGCAGTCGCCCCGCGCGACGGCGCAGACGAGCGGATGCCCGCCGGCCAGGTCGGACACCTCGCCGGTGAACTCCCCCGGGCCGATGATGACGATCGAGTTCGGCACGTCGCCCGTCTCATCGATGATTTCAACTTCACCCTTTTTGATGAAGAAGAACAGGTGCTCGACCGAGCAGGGCTCGAAGAGTCGCTCGCCTTCGCGATAACGTCGCGACGTCGTCAGGTGGCAGGCCCCCAGCTCGGCCATCTGGCGGTCGTCGAGCTTGGGCAACGCCACGGATCTCAGGTCGCCGAAGTCCCACATGATCTGCCTCCCGGGGGGATGGGTCGGGCCGGAATCCGTCTATCGCAGGAGCGGTTCGAACCGCGCGGGCACGTCCAGCTCGGCCTCGTGGACGTAGCACCAGCCCCAGCGCTCGCCGGGTTCGTAGGACGCCATGACCGGGTGGCCCGTCCCGTGAAAGTGCTTCGTGGCGTGCATGCCCGGCGAGCTATCGCAGCAGCCGACGTGTCCGCATTCCAGGCAGAGGCGGAGGTGGACCCAGGGCGTCCCCTCCTCCAGGCACTCCTCGCAACCGTCGGGGGTCTTCGCGGGCACGGGCTCGACGCCGTCGATGTGATGGCAGGCCATCGGGGCTCCTCCTCGAATCGGGCCGAGTTCGGGGCGAACACGCTGACTCGCCGGGGGTGGCCGGCGAACGATCGCTGCTGAGATCCCATGACGACCGCAATTCTACCCGAACCCGGCAAGGCCCGCATCCGGGGCGAAGGCGGCCGACGCGACACACGCATGCATAATCACACTTGATAAACGAGAACACCGATCAATCCCGCCCTCGTCGCGTCGGCCCGGGGCCCCGCCCCGGTCACTTCGCGTCGGGTGCCTCCCCCTGGATGTAGCTCTTCACGATTTTCTCGCCCTCGATCTCGTAGACGGGCAGCCCGTCGGGGATCGGGACGTCGCCGAAGAAGGTCACCGGGTACGTCCCCGTCGGGGCCACCGATTCGACCTCGATGGTGTCGGAGCGGATGAGGATATGCTTCCCTTCCCTCAGGCTCGCCCGGTCGTAGACGAGGTCCTTGTATCGGGACGGATACCAGGCCCCGGGCGAGAATTCCCGGAGTTCCTCGACCCGCCCGCTCACCATCGGCAGCGTGCTGCTGTAATCAACGGCGTAGCTCTCGAATTTCAACGGGAGGTAATTCCGACTGGGTGCCAGCCAGAGCAGGCCCAGGCTCCCGGGGTCTTCGGGGCGCTCGCGGTAACGTGACTCGCACCGGATTTTGAGGCATTCGATCCCATCCACGGCCTCGTGGCCGTCCAGCTTCACCGTGAGGATCGCGCGCTCATGATAGGGCCCGGAAAGCGGGTGCTTGCTCAGCTCCTTCCCGCCGCGAAGATACAGGGACAGGGGGGCGCCGACGGACTGCCGGAACGGCAGCATGTGGGGGCGGTAGAACGTCTGGCTCTCCGCCCTTCCGTGGTAAATATTCGCATATTCTCCGTTGTGATTGAACCTGGTGACCTTGCCGTCGTACCCGGCGATCTCGTCGAGATCGTGGCCCTTGGCGCCTTCGAAGGTGGTCCTGGCCCCGGCCTCGCGGAAATAGTAGAGGTCGCCCTGCGAGACGCTCCTGGAGGCCGTGGTGTACGACCGGAGGGCCTGCTTCACGTATTGATCTTCCGGCTGTTCCGCCACATAGGAATATTTGGACTTGACCTCGACGTCGCGATAGAGCCGTTCTTTCTCCCGCACCGCCTCGATGACCTCCTCCAGCGAGACGTCCCGCGCCGCCACGTCGGACGGCCAGCCGCAGAGCATGGCGAGAATCGCCAGGATTGCACGCCCATCGAACGCGTCCATTGCACGCATCGTCCACCCCGAATCCAATGCCAACGAGGCCCGTTGACATTCGACACGACGCCGGAATGTCAATCAATGCTCGATCAGGGCAACCGCTTGACCAGGCTGATGCGGTCAAGCACCTCGCGGAACCCGGGGCGGTCGCGGATGGAGTCCAGCTCGGGGTCGGCGGCCAGGGCGGGGGCATCCTTCCAGCCCAGGTCGACGGCCCGGCCCAGGGCTCCCAGCGCCAGGGTGGTGTAGCGTTCGGCCTCGGACGTGGCATCGGCGAGGCTGGCCGCGGCGGCGCACTGGGCGTAGCCCCCGGCGGCCCGGTAGAAGCCCTCGGCGTCCAGGCCCGGGGCCGCGGCCAGCTCGGCGGCGACACGCCCGGCCTCGTTCAGCTTGCCGCACCGGGCCAGGGCCAGCAGCAGGTCGGCCTCGCGCCCCAGGTCGCGGCCCGGGCCGGGGCCGGGGGGAGTCGACCGGCGGGCCCGCAGGCTGCGGTCGAAGAGCGCCTCGGCGCGGGCCGTGTCGCCCAGCTTCAGGGAGGCGATGCCCAGGCGATAGGTGGTCGAGGCCAGGCAGCGCAGGGCCGCCGCATCGGGCGACTCCTGAGGCCGGAAGACCCGGTCGACGTCGCGGGCGGCCTCGCCGAAGCGGGGCCGCAGCGACTCGGGGCCGAGCTTCTCGCCGGCGCGGAGGGCCAGCCTCGCCGCGCCGAAGAGGGCCAGGATCGGGCTCGGCTCGTCGCCCGGCGGGCGAGGGGCCGACTTGGGAGTGGCGGCCTCGCAGAGCTCCAGGGCCTCGGCATAAAGGTCCCTGGCGCGGGCCGGGTCGCGGTCAAGCGTCAGCGCCACGTCGCCCAGGTAGTTCAGCGAACGGACCAGCTCGCGGGCGGCCCCCGCCTTGTCGGGGTCGCGGCGGGCGAGGCCCTTGCGGATGGTGTAGGCCTTGTCGAACTGGGCGTGCGCCGCCGCGCTATCGCCGCGACGCAGGGCGATTTCGCCGAGCCGGTCCAGGCCGGCGGCCTGGTCGCGCTGCACGTCCAGGCGGTTGCGCATCGGGGCGGGCAGCGCGTCGCGCAGGTCCAGGGCACGCAGGGTGTCGGCCTGCGCCGAGCCCGAGTCGCCCAGGCGCATCGAGAGCCCGGCGACAAGCGCATAGGAGCCCGCGGCGTCGAGGTTCAGGGCGTCATTGCCGGGCTCCTTGAGCATCCGGTCAAGCCGCAGGCGGAGGGCGCGACGGGCGTAGGTGCGGGCCAGCTCGGCGCTGCCGCGGCCGGCCATCGCCACGTCGGCTAGATTGTTGAGGGTGGCGACCATGTTCCGGCTGACGATCGGGTCATCGGGCTCGCGCGCGGCCAGCTTCTCCAGGCGTTCCAGGGCGATTTCATACTGGCGGATCGCGCCGTCGGAGTCGCCCGCAGCGAGCAGGGCCTGGCCGATCCGCTGATGCATGCCCGCCAGGCTTCGATCGGGCAGGTCCTTGGTCTCCGCGGCCCTGTCCACCTGCTGCAAGCCGGCGATGGCCGCGTCGAGCACCCCCTGGCGGGTCCGCTCCATCCCGGGCCGGTCGCGCAGCTGCGTGGCCACCTGCGTCGTCAGCGACCGGATCACCTCCAGGGCCGCCTGGCGCTGGAGCTGGGTCGCCTCGAGCGCCTCCTGCGTCTGCTTGATCGCCCGCCTGGCCTCGTCGGCGTCAGCCTCGGCCCGCCTGCGTGTCTCGGCGTCCCTGGCGGCCTCGCGGTTCGCGTCGTTCCGCTCCTTCAGGGCCGTCGCCTCGACCTCCTTCGCCCGCCTCAGCCCGTCCTCCGCCGCGCGCGCGGCGACCCTCGCCCGGTCGCGGTCGCGGCCCAGCGAGACGACCCGAGCCCCGAGCACGCCCAGCGACGCGACCAGCAGGGCCACCACGGCAATTCCCGCCGCGACCCAGCTCCGCCGCCGACGACGCATCGCGGCCGGCGCGGCCGGGGCCGTGCGGGTCGAAGGCGCGGGGAACCTGGCCGCCGAGCCGGTCGGGGCCGGGGTGCGCCCCACGCCCGACTTGGACGCGACGGTCGGGCTGTCGTCGGGGCTGAGATCGTCCACGAGATCCGTCCCTCGCGTGTTCCACCGGGGACCGGCTGCGTCGCCAGTCGATCCCACCCGGGGGCTCGTCTCCTCTTCACCGGGGCGCCTCATTGTAGCGCCCAGGGCCCGCCGGCTTCCATCACTTTCCGGAGCCCGCCCCGTCTCTGGCCGTTCGCGACCTTGCCGCTTGCACCCGGGGCCCGGACGGCCGACGATGGCGACTCCGATGTGGAACTCGCCGCTGTATCAGGGCTTGGGACAGGCAAGCATCGCCCCCCAGGGCCCGCAATGTGGCGGGCAGGCCTGCTCCAACATCGGGTAGGGGAGACTCAACATGAGCATCGTGACGGAAGGCCGAAAAGGCATCTCGCTCAGGCACGAGATCGAAGCCCTGGGCGGCAACTGGCTCTGGTTCGTCGTGCTGGGTGCGGCGCTCATCGCGCTGGGCTCGGTCGCGCTCAGCTCGGTCGTCATCGCCTCCATCGTCTCGACCGTGGCCCTTGGCGTCGTCATGATCGCCGCCGGTATAGGCGAGATCGTGGGCGCCTTCTGGGTCCGCTACTGGAGTGGGTTCTTTCTCCACCTGCTCTCGGGCATCCTCACCGGCGTCGTCGGCCTGCTGCTGCTGAAGGCCCCGATCCAGGGGACCGCCACGCTCACCCTGCTCATCGCCAGCTTCCTGCTCGTCGGCGGCATCTTCAGCGTCATCACCGCCCTCAGCTACAGGTTCGCCGCCTGGGGCTGGCCGGTCTTCGGCGGCCTCGTCGACATCCTGCTCGGCTTGCTGATCCTGGCCGAGTGGCCCGCCTCGTCGCTCTGGGTCATCGGCATGTTCGTCGGCATTAACCTCATCTTCAGGGGTGTCAACTGGATCGTCCTGGGATTCGCCGTCAAGTCGCTCCGCGACCGGATCGTCGCCAGGCACCCGGAAGGGGTCCAACCCGCCTGATCGGTGCACTAAGCTTGAGCCGAAGGCCGCGAGACTTTCCGCAACCGACGGGGTTGGATGCGTAGGAGTCTCGCGGCCGAGGCCGGTCAGACATCGAGGGGTCCAAGGCAATGCGCAGCGTCCGTGCGTTCTTCCTCGCGGCTTGTGCGGTCACGTCGTCGACCACACTGGCCATCGGGGGCGAGGCCCCCACGTTCCACAGGGACGTCTCGCGGATCCTCCAGGCGCACTGCCAGGAGTGCCACCGACCTGGGCAGGTCGCGCCGTTCCCGCTGCTCACCTGGGAACAGGCCCGCAAGCGCGCCGGCGACCTCGCCGCCGTCACGTCCGAGCGCACCATGCCCCCCTGGCATGCCTCGACCACCGAGGGGGGCCCGTTCCGAGGCGCCCGCATCCTGACCCCCGCCGAGATCGCCACCCTGTCCGCCTGGGCCGAGGCCGACGCCCCCGAGGGCAACCCCGCCGAAGCCCCCGCGCCCCGCACCTTCAGCTCCACCTGGGCCCTGGGCGAGCCCGACCTGATCCTCACCCCTTCGAAGCCCTTCCGCCTGTCGGCCAACGGCCGCGACGAGTTCCGCGTCTTCGTCCTCCCGTCGGGCCTGACCGAAGGCCGCTGGATCTCCGCCGTCGACTTCAAGGCCGGCAACCCCAAGGTCGTCCACCACATCCTGGCCGCCTTCGACACCACCGGCCAGGCCCGCTCCAAGGATGCCGCCGATGACGAGCCCGGCTACCGCTCGTTCTCCGGCTTCGGGGTCCTCCCCTCGGGAGGCCTGGGAGGCTGGGCGCCCGGAAAGTCGCCCAGGGCCACCCCCGAAGGGATCGGCCGCTACATCCCCGCCGGCGCCGATGTCCTCCTCCAGATCCACTACAACAAGAGCGGCAAGGAAGAGGACGACGCCACCTCGATCGGCCTCTATTTCTCCAAAAGGCCCGTCGACAAGCTCGTCCGGGGGGCCGCCGTCCGCCCCAACCTTCCCCTGCAAGGCTTCCGCCCCAAGATGATCATCCCGGTCGGCGACGCCAACTATCAGGTGCAAGGAACCTGGACCGCCCCCGTCGACATCCACCTCAACGCGGTCGTCCCCCACATGCACTGGCTGGGCAAAGACTTCAGGCTCACCGCCATCAGTCCCGACGGCACCCGCAAGCCCCTGATCCGGATCGACCGCTGGGACTTCAACTGGCAGGACACCTACGAGTTCAACGCCCCCGAGGCGCTCCCCCGGGGCACCAAGATCGAGCTCACCGCCCACTTCGACAACTCGGCCAGCAACCCGGCCAACCCCTCGAAGCCCCCGATCGAAGTCCACTGGGGAGAGCAGACCGAGGACGAGATGTGCATCGGCTTCCTGCAATACACCCGCGACGAGGAGCACCTCAACAACAACCCGCCCCCGCCCCGACTCACCGCCGCGGGCCGGGGAGCCGGCCTCGCCACCAAGCTCGACGCACTCCGCCGCTTCCGCCGCAATCAACAACAGTCCGAGACGCCAGAAGCCCCGGAGTTGAAGCCGGCCGAAGAAGGCAAGGACTGATCAAGGCCCGTCCCATCAAGGGCGGCGCAATCCCCCACGCTGAGCGGGCCGCCGCCCTTCGACACCCGCGATCGAGCAAGCCTCACGGGCGTCACGCCCCGCGCAACACCCTGCCTCTCGCCCGATCCATCGCCCCACACGATTCCCGCCGAGATGCCGCGGGGCCGATCCACGACGGCACCAGGGGGATCGTCCGATCGGACCCCCGCCCGGCGTCCCCTCTGAGTTGGCACCCGGCACTGCCAACGACGAGTCCTCCAAATGGCCCCAAGAGACAACCCTCAAAGGTCGCGACAGGCCTGATTAACGCAACTCCCGTCATTCTTTGAGAAGAAATTTCGAAACACTCCGGGCACGATTTGACTCGATAGCCTGGTTTGAAACGAAGTTCCTGATAGAATGCCCGGGCCGAAAGCAGACGAGGCATCGCCTCGTTTGCCACTATTTTCTTGGACTTGACTTGAAGCGTCCGAGAAATGAGCCGAAGTGGCGAAATGGCAGACGCGCCGGACTCAAAATCCGGTGGGGTAACACCCGTGTGGGTTCGAGTCCCACCTTCGGTACTATGGACTTACGGCGAATCACGGGCGATCTTACCAGAGGCCTTGGCAAGGATCTGGTAAGATCGCCCTCGCCGCGTTGGGGTGGCATCGCCCGCCGGGAGGGCAGATGGCCGCACTTCAGGACAGGAACGGCAGCTACCGGATCCTCTTCGAGTACCAGCGAAAGCAGCGATCCTTCACGGTCGGCCGCGTCTCCGAGGCCGAGGCCAGGTCGATTACCTGCTGATGCGTCTCGCCCAGGGGCTGACCGAGTTGCCGCCGGGCATCGGCATCGTCGAGTACGTCCGGCAGGATGGTAAGCCGATTCTTATCAAGGACGGCAGCATCGCCCCCGCCACGCGGCTCACCCTCGGCTCGCTCCGCGACCGCTACCTGGAGACGCACGGCAACGGCTCCCTGGAGACGCACGGCAACGGCTCCCTGGAGGAGAGGACGCTCGACGGCATCCGCCTCCACTTCAAGCACCTGGTCGCCGCCCTCGGCGAGGCGTTCCCGATCGGGGACCTCGCCCTGTCCGACCTGCAGGCCTACGTCGATCGCCGCGCCAAGGCGAAGGGTATCCGGGGCATGCTCTCCCCCGCCACGATCAGGAAAGAGATCATCTCCCTGCGCATGTCCTGGAACTGGGGCGTGCGGATGGACCTCGTCGCGGGCAAATTCCCGAACGGGGGGCTGCGCTATCCCAAGCGGGACGCCAAGCCGCCGTTCCAGACACGCGCCGAGATCGAGCGGCAACTCGCCGGGATCACCGCCAAGGATCGGGCGGAACTCTGGGACGCCCTCTACCTCCGCCTGCCCGAGGTCGAGGAATTGCTCGCCCACGTCCGCGAGCAGGCCGGCCACCCGTGGATCCACCCCCTGCTGGCCACGGCCGCCTACACGGGCGCCCGGCGTTCCGAGTTGATCCGCATGCGGCTCTCCGACGTGGACTTCGAGGGCGGGTCATCACGGTGCGGGAGAAGAAGCGGTCGCACAGCGAGCGGACCACACGCCGCGTGCCCATCTCCTCGGCCCTGGCCGCGATCCTCCGCGATTGGATCGCGATCCATCCCGGGGGGACGTGGCTCTTCTGCCAGTCAGGCGAGGTCGAGCGGAGCAAGAAACGGAGCCGCACGACCGGCCACACGTCTGGCGAAGGCCGCGCGAAGACGGCCGGAGAGAGGATGAAGTCGGTCCGCAATCGGGAGGGGCCCGGGATCACGCCCCTCACCCCGGACGAGGCCCACGATCACATGAAGCGGACGCTCGCCGATTCGCCCTGGTCCGTTATGAGGGGCTACCACACCCTGCGGCACTCCTTCATCTCGGCCTGCGCCAGCAAGGGCATCGACCAGAGGCTCATCCAGGAGTGGGTGGGACACCTGACGGCCGAGGTCCACAAGCGATACTCGCACCTGTACCCGTCAGTCCAGGCCGAGACGATCAAGAGCGTCTTCGGATAGGAGCCCCCTCTCCGACCCTTCACGCCCTCACGAGGCGAGGCAGCAGTCCGTGCTGGCGGTAGCGGAGAAGCTCGGCATGACTCACCACCCACGCCGAGTACGCACCACGCCCCGACTGTCGCTTCTCGGCGTGGATGCGACCCAGCCTGGCCCATTCGCGGCAGGTGAACTCGGCCTTACCGACCAGGCGGGCGAATTCCTCGACGTCGTAGAAGTCCTTGATTGTCTCGCGCTCGACCAACATCGCCAATGATCGCTCGATCCGCTCAAGTCGATCCTTCAGCTCTTCGTCGCTCATGTTCTCGGCTCCAGGTTGATCGCCAAGTTGCTTTGCCAAGCAGGGCTAGCCGCCCCTTTGGGTGGTCGATGGCCCGCGAGGGCCGGAGTCTCCGCCTGATGGGCGGACGGCGTGAGACGTTCGGGCCGGTCGCTGCCCCTCGTTCATCCAGGGGGGCAGCGACCGGCCCGGCCGCGTCAGCGGATCGTCTTCGCCTGCTCGGCCCGATATCCTGCCACGGCGTCGGCGAACCGACCCGGCCCGATCTTGTTGTCGCGGGCGTAGCGATAGATCCCCTTCGCCTCGTCGGTCGCCTGACGGCTGATCTCGTTCATCGTCGCCGGCGATCCCGACCACCCAAGGTCTGGGGCGGCGGCGGGCTGGGGCGAGCGGGCGTAGTTCTTGCGGATCGATGCCACGTGGGACGAATACTGGATGTCGGTCATCCGCTCGCATCGGGCCAGCTCCGCGGGCACGTCCAGCCTGATGCCCTGCCTGGCCATCGCCTTGAGTTCGGCGCCTCGCTCGCCCCGGTCCATCCTGAGTTTGAGCGCGGCGAGCTTCGCCGCCTGGGCTTCGAGCCTGGCCGCCTGCGCTTCGAGGCTGGCGTTCCTGGCGGCCAGGCCGACTTCGGCGTCTCGGATGGCGGTCGCGGTCATGGTTCTCTCCTGATTGGAAGTCCGGGGGGTCGGCGTGTCGGATCGGGAGTAGGTCATGAGCCCGAGAGATCGCTCGGGGCGGAACCGCAGCAGCGCCACGGCCGAGATGAAGTTCGACTGGCGAAGTTCCCCGTAGGCCCGCTCGATGGATCGGTGCGGGAAGCTCATCGCCAGGTCGAACTTCGCCTTCTTGTAGTGGAAATCCGCCAGCAGGCAGGGCCGCCCGTCGTACCGGCCGACGGTGAATTCGGAGATGTAGCCGACGATCGGGGGCTGGGCCATCTCGGGGAGGTCAGGGTCGGTGTGGCCGACGAAGATCAGGGCGTAGTCGCCGCGGGCCGACCGCGCGTTCGAGTTCGCCGCGATCAGCTCCAGCAGCCCCCGATCGACGGTCCCCTTGTCGTCGTGGCGGTGGACGTCGAGGATCGGGATCCCGCGGCGGATGACGTACTCGGACTCGTCGAAGATGTCGGGGCCGCCTAGCCAGGCTTCTGGCAACTCGTCCAGCGGCAACCACCCAGCCCGGGAAGCGGAGGAGGGGCCTGCGTGGTGATTAGGTCGAGGGTTGAAGCCAAAGCTCGACTCCGGCGAGGGTTGTGGGTGGTCGGGCGGGGGCGACCGTAAGCCTTGCCGAACAATTCAGGCTAATAATTCGGAATAATGAATAGCCTCTCATCTTGCCAACACGAAGTAAATGCGAGCGTGATCAAGTTTTTTTGAAAGGATGCCGAATACTCGAAACCGAGTTCGAATTCGGCCCACCGCGTTCATCGGTTGGCGAGTGATGGTGTGATTAGGCCGTCCGAGATGGGATAGGGCGGCTAAAAGGCGGCCGGAGCCCTTGTTTCAGCCATCCAAATCAGTTCCCATAGTATTCGGCCTACAGCACACGCGTCCAAACCCGGCCAGAACGAGGCGAGGCATGAGCAACGAAGGCAAGAAGCGACGCATACGAACCACGCCGAAGGAGGTCGAGAATTCCTTCGTCGGGCTCCGGCTTAAGGGGCTGGTGGCAGCCCGCGGTTGGTCACAGACCGAGTTCGTCCAGCGGATCAGGGAGGCCGGCGGCCAGATCACCACCGCCTCGATGTCCGCCTGGTTCGCGGGCACGACGGAGCCGAGCCTGATCCCCTGCTACTATGCCGCCAGGGTCCTGGGGATCGACCTGGAGTCGCTGCTGGATCGCGATTCCGAGGTCGTGACGCCGGTGAGCCGGGTCGCCGCGAGGGCGGAGCCTGCGACCGCGGCGGCCCCGTCGCCCGACGAGGCCGCGAAGTTCGCTGCGTACCGAGAGGCGATGGGCGTCGATGTCTGGGTGCTCCTCAAGCTCGCGGGCCAGCTCGGGGCGGAGAGGGCCGTCGAGAGCCTCCTGGACGCGCGGGCCGATCAGAGGACCAGGGAGGCGGGCCAGGCGAGTCAGGCGGGGGGCGCCACGCAACCGCCGAGGAATCGTTTCTATCGGGACGGGATCTAAGATTTGGAGGTAGGCTCCGGTGCTGTCTCGCGTCAGCCCGAGAAGTTCAAGAAGCACGGGTGATCGAGGACATCCCAGGTGATAGGGCCTGCCCGACCACCCAAGGGGGCGGAGCGGCGAATGATTCGGTCGGGCCTCTAGAACCAGCCCCCGGAGTGTCCGATCCCTCCTCCATGGCGCCGATGCTTCGGCGTCGGGATATGCGACGCTTGCGACTGCAGGAAGATCACAAGAATTATACAATTATTTGAACACTCAATGTAATTGAAAGCGTAATTATACTTTATGTTGTACCGCCCTGGCTCGGGCATCATCGTGCGGCGGAGGGGAGGGATCGGATGGCCATCAAGCTCAGTAAGTCGCGACGTGACGAGGCGATCCGAGGGACGTCCGCGCCGTCCGCCCGGCGACACAGGGCTACAGGGCCGCCGGCAACCTCTCAGAAGGCGGCCCTTCTCGACGCACTCTCCCGGGGGAAGGAGCGAGTGAGGGCATGCCAGGAAGCCATGATCTCCACCGCCGACTTCTGCCGGGAGTTCGACGCCGATCCCGAATTCCGCGACGATGTCTTCGCGGCCGAGATGGTCCCCAACGAAGATGTCAGGGAGAGCCTTTATCTGCTCGCGATGAGCGGCCAGAATCACGCGGCGGCGAGGGAGTTCCTCAACCTGCGGTATCGGGATCTGGAACTCCAGATCATGGTCGAGCGGCACGAGCACGAGATGCGTGGCGTAGCACATGCCCCAGCCGCCTCATCCTCGGTCGGGCCGATCCTGAGCGAGTTCGTCGCGTCCATCGCCGAGTTCATCCGGCCCGAGGGTCAGGCCGATGTGCTGCTCCAACTTGCCGAGTCGCTCGCGAAGGCCGATGCTGCGGCCCAAGCTGAGGCAGGCCGGACGAGCGTGAGTGCCGCCTTGCCGTCCTGGGCGAGGGATCACGGCGGCCTGGGCGGCGACTCGTGGGACGACTAGCGCGACGGGGTGGGCAGGGATGGGCCGCTGACCATCAACCACCCAGATGTCGCGGTCGTCGCGGCCCGTGGGTGGTTGATGGCCCGGGGCCGATCGGGTGAATCCGTGGACGCATCCGATATTCCGGGCGCGGAGGTATGGTAATACTGCCGCTCAAATATCTAAATGGTTTGCCATATTTCTATAGAGAGCGCAAGGCCGGGGGCCGGGTCGAGTGGGAGTACGTCTGCTCGGGGGCGTCGGCCGTGGCCGCCTATTCACTCGACGCGACGTTCTCGGTCAGGCGGCGCGAAATTGAGCGCAGGATCGCCCGCGAGGGTCGCGATGCCGGGCTGCGGGCCCGCGCGGAGCGGAACTCCTGGCGGGCCGGGTTCCGCGAGATGAAGGCGGCAGCCGATGCCCGCGCAAGGTTGCTGGAGGAGGGCTTCCGCCTGGCGCGGTCCGCATTCATCTCTGCGATGCGGGCTGAGGGCTACGTCTCCTGCAATCGCTCGCGGTTCAATAAGCTCCGCAAGTCGCGGACTGATCTGGAGACGCGGGCCGATCGTGACGCCTCGGCTACCGCCATCGAGCTGGCCCGCCGATGGGCACCCCCGCCGTTGCCCGGCGCGATGCCCCCCGCCGACACTGCCCTTCCATCCCTGGAGCAACTCTTCGCCTCCGTAGCCTCGGTCAACGTCGCCGAGTCGCTGGCCGAGGAGGCGACCGCTGCATCGGAGGGCTTCAAGGGGAGGGTCGCCTTGACCTGCCGCGATGTCGAGGCGGCCATGCGATGCGACAAGCGCGGGGCCCTGGCGTCCCGATCGGCTCGCCTGGCGCGACGCAGAGCCTTGTCTGCGGAGAAATTACTGGCGAAGCTTGCCTGGCACCTGGGACCTTCGTACGCCGTTGATGGCGGCTCCGGCGGGGCGCATGCCATGAGCGTGGGAGTCAGCGCTTAGGCCTCTTGAAGACGTAGTCGGAGTACTGACTGAGATTGCTTCCCGCGGCGCACAGCTCCCAGCCCTGTGCGCCGAGTTCGTTGAAGGTTTCGACTCTGAAGCCTCTGATGACGGAATATTCCCAGCGTACGACAGCGCCCGGAGCAACGGCCTGGGCCTGGGTAGAGCGACCCGCGGTCAAGAATGCCATCGCCACCACCGCGAGGACCAGCGACGATCCGAACAGGACAACCTTACGCATCGCCTGAGTCTCCCCTGTCTCGCCAGGCCATATCCGCGGCTCGGATCGCGGCGGGAACGAGCCGGGCTGATTTCGATGACATGCTAGCACCCGCGATACGCCCAGGACAGTAGCCGTTTGATCGCTTCTCATTCCTCTCGGCGACGCCTGGAGGCGGGGAGAAGGCTCCTCGCGCGTCGAGTCACGAACCACCGAGTGCGACCGGCGAGCGACGCACTCGGGGTACTACTCCGTCTCCAGTTGCCTGCAAGCTCGGGCTCGCCGACTTCGTCAACCTCAGGGCGTGACGCTCGACGGCCTCCTCACGCATTCGAGGCATGTCGGCCATCCCGCCTGGACGTCGTCGCGCAGGCAGTGGGTGGTCCCGGAGCAGCAGGTGACAATCCGATTCGGGCATGACGGGACGAGGGCCTGCACCGCCTCGGACATGTCGGTTCTCGCCGATCGGCGAGAGCCGCGGAGCACGAATGGGCCGGGATTTCGGCTTGGCGGCTTCTGCGGCGGCATTGGTGGTGCGTGACATGTTGCAACTCCGATCTTGAGTGATGGGGGACGGTGCGCAGGGATCGACGCTTCGGGGGTGTGCTGTCATGTGTGCGGTTGGCGGCTGTCCGCAGCTCGGTCAAGGCGTCGTGGCGGCCTTGACCGAGCTTCGCCTCGCGAGAGCCTTGAGGGCTCGTTCGCGACGCGCGTCGAGGCGTTTCGCCTCCGCTGCGGCCACAGCAGCAACCAGGCCGTCCTGATCGTTGCTGCGTCCGTACTTCTCGAAATGTCGGCTGCACACGCCGACATGGCCGATCATCCCGAGGCCGAGAAGAAGGAATCGGAAACTGCATCGGCCACGACAATTCGTGATGCTGCAGCGCGGGGCTAGTTTCGGGTCATGGCGAATGGCGTCGAGGCCGAAAGGGAATTCTCGGCAGTCGGCGATGCGATAGTCAGGCGGGGTTCCGGCGGTGTTCATGGGTCGGGCTCCTGTTCGGAAGCAAGGACCGGTGTGGTGGCGGACTCTGGATGCAGGGCGGTGCGATCGGGTGAGCGAGCGAAGGGGTCGGCGTTCGCTGTTTGGGCTATAGCCGGTGCTTGTCACCGGCAGTCACCGGCAAAAACAACCAAGCCGCTTCTACTGTGAAAACGAGCTGCATCAGAAGCACTATTGATGCTTTTCTTTGCTCTTTTAGAGGCTATCCGGCAACTGATAGCTGCTTTTTCGGGTAATGGAATGGATTCGCCTTGGTGGGATTTGGATCCAATCGCCTGAGCATGTGCTGAATTGCGCCGACCTTGATCATCGACTCGCTCGACGCGGTGAACCACTCGTAGTCCCGACTCTGACGACGAGACCGCCCCAACCAGGCGAAGCTCCGCTCCACCACCCAACGCTTCGGCTGATGCACGAATCCCTTCACATCCTTGGGCCGGTCGATCACCTCCATCACATACTTCACCCGCGCCTCTGCCATCCAACGATTCAGCTTATGATTGCGGTACTTCGAATCGCCCCGCACCGTCTCCAACCGCCCGGTCTGCTCCGGCGTCAGGCGACGCAGCACCCGCCGGGCTGTCGTCCCGTCATCCAGGTTCGCCACCGCGACCACGACGACCAGCAGTAAGCCCAGGCTATCGACGACGATATGACGCTTCCGGCCCCAGAGCTTCTTGCCCCCATCGTAGCCCCGTGCGCCACCGACCTCGCTCCCCTTGACCGTCTGACTGTCGATGGCGGCGGTGCGTGGGGCGGGGTCGCGACCGGCGGCGACCCGGACCTTCTCGATCAACGCGTCCTTGATCTTGTCCCAGGTGCCATCGTCCCGCCAGGTGGCGAAGTGGTCATAGACGGTGCTCTTGGCGGGCAGGTCGTGGGGGAGCATGTCCCACTGACAACCGGATCGGTCGAGGTAGAACAGGGCGTTGAGGACTTCCCGCATCTCGACCCGCCGAGGTCGTCCGGTCTTCTTCCCGGGGATGAGCGGCTCGATGATGGCCCACTGGGCGTCGGTCAGGTCGGACGGATAGGGCTCGCGCATGGAAGCATGTCCCGGTGCCATTGGGTCGGGGTGACATCGTTTGCCACCAGTGTTTTACGGCAAATCTTTGTTCCCGGATAGCCTCTTAGTACTACAGTTGTAACTAACCCGGGGGCCCGGCCTCGCGTTTCTTGTAGTGGCAACGCCGCGCGAACGCCTGGTGGGCGCGCCGCCATACCGACCAATCCAGGACCTCGACGGCCTCCGGCAGGCGTCCCCACAGGAGTCGGACCAGGAGCCGACGGGCCTCGGGCACCGTCAGGGCGATCAACTCCGGCTCGTCGGCCGACTTTTTTTGGGCGGTGCGCCGGCAAGTCTCCGGATCGCGGCCAGGACGGCATGGGCCAGCAGGGCCAGGGTGATGTGCCGATGCCAGCCGGTCCAACTCCGCACCTCGTAGTCGGCCAGTCCAGCCTCCTGCTTGGCCGCCTCGAAACCGCCCTCCACCGCCCAGCGAGCCCCGGCGGTCTGGGCCAGCCGGGTTAACGTCGTGCGGCTCGGGCCGGCCGCGATGGAGTACGCCAACTCCTCGCGGCCATCCAGACTCTTGCGCACCAGCAGCCACCGCCTCCATGCCGGGCCCAGGTCGCTGTTGATCTCCAGCCACGCCCAGGCGTACCGCCTCGGCCCCTTGCTGCCCGCCGCGATGGTGATCTTGTGCCAGGCCTGCTTCGGCAACGCTCTGGTCAGGGTGGCGACCGCGGCCTGCCCGGACCCCGCCCAGACATACTGGTTGGCCCGGACCGCCAGCACGTACGGCCGCTTCTGCTCTTCCAGCCACCGCCGCAACTCCCACGCGCCGTAGACCTCGTCGCCGGTCACCCACGCCGCAGGCACCCCGGCCTTGAACGCCCGCTCGAGCATCGCCCTGGCCAGCCGGATCTTGGTCGCGAAGGCGGTCTTCTCCGGGACACCCGCCGCCTTGCACCGCCCGGGGTCGCCGGCCCACTCCTCGGGCAGGTACAGCGTGCGGTCGAGGAACGCGACGCCATGCCGGCTGGCGTACGCGAGGAAGACCCCGACCTGGGCGTTCTCGATCCGGCCCGCGGTGCCGGTGTATTGCCTCGCCACGCCCACCGACTTGGTCCCCTTCTTGAGGAACCCGGTCTCGTCGAGGATCAGCACGGCGTCGGGGTCGCCGAGCGTCTCGACGACGTAGGCCCGCAGGTCGTCGCGGACGGAGTCGGGGTCCCAGTCGGCCCGGCCCATGAGGTACTGGACGCCGTAGGGCGTCTCGTCACCGATCTGCTCGGCGACCTGCCAGGCGTTCTTCCGCTGGACCGGCCCGAGCAGGCCGATGAGATAGGCCCGGACGCGATCGCGGGTCTCGCTTCGAGGAAACCTCGCCCCGATCCGGCGGGCCACCTCGTCGATCTGCCGCCCCCAATCGTGGACGTCCTCGGGGCTGAAGGCGGCATCGGTGCTGGCCATGGTGATCCTCCTCGGGGATTCCATGGCCAAACTACCGGGCTGATCGGTTAGTTGCAACTGTAGTATTAGAGCGAGTTGAGAAAGGGTGTCCTAGGCTTGGAGCATGGACACACGACGTCGCTATCCCAGTGACCTGACCAACCCCCAGTGGGCCCAGGTCTGCCGATTCATCCCGGCCCCCAAGCCCGGGGGCCGGCCCGCCAAATACGACCGCCGCGAGATCGTCAACGCCCTGCTGTACGTCGCCCGCACGGGGTCCCAGTGGCGGGCAATGCCGCACGACCTCCCCCCCTGGACCATCGCCTACTGGTACTTCCGGTGCTGGAAGAAGGACGGCACCTTCGACCGATTGATGGCCGAATTGCGGGGCGACCTCCGCGTGGCCGAGGGGCGGCGTCGGCAGCCCTCGGGGGCCATCCTCGACAGTCAGTCGGTCAAGACCACCGAAAGGGGGGGCCCCACGGCATCGATGCCGGCAAGAAGGTCGCCGGCCGCAAGCGGCACATCCTCGTCGACGGCCTGGGGCTGATCCTCTCGGTGGTCGTCCACGCCGCGAGTATCCAGGATCGCGACGGTGCGAGGCTGGTCCTGGCCCCGCTGCGGCACCGCTTCATGCGGCTGCGGCTGATCGTCGCCGACGGGATCGGACAACGGCGGGATCGCCGAGTGGGTCCATGCGTTGCGGGGCCGCAACCGGCTGCGGCTGGAGATCAAGGCGAAGCGCCCCGGTGCCGACAAGTTCGAGCCGATCGCATTCCGCTGGCGTGTGGAGCGGACCTTCGCCTGGCTGGGGCGGAACCGTCGGCTGAGCAAGGATTACGAGGCGACGACCGCAAGCAGCGAAGCATTCGTCAAGTTGGCGATGATCCATCTGATGGCCCGCCGACTACCGAAGATGTTGGCGAAAATGTAGCTTTCTCAACAGGATTTCAGACAAGTTCAGCGTGTTGCGATCCATGGCGCACACGGGCGGAGGGCACCCGGCCGTGACCTTCCCCAGGAATCGTGGGCGCTCGGGGCGGGCTAGGATGCGAAGCGTACTTCGTAGTCCGCCGGACTGCGATAGCCAAGCGTCGAATGCAGGCGTTGACGGTTGTAAAAGATCTCGATGTAGTCGAACAAGGACCGACGCGCCTCCTCCCGGGTGACGTACGACTCGTGGTGGGTCAACTCTCGCTTTGCTGTACTGAAAAAACTCTCGGTCACCGCGTTATCCCAGCAATTGCCCGTCCGGCTCATGCTCGGTTCGATCCCGGATCCCGCCAGAAGTTCCTGGTAGGCCCCGCTGGCGTATTGCACGCCTCGGTCGCTGTGGTGCATCAGCTCCCCCCTCGGCCTGCGATGCTCCAAGGCCATCCGCAAGGCGTCGCAGGCCAGCTCGGCACGCAAGTGATCGGCCGTGGCCCAGCCCACCACGCGGCGTGAGAACAGGCCCAGGACCACCGCCAGGTAGAGCCAACCCTGAGCCGTCGGCACGTAAGTAATATCAGCCGTCCATACCGCGTTCGGTCGATCTGGATAGAACTCGCGATTCAGGGTGTTGGCGGCCACGGGGTGGCCGTGCCGGCTGTCCGTGGTCCTGACCACGAACGGCCGGGCCGCTTTGGAACGCAGCCCCGTCGCCCTCATCAGCTTGGCCACGGTGTTCTCGCAGCAAGCGGCGCCCACAGCCTTGAGGGCCCGGTACACGCGTGGAGAGCCGTAGGTGTTACGGCTGTCGCCGTGGGCCTTGCGGATCTGCCCCACGAGTCGGTCGCGACGCAGGGTCGCCGGGCTAGGCGGCCGTCGAGTCCAGGCGTAATAGCCACTGCGCGAGACCTTCAGGACGTCGCAGAGGGCCTCGACGGGGAAACACGCCCTCTGGTCCCGGATGAAGGCGAACTTCACGGCAGCTCCTTTGCAAAGAATGCCGTCGCTTTTTTTAAAATCTCGCGTTCCATGAGGAGCCTGCGGTTATCCTCGCGCAGGCGGAGGTTCTCGCGTCGGAGTTCCTCGACCGAGGCGTCGGGCATCGCGACGACGGGGCCGGAGACGGCGCGGACCCACCTGCGAATGGAGCTGGGATCGACCCCCAGGCTCTCGGCAGCCTGCGAGGCCGAATAACCTTGCTCGCGGACCAGCTTGGCCGCGGCGGCCTTGAACTCGTCGTTGTAGCTCTTGGGCGTCATGGGCAAACTCCTCGGCTCGGTGTTATATCACCTCGACCGAGCGCCCACGATTCCTGGGGAAGGTCACAACTGTCCGCGGAGACGGCGTCGCGCGTCTTCTCGGAGACCATGCCGGGCGGGAACAAGCCGGTGCAGCTCTTCACCCGGGACGACGAGATCAGGTCCATCCACGGGCACAGCTACTCGAGGCTCCACGACTCGGAGCTCGTCTCGATGCTGATGGAGTTCGCGGTCGACTTCTCGCCGCCTCAAGGTGGGGCGACGGGCGGGACCGGGCTCTATCGCGGGGAGCAGGACCTCTTCTGCTTCATGATCGATCCGACCGGGTGGGTCGAGGTGGAGGGCGAGGCGTTCGCGCCCGGCTTCTTCGCCTGGAACTCGGAAGTCGGGAAACGCTCGGTCGGGATCCAGTCGTTCTGGTTCCAGGCCGTCTGCGCCATCCACATCGTGTGGGACGCGGTCGACATCACCGAGTTCACGAGGAAGCACACGGACAAGGTGTCCGACGCCCTGCCCGAGATGAGGCGAATTGTCGAGGCGCTCGTCCAGAAACGTGACGAACGGAGGGACGGCTTCGTCGCCACGATCCGCCGCGCGATGGAGACGCGCCTCGGGGACGACACCGAGGAGGCGATGAGGTTGCTCTCGACCCACGGGATCAAGGGGATGCTCGCCAAGCGCGCCCTCGAGATCGCAAGGGAGCATGGGCGGTTCACGGTCTTCTCGCTCGTCGATGCACTCACGCGTATCGCAGGCGAAATCAAAAACGCAGGCGACAGGGCCGAGACGGACCAGAAGGCGTCGAAGCTCCTCGGGCTCGCGGCGAAGCCAGTCCCGCCGTGGGTCGCCCTCGCGACCGTCGGCGAGGGGAGGTGAGGAGGATGTCGAGGCAAAGCGCGGTCACCGGCGGGGCGAGCGAATCGAAAGGGTCGCAACCAGCGCCCGAAACGAACGTCGAACGGAATCGGCCCGTCCACTCGGTCAGTCTCCGTAACATCCGGGCCGCCGTATGGGCGAACGACGGCGAGCAGGGGGCGTGCTTCAACGCGACGCTCGCACGGCTCTACAAGGATGGCGAAGGCAACTGGCGGTCGAGCGAAAGCTTCGGGAGGGACGACCTGTTGCTCCTCGCGAAGGTCGCCGACATGGCCCACACCTGGATCTCGGAACAGTTGCAGGCCCAGGACGTGCCATTCTGATGAGGTTCATGGGCGCGAAGACGGGACGGGCGGATGCGACACGATGTTGCTCCGCTCGGGTCCTTCGCGATTCCCACTCAAAGGTTTCGATATGTCGCCGCCCCCTTCCACCGCTCAGTTAGCGAGCGAGCAAAAACGACGAAACGTAGATGAGAAGGAGGGTAACGAGATGGGTACGCTATGCAGGACGATCTGGTGCGGGCCGTGCGCGATGAAGCTCGGGCTCGAGATGAAGAGCGAGATTGGCCGAGCGAGGGCCGTGCGCTGGGGGCTGGTCGATCTGCCGTTCCTCACGTGCGACTGCTGCCGCGGGAGGATTGTCCGCCGCGACATCGCGGTCGGCGTCACGGCGTACCGCGGGCTCGAAGACTACGAGACGTGGGAGTGGGAGTTCCTCCACGACATGGATGTGGGCCTCATCGAGTCGGAAGCCTCAGGAGGTGCCCTATGAGTGGGCAGTGGGAGGAGGAGCGGTGGGACCGCGTCCTCGCGAGCCGGAGGAGGACGATGAGATTCGCTCACGGCCTGGCCTTCATCGCGGGAATGATCCTCGGGCTCGGTATCGTCACCGGAGAGCCTCTCGACCCGACCCTGCTCGGCGCATTCGCATGCTTCGGGAGTGCAAGTTTCCTCGTAATCCATCGGGCAGTCCGTTAGGGAAGCGCCGTCGACCTCGCGAAGAGGGCGTTGACCACCACATCGAACGGCACGATCTACGTCGACGGATGGACGGTGGATAGCTGCGATTCGCCCCGGATGTCGAAACGCTTGACGCGGCCATTTTCAAACCGAAAAACGTGAGTGAGCATTTCATCGAGCAAGGGTTGCCCGTCGAGGCCGCGGACGGTCAGGTGCACGTCCACCTCCATCGAGCCGTCCGGTGCCTCGTTGATCTGCTTCGGCTCGACGTGCGGGTCGATCACCGACCATTGATGCGTCCAATACTCCCTGACGGCTTCGGGGCCATGGACATGGGTGCCCTCCATGCCGTTCGCCCAGGCCACGCCCTCGGCGAGCATCGCGAGGACGGAGTCGAGGTCTCTGGAGTTGAAGTTTTCGTACAACTGTCTAATAAGCTTTACTTTGTCATCCATTGATTGCCTCGTCCGATATTGCTTTGGCCCTGCTGGCTGCCAGGAAGGTAATCGTACCTGCTCAGACGCATTCTTCGCACCAAGAACTAAGCCGAGGGGCTCGCCCCGACCGCCACCACCTCGCCCACCCCGTCGCTCACGGGGACCAATCCCTTTCGATGGGGCAAGGGATACCGGTCGCGAATCAACGCGATGTCGCGGAAGTTCAGAGAAACCGCATTGAACCGGACGAGCACCTCGTCACGTTGCGGTTCTGCGTCGGCTTCTTCCTCAAGACGAAGTTCGTCGAGGCTCGTGAAGCCATCGAAGCGGTAGGCTTTCATGGAAAACTCCCGAGTTCGGACGGACCTATTCAGCCTCCGGCGGCTTGGCCTGACGCTTCAGCCAGTACGCGTACTGCTCTGGTAGGGTGTTCTGCGGCGTCTCGACCTCAAGGATTTGGGCCGCACGATACGGCCAGTGCGGGTTTTCAAGCAGTGCCTTCCCGAAGAGGATGAGGTCCACCTGCTCGTCGCGGATGTACTGGTCCGACTTCCTCGCGTCCGAGATATTCCAGGAGGTCGCGGCAGGGATGCCGACTTCCCGCCGAATTCGCTCGGCGATGGGGACGAGAAATCCGTGTTCCGCCCACGGAACTCCCGACACATCGGGCGTGTTGAAGCCCATGCTCACGTCGACGAGGTCCATGCCCGCGGCCTTCAGTCGGCGAACCAGTTCGATGGACTCCTCCATCGGTTGTTCCCCCTCGACGTAGTCGATGACGCCGAGTCGGACCGTGAGTGGGAGTCGCTCCGGCCAGACCTCTCGGATAGCGGCGACCGTTTCGAGGAGGAACCGTGCCCGGTTCTCGAAGCTCCCTCCGTACTCGTCCGTCCGGTGATTCGCGAGCGGGGAGAAGAAGCTCTGTCCGAGATAGCCGTGGGCGAAGTGCAACTCGAGCCACTTGAACCCGGCCTCGAATGCTCGGCGTGCCGCCGAGGCGAAGTCTCCACGCACGCGGTCGATATCCGCTCGCGTCATCTCGCGAGGCACGCGCGGGAGATTCGCACCCAGGGCAATCGGGGATGGCCCGAGCGTTTCCCATGCCTCCGGGTGGCCGAGAGGCAGGTGATCGTCGCCTTCCCAGGGTCGATTCGAGCTCGCTTTCCTGCCGGCGTGAGCGAGTTGAATGCCCGGGACCGCGGCTTGGCTCTCGATGAATCGAGTGATCGGCTTGAGCACATCGATTTGGGCATCCTTCCAAAGCCCCGTGTCTCTCGGAGTGATGCGACCCTCGGGAGAAACGGCAGTCGCTTCGGCGATGACGAGCCCGGCCCCTCCGATTGCCAGGCTGCCCAGGTGGGAGCTATGCCACTCGTTTGCAAGTCCGTCGGTCGCCGAGTATTGGCACATCGGCGAGACGCCAATTCGATTCTTGAGCTGCACGTCCTTGATCGTGAGTTCGCTGAACAGAATGGGCATGACTGATTCCTTTATCACGGGTCTTCGATTTCACCCGAGCAGCCAGCGAACCAGCATTGCCCGCGTTGGAAATTCCACTGATTCTTCCAAATCGAAGAGAGCCCCTGAAGGTGGCTCGTTTTGGGGGTGTTGCCGGAGAAGATTCCAGTCCTCTCCGGTAAAAGCCACCGCTCACGGCGTCTGCTCGACATCCTTCATGTACTTCTCCGCCATCCGACCGCCGTGGACCGTGAGCCTCGAAGCGGCGGCTTCCATCTCGCGAAGGTCGGCAGGCGTCAGAACGACGTCAATCGCTCCCAGGTTCTCGCTCAAGTGTTCGATGCTGCGTGTCCCAGGGATGGGGACAATGAACGGCTTTGAGGCCAGGAGCCACGCGAGCGAAACCTGAGCCGGGGTCGCGTTCTTCTCGGCCGCGACTCGCTTCAAGAGTTCCACGAACGGCCAGTTGGCTTCAAGGTTCGCGGGCGTGAAGCGTTCGAATCCATGCCGGAAATCCTTCTCGGGATCAAACTTAGTGCGAGCGTCGATTTTGCCCGTCAGGTACCCCATCCCCACGGGCCCCCAGGGCACGAAGCCGATGCCCAACTCTTCGCAAGTCTTGAGCACGCTGTTCTTCTCGGGGCTCCTCTCCATGAAGGAGTATTCGCTCTGGATGGCCGCCACCGGCTGGACCGCGTGAGCGCGACGAATCGTCTTCTCGCTCGCCTCGGAAAGGCCGAAGTGGAGGCCCTTGCCCGCCTGGATGAGTTCCTTCACCGCACCCGCGACGTCTTCGATGGGAACCCTCGGGTCGACGCGATGCTGATAGAGGAGGTCGATGCGGTCGGTCCTGAGTCGCTTGAGCGACTCCTCGACTACCTTCTTGATGTGCTCGGGCTTGCTGTTGAGCCCACCCGCTTCGAGATTGAATCCGAACTTGGTGGCGATGGCCACCTTGTCGCGGATGGGCTCCAGGGCTTCGCCCACCAGCAGCTCGTTCGTGTATGGGCCGTAGACCTCGGCCGTGTCGAAGAAGGTGACGCCCTTCTCGTGGGCTGCTCGGATGACCTCGATGCCCTGGGCCTTCGGGGCAGCAGGGCCGTAATTGGAGCTGATGCTCATGCACCCGGCCCCGATTGCCGAGACGGTCAGGCCGCCGAGCTTTCGCGTGTTCATGGTGTTCCTTCCCTCTGGTTTTTCTTTGTCGTCGGGTTGATTCGATGTGGCAAGCGACGGCCGCATGGCCAAACCCGTAGCGAGGAGGGCAGAAGCCGCTAGGAATTCACGTCGACTTATTTTCCGATTCATGTCCGTCGCTCCATGTCGAATCTCCCGTGTTTTCTGAGCTGGGGGTTCTTCCCACTCGGCACCAGAAGCTTTGTTGCATAAAATTCCAATGAGGCCGAAGATGTTGCGGAGCGAACCTTCGATTTCAAAAGGAATTCTAAGTGATTCGCGCTTTGAGCTGGTATGACGAAACTCGAAGTTACTTGGACGATTCTCCAAAAATGACCAGCAAAGGGACACTATGAAGGGACGGCCAGGGGTGGACTCGGTACGAGAGGAACGACGAATCACCGACGACCGGCAAGAGCTTGTGGAACGCCTGGCCCGATGGGTTCCGCAGGATGGGCCCGCCGAGCCCCAGCCTGGGATTCAGCTCTATCGATGCTCGGCTCCTACCGAGCCGGTGCACAGCGTCAACGAGCCGGCATTTTGCGCCGTGGCTCAGGGCAGCAAGCAAGTCTTCATGGGCAAGGACCGCTTTCAGTACGACCCCGCCCATTACCTGCTTGCCTCCGTCGAGCTACCTACCGTGAGCCAAGTTCTGGCCGCATCAAAAGAAAAGCCCTACTTGGGCTTGAGGCTTGTGCTCGACCCGACGCTTGTCGCCTCAGTTTTGGTGGAAGCGGGGCAACCTTCGCCGTCGCGTTCCTCGGGCGTGAAGGCCCTCGATGTCAGCCCGCTCGATGGCGGTCTCCTCGACGCTTCCTTGCGTCTCGTGAGGTTCCTCGACAAACCCGCCGAGTATCGCGTGCTTGCCCCGCTCGTCATGCGGGAGATTGTCTACCGCCTCTTGATGGGTCAGCAGGGTGCACGCCTTCGCCTCGTCGCGGCCCTCGGTGGCCAGGCCCACCGCATCGCTCGGGCAGTCGAGCGACTTCGGAAGGAATACGACAAGCCGCTTCGCATCGAGGGACTCGCCCGCGAACTCGGGATGAGCGTCTCGGGCTTTCACCAGCACTTCAAGTCGGTCACGTCGCTCAGCCCGTTGCAGTTCCAGAAGCAACTGCGGCTCCAGGAAGCAAGACGACTCATGCTCACCGAGGACCTCGACGCGGCAGGGGCAGGCTTTCGCGTGGGCTACGAGGACGCGTCTCAATTCAACCGCGAGTACAAGCGGCTCTTCGGCGGTCCGCCCATGCGGGATGTGGAGCGTTTGAGAGTAGCGACTAGGGCAGGAGTTTAGAAACAGCGAGTCAATTCAAAGAGACCGTCGCATAAACCACCTTATGTTTCCACGGCCTCTTTCGCGCGACTCGGCCAGGGACGAGTCCTCGCCGCCTTACTTTTTCTTGTCGCTCAGTTGGACAGAGACCATCTCGATGAGCTTGCGAGACACGACCATGTCCTTGGTGATAGCTCGAAACTTCTGGAAGTGTGGCGACTCGATGTGCGACTTGAAGGCGGCCTCGTCAGCGTACATCTCGAAAAACCTGAGTTTGGCCGTGTTGTCCTTTTCGGCGACGGCGTAGATTGCGAGAACCCCAGGTTCCACTCGGACCGAAATCTCCATCTCCTCTTTGACCGCCGCCGTGAAACTCTCCAGTTGGGCGGGGTCAATCTCCAGGTCGGCCATGCGCACGATTGGCATGCGAGGCTCCTCGGCGGCGGCAACGGACCAAAGCGACATGGCCGCGACGAGGCCGACCCCCGCCGCTAGAGACTCTCTGCGGTTCAATAGGCCCGGCCGAGGCTTCCGACACCGGTCGTCATTGCGTTTGGACATGCGATGAAATCTCCCGAGAGCGTCGTTGCCAGGCTGTCAATCGGATGAGCCCAATGCGGATTCCTTACTTGCGGTACTGCTCGACGGTCACGTGTTCCAGCCATTCAACCATATTGCCGTCGAGTGCCTCCTGAATCGCGGTGTGAGTCATCGCCGTCGTCGGACTTGCCCCATGCCAGTGCCGCACGCCGGGAGGGAACCAGACCACGTCACCAGGTCGTACCTCCTCAACCGGGCCGCCCTCTTGCTGAACCCAGCCTAAGCCGGCCATGACGATGAGCGTCTGCCCCAGCGGGTGCGTGTGCCAGGCCGTGCGGGCACCGGGCTCGAAGGTGACGGCGTTGCCGGCCGCACGGGCCGGGGCCTTCGCGGGGAATAGCGGGTCGATGCGGACCATGCCCCTGAACCACTCGGACGGTCCTTTGGTCGAAGGTTGCGAGCCTACTCGGGTGATATCCATCTTCTCCTCCTGCGTTGTGTTTGAAGGGCTCGCGTGGGCCCGTCGCGTGGCGAAGTACGCGAGCACGGGACCCGCGAGTGCCACGAACGAGCGACTGGAAAGGGACATGCTGGCGTCTCCTTGAGCTTCATGAGGCCCCATCAGACGACCGTCATGCCGCCGTCAACGGTGAGGGCGTGGCCGATGACGTAACTCGCCCCCGGGCTGCATAGCCAGAGCACGGTCGAGGCGATTTCCTCGGGCCTGCCCGCCCGACCGATGGGAACGCTCTTCGCGATTTCGCCGTAAGCCTCCTCACTCCCAGCGACGACGTCACGGGCAACCTGGGTGTCTATGAGGCCGGGATTGACCGCGTTGACGCGGATGCCGTGTTTGACGTATTCGAGGGCCGCCGTCCGCGTGAGGCCGACTACACCGTGCTTCGAGGCGATGTAGGAGCCGATGCCAGGATTTCCGGTCAAGGCACCCACCGAGGCGTTATTGACGATGGCCCCGCTCTTCTGGCGTTCCATCTGCCGAAGCTCGTGCTTCATGCAGCTCCAGACGCCACGGAGGTTGACCCCGATGACGCGTTCCCACTCCTCGCGGGTGCTCTCTGCCGTCGGTGCGATGCGTGCCATGACGCCCGCGTTGTTGAACGCGGCGTCGAGTCGGCCGAACTCAGAAACCGTGCGGTCGACCATCGCCTCGACCTGGGCGTCGTCCGAGACGTCGCAGCGGACGGCAATCGCCTTGTGACCGGCGGCGACCAGCTCCGCCGCCAACGCCTTCACGGCGTCCTCCTTGAAATCCGCCAGGACGACGGCCGCACCGGATTCGGCGAAGGCCCTGGCCGTTGCGAGCCCCATGCCGGCCGCAGCCCCGGTGACGAGTGCCACCTTGCCGCTGAAATCGAGTGTGTTCTCCATCTCCCGTCTCCTCATCCGTACTCGTTACTTCGCCGTTTCGTCCGTTACTCAAGCTCGAAGCTCACCTTCACGCTCCCCGAACCGACCGCAGCCGCGAGGCCCTCTGGGTCGTCGATTCGCCCGAGTCGGGTGTAGCTGTAGCTGGTCTTGAAGCCCTTGTAGAAGACCACCAGCGTATCGGACCCCCAGAGCATGAGGTCTCCGTTTCGAATCGTCCCAGTGTCCGTGGCTTCGGTCGGGAGCGGATTCGGTAAGCGGGCATGCTTCTCGTTGCCGTTCAACTCGGCCATGTCGAGTGTCAGGGGGAGCATCGCCCGGAGCTTGGACGTCGCCTCGTTGTTGTCGAGCGTGGCCTTGAAGGTCTTGGTGCCGATGGTGATTTTCATGGGGTTACTCTTCGTTTCACCGCGAGGCTTGTCGCGCTGGACTTCCAAACCGACGACGGCGTCTCGCTCCTGGCCCGTTTCGTCGCAGCCCGTAAGCCCGACCAACAGGCCGGCCGCGAGGAGGGCAATTCGTCGTGAGTTGCGCAAGGCGAACCTTACCGCCTCCGTTGTCAGTTCAAGTGCTCAGTAAAGAAGGAGGCAAGCTTATCGAATGGGATGACGTCCACGCGGTCATAGAGGTCGACGTGCCCCGCGTTCGGGACGATGAGCAGTTCCTTCGGCTCGGCGGCGAGCTTGTAGGCGTCCTCGCTGAACTCGATGGAATGGGCCTTCTCGCCGGCGATGAAGAGGAGCGGTCGGGGCGATATCGTCTCGATGTCGTTGAACGGATAGAAGTTCATGAACTTGACGTTGCTGGAAAGCGTCGGATGGGTGGTCAGCTCGGGCGTTGAGCCCTTCGGAGTGAACTCGCCGCGAGGCGTGCGATAGAAGTCATAGAACTCCCGTTCGATGGGGTGGGAGCTTGCCGAAAGCTCGTGCACGGACCCGCTCGTGTACTTGGTCTCGCCGCCCGCGAACTCGACGTCGCGCTGCGACGCGGCTTGGGCGATGGCTTGCTTTCGCTGTTCGACCGTCACCGATTTCCTGAGCCCATGACGATTGGCAGCCCCCATGTCGTACATGCTGACGGTCGCGACGGCCTTCATTCGCGGGTCGATTTTGGCGGCACTGATAACGAAGCCCCCGCTGCCGCAAATCCCGATGGCACCGATTCGGCCCTTATCGACGAGTGGCCGAGAGCCGAGGAAGTCCACGGCGGCACTGAAGCTCTCCGCGTAGAGGTCGGGCGTCACGACGTTGCGAGGCTCCCCCTCGCTCTCGCCCCAGAATGGCAAATCAATCGACAGCGTGACGAATCCCCGTTCGGCCATCTTGGTGGCATAGAGGTTGGCACTCTGCTCCTTCACCGCCCCCATCGGATGCCCGACGACGATGGCGGGTAGCTTCGCGTCCCGCTTCGAGCCCTTGGGGACGAACAAATTCCCCGCGATGCTCATCCGGTACTGGTTGTTGAAGGTGACCTTCTCAACGGTCACCTTGTCGCTCTTGTAGAAATTGTCCGATCCGTTGTTCATGTCTTGTCCCATGAGGTGTGATGAAAACACGGCGAGCCCGACCAAGATGGCGGGCACGGCCGAGAGGAGTTTTACTCCGGCGGCCAAGACATTGGCTTTGAACATGGGTCGTCTCCTTTGGTAGCCGTCAGGCAACGAGCCTCGAAATGCCACGATTCAGCTTCACTCCCATTAAAGGCCAGCCGGCTCCGAACTGAAAGGAACGTTCCTCCGAAGTTTTAGCCTAATTCTCCTGGGCATCGAAGAAGTTACCCAAAAACCGCCGTTAACTGTAACCTGATACTGCTGTAGTCGAGTGAGCCGAGGAGTAAACGATGGACGAAGCAGTGAACTACCGAGAGCGTCTCGCCGGCCTTCTCGGCGAGATTGCGGTGGAGGAAGGCTTGCAGCCAACCCGCATCGAAGGCGTTCACGTCTTCAAGGGCTCGAAGTCGGTGCCGCGTGCCCCGATGGTCTACCGGCCGCACATTATCGTCGTGGGGCAAGGCCGCAAACATGCTTACCTCGGCGGCGAGACCTACCAGTACGATCCGGCCAATTACCTCGTCCTAGCCGTGCCTCTGCCCGCCGAATGCGACGCCGAGACGGAGGACGGGAAGCCCATCCTCATGGTCAACATCGACGTCGACGCGACGATGGTCGGCGAGATGCTCCTCGAAATCGACGGGACGTCGCCCCTCTCGGGCGAGACCCCGCGAGGCATCTCCTCGACGCCGATGAATCCGGGGCTGGCCGGGGCGGTCATCCGGCTCCTCGAATGCCTCAAGTGCCCGGTCGACAGCCGCCTACTCGGCCGCCAGATGGTGCGGGAGGTCGTCTACCGCGTGCTCCGGGGCGACCAGGGCGGGGCACTCTACGCGATGGCGAGTCGCGACGACCATTTCACGCGGATTGCCCGCGTCCTGAGGCACATCCATTCGAATTTCGCGAAGCCGCTCGGGACCGAAGAAATGGCGAAGATGGCGGGCATGAGCGTGTCGGTCTTCCACCACTACTTCAAGCTCGTGACGGCGTGCTCTCCGCTCCAGTACCTCAAACGCATCCGGCTCGACCGGGCCAGGATGCTCATGACCTTAGACGGCTACAACGCGGGTTCGGCTGCACACGCGGTCGGCTACGAGAGTGCCTCGCAGTTCGGACGGGAGTTCAAGCGACTCTTCGGAGTAACCCCGGTCGAAGACGCGGAGTTTGCGCGGGCACGGCTCGTCGCGAGTTGAGCATCTGCAGTCGACCGAAAGCGAGGGAACCGTGGCATCCCGATTGACTTCCTAGCATGTTGCATATACAACTATCCAGAGAAAGGAGACGACATGTCCGGTACGAAAGACACCTTACCAGCTGCCGAACTCATGGCAGGCGAGTGCCTGGGGGTTCGAATGCGAACGCTCAACCGGGCCGTTACCTCAATCTACGACGATGTCCTGCGGCCTCACGGCCTGAGGGTTGGGCAGCTCAACCTGCTGGTCGCCATCGCGCGGATGGAGCCCGCCAGGCCGAGCGACCTGTGCCGCTTCCTCAGGATGGAGAAATCCACACTCAGCCGAGACGTCGAACTGATGAGGCGCAATGGCTGGCTCGACGTAGACGATTCGGGGGACAAGCGAGCCCGACCTTTGAAGGTTTCAGCCGACGGGCAAACCCTCCTCAAGGCGGTCATACCCGCCTGGCGGCAGGCCCAGGAGCGGGTGATGGCGTTGCTTGGGGGCGAAGTGATTTCCTCCGTGAGACACGCCGCCGACCGACTCTGGAAAGAGGGCGCCACCAAACCTTAAAGGTCCCTTTTCACCGCAATATAGTTGTAATTACAACGACCTAAGCGATTCGTTACGACCATGGGATCTCGCAATCGAAGTCGCCTTTTGGTCCGGGGCGGCAGGACACACCTTGGGGGAGAGAATTATGGCCAAGCTTGAAGAACATCCCAGCGTAATCCGCTTCAGAAAATCAGGGCCGCAAGCCCGCCCGGTGCGTATCGACGTGGAGAGGTTGAGGCGAATCTGCGTGGAGGCCGGGGCCGACGACGTCGGTTTCGTGGCCATCGACCGCCACGAACTCGACGACCAGCGGGCCGAGATCCTTGCGCTCTACCCATGGACGAAAGGGCTGGTGAGCATCGTCTGCCGCATGAATCGGGAGCCGGTCCGCAGCCCGGCCCGGTCGGTCGCCAACTTGGAGTTCCATCACGTCGGACACCATACCGACGAGGTGGCGAGCACGATTGTTTCCGCCCTGGAAGCCGAAGGGATTCGCGCAGTCAATCCGTCGATGGGCTTCCCGATGGAAGTAAACCGTTTCCCAGACAAAGTCTGGGTCGTCTCGCACAAGCCGGTCGCCGTCGCGGCGGGCCTGGGCCAGATGGGCATCCATCGCAACGTCATCCACCCAAAGTTCGGCAACTTCATCCTCCTCAGCACGATCCTCATCGAAGTCGAAGTCTCGGAGCAAACACGACCCATCGAATACAACCCGTGCCTGGGGTGCAAGCTCTGCGTGGCAGCGTGCCCGGTCGGCGCCATCGCACCGGACGGCCATTTCGACTTCACGGCCTGCCTGACTCATAACTACCGGGAGTTTCTCGGGGGATTCACCGACTGGGTCGAGCAGGTCGCCGACAGCAAGGACGCGCTCGACTATCGCAGCCGGGTCGAAGATTCAGAGACCGTCTCGATGTGGCAGAGCCTCAGTTTTGGGCCGAATTACAAGGCGGCCTACTGCATGGCGGCTTGCCCGGCGGGCGACGACGTAATCGGCCCGTTCCTGAGCGACCGCAAGGGCTTCCTAAAGGAGGTCGTCAATCCGTTGCAGGAGAAGGTCGAACCGATCTACGTCGTTCCCGGCTCCGACGCCGAGGCGTACGTCTCGAAGCGATTCCCCCATAAGAGGCCCCGGCTGGTTGGAGGCGGCCGACGGCTCAGGTCCATCAAGTCCTTCCTGTCCGCACTCCCCCACGCCTTCCAGCGGCATGCGTCGGAGGGACTGGAGGCGACCTATCACTTCGCGTTCACCGGGGAAGAGTCCGCCGAGGCGACAATAGTCATCGGGGGCAAGACCATCCGGGTCGAGCCGGGCCACGTCGGCACCGCCGACCTCCGCGTCGTCGCCGACAGCCGGACCTGGCTCGGCTTCCTGGCAAAGGAACGAAACCTCGCCTGGGCCCTAATCCGAAGGAAAATCCGCCTGAAGGGGTCTCCCCGTTTGCTGGTCGCCTTCGGGCGTTGCTTTCCGTCCTGAGACCAGCCAAAGAAGATTCTGCCCTGAGTAATTCCTTACGTGTCGAGCTATCGCTAAGCTCGAGGCATGAAACGCGTCCTTCTCACCGGCATTGACTGACGTGCCCCCGATTTCCTGGGCCATCGCACTTGAGAGTTCGGATACGATGTGCGCTTGACCCCATTTCGAGTCCACTCATAACGAGAGTTTCGCTGGGATCTTCGGCCCTTGCTCCCTGGCCTTGGATGCGGCGAATTCCCCGGGGGCCAGGTAGCCCAGGGCGCTGTGCGGGTGGTCCTTGTTGTAGCTCGCTCGCCACGCCTCGATCTTCACCCGGGCGTCCTCCAGGCACAAGAACCAGCTCGGCGAGAGGCACTCCTGGCGCAGGCGGCCGTTGAACGATTCGATGAAGGCGTTGTCCGTCGGCTTCCCCGGCCGGCTGAAATCCAGCGTTACGCCGTTGAAGTAGGCCCACAGGTCGAGCGACCGCCCGACGAACTCCGGCCCGTTGTCCACGCGGATGCTCCCCGGCACGCCCCGCTCGGCGACCAGCCCCTCCAGGACCCGGACGACCTGGTCGCCGGTGAATCGTGCGTCGGCCCGGGCGGCCAGGGCCTCGCGGGTGTAGGTATCCACGACGGTCAGGATGCGGAACCGACGGCCATCCGAGAGTGCGTCGCTGACGAAGTCCATCGCCCAGATGCGGTCGGGTGCCTCGGCGGCGGCCCGCGCCGCCCGCACCTGAGAGCTGGCGTGCCGCCGCGGGGCCTTGCGCCGCACGGCCAGGCCCTCCTCGGCGTAGAGTCGGTAGGTCCGCTTGTGGTTGACCTGCCAGCCCTCGCGGCGGAGCAGGACGTGGAGCCGGCGGTAGCCGTACCGGACGCGTGCCCCGGCCAGGTCGCGCAGGCGGACCCGCAGGGGGCCCTGCGGGTCGCGTCGGCTGACGTAGCGATGGCTCGCCCGCGGGAAGTCCATCGCCGAGCAGGCCCGGCGCTCGCTCACCCGGTAGGCGGCCTGCAGGCCCGCGACGACGTCGCGGCGCCGGGCCGGGGTCAGACTTTTTTTGACAGGACGTCCTGGAGCATGGCCTTGTCCAGGCTCAGGTCGGCGACCAGCTGCTTGAGCTTGCGGTTCTCCTCCTCGAGCTGCCGCAACCGCCTCACCTCGCCGACGCCCATGCCGCCGAAGCGTTGCTTCCATCGGAAAAACGTGGCCTGGCTCACGCCCAATTTGCGGCACACCTGATCGACCGGCGTGCCGGCCTCGGCCTGCCTCAGGGCGAAGCCGATCTGCTCCTCGGTGAACTTGCTCTTCTTCATCGCTCGGGCCTCCGATCCGAGGCCGATTATCCCATGACGGTTCTCAAATGCGATGGACTCGATTCCGGGGTCAAGCGCAGATGAGGCCTCGGGTTTTCAGGAGCTCAGGCCCATGAAGAAGTCGAAGTTCACCGTCGAGCAGATCACCTTCGCCCTGAGGCAGGCCGAGTCCGGACTGGGGGTCGAGGAGACCTGCCGCAAACTGGGCGTCAGCCAGGCCACGTTTTTCCGTTGGAAGGTCAAGTACGGCGAGTTGGGCACCCCCGAGGTGCGGCGGCTCCGCCTGCTCGAGGAGGAGAACCAGAAGCTCAAGCAGCTGGTCGCCGACCTCAGCCTCGACAAGAAGATGCTCCAGGACGTCCTGGCAAAAAAATCCTGAGCCCGCCGCAGCGACGGGCGGTCGTAGCGGACCTGACCGTCCGCTTCGGCGTCAGCGTGCGGCGGGCCTGCCAGGTCGTCGGTTACCCGCGGTCAACGTATCACTACCGGAGGACCCGCGACGCCCAGGAGCCCCTCCGGCTGCGGCTGCGCGAGCTGGCCACCAGCCGCGTCCGATACGGCTACCGCCGGCTGCACATCCTGCTCGAACGCGAGGGCTGGGCCATCAACGTCAAGCGGGTCGATCGCCTCTACGGCCTGGAGCGATTGACGTTGCGGCGGAAGGCCCCGAGGCGACGGGTGAGCTCTCGCCATCGCGACGACCGGCCGGCCATCGAGGCGGCCAACCAGGCCTGGGCGATGGACTTCATGAGTGACGCACTCTCGGATGGCGGCAAGCTCCGCGTCCTGACGGTGCTCGACCTGTTCACCCGCGAGGCGGTGGCCATGCGAGTGGCCCCGCGGTTCACCTCCGGGCAGGTCGCCGAGGTGATGGCGGAGGTCTCCTCGACCCGAGGGGCGCCGCGTGCACTGCGGGTGGACAACGGCCCGGAGTTCACGGGCAAGATGCTCGACCTGTGGGCGCACCTGAACGGCGTGACGCTGGATTTCAGCCGCCCCGGCAAGCCGACGGACAACGCCTTCATCGAGTCCTTCAATGGCCGCGTCCGCGAGGAGTGCCTCAATCAGACCTACTTCACCAGCCTCGAAGACGCCCGGGAGCGGGTGGAATCGTGGCGGGTCGACTACAATGAAGTCCGCCCGCACGGCGCCCTGGGGAACCTGGCCCCGAGGGATTTCGCCGTATTGAAGGCCAGTGATCTGAACGCCTCGTCCGACCGGAAAACTCTCGTTTAGCTGGTCCAACTTTCCGGGGCGGGTCAGTCCGACCGGAAAACTCTCGTTTAGCTGGTCCAACTTTCCGGGGCGGGTCATCACACGTCATCGCAGGGACTCCTTGAGCTTGCTGAACATCGCCTCGATCGGGTTCAGGTCGGGGCTGTAGGCCGGCAGGTAGCGGACCTCGGCGCCGGCGGCGGCGACCAAGCGGGCCACCTCGGCAGTCTTGTGGCATGAGAGGTTGTCCATCACCACGATGTCACAGGGCCTGAGTGTCGGGGCCAGGCACTCGCCGATGTCGGCCTCGAAGCAGGCGCTGTTCGTCGCCCCGTCGAAGGCCAGGCAGGCCCCGATGCCGCCGAGGCGGACCGCCGCGGTCAGGGTGAGCACCTTCCAGTGGCCGTGCGGCACCGCCGCATCGACCCGCTTGCCGCGCGGGGACCGTGCGTACCGCCTGGTCATCGCGGTCGTCGCGCCGCTCTCGTCCAGAAAGACCAGGCGGGACGGGTCGACGCCGGTGAACTCGGCCCGCCAGGCCGCCCTGGCCTCCTTCAAGTCGGGCCGGTCCTGCTCGGCGGCCCGGGGCGACTTTTTTTGCGCGTGATGCCCAGCCGTCTCAGCGCCCGGTCGGTGGCCGAGGTGCCGCAGGCCACGCCGGCGGCGGCCGCCAGCTGCCTGAGCGTGGCATCGGGATCGGCCGCGACGGCGTTGCAGAGCCGCTCGGCCGCCTCGCCGGAGAAGGCCGGGGCCCGGCCCCCGCCGTGCGGCCTCGGCGCGATCGAGCCGGTCTCCCGGCGCCTCTTGAGCAGCAGGCGGACCCAGGACTGGCTGACGGAGAATCGTTCGGCGACCTCGGCGCGCGTCTGAATCCCCTCATCGCAGGCGGCAATGACCCGCTCCCGCAGGTCCATCGAGTATGCCGCCATTCTCCGTGCCCTCCTATCACGGAGAATCGGAAAAAAGCACGCCACGTTCAATGGGGAACTGCTCTAGGGGATCGAGTCGGCGGCGAAAAAGGCCATGGCGATGACCAGCCAGATGACTGACTCGGCGGGCAGGCGACGGCGGTGTTCCAAGGCCCGGCGGGCGTGTGATCGGATGGCGGCGAGTCGGGCCCGTGAGATCAACTTCCCAAGACCGCGGGTAGAGGGGATGGTGTCGAGGGCGATCGAGTCGAAGGCATGCGGTCGCCGGGGCGATGGATATATCAGGGCTTCCTTATGATTTAGGGGTCGGGTCAGCAACCTCACAATAGCAAGGGGGCCCTGATCTTACGGCTAACTAACGGGCATTGGGTGTAGACGTGTCGGCAATTCGATGCACGCCAACAACTCGCGTCCACCAGCCGCTGGTGATCGCATCATGCTGATGATCTCCCGGATGGCCTCAAGGTAAAGCGGGCCCTCTCGAACCCGCCCATCCCTGCATCTCAACCCTTCACCATCTCGGAGACCACAGCCGCTAGAGGCGTCGTCGGCCGCCCGATGAGGCGGCTCATCTGACGCCCATCGTCGAACAAGCCACCCCTGGACGCCACCGCATCGCTATTGGCCAGCAGTTCCGCGAACTGGTCTGGAATGCCCGCCCCGGTGAGGAGAGCCCGATAGTCCGCCTCGGGCATGTCCCGGTACGCCAGCGGCTTGCCCGACTGGCGGGCAACCTCGGCGGCGAATTCGGACAGGGTCTGGCCCTCGTCGCCCGCCAGCTCGTAGATGCGCCCCGCATGCCCTTCGGTCGTCAGGACGGCGGCCGCCGCCTCCGCGTAGTCGACGCGAGCCGCCCAGGAGAATCGCCCGTCATTCGCGCAACCGGGGAGTTGGCCACGCTTCAAAGCAGCCGGAAGCGACATGGCCCTGTTCTCGGCGTACCAGCCGTTCCGCAGGAACACGACCGGGACGCCCGACTCCCGGAGAATCACCTCGGTTTCCCGGTGCTCGACACCCAAGAGCAGCTCCGTCGTGTCGGCACGCAGCACGCTCGTATAGGCCAGGAGCCTCACCCCAGCCCGCTTGGCGGCCTCGATCACGTTGCGGTGCTGGGGGACGCGGCATCCAACCTCACTGCTCGAGATCAGCAGCACCTGGTCGATGCCATGAAGGGCCGCATCGAGCATTTCCGGCTTTCCGTAGTCGGCCTCGCGAACCTCGACCCCGAGGCCGGCAGCTTTCTTGACGTTGCGTGCCGTCGCGACGATCCGGTCGGCGGGCATGGTTTCGAGCAACTTTGCGACGACGAGGCGGCCAAGCTGGCCGGTGGCGGCGGTCACGAGAATGCGGGACATGAGCGGTCTCCCTTACCAGGTCTCTTTTGGTAACCTGGTGAAGAATAGGGACCACCCCCGATGCTTCAAGGAGGCAGGAATTCGTGACAAGGTTACCCAAAGGTGACCGCCCCGAGGGCGTACGGGACGCCCTGGCGACGCGGTTCGACGGCTGGATGACGGACGATCTCGCCCCGGAGCAGTGCCCGGCGCGTGACGCGTTCGACCGGATCGGCGACCGCTGGACCGCGTTGATCATCGTAGCCCTCGCCAAGGAGCCTCGGCGTTTCGCGGTCTTGCTCCGGCTCATCCCGGACATCTCCAAAAAAATGCTGACACAATCGCTGCGGGGGCTGGAGCGGGATGGCCTCGTCACGCGACACGTCTTTCCGACCAAGCCGCCTGCCGTCGAGTACCGGCTGTCGCCGTTGGGCGAATCGATGCTGGAGCCGCTTGTCGGACTGGTGAGCTGGGCCGAGCGGACACGAGCCGAAGTATTGAGCGCCAGAGAGCGGTTCGATCGGGCGGGACAGCCTCTCGAACTCAGGCAGGGCTGAAACGGCGTGTGGTAGGGCACAAGCCGAAGGCATCGCCCACCACGCATGAAAAAGCCCCCGGCTCTCCGTAGCCCAGGGGCGAACCTACCTGCTCGTGTTCCGCGATCGGCCGCTCGGTGGACCAGATGGGTGTCGCTCATCGCCAGCGGAGCCATTGCCTCGAACAGCGGGGGCGACTCAGTCTTCACCGTCGCGGCTGTCATTGGCGTGACCACCGTCTGCGGCAAGGATAAACTCGCTGCCGGCGGCTGGTCGGTCTACTTCGGACTGAGTCAGTCACGCCACCATCTCGGAGGCCACCATGAAGGCGATTCTCTCCCTGGCGTTGATCCTCGGGACATGCGGCCTGGCGGACGCGGCTGATGACAAGGCGGCCGACCCGGTCGGAAAGTGGCATTGCAGCTACGAGATCGGCGAGCAGAAGCGGACGTCCACCCTGACGGTCAAGAAGGAGGGGGACGAGCTCGTCGGGACCATGGATTGGGCGGATCAGAAGGACGAAAAGCTGAAGGATCCGAAATTCAAGGACGGGAAGCTGACGTTCTCCGCGGTGCGGAAGTTCCAGGGCAACACGATCCCCATCGACTACACCTTGAAGATCGACGGAAACGAGCTCAAGGGTACGGGTGAGGCGGATTTCGGAGGGCAGAAGCAGGAGTTCGACATCGAGGGAAAGCGCGAGAAGAAGGACGAGAAATAATCGCACGGGCCGGCGGTGGATAGGTGAAGTGTGGACGAACCTCAGACGTACTCGATCCACCGCCGGACCAGGTCGGCGAACGCTCTCTTCTTCGCCTCGAGGTCCTCCATATTCTGGAACGAGACCGACGCCCGGTCCTTGCCCAGCCACTTCAGCAGTGGGCTCTCCAACTCAATGCCGGGCGTGTCCCTGGTCTTTGCGCCCAAGTGCAGAATCACCTGGAAGCCTCCCCGCAGGTGGAACGTCGCGAACCACTCGGTCGTGCGAAAGCTCGGGGCGTTCCACTTAATCCCCTCACCGATGGCAGGATCGGCGCCGAGGATGATCTGGCGGACAGCGAGGATCTCGGGCTTGAGCGGATGCTCGAGCGACTCGAGGAATGCCTCGACGCTCTCCGGGGGCTTCTTGGCCACTTGATACTCCTGGCGGCGGACACGCCTACGCGTCGCCTTCTTGTTTCGTACCCTTCAGCAAGGCCACGACGGCCTGGGCGTGACCGTGGCCGAGCTCGAAATCCCTCTTCAGCCACTCGATGACCTGTCCCGCCTTCACGTCGGCGCGGAGCTTGCTGTCCGCCATGAATCCCTTCTCATCGGCGAGTCTCCTAAAATCGTCGGGACCCTGGCCGGTCTTCGTCTTGATGTTGTCCAGATAGGCTTGGAACGACATTCGAGCATCCCTCCCTTGGAATCGGCTGATCCTTCCACGGCCCACTCGGGCCTACTGCCATCGGAACGACGGCTCACCAGCTCTTCGCCAACGTCACGAGCTGGTCCAACGCCGCGCCCCAGCCGTTGTGGAAGCCCATTGCTTCGTGCTTCGAGCGCCCGTCCTCGGTGCTGTGGAGGGCGGTCGCCGTGTATTTCGTGCCTGACTCGTGCGGCTCGATCTCGATGATCGCCGTGAAGACGAAGGGCACGTCCGCGCCGAGGTTCGCCGGGCGGTATCCGGGCAGGAGAGCCCCGGTCCAGACCAGCTTCCTATTCGGCACGACCTCGAGGTAGCAACCGGTGTTGGGGAACTGCTGCCCCTCGGGTGATTCCATGACCGTATGGAACTTGCCGCCGGGTTTCAGGTCGATCTCGCAGCCCACGGTCTTCCACGGGGCCGGGGTGAACCACTTTTTCAGGTGCTCCGGCGTCGTCCACGCCTTCCAGACGAGTTCGGGCGGCACGTCGACGACGCGTTCGAGCACGAGATCGGTCTTGGGGTCCAGTGGCGTCATTCGGGTTGCTCCTTGAGGTCTTCGAGATAGGAATCGAGCTGATCGAGGCGACGTTCCCAGAGCAGCCGCTGGGTCGCCATCCAGTCCTCAGCCTCCCTCAGCGTGCTCGGGGCGAGTTCGTAGGTGCGGACCCGTCCGGACTTGCGCGACTTGACCAGCCCGCACTTCTGCAGGACGTCCAGGTGCTGGAGGAAGGACGGTAAGGCCATCTTGAACGGCCTGGCCAGCTCGCTCGTCGCGGTTGGACCACGCGAGAGCCTCTCGACCACGGCCCGGCGGGTCGGGTCGGCCAAAGCCTGGAACAGGAGGTTCAGTCCAGCGGCATGGCTAGGCATTCGACTAACTATAAATGAAGCGAAGGTTAGGTCAAGCCCTAGCTATTCGGTCCCGGCGGTGCTTGCCACTCACTTTGAACGACGGAAGGGCGGTCCGGCGAAGAAACCGCTTGCGCGAAGCTCCGGAGTCAGCCATGGTCGGCTCATGCGACTGAGCCACGACATCCAAAACAGCTTATCCGCGTAGCACGTGTCGCCCCGTTCAGTCGCATAATCGAACGCGAGTGCTTCGCCGAACGCGGGAAGCGAGGATCAGTGAGTGAAGAACCTCATTGACAGCAGATGCAGCCGCGAAGGGACCTTCCGGACCGTTTCCCTTGACCTGGCCCTCAGGTAAGCCGCGTACGACCTACCCAGAACGCAGCCGCTTCGACACCCCGTTCGCTCGTGCCCCCAACCAGTTGCCCCATGAGATCGAGCTGCTGGGCGGCACTGAGCCGATCCTCTCGACGAACATCCCACCGCGTAAGGATGAGCTTCCCTATGCCTCGTTCGAAGACCCTCGTTCCATGTTTGTGAGGGACGGTCCTGACCGCCCCTGATACCGCCGACAAGCTCCACGCCATGGACGACCGCGAACTCGACATCGGATTTCTCAGATATCTTGGGCCGAATCTGATCAACGAAGCCTCTTGCTGAAATAATGTTTCCAACTCTCGGGCAGTACCCCGGACTGCATTGCTCGGCGCAAAAGTTCCTGATTTCTTGAGTCCACCGTGTACAACTTGACGATGTCGGCAACGGTTAAGTTCTCCTCAGATCGAGCCAGCGGCTCGATGGCATCGCCCGCTCCGACATCCCCCTCTTTCGTCACCGAGAAATAGAATCCGGTCCTCCCGCTCTTCAACATCCGCTTCAGCATGTCCATTCGTCCAAACCGTATGCCGAGCTTGTAACAAGGCATTCTCGGCTGGGTGACCATGAACTCAGCCGAGCCGATCCTGAAGCGGTCGCCGATTCGGACGTCCTCGAGGATGCCCTCAATCGTCAGGTTCTCTCCAAAGACCGCCGGTGGGAATTCCACCTCGGGCAATTCCTGCCGCCACGGCTCGTAGTGCTCGGAAGGGTAGACGTAAACGGCCTTTTCGAAGCCTCCGTGCACCGTCAGGTCGGATTGCTCGTCGCCCTCGAAGTTGAGCCTGGTAACTCGAAGTCGACGGTCCACCGGCTCTTTGAAGATCGAGGTCAGTACGGTCTCACCGTCGAAGTCGATTTCACGCGGGAGCCCAACGCTCAGCGATAGCACTTTCATGGGAGCCTTTCTGCGTCAAAGCCGCGGTGCTCTGCGGATGAATTTCGCACATCGGCCTGACCATGTCGTTGCAGCCAATGGCAAAACGGTCCTGAAGTCGATTTGGCAATTTGCAGGCGGGCCGCTCAGCGGATCGAAGGGCCAGGTCGAGCAGGCGCTCATCCGCCCCGCTTCGCCGCCTCCAGGGAATACGTCGGGTCAGCGTCGTCCCACTTCACATCCCCCGATGGACCGTAGATCGCCGGAACTGGCTCATGGCCAGCCTGACGCAACCAGGCCTGCACCTGGGTCCGGTGGTGGCAAGTGTGCAGGACTCGCCGCCAGAACACCCAGATACGCTCACGCTCCAGGCCGCCAAAAAACCGTCGCCCCTCCAGCCACCAGGCTCGATCGCCTTTCGCCAACTGCGGCAGGCGTCGCCTCACATGCAAGGTGTACTTATTGATGTAGTCCCGGCTTCCGGGCTTCTCGCCGGAGGGCAGAAGTTCCTCAACCGGCGGTTCCTCGGTGCCCACGAACTGGGCGAAAAACCGGCGCTCGGACAGGAGCTGGTGAACCATGATGGTGCGGATCGAATTGCACTTCTCGTGCGGCGAGAATTCAAGCATCCCATCCGGCACTGCCCGCCACATGCTGACCGCCTTGTTGGTTTCGCTGACATAAGTCGTTATGGCATTCTGGAAAACGGGATCAGCGGCTTGCGGGACCTCATCATCGGATATCGCCGTGAAGTCGTAGTGCATGGCTGAACTCGGTAGGAGTCTCTGGGTCGGGAGACCTGGCCATTTTCGCCCTCAAGGCGGCCTGAGTCGAGGGGAGCCGAAAGTTGTGGGCCGGATGACCGACGCCCCAACTGCAAGAGCCTCAATTCACATTCGACGCCTGGCCAGCCCTTCCACCAGGACACGGGTTCATCAGCGTGCGTGTCGCCGGCGGCTGGAGCCGGTATGCTGTCGGTCCCCTAAAGCTGAGGAGCTATGATGCGAAGACTCCGTCGAGCGGTTGTGGTCGGGATTTTGATGCTGGTCGTCGGTGCTCCGGCGACTCTGGCTTTCGACGACGGGAAAACGCCCTGGAAGGCCGGGACGGCCACGGTCAAGATCACGCCCGAGCGGCCAGTGACCTTGCTCGGCTACACCACCCGCAAGGGGCCGTTTGAAGCGGTATCCGACGATCTGTCGGCCCGCGCGTTGGCTCTGGAGGATGCACAGGGCCGCCGCGCGGTGATCGTCGCGGCAGACCTGGTTGCGTTACAGTCCGCCATCGTCACCGACGCCGTGACGCGCCGGATCGCCGAGCGGACGGGCCTGGGCCGCGAACGGCTGATCTTCAACGCCTCGCACACCCACACCGGGCCGGTCGTCAGCCTGGAACCGAACCTGAAGCTCAACGTCGCCCACCCGGACATGACGCCCGAGCAGGCCGAGGTGACGATCGCCTACACCCGCCGGCTGCAGGACCAACTCGTCGAGTTGGTGGAACGTGCCCTGGCCGACTTGAAGCCGGCAAAGCTCTCCTGGGCGACCGGCCGCACGAAGGTCCCCACGAGTCGGCGACTCCCCAAGCCGGAAGGGGTCATCATGTCGCCGAACCCGGCCGCCCCGGTTGACGACGCGGTCCCAGTCCTGCGGGTCGACTCGCCGGAAGGGAAGCCCCAGGCCGTGGTCTTCGGCTGCTCCTGCCATGCCGTGGCCGCCGGTTTCCAGAACGCCATCAGTGCCGATTACCCCGGCTACGCCAGAGCCGTCATCGAGGAGCGTCACCCCGGCGCGACGACCCTGTTCCTGGCCGGGTGCGGCGGCGATGCCAACCCGGAGCCTCGCGGCACGATCGAACAGGCCAGGACGCACGGCGAGGCGCTGGGCCAAGAGGTTTGCCGGGTACTCGAAGGGACGCTCGCTACCGTCGACGGGCCACTTCAGGTCGCTTATTCGCAGGTGGACCTGCCTCTCCAGCAACTGTCCCGCGAACAGATCGAGGGCTACCGGGATCGCCCGAACTTCCAGGCGTGGCAGGCCCGGCACATGCTCGAAGTGCTGGACGCGGGCGAAAAGCTGCCGACTCAATACACGGCGCCGGTGGCGGTCTGGCGGTTCGGCAAGAACCTGACGCTGGCGGCGTTGCCGGGCGAGCCGGTCGCCGAGTACGCGACGCTGCTCCGCAAGGCACTCGGTTCGGACGGGCTCTGGATCTCTGGCTACAACAACGACTGCTTCGGCTATTTGCCCTCCGCAAAGGTGGTCGCCGAAGGAGGCCACGAGGCGATCGGCGTGACGCTCTGGGCGTGGAGTCGGAACCTGAACTCCATGGTCGGCTTCTTCGAGCCTCGCGTTCAGGATGTGGTTGTTGACGCAGTGCGTCGACTGGCGAAGGAGGCTGGAGACGGGACTGGCGTGAAGTAAGAATCGCAGTCCACCCAAGAGGGCTCGCTCCTGCCTCGCGTACTATCTTCATACGGAAAATTTGCAGCCCCGCAAATTTTCCGTATGAAGGCCGGGGCTGGTGTAGCTCTCTGTGTCTATCCGGCAATCATCTTCGGTTTTCTCGGGGAGCTGCAGGCAATCGACTCGGCTGGATTGTCATTCAAGAGAATGAGCATACTATGCATCAAGCATACCTTGATGATCGCCTCGCTCGACTCCACGCGCCGCTCATGGCCCCGACTATTGCGGCGAGATCTCCCCAGCCAGGCGATGGTCCGCTCCGCGACCCGGCGGTGATGCAGCAGGACGAATCCCTTCACCCCCGCCGGGCGGTCCACCACCTTGTGGACGGGGATGAGAGGCTCGCCGATGGCCCACGTCTCGTCGCTGAGGTCGGATGAGTAGGCCCTACGCATCGAGGCATGCCTTCTCGCCGGTGTGCCGTGCGGGGACGATCGTCCCGGCAAGAGTTTGCGGCGATCCTGAATGACCGGATAGCCTCTCACTTCGGCAACACCGGCACCGCCGCCAGCATCAAGACGACGATCCACACCGCCCCATGGTCCGCCCGCAGATCGGAGATAGGCTCGCGACGAAGGAGCCGCGGCACCCCACCGCTTCGATCCGGCTTATCGCGTCGCTCGAAGTGAGGACCGGCATCCGTCAACCGAATGACCCCACCGCTTCGCTCTGAAGAACTGAGGAAGAGCGATCGCCGGGCGAAGGATCATTGACACGCCCCAGGCAGCGGTTGAATGTCTTCATCGTGGCAAGCAGCAAGGCGAGCGCGATGCCGCTATAGGCGAGGATCCAGAAGACCATCCAGGCGGTCTGGGCCCCCAACTCGTAAGCGGGCCTATGACCAGCCAGCAGCGAGCTGTAGAGGCCGACGCCCATCAGCGGACTCCCTGCCTGAACGCCATTGACGATGCCCCCGACGTTCCCTCCGAAGATGAAATGGGCCAGTGGGATGATGAGGACAACGGTCAGCGGGATCCAGCCGAGGCACATCATCGTATAGAGCCCAACCGTCGTCCCCACCGCCTGGCTCAGCCGCGGCATCCAGGTCGCCAGGGCCAGGCCCAGGCTGGTGATCGCCGCAGCATAGGCGAGGATTAGGGCGACCACAGGTGCCACGCCCCAGAAATGCCCGGATCCGAAGCTGAGCGCGAATGTCAGCATCGTCGGCAGGATCAGCAGCCCCGACACCGTCCGGAAGGTGCCCCACCACTTGCCCCAGACGATCGACCGGGTGGAGAGCGGCGTGGCCATCAGCACGTCGAGGCTGCCCCGCTGCCGCTCCTCGGCCAGGCTCGTCGCGGCCGAGACGCTGAGCATCAGCAGCCCGCCCGCGGTCTGAAGGGCATTAACCACGGAGCCGAACTCGCGACCCCACAATTGGCCGTCAATGATGAGGCTGATGGAATACAAGCCGAAGCCTCCGCAGAGCAGGATATAGATCCCCCACACCGCCAGCGCCCAGCGTGACGGCCGCTTCCTCCGGCACTCGAGCCACAGCACCGGATTGCGGTCCAGCGACGGCATGGGTACGAGCCGGCGATAGAACCGACGAAGGTTGCCTGGTTCGGGGTCGATCAACCGTCTCGATGCGCGCTCGACCTGTCCAAGCTGGCGGATGACGACCCTCCGGATCTGCCAGGTCGCGATCCCGGCCAGGCCTGCCGAGACCGAAAGTCCAAGCCCCAGGAACCTAGCATGCGTCCACTGCGTGATCGGTCGCATGCCGGGCGGCGTCCGGTTGAACACCGAGAGCACCAGGAAGATCGGATGATAGTTCATCAGTTCCATGAGCGTCGGGAGCCACGACGGCCACCACGGCGGGTTCCGCCCACCCCAGAATCCCAGCATGAGCGGAACCGACAGCAGATAGAGGACGCCGAAGGCGTAGGTCGCCAGCAGCACCTCGTGCGTCTTCCGCCCCCAGACCGAGAGCGTCAAGGCCAGGGTGCAGCCGAAGATGGCGCAGGAAAGCACCACCAGCAGGGCACCCACCAGTCCGACCGGGTCGATGCCGCCGAAGAGTGTGGCGATCGACAACACAGGTGCGGCGCAGAGGATCAACCCCAGCACCGGCACCAGCCTCGATGCCAGCTTGCCCAGCACGATCTCCGCGTCGGATAGATCCGTGGCGAAGAGCAGCGTGAGGTTCCCACTCGCCTTGTCCTGGCAGATCGAACCGGCCGCGGCCGCCGGGGCCGCCAGGCTGATCAGCCCGAGCAGGAGCAAGGCCGTCGAGCCGTAGAACGCCTTGCCGATGTCCGCCTGCTGCTGGAAAGACATCTCGCCCGACGGCGAATCGATCCATACCAACGACATCGCCGTGAGCAAGACCAGCACAATCACCGACCGCATTGCATAGGCTTGCCACCGCCGCGCAGTCATCAGCCATTCGAAGGCAAAGACCGGCCCCAGCCCGACGCGAATCGCCATGTCCCCGCCCTCCAGTTCACTTCGCAGCTTCCGCCAAGCTTTGCGAGGCAAAGTCTCATTGTCAAGAGGGGGGATATTGCGATATTTCACATCCTGCACGCATCAGAGACAATGACTCATCAGAGGCGAACGCATCGCGGCTCGAGGGGCGTAAGCCGGTAGAAGGCGGGCCGGAGGCGACGACCAATCCCGGTTGCCCCGACTCCCTGCTGATCCACGATCCATCGGGCACGGATGGCGTGGTCCGCGGCCGAGGCGCAACACCGCGTCCGGCCAGTTATGATCTCGAGCCGTCAGCCCCGCAGACTCGCCTTCCTCCCGTGCGGAGAGGTTATGAGCCGAATCCGCAGCTCCATCGCGACGGGACTTTTCCTGCTCATCGCCCGCGAGGCAATCGCCGAGGTGCCCCGTTTTAAGATGCAGCAGATCGACGCGAATGTCGGCGAGGTCTGCTACGCGCTTTGCCTCGCGGATGTGAACGGCGACGGGCGGCAGGACGTCATTGCCGCGACCGAGGATGCCGTCCTCTGGTATGCCAACCCAACCTGGAAGCGTGAGACGATCCTGCGAGAGCAAACCAAGCCGGACAATGTCTGCATCCAGGCCGGCGACGTCGACGGCGACGGGAGGGTCGATTTCGCGGTCGGCTCGGGCTGGGGGCCGCTCGGCTTGAGGGGCACCGAAAGCCTGACCTGGCTGTCGAGGGAGAAGGGATCGGATCGTTGGCGTGTCCATCACGTGGCGCCGGTCCCTTCGTTGCACCGCCTCAGGTTCGGCGATGTTCTCGGAGAGGGGCGACAGCAACTCATCGTCGCCCCACTGCAGGGCCGCGGCGTCAAGGAGCCAGACTGGGGGGCCGGGCCGGGCGTGAAGATCGAGGTGTTCCGCGTTCCGGCACGACCGGAATCGGAGCCATGGACGTCGGAGGTCGCCGACGAGGGCCTGCACACGGCGCACGGGCTCCAGGTCGTCGACTTCGACGGCGATGGCCGCGAGGAACTGCTGGTCGCCGCCTGGGAAGGGGTCTTCGTCATCAGACGCGACGCGAAAGGCCACTGGTCGCGCGAGAAGGTGGGAGAAGGCGAGCAGGCGAACGGCCCCGTCAAGGGAGTGAGCGAGGTGCGTCTCGGCAAGCTGGCCAGCGGCCGCAGGTTTCTCGCCACGATCGAGCCCTGGCATGGGTCGCGGTTGGTGGTCTATCACCCCAACGACGGCGGAGCCTGGGAACGCCGCGTGATCGACGAGGACGTCGCGGGCGGGCACGCCTTGTGGTGCTGCGACCTAGACGGGGATGGCTCCGACGAGGTGGTCGTCGCACAGAGAGACCCGAACCACGATTTGGCGACGCCTCCGAATGGCTCACGCATTCTGGTCTACGCACCGAAGGCTGACCGACGATTGCCGCTGGTATTCGAGAAGTCAGTCGTGGATGACGGGGGGATCGCGGCAGAGGACCTCGTCGCTGGCGACCTCGACGCGGACGGCAGAATCGACCTCGTCGCCGGCGGCCGCGAGACGCACAATGTCCGCATCTACTGGAACCGTGGGGCGGATCGTCGATAAGCATGGATGCCCGGGATTTCGCTGCTGTCGTGGTAGCGACATCGTCTACCCGTCGATGCCGTAGGCCCCATCCTTGCTAATGTCACGCAGGAGAGATTTCAGGAGGAAAGGAATCCAGTGCAGCCGCCATCTTTTGTTGCGACTTTGAAGCTCGACGATGAGGCGTTGGATCGGCTGAACGCACTTCGAAAGCAGTATTTCCCGCCGGCCCGCAACTTCCTCGACGCGCATGTGACTCTCTTCCACAAGCTCACTGCGGAATCGCTCACCATCCTGGAAGGGGCGGTGGCTGAGATCGCACCTCGGTCCTTCGAGGTCGAGTTGGCGAGACCCTATTCCTTGGGGCGAGGCGTGGCGATCCGGATCGAGTCCGAATGCCTGCTCTCGATCAGGAACCAACTCGCAACCCGCCTCCACGCCGATCTGTCCGCACAGGACAGGCAACCCTACAAGCCGCATGTGACGATCCAGAACAAGGTCACGGCGGAGGAGGCGAGCAAGAGTCTGGTCGCGATTGGCGGCGAGTGGAATCCGGGCGTTGCCCGTGTCGAAGGGATCGACCTCTGGGAGTACCTGGGCGGCCCCTGGCAGCACCACGGACGGCTCGTCTTTCAGGTGTAATGCCAGGCGTTTTTCCCCGATCGCTGCGGCAACCGCTCCGGTCAGTGTCCCGTCGATCTCGCATGAAAAGCCCCCGGCTCTCCGTGGCCGCGGGGCGAAGCGATCTGCTCGTGTTTCGCGTCGGCCGATCAGGCGTCCATCTGCGCTGCGGCCAGCGTGATCGTGGTGATCCCCGGAGCCACATCCTCGAACAGTGGATACGCCGCCGCCTTTCCCGGGGCAGGGGGCAGGTGTCCGCCCTTCCAGGAAGCCGATCTTCTTCCGCAGCCGGGCTCCGACGCCTGCATGGGCTGCCCGGCTTTGCGTGACGTGGAACAGCTTCGGACCGGCCGCCGGGCCATACTTCCCGACGTCGTTTTCGAGCCGCCTCACCGGCCCAAAGTTTGGCGCAAACACTATGTGATTCTATGGCTGGAAGGCGAAGCCCCTCGGAGCGGCGCAGCCGGAAGTCCCTTCAGGGGCTCGGCCTCGCGAAGAGCCTGGCCATCGCCCAAGCGAAACTTACGGTGTACAACCGTTGACTTTCTGCCGATGAATGGTTTCAATCCCCGATTCCGGGATCGCTTCGAGTCGATCACGGCAACCAGTCTTGGTCACAGGCGGGAGAAACCCATGTCCTACGCCGACAACCTGCTTCCCGAGTTCGATCACGAGATGGCGAACACCCGCAAGGTGCTCGAGCGCGTTCCCGACGACAAGCTCGACTGGCAGCCCCATCCGAAGTCCCACACGATCGGCTGGAACGCCAATCACCTGACGAACATCCCCGACTGGCTCGTGCACGCGCTGGCAACAACTGAGCTGGATATCGCCCCCGTTGGAGGCGAGGCTTACGTCACTCCCCAGGCCGCCAGCCGTCGCGAGATTCTCGAGTCGTTCGACCGGAACGTTGCGGCCGCGAGGGAAGGGATTGGTCGGGCCGACGAGGAGCACATGGCCCAACCGTGGACGCTCTTGCACGCGGGCAATACGGTCTTCACGATGACCAGGTCGGCCGTGCTCCGGCAAATCATCATCAACCACATGATCCACCACCGCGCGATCCTCTGCGTCTACCTCCGGCTGAACGACATCCCGGTCCCGGGGATGTATGGCCCGTCGGGAGACGAGTGAGCCAATTCGGCGATTCTGAGGGATCATCGACAGGGCTAGTCAGGGCCTGCGAACGGGTGTGGCTCGGGTGGCCGCCCGAGGGGTTCGGGTGCGACTGAGGCTCCTCTGATCCCCTGTGCCCGAATCTCTCAAACAGTGACGCTTGACGTTTCTTCGGAGAACCTAAAATGCCTAAAGTCGTGGTTCGCGCCTTTGCCTGTTCCCTGGATGGTTTCGGAGCCGGCCTCCATCAAAGCCAGTCCGAACCTTTCGGCAAGAACGCCTTCCAGATCATGAACTGGTTCAAGTCCACCCAAACCTTCAAGTCCATGGTCGGCGGCGAAGGTGGCACCACGGGTCTGGACGACAGCTACGCGGCCAAGGCCTTCGAGGGCGTGGGCGCCTCCATCATGGGCCGCAACATGTTCAGCCCCCTTCGCGGCCCCTGGGCCGATGAGGACTGGAAGGGCTGGTGGGGCGACAACCCTCCCTTCAAGCACCCGGTCTTCGTGCAGACGCACCATCCCCGGCCCATGCTGGAGTTCGGGAACGGCACCTCCTTCCACTTCGTCGACGGCTCGCCGGAACAGGTCCTGGAGCAAGCCCAGGCCGCGGCCGGCGGCAAGGACGTCAAGGTCAACGGCGGCGTCTCCACGGTCCGGGCCTTCTGGAAAGCGGGGCTCCTCGACGAACTGCACCTGGTCATGGCGCCAGTTTTCGTGGGGGAAGGCGAGCGGCTCCTGGGCGGGCTGGGGGCGGAGGAGGACTACCAGGTAGCCGGCTTCGAGGCTTCCGAAGCGGCCGTGCATTACAGGATCGTCAGGAGACGCTAGCGTTCATGGGAGGCATCTCGGGCAAACGAGGAAGGGGAGAATATGACGATTCAACGAATGGACAACATTCTCATCGTTGTCGACGATCTCGAAGCCGTTAAGGGGTTCTTCATCGAGTTGGGCCTCAAGCTCGAGGGCGAGACCACGGTCGAAGGACCATCAGTCGGGAGCCTGATCGGGCTCAAAGATGTCCGGGCCACCCTCGCGATGATGCGAACCCCCGATGGGCAGGGCATTGAGCTGGACAAGTTCCACACGCCCGACGCGATCAGGTTTGGGCCAGTGGACGCGCCGGTCAACACGCTGGGCTTCCGTCGCGTCATGTTCGCTGTCGATGGCATTGACTCTCTCGTTGCGCGCATGCTCGCCCACGGGGCCGAGCTTATCGGCGAAATGCGGTACGGGGACACGTACCGGCTAGCCTACATCCGCGGGCCCGAGGGCATCATTGTCGGGCTTGCCGAGCAGCTAAGTGGTTCATCCGGCAGGTGATTTGCAGGTGGATGGAGGTATCTCTCAGGAGACCTCACCATGGCCGCCCGAGTCCTTCTCCGCCCCATGACGCCCGAGGAGCGGCGGGCCATCGCCGAGTTGCTCCACTCGCGCACCGCCCCGGTCCGCCTGGTCGAGCGAGCCCGCATCGTCCAGGAGGCCGCCGACGGCCGATCGGCCCCCACCATCGCTGCGGCCCTCGGCTGCTCGCGGCCGACCGCCTATGCCTGGATCCGTCGCTTCAACGAACTGGGCATGGCCGGCCTTCAGGAGCGGCCCCGCGCCGGCCGACCGCCGACCTACACCGTCGAGCAGCGGGCCGAGGTCGTGGCCGTCGCGCTGACCGCACCAAAGGATCTGGGCCTGCCCTTCGGCTGCTGGACGCTCGACCGGTTGGAGGCCTACCTCGGCGAGCGGAAAGGCATCCCAATGAAACGGAGCCGGATCGACGAGATCCTCGCGGAGGAGGGCCTCCGCTGGAGCTCGCAGGAGACGTGGTTCGGCGAGCGGGTGGATCCCGAATTCGCCGAAAAAAGGGGGAGATCGCCACGCTCGATACGACGCCTCGGGGCGGCTCGGTCGTGGTCTGCCTCGACGAGATGGGCCCCGAGAGCGCCAGAGGTTTCCGCGGCCAACGGCCCATCCGCACTAAGCCGAGGGCCGATGCCGAAGGACGCCAGCCCGCCGGCCGCGCTCGCCAAGAGGCCGACTACGGGCGGCGCGGCAAGGGCGACATCTTCGGCGCCTTCCGCCCGGCCACCGGCGAGGCGTTGACGCATCCCTTCGCGAGCCGGTCCGCGGCGAACTGGGTCGAGTTCCTCGGCCAGGTCGAGGCGTGAGTCCCGGCGGGCATCGAAAGGGTCTACGCCATCCTCGACAACCTGAGCGCCCACCGCGCCACCGACGTGCTGCGGTTCAGCCTGGCCCATCCTCGGTGGGAGTTCGTCTTCCAGCTGGTCTACGTGGCCTACCTGAACCTGATCGATCCGTGGTGGAAGGTGCTGCGGAGCCTGGCGTTGAAGGGCCGCCGGTTCGAGACCTGCGAGGAGATCTGCCAGGCGGTCGAACGAGCCACGTCGTACTGGAACGCGCACCGTCACCCCTTCTTCTGGGGTCGTCGCCGCCATCGACCTCGGCGAACGCTGGGAGTCGCCGCCGTGCCCGGTGTCAGGACACTTGCCGAATGAACCACTTAGGACACCACCGATTTTGTGATTTTGTCAAAATTGCTGATATACTGTACTCAGCCAAACCTCACGGGCAGCGGAACTTGGCGTCTGCGGTACGACCGCATTCTTCCGCCTTCAGCGAGCGCCATGACCTGAGGTGGATCATGAGTTACTCGGCAGGACACTCGGATCAGCACGCTGTGAGCGGGAGCGACCGGCTCCTCTTATTGGGTCGTGGTGACAAACCGGTGGTGTTCCTTCACGGTCTCTTCGGAACGCCCGAACATTGGCGTTCCGTCATGGGAGCGATGGCCGACGACTACCGCCTGGTCGCACTGCAACTCCCCCTGGACAGGCGTCCGGACCGGCGGTCTGAAGGCATCAAGTCCCTGGATGACCTGATCGACTTCGTCGCCCGGACGATCTTCTCGCTCGACCTTCCCCCAGTCGTCATGTGCGGGAATTCGCTGGGCGGGCTCGTTTCGATCGAGATGTGCCTCCGATACCCGGAGCGAGTGGCGGGGCTCGTGCTCGCCGGCAGCGCCGGGATCTTCGAGCGCAGCCTGACCAGCGGCGAACGGCCGAAGCCGTCGCGCGAGTTCGTGCGCTCGATCGCGGTGGACATCTTCGCCGACGAGGCCCTGATCACCGACGAGATGGTGGAAGACTGGTATCAGTCCGTCCTGGATCGCGACTATGTGCGCTTCCTATTGCGCATCTCGCGAGCCACCCGCGACTGGCGAGTCGGGGATGACTTGCGGCGGTTGGATCTCCCCACGCTGATCGTCTGGGGGCGCGACGACAAGGTCACGCCGCCGGCCGTCGCCGAGGAGTTTAAGAGCAAGATCGCCAACTCTCGCCTCGAATTTATCGAGGCGTGCGGTCACGCGCCTTCCCTGGAGCAACCCGTCATCTTCACGGAGATGCTGCGGCGGTTCCTGCCGGACTGCTTTGCCCCTCACCCCATCATGTCGATCGGCGCGGCGATGGTGTAGAGGCCGACGACGGCCGACCCGGTTGGGGGGGACGCTCGCGCCCTCTCAACCCAGCCAAAGATTCGTAGCAGGCGTCTCGGACGGCCTTCTCGCGAGGATCGTCGAACAGCTGGAAACCCATCTCGTTGGTGACATAGGCCAGGCCAAGCCCTTCGTCCGGGTCGCCCATCCCGAAACATCCTCCCGCTCCGGGGCAACCGAAGGCATTCGAGGAGGCCCCGAACGGCATATGCCGACTGGGGCGCGAGAAGCCCATGTGGTAGCGGGTGTCGATCTTGAGGATCGCGTCCTGCGTCCCCTTTCGGGGCTCTCTCGCGGGGGCGACCAGCTCTCGGAACGTCTCCTGCGTGAGGCCGAGTTCGCGTCCGCCGCTTGCGAGCGCCTCGTAGATCTTCGCGACCGCCCGGGCCTGTCCGATCCCGTTGGCGGACGGGATTTCCACGCGGCGAAGCACGGGATCGCCGACGCTGGCCGGGTTGTCGATCCCCAGGCAGCGAACCGATTTCGACACGAGCGACTGCGGCCACATCCCCGAAAGGATCATTTTGGGCGGCAGCTTGCTGATGTTTCCAAGGAGCGCGATGCGTCGATACCCCTTGACCGTCGCCACACGGTCATCGGGGACGCTCGATGGCAATCCGATGTGGAACTCGACATTCAGCGGCCGCGCGATCTCGTCGCGGAAGAATGTCCCGAGACTCCGGCCTCGGGGGTCGACGCGACGAATCAGCTCGTTCTGGTACCAGCCGAGCGTGAGCGTGTGGTAGCCGTGGATCTCTCCGGGCGCCCACGCCGTCGTTTGCCTCGCCAGGATCTCCGCCATGCGGTCATGCTCGCCGATGATGTCCGCATTCAGCTGGCAATCCAGCCCCACGAGGCCGGCCTGATGGGACAGCAACTGGCGCACGGTGATCTCATTCTTCCCCGCGGCCGCGAACTCGGGCCAATACGTGGCCACCCTTTCATCCAGGTCGAACAGTCCTTGAGCATGAGCCACCGTCATCGCGGCGGCCGCCATCCCCTTGGAGGCAGAGAAGACCAGGGCGAGCGTGCCCTCCTCCCACGGATCGAGCGTGTCGGAAGCTCGGTATCCTCCCCAGAGGTCGACGACCTTGACCCCGCGATGATAGATCGCGCACGCCGCACCCCGTTCGCCCCGCTCCCGGAAATTCCGCTCGAATTCCCGGAGGACCGGCTGGAACTCGGGGGCCGCAAACCCCTCGACGGGGATTCCGTCCACGAGGCGGACGCGTCCAGTGTTAATGCTCATGTGAGGATGCTTAGAATTAGTCGGTGGCGCGTCGCCCCCGCCGGCCCCGGACAGCAGCAGGGTCGCGGCCGAGCCACCCATGGCGAGGGCCTGTCTCCGAGTGATCCGCGGCATTGGGCACGCCTCCTTGCGTGACGCATCGACCGCCTCGCCCGATCGCCTTCCAGCGATGGCGACCTCGCGAGGCAGGTGCGAACTGGACTCATTCGCCGAATTGTTCAGGCCGGATCGCTCTCCCGGCCGGGAGCGAGTCGAAGCCGCGTGGGACGCGAGATCTCAAGCGAGCGTCGTTCGAGGTGTGACGTCGGGGTGGCGGTGGCTCGAAGCATGCGAGTCAGGCCGGGAGACGAGACGATGGACCTGCGAGGCGCGAGTCCGGCTTCGGAGGGCATCTCGATCGGGCAGCAGAGACGGGTCGGGATCTCGGGGATTCCACCGAGGGCCGATCCATCACGCTCGGTTGAAGATCAGTCGGGAGTCTTTATCGGATTCTGGCCCCGTTGACAAGGCGTCTTCGGGGGAAAGGCGTGCGATCTAGGCGCATCTGGCGAATCGCGTGCCATTTGCGGTTGGGCCCTGACGATCGCGCGGCCGAGTGGGCCGGCGAGCAGCGCGGGCAGAAAGAGCAGGTTTGCCAGCATCCCGGCCGTGAGCAGGAGGAGCATCAGGAGGCCGAATCGAAACGTGGGGATGAACGAGCTGAGCGCGAATGCCGACAGCCCGACGCCGATGATGCCCCAGCTCTGGAAGATCGCGCGGCCGCACGTATCGTAGGCCAGCAGCGTCGCATCCGACGCCGAGAGCCCCCGGCGCGCACCGCGGCGGTGGCAGAGGAGGAAGTGGATGACGTCGTCCACCGTGACGCCCAGGGCGACGCAGGGAGTCATCACCGATCCGATATCCACGACGAGTCCGAGCAGGCCCATCGACCCGAAGATGACCGTCGTGGGGAAGACGCTCACGAGCAGCATCGCGGCGCCGGTCAGCCAGGAACGAGTCAGCAGGATCATGGCCACGACGATCAAGGCGATGTCGGTTCCCAAACCGAAGAGCATCCCGTTCAGGAGCGAACGTCGCGCCTTGAAGACGATAGGAGCGGTCCCCGTGATCATGAGATCCACGCCCCGATGGTCCGCGCCGAGCTGGGTGGAGAGTAGCGGTTCCAGCGAGCTTCGGATGGTCCGGGCCAGGACCTCGTAATCCAGATCGCCGACCCCCCTGATCCGCAGGCTGAGCCGCCAGGCCTCCAGATCTCCGTCCTCGGCCAGCCATCCTTTCGCGAGAAGGAGCCCCCTCCGCCCTCGGAGCAGGGCTTCCAGCAGCGCCCCGGGGAGGAAGCCCTGGCGCCCCGATTCCGTCAGGAGCGGAGGCGCGAAGGTCGCCGCGGAAAGGCAGCCGGTTGCGTCTGGCAATCGCCGGGCCGCCGCGTCCATCGCGGCCACCAGCCTCATCCGGTCGAGCATGGTCGTCCGACTCTCGGGCCGGAAACGGATCACCACCTCTAGCGGAACCGTCGCGCCGAGTTTCTCCTCCAGCCAGCGCGTCATGGGGATGACGGGCGTGCTGGGCGAGAAGAGCCGCATGAGCTGGATCGACGTACGTATCCGAGGCAGCCCGAACGCCCCGGCGATCATGGCGGCCAGGCAGAGGAACAAGATGACGCGACGCCGCCCCACGACCCACCGACCGAGCCCCGGAAAGATCCCGAGGTGCGTCCCGGGGTTCAACGCTTCCTCATCGCGCCCCGGTCGCCGTCGCGAGTCGCCCTCCGGCATCAGCACCGTCCACGCGGCGGGGAGCAGCAAGAACTGCGAGGCCGAGCTGATCACCACCCCGATCGCCGAGAACACCCCGAACAGGCGGATCGGCTTCAGGTCGCTGTAGATGAGGGACAGGAGGCCGAGCGCGGTGGTCCCGGCCGCGAGCAGCAGCGGGACGGCCGCGTGCATGACGGCGCGATCGGTCGCGCTTGCGTGATCCCCCTCGTCGAGGGCGTCCAGGTAGTAATTCGTGAGATGGATCGCCCCGGACACAGCTGTGACGTAGACCAGCGGGACCATGGTGATCGCGACCGCGTTCAGCGGCGTGCCCGTCAGGGGGATGACGGCCAGACTCAACGCCGCGCTGTAGACGCCTACGAACAAGATGAGCACGGTGAGCCGGGGATCGCGAAAGCAGAGCCACGCGATAAGCAGGCCCAGGAAGCCCGACAGGCTGAACAGCCTCACCAGGGAATTCGTGCTCTCTCGGTTCAATGCGTCGTTGATGACGGGGACCCCGCCGAGCCGCACCTCGCTCGGTGGGACGCCCGCCCCGGCGGCCGCTCGGCGTATCCGGCCGATCGCGGGATCGAGCCGGCCGGCCATCGCCGCCGGGAGGAACACCACGGCACACGTTTGCCGCCCGTCTGGCCCGATGACGACGCCGCGCAGGCGTTCGATCGCCAGCGACCTGTCCAGATTCACCGGCGGGCCCGTCAGCATACGCAACAACGATCGCCCCGTGTGGATTTCCCCGATGAGCAGAGGATCCGGGTCCTGCACCGGCCGCGGGGTCAGTTGCTCAACGAACCGGTCCAGCCGATCGTCGTCCAGGGTGCAGCCGGGCCAGCTGACTGCGATGAAGTCCTGCGCCCCGAAGTGGCTCTGGAACCAGCGATACTGCTGTGTCTCGGCATACTTCAGGGGCAGCCAGTCGCGCACGTCGTTGGAATTACTGCGGACACCTACATACACGCCCCAGCCGATGAGGGGGATGAGGAACGCCGCGACCAGGAGGATGGCCCGGCCATAGCGCCGGTAAAATGGTCGCGAAGGCATGCAGGTGCTCGCCGTGCCAAGTAATGTGGATCGGGAGCCACGCCCGCCTGGACCAGGATGAGCCGGCCGTACGCCGATCCCCTTCCCATCGTCCGGCCATCCATAATATACAGGTTTCCGGGCCGCACCTAAGTCTAACCATTCTCGGCGGTCAACCGGCCCGCCGCGGACTCGGCTCCGGAACCCATCGGTTCCGCTCGCCGCGACCTTCATCGAACGCGGTAATCACCGCCCGACTTGCTCCAGGGCGACGCGTCGCGGTTCGCCGAAGATGCGAATGATCCCCCGAAATGGGTGGTCCAGGATCAGTAAGATGGCGATCGCGAACGACAGCGCGCAGACGGCCAGGGACAGCAGCGCCCCTCTCCGATGCCCTGGTCGGCCTGGACGCGGTCCCGGTCGAGGTCCGCGTGGATGGGGACGTCGTTCGGCTCATCGACCGCGAAACCGGCGAATTTCTTCTGGCCCGTCGCTTCGAGCCAGGATTTTCGCTACTGAATTGCGCTCACTCTAACCTGAAGACGTGGCGTGACCTGCGAGGCTCGCTCGAGCGACGACAGACCGTGCGAACCCTCGGCCGCCGCTTCCACCAAGACCCGATGGCCTACCTGCGATCGTTTGAGGAGTCGCTCATCAATCAGGCTTTGCCAGCCTAGAAAAAAACCGCATCAAACCGCTCGTCACGGGAGGATCGTCACATCATGGCCATCCCCATCAATGGCCATTGCGGCAAGCAACTGCGAGCCAAGGACGAATCTGCCGGGAAGCGTGTGAAATGCCCGGCCTGGGAAACGGTCCTGACCATCCCGCCCAAACCTTCGGGTGCCCGAGACGGCGAACAAAACGTGCACAAGCCGCATCGTTTCCCGGTCCTCTCGGTCGGGGTTGGTGTCTTCTGCGCCGCCGTGATCGTCGGGGCGGTCGTCCTAGACCGCATGAAGAAAGCGGACCGGGCGAACGAGATCGCCGCGTCCAAGGTTTAGGAGGCCAAGCAGGCAGCGGACCAACGGTTTGTGCCCTATCTTCGTGCCATTCCCTCTGTCCCCTGTTACCGCTGCGGCCGGGACTCCGGCCAAGCGTAGTCGTCCAGCGAAGCGATCGATTCACCGCAATTCGCGCGGTGTCCGGCATCGAAGCGTTGTCCATCACTTCAACGAGGCGCGGTTCCCCATGAAGATGAGGGTCGTAGGCGTGACTCATGGAACGGTGGGCGGTCGCGGGGCCGTCGTCTTTGTCGATGATGCCGGAGGCTATCAGGTCTTCAAGGATGACGACCCGCGGCTCACCCGGTGAGCCACTGCTCCGACGAAGCGACCCTTCATCACGCGCTGGACCGGCGGGGTCTGCGACCAAATACCACGGGGCCTATCCTTCAGCAGCCCCTTGTTCAGCGAGGCGGGGCGGATTAGCGTCTGAACCAGCCCTTCCTAATTAACCGGCGGGACATCATCGAGGAAAGTTCTCACGACCGATGTCACCGGGTCGTAGCCAGGATTTGCCACCATGATTCGATCTATGCGGACCCTCGCGATCGGAATGGCACTGATCGGTGCTCACAATCCGACTGGCTACTGCCAAGAATCCGGGCGGCCCCCCGAAGCTGAGAAGGCGAAGACTTCCCCAGCCCAGACTGGGCCGGCCGGGGCCGCCGCCCCGGCCTCCTCCCCGACGGCTGCCGCCGAGAAGGCCGTACGGGAGACGGTCGCCGCCTACGTCGCCACGTACAACCAGAAGGATGCGACCAAGCTCGCCGCGTTCTTCACGGAGAACGGCGAGCTCATCGATTCAGAGAACGTCGCCACGAGCGGGCGCGAGGCCATCACCCAGGAGTTCTCCGACGCATTCGCCGAGCAGTCGCCCTATACGCTCAAGGCCGATATCGAACGGGTCCGGCAGATCACGCCCGAAGTGGCGAAGGCCGAGGGAGTGGCCCGGCTGGTTGCTCCCAGAGAGTCCACGATCGCCAAGCGGTTCGTCGCCGTGCTCGCGCGGCAGGGCGATGCCTGGAAGATCGACGAGATCCGCGACTACCCCGCGCCGGCCGACAGCCTCACGCCCTACGAGAGGCTCAAGGAGCTGGAATGGATGATCGGCGAGTGGGTTGATGAGTCCGACGAAGTCCAGGTCAGCACGACTGTCCGGTGGGGGCAGGGCAAGGCGTATCTCATCCGGGATTACAACGTACAGGTCAAGGGGAAGCCCTCGACCAGCGGTCTCATGGTCATCGCCTGGGACCCGCAGACGCACCGGATTCGCTCCTGGATCTTCAACGCCGACGGCAGTCGCGGCGGGGCGTCCTGGACGCGAGCGACCGACAACCAGTGGGTCGTCAAGGCCCACGGCAGCACGGCCGACGGCCAGTCGACCTCGGCAACCCAGGTGATTAGCCTGGTCAACAAGGATGCCATGCGGACCAGCTCCACCGATCGCATCATCGGGGACGAGATCGCGGGCGACCTCGACGAAATCATCATGGTCCGGAAGCCGCTGCCCCCTGGCGCGACGGCCGCCCCGTTGCGACCCGCGACGCCGACCTCGGCGCCACGATAGCACCTCATCGCCATACCGATTCGGCTCACGTTTTCTCGTGTCGAGGCCGGTGTGATGTTCAAGAAGACCTGGCTCGTCCTCGCGGTTCTGGTACTGGTCGGTGTCCTCTGTGAGGCCGCGATGGCCCAGCGCGGCCGCGGCGGCGGGGGCGGACGCGGCGGCGGCGGGCGCGCGGGCGGTGGCGGCGGCGCGCGGGGGGGCGGCATGGCGCGGCCCGCGGCCCCCCGCGGCGGCGGCGGCGGCGGCATGGCGCGGCCTCAAGCGCGGCCCCAGGGGCGCCCCGGCGGCATGGCGCAACCCGCCGGCCGGCCCGGCGGCGGGGGCATGTCCCGGCCTCAAGCGCGGCCCGGCGGCATGGCGGGACCCGCGGCTCGTCCCGGCGGCAACCGTCCCGGCGGCGCCGGCGGTGGCAACCGCCCCACCACGCTTCCCGGCGGGATCGGCGGCAACCGTCCCGGCGGCGCCGGCGGGAATCGACCGGGAGGAATTGGCGGGAACCCTCCCGGCGGTGTTGCCGGGAATCGACCCGGTCCCGGTGTGGGCGGCCGCCCTGGCGCGGGTGTCGGCAACCGACCCGGCGTCGGCGCCGGTAACCGCCCCGGTCCTGGTATCGCTGCAGGGAATCGACCGGGTGTCGGTGCCGGGAATCGACCGAGTGTCGGCGGTGGCAACCGCCCCACCACACTTCCCGGCGGGATTGGTAGCATCGGCAGCCGTCCCGGCGGCGGCGGCGGCCGACCGGGCCTCGGAGGCGTTAGTCCGCCCTGGGGTCAGTCAAATCTCGGCGGCGCCGGCAACCGACCGGGTGGCGTCGGCGGCGTCGGCAATCGGCCCGGCATCGACAACCGACCGGGCGGGATCGGTGGCATCGGCGGCGCCGGCAATCGACCGGGCGGGATCGGTGGAGTTGGTGGCGCCGGCAACCGGCCCGGCATCGATAACCGACCGGGCGGGATCGGTGGAGTTGGCGGTGTCGGCAATCGACCCGGCATCGACAACCGACCGGGCGGGGTCGGCGGAGTTGGCGGTGTCGGCAATCGGCCCGGCATCGACAACCGACTGGGCGGGGTCGGTGGCATCGGTGGGGTCGGCGGGATCGGTGGGGTCGGCAACCGCCCCGGCAACGGCCTGGTCGGAGGAGGAGATGGGCTCGGAAACATCGGAAGCGGCAATATCGGTAGCGGCAACATCATCGGCAACGGCAACAATTCCTGGGGCGGCGGAGGCGGCTGGTTCGGGAGTGGCGGCGGCTACGGTGGCTGGGGCGGCGGCGATGGCGGCTACGGTGGCTGGGGCGGCGGCTACAACCGGCCTCCCGCCTACGGTGGAGGCTATTACGGCGACTGGTACAACGGATGCTGGAACCACGGCGACTGGGGAGGCTTCTGGGCGGGGATGGGTGTCGGTGCGCTCACGAACTGGGGGCTCAATGCCCTCTATAATCCCCCCTACGCCTATAACTACGGCATGTCCAGCTACTTCCCGACCTGGGGCGCCTACGACTACTCGACCTGGGGGCTGGAAAGTGTCACGACCCCCTGGCTGTACGAGGACTACTCCAACCCCTATACCACGCCCGCGACGCAGACGATCGTCGTCCAGCAGCCCGTACCGGTCCAGGTTGGCGCGGAGGCGCCCGGGCCTCCCGCAACGGCCGTGGCCTTCGACTATGCCAATCCGATCGGCGTGACGGAGCCCCCCCGCCCGCCGGACGCCGTCGATGCCGCCCAGGAGACGCTCACCGGCGCCCGCGAGAGCTTCCATGCCGGCGATTATCCCGGTGCGCTGGCGCTCGCCGACCAGGCCCTCGCCCGGACGCCGAACGATCCGATCCTGCATGAGTTCCGGGCGCTTGTCCTGTTCGCGCTCAAGCGCAATGAAGAGGCGGCCGCCACCGTCTACGCCGTCCTCACCGCCGGACCGGGCTGGAACTGGCCCACGGTGGTCGGACTCTACCCCGATATCGACACTTACAACAACCAACTCCGCGAGCTCGAGGCCAGCGTGCGGCAGAACCCGAACTCCGCGTCCGACCGATTCCTGCTCGCGTACCACTACCTGGTCCAGGGCCACAAGGACGCGGCCGCGGCGCAGTTCCAGAACGTGGTCAAGCTCGAGCCCAAGGACCAGCTCTCCGCTCGGTTCGCCGAGGCCCTCGGCGCCAAGTCTCCTCCCCCGCCTCCCGAACTCCCCGCGAAGCTCGCCGAGGCTGGACGCGACGTCGCGTCAAGGCCAGCGGATCTCGCCGAGGTCGGAGCCGGCGAACCTTCCCGAGCCCGGCCGGGGGCCGAGACCGGTACGGCGGAGGACGTGCCCCCGCCGCCTGCACCTCCGCCGAATCTGCAAGGTCGGTGGTCGGCCAGGCCGAATGAGAAGGTGTCCATCTCGCTCACGCTCAACCCGGATGGTACGTTCGCCTGGTCCGTGACGCAGGCCGGCAACAGCCAGACCCTTCAAGGTCGAGCCGGTTATCAGGACCAGATCTTGACCCTCGCACAGGAGCAAGGTCCCCCCTTGGTGGGTAAGATCGAGCTCGACGCCGCCGGGAATCGCTTTACGTTCAAGCCCCCTGGTACGCCCCGTTCGGTCACTGGGCTATCGTTCGAGAAGGAGACTGCCGCGAAGGCAGCGGCGAGCGGAATGTAACCGTCCACGAGAGGGAAACGGGGCTAGTCCACCGGCGTGATCCGGTCGCCGTCGGTCCAGGCCGTCGTGATCCGGTTGATGCCCCGGACTCCCTCTCCATGCTGCTCGATCCGGCCTCCAGTCGCAGAAGGTCTACCGTGACCGATCAACCGGCCCGAGATCACCTCCGGCCTCCCGGCTCATCCCTTTGGATTCGCCCTGTCGCGACTCGCCCGAAAATCCTGATGGTCAGCAAGTTGTGCCGTTAATCGCTTCCCCGATCGCTTGCTTCACCCCCATCGGTCGAATCGAGAAGACCTCCAGGGCCTTCTTGTCGCGGACCACCGTGGGGTTCTTGAGCCCCTCGATCAAATGTCGACCAACTTCGTAGGTTGCGGGGGTCACGAGCGCCAGCCAGAGTCCCGAAAGATAGGGGGTCAGGATCGGAACGGAGATCAGCCAGCGCCGCAGCCCCTTCTGAAGGGCGTATTCCCGGATCAGATCCCCATACGTCACCACATCCGGGCCGCCGATCTCGAAGATGCGATTCCCCTCCGACGGCAGATCCTTCGCCGCCAGGAGATACGCCAAGACGTCGTCCACCGCGATGGGCTGTGTTTCCGTGGCGAGCCAGCGAGGGCACAGCATGACGGGCAGCCGGTCCGTCAGCGACTTCAGCAGGTGGAACGACGTGCTGCCCGCGCCGACGACCATCCCGGCCCGGAATTCGACGGTCTCGACGCCGGAGCCTCGGAGAATCTCGCCGACTTCGTGGCGACTGCGCAGGTGCGGCGAGAGTCCCGGATCGGCATCGTCACCCAGGCCACCCAGGTAGATGATCCGGCGCACCCCGGCCTGCTTCGCGGCCCGAGCGAAGTTCGTCGCCGCCCGCCGATCGTCCTTCTCGAAATCAGTCGAGCCTGACATCAGATGCACGAGATAATAGGCGGTCTCGACGCCCCGAAGTGCTTCATCGAGCGATTCGGGGTCGAGCACATCCCCCCGGACGATCTCCGTAGACTCCTCGACGGTCGCCCTGAGCTTATCCGGGTCGCGGGCGAGACATCGCAGGACCACCGGCTGGGTTTCGAGGAGCGGGATCAGCCGGCCGCCGACGTAGCCGGATGCGCCCGTCAGCAGGACGACGGGGGCACCCGTTGATCCAGGTCGTTCGGATTCGATGGGCGCCATCGTCTTCGCTCGGACTTTCGGTTGGGCAACGGGTTGTCAGGCGGATACGATTGTCTGGGGATAGTTTACCGTTTAACGAGCCTCCGCGCATGCCGGGCAGGGGACGAGATCGAGGATCGGGATGCTGTCGGTGAGAAAACCGTCCGGCGAGTTCCTTCGCCGCTACTTGACGGGACGGGCGGGGCTGGACTTCAGCTATTCGGCCGTGGGAGCGACCGCCCACGACCCGCCCGATGGATTTGTCCTGGATCACAGACGGACCAAGCTGGGCGAAGGCGAGACCGTCTTTCGGTCGGCGAGGGCCGCGTTGGAGCGGTGGGAGCAGTTTCATCTGGGCTGGGTCGAGGCATGGCCGCCCGAGACGCCGATCCGTCCCGGCGAGGTCGTGGCCGTTTTGGGCCATGCGATCGGCCTGTGGTGGCTGAACTCCTGCCGGATCGCGTACGTCGTGGATGAATCGGGACCAATCAGTAAGTTCGGCTTCGCTTATGGAACCTTGCCCGGCCACATCGCGAGCGGCGAGGAGCGATTCCTGATCGAATGGGACCGATCGGACGATTCCGTCTGGTACGACATCCTGGCGTTTTCCCGACCCGACCAAGTCTTGATCCGACTTGGCTACCCGGTGGTGCGACGGGCGCAGAAGCGGTTCGGGCGGGACTCGGCGGCGGCCATGCTCCGGGCTGTTCGCGTTGGGGGATGCGCCGCCAGGAGTCCGGACGTGCAAAAAGACAAATTCTAGCAGCCAACTCTTAGCATCATCCGATTGTAGCCATTGATTAATCTCGACAAGATCGAGCTTCGGCTCCATCGGGCGGTTGTGCGGTAACTGACCGAAGGAGATCGCCTCTTCGGGTTGCTCCTGCCGCGAAAATGGGGAATCTCGGGGGGTCAACGCCCTTCAAATTTCGGGGTCCCTGACCGCATCGATCCGAGTTGTCCGACCGGTGATATCCGCGAGTGCCGATTTGATCATGCAAAACTCGATGGCTCGCGATTCGCAAGCAGGTGACGCCGGCGGCCATCGTCGTTCGGGCATCGGGGATCGACCCATCCGGTCTCAACTCGCCGCCAGAAGTTCCATCCTCGACGGACCTCACCATGGCTCATGGGGATGCCCGAGTTCATGGAGACGCCGGATCGATCGAGGATCGACCCGGCTTACCGGTTACCGCTCGTAGTGGTCCCGCTCAACCCCGTCGAAAGCAGCCCGTCCTGAGGCAGCACTTCTTGAACAGGAGCCCGCTGCCGCATGGGCATGGGTCATTGCGGCCGAGCTTCTCGGAGAGTTCCTTGTCGCCGTGGACGACGCGACGGCCTCGCTTGACGTGCGTCTCGCTCAGGATACCCCCTGCGCCGCTTGGACATCGCCTCGAAAGGAGGCCGCATCGTCGAAGTCGTGTCGCATGGCACACCTCCTCAGTTCAGTTTTCGGTCGGCGGTCCGAATTCCCGACGCGGAGGGCGTCGGTCGATGATCCGGCCCGGACAAGAGACGGGACCACGCTTGGCAAGGTTCGGCTCGCCCTGGACGATTTGCTCAATCAGCCTCCCGTCGGACCCATGTCGCTCAGTCCTCGTACAATTCCAGCGGCAGGCCGTCCGGGTCGGCGAAGAACGTGAAGCGCTTACCCGTGTGCTCGTCGGTTCTGATCGGCTCGGAGACGACGCCCTGCTCGCGGAGATCCCTGACGGCCTCCTCGATGTCGGCGACCGCGAAGGCCAGGTGCCTCAGACCGCACGCCTCGGGGTAACTGGGGCGGGCCGGAGGATGGGGGAATGAGAACAATTCGATCTGCGTGCCGTCGGCCAGCCTCAGGTCCAGCTTGGAAGAGTCCCGATCGGCCCGATGGACCTCCGAGACGATCTCCAGCCCCAGCACCTCGGTATAGAATCGCTTCGACCTCGCGTAGTCGGACGCGATAATCGCGACGTGGTGGGTCCGCAGGATGTTCATGGGAAGCTCCGGTCGATCTCGGCCCTATCCCGAAGATGCATGCCTGAGATTGGTCGATGGAATGACGATGTTGGGAGAGGAGAAGGTGGCTCGTTCGAGATCGCCCCGTGAGTCGTGCGTCTGGTCACCCGGATCGTTCGACTGACGACCCGATCGCCGTCTTCCCGGCGCATGTCCCCGAGGCTAATCGCATGGGCACGGAACCCACGACGTGAAGCCTGCGCTTCGGATTTTGTAAGCCGCGATCAGACGATTGACCGCACCACGCCGCCGTCAACACGCAGGGCCGCGCCATTGGTCGCCGACGCAAGCGGGCTGCAAACGTAGACGATCATGCTGGCGACTTCCTCGACGGTTGCGAACCGCTGGATCAGCGAACTCGGGCGGCCGGTCTTGAAGAATTCGGCCTCGACGACTGCCCTGTCCACGCCTTGCTGCTTCGCCAGGTCGGCGACGAACGTCGCCACGCCCTCGGACTCGGTCGGGCCGGGGAGCACCGAGTTGACCGTGATGCCCGTGCCTGCGACGGACTCGGCCACGCCCCTTGAGATCGCAAGCTGGGCCGTCTTGGTCATGCCGTAATGGATCATCTCGACCGGGATCTGCACGCCCGACTCGCTGGAGACGAACACGACCCGGCCCCAGTTCTTGACCTTCATCCCCGCCAGGTAGTGCCGGGTGAGCCGGACCCCGCTCATGACGTTGGTCTCGAAGAAGCGCAGCCAGTCGGCGTCGGGAATCTCCTCGAACGCCTTGGGCTCGAAGATTCCCATGTTGTTGACAAGGATGTCCACCTCCGGCAACTGGCGCACGAGGTCGGCCACGCCCTCGGCCGTGGAGAGGTCGGCGGCGATGCCGGTGACCTCGGCCCCGCCGATCGTGGGATGCTGACGGACCTGCCGGACGGCGTCCTCGATCCGTTTGGGCGTGCGACCATTGAGGACGACCGAGGCCCCCTCGCGATAGAGGCCGATGGCCGTGGCCAGGCCGATGCCCGCGGTCGAGCCGGTGATCAACGCCCGCTTGCCGATGAGTTGCAGATCCATGAAGGAACCTCGCGCCTAGGTGATCGTGTGGGCCCGTCGCTACGATACCGGCAACAAGAGTCGGAGGTGATGCCCATGCGCGGAACACGAGCCGGGACCATCGCCAGGATTTCCCTCCTCGCGGCCGTCTGCCTGCTGGGACTCGGCTCCCGCCGATTCGGAGATTCACTGCCGGGCTTCGTCGCGGCCTATGCCGGCGATACCCTCTGGGCACTGGCGGTGTTCCTCGGGATCGGCCTGATCTTGCCGAGGACCTCGACCCGGACGGTCGCCCTGCTGGCGATGTCGTTCGCCGTCGCGATTGAGGTCGGCCAGTTGTATCACGCCCCCTGGATCGATTCGATCAGGCGCACGACACCGGGCGGCCTGATCCTCGGCTTCGACTTCGTCTGGAGCGACCTCGCGTGCTATGCGGCGGGCGTCGGGGTCGGGATCTTGATCGAGTGGGCCATGCCCGATCGACGATGACGGCATGGCTGGCCGCGATCGCCCTTCTGACGATGGCCGCTTCCGACGATGCGCCGAAGGGCGAAGGCCCATTCCCGACGAGACGGCGGTGGCCGGGATGGGTGAATGCCGTTGCGAAGGGCCGGAGCGGTCGTTGCCGGAAGGACCAGACGAGGGTAGCCTGCCGCATGGGGCATCGCCCGGATCGGCGCCTTGGCGGGATGATTAGCACCCATCAAGGTCCGCCCCGAAGATGCCCCGCACAAGGGGCCGGGCCGGGAGATCGACCCGCTGCTCACGTCGAGTCGCCCTCCAAAGGAGGGCTGTCCTTCAGGAGATGCCCGAGCGATGGCCTACGAATTGATCGCTCTCTTGACCGAGGAAGCGGACATCACGATCGGGCGACTCGCCCAACTGCTGCGGAACGACTTCCCGCCCGATCTCGGGGCGGTGGTGGAGCTGGAAGAATCTCCTCCGGGGGAAAGTCGGCAGCTCGAGGTGCGGTGGGGCGACTGGTCGTTCTGCGTGTCCTACGAGGATCAACCGCACGTCCAGGAGGAGTCGCGGGAGATCGCCGAAGCCTTCGCCGGAAGCCGCCCGGATCGTGACCTGATCGCGGGATGTCGCCGGAGGATCTCGCTGGCGGCGGATGATGATCCGGGGATGGATCATTTCAACGACTACTGCTTCATCCAGCAGCGACTCGGTGAGCAGAAGGGGGTCATCCTGTTCGATCCCAGGGTTCCGGAGTTGATCGAGAACTGAGGTGATCCGGCCCTCAGTTCCGGGAACGACCGACCAAAGGCTTACGGCAAATGACGGGCTCCGCGATGGGAAGCGACAATGGCCGCACCCCGGGGACGCAACGGCGGGGTTCGCGTGCTCGCGATTCCGGCATGGACGCGAGCAACGCGAGGCCACGCCCGACGAAACCAGCATGAGATCCGCATGGGTCTGCCTTCCCGCGCACGGCTGACGGCGTGGAAGGCGGCGGGGGTCGGGCGGACGAAGGTGCTGTCGTGAACGATCGTCCCGGCGGCGACTTCCAGGTTGAAACCCGGCTCGACATGACCGTGAGACTGGGATCGAGGGGTGGGGGCTCATCGGGCAGATTCGACGAGCCTACTGAACGAAGAGTTCGAGCCCGTGATCGGCGGGCCACCAGGTCGGAATTTGAAGGCGACCTTTGGGGGGTTCGGGGGTACTTCAATCGTGGGTCAACGCATGCACGTCGTCCGGGCGGGCGGTTTCCTTGAGCTTGTCGAGAATTCGGGGAAAGACTAGAGTCCCGCGTCCTCGGTGAAGGGGCAGGCCTGTCGCTTGGCGTCGGGTGGCCTCGGCACCTGGAGGGTCACGCCACATGAAGTGGCCGTTCGGCCCGCGTCTGCGGGCGGTGCAAGGAGGCAGGTCGATGCGTCGAATGGACGCCGGGGCCCGGCGAATGGCGGCCAGGTCGCTCGCGGGCCTGCTCGTGGCCCTCGTCCTGGCCGGGGCAGGCCCGGCCAAGACGGATAAGGACAAGAAGAAGAAAAAGGACGACACGCCCACCCTGCGTGTCGACGAGGCGGTGGGCAACCTCGCCCAGATCCGCGGCAGCGAGCTGCGCCTCGAGGGTGTCGGGCTCGTCGTCGACCTGGACAACACCGGCGCAGATCCGCCCCCGGGCGTGCTGCGGGCCAGGCTGCTCGACCAGATGAAGAAGGCCGGGGTCTCCGACTCCGACAAGATCCTGGCCAGCAAGCGGACCGCCCTGGTCCTCGTCCGGCTCATCGTCCCGCCGGGCGCCTCGCCCAAGGACCGGATCGACGCCGAGATCGAGATCCCCTCGAACACCGCCACCACAAGCCTCGCCGGCGGACGCCTGCTCACCGCCAATCTGGCGCAAGTCATGATCGCCGGCGGAGATGCGAAAGAAGGCTTCACGCTCGGCAAGGCCGGCGGCCCGGTCATGACCGGGTCGAAGGAGAAGCCCGACGACGTCAAGAGCGGCCGCATCCTGGGCGGCGGACGCTGCTTGAAGGAAGTCCCCTACATCATGATCCTGGACGAGCGCCGCAAGAGCATCAAGACGTCCGCCTTGATCCAGGCGGTCATCAATGCCCGGTTCTTCCAGCACGAGGGGACCGACCAGAAGGGGCTGGCCAATGCGCAGAATGACCAGCAGATTAGCCTGAAGGTCCCCCTGATCTATCACCAGAACCAGGCCAGGTACTTCCGCGTCGTCAAGCTGCTGCCCTTGGTCGACACCGCCGAGCTGAGGGCCAAGCGGCTTGGGACGCTGAGCAAGGAGCTGCTCGACCCCAAGACGGCCGGAATCGCCGCCCTGAAGCTGGAAGCGATGGGGCCGCCGGGCATCGACACTCTCAAGGTCGGCCTGACCTCTCCCAACGCCCAGGTCAGGTTCTTCGCCGCGGAGGCCCTGGCCTACCTGCGTGACCCGTCCGGCGTGGACGTCCTGGCCGAGACCGCCGTGAAGCGCAGCGAGTTCCGCTCGCAGGCCCTGGGCGCCCTGGCGGCCATGGACGACTCGGCCTCCTACATCAGGCTCCGCTCGCTGATGAACGAGGCCGACGTCGCCGTCCGCTATGGTGCCTTCGACGCCATCCGCACGGCCAGCCCGTTCGACGAGTCGCTGGGCCGGGTCCGGATCCTCCACGACCAGCCCGCCCCCTCCGACGACGACTCGATGGCCCATGCCATCTCGGGCGTGAACCCCAAACGCCCGCGTGACAACCGGCCGCCCCGCGCCGACGATCCCTTCGCCCTCTATATGGTGGACAGCGAAGGCCCCCCCTTGGTGCACATCTCCAGCACCAAGCACGCCGAGATCGTCATCTTCGGCCAGGGCCAGAAGATGCTGACCCCGATCGTCCTTGGGGGCGGAGGCGCCATCCTCCTGAACGCGGCCGACGGCGATACCTCCGTCCAGATCAGCCGGATCGTCCCCAGCCGGGCGGGCGCCCCGGACGTGAAGATGAACTGCTCGCTGGCCATCGGCGAGATCATCCGCGAGACGGCCAACCTCGGCGCCACCTATCCGGAGCTGGTCGAGATCCTCCAATCGGCCTCGCGGCAGAAAAATCTCTCGGGCCCCCTGATCGTTGATGCGGCACCCGCCGGCGACCTCGCCTACGAGGCCGCGGCGCTGAACGGAATCGACCCGACTCTCAAGGTCGACGACTCCCTGAAGAAGACCAAGGCCGAGCCCGAGGCCCGCCCCCGATTCCTCAGTCGGCTCTTCGGCCGCAAGGCCAAAGACGTCGCCGAGGCCGATTCCAAGGCCAAGGATAGCCCCAAGAGCGACGCCAAGACGTCGGACGGCAAGAAGCCCGACGACGGCGTCAAAGACGCCCAGAAGGACGACAAGGCCGCTCCCGGCCCACTCGAGGCCATCGACGACGCCGACCTGCCCCCGCTGCCCGAAGAGTCCAAGCCCTGACCCGCGGCATCCGCCTCGCGACTTCAAGGCCCGGGCGGGCCTCCCCAATCGGCCCGCCCGGCACGACTCGCATGCACCATCCCAGACGACCCGGCGACACCTCCCGGACCCTGAAATCGCGACGGATGTTCTCGCTGTACTTGGCCCTCCTTAAAGTCCTAAGCCGCAACGATCGAAAAATAGTCCTGTCGGTCAGGTTCGCTACGGCAAGGAGGCGGGCGAAAGCCCCCTTCGGTACTGACCCCCGACATGCCCGCACCGTCGCGTCCAGCGTCGGGGCGGGCCTCGTCACCTAACGTGCAACGCGGCACGGACCGGCCCAGGCCGGGACGCACCCCGCGACGCACCGGGCGGCGAGTATCGGCATCGGTAGCAGTGCAGGAAGACCGGGGGCCGCCCAGGCGGGCCTCGGGAACTGCTCCGATTCGGGTCGGACCATGGGGGCAGAGGAAACCTCCGAGGTCTCGCACCTTCAACGGGCGAGTGGAGTCCTCGAAATGAAAAAAGTGTTCACGACCGGCCAGGTCGCCAAGATATGCAAAGTCGCCCCACGGACGGTCAGCAAGTGGTTCGACTCGGGTCGGCTGCGCGGCTACCGCATCCCGGGGTCTCAGGATCGGCGGATCCCCCGAGAGCACCTGCTGCGCTTCCTCAAGGAGCACGGCATGCCCCTGGGGGACCTCGAAGCTGAGGTCTACCACAAGGTCCTCGTCGTCGGGGCCGACTCCCCGCTGCTGGGCACGCTCAGGGAGCACCTCCGAGAGGGGGACGACTTCCGGATCGAGACCGCCGCCTCGGGCTTCGAAGCCGGCATCCGCGCCGAGAGCTTCCACCCCGACTGCATCATCATCGACCTGGCCGTCGGCCGGATCGAAGCCGGGCAGATCGCGCAGAACCTGCGCAAAAGCCCGGATCATATCACCACCATCCTCGTCGCCCTCACCAGCGACGAGCCCGGCGAAGAGCTCTACGGCCTCGGATTCAACGACGCCTTCAAGAAGCCCTTCGACGGTGCCCTGCTCGCCGAGCGCGTCCGTCGCCTCATCTCGCAGAAGAAGGCCGACGAGCCTTGATCCACGCGGGCATCTCGCCCCTCCCCGACAGGCCCGAGGCATGCCCTCCTCCCATCAAACGGAGGAGGCGAGCCTCGGGCCTGTCGGCGTTTGTCGTCCCCGTTCAGCGGGAAGGAAGCGGGAAGGGGGGGCAGACCTCGCGCCGGCCCACCTCCTCGGCCACGTACCAGCGCAGCAAGCCCTCCACCGCCAGCGCATGGCCGATCCGCCCGTCGCCGATCATCGTTAAAATCTCCGAGGCCGGCACCAGTTCCACCGCGACCTCTTCCCCCACGTCCAGCTTGGGGGCGGCCACCTTGACAGCGTCCGTCACCAGGATCGTCGTCATCCGAGACGTCAGCAGCGACGGATTCGCCCACGACCGGCCCAGCACCCTGGGGGCGTTGCCGGCGTACCCCGTCTCCTCGAGTAGCTCGCGCACCCCGGCGGCCAGCACATCCTCGCCCGGCTCGACCAGCCCGCCGGGCGGTTCCAGGCTGTCCGCCCCCGAGCCCGCGCGGAACTGCCTGACCAACACGATCTCGCGGCCGGCCGTGATCGCGACCACCTCCACGGCGTCGGCCAGGTGGACCACGTAGTAGTCGTGCGCCTTGCCCGTCGCCCGAGACCTCGACCGCTCCCGCCTCAGCCGGAACAGCCAGTTCTCCTCGATCGTCCGGTCCCCCTCGGGCTCGCGCGACCACGACGGGCCCGCCTCTTCCTGGCTCTTCATCCGGCTTCCGCCCCCTCGGCTCGATCCCCGGCCCGCAACCCGCCGGTCCCGCCCCCCGATCATCGCCGAACGGCCCATCGACCGCGAGCGGGCCGGTGATCGGCTTATTTCTGGAAGTTTGCCCATTTTCTCCAAATAGTAGGGACGAACCATCCCGTTTTCGGGATAGTATCTCATAGAAGACCCGACCGCTCGACGTTGAGCGGCCCGGCATCTCGCCATTATCGGCGACAAATCTCGCCCTGAATCCGCACCCCAGGAAGCGACGAAGCATCATGGGCAAGCTCGAGGTCAGCCAGCGCCGGATCGAGGCCAATCGCCGTAATGCGTTGCGCAGCACGGGGCCGAAGACGGCCGAGGGGAAGGAGAAGTCGCGCCGCAACAGCCTGATCCACGGGCTGGCGGGCGCCGGGGTGGTGGTCCCCGAGGGCGAGACCGTGGCCGCCCGGGAACGGGCCGAGCAGTGGAACTCGTCGCTGCGGCCGATGAACGCCTTCGAGGTCGGCCTGGTCGAGACCATCGCCGTCGAGAGCCTGCGCATCGAGCGCTGCCGGCTCGAAGACAATCTTGTCCGCGCCCTTCGCGCACGCAGGGCCGAGCATTGCTGGGGCGACGAGCGTAAGGTGGCCATCGCCCGGCTGGCCCGATCGCTGGCGAAGCGGCCCTCCGAGACTGCGCACGAGCTGTCCACCTCGTCGCCCGGCTGCGACTGGCTCATCGCCCGCTGGCGTGTGCTCGGCCATGTCCTCGACACGAACGGCGAGTGGACCGCCGAGCAGACCTCGCTGGCCCTCGACCTGCTGGGCATCGACACCGACCTCCGGTCGCTGCCGACCCCGCTCGACCCGCCCGAGGGGGTTAACCTGCTCCCGCACCTCCAGGCGCTGGTCGACGACCAGTACGTGCGGCTGCTCGACCGCCAGGACGAGTCGCTCGACCCGATCGAGGACGAGCTACGCGAGGCCGTGATGCACGGCCTGAACGTTACCAACGACCCAACCCTTGTCCTTTTGAGACGTTACGAGACGGCCAGCTTCCGCCGGCTGCGCTGGGCGCTCGACCTGCTGCACAAGGGGAAGTTCCGGCCCAACGCCCCGGGGCCCGACCGTCGCGACCTCGATCGACCGGCCTGGGAACCTACCGCGAGCAACCCCGGTCCGGGCGCCGATCGAACCCATCTGGGCGGCCCCCAGTTCCCGGTCGGCCCCCGGTTTGTGGACGCGATGCCCCCCGCCGGGCCGTTCGACGAGGCGTCCGAGGCCGTCGGATGCCCCGATCTGGCGGAAATCGGCGGCGTCGGCCGGGGCTCATCCGGGTTGGGGCGCAATCCGCGGCCCGGAGCCCCCTCGGATCGCCCCCGAAGCCCGCAGAAACCCTGACCCGCCCGCCTCTTGAGCGTCGACGCGGCGACCTGGGCGACGGCCCGACGCCCCCGCGCGCCCGGGCCTCCGGCGTGCGCCCTCGACGCAACCTGATTCCGGGGCCTCGGATTCGCTACAATACTCCCCCCGTGCCCGCGGGACGTCCCCGCAGGGCAGCCCAGCCCGCACCCCGCCCGAAGGAATATCGAATGATTCGCCTGATGGTCGTCGCACTCGCCATGGGCCTGACGATCGGCCTTGCCCGCGCCCAGGAACCCGCCGGCAAGGCCACGGCCCCCGCCGCCAAGGCCGCCGACAAGCCCGCCCCCTCCGAGGCCGAGCTCAAGACCAAGGTCAGCTACGGCATCGGCCTGGACTTCGGCAAGAAGTTCAAGGCGCAGGGGGCCGACATCGACCCCGACCAGTTCGTCAAGGGGCTCAAGGACGGCCTCGCCGGCACCAAGGCGGCCCTCACCGACGAGGAGATCAACGAGGCATTCAAGGCCTTCTCCGCCGCCATGCAGACCAAGGCGCAGGCCACCATGGCCGCCGTCGCCGGCAAGAACAAGAAGGAAGGCGAGGCCTTCCTGGCCGCCAACAAGTCCAAGGAAGGGGTCAAGACCCTCCCCAGCGGACTCCAGTACAAGGTGCTCAAGAACGGCACCGGCAAGACCCCCAAGGCCACCGACACCGTCAGCGCCCACTACGCCGGACGGCTCCTCGACGGCACCGAGTTCGACAGCTCGATCAAGCGCGGTGAGCCCGCCGACTTCCCCGTCAACGGCGTCATCCCCGGCTGGATCGAGGCCCTTCAGCTCATGAAGGTCGGCTCGAAGTGGCAGCTCTTCATCCCCTCCGAGATGGCCTACGGCGAGCGCGGCCAGGCGACCATCCCCCCCAACTCCGTCCTCATCTTCGACGTCGAGCTCCTCGGCATCCAGGACGGCGAAGCCAAGTGACCCCGCACCGCCACCCGGAGGCCGATCCCTTCGGGTGGCCCGCTGAATTCATGCCTTGCGCAGTCGAAGTGACGCAGTTGGCCCAAGACCGGGCCATACGGCTGGCAATTTGATCAATTTCCGTAGGGTGGGCACCGCCCACCGCAGGGGCTCGCTCCCGGTGGGCAGTGCTCACCCTACGCAGATCTCCCAGGTTCACGACCAATTCGTCCGGCTGATGGTCAACTGCGTCACTCTTGCGCAGCATGAACATGAATGGGGCGACCTCCGTCCCCTCGCCAGAGCCTCGGCATCCACAAACGCCCCGCCCCCAGGTCGAACCGATGGATACCAAACAGATCGCCCGGATCCTGGACGAGATGGGGACGCTGCTCGAAGTTCGCGGCGAGAACGCGTTCCGCTGCCGGGCCTATCACACGGCCTCGCAGGCGCTGGCCGGGCTCCCGTCGGACCTCTCCGAGATGGTGGCCGACGGCACGCTCGCCGAGGTGCCGGGCATCGGCGAGACCATGCTCAAGAAGATCGCACAGCTGGCGACGACCGGGCAGTTGCCCTCGTACGACGAGCTGAGGCGCGAGACGCCCCCCGGCCTGGTCGCCCTCCTGCGCGTGCCGGGGCTCGGCCCCAAGAAGATCAAGGCCCTGCGCGACGAGCTGCAAATCTCCAGCCTGGCCGACCTCCGCCTCGCCGCCGAGAACGGGCAGATCGCCGGCGTGAAGGGCTTCGGCGCCAAGACCGCCGACCGGATCCTCCAGGGGATCAAGTTCCTGGAAAAGTCGGGCGACCGAGTCCTCCAGAACCGCGCCAGGCTCCTGATCGCCCCCGTCTATGAGGCCGTCCGCGCCCTCCCGGGCGTCATCCGCGCCGAGATCTGCGGCAGCCTCCGCAGGCGGGCCGAGACCATCGGCGACCTGGATATCCTCTTCAGCTCGAATGATCCGGTCCCGATCCTCGACGCCTTCATCGCCCTCCCCGAGGTCGCCGAAGTCCTGGCCCACGGCGAGTCCAAGGCCAGCGTCCAGCTCGACGGCGGCATCCAGTGCGACCTCCGAGGGGTGGCCGACGGCCAGTTCCCGTTCGCCCTGCATTATTTCACCGGCTCCAAGGCCCACAACATCGCCATGCGTCGGCGGGCCATCGCCCGCGACATGAAGCTCAGCGAATACGGCCTGGAAGGCCCCGACGGCCCGATCCCCTGCGCCACCGAGGCCGACCTCTTCGCCGCCCTCGGCCTGGCCTTCATCCCGCCGGAGCTGCGCGAGGACCGGGGCGAGATCGACCTGGCCGAGCGCGGGCCGCTGCCCGAGCTGGTCACCCTGGCCGACCTGACCGGCACCTTCCACTGTCATTCCGACTGGTCCGACGGCGGCGCGACCCTGGCCGAGATGGCACAGGCCGCCCGCAATCTCGGCCTGAGCTACCTGGGCATCGCCGACCACTCCCGCGCCGCGGCCTACGCCAACGGCCTGTCCATCGACCGCGTCCGCCAGCAGTGGGCCGACATCGACACCCTGAATGCCTCCTTCGGTGGCAGCTTCCGCCTGTATAAAGGGATCGAGTGCGACATCCTGGCCGACGGCTCGCTCGATTATCCCGATGAGATCCTGGCCGGTTTCGACTACGTGGTCGCGAGCGTCCACTCCGGGTTCGGCATGTCGCGCGACGCCATGACGGCGCGCATCTCACGCGCCGCGTCCAACCCCCGCGTCACCATCCTGGGCCATCCGACCGGCCGCCTCCTGCTGGCCCGCGACAGCTACGAGGTGGACCTCGACGCGGTGATTTCCGCCGCGGCCGGGGCCGGCACGATGATCGAGATTAACGCCAACCCGCACCGGCTCGACCTGGACGCGGAGCACGCGCGCAAGGCCCGCGACGCGGGCGTGATGATCGCGATCAACCCCGATGCGCACTCGACGAAGGGCCTGACCGACCTGGATTACGGCGTGGGCATCGCCCGCCGCGCCGGCCTGCGCCCGGCCGACGTCTTCAACGCCGCGCCGGCCGACGAAGTCGCCGCCCGGCTCGACGCACTCCGACGGCGGGGGGCATGACCGCCTTGTTGCTCGCCACCAACCTTGTCGATTCTTTGAAACAACGCTGCGTCCCTTGCGGCTCGGGGGTGCGTATCTATAATGAATTCAGAGCCCCGGGCGGGGGACAGGGCGGCTGGACCTCGCCGACGGGACTGTCCTCGGCATCGCCGTTGCTGAGTCTGATCGACACGCGGGATTGCCGGCCACTTGCCAGAGGACTTCGACATGGCCCCATCAGAACCGGTCGAGGCGAAGCGGAAGTTCTTCACGGTGGAGGGCGCCAACAAGGCCCTCCCCCTGGTGCGCGCCATCGTCGGCGACGTCGTCAGGCAATTTCAGGTCGTCGAGGAGCTGCGCCAGCGGCTCAGGGCGGTGACCGCAGGCCGCCGCAAGGCGGTCGACGACGTCTATTCCGAGGAGCTGGCCCAGAGTCAGGCCGAGATGGAGGCCGAGGAAGCGAAGCTCGTCGGCTACATCGGCGAGCTGACCGAGCTGGGCGTCGAGCTGAAGGGCCCCGACGGGCTCTGCGACTTCCCCAGCCTGATCGGCGGCCGCGAGGTCTTCCTCTGCTGGCGCCTGGGCGAGCCGTCCATCCAGCACTGGCACGAGATCGACGCGGGGGTGGCCGGCCGCCAGCCCCTGTCCACCGCCGGCCTGCCCGGGCACATCGCCCACACCGGCCCCTGAACCCGACCGGCCCCGCAGGGCAGGTCCGCATCGTTCCGCCCGCCTCGAGATTCTGCTACAGTGACGCCCGAAAAACGGGGCTTACTGGCGCGGGGTGTCGCATGCGGGTGGTGACGATCGACGGGCCGGCAGGCGCGGGCAAGAGCACGGTCGCCCGACTTCTGGCCGGCCGCCTGGGGTGGGGCCTGCTCGACACCGGGGCCATGTATCGCGCGGTCACGCTGGCCGCGCTGCGCGACGGGGTCGACCTGAGCAACGAGTCGGCCCTGGCCGCCCTGGTCATCTCGATCCGGGTCCGGTTCCTGTCTGACTACGTCGAGCTGGACGGACAGGACGTGACCGACGCGATCCGGGCCGTCGAGATCACCCGCCGCTCGGGTGCCGTGGCCGACAGCCCGAGCGTCCGCGCGCGGCTTGTCGCCTGGCAGCGCGAAGCCGCCGACGACCGCGAAATCGTCACCGAGGGGCGCGACCAGGGGACGATCGTCTTCCCGGACGCCCTCTGCAAGTTCTTCATCACCGCCAGCCCCGAGGAGCGGGCCCGCCGCCGCCTGGCCGACTTCCGGGCCCGCGGCGACCAGATCACCTACGAGCAGGTGCTCGACGACCAACGGCTCCGCGACGAGCGCGACGCCGCGAGGGCGATTGCCCCGATGGTCGCCGCCCCCGACGCCCGGCTCGTCGACACGACCGGCAAGCCGCTGGAGGCGGTCGTCGACTCGCTCGAGCGCGCGGTCCGAGCCTGCGAGGTGCCCGCCCGATGACCGCCACGACCGGGGCCCGCACCGACACCCCCGCCTCCCTGCACGACCGGACCCCGCTTGCGTTCGCCTGGTATCGCCTGAATCAGCTCATCCTGGGCACCATCCTGGCCGTCTTCTTCGGGGTGCGGATCAGCGGCAGGTGCCACATCCCGCCCTCGGGAGCCGTGCTGCTCGTCTCCAACCACCTGAGCCACCTGGACGTCATCGCGCTGGGCGTGTTCGTGCCCAGGCCGATGAGCTTCATCGCCCGGTCGACCCTGTTCTTCCCGCCGTTGGGCTGGCTGATCCGGTCGCTGGGCGCGTTCCCGATCCAGCGCGACGGCATCGGCGCCTCGGGCATGAAGGAGACCCTCCGCCGCCTGAAGCGGGGTAACGTGGTCGTCCTCTTCCCCGAGGGGACCCGCAGCCGCGACGGCGAGCTGGGCGAGTTGAAGCAGGGGGTGGCCGCCCTGGCCGGCCGCTCCCGCGTGCCCATCCTGCCCGCCGCCCTGTCCGGCGTCCACGAGGCCTGGCCTCGCACGTCACCCCTTCCATATCCACATGCCATTCGCATCCATTATGGGCCATTAATTACCGTCGACCAGTCCGCCGGCCTCGACCCGACCGCCCTCACCGCCCTGATCCGCGAACGGATGCTCGACGCCCAACGCACCGCCCGCGCCGGCCTGACCCGCGACCTCGACCCGGCCTGACCCCCGCCGGATTGGCGTTGCCAGGCCCGCCGGATTGGTTAAAGTCCCCCGACGGCGGGCGAATTGCCCCGGCCGCGTGCCCCCCCGGGCGTCGCGGCCCGCGGGCGACTCGCGACGGCCTGGCCCGGGAATCGGCCCGGCCGCGGCCCTGGAGAATCGCCATGCGACACAGAACGAGCCGGCCCCTGCGAGGCGCGCCCTTCCTGGCCGCCTGCGCCCTGGCGGCATCCGCCGGCTGCACCCACAACCACTACTACACCGCGCTCCCCGTCTGCGGCCAGCCCGCGGCCCTGGCCTCCGCCACCATGTCCGAGGGGAGCCTCTGCGACCCGGCGGGCGAGGTCGTGAACGCGCCGGTCAGCAGCTCGGTCGTCGGCCGCCCGGTCATCGTGACCGTGCCGCCGCGCACCTCCCGCGTGATCATCAGCGAGCCCACCGCGGCCCCCGCGGGGCGGGGCGGATCGAAGCTCTCCTGGCGCCGGAACAACCCCGACGAGTCCCTGGCCACGACGCGTATCGATGGGAACCTTGATGACGACTCGGTTCGCAAATAACCACCCCAGCCCCGTCCGCCGGCCGGCCCGCCCCCGGGCGATCGTTGCCCGGCATGCCCCCGGCGTCCCGCCACGCCTCGCCCCCGGCGACCCATCACCCCGGGCCGCTCGCCGGACGTACGCCGGCGCTCGTTGCCTGGTCACCGGCGCCTCCTCGGGCCTGGGCCGCGCCCTGGCCGAGCACCTGGCCCGGCAGTCGGCCCTCGTCCTGCTGACCGGCCGCAGCGCCGCCCGCCTGGGCGAGGTGGTCGAGTCCTTGGTCGCCGAGGGGGTCCCGCGCGCGAACCTCCGCGTCGTCGCGGCCGACCTGACCGTCCACGATGACCGCCGCCGCCTGATCGCCGAGGCCACCACCGCCTTCGGGGCCCTGGATGTCCTGATCAACTGCGCCGGCGTGGGGGCCTACGGCCACTTCGAGACCCACCACCCGTCGGTCCTCCGCAGCCTCGTCGACCTGAACTTGATCGCCCTGGCCGAGCTGACCCGCGCCGCACTGCCGCTCCTACGCCTGGGCCGTCGCCCGAGCGTCGTGAACATCGGCTCGGTCGTCGCCCGCCGGGGCATCCCGGGCCGCACCGAGTACACCGCCAGCAAGTTCGCCGTCGCCGGCTTCACCGAGTCGCTGCGGGCTGAGTGGGCCATCTACGGGATCCACGTCCTGCTGGTCAATCCCGGCTTCACCGCCACCGAGTTCGGCCGCAACCTCGTCGTCGACACCGCCGTCTACGCCACCGACGACCGCCGCAGGATGACCGCCGACCAGGTCGCCGCCGCCACCCTCGTCGCCTTGCGCAAGCGGAAGTATGAGGTCACCCTCACGGCGGGGGGCCGGCTGCTGCTCCTGCTCAATCGCCTGGTCCCCGGCCTGATTCACCTCGCCTTCAACCTCTGGTCGCTCTCCATCCACGGCCGGATCCACGCCGATCCGGGCCCCTCGGAGCCCACCTGACCCGGCCTCTTTTCGCCCACCGAGCCGCCTTGGCCGTTGCCCCGCCGGTCCCCTCGCGCTACCCTTGGACCTTCGCCCGCCACGAGGCACCGCCGCGAAGCCCGGGGGATCTTCTGATGCGTCTGCACCTGGCCCTGCTGCCCGTCATGCTGCTCATTCCCCCCTCGGCAGGCCTGCCGGCCGCCGAACCCGGCCCCCCCTGGGTCGACCTGAATGCACTGGACTCCTGGAAAAGCCCGGCCGGCGCCTGGGCCATCGTCGGCGGGGTGCGCATCGCCCCCGACAACCCGAAGCTCCTGGCCGCCGAACCCGGCGAGGGTATTCTCTACAACGGCCCGACCGGCCGGACGACCAACATCCTCAGCAACCAATCGTTCGGCGATGTCGAACTTCAGGCCGAGTTCTTCATCCCCAAAGGCTCCAACTCGGGCATCAAGTTCCAGGGCGTCTACGAGATCCAGATCTTCGACAGCCACGGCAAGGCCAAGCTAGACGGAAGCGACTGCGGCGGCATCTACCCCCGCGCCGAGCTGCTGCCCAGGTACCACCACATCGACGAAGGCCACGCCCCCAGGATCAACGCATCGAAGCCCGCCGGCGAGTGGCAGGCCCTCGACATCACCTTCCGCGCCCCCCGATTCGACTCGCAGGGCAAGAAGACCGCCAACGCCCGGTTCGAGAAGGTCGTCCTCAACGGCCAGGTCATCCACCAGGACGTGGCCGTCGAGACCCCGACCGGCCACGCCTGGCACAACAAGGAGCAGCCCGCCGGCCCGCTCCTCCTCCAGGCCGACCACGGCCCGGTCGCCTTCCGCAAGCTCCGGGCCCGCGCTCTCTGAACGCCACATGGCGCATCCTATGCGTGCGGTTGCCCTTGCGACGGCGACGGCCGGCCGTTACCTTCTGTTCACCGCACCCCGGAGATCACACCGTCCATGCCCGCCCCCCGCTGGAAACGCCCCGCGAAGCTCGCCCTCAAGTCCGCCGTGGCCGTCCTGGTGCTCTGGTACCTGGGCCGTCACGTCGCCCGGACCTGGCGCGACCTGAACGCGCAAGGGGAGTCGATCCAGATCGCGCCGGCCTGGATCGCCCTGGCGGGGGGCCTCTACCTGGCGGGCCTGGCGGCCTGCGGGATGGTCTACGCCAGGGTGCTGGCGGCGGGCTCCACGCCGGTCGGCACGGCCGCCGCGATCCGGGCCTATCTCATCAGTCACCTGGGCAAATACGTGCCCGGCAAGGCGATGGTGGTGGTCATGCGGGTCGGCCTGACGACCCCCTACGGCGCACGCCCCGCGACCGCCGCATTGGCGACCTTCTATGAGACCCTGGCCATGATGGCCGCAGGCGCCCTGGCCGGTGCCCTCGGCTTCGCCCTCGGCCCGCGGCCCATCCAGTGGATCCCGCTGGGCGCCTCGGCCGGGCTCGCGGCCCTGCTGCTGGCGGTGGTCGAGCCCAAGGTCTTCCCCAGGGTCGCCGCCCTGATGACCATGCCGTTCCCCAACGTCGGCCCCGACGCCCTGCCTTCGCTTTCTTACCGGCTGCTGGGCACGGGCCTGCTCTGGTCGCTGGCGGGCTGGGTGCTGCTGGGCCTGAGCCAGCTGGCCGTGGTCCGGGGCGTCTCCTCGGCGGGCATCGATCTCGCCCTCTGGCCGGTCGTCATCGCCAGCGTGGCCCTGGCGACGGTGGCCGGGTTCGTGGTCGCCGTGATGCCGGGCGGGCTCGGGGTCAGGGAAGGGGTCCTGATGGCCACGCTGGCACCGGCGGTGGGCCACGACCGGGCCGTCGTCTCGGCCCTGGCCTTGCGGCTGACCTGGGTCGCCGCCGAGGTCATCGCCGGCGGCCTGCTCGCCCTCGCCAGGCCCTCGGGACGGCTCGCGCCGGCGGGGGTCACCGAACCTTGATCAGCGTGGTCGTCCCCCTCAAAGACGAGGCCGAGAGCCTGGCGACGCTCCATGCCGAGCTCGACCGGGTCGTCGCCGACGCCGAACTCGGCCCCGCCGAATTCCTCTTCATCGACGACGGCAGCCGCGACAAGTCCTGGGAAGTCATCAAGACACTGGTCGCCCTCGATCCCAGGGTCCGCGCGATCAGGTTCCGCCGCAACTTCGGCAAGGCCGCCGCGCTGACCGCGGGGTTCCAGGCCGTCCGCGGCGAGGTCGTCTTCACCCTCGACGGCGACCTCCAGGACGACCCCGCCGAGATCCCCAGGTTCCTCGCCAAGCTCGACGGCGGCCTCGACGTCGTCAGCGGCTGGAAGAGGCGGCGGCACGACCCCTGGCACAAGGTCTACCCCAGCCGGGTCTTCAACTGGCTGGTCAGCACCCTCACCGGCTGCCATCTGCACGACCACAATTGCGGCTTCAAGGCCTATCGCAGGCAGGCGTTGCTCGAGGTCGGCATCTATGGCGAGCTGCACCGGTTCGTCCCGGTCCTGGCCCACGCCCGGGGCTTCCGCGTCGGCGAGATCGAGGTCAACCACCGGAGCCGCCGGTTCGGCTCGTCGAAGTACGGCGTCACGCGATTCATCAAAGGATTGCTCGATCTCCTCACCGTCCGCTTCCTCACCGTCTTCGCCCAGCGCCCCCTGCACGTCATCGGCGGGGCCGGCCTGGCCTCGCTGACCATCGGCGGGCTGGGGCTGTCCTACCTCGCGCTCCTCTGGCTCATCGGCCAGGGGCCGATCGGCGTCCGACCGCTCCTGATCTACTCGGCGGTCCTCGTCGGCCTCGGGACCCAGCTCCTGAGCGTCGGGATCCTGGCCGAGCTGGTCACCTCCTACAACATCCGGGCCGAGCACACCTACAGCATCGCCGAGACCCTGGAGCCTCCCCCCGCGGAGCCGCCCATCCCATGAGCAACGACGATCGATTGACGGCGCAGGCCGAGCCGGCCCCCCGCTCCGAGGCCCGGCAGTTCTTCGCCCTGATCGTCATCGGCACCGCCACCGCGATGATGCTGGGCATGACCCTGAAGGCCCCAACGCTGCTGGGCGCCAACGACATCTCCCGGTGGTGCACCGTCTGGAGCCTCCTGGAGCGCGGCGACTACGTCATCGACGAATGCCCATGGGTTTCCAAGACCCAGGACAAGGTCAAGAAGCCCGACAAGCTCACCCCCCCGGGAGCCGACTCCGGCCCCATGCGGCGGCTCGAATACGCGATCGCACCCGGGTCGTGGAAGTCCGGCGAGCCGACCGAGCACTTCTACTCCAGCAAGCCGCCGCTGCTGCCGACCCTGATCGCCGGCGTTCTTTACCCGATCCGCAAGGCGACCGGCGTGCCGCTGGACAGGGTCGTCGAACAGAAACGCATGCCCCGATATGTCGAGAGCCCCGTCGAGGGCGAGCCGGGCAAGACCAAGTTCGTGCTCGAGACCCCCAAGGAGCCCGTCCGCTGGGCGGTCCTGGTCTGGTACCTGAAGCCGATCATCATCCTCCTGAACGTCGTGCCGATGCTCCTGTCGCTGGTCCTGTACGCCCGGTTCCTCGACCGGGAGGCCGGGTCCGACTGGGCCTGGATGCTCAGCCTGGCGGCGGGCGCCTTCGGCACCTATCTCTTTGTGTTCGCGCAAACACTGAATAATCATTCGATCGCCGCCTGGTCGGCCTTCTTCGCCCTCTACGCGTTCCAACGCATCTGGGTCGACGACCGGCGGTCGGGCCCTTGGTTCGCGGCGGCCGGGTTCTTCGGCGCCTTCACGGCCTGCAACGAGCTCCCCGCGGCCCTCTTCGGCGCCCTGCTGTTCCTCACGCTCCTGGCCCGGTTCCCCGGCAAGACCCTGAAATTCTTCGTCCCGGCGGCCGTCGTCCCGCTGGCGGCGTTCCTCGCGACGCAGTACCTGGCGTTCGGCCAGTTCACGCCGGTCTACGAGGAGTTCGGCACCAAGTCGTACACCTACGAAGGAAGCTACTGGAACACGCCGCTGGAGTTCGACTGGTTCAACGCGTCGACGACGAAGCCCGACGGCACGGTGGTGCCCAACCAGGAACCTCACGGCGTCTACCTGTTCCACATGACCCTGGGCCATCACGGCGTCTTCTCGCTTACGCCCATCTTCCTGTTCTCGATCTTCGGCGCCGCCGCGCAGGTCGTCCGCCGGGGCAGGCTGTCGGCCCTGGCCTGGCTGACCTTGGCCCTGACCGTCGCGATGCTGGCCTTCTACACCTGGAACCCGAAGGCGCGCAACTACGGCGGCTCGACACAGGGGCTGCGCTGGCTCTTCTGGGTGATCCCGTTCTGGCTGGCCGTGCTCCCCGCCGGGCTCGAGGCCGGCCAGCGGAGTCGCTTCATACGCGGCCTCAGCCTGGCCGCCCTGTGCGTCTCGGCCCTCTCCGTCGGCTACGCCTGCCGGTTCCCCTGGAGCCACCCCTGGATCGTCGACCTCCTGGGGCTGCTGAACCTTTATCCGCTGGTCTACTGACCGATCCGGGCCCGAATCGGGTGGACAGACGCCCTCTCTGCGGGCCAGTCCGGCCGCCGATTTGACTTTGGATGACGACCGTCATAGGATCTCCCGAACGAAGTCGGGGAACGGATCAAGGCGGGCCGAGGCCCGGATGATTTCCCGGCCCGACCGCGCCTGGTCGGCCGGAACCTTGGCGGGGGGTGACCGGTGCAACGACGCGTGGTTGTGACGGGGATGGGGATGATCACGCCGGTCGGTGGCGACACCGAGTCGTCCTGGCGATCCTTGCGCGAGGGGCGTGGGGGCGTGGGGCCGGTCACGCTCTTCGACGCGACGACGTTCGCCACGCGGATCGCGGCCGAGGTCGACGACTTCCGCCTGGGTGATTACCGGCCCGACGCCAGCCGCTGGCCCGACCACAGCCGGACGACCCAGTTCGCCTTGGCGGCGGCGACCCTGGCCATGGAAAATTCCGGGCTCCGCGACCACTCGTTCGATCGCGGCCGCTTCGGGGTCTATCTCGGCTCGGGCGAGGGGCAGCACGACTTCGAGCGATTCGCCGACCTGGTCCACCGGTCGAGCATGGGCGGCCCGGTGGACAAGGCCCTGTTCACGAACATGGGCCTGAAGACGCTGGACCCGACCCGAGAGGCCGACCAGGAGCCCGGGGTGCCCGCCGCGCACCTCGCCGCGGCCTTCGGCGCCTCGGGGCCCAACCTGACCTGCCAGACCGCCTGCGCGGCCAGCGCCCAGGCGATCGGCGAGGCGGTCGAGATCATCCGCAGGGGAGACGCCGACGTGATGCTCGCCGGGGGCGCCCACAGCATGATCCACCCGATGGGCCTCACCGGGTTCATCCTCCTGACGGCCATGTCCACCCGCAACGACGACCCCGCCGCGGCCAGCCGGCCGTTCGACCGCGACCGCGACGGATTCGTCCTGGGCGAGGGGGGGGGCGTGCTCGTGCTGGAAGACCTGGACTTCGCCATGGCACGCGGGGCCCACATCTATGGAGAGGTGGCCGGCCATTGCTCGACGGCCGACGCCTTCCGGCTGACCGACAGCCACGAGGAAGGGCGGGGGGCCATCGCCGCCATGCGCGGGGCCCTGGCCGACGCGGGGGTGAACGCGGACGAGGTCGGATACATCAATGCGCACGGCACGAGCACGCCGTCGAACGACTCGATCGAGACCCTGGCCATCAAGCGGGTCTTCGGCGACCTGGCCCGCCGGCTGCCGATCAGCAGCACCAAGAGCATGACCGGCCACCTCGTCTCGGCTGGCGGCTCGGTCGAGGCGATCGCCTGCCTGCTGGCGATCCGCGACGGCGTGATGCCGCCGACGATCAACCTGGAGAACCCCGACCCCGAGTGCGACCTCGACTACGTGCCGAAGGAGGCACGCGAGCGCAAGCTCGACGTGGTCCTGTCCAACAGCTTCGGCTTCGGCGGCCAGAACACGGCCCTGATCCTGCGGCGATTCGTCGGCTGAACGCCTGCGGGAACCGCGGGGCTTACGCTCCCTCCCGCGTGCCGGCCTCGGCCGGCGCGGGGGGGTCGAGGGCCTGCCTGGCCAGGTCGCGGCAGGCGTCCAGGATCTTGCCGGCGAGGGCCTCGTCTTCGACCGACCTCGCGACGCCGAGGCCGCCGACGCAGAGGGCGAAGATGGCCAGGGCCCGCCCCTCGTCGGGCCCCCCTTCGCCGGGCTCCACCCGGAAGCGGGCGGCGCCGGCCCCGAGGATCGACTCGAAACTCCGCTTGACGGAGGCGTTGCCTCGCGCGACCTCCGAGACTAGGGCGGGCAGCGGGCAGCCGTCCTCGGCCCCGACGCGATGCTCGGGGCTGAGGTAACGGTCGATCAGGGCGAGCACGCGGTCCCTGGCCGAGAGCCCGTCGAGCCCCTCGGACAGCCTGGCACCCACGTCCGCGGCGGCCGGGGCGAGCGCCTCGGCGAGCAGGGCGTCCTTCGAGGGGAAGTGGGAATAGAAGCCGCCCGCGGTGAGGCCCGCCTCCTCCATCACCGTGTCGACCCCGGCCGCGTGATAGCCCAGGCGGCGGAAGACCCGGCCCGCCGCCCTGAGGATCTTCGCCCGCGTCTGCTCCTTGTGGCCGGCCGCATAGCGCATCGAATTGAAGACCCCCGACGCATCGAAAAACGTCCGTCGAGCGCTCGCGCGCGGCTCAGCCCGGGGCACCCACGACGAGGCACGAATTATGGCCGCCGAAGCCGAAGCTGGTCGACACGGCGTACTTGACCCTCATCTCGCGGGCGACGTTGGGCACATAGTCCAGGTCGCACGCGGGGTCGGGGTTCTCCAGGTTGATCGTCGGCGGGACGACCCCCCGCGTGATGGCGAGGGCCGACGCGATCAGCTCGATGGCTCCGCTGGCACCCAGCAGGTGGCCGGTCATGCTCTTGGTGCTGCTGACGGCCAGGCGATAAGCGTGCGGGCCGAAGACCCGCTTGATCGCCTGCGTCTCGATCTCGTCGCCCAGGGTCGTGCTCGTGGCGTGCGCGTTGATGTAATCGATCGCCGATGGGTCGAGCCGGGCGTCGTCCAGGGCGACCTGGAGGGCACGCGAGGCTCCCCGGCCCTCGGGGTGCGGGGCGGCGATCCCGTAGGCGTCGTTGGTCCGGCCGTAGCCGAGCAGCTCGGCGTAGATGGTGGCACCTCGGGCGCGGGCGGCCTCAAGCTCCTCGAGCACGACGATGCCGGCCCCTTCGCTGAGCACGAATCCGTCGCGGTCGCGGTCGAACGGCCGGCTGGCCGCGGCGGGGTCGTCGTTGCGGGTGGACAGGGCGCGGGCGGCGACGAAGCCGCCGAGGCCCATCACGGTGATCGACGCGTCGGACCCGCCGGCCAGCATCACGTCGGCCTCGCCCCGCTGGACGGCCCTGAAGGCGTCGCCCAGGGCGTCGGCGGCCGACGAGCAGGCGGTGGCGATGGCCGCGCTGGGGCCCATCAGGCCGAACTGGATCGCCACGCTGGCCGGCCCCGCGTTGGGCATCATCTTGGGGATCACGAACGGGCTGATCCGCCGGACCCCGCCCTTGTGGTAGGCGTCGTGCCCCGACTCGAACTCGGCGAGCCCGCCGATGCAGCAGCCCAACACCACGCCCCTGCGATAGGGGTCGCCCGCGTCCATGTTCAGCCCGCTGTCGCGCACGGCCTCGACCGCGGCGAGGACCGCGAACTGGGCGAACCGGTCCATGCGCTTCGCGGCGCGAGGGTCGGGCATCAGCGACGGGTCGAAGCCCTTCACCTCGCCGCCGAACCGCACGGGGAAGGCGCTCACGTCGAGCTGCTCGATCGGCCCGATCCCGCTGCGGCCCGCGCAAAGCCCGTCCCAGTAGGAGGCGACGTCCAGCCCGAGCGGGTTGACCGTCCCCATCCCCGTGATCACCACCCGGCGCATCCCTGTCGATCCCGCATCCATAGATCGGTCCATGTCCCGTCCGGTCGAGTTGAAGCATGCCACCCCGGCCTGGTGATCCGGCGGCCGGATCCGAGGGACCGCCTGATTCTATTGCGATCGTCATCCTAATCAAGTGCAGCCCGGACGGCGGCACGTTCGGATCGTGGCGAATGGCACAGGAAACGGGTGCGATCGGGCCGGAAGGCAGGGCGTCGGCCGGCGGACGGGGCGTGCCGGCCGACGCGGGTCTGTGCGGGCTCAGATGCCGAATCCGGCCCGATATTGCTTGCGGATCAACGGCTCGGCCTCGGGGGCATTCGTCGCCTTCAACGCCTCGGAATCCCACTCGATGCGCTTCTGCAGGCGAAGCGCAAGGTTGCCCACCAGCAGGGCTTCGGTGAAGGGGCCCGAGTAGGCGAAGCCGGCCCTGGCGTCCTCGGGCTTGTTGTCCTTGCAGGCCTGGATCCACTCGGAGCGGTGGCCGGTCGAGCGCGGGATGGTGGGGGGCGGGGGCTGGAATTCGGCCCGACGGGCCTCGGGGTAAAGCGTCGGCGGCCCGGACCAGCCGCCGCAGACCATCGTCCCCTTGTCGCCCACGAAGTAGATCCCGTTGTCGACGAGCGAGACGTCGGCCGGCAGGTCCTTCGGCTTCGGGGGCATCTTGCCGCCGTCGTACCAGGTGAGGGTGACGGCGGGCCGGTCGCCTTGGGCGGCGAATTCGTAGCGGAGGATCGACCAGAGCGGATACGACTCGGCCTTCAAGGCGCTGGTCGTGGCCTCGGCGGCCGAGGGTGCGCCCAGGTCGAGGGCATAGAAGGCCGGGTCCATGTTGTGGATGGCCATGTCGCCCAGGGCACCCGTGCCGAAGTCGAACCAGCCTCGCCAGGCCATCGGGTGGTAGACCGGGTTGTACGGACGCACCGGGGCGGCCCCCAGCCAGAGGTCCCAGTCGATCGAGGCGGGGACGGGCGGAGTCTCGGAGGGTCGGTCCTTGTCCTGGACCCACCATTTCCCGGGCCGGTCGGACCAGGAATGGATCTCGCGCACCGGGCCGATTGCCCCGGCCTGCAACCACTCGCGGGTGAGTCGCAGGCCCTCGCCGGCGTGGCCGTTGTTCCCCATCTGGGTGACCAGGCCGGTCTCCCTGGCCACGCGGGCCATGACGCGGGCCTCCTCGATCGAGTGCGCCATCGGCTTCTCGACGTACACATGCTTGCCGGCCCGCAGCGCCGCCAGGGTGATGGGCGCGTGCATATGATCGGGCGTGGCGATCATCACGGCGTCGATGTCCCGGCGTTTCTCCAGCAGGACGCGATAGTCGCGGAATTGCTCGGCCTTGGGGAACTTCCCGAACGTGCCCGAGGCCTTCGCCCAATCAACGTCGCAGAGCGCGACGATGTTCTCACCGGCCATCTCGCGGATGACCCCGCCCCCCTGGCCGCCGACGCCGATGCCGGCGATGTTCAGCTTCTCGCTCGGCGGGACGAACCCCCTGCCGAGGACGTGGCGAGGCACGATCTCGAACGAGAACGCGGCCCCGACGGCCGCCTGCAATAAGCGCCGGCGCTTCATGGTTCGCCCCTTCCGGGATGCAACTCGAATCGATCGACCCCACACCCGTGCGGGTGCCTCGGCCTCGGAGCTTAAGGGAGCCGAAGGTCGCGGACAAGCGCCCGAATCCATGGGCCAGGCAGGGGGGAGCCCGAACCCAAAGTCGTGTGGCGATCAGTCCTTGGCGTCGCCCCAAGGAGCCTCCACAGTCACGAAGGGCACGATTCGAGGGGTCGGGGTGTTGTCACGGAGGTGCGGTTCGGATGCAATGCTCGACGATGCATGCAGGCTGTCGAGCACGGATCAGTCTCGTGCCAATCCTTCGGATGCATCGTCTTGCTTCCCCTCTCCACACGAAAAGGCAGGCCATGCAACGAGACCTCTTGAAGCCACCACCCGCGGTCTTCGCGGCGGGCCTCCTGGCACTAATGGCTCTGACTAACCCGGCGAACGGGCAGGCGACGAAAACTGGCGGGCGCGGCGGCGCCCCGGCGACGGCGGCGTCACTCGCGCGGTACGTTCCCGAGAAGGGTCTCGCAGCCTACGCCGAGTTTCGCGGGTTCGACGCGGATGCGCGTGGATGGCAGAAGACGGCCGCATACAAGGCCTTCAATGACACCACGCTGGGAGCCTTGCTGGTCGACCTCGCCTCGCAGGGCATCGACGCGGCGCGGAATGCCGCCGGGGGGGCCGGGCCGGGGGGAGACGAAGTCCTGGCCAAGGCCGCCTTGTTCCTGCGCCGGGGGGCCGTGGTTGGTCTCTGCATCCGCGAGGGCAAGCCGGAAGAAGCCGATCTCGTGATCGCGTTCCGCGGCGGCGCGAACAAGGACGTGCGAGGGCTGATCGACCGCGTGGTTTCCTCGGTGGGGAAGAAGGGCGAGCTTCGCAAGGGGGCCCGCAAGCTGGTCACCTACGGCACGGGGAAGAAGACCTTCGCGACCTGGGATGAGAAAGGCGACGCGATCGTCTGCGGCCTGGAGGTCGTTGACGCGGTGCTCGCCGCGACCGACGGCAAGGCGAAGTCCGCCGAGACTCACCCGATTCGCGCCGGGTTGGCGAACGACGTCGACGGGTTCAGGCCGGTCGGCCTCGCGTTCCTCGATATGACCAAGTTCCCGAAGCCCCCGCCCGACGCGGCGAGGGTGGGGCTCGACGGCGTGAAGCGGGTCGAGATGCAGTTCGGATTCCAGGACGAGGCGTTGATGTGGACGGCGCGCATCGCGGCCCCCTCGCCGCGCAAGGGCTTCCTGGCGCTGCTGGACCAGCCGACCTTCGACCTGGGATCGCTGCCCCCCTTGCCGGCCGACCTGACGCAGTTCACGGTCCTCTCCGTCGACCCGGAACGGACCTATGACCGGATCATCGCCCTGATCAAGGAGAGCGACCCGAAGGGGGGCCAGGCGCAGGCGGAAGCGACCGAACGATCGATCAAGGAATCGCTGGGGATCGACCTCAGTCGCGACCTCCTGCGTCACCTGGGGCCGAAGTTGTCCCTGTACGCGTCGAAGTCGGCCCCACCGATCCAGGGCCTGCTCCCCGCGCTCGAGAACATCTCGGGCCTGGTGATCGAGGCCGAGGTCAAGGACCAGAAGGCCGCCGCACGCGGGGTCGACGCCCTGATGACGTCGCTCGCCCGCCGGGTCGCCGACGAGGCGAAAAAGCCGGGTCGCCGCGGGACGCCGCCGCAAATGCGAAAAAACGACGGGCCCCAGTTGGCCTGGTCGATGATTCCGGCCCCGGGTACCCCGGCGAAAGACCTGGAACCGACGCTGGTGGTGGGCGAGAAGTCCCTGGTCTTCTCGCCCCGGAAGGAGATCGCCGAGTCCCTGGCCGCGGGGCTCAAGGGGGAGCGATGGACTCCGAAAGGTGACTACTCCACCCTGGGCAAGCGGGTCCCCAATCGCCTGGTCTACCTGAGCGTGAGCGACCCCCGCGAGACCGTCCCCCAGATCGTTGCGAACCTGCCGAACCTCGTCGCCATGGCAGAGATGGGGATGGCCCAGTCGGCGAAAGCGAAGGGCCAGGCACCGCCGAGGATCCCGATTCGGATCGACCCCGCCCTGATCCCCGACCCCGAGACACTAGCCAGTAAGATGGGGCCCGGGTCGATGTCAATCTCCGTCGACCCGTCGGGGATCCGGTTGGTCAACCGCGAGGCGTTCCCCTCCCTGGCGAACCCGGCCTCGGGCGGCATCGCCATCGCGCTCCTGCTGCCGGCCGTCCAGTCGGCCCGCGAGGCCGCCAGGCGGGCTCAGTGCGTGAACAACGAGAAGCAGATGATGCTGGCGTTCCACAATTATGAGTCGGGCTACGGCCATTTCCCCAGGGCCGCGATCGTCGATAAGGCGGGCAAGCCGCTGCTGAGCTGGCGGGTGGCGATCCTGCCGTTCATCGAGCAGCAGGAATTGTATAACAAGTTCCACCTCGATGAGGCCTGGGACAGCCCTCACAACAAGACACTCTTGAATTCCATGCCCCCGCAGTACCGCTGCGCGAGCATGCCAATGACGGACCCGACTCTGGCCTATTACCGGGTCTTCGACGGCAAGGGGGCGATGTTCGAACCGGGCGTCGACGTGAAAATCGCCGACATGACCGATGGAACGTCGTACACACTTGCCCTGGTCGAGACGAAGGAAGGGGTGCCCTGGACCAAGCCGGAGGATCTCGAGTTCGACCCCGATGCCAAGGCCCCGCCGCCGTTCTATGGCGCTGGGTCGATGCACCCGGGCGGCTTCAACGCCGGGATGGGCGACGGGTCGATCCGGTTCCTCAAGGCGACGATCGCGGAGAAGGTGATGAAGGCGTTGATCACGCGCGCCGGCGGCGAGGTGATCGGCGGGACTGACTTCTGAAGCAATCCGAGAAACCGCGTCGCCCGCCCGGCTGAAAGGGCGGGCGACGCAGACTTCGATTCGATCAGGTCAGGTTGCTCAGCACGCCGTCGCCGCAGAAGTTGGGGTTGCCGAACCGCTCGATGCGGTGGCCCATGCCGTGCGCCAGCGACATCAGCAGGCGGTTGTGGGGGACCTGCTTGTATTTGAGGGATCGGCCCATCTTGAAGTCGGAGCCGCCGCCTAGGATGACGAACGGGATGTTGTCCAGGGTGTGCGAGTTCCCCTTGCCCAGCTCGTTGGTCCAGACGATCGTGGTGTTGTCCAGCAGGCTGCCGCCGCCGCCCGGCTCGGGGGTCTCGGCCAGCCGCTTGGCCAGGTAGGCGAGCTGCTCGCAGTACCAGGTGTTGATCTTGGTGAGCTTCTCGACCGACTTGGCGTCGCTGTCCGGGTTGTGCGACAGCTCGTGGTGACCCTCGTCGATTCCCATCCAGCGCATCCGGGCCATGCCCACCGAGTTGGTGTATTGCAGGGTGGCGATCCGGCTGAAGTCGGCCGTGAAGCTGTTGACCATCAGGTCGATCTGGGCCTTGCTGATCTTGGGGATGTTGTCATTATCCCGCCGCACGCCCAGCTCCAACTCGGGCACGGCGTGGTCGGCCGTCTCGTCCTTGGCCTGCGAGAGGTCCTGCTCCATCTCGCGGACGAACGTGGCGTGCTCGTCGAGCAGCTTGCGATCCTCGGCGCTCAGCTTGGTGCCGACCGCCTTGAGGTCGTCGCGCAGCTCGTCGAGGATGCTGGTCAGGTCCTCGCGGTCCTTCACCCCGCCGTAAAGCTTGTTGAACATCTGGTAAGGATTGTCGATGGGAGGCAGGGGCTTGTTGGACCCTGCGTAGACCATCCGGGTCCAGGTGTCGGCGTGCTCGGGGACCATGACGCCGAATTCGAGCGAGCCGAACCGGGTGCGTGTGGCCGCGTCCTTCTGGAGATAGGTGCGCAGCTCCTGGTCGATCGAGTGGCCGCTGGCCCAGCCCGCCGGGGTGTCCGAGCCCCCTTGAATGGTTCCCGGTAGCAGCTCGATGCCGGTGAGCAGGCAGCCCATCCCGCGCATGTGGTTGTCGCCGTCGCCGCGCACCTTGTCGCAGACGCCGTTGAGCGTGAGCAGCTTGTCGCGGAAGGGCTCGAGCGGCTTGAGGATCGGCTTGAGGGTGAAGTTCTCCCCCTCCTCGTCGGGCCAGAAGGCGTCGGGGATGACGCCGTTGGGGCTGAACAGGACGACCAGCCGCTGCTTGCGGGCCCCCTGATTGGCGAAGCCCAGGCTGGGCAAATTCAGCAGGAACGGGACCGCCGCGGCGCCGATGCCCAGGTCGCGGAGGAACTCGCGTCGGTTTCGGGTCTGTGCCACGGCGTCGTCTCCGGGAGGGGGAATGAAAGGGGGGGCTGCGATCGTGTCAGTCCGGAGCCGAAGCCGAAGCCACGGGGACCGGTGCGGGGGCCAGCGCCGAGGTGGCGACGATCCGCGCGGCGAGCTTGCGGACGCTGTATCCATCATCGGCGAATCCGCGCCTCAGGTCGGCCCGAACTTGCGGCCCGTAGGCGCGGATCGGCTGCTTGACCAGGGCGTGGAAGAGCTGGTCGACGAAGGCGAAGTGAGTCTCCTCGCTGCGGGCGAGAAGCTCGGCCAGGGCGCGGGCCCCTTCGTAGGGGGTTGCCGTGCCGGCCTGGTCCTCGTAGACGCCGCTGGCGTCGACCGGCTTGCCCTTCTCCTCGGCGCGGAAGCGGCCGACGGCGTCGAACCGTTCCAGGCCGAAGCCGAGCGGGTTGACCATCCCGTGGCAAGTCATGCAGGCGGCCGGCGACGTCTGGATGGTCACGCGTTCGCGGGTGCTCAGGCTCGCGTGCAGGTCGGGGGCCAGAGGGGCGACCGCCTCGGGCGGCGGCTTCAGGCCCCGGCCCAGCACGCTCCGGTTGATGAACACCCCCCGATGGATCGGCGAGCTGGTCGCGGTATACGCGAAGTTGGCCAGCACGTACGGATGCGACAGGACGCCGGCACGCTGGTCGGGCTCGAACCGGGTCTTCTGGAACGGGGCGTCGTCGGGCAGGCCCGCGCCGTAGAACTTCGAGAGCCGGCCGTTGAGCATCGACTGGTCGGTGAGCAAAATCTGGCGGAAGTCCGACGAGTCGCTCCAGAGGATGTCGTCGAGGGTCAGATCCAGCGAGGTCCGCAGGTCGGCGGCGATCGCCTTGTCGAAGCCCGGGTAAATCGCCTGGTCCTTGGAGAGGTCCGGGGCCCGATCGATCCGCAGCCACTGGAAGAAGAACTCGCGGATCTTGGCGTGCGCCCGCGGGTCGTCGACCATCCGGGTGGCCTGACGGGCGACCTCCTCCTTTTCGTCGAGCTTGCCCGCCTCGGCAGCCTCGATCAGGGGGCGGTCGGGGATCGAGTCCCAGAGGCCGAAGGAGAGCCTCGACGCGACGTCGTAGCCCGGCCCGAGCCCGCCCGCCTCGCGGTAGAGGAACCTCGGCGACTTGAGGGTCAGCAGGATCACCCGCTTGACGGCGACCTCGGGGTCGCGGCCCCCCTCGAACTGGCGGTCGACGAAGACGCCGATCAGGTCGTCGGAGATCGGACCGCGGAAGGCGCGGCGGACGAACGACCGGCAGAACGACTTCAGCTTGTCGCCCCGGTCGGCGTCCTCGGGCTTCGCGCCAGTCAGGTCGCGGAGGTGGGCCGACACGTAGGCGGCCGTCTCGATGGCGGCGTCGGTCGTGGCCTGCTCCCAGGCCTTCGACACCGACGTCCCGCGCTCGTAGCCCACGCTCCGGTCATCGGGCGGGAACGGGGTCAACGAGACGTACGTCGGCGCCACCTCGGCGGTCGACAGGCAGCGAGTCGGGATGGTCTCGATCGCGCGATTGGGGACGGCCCAGGCCAGCTCGATCGAGGCGGGGAGGATCGGGTGATGCTTGTCGAACTTGGCGTCGTCATCCCCCAACCTCCCCTTGGTGAAGTCGAGCCGGATGGGGTAGGCCCGCCCCCCCAGCAGGGTGATCGAGCCCCGGTACTCGGTCTCGTTGCCCGACTTCACCCAGGCGTCGATCAAGGGGCGTTGCGGGTCGTTGACGAAGAGCCTCGTGGCGTGCTCAGTCCTGACGACGAACTCGTACTCGCCGGTCTCAGGGGCGACGATCGAGCCATCCCAGCGCATCGAGAACCGGCGTGCGTCGAACTTATCCGGCTCGTCGCCGGGACCTCCGAGCTTGAAGTCGAACTTCACCTCGGGGTCGACACGCTCGAAGACCCGTTCCTTGTCGCGGAACTTGCCCGCCTTGAAGTACTCGCCGCGAAGGCCCGGCTTGCCGTCGCGGGCGGGCTCGCCTCGGAAGCCCGCGAGCAGGTCGGCCAGGGCATTCTTGTGCTGGCGGACGGTGAGGCGCGAGAGCTCGACCCTGGGGGGAGCATTGCGATCGCGGGCGGCCTGGGAATAGAAGGCGTCGTGGATGTAGGCGGCGACCTTCTCGGCCTCCGGCCCGACGCAAGTGCCCGGGTCGTCCTCGGGCATGGTCTTCTCGATCAGATGGGCGAGCTTCTCGGCCGACTTGTCCCCTTCCAGGGCCCTGGGGAACTCCTTGGTCCCCTCGCCCGAGGCGCCATGGCATGAGGCGCACTTCAGCCGGTAGATCTGCTCGCCCGAGGCATCACCGGCGTCGGCGGCGAGGGAAAGGGCGGGCACCGCGAGGGCGCAGGCGAACCCAACGGCGATCGAGGCGAGCCGACCGGGACGGGGCTTCGAATTGCGGGGGGAGGGCTGAGGAGTCATCGGCGGGCCCGGCGGGGTTCTGTAGTGGCAGGATCCGCGGGACGGGTCGAGGGAGGGGCCCCCTGGCACGGGGCCGATCGATCCGCGTCGGATCATATCTTACCCGACCATCAACCCCGGCGATACCCTTCGCGCGAGCCGGGTCGAATCAGACTCCAAGGATCGCGACCGGGCAGGGTGGGCGCATGCGAAGACCCGGCGGAGCGGGTGCTCCCCGGGTCTTCGCGGGGCGAGTCGGATCGGCTCAGAATCAGAAGAGGAAGATCACGTCGAAGCCGAGGGTGAACTGGCTGTTGCGGGTGCCGTCGCTGTAGGGGTTGCCGCTGCGTGCGAAGTCATACCGGGCCTCGGGGCGGACCCAGACGTAGGGCTTGGGCTTGTAGATCAGGCCGAGGGTGAACTCGGAGAAGTTGGTCGCGAAGCCGGTGCGGACGCCGTTGTTGTCGCGGAAGATTTCCGAACGCCAGACGCCCATCAGCTTGTCGTTGTCTTTGTTGAACTTGTAGAGGAACCAGTTGCCGAAGCTGTACCAGCCGGCGCTCTGCGAGGCGCCGTTCTGGACCACCCCGTTGACGACCGGGGAGGCCGCGCCCGGGACGTTCTGCTCGAAGCCCTGGTCGGTCTCGATCACCTGCGTGAGCTTGTCGGACCACTTGTGGGTGATGACCGTGGTGAACAGGAGGCGGTCATTCGACGCGTAGCCGTTGTTCTTGGCCCCGGCCAGGCTGGGGATGTTGATGTAGCCGGTGGGGAAAATCTGGGTGTTGTTGGGCAGCTGGCGGGGAAACTGGTTGGGGCCCCAGATCGAGATGAACGAGATGTTGGTCTTCTCGTCCTTGAAATTATAAGTGAAGCCGCCGATGTAGCCCCACTTGTAGTTCTCGTTGATCCAGCGGTCCCAGCCGTTGATGGCACCGTTGTAGATATTCAGGCGGTCATTGACGTGCCAGGTGCTCACCATGCCGAAGTGGGTGAACGGCTGGCCGTAGTTGAACATGTAGGGGACGCTCAGCAGCGGGCGGCCCGTGGCGGGCACGACCTCGTAGCCGGCGAGGGTGTAGAATCGCCCCCCCTTGATGTCGAGGCCCTTGGTGCCGAACACGTTGTCCGGGATGTGGACCTCGGCATAGGCCTGGGCCAGGTCATAGCCCTGGAAGCTGTTCAGGTTGAAGGCCCGGTCTGCGAACCCGGCCATGTGGTTGAACTGCCAGTCATTGCCCCAGAGATTGTCGGCCCGGAAGCCGAAGTTGATCTCGTCGCTCTGCTCCAAGGGATTCTCGACGACCAGGTAATACTGGTTGCCCATCCAGCTGTTGGCCTTGAAGTTCGGATTCACGCCGAAGTTCGTGCCATTCTTGGGCATCCCGTTGGTATTGCCGGTGTACGAATTCTGGATCCAGCCGTAGACCTTGACCGGGGAGTCGGGGATCCCCAGCAGGTCCATCAACAGCTTGGTCTCGTCCTTCGACGGCTCCGCGGCCTCCTCTCCGGCCTGGTCGCCGGTCGTCGGCTCGCCGCCTCCCCCTTCGCGCTCGGCGCGGGGCAGCGACAGGTCGGTGTTCGACGCTGTGGACGAGTCGGTCGGCGAGGTCCCCGATCCCGACCCCGGCGTGGCCGTGAACCCGGGGGTCGAGGCCTCGGGCGTCTCGGGGAATGTGCCCGGGGTCGAGTCCTGCACGGCCCTGGGCGGGGGGACCGACGCGTCGGGGACGGCCTGCGTCCGCTGCACGGAGCGGTCACGCATGATCCTGGAGAAGAGGCGGCCGGCGGGCCTCCCGGCCGGTGCCGCCGCGTCCTGCCCCATCGCATCGGCGGAAAGGAAGATGAAACAGGCGGCCAAGGCAAGGCGGCCCTTCCGGGCAGTCATCCCGTCAGCTTTCATCCTGAAAGCTCCAATTATCTTGAACGTCGAGCGTGGAGGGGGGAGACACTCGGCGGGGAGAGGACGCCGGACGATCCGCGATTTGCCCGCCGGACGCGATCAAGGATGACCATTGTCTAGGCGCATTCGATGCGGATGATTCGTCAAGCTAGTTATCGGCTCGCATGAAGGACCGGTTGATCTTTCCGGAACGATTCCACCGGTGGCGCCGCCCCGGTTCCCGACTCAAAGCAGGGCGCCAGGCCCCTCGTGAACGCAGCAAAGTCGCCCCACCCCCAACAACCTCGGCCAATTGACGCGGGCCGCCCCCGAAGGAGGTCGGGCCACGCCAAGACCGAAAGTGCCGGAAACTTAGACAAGCAAGGCTTCGATGCCCGAAATCGGGCAACCCCTCCGATTGGCACGACCTATGCAATAAACCCGTCGTCCCACAACGGACTTCCCGCCTACCTCCCGCAACCCGAATTCACGAATCGCCGATATCTCCATCGAGAAAGGCTTTGCGTGATTCTTCGGGGGCCCATCGTCGAGCCGCGGGTCGGCAGGACACCGTCATGGATTCCCCGCTCTCCGCCTCTCTCCTAGACAGGGATGCCCATGAAGCGCGCAACACCGCTCCCATTTCTCCTGCTCGTTGGCCTGGCCGTCCTGGCGCTGGTGCCGTTCAAGTTTTCGGGGCAGCCTCCCGTGCCGGTCGGGGGTGACATCAACACGGGCGACGTCGCCTGGATGCTGACGGCCTCTGCCTTGGTCTTGTTGATGACGCCCGGGCTCTCGTTCTTCTACGGCGGCATGGTCGGATTCAAGAACGTGGTTTCGACGATGCTCCAGAGCATCGTGGCGCTGGGGGTCATCAGCCTCCTCTGGGTGCTGGTCGGCTTCAGCCTGGCCTTCGGCGACAGCATCGGCGGGTTCATCGGCGACCCGCGGACCTTCTTCATGCTCGACGGCGTGGGCGAGGCGACGCACCCGAGGTTCGCGGCGACCGTCCCCTTGATGGTCTTCGCCATGTTCCAGCTCAAGTTCGCCATCATCACGCCGGCCCTGTTCACCGGCTCGTTCGCCGAGCGGGTCCGGTTCTCTTCCTACCTCCTGTTCATGGTCCTCTTCAGCCTGCTGATCTACAGCCCGCTGGCCCACTGGACCTGGCACTACGACGGCTTCCTGAACAAGTGGGGCGTCAAGGACTTCGCCGGCGGCACGGTGGTGCATATGTCGGCGGGCTTCGCGGCCCTGGCCGGCGCCCTCGTGCTCGGCCGCCGCAAGAGCCACGAGGCCAAGGAAACGCACTCGCCGGCCAACATCCCGTTCGTCCTGCTGGGCACCGGCATGCTCTGGTTCGGCTGGTTCGGCTTCAATGCCGGCTCGGCCATCGCGGCCAACGGGACCGCGGCCATGGCCTTCGCCACCACCAACACGGCCTCGGCCGCGGCGATGCTCGCCTGGATGTTCTTCGACTGGATGCGCGGCAATAAGCCGTCGGCCCTGGGTGCCTGCATCGGCGCCGTCGTCGGCCTGGTCGCCATCACGCCGGCCGCCGGGTTCGTCACGGTCCGCGAGAGCATCGTCATCGGCATCGTCGCCAGCGTCGTCAGCAACCTCTGCGTCCACCTGCGGACGAAGTCGACCCTCGACGACACGCTCGACGTCTTCCCCTGCCACGGCGTGGGCGGCATGGTCGGCATGATCGCCACCGGCATCTTCGCCAAGGACGTGGGCCTCACCTCCGGCAAGACCGAGACCTTCCTGTATCACCTGCTCGCGCTGGTGATCGTCGCCGCCTACTCGTTCTTCGGCTCCCTGATCCTCTACAAGATCACCGACCTGATCATCCCCCTGCGCGTCACCAACGAGGAAGAGGCCGAGGGCCTCGACCTGAGCCAGCACGGCGAGACCGCGCTGGGCCTCGACCTGTTCGCCGGCAACGGCACCAACGGCCACTCCAAGCCCGTCGACCTGATCGTCGTCGAGGTCTGACCCGACTTCGATCGACCCGACCTGCCAGCCAAGGCCCCACACCGGCTCTCCCCCCAGGGACGAGCCGGCGTGGGGCCTCTCCGTGCGCCCACCGACTCGGCCGGGTGCAAGGGGGATGAGCGCCGCCGGACGCCAGGAACGCGCGGCGGCCGGGCCTTCGGCTCATCTCTGCAATCATGCCCGCCTCTGCTCGAACCCAGGAGCCAGGGCGGAGGGCAAGCTCCGATGGTCCCGGGCCTGGTCGGTAAACCGGGAGCCATCCAGGCGAGCCCGGCCCCTCGACGCCGCCCCTCGCGCAGGCGACACTCTGATTCGGATGAGTCGATCCCGGCAAGGGCGAGGGGGGCGTTGACGATGCGACGACCGCGGGAATCTCTCCGGGCGTGGGCCGTGCGGGCAGGGCTCGGCCTGGCGATCCTGGGAACGCAAGCCACGGCCAGGGCGGACGACTTCCCCCGCCCTTACGACAGCGAGACGGTCGCGGGCCGGCCGATGGACCCGGCCGAGGCGGCTCGAGGGTTCCAGATGCCGGCGGGCTTCTCCGTCTCGGTCTTCGCCGCCGAGCCCGAGGTCCAAAACCCGATCGCCCTGGCCTGGGACGGCCGTGGGCGACTCTGGGTGGCCGAGAACTACACCTACGCCGAGCGCGCCAAGAAATTCGACCTGGCCCTCCGCGACCGAGTCCTCATCTTCGAGGATGCCGACGGCGACGGCCGAGCCGAGCGCAGGAGCGTGTTCCTGGACACGGCCCAGCGGCTGACCGGGATCGAGGTCGGGCCCAGGGGGACCTGGCTGATGTGCCCGCCCCAGCTCCTGTTCGTCCCCGATCGAGACGGAGACGACCGGCCCGACGGGGCCGCCGAGGTGGTGCTCGACGGGTTCGACGTACCCCCGGAGAATTACCACAACTTCGCCAACGGCCTGAAGTGGGGCCCCGACGGCTGGCTCTACGGGCGCTGCGGCGCGTCGGCACCCGGCCTTGTTCGAAGTCCAGGCGACCCTTCCGGTTCCGCCATCCCACTCGCCGGCGGCATCTGGCGTTATCATCCGAAATCGAAGGTGTTCGAGCCCCTGTCGCACGGCACGACCAACCCCTGGGGCCACGACTGGGACGAGCACGGCGAGCTCTTCTTCGTCAACTCGGTGAACGGCCATCTCTGGCAGATGATCCCCGGGGCCCATTTCCGCCGGCCGCACACGCTCAGCACCAACCCCCTGGTGTACGAGCCGATGGAGATGCATGCCGACCACTGGCACTGGGACACCGGCAAGGACTGGATCGACTCCCGGACATCCATCGGCGCGCACGGCCGCCTCGGCGGCGGCCACGCCCACAGCGGGGCCATGTTCTACCAGGGGGGCCAGTGGCCCGAGTCGTTCCGCAACCGCCTCCTTACGCTCAACCTCCACGGAAAGAGAGCGAACACAGATCGACCCGAGCGTTCCGGGAGCGGATACACCGCGAAACATGAGCCAGACCTGCTCCTGGCCGCCGACCCCTTCTTCCGCGGCATCGACCTGACCTACGGCCCGGACGGCAGTGTCTACGTCCTCGACTGGAGCGACACCGGCGAGTGCCACGAGTACAGCGGCGTCCACCGCACGTCGGGCCGGATCTTCGCGGTGAGATACGGAGACTCGAAGCCCGAGCCCGCCCCCGATCTGTCGAAGCTGACCGGCTCGCAGCTCGTCGCCCTCCACACCCACAAGAACGAGTGGTTCGCCCGCCAGGCCAGGCGCGAGCTGGCAGGCCGGGCCGAGGCCGGTCCCATCCCTGATGACGTGGCGGCGGAGCTACGCCGGATCGTCGAGCAACCCGGCGACGTGCGACTCAGACTCAGGGCCCTCTGGACGCTCCAGACCCTGGACCTGGCCACCGCGGAGTTCCTCAGGCCGCGGCTCGAGGATGCCGATGAGCACGTCCGGACCTGGGCGATCCGGCTGCTGACCGATGCATGGCCGCTGGATATGCCGACGGGCCGACCCAGGGCCGATGCGGTGGCCGTGCCCGCCGACCTCCTCGACCGTTTCGCCCGGATGGCCCGCGAGGACGGGTCGGGCCTGGTCCGGCTCGCCCTGGCCTCGACCCTCCAGCGCCTGCCCGTCGCCCGACGCCCGGCACTCGCCGCGGCCTTGCTGTCGCGAGCCGAGGACGCGGCCGACCCGAACCTGCCCCCGCTCGTCTGGTATGGCCTGATCCCGCTGGCCGTCGAGACCCCCGAGGCTCTCGCCCCGCTGGCCGCCGACGGCAAGTTCCCCCGGGTCCGCGAGTGGGCCGCCCGTCGTTTCGCCGAGATCCTGGCCAGGAGGCCCGAGCCTCTGGAGAGGCTCCTGGCGGCGACCTCGGAGAAGGGCGACGCGACCCGACTGGACGTGATGGCCGGCATGACGGCCGGCCTGGCCGGGGTGCGCAAGGCCAAGGCTCCAGCATCGTGGGCCGCGTTCCCGAGGCAGTTCGCCGGGCCCGACGCCGGCAAGGGCCAGTCCCTGGCGCGAGGCATCGACGTGGTCTTCGGCGACGGCCGGGCGCTCGAGGAAGTCCGCCGCCTGGCGCTCGACGACAAGGCCGAGCTCTCGCTGCGCAAGGCGGCCCTGAGCTCGCTGATCGACTCCGAGCCGGCCGACCTCCGGGCGGTCTGCGAAGGACTGCTCAAGGTCCGGTTTTTGAACACAGTTGCGCTCCAGGGCCTGGTCCGGTCCGCCGACCCGGCCGTCGGCAAGCGGATCGCGGCCAGCTACCGGACGTTCCACCCCAGCGAGCGGGCCGCGGTCGTCGAGGCGCTCGCCTCGAGGCCCGAGTTCGCCGCCGAGCTGCTCGACCGGATGGCCGCCGGCGAGATCCCCAGGACCGACCTCTCCGCCTCGCAGGCCCGGCAGATCCGCGGCATGGGCGGTCCCGACCTGGGGAGGCGACTCGGAGAGGTCTGGGGCGAACTGCGAGAGTCGCCGCGAGACAAGGCCGAGCTGATGGCCCGCCTGACGACCGACCTGACTTCGACCCGGGTCGCGACCGAGGACAGGGGCCGGGGTCGGTCCGTGTTCATCAAGGCATGTGCGTCATGCCATCGCCTGTTCGGCTCGGGCGCCGAGATCGGCCCCGACCTGACCGGGGCCGGGCGCAAGGACCTGTCCTACATCCTCTCCAACATCGTCGACCCCGGCGCCGTGGTGAGCAAGGACTTCCAGATGACCGTCCTCGGGCTGGCCGACGGTCGGGTCGTCAGCGGGATCGTCACCTCGGAGAACGACGCGTCGATCGCGATCCAGACCGCCCAGGCGAAGGTGACGATCCCCAGGTCGGACGTGATGGAACGCAGGCAGTCGACCGACTCCCTGATGCCCGAGGGCCTCCTCCAGACCCTGACCCCCCAGCAGATCCGCGACCTGGTCGCCTACTTGATGTCCGACGCCCAGGTCGACCTGCCGGCAGGACCAGCCCCAGATTGACCGACCATATGAAAATAACCTACAAGTCAGCAAATTGCTCATATTAGAATGCAAAATCGGCCGCGACTCGTCGAGTCGCGGCCGATTTTGGTGACTTCGCCGACGAGGATCAGGCCGGGGACAGGGCCGAGACGGACTTGCTGGCGACGGAGGCCGTGGCCGGGGACGACGGGGTGGCCGTCAGCGTCGTGGTCGACCGCCGGGGCGCGACGCCCTGGACGAGCCGGGCGCGGGCGGCGAAGGAGGGGGCCGCGACGACGACCTTGGGGGCGGCGGCCGTCGAGGCGGGCGGCGCGGAGGCGGCCGCGAGGGAGAGGGTCGAGGGCTGGATGGCGGCGACCGAGGCGGTCGCGCGGTTCCCGCCGTTGGTGATGACCGTGTACTTCTTCACCAGCGGCACGTCGCCGCTGCCGGCCCGGCCCCAGACGACCGTGTTGGCCACCACCGGGCCCGTGGCGTTGCGGGTGAACCAGCGCGCCGTGGCGGGGGTGTAGACGGCCAGGTCGGCCTTGCCGTCGCCGTCGTAGTCGCCTGTGATCGGGATGTCCGAGCCGCCGGCCAGGCCCCAGAGGATGTACTGGGCCGGGAGGCCGGTCGAGTAGCGGATCACCCAGGTCGCCGAGGCGGGGGTGTAGGTGGCGATGTCGGCCTTGCCGTCGCCGTCGAAGTCGGCCGCGACCGGCACGTCGCCGGCGCTGCCCCAGATGACGGAGGTGGCCGACAGGGCGGCCGAGTTGCGGACGATCCACTCGGCCGTGTTCGGGTTGAAGACGGTCAGGTCGGCCTTGCCGTCGCCGTCGAAGTCGACCGCCACGGGCAGGTCGGCCGAGCCCGCCCGGCCCCAGACGATGACCGCCGGCGTGGCGCCCGAGGTGTAATGGATGAACCACTGCGCCGTGGAGGGGTTGTACGCGGCGATGTCGGCCTTGCCGTCGCCGTCGAAGTCGGCCACCACCGGCACGTCGTTGCTACCGGCACGGCCCCAGACCAGGGCGATCGGCGCGGCGCCGGTGGACTGCTTGACGTACCAGACCGACGAGCCATGGTCATAGGTGGCGATGTCGACCTTGCCGTCGGCGTCGAAGTCGCCGGAGAGGATCGTCGTCGTGCCGGCCGTGTTGCCCCAGACCGTCGCCGACGACCCGCCCGAGGAGTTGCGGATCACCCACTGGGCGCTGTCGGGCATGTACACGCCGATGTCCGACTTGCCGTCGCCGTCGAAGTCATTGGCCACGGCGGGCTTGACCACGAACGGGGTGACGTCGACGGCCCAGGGCTCGGCGCCGGTGAGGCCGTTATCGGCGCTGACGAGCAGCTTCGACGCGCCGATCACGCCCAGGACGATCGGGTTGGAGTTCGTCACGCCCGGGGCGAATTCCTGGGCAAGCACGGTGCCGGCCGTGGTTCCGTCGGTCTGCCAGAGTTCGATCCCGCGGGTGCCGTCGTCGGCCGAGAAGTAGAGGGTCGTACCGATGACGGCGAAGTTGGAGAGGAACGAGCTGAAGATCCCCGGCCGGATGTCCTTGACCAGGACGGTCCCGGCGGCCGTACCGTCGGACTTGTAGAGTTCCCTGCCCGAGGCCACCACGGCCGAGAAGTAGACGGCCCCGCCGAAGGCCGTGATCTGCGTCGGCACAGAGCCGGTCGCGCCGGGGTTCAGGTCGGTGACCATCGCCGTGCCGGCGGACGTGCCGTCGCTCTTCCAGAGTTCCGGGCCGTTCGTGCCGTCGTTGGCGAGGAAGTAGATCGAGTTGCCAAGGACGACGAGCCGCCGGCTCGTGGACGCGTCGTCGGAGGTCGCGAAGCCGTCGAGGGCCCCAACGCGAATGTCCTTGACGAGCGTGGTGCCGGCGGTGGTGCCGTCGGTCTTCCAGAGCTCTCGGCCGCGGGTGCCATCATTGGCGACGAAGTAGACGGTCCCGTTGAGGCTCTGGAACATGGTCGGGCTCGACCCGGCCGTCCCCGGGTTGACGTCCTTGAGCAGGACCGTGCCGGCGGCCGTTCCGTCGCTCTTCCAGGGCTCGATCCCGTTGACCGCGTCGATCGCGGAGAAGTAGAGCGTGCCGCCGAGGTAGGTCAGGTTGCTTATCTGCGAACCGGGGCCGGGGTTGATGGCCTTGACCAGCGCCGTGCCCGCGGTGGTGCCGTCGGTCTTGTAAAGCTGCCTGCCCAGGGTGGGATCGACGGCGGTGAAATAGAGGGTGTTCCCCCCCACGATCAACGATGCCGGGGAGGCGTCGGCCGGGCCCGGGTTGATGTCCTGGATGATGCGAGTCCCGGCGTCGGTGCCGTCGCTGGTCCAGAGCTCCGAGCCGTAGGTGGCGTCGGTGCCGGCGAGGAAGAGGGCCCCCTTGAAGACGACCATCGAGCTGACGTTGCCGAGCTTGGCCGTCACCTTGGTGGTCCCGGCGGCCGTGCCGTTGGTCCTCCAGAGTTCGTTGACGGCGCCGTCGGGCGAGGCGATGAAGTAGGTGAAGCCCCCCAGGACGACGGCGTTGACCGGCTCGGAGCCGATGGTGCCGGGGCGGATGTCCTTGACGAGCGCGGTGCCGGCGGCGGTTCCGTCGGTCTTCCAGAGCTCGAAGCCGTGGGGGCCGTCATTGGCGGCGAAGTAGACGGAGCCGGCCACACCGGCGAACGCGGCGGCCGCGGAGGTCTGGCTGAAGCCCAGGAAGGAGCTGGCCACGCCGGGGCGGATGTCCTTGACGAGCGCGGTGCCGGCGTTGGTTCCGTCGGTCTTCCAGAGCTCATAGCCGACATCGGCCCTGATCGCGGAGAAGTAGACCGTCGATCCGATCGCGGTCAGGCCGTCGGGCGAGGAGTTCGAGGCGCCCGGGTTGATGTCCTTGAGCAGGACCGTGCCGGCATTGGTGCCGTCGGTCTGGTACAGCTCGATGCCGGCGGCCGCGGTGGTGGCCCTGAAGAGCAGCGAGTTGCCCAGTACGACGAACTGCGAGGGGCTGGAGTTGCTGGCGGCAGTGCCCGCGTTGACATCCTTCAGCAGGACAGTGCCGACGGATGTGCCGTCGCTCTTCCAGGGCTCGGCGCCCACGACGCCGTCATTGGCGGCGAAGTAGAGGGCCCCATTGAAGGCCTTGATGTTGGTGGCCGAGGGGTCCAGGCCGGAGGCGTTGCCCGTGCGGATGTCCTTGACGAGCGAGGTCCCGCCGGAGGTGCCGTCGCTCTTCCAGAGTTCCGTGCCATTCGTGCCGTCATTGGCGGCGAAGTAGAGCGTGCTGCCGATCGTGGCCCAGCGTGCGTCGAGCGCGTAGTTGCTCGTGATCCCCGAGGTGATGCCCGGGTTGATGTCCTTGACGAGGACCGTGCCGACGGCGGTGCCGTCGGTCTTGTAGAGCTCGGTCCCCGTCGCCGCGTTCAGGGCGGCGAAGTAGAGGGTGGTGCCGATGGCCGTCAGGTTGGTGGGCAACGACGGGTTGGCGCCCGGGTTGATGTCCTTGAGCAGGAACGTCCCGCCCTCGGTGCCGTCGGTCCTCCAGAGCTCGAAGCCGTTGACTCCGTCATTGGCGTTGAAGTAGAGCAGCCCGTTGCCGCCGTCGGTCAGGCGTGCAGGGTAGGAGCCGACGACGCCCGGATTGATATCCTTGACCCTCACCGGGGCGGCCGAGCCGGTGATCTTGTAGAGCTCGGGCTCATCGGCCGCGGTTGATCCGGAGAAGTAGAGCGAGCCGCCGCTGACGACCGGGACCGAGGAGACGACGACCCCCAGGTCGGACACCTTCTGGGTGCCGGCCGCGGTGCCGTCGGTCTTGTAAAGCTGCGAGTAGAGGGCGTTCGTGCCATCGTCGGCCAGGAAGTAGGTCGAGCCGTTATAGACGATGGGCGCAACGACGTTCGCGTTGTTCCCGTTGGTGTTGATGTCCTGAAGCAGCGACGCCGCCATCAGCGTCCGGGGCTCCATGACCTCGACGCGGGGGCCGAGCGGGCCACGGGCCTGCGCCCGCCTGCGATTCGGTCGATTCATCGATCTCGGACTCCTGGTGCGCGACTCTGGCGATTCGGACTCGATCGGCCCGGGGAGGCCGGGCCGGACATGCGGGCCCTGGCGGCGCGGGGCGACGGGGATGCAATGGCCGGGCGATCCGGCCGGAACTCTCGAGGAGACCAGGGCCGCGCCCCCGGGGCGAGGTCAGGACTTGGCCACTCGTCGACGGCCGCCGGGCACGACCCACCCGGGTTTCAGCCAGTCTTCATCGTCCGCGCCGACCGGTTCAAGTAACCCGGTTGACGCCACCAGGCCATCGGGGGCCGAGGCGGCGTTCATGATACCATGCTCTTTCTCCAGATCCACGGTGATCACCTCCGACTTGTCTGCATTCTTGCCGATGTTTCGCCAGGTCAACAAACTCCAGCTCGCAAGATCGAGACCAAGACGTGAGGAAAACGGTCTAGAAAAGCCTCATCTGGCCCGAGCGAGGAGTTGGAGGAGTGAACCTCGATGAGTCGAGCGCGGGGAGGCGGCCGTCGAGGCCCAGGCGCCTGGCGCAGAGGCGGAAGAGCCCGGCGATCTGGCCGGCCATGGCGCCAGTGCCGGCCATCCGGGTGGCGAAGTCGCTGTCGTTGAGCCTGCCCTCGCGCGCCCGCCGGATCTGCGCCAGAACGCGGCCGGCCCGGCCGGGTTGCTCTCGCTCGAGCCACTCGACGAAGACGGGGGCGCCCGTCAAGGGGAGCCGCAGCAGCGTGTAGCCGGCCGACCCCGCGCCCGCCTCCCTGGCCGCCGCCAGGATCGCCGGGATCTCGGCGTTGGTGAGGCCGGGGATGACCGGCCCGACCAGGACGCCGACCGGCACGCGCGTCGGCCAGGGCGCGGACGGCCCTGAGCCTCGCCGTGGGGGTGCTGGTGCGCGGCTCCAGCGACCGGACGAGCGCGGGGTCGAGCATGGTGATGCTCAGGTAGACATGGACGAGGTTCTAGCCGGCCATCTCGCGCAGCAGGTCCAGGTCGCGCAGGACGAGGGCGTTCTTGGTGATGATGGTCATCGGCTGGTGTGCCTCCAGGGCCACCTCCAGGCAGGCCCGGGTGAGCCTGTAGTCGCGCTCGGCCGGCTGGTAGCAGTCGGTCACCCCGGACATGGCGATCGGGTGGGCCTGCCAGGTGTCGCGGGCCAGGAAGTCGCGGAAGAGGCCGAGGGCGTCCTGCCTGATTATGATCCTGGTCTCGAAGTCGAGCCCCGCGTTCAGGCCGAGGTACTCGTGGGTGGGCCTGGCAAAGCAGTAAACACCCCCACTGCGTGCAATCTTAGGTGTTCACCGCTCCACAAGGACCGGAAGTCCGGTGGTTCCGTAATCCACTGGCTTCCCCTGAAAGTATTCCGATAGGGGGTCTTTTAGGACGGCACCGGGCGGTACCTTGCTGGATCGCTGGATTGCCAGAACGATCGTCGCCAGCCCCTCGCACCTGCCGAGTTCACGGGCGTTGTCGGCGGAACAGAGCGGACAGTCCTCCAGGTGGCGCAGGATTCCCGTGGGAGCCCGTGATGGGGCGTTGTAAATGGCCACGGCGATTCCGAGGATCAGCAGAATCAAGGCGGCTGGGGACAACAGGAGGTCTTTGAAGAATTTAGCCATTGGTGTCCGTTTGGGTGCGGCGACATGGGGGATCCAATATGGCGACGGCAGATCGGGGACGATGTCATCCGGCGGGGTTACGATCTCGCCGTTGCGGAATAGAAAGCCTCTCACGAACCTTGCTTTTTTTCAACACATGAGCATAGAACAAATTAATGGCCATCCTTGGCCAACGGCGGTTTACTTAACAGGTGGGCCGAGCGGTTCTTGATGGCACCCGATGACCTGTTCCACCAAGTCAAGGAGATGCTCGACTCCTGGAAGAAAGAGGCCCTCGACCTGGAGAAGCGAATCCAAGAGCAGACCCTCACCGAGGGCGCGATTTACGACTTCACCAAATGATGAGAATCCATCAAGAACAGCTTGATTGAAGTCATACCGCTGACTTGGACGCTGTCCCTCGATCAAGGCGTTGAAGAGCCCGCTGGAGGGGTCTTGATGGAACCCGCCAAGCTTCGGTCAATGTTCAAGAACATGAAAATTAACCGCCTCACCTCATAGGAGCAGCCCCGGTAAGCGTTGATGCTGTAGCGGAACCCGACGTCGGGGCTGTCGTTCTCCGAGACGATCGACCTGGAGCGGTCGGGCAGTTACTCTGTGGGCCGGCGCCTCAGGGCTTCGAGGCCGTCCTCGTCGTGCTCCAGGTGCTCGAGGTCGAGCACGTGGTGCGTGCCGCCGAAGCGGTTGGGCGGGTCGATCTGCGAGCCTCGCCCCCCGGCGAGCGGGCGGTTGGGTTCGAGTGTCATCGACGGCTCCGGCCTGATCCTGTGTTCGCCCGTTCAGGACAACAACTGAACAGGACGATGGAAACCGGGCGGGACAATTCGGGGCGGCGTGGCCCGGGATTCGCGGATTCTGGCGTGCTCAGGGGTCTCGGCACGGGCAGGGGGGGTGGACATGTTCGGCTACTTCAGGCGACGGCGGCGCGAGACTCTGCGGGCACGGCCGTTCCCGGCGGACTGGGAAGCCATCTTGCGCAAGAATGTCCCGCTCGATGCCCGACTCGACGAGGCCGACCGCGCCGAGCTGCGCGGGCACATCCAGGTCTTCCTCGCCGAGAAGCATTTCGAGGGGTGCGGGGGCCTGGAGCTGACCGACGAGATCAAAGTGACCATCGCCGCACAAGCATGCTTGCTCCTGTTGCATCGGGAGACCGACTACTACCGCAAGCTGATCACGGTCCTGGTCTACCCGGCCGCCTACCAGGCGAAGAGCGTCGAGAACCTGGGCGGGGGCATGGTGCTGGAAGGGGGCGAGGAGGGCCGGCTGGGCGAGGCCTGGGCGGGGGGCGTGGTGGTGCTCTCCTGGGACGACGTCCGGTCGGGATCGGCCGACCTCCGGGACGGGCACAACGTTGTTCTGCACGAGTTCGCCCACCAGCTCGACCAGGAGGACGGCGTGGCCGACGGGGCGCCAATCCTGGAGCAGCGGGGCCAGTACGTCGCCTGGGCCAGGGTTCTCGGGACAGAATATGAACAATTGCGGAATTCCAGGGGAAAGAGCGTGCTGAACAGGTACGGCGCCACCAAGCCGGCCGAGTTCTTCGCCGTCGCAACCGAGTGTTTCTTCGAGAAGCCGATGCAGTTGAAGCGGAAACACCCCGAGTTGTATGAGGAGTTGAAGGAGTATTATCGCCAGGATCCGGAGAAGAATGCCGCCGCCGAGGAGGCGACCTCGGCCCGCCCGGAGTGAGCGCCGGGCGGGCCTGCATGATCGGTTACTTGCCGAGCCAGGCGCGAAGGTGGGCCTTCTGGGCGTCGGTCGCGGCGGGGTCGGGTTCGAGCTTGAACAGGGGCTTGGGCTCCTGGCCGAAGGTCGCATCCAGGCGCATCAGTTTGCCGCGGCGTGCGATGAGGACCGAAACCTTCTCGGCGGGCCGGTACTGCTCCATCCGCCTGGACCACTGCTCGGGCACGACCCGCTCGTCGCCGACGGCCACGATCTCGTCGGCCACGTTGAAGCCGGCTTCGAAGCCGGGGGTGCCTCGCTTGACGGCGGCGACCGTCAGGCGGCCCCCGTCGGGCTTGGTGTCCAGGCCCAGCCAGGCCTTCTCGGGCTTCTTCGGCTTGTCCTTGTCCTTGGGGTCCTCCCCGGTCGAGAACCGGAGGCCGTACCACTTCAAGGTTTCTACATAGTCAAGTTCGTCGGTGGTCTCGAGCGCCCTGTGGAAGAAGGAGGAGAGGTCGACGCCGGCGACCTCGGCCGCGACGGCGCGGAACTGGCCCGGGGTGAAGCCGGTGGCGCCCGAGTAACGCGGATAGGCCAGACGCATCACGTCATCCAGGCTCTTGGATCCATGAGTGACGCGGCGGATCTCGGCGTCGAGGAGCAGGCCGACGACGGCCCCCTTGACGTAGTAGCTGATGGCGGTGTTGGGGGTGTTCTCGTCGCGGCGGTAGAACTTGATCCAGGCGTCGGCCGAGGCCGATTCCAGGGGCTGGACCGCGCGGCCGGGGGTCTCCTGGAGCCGCTGGATGTCCCCCTTGGGCTTGTCGGCGTCGGCACCCGTGGGGGCCACGTCGCCGGCCAGGTATTCGTCGTCGGTGCAGAGCCCGGCGCGGCGGAGCAGGAGGTCTCCGTAGTAGCTGGTCAGCCCCTCGGCGATCCAGAGGCTCCGGCTGACGGCCTCCTTCTCGTAGTCGAACGGGCCGAGCTCGACGGGCCGCAAGCGCTTGACATTCCAGGTGTGGAAATATTCGTGACTGACCAGGCGTAGCCAGCCCAGGTAGTCGGCCCGCCGCCTGCCGGCCCAGCGGCTGGCCATCAGGACGGTCGAATTCCGGTGCTCGAGGCCGCCGCCGGTCTCGGTCAACAGGTTGAAGACGATGTACTTGTCATAGGGGAGCGAGCCCCAGAAATCGCGCTGGGTGCGGACGATGGCCTCGACGTCCTTGGCCGCCTTGGGTCCGTCCCAGAGGCCGCCCCCCCCTTCGTTGACGATGTAGTGCGGCTTGCCGTCGACCTCGAACTGGTCGACCTCCGGGCTGCCGGCGTAGATCGGCGAGTCGACCAGGGCATCATAATTGTCCGCGAGGTAGCGGTGGGGGACGTCTCCGGCGACGATGGGGAGGCCGCAGTAGGTCTTGGCCCAGGTGGCGGGGAGGGTGAGCCTCACCTCGTGCGGGCGGGGGCCGCCGTCGACGGGGGTCAGGAAGGTGGCCGCGCCGTTGAGCAGGGCGAACGAGCCGTCGACCCAGTTGGTCTGCACGCTCATCTCGCGGCCGTAGACCCGATAGCCAACGACCACGCGGGCCGCGCCTGCGGAATCGATGCGCCAGCGGTTCTTGGCCGTCTTCTCGACGGTCAAGGCCTTCCCCTCGGGGGTCCGGGCGGTCACGCCTTCGACGTGGCGGGCGTATTCGCGGACGAGGTACGAGCCGGGCGTCCAAACAGGGATCATCAGGTCAACATGGTCGCGGCCATCGGATGGCACGTCGGCCTCAACCTCGACGTAATGCGTCTGGGGGGCCGGGAATCGGAGCGAATACCGCACCGGCTCGGCGCCACGCAGGGCGGCCGGCAGGGCGAGCAGGGCCAGCAAGACGAGTCGGAATCGCATGGGCATCTCGCGGTTCATGGCATGAAATCTCGCGAGATTGTACCCGCGCAATCAAGCCGCCGGAGGGGGCCCGCGATCCGGGCTCCTGGAGCCGAATTATCAAAGATCGAGGCGACCGGATCATCGTGCCTGGGCTCAAACCATCGCGGGCGTCGGCTCGGCGCACCGGCCCCGGCGGGTCCTGCGCAGGTTTTTCAGCAGGTTCGCGTTGCGATTGGCGGCCTGGCGGGCCTGGACGCGGGCCTTGGGAGTGGTCGGCGAGGGCTGTTCGTCGACCTTGGTGGGTTCGTTCCGCAGCAAGTCCACCAGCCTTGGGTGGGTCGGAACCTCCTTGGTGGTCGTCGGGGCCTCGGCGATCAGGTCTTCAGCGGACTCGGAATGGGTTCGTACGTCGTCGTCGAACAGGCTCCATTCGAGGGGATCGCTCTCACGGCGGATCCTGTCGTTGATCGATTCCCTCAAAGCGTTTGCGTCATTCCGCCACGAGTCCCGCGCCTGGGCCTTGCGCGTCTGCATCAGGTCGAGCGCCCATTTCATGCGTCGGAAGCTGGCTGCCTCGTACCGCCGGAGGAGCTTCATGGCCCGGTCGTCGCCCGCGGTCAGGCCGTTGGCCGCCGCCTCTCGCTCGTTCTCCTCGATCTCGTCGAGGCCAGCGGCCTTGAGCCCGAGCAGGCGTTCGAGCTGTTCGTCGACCAGCGCCTGACGGTGTTCGAGCGAGCTGATCCCGTCGGCCGGTTCCAGGGGCGAGAGCAGCTCGCGCACGGCCGAGTCGAGCCCGAGGAGGTCCAGGGCCATCCCCGCCTGCTCGTCGGTCCACTCCCCGGCCGTGTCAAGCGCATGCCCCAGGGCACGCCATCGTTCGATCATCCAGTCGCAACCCGGGGCGCAGATGCTCAGGCGACCGGCCACCACTTCGGGCCGGCCCGGCAGGGCGAGCGCGACCTCGGCGATCTCGGCCTTTCGCTCGTCGGCCCAGCAGATGGTGGCGCGGCGGGCCCTGGCCTTGCGGGCCTCGCTTTCCTCGCCCTGGAAATGCGCCATCCGCACGCTCTCCACGGCGATGATCTTCAGCAGGCCCCGCTCGAAGTCGTCGCTCGGGTTCAGGGCGCTGTACCACTCCTGGCCGCGCTCATGGACCATCTCCGTCTGACTTTTGGGCAAGACCACGCCCTCGCCGGCCATCCCATGAACCAGGCTGTTGCGCCGCGACTTCTCCTTCCCCTCGGTCGTCTTCGGCCCCGTGCTGCGCAACGCATTACGGCGATTGGCGTCGATCCGCTTCTGGCTGACTTCGAGCTTGCCCATGGTGCTGCGTCGCTTCCCGGGTGCGTGGTCGATGATGGTTTCGCCGGCTTCGGCGAGCGGGGCATGGCCGCGCAACATCGCGCGAACGGGTCCCCTATTGGAGATAATCCTGAAATGAGGGCGTTTCCTCCCTCCTTTTTCGGAATTCTGCGGAAATTCTCCGAGGAATCCAGGAACCGTCGAGACACGGGCGCCAAGCGATTGCCTAGGGGCCGAAGTCCCCCGGGGTTCTGTCCATGATTGGGCAGGGCCACATGGCCCCTCGGCTACCCCGAAGGTGAGCGGCCCTTCGAGTCCTTTGGCCGGATGACTGGGCGATCCGTTGAGCCCGTACCGGGGGGCCGCCCCATCGCATCCAGGAGCCGTTGAAGCGTGTCGAGATACTTGGCCAGGGCCGCTCGCCCCTTCTTGGTCAGTGAGTAGGTCGTCCTCGGGCGACGCCCGACGAAGGCTTTCTCGGCCAGGACGTATTCGGCTTCTTCGAGCTTCTGGAGTTGCAACCCCAGGCTGCCATCCGCCGCCTCCAGCCTCTTCTTCAACGCCGTGAAATCATGGGGCCCTTCGAGTTGGAGTGCGGTCAGCACCCCCAACCGCAGCGGGCCGTGGACGGTGGTATCGAGGCCGTTGAAGTCAATCGGCTGCATGGTTCGCGGTCGCCTCCCGCAGCTGAAACCACTGGATCGCGACGGCCGTCAGGTAGCCCAACGCCATCAGGCCATGTGCAACGGGAAGGCAGTATCGCGGGTCGAGGATCGGCAGGAGCATTCCCGCGAGCAAGGTGGAAATGGCAAGGCCGAGGCAGTAATGATGCTCCCTGCTCTTCAGGGCCGCGCGGACCAGGATCAATGAGAAGGCGAAGAGGAGGCCGATGCTCGCGGCATACAAGCCGGCCGTTCGCGCCGGTCCCACCGCGGGGCCGGCGAACACCGCCATCGCATAGCCCCACCCGGCCACCCAGACGACGGCATAAATGCTGATTGAAAGCATCACCTGCGCGATGATTTCAGGGCCGAGGTCGGGGGCGCGGCGAGAGCGCAGGAACAACCCCACGGGACCGAGGACCATGATCGTGGCGAACGGGACGACCTGGGCCCGGTCGTCGTCCACGAGCAGGCTGACGGCCGCCGCGACGACCGAGGCAACCGTGAGCAGGATGCCGAAGGCCAGCATCCCCCCGTCGAAGGAGAGGCGCAGCCCCATCGCCCTCTGCATCACGGCAAGATCACCCCTGATGCGACCGAGTTCGTCGTCCGACATGACTTTTACCCTCCGCCGATGACCAACGCTCAAATCCCCTGAGCACTCAATAAATTTGAGTATCCAGCCTGACGCAGGGAGGTCAAGCTTATTATCAGCAAAAAGCCGGTGAAACGATCGGGCCCGAACCCGGAGGCATGACGGCGACGCATCGCCGCCGGGTGTCGGGCGAGAAGCGCCAATTGGTTCGGGGGCGGGATCGACGGGGAACCAGGGGCGTGATTGAGGACTGGGTGCACCGGCCTCGGCGAGCGGGGCATCGCCATACACCATCGCGAGGACGGGTCCCCTCTTGGAGATCTTCCTGAAATTGGGACTCTTCTCCCGACGATTCTGGAATTCCGGGGAAATTCTTCCGAAAAGCTGACCTGATCATGAGTCCTGGGCCAGACTTCATGAGGCAGGCCAATTCCTCCTCCCCCAATCCTGGCTCACCGAGTGCGACGCTCCATGAGCCATCGTCGCTGACGGCCTCATCCTGGCGGAGCCCGCCGCGACCGCCATCTCGCGATTCGCCGATGCCTCGTGGCCGATACTGGTGCAATCTTCATGATCCAAGACGTCCCGAAATCCACCCGCACCCTGGTCATTTCCTATCTGGGCGTTCGACGCGCCATCGGTGCCGTCGGCCTGGTCTTGCCGGTTCTGCTCGGACCGGTGGGATTACTGGTCTTCGGCATCGAGATCCAGGATAATATGAGCAGCTATTATCACACCGCGATGCGCGACGTGTTCGTCGGTGCGATGTGCACGATTGGCATCTTTCTCTTCTGCTATCGCGGGTACGATTGGATCGAGAGTTGGAGCGCAAACTTCGGATGTCTCTCCGCCCTGGGTGTCGCCCTGTTCCCGCTCGACCCCGGCAGTGATCCGCTGCATCAGCGATCCGTCGTCGGCTATTTGCACTCACTCAGCGGCGGCGTCTTCTTCCTGACCCTCGCCTTCTATTCCCTGTACCACTTCCCCAGCAGTAAGGCGGAGAAGCACGAATCCGCCCCCCACGAGGCCGAGCGGAATTTCGTCTACCGCACCAGCGGCGTGGTGATCCTTCTCTCCATGGTCGTGATGGGAGCCTACCTCTTCCTCATCCCGGACGAATGGAAGCGCCATTGCAACGACTACAATCTCTTATTCTGGATGGAATGGGTCGCCATCTGGGCCTTCGCGGCCGCATGGCTCACCAAAGGCCGTGCCATCCTCGCCGAGATTGCCGTTGACCTGATGGCATTGCCGAGCCAACTTCTGCGAAAACATGAGTGAGGTATCGAGAGGTCTGACAAAGAGTCAACGGACTCGGGGCTGGGCAGGGGAGGCCGATATGCGATTCATGATATGGTGGTACACGACTCACGTGAATAAATAGATGCATACAACAGGTAAGGATTAAATCGCAGACGTATCTCATCTCCCCTCTAACCGAATCGCAACGCCTTTATCTGCATCTCCTGTTTACAACGATCGCCCGCAGTTCTTCGATACAAAGCGTTTTGTCATGCCTGCGATGGATCATTGCATGGCAGTTGGCACACACCGAAGCCATATCTGTAGCTGGATTGATCATAGCCGGCCCATCCATGACAGAAATTGGCACAATATGATGTATATGAGTATAGCCAAATCCGACAGCACCGTAGGTATTCTCGAAGTCAAAACCGCAGACGGAACACGTTGTCCCATGGAGAGCTACTGCTGCCCGGCGCAGTCGACCGTCTCGCTCATATTGGGTCACGAACCTCCGCTTAGCCTGTCCTTCCTCTGCGCTCTCGAAGCCCGCCGCTATCCCTTGATTCTCGTCGTTAACGTCCTCCAGCCGAGGTGTCCCCGGCAGTAACGTCGCCAGCCCTCGAATCCTCTGATAAGTGGCTTCTTCGATCAGCCTGACACCGTCGCGCCAGTAGCTTGATATCCGAGTCTCAGGAATGGTTTCGATGAACCTTCCATCTTGCTTGGCTAGAATACCGGTAGCAAATGGTCGGTAATCGGTGACCAAAGCAAAGAGATCGCCCTTCTTGCTACGTGTGTCGGACCAGGACTGTCCAATTTCCGCAACAGCAAAATAATGAGGTTCATTGCTGAGTCGCTTGTTGGCATACGCAGGATTTTTTTGTTTGCCTTTGTAGTAAACAACCTTTGTCTGAGGTTTGAGATATTTGGCGTAGCGGCTTGGAAAATGGTACAGCGACCCAGCATGGTCGTCCCACCGAGATTCATCGTTCTCGGTAATTACGGCGTATTCAATCGCAATCTTTTCCAAGTATTATTCCTCAACGGCATTACAATCTGACATAGCCCGTTTCATGAAGCTGGGACACGGCAGAAGAACGGCGACATGCAATCTTTGGATTGAAGTAGGCAAAATCTCCCCTTCTCTCTATCCGTCACCCCGGCCGTCTTTCCCCTCCTGGATTGGCCTCTTTTCCAATCTTCAGGGGTCAGTGACCGCTTGAGAGTTCCAACCCGTACTTAGGGATCGCCGCGATCAGCTTGGCGATACTTTCGGGGGTCGGAGGGATCGGAGTCGATTCGCGGCTGGCGAGCTTCTCGCCGATCTCGATGAAGAACTCTTCCAGGCCGGCCGGCGTGACCGTGATGATCAGCTTGCCGGGGGTCGTGCCCACGTTCTTGAAATTATGGGGCACGCCGCGTTTGCCGAAGAGGAACTCGCCCGTCGAGCGGCGGATCGGCTTGCCGGCCACGAGGAACTCGAATTCGCCTTCGACGACGTAAAAGCCTTCGTCCTCGCGGCTGTGGACGTGGGGCGGCGACCCGCTGCCGGGGGGGACGTAGGCCTCGAAGACGAAGCAGGCCCCATCTGTCTGGGCGCCGGTGAGGAGGAACGTGTAGCGATCGCCGACCACCGAGTAGATCGGGAGATCATGGCCGCCCGTAGTTGGCATCATGGCCTCATTGAATTAGTGAGATGCTGATGAACTTGATACCACTTAAAACTTAGCAATCTCCTCATTCCATGGTAAAGTCGAATGAAAAAAAGGGGGGGGGGATCGTGCTATGATCATCATTTTACCAAGTGACCTTGAAAATTCGATCGAGGCAGCCGTGCATCGTGGCCGCTTTGCGTCCGTCGATGAGGCGATGATTCATGCGGCCAAGCTGCTGCTCAGAGAAATCGACCAGCAACCGACTACAGATCCGACCGAGAGCGTGCAGCCTGCAAGTCTCGGCTTCATCGGTGCCTTGCGCGATGACGCCGATCTGCTCGACCAGGCCGTTAAATACGTCATGCAAGTACGTCGCAAATTGGGGACGTTCTACTCTTGAAGTCCGACTACGGCGAGGGGATAAGGGGAACAGACAGCCTTCGGATTGAAAAGGTAGTCTACCTTTCCGATCATTTTTTCCATCCTCAATCAAGGTCCCAGTCTTGCAAATTACTCCCATGAAAAGGGTTGCTGTAGGTTACGGTTTCAGATCGAATCGGCTTCGTGTAACGAGCGTTAATCAACGGATGCGCAATCCTTCCTTGGGTCTCTTGGAACAGTTTCCACCAGTTCTCAAGTTCTAACTCCGAAACAAAGCTACCAATAATACAACCTTTTTTGGTTGTCAACGTCCATGACTTTTCACTTTGATACTTACGAGCGTACGCCACACCCCGCAATGCGTTCGGGACAGTGATCCCGAGAAACGTCAGCTCTGATGCTATCTGATCGCTCATCTTCGATCTCCCATCGGCCAGTGAAGATCCTTGAAAAGACTGCACCGGCGTAGCGACAAGATTGCAAGAACGAAACAATCGAGATTTTATAGGCACTCAAGGGTGTGGCGTCGAGAGGGTTATCGGCGACGCTTCTTCTTGACGGCAACGGGGCTGTCTTCCATGTTCATAGATCGGGTGAAGTCTTCGTCGCGGAAGACCCGGATGGGGTCGTAACCGAGGACCATGTATTTGACGTCCTTGGCGGGCTCACCCTTGAGGGTCAGGGAGACGGGGAAGGTGTGGCTGCTCTGGTCGGCGGAGTCGGAGCCGATGGAGAAGGTTTCGAGGGACTTGGCGGCGTTCCACTCGAAGTCGATGGCCTCGACCTTGGGGTCCTTGGTGGCCAGGGAGGCGGGCTTCTCGCCGGCTTTCCAGGCGTCGAGGGAAGATTGGAGGGCGGCCTTGGCCTGGTCGCTGGTGGGGGGGGCCGGGGGTTCGCCGCAGCCGGCGATGAGCAGGAGGGCGGCGGCCAGGATGGAGAGTCTCGGGGACATGCGGGGAAGCTCCGAAGGAACGGGGTCGTCGGGGTCGAACGTGGGTCGCCCGACGATGGGCCGAGGGCGCGACGCTGCGGCGGCCCGGCCAACTGTCCGCATCCATGATACCTGGCGACGGTTGCGGCGCGGAGTGGCCCTGAGGGATGACGGACCGGCAGGGAATCAGGCTCGGCCGACTTGCTTGCTTTCGCGGAGGAAGGTGGGGTCGATCTCGACGCCGAAGCCGGGGCCGGTGGGGATCTTGACGATCCCGTTCTCGACCTTGAGGGAGGCGGTGAGGCTGGAGACGGGGAAGTCGGCGTTGCCCTTGAACTCGGTGAAGGGGACGGGGTTGGGGATGCAGGCGGCGAAGATGGCGGCGTCGAGGTAGCCGAGGCCGGAGCCGGACATGTGGGGGGTGCAGAGCATGCCCGCGGCGTGGGCCATCCGGGCAACTCGCATGGAGCGGATGAAGCCGCCGTAGTAGTGGAGGTCGGGCTGGACGATGTCGACGACCCGGTCGCGGATCATCCGGCGGAAGGCGAACTCGCTGGATTCCTGCTCGCCGGCGGCGACGGGGATGGTCAGGGCGTCGGCCACGAGCTTGGTGCCGTCGTGGTCGTCGTAGCGGCAGGGCTCTTCATAGAAGGCGTAGTTGTGCTGCTCCATGAGCCGGCCGATGCGGATGGCCTCGGCGGGCGAATAGGAGCTGTTGGAGTCTGCGTAGAGGGTCATCGAGGGGCCGAAGGCCTCGCGCACGAGGGGGATGAGGCGTTCGGAGCGGCCGGGGGGCGTCTCGGCATTGTCGCGCCTCATCATGCCGCCGAGGCGGAACTTGAGGGCTTTGGCGCCCGACTCCTCGACGAGCTTGCGGAGGTCATCGAGCTCGGCCTCGGGGGTGTTGCCGCGCGTGCCGCTGGCCCGATAGACGGCGATCTCGGGGCGCTTCACGCCGCCGATGAGGGTGCCGATCGACTTGCCCGAGGCCTTGCCGAGGAGGTCGAGGACGGCGAACTCGGCGCCGGCGGTGCAGACCCAGAGGGGAAGCCCCTGATATTTATAGTTGTCGTTGTGGCGATAGAGTTCCCAGAGAAGGCCTTCCAGATCCCGCGCGTCTTTGCCGACGAAGAACGGGGCGATGCGGTTGGTGAAGATGGGATAGAGATGGACCATGTGCATCGAGTTGGGGACGGCCAGGCCTTCTGCGCCGTCGGAGGTGCGGACGCGCACGACGAAGTTCCGGCCGTTTCGCAGCAGGTCCATCGCGCTGATCTTGAGCGGGGAGTTGAGGCCCGCGACGTCGAGGACCGGGGCGTTGGCGATGCGGTCGAGGGCCTCGTTGTCGAGGCGAGGTTCGTCGGCCTTGCCGGTCAGCGGAGAACACGCGAGCATTCCGGCGGCGAGGCCTGTGCCGAGGAACCGGCGTCGGGGGAGGTCCATGGTGGAATCCCTTTGGTCGGGTTGGTCGCGGGACGTGGTGGTGTCGATCCTTGTGATGGTCGTGGGGGAGGCGGCTGTGTGCAAGGCCTTGCCCCTCCGATGGCCGACCGCCCAGGGGGGCTTACTGGAGGGAGTAGCGATTCATCTTGTAGCGCAGGGTGCGGACACTGACTCCGAGGAGTTGCGCCGTGCGCTCGCGGTGGTTGTCGCACTGGGCCAGGGCGGCGAGGATGGCGACCTTCTCGGCCTCCTGGGCCACGGCGTCGAGGGTGAGCAGGCCGGGCGCCGGCCTCGCGTGCATCTCCTTGGGCAGGTCTCCGGCGTGGATCACGGGGCCTTCGACGGTGACGACGAGGCGCTCGATGCAGTTGCGGAGCTGGCGGATGTTGCCGGGCCATGAGTAGTCGCAGAGCACGCGCATGGCGGCGCCTGCGACCTGCTTGGGCTCGCGGCGATACCTGGCGCAGGCCCGTTGCATGAAGTGATCGAAGAGCAGGGGGATGTCGTCGGACCGCTCGCGGAGGGGGGGAAGGCGGAGGGGGATCACGTCGAGGCGATAGTAGAGGTCCTCGCGGAGCTTGCCCTCGGCGACCAGCTCGTGGACGTCGCGGTGGGTCGCCGCGACGAGCCGGACGTCGAGCGCGATCAACTCCTCGCCGCCGAGCCGTCGGAGCTCTCGTTGCTCCAGGACGCGGAGGAGGTCGACCTGGGTCTTGGGGGCCATCTCGCCGATTTCGTCGAGGAAGAGGGTGCCGCGCTGGGCCATCTCGAACCAGCCGGCCTTCTGGCGTAGGGCGCCGCTGAAGGCCCCTTTCTCGTAACCGAAGAGCTCGCTCTCGATGAGCGACTCGGGCATGGCGCCGACGTTGACGGCGACGTAGGGGCCGTCGCGCCGGGGGCTCAGGCCATGGATCGCGCGGGCGATCAGCTCCTTGCCGGTGCCGCTTTCTCCCTGGATGAGGACCATCAGGTCGGTGTCGGCCACCTGGCGAATGCAGGAGAAGACCTCGCGGATGGCGGCGCTCTGGCCGATCATCTCGGGGAACTCGCTGGCGGCGGCGAGCTGCACCCTGAGTTGTCGGTTCTCCTCGCGCAGTCGGTGGTGCTCGAAGGCGTTCCGGACGAGATGGCCGAGCATTTCCAGGTCGACGGGCTTGGCGAGGTAGTCGTGGGCCCCAAGGCGCATCGCCTCGACGGCGGTCTCGACCGTCCCGTGCGCGGTGATGACGAGGATGAGTGTCTCGGGCCAGCCGTGCTTGATGTCGCGGACCAGGCCCAGGCCCGAGAGGGGGCCGGGCATCTTCAGGTCGGTGATGACGAGCTGATGGGGCTGGCGCTTGAAGAGGGCCCAGGCCTCGGACGCATCGGCGGCCGTCGAGACCTCGTACGACTGCTCCTCGAGCGCGAGCCTGAGCCCGGAGCGGATGTTCGGCTCGTCGTCGACGACCAGGATGCGGAAGGGCGAGTTGCTCATGAATCGGCTTCGGTCCCGGAGGCCGGGTCGAGGGGGACTGCGATGCAGAAGGTGGTGCCGTGCGGGCCGGTCCGATATTCGATCCGGCCGCCGTGCTGGCTGACGACCTTCTCGGAGAGGGGCAGGCCCATGCCGGTGCCCCTGTCCTTGGTCGAAGCATAAGGCTTGAACAAGTCTTGCTGGATCTCGGGCGCGATGCCGGGGCCGGTGTCGGAGACCTCGACGCGGAGTTCTCGGCCGTATGCCGATGCGTCAAGTCGCAATTTCCCGCCGTCGGGCATGGCCTCCAGGGCGTTGAGCACCAGGTTCAGGACGGCCTGCTTGAACTTGTCGGCGTCCATGCTCACCGGCCCGATCGCGGGATCGGGGAGGCTCGACGCGACATCGACATTCTGCTGGAGGGCCTGCGGGCCGATCAGCCGCAGGGTGTCCCGCAGGAGGCATGAGATGTCGGTCGGCCGGAGGGTCAGGCGGTGGAGGCTGGCGAAGTCTCGGAAGCCGTCGAGGACGCCGTTGAGCCGTTGGATCTCGGACTTGACCACGCCCAGCAGCTCGTCGACGGGCTTCGCCGGGCCGGGGCCTCCGAGCCGCTTCTCCATGAGCTGGACGTGGATGCTCAGCGCCGTCAGGGGGTTCTTGATCTCGTGGTGCAGGCCGGCGGCCAGGGTGCCCAGGCTGACGAACTTCTCAAGGAGCTGGACCCGTTCTTCCATCAGGACCCGGTCGCTCACGTCGCGCAGGAGGATGATGCAGCCGACGGACTTGCCCGCGGAGTCCTTCAACACGTGGGCGTCCGCCCTGATGCGTCGGACGCGCCCGTTGCGGTCGACGGCGAAGTCCTGGTCCCAGACCGCCGCGTTGCGGTCGGCGACCCGGCCTGCCAGCTCGGCCAGCGGCGCGCCTCCCGTGGAGATGCTGGGCAGGAGGCCGCCGATGCAGTCGGACTTGACCCCCAGGAGGCCGACCGCGGCCGAGTTGATGCCCGTGATGACGTGGTGGCGGTCGGTGGTAATGACCCCTTGATCCATGCTGGCCAGGATCTCGAGCGAGAGGAGCTTCACCTGGAACAGGACGCGCAGGAGAGCAAGCTGGCGGCGCTGCGTCCAGACCAGGGCCAGCGTGCAGAGGACCAGGAGCGAGGAGGCGACCGCGCGGACGATGATCCGCGAGCCGATATCACGGCGCAAGGATCCGATCACGGCCGGCGTGACCGCCACCGCACCCGACTCCCAGCGGTCGAGCAGGCGATATTCGCTGTAGACCTGGATCACGGCGGCGAAGTTCAGCGCGAAGGAGAACACGAGCATGGCGAGGACGAGCGTCGCCGACCTGGGGATCCGGATCTGAATTTCGGACGACCTGATGCGGAACATCGCGGCGAAATGCCCCCTCGTACTTTCAGTCTACCCGTGACCTGCCCCCGGGGCACGGAGCGAATGCCCATCGAGGTCAACCGGTGCGACGGGCGGGTACCGCTCAGACGAAGTCTCTCGGGCGTCGGACCGGCAAGAACCTGCCAACCCTGCAAGTTCTTGCCGGTCCGACGGGCGATCCGCACCGGGCATGGGTCGGGCGATCTCAACGAACCCAGATCCCTAAGTCTCGATTTCACTAAGGGTTGCAGACCCTTTGCGCGGCGGCTTTTCGTCGCGGTACGGGACGTGCTTTGCCTGAAATTCGAACGTCGTGGCCTCGCGTCCCATCGGGGACCGCGACGAACCGCGGCGGTCATTCCAGTCCGACAGTTCCCGACCTCAGATCCAGACCCGGCCCCGGCCGGGGTCGGGGTCGGTTGTGGCCCGTCCCCCCCGGGCTTCGATCCGGCGATCGGTCGTTTCATTCGCTCCGCGACGGAGGGGGTAGTTACGTGCAAGACGATTCGAAAGAAATCGAGAAGCCGGAGAATGGGATCGCCGGGCTGAAGCACTGGCGGCATGACCTTGGGGCGGGGCTGGTGGTCTCGCTGATCTCGGTCCCATTCTCGCTGGGCATCGCCGTGGCGTCGGGCGCGCCGCCGATCTGCGGGCTGGTTTCGGCGATCATCGCCGGGCTGGTCGTGCCATTCCTTGGCGGCTCTTACGTGACGATCAGTGGCCCCGCCGCGGGGCTGGCACCGGTGCTGTTCGCCTCGATGATCCTGCTGGGCAGGGGCGACCGCGCGGTCGGCTATCCGCTCTTGCTGGGTGCCATCTGCCTGACGGGGGTGACGCAGGTGATCCTTGCCAGGATGAAGCTGGCACGGTTCTGCTCGGTGTTCCCGGCGTCGGTGGTCGAGGGGATGCTCGCGGCGATCGGGCTCTTGATCATCGCCAAGCAACTCCCGCTGATCCTGGGCCGTCACTTCGAGGAGCATGAGTTCTGGGGGATCGTGCGGGAGGCTCCGTCGCAGTTCTTGCGGATGGACGCGAAGGTCTTCTTCGTGGGGATCTTCTGCCTGATCCTGATCTTCGGGCTCTCTTCGCTGAAGACGCGCTGGGTGAAGATCGTGCCGCCGCAGGTTATCGCGGCGGTGGTCGGGCTGCTGCTCGGCTGGTCGCTGGGCCTGACCGGGGATCACCTGATCCACATCCCCGACCGCCTGTTCGGCTCGCCCCCCTATGATCGTGGGTACATGCTACCGAACTTCCACGAGCTCTTCACGAACCGGACGCTCTGGTGGGCGCTGTTCACGACGGTCCTGACACTGACCCTGATCGACGGGGTGGAGTCGCTGGCGACGATCGCGGCGATCGACAAGATCGACCCGTTCCGCCGCAAGTCGGACCCGAACAGGACGCTCAACGCGATGGGCGTCGCGAACCTGATCTCGGGCCTGGGCGGCGGCCTGACGATCATCCCCGGCGGCGTGAAGAGCACGGCCGCCATCATGGGGGGAGCGCGCACCCAGTGGGCGAACTTCTACAACGCCGTGTTCCTGGTCCTTTACCTGGTCCTGGGCCGAGGGGTGATCAACATGATCCCCTACAGCGCCCTGGGCGCCATCGTGCTGTTCACCGGCTACAAGCTGTGCGCCCCGAAGGTCTGGAGACACGTCGCGCACATCGGCACCGAGCAATTGCTGGTGTTCACGACCACGGTGCTGGTCACGGTGTCGACCGACCTGCTCTGGGGCATCTTCGCGGGCATCGCGACGAAGTTCCTCCTGGAGGTCGCGATCATGGCGAGGGTGGAGCGCGGCTACCCGGGCGGCCGCGAGTCGACCGGCATGGTGCTGAGGCGCTGGCTGAGCGAGACGGGAGAGCTGTTCCGCGACCCGGTCATCAAGAGCGTGGCCGACGGCCCCACCTATCATCTGTACTTCGGCAGGCCGATGGTCTGCTTCAACTCGCTGCACCTGGACCGCGAGCTGGCCGCGATCCCGGCTGGATCAACATCGGTCATCATGCATATCACCGACCTGGTGACGCTGATCGACCACACGACGGCCACCACGCTCCTGGAGTTCGTCGACAACTTCAAGCGGTCGGGCCGAGGGGTCGCCAGCTTCGTCGGCCTCGAAAAGCTGCGGCAACGCTCCGGGTCGGCCAAGGCGATGCGGATCTGCGAGCCGGTCCTGGCGGGCGAGCGGGCCAGGTCGATGACCGAGCTGGACCGGATCAGCCTGAATCCGGACGGCCTGAACATTTCCGATCCGATCGCCTTCCTCGACCAGATCAGCCTGACCCGCGCCCTGCCGGATTCGGACGCGATTGGTCTGCATGTCGCCCGGGCGTTGGTCCGCGCCTGGAAGGACGTCGTCCGCAACGCCAGGGCCACGCTCGCCTACTTCCGCACGATGGTCTTCGGCCTTCGAGAGGAGGAGAAAATGTCCGATCACGACCTGGTCTGGCTGAGCCTCGGCAACGACGACGAGAATGCGGAGGACACCGAAGAGGGGCTGTCCTGGATGAGTCTCAGGGTCAGGAAGGATGGCACCGTCCTGAACGAACTCGATGAGCTCAGCCTCTCCCTGCCGCCCCATCACGACGAAGCGACGGAATCGCACCTGGACCAACCGGCGTCCCCCCTCGCCCGAGATGGGGGGCAGGTCCTCAGGGCGGTCTGATCGGTCCGATTGCGGGGGCCGCGGCCGATAGGGGCCGCGGCCCATGCGTCGATTCGAAGCAGCAAGCGGGCCCGTTACCCGGCGGGGAATCCGGGGGCAAAGAGGTCGGCGATGCGGTCGGGCCGGCGGATGGATTCGGCGGCCATCAGGGCGTCGGCGGCGTTCAGGCGAGCCTGGCCCTGCGAGCCGCCCAGGAGCTCGCCGGTGCGGCGGACCGCGACGGCCTCGGCGTGCAGGGACATGCCGCAGGCCCGGAAGGAGTCGGCGGCCAGCCCGAGGTCGCGGAGGGCGCCGGCCGGATCGCCCCCCGAGGCGGCCAGGCCGGCCAGGATCATCCGGGACTGGGCGTCGGCCCAGGGGTGGCGCTCGCGCGCCAGGCGGCGGGCGCCCCGATCGGCGGATTTCCGCAGCGAGGCGTCCGATCGGGATGCGGCCAGGGCGCAGCGCGCACGCAGCCCGAGCATGGCGATGCGGATGAACTGGACACGCATCAGGAGCGAGCCGGACAGGGTGGGCCAGTGGGTTTGCAGGCGGGCCCAGGCGGCGGGCCCGTTGCCCAGGTAGAGGTCGACCTGGGTGAGCGCCCAGACCTGATCATTGTGCTGGACGTGGTAGCCCTCGCCGGTCCAGAGCGACATGACACGTTCGAGTTCGCCGCGCGCAAGCTCGGGCTCGTCGGCGGCGAGCCGCACGATCGAGAGGGTGTAGGTGCTCAGGTTCATCGCGGCGTAGAGGTCGCCCCGGTCGCGAGCCTCGGCGATGAGCACGGGGAAGCGGCGGTTCAGCTCGGCCCATTCCCCGAGGTGCGAGAGGGCCCACATCGCATAGGCGTGCGCCGTGTCAAGCTCCCAGGTGACGCCCGTGCAATGGTCGCGGAAGAGCCCCTCGGCGCGGTCGCAGCCGTCGAGGCCGTCGCGCCAGCGTCCTTCCAGGTAGCCGGAGACGCCGTGCGCCAGCGCCACCATGCCATTGGCATAAGGCTGGCCCGACTCGGCGGCCAGGGACTCGGCCCGCGACAGGATCTGGGCCGTTCGCTTGCGTGCGGGGAGTCCGGCGGTGGCGGTCTGGGCGGCCTCGACGGCGAGCGCCCGGGCGATCCGGTCGGGCTCGCCGGCGCGGAGGGCCAGCAGCAGGCCCCTGGCCTGGAAGTCGGCCCCTCGGATCCAGTCCACATTGCTGAGCCCGATCCCCGCCGACCAGCAGACGTCGATGCGTGTGAGCTGGCCCGGGGCGATCTGATTGGCGTCGCGAGGCCGGAAGTTGAGCCCGCGGATTCGGAGCATCGCGCGGCGGAGCAGCAGCGACGCGAGGGCCCGGCGCGGGGTACGGGGCAGGGCCATGCCGATGTCGGCCAGGACGTCGCGGAGTTCCTTCAGGCCCTGCTCGATGTGGCCGCTGATGAGGAATTGCATCGCGGCCTTGCGGCGGAATTCGAGCGATTGCGCGACGGTGAGGCCGTCGCATGCGGCCAGGTAGCCGCGTGCCGCGTCGGCGCCCCGGCCGTCGTTGGCGAGGGCGTCGGCGAGGGCGGCCCTCAGCGGCGAGGGCTGGCCGACCGGTGGCGGGTTCAGGTCGAGGGCGAGGCGGTAGAGGGACGACGCGCGACCGAAGGCGAGCGCCTGGGCGGCCTGGGCGGCGGCCCTGGCGAAGTGCTCGCCGGCCCTGCGGGGCTCGTCGGCGCCCCGGAAGTGGATGCCCAGGGTCTCGTGGTCGGCGGCCTGCGCGGCCTCCAGCGTGAGGGCCAGGCGGCGATGCTGCCCCTTCAAGGTGGCCGGGTCCAGGTGGGCCACGACGGTTTCGCGGACGCGATCGTGATAGGTCTCGACCCACTCGCCGTCGGACTGGCCGCGAGCCCCGCGAACCAGGCGGCCCACGCGCAGGGAGGTGAGCGTGGCACGCTCGTCGCCCTCGCCCCCAAGGCACTCCCAGGCGAGCGCGGGGCGCATGGGGCCGCCGGCGACGGCGATGACTTCCAGTAGGCTCTTTGCCTCGGCGGGGAGCCGCGCGATGCGCGTCCAGAGCACCTCGTCGAGCGTAATTGGTCCGTCGGCCGGGGCGGACTCGCCGGCCGCGGCGGAGCGGGCCAGCTCGGCGACGAACAGGGGGCTGCCGCCCGACTCCATGGCGACCGCCCCGGCGCGTTCGTCCAGGTGCGTGCCGCCCGCGGCGAGAAGCTGGCGGGCGAGGGATTGCGCCTCGTCGGCGGAGAGAGGCCCCAGGGCGAGTGTCCGGGCCGCGAGGCCGGAAGCGGCGGGGATTTCCAGGGCTGAACGCAGGAACGAATTCTCGCCCACCTCTTCGTTGCGGTAGCAGGCGATGAGCAGCAGGACGGGGGGGTCGGGGGGCCGGAAGATCTCGGCCAGGACGTTCAGGCTGTCGGGGTCGCCCCACTGGAGATCGTCGATGGACAGGACCAGGGTGGTGCGATCGCCCAACCGCGCGAGCAGCTCGCGCAAGGCTGAATAAGCCCGACGGCGGAGTTCCTGGGGGTCGGGCACCTCGGCCGTCCGGCGTGGGCTGGTCGCCACGGCGTCCACCCGGCGCAGGACCGGGAAGACCTGGGCCAGGGGGCCGACGTCGCGGGGCAGCAGCGCCGCCACCTCATGCGCGGGCAGGCGACGCAGGTGGCGGGCGAGCGAGTCGATCAGGCCGTCGAGCGCCTTGTAGGGGACTGCCTCGCGCTCATAGCATCGGCCGGTCAGGACGACCGCGCCATCGTGGCCCCGAACCTCCAACCCATCGACGAACCGGCGTACGAGCGCGCTCTTGCCCAGGCCCGAGCGGCCCTGGATGAAGACGACCTCGGTGCGGCCGGCGGCCACGCGGGCGAGGGCCTCGGCCAGCTCGGCCAGGTACGATTCCCGGCCGACGAACGGATTCTCGCCGGGCTGGCCCGGGCTCGGGGTGAAGTCGGCGCGGATGACGGCCTCGGGCACGCCGAGGCGGGCGAGCACGTCGGGGCCGGTCGGCCGATCGGCGGGGTCCCGCCGCAGCAGGTCGACGCAGAGGGTCTCCAGGTCGTCCGGCAGGCCCGGCGAGAGCACGCCCGGTGGCGGGGGCTCGTCGGTCTGCTTGTCCATCAGGATCTTGAGCGGATGGCCGGAAAATGGCCGCATGCCGGTGAGAGCCTCGTAGAGCATGACGCCGACACTGTACCAGTCGCAGGGCGGGGCAACGCGCCCGTTGGCGGCCTGCTCGGGGGCCATGTAAGCCGCGGTGCCCACGACCTCGGCGGCCGAGCTCGCGTCGCGGACTTCGTCGGAGGACGTCACCAGGCCGAAGTCCATCAGCACCAGGCGCCCCTGGCGCGTGACCAGCACGTTGGACGGCTTGATATCGCGATGCAGCTTGCCCACGCCATGGAGCGCGACGAGCCCCTCGGCCAGTTGCCGCAGCACGCCCCGCAGCCGAGCCTGGCCGGCCGGGCTGAGCGCGTCATCGATGGTCGCTGGGTCGGCGGACTGCGGGTTCGGCCCGTCGCGCACATAGTCCAGGAAATTGATCCCGTCGACCAGCTCCATGACGATGAACCAGGCCTGGCCGTCGGAGATCAGCTCGTGGAGCGTGACGAGATTGGTGTGCGAGACGTCGAGCAGGGCGCGGAATTCCTGCTTGAAGCGGGCGATCGCATGCGGGTCCGTCTCGCGCATCGTCTTGATGGCGACGAGCACCCCCCGGCGATGGTCGCGGGCCCGATAGACGACGCCCATCCCCCCACGGCCCAGCACGCCGAGGATCTCGTAACCTTCGAGGGCCGGATAGATCGAGGATGGTGCGATTCGGGGAGCTGGCGAGGAGGGCGCGACCGACGGCGGCGCCACGTTGGTCGCGGGATCATTCGCATCCATCGACGGCGGGGCGACGTTGGTCTTGAGATCGGCGTCCATCGAGGGGGGCGAGACGTTCGTCCTCGAATCGTCGAGGTCCGGGTCGGTTTCAGCCTGCTCGTCGAGGAGGCCGCCGAGTTGATCGGCCAGGTCGGGGAAGCGGGCGAGGTATTCGTCGGGGCTGGGCGTGTCGCCTCGCGCCTTGCGGAGAGTCCTCTCGTTGTCGATGAGATCGACGACCCAGGCGGGGTTGTTCACGAGGATCGGGTGTCGGTCGAGGTAGTCTTCGACGGGCAGGGGAATGCCGGAATGGGACCGAAGTCGCTGATCGGCCAGCAGGGTTTCGATGAGCGACGTCTCGTCGTCTTGCTGGCCCGGAAGGGCGGGGGGCTCGGTCATTGTCGACGTGCTCACCGAGCGAACTCGACTGCGTTGCGGAGCCCGCACATGCTGATGATGGCCTGGAACGCGCGTGGGGGCAAGTCCTCCGCAAGCTTAGCGCGGGCAATTGGAGGCCAACCGAGGACGATGCTGGACCAAGGCGAGTGCTGACACCTGCATCCGATCACGTCTCCGCCTGAGAGTACAGGTGCGGGGTTTCCAAGTCGTCGAGGCGAATCTCCCCGAGGTCATCGGCGATCGAAACGCGGATTTTCCAGCCGCCACGAGGTGCGGAAATCACAAGCTCAGTGATTCCAGGAGTTTCCCAATGAGCAGCGCCTGCGTAGATGCTCTCGATCCATAATTTGCGTCCGAGGCACGCAGGGTCATTGGTTTCCCAATGCACTGTTGAGATCGGCCCGATGGTAAGGCGTGCCTTCGCGACGTAAAGCTCGGATGCTTCTGGCCGCTCGACCTTGCCTAGCTCCCAGCAGTCACGCTCGATGGTAATTCGCATCGTTTTCCCGCGAATGATCGCCGATTCCACCGAGAAGCGTCCATCGTGCAAGTAACTCGATAAGAACTGAATGTCGTGGACGAAATTCGATCCTCCACGCACTCGGAAATGCAGCGGGCGGACTTTCTCGCGGTGAAAGAGGGCCGAGTAGTCGGGCAGCATCGGCTCAGTTCCTCCACGGCCTCGAAACATCCCATGCTCGCAACATGCGGATCGTCAGGGAGATCTGACATCGGCAACCGGTGAGATGCAGGCCTAAGAGACAAATCATCAGGATGTGAGGGGCTCTTCTCAAGGACGTTCTCCGGCCGCATCCCGGATCACGCGAATCTCAACAGGCCGGCGATCTGTGCCACCGAGGCGGTTCCGGTGGTCCCTAGCTGGTGGATGACCAGCGAAGCGGCGGCCATGGCGAGCTGCATGGCTTCTCGGGGGGTGGCCCCCGCGGCGAGGGCGGCGGCGAGGTTGGCCGTGACGGAATCCCCGGCTCCGACGATGTCGATCTCGCCCCGGACGGGGTGGGAGGGGACGGCCTCGGCGGGGCGGTCGGGCTGGGCCCCGACCATCCCCTGATCGGCGAGGGTCACGAAGACGGGGCGGTTGTTGCGGGCGGCGAGGGTGGCGGCCTGGTCTCGAGCGGCCTCGACGTCGGTGGCGACCCCTCCGGTCATGTGGGCCAGCTCGGCGGCGTTCATCTTGAAGGTGACGGGGGGGAAGTGGCCCAGGCCCTGGCGGCTGTCGGCCAGGACGACCAGGCCGGGACGCTCGAGCTGGGCGGCGTGCGCGGCGGCGGCCACGGGGGGGGTGACGACTCCGGTGGCGGGCAGGTCGACCTGTTCGAGGAGGAGGATGACGTCGACCTGGCGGGCGAGGATCGCAACCCGGCGGGCGAGGTCGGCCTGGAGGTCGGGAGGCGTGGGCGTCCAGTTCTTGGAGTCGAGGCGGCTCAGCTCGACGGGGGGCTTGCCGGGCTCGATGATGAGCGGCTTGCAGTAGACGGGGGTCCGGCGCGCGGTGGTGGTGATGAAGTGGTCGAGGCGGACCCCGGGCTGTTGTTCCAGGGCCCGGCGCAGCTCGTAGCCCTCGCCGTCGTCCCCGCAGTAGCCGACGGCGTGGATCTGGCCGATGCCGAGGGCGACGAGATTGTTGAGGATGGTGCCTGCGGCGCCCGGCTGGCTGCGGACCTCGACGACGTTGTGCACCGGCAGGCCGGTCTCGATCGAGGTCTCGGCCCTGGCGGGGTCGATGTGGAGGTAGCGATCGAGGAAGAAGTCGCCCACCACGGCGACCCGCAGGGCCGGGTAGCGGCCGGTCAAGTCAGCGAATCGTTGCGCGTTCATTGGTCGGCCAGCCGGCGATAGAGGTGGTGGATGAAGGCCAGGTTGTCGGACTGGACGTAGTTGAGCGCACCGCCCATGCGCGAATAGCTCTTGCAGAAGCGGAGATAATACGCGGGATTGGTCTTGGGGGGCTCGCCCTGGGTCCAGTCCCAGCCGCCTCCGTCCTGGAGGTCGACCACGTAGAAGGAGTGGTCGCGGACGACCGGCTTCTCCTCCTGGAGGCGGAGGTTATTGACGCAGCTAAGGGCCTTCTCGAAGACCTGAGGGCCCATGATGGCCGAGCCGACGGAGAGGACCACGCCACCGTCGAGGGCTTGCATCGCGCCGGTGAAGAGTCGGAAATCGAGCCCGCCGGCGCGGCCGATGGCCGAGCCGCTGAAGACGGGGTGGTTGGCGATGATGTCGTAGCCGATGCCCGGGTGCACGGTCATCGCGATGCCGTGACGATACGCTTGCGCAAGGATCGAGGCATGCTTCCAGCGATGCTCGATCGCGTTGCGGCCCGAGGGCCAGCCCTGCGCGGTCATGCTGGTCAGGAGATCGGCGCGGGCCGCGGTGAGGGGGTGCGACGGCTGGTCGGCGATGAGGTCGGACAGGTCGGTTGCGGAGGGCAAGTTCACGCCGTCTTCGTGGATCAGGCGGCCGAGGGACTGGCCATATCCGAAGTTTTCGAGGGCGCCCGCCATGAGGGCCAGGTGGATGGCGTTGGAGGTTTCTTGCCAGGTGCCGAAGAGGCCGTTGGCCACGCCATGCTCGACGCTCTCGGTGGAGGCGCCCAGCCAGGCATATTCCCAGTCGTGGATGGTCCCGGCGCCATTCGTGGCCAGGTGCGTCAGCCAGCCGCCGGCCATCAGCCGTTCCAGGATGGGGGCCGCGCCGTTGCGCAGAAGATGGGCGCCATAGATGAGAGAGACCGTCGCGCCCCGTTGCTTCGCGGCCTTGATCGCGGCGGCGCAAGCGTCGACCTGGGCCTCGACCGCGGCGGTGCAGGGGGCGGGGGTCGAGTCGGGATCGACGAGGATGGCGTCGACGCGGGTCAGACTCCGGCGCTCGGCGAGTGGGTAAGTCTTCAGCCTGGTGAGATCGAACGGGGTGACGGACAAGGGCGGGGCTCCAGGTTCGTACTTGGCTCGGATCCTCTTCCCGCGTGGCTTGAGCTTGCGGGGAGAGTCACGGGCGAGGTCGGCCCTCTTCATGCTTGTGCGGCTCGGACGCATGGCACCCGACAGAAATCACGTTCTCGCCTCATCCCGCCCTGCTCGAGGTGCAATCCCATCAATGAAACACGGCGGCGATCGCCGGCATGCCGGAAAAGGGGGACAGGCCCCGGCGCTTCGCTGCGGAGCCAGTCCCCTTTTCCTCAACCGCACCGAGCTAGCCGGAACCGCTCTAAAAACCCCGAGAGTGGCCAGGAGCAAGGGCGAGTCCGGGCGATCCGGGTCACTGGCGAACCCGTCGATCTCATGCGACACAACGGCTTCGCTCCGTGAGACAATCACTCACCCGTCAGCGACCCATGAGATGGTCGACGAGCGGGATGGCATCGCGGAAGTCTGGGATGACGGCGTCTGCTCCCACGCCGAGGAGGCGTTCTCGCTTCCAGGGGTCGACGTTTCCCGACCCGTTGTTGGCCTCGTCGCTGGCGACGGCGACGGCGAATCCGCCGACCTGCTTGGTGTTCTCGATCTCGACGTAGCCGTCGCCGAAGGCGAGGAGCTGACGGCCGGGGATGCCATGCTCGGCGAGGATCCGGTCGATGATGATCTTCTTGGAGAAGGTCTTGAAGTCGTCCTGGGCCCCGTAAATATGGGGGCCGAAGAACTCGGTGATGCCCAGGAGCTTGGCCTCGTCCTTGACGGCCTGCTCGTCGGTGCCGCTGGCAAGGTAGAGGGTCAGGCCCAGGCTGCGGAGGTGTTCGAGCAGCGGTCGGGCTCCGTGGACGAGGTAGGTCTCGGGGTCCACGGACCCGGCGGCCATGCCGGAGGTGCGGGCGCCGATGTGGTCGCCCAGACGCCTCAGGTAATCATGCTTGTACCAGAGGGGCTCTTGCGGGCTCCCCCCGCGTTCCTTGATGCGGTCGGCCAGCTGCATCATCTGATAGATGGTCTGCTTGCCGTTGAGCCGCATGATGTCGTCGAGGACGAGGGCGCGGGCCTGCTCGATGCTCTCGCCGTCGATGCGGGGGAGGGCCTCGACGAACATGGGGACCATGACCTCGGGCCACCCCTGACGGATCAGAGAGAGGGTGCCGTCGAAGTCGAACAGGACGTGGCTGATCTCGGGGCGGGGCTCGGCCGGGGCGGGCAGCTCGACGCTGGCCCAGCGGGGTGAGTTGGCGCTCATGAACGGGCCCCTTCGGCGTGCGCCGCTTCCATGAAGGCGTAGGCGAGCATGTGGCAGACGGTCATCTGGGCGTCCTCGACGCGGCCATAATGGCCGTCGGGGATCACCAGGACGTGCTCGGCGACTTCCGCCAGGGCCCCGCGCTTCTCGCCCACCAGGGCGACGGTGGCCAGGCCGTTGTCGCGGGCCCAGCGCATCGCTTTGACCAGGTTGGGCGAGTTTCCGCTGACGCTCATGCAGAGGGCCAGGTCGCCCTTGTTGCCGTAATTCTGGAGCTGGCGGAGGAAGACGTCTTCATAGGCATAATCATTGCCCAGGGCGGTCATCCAGGCGGTGTTGTCGTTCAGCGAGAGGATGCGGAACCGCCGGTGGGTGACGTCTGACGCCCCCTTGCCCACGTCGGTGACGAAGTGCGACGCGTTGGCCGCGCTGCCGCCGTTGCCGAAGACGAAGACCTGCGTGTCGGCGTCGAGGGCCGCCTTGAGCAGGCCGACGATGTCCTCGACCTGGGAGAGGGGCAGGGCGGAGAGCAATTCCTGCTGGCGGTCGCGGTACGCCGTCAGCCAGCCACCGAGGTTCGACATGGGTCGATTCCGATCCGGGAGAGACGAAGACCTGGCCGACGTCGGCCAGGGGGACGCCGATCGACGCTCGGGGGGTCCCGCGCCGCGGCGATCGGCCTAGAGTTTACCCGAAACGAGTCGCGGACGCGTGGGGCGACAAGTCGGGCCGATACTTACCGGAAGGTGCGTACTTCCCCCGCCGAAAGCCCGCCCTATGATAGCCCCGTCAAGCCAAGTTCACCGAATGGGAGCCGCTCCGATGCCGAAGCTTGCCGGGAAAGTCGCGGTTGTCACGGGCGCATCCAAGGGGATCGGCGCCTCGATCGCCAAGCATCTGGCCGCAGAAGGTGCCTCGGTGGTTGTGAACTACTCCTCCAGCAAGGAGGGGGCGGACCGGGTCGTCGCCGTGATCGAGAAGGCCGGCGGGAAGGCGATCGCCGTGGGGGCCAACGTCTCCAAGAAGGCGGAGATCGACGCGCTCTTCGCGGCGACGACCAAGGCCTATGGGCGGCTTGACGTGCTGGTGAACAATGCCGGCATCTTCGAGTTCTCGCCGCTGGAGACGATCACCGAGGAGCACTTCCACAAGCAGTTCAACCTGAACGTGCTGGGGCTGGTCCTGGTCACGCAGAAGGCCGCCGAACTATTCGGCCCCGAGGGGGGGAGCGTCATCAACATCAGCTCGGTCGTCGGGACGTCGCCGAGGCCGGGCGTGTCGATCTACAGCGCGACGAAGGGCGCGGTCGACGCGATTACCAAGTCGCTCTCGAAGGAGCTTGGCGCGAAGAAGATCCGCGTGAACTCGCTCAGCCCGGGGATGGTCGAGACGGAAGGGGTCCACGCGGCCGGCTTCCTGGGGACGGACTTCCACACGCAGGCGATCGAGCAGACCCCGCTCGGCCGGATCGGCCAGCCGGAGGATATCGGCAAGGTCGCCGTGTTCCTGGCCTCCGACGACTCGGGCTGGGTCACGGGCGTGACTCTGACGGCCAGCGGCGGGTCGGACTGAGCATTCCGACGTCCCTCGGGGGCTTCAGGACAGGCCCCGTTCCAGGTCGGCGCGAAGGTCGTTGACGTCCTCGACGCCGACGCTGAGGCGGACCAGGCCGTCGTCGACGCCCCTGGCGGCGCGGATCTCGGCCGGGATGCTGGCATGGGTCATCGTCGCCGGGTGGCCGATGAGGGATTCGACGCCGCCGAGGCTCTCGGCCAGGCTGAAGAGCTTGGTCGAAGCGAGCAGATGCTTCGCGGCCTCGGCGCCGCCGTGGAGGCGGAGGCTGATCATGCCACCGAAGTCGCTCATCTGGCGGCGCGCGACGGCGTGGTTGGGGTGGTCGGGAAGGCCTGGATAATAGACGCGGGCGACCTTGGGGTGCTTCGAGAGCCAGTCCGCCAGCGACCGGGCGTTGGCGCAGTGCCTCTCCATGCGGAGGGCCAGGGTCTTGATCCCGCGCAGGGTCAGCCAGGCGTCGAAGGGGCCGGGGACCGCGCCTGCGGCGTTCTGATAGAAGGCGATCGGCTCGAGCAGGTCAATCGGGCCGATGACCGCGCCGCCGATGACGTCGGAGTGGCCGCCCAGATACTTCGTCGTGCTGTGGACGACGAGGTCGGCGCCGTGCTCCAGGGGACGCTGGAGGTAGGGCGACGCGAACGTATTGTCGACCGCCAGGAGGGCGCCCCGGCCGTGGGCAAGCTCGGCGAGCGCGGCGATGTCAAGGACCTGGAGCAGGGGGTTGGTGGGCGTCTCGATCCAGACGAGCTTCGTCTTCGGGCCGATGATCTGGCCGAAGCCTTCCGGGCTGGCATCCTCGGTGTAGCGAGGGATGAGCCCCCAGGGGCGGAAGACTCGCTCCAGCAGGCGAAAGGTGCCGCCGTACAGGTCGGCGGCGGCGGCGATCTCGTCGCCGGGCCTCAAGGTCGAGAGGACGGCCGTGGTCGCGGCCAGCCCCGAGGCGAAGGTGAGCCCCCGCGCGCCCCCTTCCAGGGAGGCCAGGCAGGTTTCCAGGGCGGTGCGGGTCGGGTTGCCGCTGCGCGAGTAGTCGTAACCCTTGTGCTGCCCAGGGGCGTCCTGGGTATAGGTGGACGTCGCGTAGATGGGCACGATCGTCGCGCCGGTGGTGGGGTCGGGCCCCTGGCCGGCGTGGATGGCGCGCGTCGAGAAGCCGGCCTCGCTGAGATCATCGCCCATGACTGAATCAACTCCAGGGGCGTCGCGCGGCGTCAGGCCTCGCGACGTCGGTTCCAGTACTGGATCAGGTCGATCCGGGTGACGATGTCGACGACCGACTCGCCGGCGATGGCCAGGACGCCCGAGTTGCCCGCGAGCAGCAGGCGGTAGGCCTCGTCGAGCTGGACGTTGACGTCGACCATGGGCAGGGGCCTGGCCATCACGTCGCCCACCCGCACGCTCGGGAGGTCGGAATGGTCGTGCAGCAGTCGGGCCAGGGTCACTTCCTGGATGCTGCCCACCGACTTGCCGTCTCGCATGACGGGAAGCTGCGAGATCCCGCGCTCCTGCATCAGCTCGGCGGCGCGCCCGGCGGTCGCGTCGTCGGCCACGATGACGAGATCCCTGGGGCCCCTGGAACGCAGCAGGTCGCCGACGGTCTCGGCGACCGGGCCGGCCTCGTCGAGCTTGTTCTCGGCGAGCCAGGCGTCGTCGAAGAACTTGCTCAGGTAATTGCGCCCGGTGTCCGGGCAGAGCACCACCACCACGTCGTCGGCCGTCAGCCGCCTGGCGTACCTTAGGGCGGCGCCGACAGCGGTGCCGGATGATCCGCCGACGAGCAGGCCCTCCTGGCGGGCCATCGCCCGGGCGGTGCGGAAGCTCTCGGCGTCGCCGACGCGGACCCACTCGTCGACGACCTGGCCGTTGAGGGTCTTGGGGACGAAGTCTTCGCCGATCCCCTCGACCTTCCAGGGCTTGGGGACGTCGCCCGAGAGGATCGACCCTTCGGGGTCGGCGCCGATGACCTTGACGTCGGGGTTGCGTTCCTTGAGGTAGCGGCCGACTCCCGAGATCGTCCCCCCTGTGCCGGCCCCCGAGACGAAGACGGTGACGGCGCCGCCGGTCTGCTCCCAGATCTCAGGGCCGGTGGTCCGGTAATGGACCTCGGGGTTGGCCAGGTTGGTGAACTGGTTGGGCCGCCAGGCGCCCGGGATCTCGCGGGCGAGGCGGTCGGCCACGCCGTTGTAGCTCTCGGGGGCGTCCGGCGGGACCGACGTGGGGGTGATGACGATCTCGGCGCCATAGGCCTTCAGCAGGCGTACCTTCTCGCCGCTCATCTTGTCGGGCAGGACGAAGATGCAGCGGTAGCCGCGGACGGCGGCGGCCAGGGCCAGGCCCACGCCGGTGTTGCCCGCGGTGGCCTCGATGATCGTGCCGCCGGGCTTCAGCCAGCCGTGGCGCTCGGCCTCGTCGACCATGGCCACGCCCACGCGGTCCTTGATGCTGCCGCCGGGGTTGACGCTCTCAAGCTTGACCAGCACGCGGGCGGGCACCCCCTCGGCCAGGCACCTGAGCGGGATGAGCGGCGTGCGGCCGATGGCCTCCAGGATGGTCGGGGTGACGCCCGGGAGCGTCCTGCGGAGGGGCTCGGGCACGTGAGCCTGGCCCGGTCGATTCGCAGTGCTGCTTTCCATCCCTGCCTCCTCGCGTGCCTCCCGGCGACCGGCCTGGAGACCCGCACCGAGATTGACTCGATGGAAACATCCTTCATCCCCGAGAACTATCGGCTTTCCCCGCCGCGGTCAAGGCGTCACGCCCGCCGCCCTGAAATTGGGCCCTGCAACTCGCCCAGGGATCCCAGCCGGCTCATCTCCCGACTTCTCGGGCACGGCCGCCTCTCGTTGGGCGAAGAAATCGGCCTCTTTTCCCGCCGAATTGACAGCACCCCAAACATGACCCAAGCTTCTCTCGTCGCAACCAACCGCCGAGGCGAAGGGCCGAGACGGGCTGGGACGCGACGATGGCCGGCGGCGGGCGATGCAGCCCGTGTGCCCGCTCCGCGAGTCGGGTCGCGGATCATTCAACCCGGCAAATCCACGTTCAGACGGATACGGAAATGGGACTGACGGGCTTGAACCCGGCGGCCGAAATCCGCCCACAACCAGGAGCGACCGCGATGAGCAAGTTCTTCAAGCGACTGATGACCGAACAAGACGGCGCCACCATGGTCGAGTACGCCCTGATGATCGCACTCATCGGCGCCGCGGCCGTCGCGGCCATCACCACGCTCTCCACCGCCATCAGCGGCAAGTTCACCTCGGTCGGCACCGCGGTCACCTCCGCCGGCAGCTGAGCCTCGCGTCGGCGGAAGGCCCGATCGACGGGCCTGATCCGCCGGGCTTCGGCGGATGACACCTCGCCATAAAAACCCAATGATCAACGCGTATCTCAATTAGCGCCCGTTGCGACCATTTCCGCCAGGATCCAGGAGCGACCGCGATGAGCAAGTTCTTCAAGCGACTGATGACCGAACAAGACGGCGCCACCATGGTCGAGTACGCCCTGATGATCGCACTCATCGGCGCCGCGGCCGTCGCGGCCATCACCACGCTCTCCACCGCCATCAGCGGCAAGTTCACCGACGTGGGCACCGCGGTCACCTCCGCCGGCAGCTGAGGCTCGCGGAGCCGGCAATCCCGGTTGTCGGGCCTGTTCCGCCGAGCGAGACGGATGACGCAACTCGAACTCTGGATCGATGTGTGCGTCGATCAACCCCCGTGAAGCTCCCCGTGGCCGAAATCCGCCCGCAACCAGGACCGACAACGATGAGCATGTTTTTCAGGCGACTGATGACCGAACAAGACGGCGCCACCATGGTCGAGTACGCCCTGATGATCGCACTCATCGGCGCCGCGGCCGTCGCGGCCATCAGGATTCTCTCCACGTCCATCAGCGGCCAGTACACCGATGTGGGCTCGTCCGTGAATTTCGCCGGGTCGGCCTCCGTCATCGACTGATCGACCCGGCCAGGACAGGCCCGCACGCCGGGCCTGCGCCGCGAGGCATCGGCCTTGCGGCCTTTTTTCATGAGGGACCGGAGCAATGCCCGGACCGGAACAACTCCCGCTCGTCGTCGCCGCAGCCATCACCCTGGTGGCCGCGGCGACCGACTTGCGCCAATTCAAGGTCTACAACTGGCTCACCTTCCCGGCCTTGCTGGGCGGCCTGCTCGCCTCGACCTGGTTCGGCGGGCTGGCCGGGCTGGGCCAGAGCATGGCGGGCGCGACGGTCGGATTCTGCGCGCTCGTCGTGTTCTTCGCCGCGGGGGGCGTCGGCGCGGGGGATGTCAAGCTGCTGACGGCCCTGGGCGCCTGGCTGGGTCCCCGGCTCACGCTCGAAGTCTGCCTCGCCTCGGCGCTGGCCGCGGGGCTCTACGCGCTCGTCCTGGTGGTGCGAAGGGGGGGGACCATGATGGCTTTCATCGAGATCTGCGAGCTGGGGCGCGGGATGCTCAGGCCCGGGGAGTGGGCCCGGCCCGCGGCTTCGATCGAGGCCGAGACCAGCCGCGATGATCGCCGGCACAGGCTCGTCCCGTTCGCGGCCATGACCTGCGTCGGCTTCTTCGCCGCGCTGGCCTGGCACCGGGCCGAGCTGGACGGGGTCCGGCCGACCGCCGCGATGCAGGGCCCCTCGGTCGCCTCGACGGGAGGCCCGCGATGAGCCCGCGAACAATCCTCGTGGTGGTGCTGGCGCTGGCCTGCGGCCTCTGCGCCGCGGCGGGCATCCAGCTCATGAGGTCGGGCGAGCCCGGCGGGAAGGTCGAGACGTTCCCGGTCCTTTACGCCGCCGCGGACATCCAGCGGGGCGAGACGATCAAGAAGGCGTCGCTGTCCGTCCGCAGGGTCCCCAAGGAGCAAGTCCCCGAGGGGTGCCTGACGAAGGAGGCCGACGCCGTCGAGCGCGTGGCCCATTTCCCGATGCTCAAGGGGGACGTCCTGAGCGACCTGAAGCTGGCCCCCAAGGGCTCGGGCTCGGGGATGGCCGCCCTGATCCGGCCGGGGATGCGTGCCTTCACGATCCAGACGGCCAGCCTATCGTCGTCGATGGCCGGGTTCTTGCTGCCCGGCAACAAGGTGGACGTGCTCCTGACCGTCGCCAGCCAGGGGGCCGCCGACGACCCGTCGGGCGGCGGTTCGGCGACCACGATCCTCCAGAATATCGAGATCCTCGCGGTCCACACGAGCGTGGATGCGCCCTCGGCCAACAAGATGGACCCCGACCAGGCCCGGTCGGTCACGCTGCTGGTCACGCCCAAGCAGGCCGCCCGCCTGGACCTGGGGCAGAACAAGGGGACGCTGCACCTGACGATGCGGAACCCGCTGGACGAGGGGATGGTCGACGAGCCGCCGGCGACCTCGACCGACCTGCCTCTGCACAGGCCGGCCCCGCCTCCGCCCGTGGAGGTGGCCGCCGCGCCGATCCCGGCACCGCCACCACCGCCGCCGCCCGAGCCGGTCCACAGAGACTGGGTGATGACCACGAGAACGCTGCGCGGGACGAGTGTCGGCCAGGACCGGGTCACCGTCCGGACGCCCCTCACGCCTCGGCGGTCGCGCACCCAGGTCGCCTCGGATTCCCCCTGATTCTCGACCGCGAGACGCCTCACCGAACCGCCCCGAGGCCGGACCCCAAGGACCAGGCTGCACGATGACGGCCTTTATCGTGACCGACCACGAGCCGACCGGCTCACGCATCCGCGACGTGCTGAACTTCGGCGGGGTCGAGTGCCCGTCGTCGCACATCGTCACGATCGACGACGCGACGCTGCGACTGGGCCGCGAGACGAAGGTCGACCTGATCGTGGCGGCGCTGCCGGCCGACCGCGAGCGGGCCATCGGCATGCTGCCCGGGCTGGCGCGCACGGCCTCGGGCAGGCTGCTCGCCGTCGGCCCGACGACTGACGCGAAGCTGGTGCTGCACGCCCTGCGCGCGGGGGCCTCGGATTACGTGGACGCGGGCGATCTGGAGACGGAGTTGGAGGCCGCCATCAAGCGAATGGCCGCCGACGCCGCCGCCCCGTCCGAACCCGGCCGCCTGATCGTATTTCTGTCCCCCAACGGCGGAAGCGGGTCGAGCACGCTGGCGGCGAGCCTCGCCGTGGTCCTGGCCAAGGCGCACGGCCATGTCGGGCTACTGGACCTCAAGCTGGAGACCGGCGACCTGGCCTCCCTGCTCGACGTCCGGCCGACATTCACCCTGGCCGACCTCTGCCAGAACGCGTCGAGGCTGGACAGGGTGATGTTCGAGCGCTCGCTCGTCAAGCACGAGTCGGGCGTGCATGTGCTGGCCCCTCCGCAGAAGCTGGCCGACGTGGCGAGCGTGCGGATCGACGGCGTGGGCCTGGCCGTGGCGCTGGCCCGCGCGAGCTTCCCCTACGTCGTCGCCGACCTCGACCACTCGTTCCGCGAGGAGCAGCTCCTGCTGCTGCGCCAGGCCGACGTGGTCCTCATCGTCCTGAGGCTCGACTTCACCTCGCTGCGCAACGTCCGCCGCACGCTGGAGCATATGGACGCGCTGGGCCTGACCCGCGAGAAGGTCCGGCTGGTGGTCAATCGCTACGGCCAGCCTCAGGAGGTGCCCTACGCCAAGGCCGAGGAGGCGATCGGCATGAAGATCGGCTCCTACATCCCTGAGGACGCCAAGGCGGTCAACCGGGCGAACAACCAGGGGGTGCCCGTGGTGATCTCGGCGCCCACGGCCAAAGTTTCCCGCGGAATCATCCAGCTCGCACGGGACGTCGATGGGCCGGCCAGGAAAGCGTGACCTAGGCTCATCGGGGGGACGCACGCCCGAGAGCCCCCGGCCCCGGAGACGCGACCCATGATGAGCCAGATTGCCACCGACTCGCTCGCGACCACGATGGCGGCGGGCGACGACCGGATGCTGCGGATCAAGCAGACCCTGCACCAGAAGCTCATCTCGGAGCTTGACCTCTCCGCGATCGCGTCGATGAGCCAGGAAGAGCTGCGCGAGGAGGTCCGGCGGGGGGCCGAGCACCTCTGCCGCCAGAGCAACGACCTGCTGAGCTTCGCCGAGCGCGAGCGGCTCATCGGCGAGGTGCTCGACGAGACCTTCGGCATCGGCCCGCTCGAGCCCTTGATGCGCGACCCGACCATCTCGGACATCCTGGTCAACGGGCCGAAGTGCGTCTACGTCGAGCGCCGGGGGCGGCTCACCCGCTCCGACGTCGTCTTCAACGACGAGAAGCACCTCATCGAGATCGTCCGGCGCATCGTCAGCCGGGTCGGCCGTCGCATCGACGAGACGTCGCCCCTGTGCGACGCACGCATGGCCGACGGCTCGCGCGTCAACGCGGTCATCCCACCCCTGGCCCTGGACGGCACCCTGCTGTCGATCCGCCGATCGAGCAAGACGCCGCTCCAGTTCAAGGACCTGGTGGAGAAGAAGGCGATCACCAGCGAGATGGTCGACTTCCTGTCGGCCGCCACGCGGGCCCGCGTCAACATGATCGTCTCGGGGGGGACGGGATCGGGCAAGACGACCCTGATGAATGCGCTCTCGTCGTTCATCCCCGACGACGAGCGGGTGGCGACCATCGAGGACGCCGCCGAGCTGAAGCTCCAGCAGTCGCACGTCGTCCGGATGGAGACCAGGCCCGCCAACCTCGAGGGCAACGGCGCGATCCTCACGCGCGACCTGGTCAAGAACGCGCTACGCATGCGGCCCGACCGGATCATCGTCGGCGAGTGCCGCGGCGGCGAGACGCTGGACATGCTCCAGGCGATGAACACCGGCCACGACGGCAGCATGACGACGATCCACGCCAACGACACCCGCGACGCCGTCGGCCGCATTGAGATGATGGTGGGCATGGCCGGATTCGACCTGCCCATCTGGATCATCCGCCGGCAGATCGCCTCGGCCGTGCAGATCATCGTCCAGGCGGCCAGGCTCACGGGCGGGGCGCGCAAGATCATCAAGATCTCGGAGATCACCGGCATGGAGGAGGACGTCGTCAGCATGCAGGACCTGTTCGTCTTCAAGCAGACGGGGGTCGACGAAGACCGGGTCGCGCAAGGCTACTTCTACTGCACGGGCATCCGGCCGAAGTGCCTGGAGATGTTCGAGGCGTGCGGCGTGAAGCTCCCGGGCGACATGTTCGAGCGGCGCATCTTGTCGGGCCAGGCCAAGGGAGACATGCCGCGATGAACCCGGGGATGGTCACGGGCTTGGCCGCGGCGACGGCCATCCTGGGCGTGCTGGCCGCCTATCAGGTCGCCACCGACCTCTTCCTGCGCGACCGCTCTCGCGTCAACGATCGCGTCGACGAGGAGTTCCTCCGCAAGCGGAAAGACCAGGCGAAGCGATCGCCCCTGTTCAAGAACCTGGAGCAGGTGACCGCCGGGCTGGGCCACGACGAGGAGGCACCCACGGCCCGCCAGCGGTTCACCTCGATGGTCGATCAGTCGGGGGTGGACGTCACCCCCGGCCGGCTGCTGGCCATTTCCGCCGCCGTCGCGGTGGGCCTGGGCCTGCTGGGCCTGGTCGCGCGGGGCAACCCGTTCGACGCCTCGGTGGCCGCCTTCGTCGGCGGCTGGCTGCCGATCCGGGTCGTCAAAGGGAAGCGAGACGCGCGGATCGAGAAGCTCCGGTCGCAGCTACCCGAGGCCTTCGACCTGATGGCGCGCGTCGTCCGCGCGGGGCAGACCCTGGGGCAGGCGATGCTGGCCGTGGCCGAGGAGTTCCCCCAGCCGATCTCCACCGAATTCTCCTTCTGCTACGAGCAGCAGAACATGGGGCTCTCCCCCGAGGCCACCTTCCGCGACCTCAACCGCCGCACCGGCATCATCGAGCTGAAGATCTTCGTCATGGCCGTGCTCGTCCAGCAGCAGACCGGCGGCAACCTGGCCGAGCTCCTCATCAAGCTGGCCGGCGTGGTGCGCGAGCGCTACATGATCCGCGGGACCATCCAGACGCTGACCTCCGAGGGGCGGATGCAGGGCTGGATCCTGGCCGGGCTCCCCCCGTGCATGTTCCTCCTGATCCTGGCCGTCAACCCGAAATATGGGGGCGTGATGTTCGATCACCCCAACATCCTGCTGGGCACCTTCGGCTTCGAGATGGTGGGCGTCCTCTGGATCCGCAAGATCGTGAACTTCGACTTCTGAGGGGGCACGCGCCGTCATGTCTCGAGAACTGATGCTGATGATGATGGCCGGCGGCGTGATCACCATGCTGGCGCTCATCGTCGGCCTGCTGGCCACCGGCCGCAAGGGCAAGCTGGACCGGCGGATCGACGCGATGTCGGGGCGGGAACGGCCCGAGGCGAGGCCCGAGACGGTCGCCTCGATGGCGAGGTCGGCGTTGCCCAAGATGGGCAAGGTGATCGTGCCCGACGACGAGGCCGAGCGGACCAGGCTGCGGGCCCGGATGGTGCACGCGGGGCTCTACCAGCGGCAGGCGATGCACGCGTTCCTGGGCGTGAAGCTCGTCCTGCTCGTCCTGGCGACGGTCGTCGGCGGCGGCCTGACGCTGGCCAACGTCATCCCCACGACCCGGGCCTTGCCGCTGTCCATCCTGCTGTTCCTGGTGGGGATGTTCGGGCCTGGCGCCTGGCTCAACCGCCGCAAGGCCCAGCGTCAGCAGGCGCTGAGGCGAGCCCTCCCCGACGCGATCGACGTGCTGATCATCTGCCTGGAGGGGGGCCTGAGCTTCCAGGCCTCGCTCAAGAAGATCGCCGACGAGCTGAGGTCGGCGCACCCGGTGCTCGGCAGCGAGTTGCGCATCGTCGACCGCGAGATCCAGCTCGGCCGCGGCCCCGGCGAGGCCCTGACCAACTTCGCCCGGCGCAGCGACATGGAGGAGATCCTCAGCCTGGCGTCGGTCATCGGCCAGTCGGAGCGGTTCGGGGCCAGCCTGGTCAAGAGCATGCGCAACCACTCGGAGAGCCTGAGGCACAAGCGCAAGCAGGCGGCCGAGGAGAGGGCCCAGAAGGCGGCGACCCTGATCATGATCCCCACACTGCTGTTCATCTTCCCGGCCGTCTTCGTGATCCTGCTCGCCCCGGCCGCCTTCCAGGTCTCGGCCATGTTCGAGTCCACCCCCGGGGGGAAGTGACCCGGGCGGGGCTCACTCCATCAGGTACGGGGCGGAGGTGCTCGAGCTGGACGCGGACGTGTTGATCGCGATGTTCGCATTATTGGAGAGGTACAGCGACTTGACGATGAACTGCGAGCCGTACTGCGAGCCCGTCGCCCCGCCGGCGATCGTCAGCGCGGCGTTGGGGGCGTAAAGCGTGCCGGACATCTTCACGTTGGAGCCGTTGGCGATGTTGTTCAGGTTCGACGTGTTGCCGCGGTCCTGGAAGTAGACGATCCCCTTGGTGGCACCCGTCGTGGGCGCGGTGAGATTGACGGTCGTCCCCCCCTGGAGGCTGATCGCTCCGCCGCCCGAATCGATGTAGATCGTCACGCCGGTGCCGTTGAGCGTGACGCCATTGGCCACGTTGAATCCGCCGTTCTTCATGTAATAGACGCCCGGATTCATGGTGATCGTCATGCCCCCGCCCAGCGTCAGGCCGCCGGTGTAGACGCCCGGATTCATGGTGGCGGTGCCGTAGGGGGGATTGGGGGCGCTTCGCGGGTCGAGGCCCGCGGTGGTGGGCGTGGCCAATGACGCGTAGGGATCGGCGGCCGCCGCCTGGCCGGTCGTCGGCGCCTTGGAAAAGAACGTGGTCGGGGTGGCCCAGTTGGGGATGCCCACGCCACCGACGACGCTCAGGCCCCCGTTGTTAGTGGCATACGCGCCGTTCGATGCATTGACGGCGCCCGGGCTGCTGGAGTTGACCTGGATGGAGCCGTTGGCGGTGAGCTTGGCCCCGCCGGTCAGGGTCAACGCCCCGGCGGCCGAGGGATCGGTCAGCAGGATCGATGGCGGGGCGGTGTTGTCGACGCGGCCCAAGGCCCGGGCGGAGACCGGTATGGTGCCGCTGCTTATGACGGAGCTGAAGTAGCGCGGCTGATAGTAGGTCACGAGTGCCTGGACGCGGCCGGCCTGGCCCCCGTATCCGAACGTGAGGACGACCGAGGTGGTCGTGCCGTCGTTGGCATAGCCGTTGTCGGCGGCGATCGACAGGGCGGCGGCCCGCGCCAGTCCGCGCGGATCAAGGCCCGCGTCGGTCGCGTAGTTCTTGGCCAGGGCGCAGGCGGCCGCATGCGCGGTCGCGTCGGCCACCGCCTGGGCCTGGCGGCGCTGGCTCATCAGCATCCCGCCGTCGATGACCAGGGCCATGGTCAGCACGATCGGCAGCAGGCAGAGCGCCACGAAGACGGCCACGGCCCCGCGGCGCCGGGGTGGGTGCTTCATCATCGGATCGGGGCCTTCTAGTAGGTAATCGGCTGGGTCGCCGAGCTACTGAAGGTCAGCGGCGCGAGGACCAGCTCGGGGGTCCATTGATAGCTCAGCTTGAAGGTCAGCGTCGGCGGCGTCGACGCCTTATCCCAGGTGAGGGTAGCCGTGAGCTTGATCGGATCCAACGCCGCCATCCGGGGCGTGACGGCGCCGGCCACCACGTCGGCCGCCGTCGGCTCCGCCTTCGACTGCTCCGTCTGGTACTTGCTCGTCCCTCGCACCGATGCCCAGCGTGCCCCTTCGCGAGCCAGCCAGGCGATTTGCTGGTAGCGGAAGATGCCCAGGCCGACCACGATCGTGCCCATGACGAGCGTGATCGTCACCGAATAGACGATCGCCGCCTCGGCCATCACGGCCCCGCGGCGCCTCCGTCGTCCGTCCTTCGTTTTCATCTTGCCCTCTGCATCGGGTCGTCACGGCGGGTTGGGCATCATCACGACCTTGCGGCTCAGCGTGGTCGAGGTCGGAATCCCCGGGAAGCTCGACAAGGAAGAGAAGTGGTAGGTGACGGTGACTTGCACATAAGCATTGCCCGCCACGTTCGTCCCGCTGGCCACGTCGACCGTCGGCTGGGGAATCAGGTCGGTGGCGCCGGCCAGGGCCGCATGCTGCACGCTCGACACCGCGGCCGACGGCGTCATGGCGTAATAGACCGCCCCGGCGCGGGCGCAATCGCTGAGGGTCGTCAGCGCGTAGAAGACCCGCGAATAGTCGGCGGTGATCAGGCAGAGCAGGCAGAGGACCGGCAGGACCAACGCCAGCTCAATGGCCGCCGCGCCCCGACGCCTCACCCGCCCCCGCATCGCGTCGTGAGTCATGCCATGTCCCGCCGTATCGCCCCTTCTCCGGGCGCGACAGCGCATCGGCACCCGACTCAAGGCTAGGTCACGGCTGGCGGGCTGGGAAATGCCGGCCGACTATTGCCCGGGGAGTTCGGGCAGCTCGACCGAGGCGGGGCGGACCTCGGCGTCGAGATGGCCCGGCGCGGCGGCGAGGGTCCTGACCGGGTCGGGACGGGCCCCGGTGCGTGCGGCCAGGATGGCGTCCAGGCCAACCCGGGCTTCAGAGGATTTGGGCTTGGCCGCAAGGGCCGCGGCGTAGGCTTTCTCGGCCTCGGGCATGTGGCCTTCCATCGCCAGGATCAGGCCGAGGTTGGCCTGCGCATCGGCGGTGTCGCAGCCGGCGCGACGGAACTCGGCCAGGGCCGCGTCGGCGTCGCCCTGCCGGGCCAGCACCAGGCCCAGGTTGTTGTGGCTCCGCGAGTGGGCCGGCTCCAGCTTGATCGCCTTGCGGAAGCAGGACTCGGACTCGGCCCAGCGGCGCTGGAGGTAGTAGCCGTAGCCCTGGTCGCACAGCAGATTGGGGTTCTTGGGGTCGAGCTTCACCGCCCGTGCGAACTGCTTCGACGACTCGTCGAACTTGCCGGCCATGCCTACCAGCACCGCCAGCCGCGCGTGGGCGTCGGCCCGTTTGGGATCGCTCTCGATGGCCTTGCGGTAGGCCGCCTCGGCCTCGGTCGGATTGCCCGACTCCTCGAGCGACCGGCCCATGGCCACCTGCATGTCGGCGGCCTGCCGGTGCGTCACCTTCGACGCCCGGCCGGTGTCCAGCAGGCCGGAAGAGGCATGCGCGGGGGCCTTCCGGCCGTTGTGAGAGCAGCCGACGAGCAGGAGGACCAGGGAGACAACGGCGGTCGGATGGGCCAGGCGGCGCGAATTCATCGGCGGGCTCCTGAGCGGGGCGTCATCGGGAGGTGACGCCCGAAGGGCTGTTCACGCCGTTGCTGTCGATGGGGATCGGAGGCCCGAAGTCCTTCGTCCGATCCAGCGCATTGGCCCCGATGATCTGGGCGTCGATCCCCGAGATGCCCCTCGACATCGGCTGGCCCACGAGCACCCGTTCAATGGGGGCCGGGTAGGGGCTCGATGCCAGGGCCGCCAGCACCGACGCACGCCGGGCCTCGGCCAGCCCGGGGTTCTCGGGCGTGCGCTCGATGATCAGCGGGAAGGGGCTGGCGGCCAACTGCGCCGCGAGCTTGAAGACCTGGTCGCGGCCCCGGGCGTTTAGCTCGACGGTATCGTCGACGAAGTCGTACCGGAACAGGGTCAGGCGGGCCGCCGCGCCATTGGCGACCATGGCCCGGCCGTGGTCGTGCAGGGCCGAGCCCAGCGGGCGGGGCTCGTAATTCTCGGGGTAGCCGCCGAGCTTCCCCTGATAGCGTCTCCAGTGCCACCAGCGCCGCTTGTGGGCCACGAACTTCGGGCTGTGTCGCTCGGTGGCCACAGGATCGAGGGGATCGGGCCTCCAGCTGGGCAAGACGCCCGTCGGCGGCACCTCGATGACCGACGGCCGGGGCATCAGCGGGGCGGCGACGGCCACGGGCTCGGGGGATAACTCGGGCAGGGGATCGGGAAGGCCTTGCGCCCGTGCGGTCGTGGCCGAGAGGCCCAGGCCCAGCATCAGGCCGGCGGCCTGGCGCCGGCGGTTCGTCTTGGACATCGCCAATCCTCTGGCCGCGCCGGCGGCGTTGGGGGTCGTCACTTGGAAAAGCCCGAGGGGCCGATCAGGTGCCGCTTCTCGACGAGCGAGCTTCGCACCAGGTGCAGAGGGTCGTCGTACGAGGTGCTCGACCGGCCGTCGATGCCGGTGCGTCCCTCGATCCGATTGAGGAAGAAGAACTCCAGGTCGTTGGGTTCCGACACCTCATCACCGGGAACGGGCGGGACCTGCCCGGGGGGCATCGGCTCGATGATGTAGGGGGTCACCAGCACGATCAGCTCCTTCTCCACGCGATTGCTGCTCGTGTTGCTGAAGAAGGTGCCGATGTAGGGAAGGTCGCCCAACAGGGGGATCTTCTGGGTGTTGCCGGCCAGGTCGAGCTGCATCAGGCCGGCGATCGCTAGCGTGTCGCCCTGCCGCAACTCGACGGTCGTGTGCGACTTGCGAACATTCAGGCCCGGCACCGGGCTGCCACCGGGCACCAGCGTGGTGGCCAGCGTGGTGTCGACCGTGCTGACCTCGGGGTCGACCGTCAGCCGGACGGTGTCGCCGTCGACGATGATGGGCAGGAACGCGAGCCGAACGCCGAACTCCTTGAACTGGGTCGTCGAGGCCCCGCCGCCGCCCGGCGCCCCCGCCCCGACCCCCGAGAACGAAGGGACGGGGAACTCGCCGCCGGCCAGGAAGTTCGCCTGATGGCCATTGAGGGCCACCAGGTTCGGCTCGGCCAAAATCTTGACCAGGCTGTTCCTCCGCAGGGCCGTCAGGATCACGTTGAACTGGCCGTGGGAGAACGTGCCGAAGGCGGTCGCCTGCGAGCCCAGGGCCAGGTTGGCGAGGGGCCGCCCGGCGGTCGTTGCCTGCTGGAACGTGCTGGCGCCAATCTGCCCGGGGGTCAACGCGTTGCCGGCGATCTGGGTGCCCAGCAGCGTGCTGAATTGCGGGATGATCCCCAGCAAGTCGGCACCGATCTGGCGGAACCCGGTCCGGTTCAGCTCGGCCACGCGCACCTTCAGCAGGACCTGCTGAGAGGAGGGGACGCGGATCAGGTTGATAACCTGGGGCTGGTTCGTGACGATCTGCCCGACCGTATAAGTGGCTGCCAGGCCGGCCTGGCCCGAAGCTCCCCCACCTTGCGCGGCCGGCGTATTGAGCAACGCGCCCCCCGACAGGCCGGACGGGATAGGCTCCACCGGCAGAGGAGGGACGGCCACTCCCTCCGGATTCGGCGCCAGAACTTTCTCGTCCTTGTTGGCCACCTGACCGGGGATTTGCACCTGGCGGACCGACTTGAAGAAGGTCTCGATCGTCGCGATGATCCGGCCCACCTGCGTCGCGTCGCGGGCCTGCCCCTCGACGACAATCTTCTCGCGTAGTTGAAGCAAGTTCAGGCTCGCGTCGGGGAAGCTCTGGCGGAGCATGGCCCGCAGCGGGTCGAGGTCAGCGACAACCCTGACCTCGAAGTCGTAGGAACGACCCGTGCTGTCGGTGACCGTCAGGTCGGTCGAGCCCAACGACTTGCCGATCAGCCGCAGCTGCCTCGGCCCGACCTGGAAGAAGTCGACCACGCTCGGGTCGCCAACGGCCAGGAACGGCGCCGGCTTGTCTTCCTGGGCCAGGTCATCCTTGAACGTGAGAAACCGACCCTGGCCCAGCTTCACCTCGATGGCCGACCCCGACCTGGGGGAAAGCTCGACGCCCTCGATCGGCGAAGGAGAAGACGAAGGACGCGAGATCGGAGTCGGCTCGATCAGGGGCGAGGGGAGGGGAGGCGGGGTCGGGGACGGCATGATGAGCCCGTCGCCCGCAACCTGTCCGGCAGCCGGCCCCACGCCGAGGCACAGGGCCCAGATCGCCGCGAGAACGCGTGCGAAATGGACGAGCCCGATGCCAGTCGGCAAGTCGCGGCATTCCGGCATGAACTCGCCCCCGCGTCCATAAATCGAGACAACCCCTACAATCCTATCGGCCGAGTCTCGCCAGATCTGGAGCCGAAGGGCGGGGCAAATCCGATTGCGCGGACATTAAGGGCTTCGGATTCATCCGGGCGTCAACGCCCTTCGAGGAGCCAGGCCTCGCTGAACGTGGCATGGTTGACCACAGTCCGCTTCTCCGAGGTGTAGACGAGATGGATCAGGCCGTCGCTGGCCTGGAGCACGATCGGGTAGCCGAAGTCTCCCGGCCCTTCCACGAGATTCCGTCGAACCGGATAGGTCTTATCGCCGTCGGACGAGACGGCCGCGGCCAGCGGTGTTCGTTTGGTCATGCTGTCGTTAAACACGAGGAGCAGCCGGCCTGACTTCAACTTGAGGAAGTCAACCGCCGCGTTCGGGTTCGGGAACACCGAGTCGGTCCCCTCCGCCCACGTCCTGCCGCCATCGAGCGACTCGGACCTGACGATGTAGCCGATCGTCTTGGGGCCGTAATCGCCGCCCCGGCGGCAATAAGCGACCAGGTGGTCGGCGGAGAGCTGCACCACGGCGGGCTGGATGTTCCCCTTCTTCGACCGGATCGGTCCCGAGAGGGTCCAGGCCCGAGTCTTGGGGCTGTAGCGGAAAAACAGCGAGACACTCTCGGGGCCCACCGACTCGGGGTCGGCCCCCGTCTCTCGGTAGACCGGAAGCAGGTAGTCGCCGTCGTCGAGCACGATCGGGCGGTTACGCACCATCATCCCCTCGTCGAGCGAGAGCACCGAGGAGTCGGACCAGGTCTTCGCACCGTCGGCCGAGACTTTCACCTGGATACGCGAGGTCGACCACGTCTCGCCGTACCGGACGACGTAAAACAGCCAGACCAGGCCATCGGGCGCCTGCCAGATCACACCGTTGCCCACGGATCGGAATGGGTCGTGCGCGACGACCACCGGCTCCGACCATTTCGTCTGGCCCTTGACCAGCCGGGATCCGAAAACGTTCGTGTCCGTGGCATACTCGCCAGCTCCGCCATAGTAAACTAGATACAAGTCACCGTTGGACAGCTCGGTCAGGCAGGCCGGATGCTTGTAAGGCCCGGTCGGGACTTCGGGGCCGAAGACGCGTTCGATCTTCGGGCCCGCCGCCCCAGCCCGTTGCGCTGCCGCGGCGGGAACCGGCTCGGGCGAGGCCGCGAGGGTCAACAGGGCACACACCAGCGTCGTTGCAATCATCGGAGCACCTCGGAGCTGAGATGTTGTCGGTCATCGATCCACCGGGCGGGGGGCGAATGCCCGGCCGGATTCGTCGCCATGGTGGCGAGAAGTGCGGCGCCGGGTTGCAAGGGCGGCCCCGGCACCGGACCATAGCAGCACACAGGCGTGGACGGGGCAATTCAATGGGATCGCTCACTCCAGCGGAGACTTGACCATGGCCGATCAAACCCGCCCCTCGTTCGACCGGGCGGATCTCATGGAACGGCTGGATAGCGACATCGAGCTCATCTCCGAGCTCGTCCAGATCTTCCTGGAAGATGCTCCTCAACTCGTCGAGGAGCTGGGCGCCGCCCTCGCTCGCGGCGACACCGCCCAGGTCCACCGGTCGGCCCACAGCCTCAAAGGGTCCGCGAGTAACTTCTCCGCCGGACCCGTCGTCGAGTCGGCCTTACGGCTGGAGCTGATGGGTAAGTCGGGCAATCTCGCCGACGCGCCGAGCGAGTTCAGGGCCCTGGAGGCCAACCTCCTGGACCTTGAGCGAGACCTCAAGGTGCTGGTGACCGAGGGCAATCGTGAGGCGAGCTGACCCCCCGACCGGCGCCCGTTCGGGGTCAATCCGTCATTCGGCGCGTTCGGCCAGCGCCCTTCGATAGTCGGCCAGGAACTCGGCGGTGGGGAGCCCGAAGGGACGGAACTTCTCCAGACGGCCCTGCTCCTCTTCGTGCAGGTAGGCCCGGTTCGTCCCCAGGCGGCTGGCGGCCGGCCCGTCGACGAGATTGCTCGAATCCGCGGGGCTCATCTGGAAGAGCACCCTCGAGGAGAACTCGCGCATCGCGGGGCGGTCGAACGACCGGTTAGCGTTGTTCAGCGAGTCGGCCCAGGCCAGGACGTGAATCCCCAGCGGCGGCCCCTCGCGCAGGAGCGTGGCCAGCCGCTCGGCGGGGCTGACCACCTTCTCGGCGCCGTAGCTGCCAAACCCGCCGTAGCTGTCCTCGGCCCGCCGCAAGTCGCGGAACCGCTGGAGGTCGTGGATCAGGACGAAGACCGCCTGGGCCTCGGCCGATGCGTCTCCCTGACGCCGCTCCAACTCTTCGCCCAACGCATTGAAGGCCGTGCCGACGTCGCGCGTGCCGACCATGTCAACCCGATGGGGCAGCCCCTCGGTCATCGACGCCAGCACGCCCGCGGTCGACGCATCGACGGGCGTGCCGTCGATCAGGATGAACCTCACCTGGCTGGGCGGAAGCTGCGCGGCGAGGCTCAGCAAGCACGACGCCATCACGGCCGTGGCCATCTCGTCCTGCTGGCCGATCAGGAGGAGGTTGGCACCCCCCTGGCGGCGGAACGTCGCGGCCGTCGGGTCCTTGATCGCGATCGCGTCGCCCAGCCAGGCATGCGGCACCTTGGGAGGTTCGGGCCAGCGCCCGGGGGTCGGCTCCAGCCAGCGGGCCAGCAGCGGATTCTGCTCGATCCGGGCCGGGATGTTCCCCTCGAAGACCAGCGGCGGCCGGCGCGGGACGGCCGAGGGCCGCTCGCGGTCGAGCCGCTTGACCTCGTCCAGGTAGACGTCCCGGCGCTCGTCGGAGAGCCAGACCACCTGGAAGATGTGGTTCCCCTCGATCATCCCGTTGGCATCGTTGTAGATCGCCTCGCCGGGGCGGGACAGCAGCCGGGCGGCCGAGTTGTCCTCGCTCAGGATCAGATGGGCGTCCGCCTCGCTGCACTGCAAGGCGATGCGCACGGCCATCTGGCCCAGGGTGCTGCGGGCCAGCGAATAGGCACCGCTCAGGGTCTGCGAGCCCAGGTGGACGTGAATGCCGAAGGCACGGCCCTGGCGCACCAGTCGGTCGAGCAGCAAGGCCGCCTCCTGGCCGAGCTTATCGTCCTCGACGAAGAACTCCTGGAACTCGTCGACGATCAGGAGAAGACGGGGCATCGGCCGGTCGGGCACCGCCTTGCGGTAGGCGGCCAGATCCTGCGCGCCGGCGTCGCGGAATTGGTCCCCGCGCTGCTTCAGCTCCTCGTCCAGCCGCTGGAGGACGCTCAGGCCGAACTCGCGCTCGCTCTCGATGGCGACCACCCGGGCATGCGGCAGGCCGTGCACCGCGTAGGTCTTGAACTCGACCCCCTTCTTGAAGTCGATCAGGAACATCTCGACCTGGTCGGGCGAATAACGCAGCGCCAGGTTCGTGATCAACGCATGAAGCAGTGTGCTCTTGCCCGAACCCGTACGCCCGGCGATCAGGACGTGCTGCGCCGTGCCCCGGCCCAGGGTCAGGTGCTGGAGCCTGGTGGCCCCTGCGCGGCCCAACGGCACGTCGATCCCCTTGGCGCTGTCGGACATCCAGTAATCGGCCGGGTCGGGCGCGATCACGTGGAAGGGGACCTCGACGCGCCCCGCCTCCTTGGCGCGGGCGCCGGCCGACTGAACCATCGCCGTGAACACCTCGGCCGGCGGCGGGGCGTCGAGCGTCAGCGGATACAGGCCGCCGAAGGGGCTCCCCCTCCAGGTGAATTTCCCCTCGCGCCAGGCCAGCACGGTGGCGTACGCCTCCAGGTCCTTCAGCGCGAAGCCCTGCGGCAGCGGCAGCCGCTCGTCCACCGAGATCAGGGTCGTCACCCCGCAGCGTGCCCCCCCCGCGGCGACGCTCAGCAGCCGCCGCGCCGCCTGGTCGCTGAACCCCGCGGGGAAGTTGGCCACCACCAGCACGCGGAACGGCTCGGCCACCTCGCCGGCGTGTTCGTTGTAGTCGCGGATCGACGTGTACTCGTTGCGCAAGTACTTCTGGATCACGTTCTCCATGTGCTCGGTCAGGTCGACCAGCCGCTGCTCGATGTGGCGCTCCTCGGTCCAGATCCTGCTGGTGACCATCGACTCGTCGAAGTCGACTAGGTGCATGAACGCGGCGAAGTTGCGGCCCAGGCCCACCGGGTCGATGATGGTGAACTTCACCTTGCTCGCCGGCAGCGAGGTTAGCCGCCTGAGCATCGCCGCCTGGATCGCATCGACCGCCCGGTTGCGCCCCTCGCCGTAGGCCCTAAGCAGCAGGGAGCCTTCCTCGGGGAACGGGATGAGGGCCGGGGTCGAGAACGCCGAGGGGCCCATGACACGCAGGGCCTCGTCGTGCGAGATCGCGTCGGGAACCTCCGCCGGGTCCACCGCGAGCGACCCGAACCGCATCGTCGCGGGCACCAGCGTGTTGGGCCTCCACTCGTCCGCGGGGCGGCGGGCCCAGTCGAAGAAGAGCCGGCCCGCCACGGAGTCGATCGCGGCGATCTCGGCGTCGACCCGGCCCAGGCCGTCGCGCCATCGGTCGGCCATCTCGGCCCACTCCGCCTCGTGGCGAGCTCGGTTCGCCACGATCCGCCGCTCGTGCTCGCGGTCCAGGCGCCGGCCATCCTTCTCGTAGCCCAGATCAGCCTCGTCGCGGAGCCTGGCGGCGTCGATCTCGATCCTTCCCAGGCCATCCAGGCGTTGAGACTCGGCGTCGGCGATCAGCGGCTTGAGCATCGCATCGGCCGCCTTCAGCTCCGAATCTCGCCTGAACGTGACCTGCGCCAGCTTCGCGTCGTGAGCCTCGTCGCCCGCCCGCTGCTCGGCCTCGTGGCGGCTCTTCGCCGCGGCCAGGTCCCGCTTCGCCTCGTCTTCATGGCGCAGCTTGACGGCCGGGAACAGCCCGGCCAGTAGCCCGATCGTCGACGAGAGCTTCGCATGCGGACCGGAGACCTTCCGCCTGGCCAGCCCGACCAGCCAGGGTCGCAGGCCCACCCCCAGGGCCAACCCGACCGCCGCGCCCGCCGCCGCGCCGATCGTTTCGGCCGCGAACCACCCGGCCCCCGCAAGGGCGGCGATCAGCGCCGCGACCGCCCACGGATACGTCTTCCAGGCCAGCAGCTTCGGCAGGAGGAGCCCTTCCAACCGCTCCAGGTCGGCGGTCGCCTCGGCCACCAGGCCCCTCACACGGGCGAACAACTCCGAGGCCGTCTCCCCCTCGGGTGCCGCGGCGGGGGCGTCAACGGCCGTGCCCGGGAGACCCGAGAAACGCCCGGTGCGAGAGAGCGTCTCCAGGGCATCCTGCTCGATCGGCCCATAGGCTTCCTTCTCGTCGGCCTGGTCCTTTCCCGCCTGGTCGAGCCGCTTCCGGATCCCATCGCGGCTCGCCTCGGCCACGGCGCCGGCCTGCCATCGTGCATCGTCGCGGGTCTTGACCGCCTCGTCCCGGTCGCGGCTGAAGATCGACCTGGCACGTCGCGTCGCCTGCTCATACGCCGCCTGCGCTGCCGCCTGCGCTGCCTCGGACTTGCGGATGAGCGAGGCCCGCCTGTCCCCGGTCTCGCGTTCGAGCACCTCGATTTGCTTCTCGTAACGCCGCCGGAGCCCGTCGCGCACCCCCTCATATTCCTGCGTCGCCGACAGCTTCTCGTCCTCGAACCTCCGCTCGACCCGAACCTCGGCCGCCGCCCGTTCCTTCGAGAGTCTCCCAAGCAGCTCCAAGGCCTCGCGCTGGCGGTCGACCAGGTCGCGGCCGTCCCGGGGCGTCGCGGATGCGTCCGATCCGGCGGCCGACGGCGTGCGTCCCAAGGTGCTGCTCGCCATGGCTCGGTCGTCCTTTCAGGTGGGGCAGGGGCGGGGACCCGGGGCCCGTCACGTGACCGGGCTCTCGCATGGTGCGTTCGATACTCAGGAATGACGGCGGCGACACGGCCGAGTGGCCCCTGTCCTGTTCCCGTCATTGTAAACAACGCGACGTGGACGAAGCGGCGAATCGAGCACGCGGAACCCGAATCGCCGCAGCTCAGTCCAACGAGGCCGCGTCGCCGCACTCGCGCTTCATCCTGGCCAGGATCTCGCCCAGCTGGTCCATCGCCCGAATGGTCGTCTCAGTCTGAATCTCGAGCGGCGCGATCTGCCGCTGCTCGAAGTCACGCCTGACCTGGTCGGACCAGCCTTCCTTGGCCGTCTCCCATTGAGCATTCAGGGTCTTCATCGCATACCGCAACCTGCTCGCGCCGGCGCTGCTCATGGCGTGGTCCCCCCCGGTTCCGGCGCCATCGGGGGCGCCGTGGGCATCATCGGCGGAGCGATCGCCGCGTAGGCATCGATGGCCGTCATCATCCGGTCGAGCATCGCCACGCCGTTCTGCACGCGGCCGTTGACCGTGTCGTCCAGGCCCCGGCCGTGGGACTGGTATTCGGCCACGGCCTGCTGGAAAGTCGCCACCCAGCGCTTGACCAGCTCCAGCTTCTCCTCGGCCTCGCGCAGCCGACGGGTCGCCATCCGCACGATCTCCTGCTGCTCGGTGTCGTTGACCGAGTCCATCGACATCTTCATCAGCTTTTTGCGGTGCAGCTCGGTCCGCGCCATCGAGAGCTCGCCGGCGCGACGCTTGATCTGCTCCTGCCAGTACATCCTCTGGCGATTGACCAGCCAGTCCGTCGCCCGGGTGATCTCCATCTGCGTGGCGCCGATCGCCTGGCGAGCCTCCTCGGCGAAGAGCGCCAGCGCCTCGCGCGCCAGCCTGATCGACTCGATCGACTGCACATTCGCCGACTGGCTCATGGCGGTCCGTCCCCCCCCGTCCGTTGGCACCGGCCCACGCCCGTTCGCATCAACGCTGCTGCAAGTACTCGTCGATGCGGTCGGCCTTGCGCATCAGGAACGGGATATGCTGGTTGGAAACCTCGAGGAATCGCGCGATGGCCTGGATGGTCGCGTCGAACTCCTCGGCGAACTTCTCATGCTCCTTGTCGCGCCAGGTCTGGCTCAGGCCCTGGAACTGGCCGCGGAGGGTCCCCATCTGGGTCCCCACCTCGTCGCCGAATCGCTTCAGGCTCTGGGCGAACCGGCGCATCTCGGCCGGATCGACGACTGCTTGAGACATGTCCGTCGCCCCCTTCGGATCGGGTCGTGCTGCGAATCGGCCCGGAATTCCAGCCTAACCGCCTGCCTACGTTGAGTAAAGCGCCCGACGACCCCGCCGGGCGCGCGCCCGGCGGCCTCAGTGCTCCTCGGAAACCAGGATGAGCATCGACCTCGCCTCGACCCGGTAGGGGTGCAGCACCTCGATGCGCGGGCCCTGGTCCAGCCCGACCGCGTCGTCGGGCGACGGCAGCGACGTGTCCACCGCACGACGCCAGGCCCGGCCCGACGGCGAGGCCGGCACCTTGTACGTCACCGGCTCCGAGTCCGAGTTGAACACGACGTAGATGTCGCGGTCGACCACCCCGGGGCGGTCGCAGCGCCGGCCGTCGAGGATCATCGCCAGGCCTCGGCTCTCCGGGCCGAAATTGGGCCGGCAGGGCTCAGTCCCGTGCCAGGTCACCTCCGGCGGCGACTGCCCGCTCATGAACGTCTTACGCCTCAGCACCGGGTGCCGCTTGCGCAGGGCGATCATCTCGCGGGTGAAGCGCAGGAAGTCGGCGTTCTCCTCGACCAGGCCCCAGTCCAGCCAGCTGATCGCGTTGTCCTGGCACCAGGCGTTGTTGTTCCCCTCCTGGGTGCGCAGCAGCTCGTCGCCCCCCAGCAGCATCGGCACGCCCTGCGAGACCATCAGCGTGGCCATCAGGTTGCGCACCTGCCTGCGGCGGATCGCCAGGACCTCGGGGGCGTTCGTCGGCCCCTCGACGCCGCAATTCCAGCTCATGTTGGCGTCCGCCCCGTCGCGGTTCCCCTCGCCGTTGGCCTCGTTGTGCTTGGCGTTGTAGGAGACCAAGTCGTTCAGCGTGAACCCATCGTGGCAAGTCACGAAGTTGATCGAGTGCAGCGGGCCGCCGCCGTGGTGCAGGTCGTCGGAGCCGCAGAGCCGGGTGGCCAGTGCCGAGGTCTGGCCCGGCTCGCCGGTCCAGAATCGGCGGACGTCGTCGCGATACCGCCCGTTCCAGACCCCCCAGCGAGACCCGCCGGGGAAGCTCCCCACCTGGTACAGGCCGGCGGCGTCCCAGGGCTCGGCGATCATCTGCGTGTCGGCCAGCAGCGAGTCCTCGGAGATCATCTCGATCACTGGCGGCTCGAGCAGCACATTCCCCTTGTTGTCGCGCCCCAGCACGCTCGCCAGATCGAACCGGAACCCGTCGACACCCGCCTCCACCACCAGGCTGCGCAGGCACGACAGGATGAGGCCGCGGACCACCGGGTGATTGCTGTTGACGGTGTTGCCGCAGCCGCTGAAATTCATGTAACGACCGTGGTCGTCCATCATGTAATACAGCAGGTTATCCAGGCCCCTGAAGCTGTACGTCGGCCCGTGCTCGCCCCCCTCGCCGGTGTGGTTGAAGACCACGTCGAGCACCACCTCGATCCCCTGATCGTGGAACGCGCGCACCATCCACCGGAACTCATCCCAGGCGCCCACCCCCTCGGGCTGGCTCGAATAGGCCGCCTTGGGCGCCGCGTAAGCGATCGGGTTGTAGCCCCAGTAGTCGCGCAGCCGCCTGCCCGTCATCGGGTTGAAGAACGGGCACGCGTCCTCGTCGAACTCGTCGATCGGCAGCAGCTCGACCGCCGTGATCCCCAGTTCCTTCAGGTAGCCGAGCTTCTCCGTCAGCCCCGCGAACGTCCCCGGATTCCGGACGGCCGACGACGGGTCGATGGTGTACCCGCGCACGTGCATCTCATACAGGATCGTGTCCTCGCGCGCAACCCGAGGCCCGATCGCCGACTCCTCGTCGCCCATGTGCCGGTTCAGTAGGCTCCGACGCGACGAGTGGACGTTCTTGCCCCAGGGTCGCCCGCACGACAGGGCCCTCGACGCCGGGTCGATCAGCACGTTCGCGGGGTTGAACCGGTGCCCGAGGCCCTTCGGGCCGTCCACCCGGTAGCCGTAGCAGAACTCGTCGGGCAGCCCTTTGACCCGCACATGCCAGTGCTCGCCCGTCCGGTTCAGCTCCGGATCCAGGAGAATCTCGGCGGCGATCTCCGGGCTGCAAGGCTCCGAGACCACCAGCGTCACGCTCGTCCCCTCGCGGCAGACCAGGGCGAAGTTCACCCCCTCCTGCGTGTTCGTCGCCCCCAGCGGCAGCGGCCGCCCCCGGCTGACCCGCAAGGGTTGATCATGGAACAAGTGCTGGACGACCACATGCCCGTTCTCCACCTCGGTCGGCGGCGCAGAACCTCCTTGAGCGGCGGGCGGGGCGATTTGTGCCGACATGAAGACCTCGACAATTAAAACCAAACTCGCGGCCGACGCGGCCGGTGAATCCGGCCTCGACGATCAACTTCCCCAGGTTACCCGGCCCGCCCGAGGAGGGGCGGCGGCATGCGTCCATCATCGGTCCCTTCGGCCACCCGCACCACCGGGACAAAACCACACCAAGACCGACTGACCAACGCTTGACTCGATTCGTCCGCAAGCCCCTCGTCTGCCGAATCGACTAACGCAGGCAAATTGATTCACGCACCCACGTCGCGACGATTCCCGTTTTCGCGAGCCCGCGCCACGATATTCCCCGACCGGCGACCGCCTGCCCAGCAACGCAAAAACCCGACTCTCCCCTGGAACTGGGGAGAGCCGGGCGGGTTGGGCGTGACGGGGCTGCTGGGCGTGGCTCATGGGTGTGTGGGGATTCATCGCCCCGTCACTTTGTCTCGTCGGGAGGGGGCCAGGTCAGGCTCCCGCCATCCCTACGTTGCAATCCCTCGGCTCGTGACTCTCGGGCTCGACGGCGTCGACAAGCAGCGACGCCACCAGCAGCTCGACCGACACGTTGATCCGACGGGCCTGGGTTTTCAGCTTCCGATACAACGAGCTCGACATCCGCACCGCAAGTTCCGGATCGGTAATCATCGGTTGAGTCCCTTCCCCTTTGATGAGACGAGGCGAATCGCGTCGAGTCGGATCCGGCGGCCTCATATCAGCAACCTAAGTCGCCGACCTGCCGGGGAGCGGGCCTTTTTCCGGCAATTTTTCGCCGCGTTTGGCGACACCTGAACTTGCCGTGCAAAACCCTACAATCGATCGACAAAGCAATCCGCATGCCGACATCAAAAGACTCGCCGAACGTCCCTCCCTGGCCGATCTCGATTCACCCACGGACGACTCATCCTTCGGCCGGCTTCACCTCGATCTTGGGGAATAGCGGGGCCGGTTTACCCCCCACCAGCTCGGCCGTCACACGCAGCGAGCCGATCGCCGGCCGCACCAGCGCATCGGCATAGCCCACGCCCTCCCAGGGGGCCGCCCCTTCGAAGTCGAACGCCTTGTAGAAGGTCGAGGCCGTCCCGGGCAGGAACGGCTTGAGCAGGATCGCGATCACCCGAAGCGCCTCGGCCAGGTTCAACAGCACGACCTTACACGCCTCGGGGTCGGTCTTGATCAGCTTGAACGGCTCGGTCGTCTGCACGTACCGGTTCGCCGCGTCCAGCACCTCGAGCCAGGTCTTCTGCAGCGCCGTGCTGTACTGGAACCCCTCGACTAGCTCACGCAGCTCGCCCACCAGCGCCGGCAGGTTGAGCCCCGCCTGCCAGTCGGTCGTGTCCACCGCATCGGCCCCGTCCAGTGTCCCGTTGAAGTACCTCATGCACATCGAGAGCGTCCGGCTGTACAGGTTCCCCAGGTTGTTGGCCAGGTCGGAGTTGTAAAGCTCGGCGAACCGCTCGTCGCTGAAGTTGCCGTCGCCGCCGAACGGGCATTCACGCAGGAAGTAGTACCGGAACGCGTCGGCCCCGTGGGCCTTGTAGACCTGCATCGGGTCGATCGCCGTGCCGGCCGACTTGCTGATCTTCGCCCCCTTGTTGTAGACGAACCCGTGGGCGAACACCTTCCGAGGCAGCGGCAGCCCCGCCGACATCAGCATCGCCGGCCAGAGTGCGCAGTGAAACCGCGTGATGTCCTTGCCGATCACGTGCACGTCCGCCGGCCAGATCCGCTCGAACCGCTCCTGGTCCGTGCCGTACCCGATCGCCGTGATGTAGTTCAGGAGCGCGTCGAACCAGACATAAATCGTCTGCTCCGGGTCGAACGGAACCCGGATCCCCCAGCTGAACCCTTTCCGGGTGATCGAGACGTCCTGCAAGCCCCCATGAACCAGACTGAGCACCTCGTTGCGCTTCCCCTCGGGCTGGATGAAGTCGGGGTTGGCGGCATAGTGCGCCTGCAACCGCTCGCCGAACGCCGAGAGCCGGAAGAAGTAATTCTCCTCCTCGACCTTGCGCAACGTGAGGTGGGGATGGTCGGGGCACTTCCCGCCATTCTCGCTGATTTCCTTCTCGGTCTTGAACGACTCGCAGCCGTCGCAATAGAGCCCCGTGTACGACTTGCTGTAGATGTCCCCGGCGTCATAGACCGCCTGGATGAACTTCCGGCAGCCGACGTGATGTCGCTCCTCGGACGTCTGGATGAAGTCGTCGAACGAGACCTCCAGCGCCCTCCAGACTTCCTTGAACTGCCCGGCCATGTCGTCGACATAAGGCTTGGGCTCAACCCCCAGCTCCGCGGCGCGCTGGAGCACCTTGATGGTGTTCTCGTCATTTCCCATCAAGAAGTGGACGTTCATCCCCTCCATCCGGCGAAACCGGGCCTGCACGTCCGCCCCGATCTTCTCGAACGCGGTGCCGATGTGCGGCCTGCTGTTCGGATAATCAATCGCCGTGGTCAGATAGAACGTCGTCTCGTCGCGCATCACTGTTCCCCGGCCCCGAAAGGCCATTCCGCGCAGAGTCCTGCGCCCATCGCTGGCTCTCAACCCACCAGACACACAGCCCATCGCCGCCGTTCACCTATCCTACGAAATCCGCCCCGGCGGCGAGAAGCCAATCGCCCCCGGACGCAAGCCAGGCGGGCCGGGGTCGGCAGGCTTGCACGTTGACTCGGGCGAACTCGACGGCCAACATCATGCGTTGCATTCATGACTTCGGCGCCTCGGAGATTCACCGATGCGACTCCTGCCGGCTCGGCCACTTGCCGTCGCCCTGGTCCTCCTCCTCCCGAAATCCGGCCCCGCCCAGGTCCCTCCCGCGGCACCCCCTGGCGCCGGGATCTTGCAGTTCGACCCAATCGGCCCGATCGATGAGGCACGGATCGCCGGCCTCGCGGAGGGGAGCAACCCCAGGGTCATGACCTGGCCACGGGCCATGACACTGGCATTGATCCGGACACGCGACGCGAAACCGCCGCGGTTCGAGTCGCTCGACCTGGACCGGATGAATGAACTGGCCAAGGCCCTCGGAACCGACGACTTCGCACGCTTCAAGGCCGACTTCCTCTCGACCAAGGCGTTCTCCGACCCGTCCGCCGACCTGATGAACCTTCAGGCCCGCATCCTGGTGATTGACAACACCCGTCGGAAGGTCGACTTTTTCAATCATCTGGAGAGAGTGATCACCGAACTCGCCCGGGTCGATGCGTCGGGATTGAGGCAAAGCGATCTCGACCGATTCGACACCACGCTCATCGAAGCCCGACGGGACCTCGACCGGGAGATCAACCGTTACCGAGACGGCCTGGATGCCTTGAAGGTCTCGCTCGGCCTGTCGGCGCACGCCCCCTTGATCGTCGACACGTCGCCCCTCGCGGGGTTCCGCGAGGTCTTTGCGGCCACCGACCGATGGTTCCAGGACCCTCGCCGCAACATCAACGATCTGGACCGGTTCGCGGAACGGCTCCCTTCGATCGGCGAAATCTCGATCGAAGGCCAATCGATCCTTGGCGTGATCGAGAGGGAGCCCGATCGGCTGGAGAAAATGCTGTCGTTAGCGACCCGGATCGCATTGAAGAATCGGCGCGAGGGCGAAGATTCCGATGCGCTCGAACTGCGGATTCGCCGGCAACTCCGCCACCTGGCCGAGATCCGGGCCGACTACGAGGGAAAACGTCGCATATCGGTGCGATTAGCCAGGCAGTTGGACGCCGCCCAAGAACAGTTGATCGCGCCGCCGGGCGGAGAGGATGGCCAGACGACGTTGAAAATGGCCGGAATCACGCAGCAGATCGCGGAGAATCGAGACCGGCTCGTCCTCCTTTGGACCGCGTTCCGCGCCGAACGCCTGGCCCTCTACCGAGACCTGGGCCTCTTCCCCTTCGAGGATTGGTCCGCGTTCTACGGTCAATTCACCGCCCATCCCAACATCCCCGCCACACCGCCCCCAGTTCAGCCCGAAGACCCGACCCCGCGGGCGAACCCCGTGGACAATTGATTTCGCCGAAGACGGATCCTGCCGACATCCTTTTGCCGCCCCCCGCATTCAGGCGAGCACCCTTCCGGCTTACCTGGACGGCGGTACAATAACGTCGTCGACGCGGGCATTTCACGTCGCGATATAGGAGCGGCCTCATGATGTCCCTCGCCCGGGCCTACACCCTCCGTCAGATCCGAAGTCACGCCGACGACGCGGCCTGGTTCGCCTCAGAGCCTCGGGCGGATCGAGCCAGCATCGTCGAGGAGTTCGTCCGCCGCAGCAATGAACTCTTCGACCACGTCTCCGCCTGGGACACCCACTGGCACGGCCAAGTCTTCCGCGACGAGATCCCATTCACCCCTGAAGGCGAAGAGGAGGTTGCCCACCTCTCTCGTCTCTGGCTCGCCGCTTGCGCCCGCACCCTGGAGATGGCCGAGGACCAGAGTGGAAAGACAATCGAAGGACTCGACCGCCTCCGCCTCAATGCGGACGACGCCCGAGGCGCCTTGATGGATGCCGGCGAGTCTTCGGTGACGGGGAGAAACTGTCCCGAATGGAATCGGAAGCGATGACAACCTATCGCCGGGGCGAGACCGACCCCATGGAGGGCGTGGGCATTGACGAACCGCAGGACCCGTGAGTTCCGTGCTCAGTTCGCGGATATCCCCGACCCCATCCCGGTTCTCGCCCGTGCCGCCTTCGCCAAATTCATGGCCAATCCGATACACCCAGGCCTGAATAACGAACGGCTCGCCAAGGTGAAACCCTCAACGACAGGCGACCTTTTCCACTACGGAGAAGAGTCGGAAACCGACGCAAAAAACATTAATAAGCCGCGATATATTAGTTTATAATCTAAATTATTTAACCAATACAAAATTTCTACAGTTCCGAGCCAGGATTCATCTCATAAATACTGAATCGAATTATCACCTCTAATTGCGACGCAACTTCCGATGCTATTTCTAGCAATTTTCTGCCCGACGTTGGCATCGGAAAACGAGCAACAACATCGATCACGAGCTGACGTCCTTTGGCAGAAGGATAGACATCCCAAATCTGGCCACTCTCGATAAACTCGAAGTAAAAGTTCAATTTGGCCTGCAATGCGGAGAGGTGGGCATGCACATCGATCCAATCCCATGAGTCGGCAATAGTCAGGACTACAGATTCAGTACTAATCTCAACACCAATGGCATCGACTATGTTTTGGTTTTGAAGAGACATATATTATCGTATTCCTCCAACCCGCCAAGAACCCAAATCGTGTCGCCAGGTGTGGAATGATCCTTCTCGCCCCGCCGGACTTCAGCGGGGCGAGGGGATCGTCTCGACCTCGAATCAGACGTCACAAAGCGTCACCGCCTGCTCCAAGCCCGCCAGCGTATTCCGGGTCGGGATGAACTCCTGGCCGACGAAGCCGTCGTAGCCGATTTCCAGCAGGGCGTGCATCAGGGCCGGGTAGCTGATTTCCTGCTTCTCATCCAGCTCGCCGCGGCCGGGGTTGCCGGCGGTGTGGATGTGGCCGATGACGTCCTTGTGCTGGTGCAGGCGGCGGATCAGGTCTCCGTTCATGATCTGAACGTGGTAGAAGTCGAACAGGAGCTTCAGGTTGGGCGAGCCCACCCGGTTGATGATGTCGACGCAGTATTCGGTGTCGTTGCCCTGGTAGCCGGGATGGCCCTTCATCGGGTGGTCGGTGGCCCGGGTGTTGAGCATCTCAAGGCAGAGCGTCACGTTCTTGGCGGCGGCGTAGGGGACGATTTCCTTGTAGGCCTCGACGCAGTTGGCCGCCCCCTGCTCGCGGGAGATGCCGTCGGCCATGCCGGTGAACGTGATCACGTTCTTGCATCCGAACGCCGAGCAGGCGTCGATTGCTTCCTTGGTCGCCTTCATGACCTTGTCGCGGTGCTTCGGGTTGTTGAAGCCCTGGGTGAAGGGGGGCTCGGGCGCCATGTCGATGGTGCCGATGGCGCAGGTCAGGCCGTGCTCTTTCAGCACGGGGAAGTACTTGGGGTCGATCAGCTCGATGCTGCCGCAGCCCAGGTCCTTGGCCACCTTGCACATCTCCGGCACGTCCCAGGTCTCGGCGTAGCACCAGTGCACCAATGATTGCTTGATGCGCCCGTTGCGCGGCTTCTTGGTCTCGGCGGCCGACGCGGCCTGCGTGGCCAGGCTGCCCAGCAGGGTGGCCCCGGCGGCGGCCCCCAGCATCTGGCGGCGGCTTGTGCCTTGTCGGTCGTCGCGGGGCAGGGGGCTGATCTCGCTCATCGGGAAGGTTCCTTCGGTTTGGCTGGCGCCGGTGATGTTCACGGGCGGGCCGTCGACCCCTCGACGCCACGTCGCCCGCCCGCTCGCCCGGGCCGATCCCGATAGCCTAGCCGCACCGGGCCCGCACGCCAGTCCCCCGGAGACGGAATCGGGCCGGCTCGCGCGTTCGGTTGTCGAGCCGCCGGCCCGCCGGTATCGTGGAGCCGTGCGAGGCCCGCGTCACCCGCGAGCCCCTTCGTCCCGTCGCAGGAGTTCCGCCCCATGCCCGCCGCCACCGCCGCAGACGTCGTGACCAAGCAGATGTACATCGACGGCCGCTGGTGCGACGCGCGCGACGGCAAGACCCTCGACGTCGTCAACCCCGCAGACGAGTCGGTCGTCGGCCGGGTCGCCTACGGCGGCAAGGCCGAGGCCTGGACCGCCATCGACGCCGCCGCCAAAGCCTTGCCCGACTGGCGTGCACGCACCCCCTATGACCGCGCCAAGATCCTGAAGGCCACCGCCGACCTGCTCCGCCAGCGGCTCGACGCCATTGCCCGGATCCTCACCACCGAGCAGGGCAAGCCCCTGCCCGAGGCCAAGGGCGAGGTCAACCACACCGCCGACACCTTCGAGTGGTTCGCCGAGGAGGGTAAGCGCGCCTACGGCCGGATCATCCCAACCTCCAACCCCGCCAAGCGCCTGTCCGTCATCCGCCACCCCGTGGGCGTCGTCGGCACCATCACCCCCTGGAACTTCCCCGTCACCCTGGCCGCCCGCAAGATCGCCGCGTCGATGGCGGCCGGCTGCACCGTCGTCAGCCGCCCGGCCGACCAGACCCCGCTCACCCTCGTCGCGCTCTTCGAGTGCCTGGTCGAGGCGGGCGTCCCCGCGGGCGTGGCCAACCTCGTCATCGGCGAGGCCAAGCCGGTCGCCGACGCCTACTTCGAGCACACGGCCGTCCGCAAGATCAGCTTCACCGGCAGCACCGCCGTGGGCAAGGAATTGCTCCGCCGCTCGGCCGACCAGGTCAAGCGCCTCAGCCTGGAGCTCGGCGGCCACGCCCCCCTGATCGTCTTCCCCGACGCCGACGTCGCGCAGGTCGCCCAGGCCGCCGTGCTCGGCAAGTTCCGCAACAACGGCCAGGTCTGCATCGCCCCCTCGCGATTCTACATCCACGAGGACATCCGCGACGAGTTCACCGAGATCGCCGTCGAGCTGACCCGCAAGCTGAAGCTGGGCAACGGCCTGGAAGACGGCGTCCAGGTCGGCCCGATGATCGAGCCACGCGCCCTGGAGAAGACCGCCGGACTCATCGAAGACGCCCGGTCCAAGGGCGCCGACCTCCTCTCCGGTGGCGCCCGTTCCAACCGCTTCGACCGCGGCTACTTCTTCGAGCCCACCGTCCTCAGGGGCATCACCCCCTCGATGCGCATCCTCACCGAGGAGCCCTTCGCCCCGGTCATGCCGATCCTCGACTTCTCCAAGCTCGACGACGTGATCGCCCAGGCCAACAACACCCCCTACGGCCTGGCCGCCTACGTCTTCACCAACGACCTGACCGTCGCCGCCCGCATGGCCGAAGGCCTGGAAGCCGGCATCATCGGCATCAACGACCCCGTCCCGGCCACCCCCCAGGCCCCCTTCGGTGGCATGAAGGAATCGGGAGTCGGCCGAGAAATGGGCATCGAGGGCCTCGACGCCTACCTCGAGACCAAGTTCATCTCCACCGGCCTGCGGACCAGCTGAGTCCATCTCCCTCGGTCGGAAATCGAAGAGGCCCCGCCCGGGCGCGAGGGTGATGATAGGTCAGCCTCGACCTCATCACCCCCGCGCCCGATGAGGGGCCTCCGGTTCAAACTCGATCGCCGATGGCGACCGGGCGGTTACTTGCCGGCCAGTTTGCCGGGCTCGGCGCCGGCGACGACGGAGTCGGGCTCGGACTTGGCCCAGTCGGCGAAGCCGGGGACGTAGTGACGGCTGGGGATGTTCAGGCGTCCCAACGCGAAGGAGACCAGGGCCGAGCGATTGCCCCCCTGGGAGTAGACGATCACCGGGCGGTCGGACGAGATGCCGGCCTCGGAGACTTTCGCCTTCAGGCCGGCCTCGTCGAGGAACCGGCCGTCGGCGTCGACCAGCGAGTAGGCGTCGAGGTCGATCGCGCCCGGGATGTGGCCCGCGGGAGCGGTGCTGTTCTGGGCCTTCTTCTCGCCCCGGTACTCCTCGGCAGACCGGGAGTCGAGCAGCTGGGCCTCGCCTTTCGACAGGGCCTGACGCAGCTCGGACCGATCGATGATTTTCGATGCCTGGAAGTTCGGCCGGTGTTCGTAGGGGTCGATGGCAGCCTGCTCAGTGCTCACCGGTCGCTTCTCGCGCTCCCAGAGGGGGAAGCCGCCGTTGACCAGGCCGACCCTGGGCACGCCGGCATAGGAAAGCGACCACCAGATGCGCGACGAGTCGTGCTGGCGGTTGGCGTCATAGATGTAGATGGACTTCGTCTCGCTGTTGATCCCGAGCGCCGCCAGCGCCTTGCCCCAGGCCGCCTGGTCCTTGATCGTCGCCGGCTTGCTGAGCGCCGAGACGGCCTTGAAGTCGACCCAGACGGCGCCGGGGATGTGCCCCTTGTCGTAGTCGGCCCGAGATCGGGCGTCGAGCAGGCGAATGCTCGGGTCCTTCAGCTTCTCCTCGAGCTTCGCCTGGCCGATCAGATGCGGCCGGTCGTGCTTCGGTGCATCGGCCGCGAAGGCCTGCGTCGAGGTCGCCACCAGGGCCAGGGCGGACAGACCGCTGCGGAAGGTGCGGAGGCTCATCGAATTCTCTCCCGGGGACGCATCGTCCCCGTCGTTCATGGATGGAATTGAACAGGTGAATTCGCACGCGGCGACGGCGCCCCGAGGGCCTGCCATGTCCCCGGTCGCGAGGCGTGGCGGCACAAGTTCGGGGCGGGGCAGGGCCCGGCCGATCGTGCTTCAACTGGAATTTGGTTGGGCCGCGATTCACCGGTCGGGGCGACGGGTCGCGGCAGGGCTTCGCCCGACGTCAACGTCGGTTCGGGCGACTCACCCGGGGAGGGATCGCATCAACAACAGCAAAAACGATGAGCGTGGCTCATGTCGGCACCCGGTCATGGAACGGCGTCTCGATCGCCCGGACTTCTCGGGCCTGCATCGCGTCGTTCGAGCCTATCATCGACCCGACGCGGGCTCCGGTCAAGCGAAATTTATCATGTCGATCGAAATTATAGAGAATGGAATTTGAGACCACGGAGGCGTGCCACACAGCACGGCGCTGCGCAGCCGGCCCCCGATGTCCCGCGTCATGCCAGCTTCCAGAGCGTCACCAGGGTCCAGTCGTCCCTGGAGTTCTCCTGAAACCTACGGGGTTTGGCGGACCGATCAGGACCCTGCGGGTTGCAAAATCACATCGTCGCCCACCGTAGAGTGGCCCGCCCATTCCTCATCTCGTAGTTTGATCCATGAACACAATTCCGCCTGATCCGATCCCGGTCGATCCGTCCCGCAACCCGGGGGCCGCCGATGTCCGTGACCCTGACTGTCCGCGATGAGACGCCGGCCGGGGGCGTTACGAATGAGTGGTCGCTCGAGTTCCTGAGCGAGACGATCACCGTTCGCGAGCTGATCCGCGAACGCGTCTATCAGGAAGTGCAGGACTACAACGTCCGGCAGGGCACCGGCGGGCCCTACCGCGGCCTGGTGCAGCCCGAAGGCTACGAGGTCGCCCTGAACGGCCCTCGATCGACGGCCAAGGCCCGGCCGATCGACTGGCACAAGCAATTCGAGAAGGCCCTGGAAGCCTTCGAAACGAATCGGGTGCTCATCCTGATCGACGACCGCCAGGCCGAGTCGCTCGAACAGACCTTCGCGATCGGCCCCGGCGTCGCCGTGACCTTCCTCCGGCTGACTCTGCTGGTGGGGGGCTGACGCGATCCCCATGCTCTATCGCGACGTCATCCCCGCCGAATCCGGCCGAGACCTGGAGCGGGAATTCCAGGCCCTGGAAACGTTCCGCGCCGAAATCCTGGCGATGGAGCGACCGGACGCCCTCATCAAGCCCGCCAAGTTGGCCTCCGGCGCGGAGATCCTCGCGGGCGAGCCCGACTTCCAGATCGGCATCATCCTAGCCTCGTTGACCTTGTGGGCCGAGGATCGGATCAGCCCATGGAGCATTGATGGGTCACTTGTGGGGAAACTGCGGTCCCAGATCCTCAAGCGCGATCTCCCCTATCAAGGCCGAGACCTCCGGGCGCTGGCCGCGGCGATCGACATCCTGACCGCTCGCCATAAGGGGGTCGACCTGCTCGCCTTGTCCGCCCTCGAGCGATGCGCGCAGGACGCTGCCCTGCCCGAAGAGGCGATCGAACGGCTGAAGAAGGTCCAGCATCGGCTGCGGCACGGGCGACCGACCCCGTCCGATCTGAAGGCCGCCGCGCGAATCGGCAAGCTCGTCGGCGCCGTCGTGGAGTTCTCGCTCGATCCGGGCGAGGCCTGGTCCGATGCGGCCCTCGGCGATCTCGAGGCGATGGAGCCGGCCCAGCGGGAGCGCTGGTCGGCGCTGCTCGCCGCTTGCCAGGCGGCCGACGGGGCCAAGATGACGGCCGCCCGGCTGAGCGCGATGAAATCGCTGGTCGAGGCCGTCGGCCGCGGCGAGTTCAAGGCCCACTTGCTCCGCTGGCTACCGCTGGTCGACAGGCCGCGGACACAGCCGAAGGTCCGCGTTAGCGATTGGATGCCGGACGAGAACGACCTGATCGAGCCGCACCATGCCGAGCTCCTCAAGTGCCTGGCCGTGTGCGCCGGCCTGGAGGCCGACCGCGAGCTGGCCCGGGCGCTGGCGGCGCTGGTCCTGAGCGCCTATCGCAAGATCCCGGGGAAGGGGCCGAGGCTCGTCTCGCTGGGCAATGCGGCGGTCGGGGCGCTGGGGATGATGCCCGGCATGGATGCCGTCGGGCAGCTCGCCCTGCTCAAGGTGAAGGTCAAGTTCATCCCGGCGCAGAAGGAGATCGAGAAGGCCCTGACCGCCGCGGCCACCCGCGAGGGCCTGCCGCGCGAGGAGATCGACGAGCTGGCCGTGCCCGCCTACGGCATGCACGAGGTCGGCCTCCGCCGCGAGGTCCTGGGCGAGTACGTGGCCGAATTGATCGTCGACGGGCCCGACGCCGCACTCCGCTGGAGCAAGGCCGCCGACGGCAAGCCGATCAAGACCGTGCCGGCCGCGGCCAAGAAGGGCCACGCCGACGAGGTGAAGGAGTTGCAGGCGGCCGTCAAGGACGTCGGCAAGATGCTCACCGCCCAGCGCGAGCGCATCGACGGCCTATTCCTGGCCCGCAAACGCTGGCCGCTGGAGGCCTGGAGAGCCCGCTACCTCGATCACCCGCTCGTCGGGGCCATCGCCCGCCGGCTCATCTGGCGGTTCCAGGCCGAAGGACAGGCCGCCGACGGCGCCTGGCTCGACGGCAGGCTCGTGGGCGTCGACGACACCCCCCTGGCCGAGTTCGGCGAGGGGGCGACCGTCGAGCTCTGGCACCCGATCGGCCGGCCGATCGACGAGATCACGGCCTGGCGCGACTGGCTCGACCGGCATCGCGTCCGCCAGCCGTTCAAGCAGGCGCATCGCGAGGTCTACGTCCTGACCGACGCCGAGCGCAACACGCGCGTCTACTCGAACCGGTTCGCGGCGCACGTCCTGCGGCAGCACCAGTACAACGCCCTCTGCGCCGCCCGCGGCTGGCGGAACAAGCTCCGCCTGATGGTCGATGACACCTACCCGCCGACCAGCAAGGACCTGCCCGACTGGGGCCTGCGGGCCGAGTTCTGGGTCGAGGGGATCGGCGACGAATACGGGGTCAGCACCACCGAATCCGGCACCTATCTGCACCTGGCCACCGACCAGGTCCGCTTCTACGAGATCGACGCCGCCCAGCGACTCGCCCACGCCGGCGGAGGCGGCTACTCGCCGGGATGGGGCGGACGCGACGACGAGCCACTGCCGCTAGACCGGGTCCCGCCCCTGGTCCTTTCGGAGATCCTCCGCGACGTTGACCTGTTCGTCGGAGTCGGAAGTGTTGGCAACGACCCGGCCTGGGCCGACGGCGGGCCCGAGGGGCGGCACGTCAACTACTGGCAGAGTTACAGCTTCGGAGACCTCTCGGCCAACGGGCAGACGCGCAAGGCCGTGCTCGAGCGGCTGATCCCACGCCTGGCGATCGCGCCTCGATGCTCGTTCAACGAGAAATTCCTGGTCGTCCGCGGCGACCTGCGCACCTACAAGATCCACCTGGGCAGCGGCAACATCCTGATGGAGCCGAACGACCAGTACCTCTGCATCGTCCCCAAGCGAGGCGCCGGGGATGCGATCGAGCAGGGCGGGGTCTTCCTCCCGTTCGAGGGTGACGCCACCCTCTCGATCGTCCTGAGCAAGGCCATGCTTCTGGCCGCCGACACGAAGATCCAGGATCCGACCATCATCAGCCAGATCGGGCGTTGACCGGACACCGCGCGAGCGACGTCAGGCCAGCTTCCAGAGCGTCACCCGCGTGGCCAGGGTCCAGTAGTCCTTGGTGTTCTTGTATTCGCTGGAGAAGCTGCTGCCGTCCCAGGCGTCGAGATGGCCGGTGGCGTCGGCGAACTGGATGTCGAAGGCGATGATCCCCTTCATCGCGGCGATCTGAGTCTTGTCGAAGGCCTCGCCCGCCTTCTTCGTCAGGTTGAAGCTGGCCGCGCCAAGCGAAGTCGGCAGCCACTTGCGCATCTCGGCCACGCGCAGGGCGTAGCGCTTGCCGTCGGCCCCTTTGAGGGTCAGCAGGCCGGCGAATTTCGACGGTAGCGGCACTCCGCCGTAGTTCAGGCCGCGGCTCATACGGACAGCGCAGGTATTCACGATCCAGGCGGCGTCGACCTCGCCGCCGATCTCCGCTTTCACGGCCGCCGAGTCGGGGCTCGTGCCGTAATCGGGATATTCCGCCCAGAACTTCGCCCAGGTCATTGCCATCGAACCGACTCCGGGGGGGGAGGGTGGGCCGCATCGGCCCCATGATGCTTTCTACCGCCGATCAGGCCAAACGTGACCCGATGGCCGGGGCGTCTCCGAGGGCAGGGGGCCGATTCCTTGAATTCTCGGGGGCTCCCCGCTAAGCTCGGTGACTGAACACCCGTCGGGCGCCCGGCCAACCGATCCTAGGCCGGGCAGGAAGCCGGTGAAATTCCGGCGCGGGACCGCCGCTGTAAGCGAGGAGGTCCCCGGGCAATTCGCCACTGCGGCCATCAACTGGCCGTGGGAAGGCGCCCGGGAACCGATCGACTCGCGAGCCAGAATACGGCCCGATGGGAGACCCAGGCGATGCTTCGGCCTCAAGCATCCGGGGGCAAGTCCGTGCGCGCCGCGCTCAACGCGCGGTCCCAACGCGCGGGACCTTGCCTTTCCGTGGGGCCGTCGAATCGCCGACGCCCAGGAAAGGTCCGCCCGGTTGCCAGCCCAACCCACCTGTAGCCCCGTCCCCGACGGGCAACGGACTCGCGACCGCCGCACCCCGGCCGGGAGTGCGCATCGCGTCGAAATACCCCACGTTCGCACGGCGCATGCCGATGCGCGGGATGCCCCGCGCCCCGCGCCCACCGCAGCCCAACCCCCGGGCATGAACCCATCCCGCTCGAACCACCCGCAAACGGAGCCGCTCCCGATGAATCGCCCCTTCGCGCCCCTGCTGGCCGCCCTCGGCCTGGCCCTTTTTGGCGCAGGACGCTCGGCCGCAGATAGCGTCGTTGACTTCAATGACGTGCCCCTCGCGCCCAACTCGGCCAGCTACGGCTACGACCCCAGCATCCCCGTCGGCGGGTCGGCGACCACCCACTTCCAGAGCGGCGGGGCCTCGTTCTCGCACACCTTCACCAACTACGGCGGCGGGTTCACCGGCTGGGACGGCACCGCCGTCTCCAACGTGAATGACCCCACCACCGCCGGCTTCACCAACCAGTTCGCCGCCGTCACCGGCACCGGCTACAACCCCGCCTCGGGCGGCCTGGTCGACAACTACGCCGTCGTCACCCCCTCCGTCAGCATCGGCGTGGCCCCCGGGCAGTCCATCGCCGGCCTGTACGTCACCAACACCACCTATGCTGCGCTGTCGATGACGAACGGCGACGGCTTCGCCAAGCAATTCGGCGGAATCTCGGGAAGCGACGCCGACTGGTTCAAGCTCACCGCCAGCGGCAAGGACGCCAACGGAAACGCCCTGGCCAGCACGGTCGACTTCTACCTGGCCGACTTCCGTTTCGTCGACAACTCGAAGGATTACATCGTCAACGACTGGCGCTTCATGGACCTCTCCGCGCTCGCAGACGCCTCGTCCATCTCCTTCCGATTCAGCTCTTCCGACGTCGGCGCCTACGGCATGAACACCCCCGCCTACGCCGCCATCGACAACCTCGTCTTCCGCTCGGCCGTCGCCGTGCCCGAGCCCGCCACGCTCGTGATGTCCGCCACCGCCGGGCTCATCCTCGCCGCCGCCGGCGCCCGCCGACGCTGAGTCGAATCGCGGGGTGAGGCCACGGACGGCCGACCTCGCTTAATCAACATTGATTCATGCAACTGACGAGGTCCGCTCCCCCGCGAGCGGCCCCCTCGGTTGCCGCTGCGCGTCTCGAAAACTCGGCCTCCTCCCCGCTCCCAGGGCAATCGACCCATGAATCGCATGCTCCTCGGCTCGCTCGTCGCCCTCGCCCTCGCGGTGCGCCCGGCAGCCGCAGACTCCGTCGTCGACTTCAATGACCTGACGCTCGCCCCCGACTCCGCCTTCAACGGCCCGGTCCCCGGCGGCACCACCGTCGACGGCCCCTACGGCCCCGTGGTCGTCGGCTCGTTCCAGAGCGGCGGCGCGAGCTTCGGCAATGCCTATGACACGACCTACGGCAGCTGGAACGGATTCGCCTACTCCAACGTCAACGACACCACCACGCCCGGCTTCACCAACCAGTTCGCCGCCGTCACCGGCACCGGCCACACCCCCGTCGCCCCCGGCCAGGTCGACAACTACGGCGTCGCCTTCGGTTATCGCGACATCGCGGCCAGTAGCTCGGGCAACGCCGCATTCGACCCCTCGAATGCCGGCCAGCTCCGCGGCCTCCCCACCATCGGCCTCCCCGCAGGCCAGGGCCTCGCCGGCCTGTACGTCACCAACACGACATATGCCGCCAAGTCAATGCTCAACGGCGACGGCTTCGCCAAGAAGTTCGGCGGAGACTCGGGCAACGACGCCGACTTCTTCAGGCTCTCCGCCTACGGCATCGACGCCAACGGCAATGCCCTGGCCGCCCACGTCGACTTCGACCTGGCCGACTTCCGCTTCGCCGACAACTCGATGGACTACATCGTCGACGACTGGCGCTTCATGGACCTCTCCGCGCTCGCCGGCGCCGTCAGCGTCTCGTTCAATCTCTCGTCGTCGGATGTCGGGAGCTATGGCATGAACACGCCCGCGTATTTCGCCTTCGACGACCTCGTCTTCCGCTCGTCGGTCGCCGTCCCCGAGCCCGCCACGCTGGTGATGTCCGCCATCGCCGGGCTGGCCATCGCCCCCCTGGCCCTGCGCCGCAAGGCGGCCTGAGCCGCGCGCGGACGCGGCCGGCGCATCGGACGCCGGCCGCGTTCAGTCGATCGCATCAGAGACCGCTGAGATCAGCTCAGCACGGTCAGGGCGTTGGCGGCCTTCTTCGCCTGCTTGTCCTGGAACGACTTCAGGGCGGGCGTGTCCTCCTCGAACCGCTCGACCTCGTCGAGGAGGGCCTGGACCATGTCCGCCTCCAGGACGTGGCGGATCGGCACGCCCCTCTTGAAGATGATCCCCTTGCCGGCGCCCGCGGCAATCCCGATGTCGGCTTCCTTGGCCTCGCCGAAGCCGTTGACCAGGCATCCCAGGATGCTGATCCGGAGCGGGTTCTTCAGGTGCCTCATCTTGTCCTCGACCTCGGCGACGATCCGCTCCAGGTCGATGTCCAGGCGCCCGCAGGTCGGGCAGGCCACCACCTCGGGACGCGTCACCCGGCGGTCGCAGGCGCGCAGAATGTCGAACCCCGCCGCGATCTCGGGCACCGGGTCGCCCAGCAAGGAGACCCGGATCGTGTCGCCGATCCCCCGCAGCACGATCGCGCCGATGCCCGCCGCGCTCTTCAGGGTGCCGTACTCGCGCGAGCCCGCTTCGGTGATGCCGACGTGGGTCGGGTAGTCGCTCTGGGTCGCATACTGCGAGTAGCATTCCACGGCCGTCGGCACGTGGCTGGCCTTCAGGCTCACGATCATCTTGTGGTAGCCGAGCGCCTCGGCCATCTCGATGTAGCGCAGGGCGCTCTCGACCATCGCCTCGGGGCAGGGGAAGCCGTACTTCTCGATCAGGTCTTCTTCCAGGCTGCCGCTGTTGACCCCGATCCGCATCGGCACGCCGCGGTCGTGCGCCTTGCGCACCACTTCCTTGAAGCGTTCGTATCCGCCGATGTTCCCGGGGTTGATCCGGATCTTGTCGACCGCGCGCTTGCCGGTCGGCGTCACCGCGTCCAGACAGGCCAGGGCCATCCGATAGTCATAATGAATGTCGGCGATCAGGGGGATCTTGATCTGGTCGCGGATAGCGGCGCAGGCCTCGACGTCCTCCTTCTTGGGGACCGTCACCCGCACCACCTCGCAGCCCGCCTCTTCCAGGGCCCTGATCTGGGCCACCGTCTCGGCGACGTCGAACGTGTTCGTCGTGGTCATCGACTGCACGCAGATCGGGTGCTGGCCGCCGACGATCACGTCGCCGACCGCCACTTCGCGGGTCTTGTGCCGAGCCACCGTCGTCGAGTACGCCATGGCCGTCCCATCTTATCTCGTTGGAAGGACAGCGCGTTACGTCCACGTAAACGCGTGCCTTCGGCTTCGCTCATGGTATCCTTCGTGGGTCAGGGGGTCAAGGTTCAGCGACGCCCGCGGGGGAGCCGCGGGGCCGCCCCCGAGCGCCGGCCAGACTCCACGATGCCCACCTTGCCCAGCCCCCTGAAACGGGCCCTGCTGCCGATCTGGAATCGCGGCCATCAGCTCGCCCGACGCCTGGCCGAATACGCCGACGCCTTCCGCCACCGGCGGATTCAGCGCTGCGAGGTCTGCGGCCGGCTGGCCCCCATGCTGCTCCGCCCGCGCGCCATCCCCGACGAGCTCAGGCGGCGATGGGGCCTCACCCCAGGCCTGGCCGACGCCCTGGTGCGCAAAGAAACGCTCGACTGCGCCGCCTGCGGCGCCAAGCTCCGCGCACGCCGGATCGCCCGCGTGCTGCTGGAGTTGTATCCGACGGGCTCCCCCCCCGGGCCCGCCCCGTCGCTGGCCGTGTGGGCTGCCTCGCCCGAGGCACGCCGCCTCCGGATCGCCGAGATCAACACCATCGACGGGCTGCACGCGGTCCTCTCGGGCCTCCCCGGCCTCGTCGCCAGCGACTTTCACGAGCCGGGGCAGCCCCAGACCACCGGCGTCCGCCACGAAGACCTGGCCGCGCTCTCCTACCAGGACGCCTCGTTCGACCTAGTCCTCACCTCCGAGACCCTCGAGCACGTCCCCGACCTCCCCCGCGCCCTGGCCGAGATCCGCCGCATCCTCACGCCGGAGGGCCGGCACGTCTTCACCATCCCCGTGCTCCCCTCGACCCCCTCCACCTTCGCACGCGCGAGGCTCGGGCCCGATGGCTCCTTCCTCCCGCTCGCACCGTTCATCGCCCACCCCGGCGGCGACCGCGGCTATCCCGTCTTCACCGAGTTCGGCGCCGACCTGCCCGACCTCATGCGCGCCGCGGGCTTCGACCTGGACGTCCACCACGGGCCCAACTCCCCCGATGACCTGGCCCAGGTCTACGTCGCCACACCCATCCACCGGTCCAATGTCCGAAGATCCGACGAAACCCCCGCCTCAATATGAGAACTCAATCCGAAGCATAAGCCATACAAATCCACCCAAATCCACCCAAATCCACCCACTCATTGGATCGTGAATCATTTCATTGGAACGTTTTGTTGTTTTTTCTCAACGAAATTCCTTGGCAATTGGATTTATTTTCGTTAATTTGGCGTCCCGATCTCGTCTTCGTGGTGATGCCGCCGTACCGGGCAGGGGGCGGGCATCCGGGCGCGACCACGTCTCAGGATGAGAACGGGGCCTATTCCCACTCCCGATCTGGGAGCCACATCCATTTCCTCGCCCGGCAGGAAGGCACCGCAGATGCAAATCGCAGAGAAGCTCAAGGCGATCACCGCCGTCGCCGCCGTCGCCCTCGCCATCGCCGCACCGGCCAAGGCCGATCAGGTCGGCCAGTTCATCCAGCTCGCCCCCACCCCCACGTTCACCTTCACGAACCTGGGCACCGTCGGCGGCTCCATCATCGGTGCCGACATCAAGCCCGGCCTGTATGTCGACGCCGTCGGCGGCGGCTCCTACAGCGCCAGCACCAGCCTCAACCTCCAATACGTCAGCGACGATACCTACAAGGGCTCCTTCAGCATCATCGCCACCGCCGCCAGCGGGACGATCGCCGTCGGCGACGTCCTCTTCTCGGCCACCTACACCGCCATCCTCTCCGGCGGCATCGGCTCGCTGAGCCTGAACAATGTCTCGACCGACAACGTGGTCTCCGCGCTCTACACGAACACGTTCAGCGACCTGGTCACCGGCTTCACGTTCACGAATATCCAGGGGAACGTCTCGACGGCCTCCTCGCCGATCACCGGCTCCGCCACCGGTAACGGCCTGATCGCCATTTCCGGAACGATTGCCGCCGTGCCCGAGCCCGGCTCGATGGTCATGTTCGGCCTGGGCATGCTCGCGCCGTTCGCCCTCCTCGCCCGTCGTAGTTCCTGAACACCCCCGCCCCGATCCTCCGAGGGCCGCGGCCGTCCCCTCCCCGGGACGCCCCCGGCGCCGGGCCAGCCCCGAAGCTGACCGGGCCGTTTTCGCCCGGATGAGGCGAGGAGACGAGTCCTGACTCCGGAGCGACGCCAGGGTCCCTGACCCCCGGTGTCCCGGAGTCGATCCCAGCCTCCTGGCGTGCCCCCAGCAGACGAACGGATCGGGACAAGCCCGCACGCCCGAAGACCCGAGTCGCCCTCGAAGGCGATTCGACCGGTACGACCCCGTTGTCAAGAATCGCGACGGCGACCCATTCACGCCATAATCTCCGAGCCTTTTCTCCCCGAGCCGAGACGCCCGCGACCCCTGGCCAGGCTGCACGCCGACGACCGCATCGATCGCATTTCACGCGAAGAAATCGCCGAAATCGGGGCTCTATCGACGCAGGCTCTGGCCGGAACCATGGCGAGGGCCAGCCAACCATCTTAAAAGAGCTCGTTGATGATGGGTTCTCGAGCGTCGCTGGACGCGCCTGAGAACGACCAAATTAAGAATTGTCGCAGGAATTTTTTCGTGCTCTGGGTCTGGCAAATCCAATTTGACTGAGCTACCCTCGGTGCTCGATTTCGGACAGTGGTGATGCCGCCGTATCGGGCACGACGGATGGCATCCGGGAGCAGACCCCTCCAGGGACGATGGCGGGGCGGCTTCTACTCCCATCCAGGGAGCCACTCCTCCATCCACCGCCCGAGAGGAAGGCAGCACAGATGCAAATCACAGCGAAGCTCAAGGCGATCACCGCCGTCGCCGCCGTCGCCCTCGCCATCGCCGCACCGGCCAAGGCCGATCAGGTCGGCCAGTTCATCCAGCTCGCCCCCACCCCCACGTTCACCTTCACGAACCTGGGCACCGTCGGCGGCTCCATCATCGGCGCCGACATCAAGCCCGGCCTGTATGTCGACGCCATCGGCGGCGGCTCCTACAGCGCCAGCACCAACCTCAACCTCCAGTACGTCGGCGGCGACACCTACAGCGGCTCCTACAGCATCGTCGCCACCGCCGCCAGCGGATCGATCGCCATCGGCGACGTCCTCTTCTCGGCCGCCTACACCGCCACCCTCACCGGCGGCAACGGCTCGCTGAGCCTGAACAACGTCCTGACGACCGGCATCTTCTCCGCCCTCTACACCCAGCCCCTCTTCGACGCCGTCACCGGCTTCACGATGACCAACGTCAAGGGTAGCGTCAACACCACCAGCTCGCCCATCACGGGCAGCGGCACCGGCAACGGCGTGATCTCGATCTCGGCCAACCTGGCCGCCGTGCCCGAGCCCGCCTCGATGGTCATGCTCGGCCTGGGCATGCTCGCGCCGATCGCCCTCGGCGTCCGCCGCGCCTCCAAGGTCTGAGCCACGGCAACGGTCTGAGCCGGGCAACGCCCCTCTTCCGCGTCGTCGTCCGCAATCGAAAAAATGGCGCCGTGGTCTCTCCTCAAAAGGTGGGGCCACGGCGTCGTCGCGCGCCCCTCGATCGACCCCGCTCTCACTGGCATGGCCCCCGCCGACACATCCTTCCCGGCCCCTCGCCCGCGATCCCGCCCGACGTCGCCCCGCATCGAACCTCGGCCCGACCTCGCCTCACCCCGCAATCCTCTCGGCCTGCCGACGCCGAAGCATTGCGGATTTGCCCGGATGTCCTGCGGCAACTCCACCTAGAACCAGTCTAGTACGTAAATCGCGGGCAATGACCCGCTTTTAGCACGAATTCAGGGCACCTTGCCGCCTCCATACGAGGATGTCCACCCCGTCAATCGGCCGGAAAACGCCACAAATCACAGCAGCAATGCCCACATTTCTCGCAATCCGAACCCTTCCGGCCACCCTCTCTCGCCATTCAAACGCCACGTCATCCAGTCATATCGGTCCAAAATCAAATCTGTCATCTTCATGGAATCTGCATAATTAAACCGGCCGACCCCTGGCCGCTCCCCCGTTTCCCCTGGCTGCCCCACTCAAGGGGAGTCGCTGGCCTCCGATCGATTGTTTGGCGAGATCGAGCCTCTTGCCGCCCCCGGTCAATTCGCGGGCCACGCCGGTCGCCGGGATGCCGTCCGCCCCCGTCCTGAAGAGGTCGTCTTGACCACGGGCGGCATCATCTGCGACGATTTCCCTTTCGAACACAGGCCGCCCGCGATCGGGCGGGGGTCGCCCGCGCGCCAACCCTCGCCCGAACTCCGATTGAGGGGCGAGCTCGCCCCTCCTCCCCCGATGCCCGGCGCTCCCGTCCCGGGCGACATCCATGCACGATCAATTCAAGAAACGCTTCCGCGATGGCGCCAAGGGGGCCAGCGGGGACAGGCTCCGCCTCCAGATCGCCGTCGAGGCCGCCAAGCGGCTCTATCCCGTCATCGGCCCCGCCGAGGGGGCCGACCCTGGCGTCCTGCGCGACGCCACCGAGGCCGAATACTACGCGGCCAAGCGCAAGGCCGCCGCCGTCCTCGGCCATCGCGTCAGGCCCGGTGATCTCCCCTCCGACTCCGAGGTCCGCCAGCAGGTCCTCGCCCTTGCCCGCGGCGGCCACGACGACGAGACCGCGGACGACGACGCCGAGGGCGACTCGGACGAAGACGCCCCCGAGGCCTCCTTCGACCGCCTGGCCGACGTCATCGACCGCTTCGCCGTCTACAAGCTCAGGCTCCTCCCCCTCGAATCGGTGAAGCAGGATCCGCGCAGGCATCCCGAAGGCGACGCCCTCTACCACAGCCTCCAGGCCTACGAGCAGGCCCGCGCCGTGCGCCCCTACGACGAGGAATTCCTGCTGGCGGCCCTACTGCACGACGTCGGCAAGGCCGTCGACCCCCGCGACCACATCGCCGCCGGGGTCGACGCCCTCCGCGGCTCAGTCACCCCCCGCACCCTCTGGCTCGTCGGGCACCAGAAGGACGCGGCCGGTCGCGGCGTCGCGCGGGCCTCGGCCCCCGAGTCGGCCGACTGGCTCGAAGACCTGGCACTGCTCCGCGAGGTCGACGAGGCCGCACGCGTCCCCGGTGTGTCCGTCCCCACCGTCGAGGAGGCCCTGGACGCCCTGCGCGCCCTCGAGGCCGAGAACGACGAGGGTGCGGACGAGCCGCCCGCCGAGGCAGAAATCCAGGCCCCAGACGACGACACCCCTTGATCCCGCCGGGGAGATGCCCGCGATGCCCCTCGACACCGACGCGCCCACGCTCTTCTTCGACATCGGCGGCGTCCTGCTCACCAACGGCTGGGACACCGCCGCCAGGCGAGCCGCCGCCGAGCTGTTCGGCCTCGATTACAGCGAGTTCCAGGCCCGCCACGAGATGCTCAAGACCGCCATGGAGACCGGCCGCATCAGCCTGGACGACTACGTCGCCCGCGCCGTCTTCCACAAGTCGAGGCCCTTCACCCCCGACGCATTCAAGCAGGTCATGTTCGACGCCTCGGTCCCCCTGGGTGACACCCTCGACTTCGTCAGGGCCCTGGCCGCCACCGGCCGCTACCGGCTCTTCACCCTCAACAATGAGAGCCGCGACCTGCACGAGCACCGGGTGCGTACCTACAACCTCGCCCCCATCTTTCGCGGCTTCCTCGCCTCCTGCTACCTCGGCCAGGCCAAGCCCGACGCATCGATCTATGCCAACGCCCTGGGCATCGCGGGCTGCCCTCCGTCGCAGGCCGTCTTCATCGACGACCGCGCCCTGAACGTCGAGAGCGCCCAGGCCTCGGGTCTCGACGCCTACCAGTTCACCGACCTGGACGCCCTCAGGGCCTATCTGGCCGCCCGCGGCGTCACCGCCTGAAATTGGGCCCGACCTGGTCTCCGCGAAGAAAAGAGAAGCGAAGAGAAGCGAGAGGAGTCGTATCCCGTTGAAACCCCCATCACCACGCCGCAGGCCGGGACCGCGGCCAGACCCGATCGAGACCGACCCTCGCTTCCCCTCGGGGCCCTGGACCGGCTTCTTCCAGCAGAAGGGGGTCCCCGGCGCCCCCGACAAGAGCTGGATGGACCTCCGCCTCACCTTCCAGAACGGGTCGATCACCGGGACCGGCCGCGACCGAGTCGGCGAGTTCACTCTCAACGGCAAGTATGACCTCGACGACGGCCGCTGCTACTTCCACAAGCGCTACAAGGGCATGCACGACGTCTACTACAAGGGCTTCAACGAGGGCCGGGGCATCTGGGGCACCTGGGAAATTCCCCCCGTCTACACCGGCGGCTTCCACATCTGGCCCGAGGCCATGGGCGACCCCCGCCTCGACCGACTGAAGGAGTCGAGGGACCTTCCCGCCGAGGCCGAGGCCCCCGCCCGGTCCAAGTCCAAATCCAGGCCGAGAAAGGCCCTGGCCGGCTGCTGACGCGTCGACCGCCTCACTTCACCACCTCAGGTCGCGCGGAGTCGCCCTCGACGCGGGCGGGGAGCCGCCAGACGTGGCTCCCCTCGCGGTCGGTGAAGTACAGGCTCGACTCCGACTTTGCCCGGGCATCGCCGTCGGCCCAGAGCGCGTAGAAGTCGGGTCGCGCGTCCAGCGGCCGCCTCGCGTACGTCTGGTTCCGGCCATTGCCGACGGTCAGTTGCTTCCCCTTGAGCCAGGTCGCCCCCTCGTCGGCGCTCGTCCAGATCACCATCTCCCCGCCCGTGCCGTACGGCTGGGGCCCGGGTTCCGTCGGCGCGATCACCCGCCAGAGGCCGCCGGCCTCGATGGAGAGCGATCCGTGATCGTAGTTATGATCCGACGTCGTGAACGGCCGGAACCGCCAACCTTCGCCCGTCCAGTGCGCCGTCTGCCACTGGTGCGGGCCCTGCTTCGGGCCGGGCAGGTGCCCTTTGCTGGTCAGGAACAGAACCACCGGCCGCCCCTCGGCGTCGAAGTTCAGGTCCTTCAGGTAGACCAGCTTCCCCTCGGCCGCGAAGTCGCGCACCAGGGCCGCGTTGGCCGGCTCGGCCAGCGGCAGTGTCACGGCGTGCCCGCCGGCCGTCGTCCAGGTGGCCCCGGCGTCGGGCGTCTGCAAATAGTACAGATTCGTCCGCGCGTCGAGCCCAAGCGGCCTCGGGTGATAGTCGAAGGCCGTCCCCACCGTCCCGCCGCGCCGCCAGCTGACCTGATAGTCCCCCTGGTCGATCTTGGCCAGCGGGGTCGGCCCCGACCACTCGCGGCCGTCCGGGCTCGTCATGAACCTCAGCCCGCGCCCCGCGGCATACTTGGTGTGCAGGAACAGGAACCCGTGGCCCGGCACCACCCACGCATTGCCATACGAGAAGTTCGACTTCAGGATCCGCTCGAACCCGTCGATCGACCGAGGCTTCAGGCTCCGGTGGATGAACGACGGCCGGCCCGCCCCGTGCGAGTTCGAGAACACCCAGAGGTACCCCGCCTCGTCGACCTGGAGCACCGGATTGTCGTGCGCATCGGTCGTCTTCTTGTCCAGCAAGACGACCGGCCGAGGCACCGTCCCCGTCGCGTGGTCGAAGTACGAGACCATGTGCAGGATCGACGTCCGCGCCTCGTTCGCGCCGCCGTAGACGAAGTAGGTCCGATTCGACGGCCCGTCGTAAACGGCGATCGGCGCGTGCTGCTGCGGGTAGGTGGCCATCCCGCCGCTGTACTTGAACTTGAATTCGTCCTTCGTCGCCCCGATCGAGTACCAGCACCCGACATACCCTGCGACGCGGGTCGACCCCGGGGGCTCCTCGGCCCCCGCCGTCGACGCAACCAACACCACCGCCGCCAACGCCACCACCCCCCCGAATCCGTGCGTCAACGCTCGATCCCCCGCGATCGGCCCCGGGTCCTCGACCTGCGCCGATCTTCGCACGAATTCGGGGCCGGCGAAACCTCTCCGCGTCAACGCTCCAGGATCACCACCAGCTCGTCGTGATGCCCGCCGTGACCCGGCATGTTCATCGCGAAAGCGGCCTTCAGGCACCAGCCTCGGCTCGCGTGGTCGTTGAGCACCTCCTCCAGCCTCAACCCGTTGAACTTGCCCGTCAGCCCCGGGTCCTTCTGCGTCAGGACCCGGTACTGCCGCGATCCGTCCTCGGGCGCGGGGACCTCCGGGTGCGCCAGCTCGGTGGGCGCCGAGTCCACCTTGATGGCGCCGCCGCTGATGATCGGCCGCGCCTGCTCCATCTCCTGGGCCGGGACGTGCGGGGCCGCCTTCAGCGACGCCCAATCCAGCTCCATCGCGAACGGGTCCTGATCCAGCGCGGGCCCCGTGGCCACCATCGTCGCATGGCCCCCCGACGTCGGCGCGTGCCCATGCGCGGTCGCGTGTCCATGCGCCGGCGTGGGGGCATGCGCCGGAGTGGGTCCATGCGCCCCGACGGCCGCCGGCTTGGCCGGGATCGTCAGCACCTGGTTGCACGCCGGGCACCGCGTCTTCTTGCCCGCCGAGTCGTCCTGCGTTCGCAGCGCGTGCCCGCACGTACAATGGAAGACGATGGCCATGACCGCCCCCTTTCGCGGAACGGAAACCCCGCGCCCTCTCGCATGGGTGCGGAGCCATCCAGACATCGGATTGAAGAAGGGATAAGAGGAAGTCTCCACATCGTACCCCTTCCGGCCGTCCAGTCCACCCAAATTTCCGCAACTCTCATCTCGATACGATGAATTCTTTAAGACAAATCCATCAAGGAACAAAGACTTGAAATCCAATCCGGACGGGCCCGAGCCCGCGCCGTATGCACCCGGCTGAGGTCGAGGACACGAACCCCGATCGCGACAAAACCGAAACCATTTGAATCATGAATGATGATTAAGCAACTACATAAACAAGTTAACCGACCAACCCAGGGATCGGCCCCGCCGCGACCCCAAGAATCGGCGGCGACGCCCCGCGAATCGGCACGCCGTGTGCAGATAGATGGCCCGTCGTGGCCGGTTCGCGCACCGAATTGGCACACCCAGATCCCCCAGGTTCTCAGAGCAAGGATGTCCCATGAAGTCCGCCCACTCCATCAAGCTTCTCGCCGCCCTGGTAGCCGTCGCCGCTATCGCACCGCTGGCCTGGGGCCAGCAGGGGGCCGCGCAGCGGGCCGGCCAGGCGCTCGACAATGCCGGCAAGAACGTCCGTAGGGGCGTGGAGAACGCCGTCGCCCGCGGCAGGGCGGCCGTGCAGGAGCAGGACCTCCTCGACCGCGTCTATAGCCGGATCCACTGGGACAAGGCCCTCGTCGGCTCCGCCATCGAGCTGGAAGTCCGGGCCGACGGCACCGCCATCCTCCGCGGCCCGGTTACCAGCGCCGCCGCCAAGGAGCGGGCCCTTGACCTCGTCGAGTCCACCGTCGGCGTGACCACCATCGTCAACGAGCTCGTCATCGGCAAGGAAGTCCAGGTCATCGAGACCGCCCCGGCCACCACGACCACCACGACCACCACCGTCAAGCCGAAACGGGTCATCATCACCCCGCCCGTCGCCGAGCCCCGCGGCGCCAAGGTCATCGTCAAGCCCTGACCTCGCCCGCCGGCACACCGCGTGAAATCAACCAGGGCCGCCGATCGTCCAACCCGGACGATCGGCGGCCCAACTCGCTTCCGGACATTCGCGGACATCGCAGGCGGTGCCCCGCCCCAGGACGAAGAGGTCTCGCGGAGGAACCAGGGATCAATCCGTGGCTTCGTGCATTCGGATGGCAAGCGATCGAAGTTGGCGAAGTGCCGCCCCTTGATGCTGTATCACGCCCGTGATACAAATAGAGAGACTAAAGCAACGGGGATCGAGCATGGGAACCGCGAAGACCGAAGTCATCCACGCGCGAATCGACTCCACCTTGAAGGCTCGGGCCGAGGCGATCTTCGAGACGCTGGGCCTGAATGCCAGCGACGCGATCCGCCTCTTCTATGCCCAAGTGACGCTGGCAAACGGGTTGCCATTTCCCGTCAAGATCCCCAACGCGGAAACCCGCGAGGCGATCCAGGATGCCGAGGCCGGCAACCTCAAGCGTTATGGCAGCAGCCAGGAAATGTTCGACGAATTGGGCCTCTGACGTGGCGAAGAAAAAGCCACGGATCCCGCCGCCCGCCTTGCCACCCCTCACACCGTCCCTGACGACCCGCTTCACGCGCGATCTCGAGCGGATGCGAAAGCGCGGCGAAGACCTGGGGCGATTGAGGCAGGTGATCGCGATCCTCTGCTCGCGCGAACCGCTCGCCCAGGAATACAGGGACCACCCCCTCAAGGGAGAATACAAGGGGTGGCGCGATTGCCACGTCTCCCCAGACTGTCTGGTCATTTACCGCATGACAGAGACAGAACTCGTACTTGCACGCACCGGAACACACTCCGACTTGTTTGAATGATCGCCTGGAACGTCCGGCTCCCCTGCAGGTCGGTGAAGCCAACCTCGTTGTCGACCTGCGACCCCGGTTGCAAACGCAAACGGGGCCACCCGTAATTTGGACTTATCGCCACCAGAGCTTGAACATTGATGCCCTCCGTTTGAAGCGAGCGAGAGGCACCGATTCGGGATCAAGGAGCGACGGGTCGATGACACCCTCGAGTTGAAATCCGAAGAGCTCTCTCAGCGCCGCATCTCCAAGCTCCAGCGGATGAAACGGGAACGGGTACGGAGGTTCGACTTCATCGTCGTCTTCGGGGTCCACCGCCGGATGCTCTCCGGACCAGTACGGTCCTTCGAAGGCCATCCGTGGGCCGATGTCCTCGATGACTCCGCTGTCGGGTGACAGACTCAACGAACGCTCGAGCTTGCCAGCACGCCAGACGGCGAAGGCAAACCAGTCGACCACGCTGTGCATCGCATGCAGATAGATTGTCCGCGACCCTGCGCATTCGAGGAAGCGTGGCGACAGCCTGGAAGGGTAGTCGATCCCGATCTCCTTGGCGGCAACGACGGAGAGCCCCGGAAAGCAGCCGATGTCGATCTCGCCGTCCGGCGGACAGGTCTGCGACAACGTCCCATCCGCGAGCGGTGCGAGCCGGTCCTTCGGGAACAACTCGGCGGCTAGCCTCGATGTCGCGTTGCGATCCAGCCTGGGCCGTCCAGCCAGCAAGTCACGAGGGCTTCCGTCCGCGTAGACGAGCATCCACGTTTTCGCTCCCATAGATCCCCCAGTGGGTTCAACAAGATCATGAAGTCACCCCCCGTCGCCGAGCCCCGCGGCGTCGAGGTCATCATCAAGCCCTGACCTCGCCACCGACACACCGCCCGAAATCAACCAGGGCCGCCGATCGTCCAACTCGGATGTTCGGAGGCCCAACTCGCTTCGAGACCTTCGCGGCGATCACGATCAACCTTTGAACCGATATTGTTCCAAAAGCAGGGCCCTGCCGACCAACCATGAGGGATCGGGAGCGACGTTGCCGTGATCATTTTGTCGAGCGTCATGGAAACGAACGTCACGCGGTCGCCTGACTTCAGCTTCCCCTGGGGCTCGTCGAGCCGGACTCGAGGTTGGAACTTCAGAAGATCGGGATCGCCGGCCTTCGGGGCGAAGGTGTCGAGGGCCGAAGAATCCTCTCGTTGAAGGCAGTGCAAAGGGCGATCCGTTCGCCCGACCTTGATGCGAACCGTTGATGTTTGAGCGGCAGGGACGTGGATTGCCGGGCGCGGAGAAGGCGACTGACAGGTCGTCGTGAGCGAGTTCGTCAACCGATCGACAGGTTCCGAAGGAGCACGTCTTCGCCCCAGAAACACAGCCAATAGAGGCAAGTTGCCCCGGCGGATAACGCGAGCCAGATTCCCGAGAAGATAAAATTCGAAAGTATCGATTTACTGATTCCATAGGAGAGGCACGATTCGGCGGGATTGGCGGGATTGTAGCGAGCGGAGACGAGATTGGCCCCTTTCAGTTTCCGGTAAATTTCCTCGTGCGCGGCCACGCCGATGCTGGGTGCATACCCGAAGGCGAGCACCGTCCCCTCGTATTCGACGCCCCCGACGTCGTAAGTGAAGCGGACCTCGACACCGTGGGTCGTGGCGCCGTCGCCGTCGCCGCGATGCTCTTTCAAGGCGAGTTCAGAGAACTGGCACGGAGTCACCGGCCAATAGCTCGCACGCCTTGATTGCCATGCGTTCCACAGACCCAGGCCGAGAATGACGAATCCAATTGAGGAGAAAATGCTCATAAACACGATGAAACCGCCGACGCCTTCTTTCATTGCATGCACTCCGCCGTCGGCTCACGATTCGTTTCGCGACAAGTCAATCTAACATAGCCAGATAAATGAGATGCATCAAATTCATTAATCAATCCTGGACCGAGGGGGCTGGATTTCGACAAGCCCTGACCTCGCCGCCGACACTCCGCTCGATCTCTAACAGGGCCGCCGATCGTCCAACTCGGATGTTCGGCGGACCGTCCCGCATCCTGACGTCCACGGCCATCGCGACCAACCCTTGAACCGATTTTGCTCAGATCGCATCGCTCTGCCGATCAACAATCGAGGGATAGGGATAACGCAAATGGCTGAGCATTTCAACGGACTAACCCCAGCAGAAGCGGAGCGTCTAGCTTTTGATCGCCGAAGAAATGGGCGAGGCGATAAAGGCTATCGGAAAGGTGCTGCGCCACAGCTACGAGAGTAAGCATCCTGATGGTGGCCCTACTTACCGCGAGTCGCTAGATAAGGAGCTGGGCGATGTTCGGCACGTGATGATTCGCCTTTGCCACGCGGGAGACTTGCATAAGATCGCCATCCACGACCGCGCCGACGCCAAGGCGGTAATCGTAGGTCCATACCTACACCACCAGACCGAGGAGTGATTATGTCGGAAATTTACGTCAGCACCGATGTCGAGACGGACGGCCCGATCCCTGGCCCCCACTCCATACTCAGCTTCGGCTCGGCCGCCTACACCGCCGACAAGCAGCTCGTCGCCACCTTCGAGGCGAACCTGAACACGCTCCCTGGGGCCCAGGGACACCCCGAGACAATGGCCTGGTGGCAAACACAACCCGAAGCGTGGGCAGAATGCCGCCGAGATCCTCGCGATCCACAAGAGGCGATGAAGGCTTACGTCGCCTGGCTCAAGGGTCTACCGGGCAAGCCCGTCTTCGTCGGGTACCCCGCCGGTTTCGACTTCCTCTTCGTTTACTGGTACCTGATTCGGTTCGCGGGCGAGTCGCCATTCTCCTTCTCGGCTCTGGACATCAAGACTTTCGCGATGGCCTCACTGGGCACCAGCTACCGCGAGACGGCCAAACGGCGGATGCCGAAGCATTGGTTCGACGATCCACCACACACCCACAAGGCGTTGGACGACGCCATCGAACAAGGCGCGTTGTTCTGCAACATTCTGGCGGACAACCGAAAACTACACCAGACAAAGGGTTGAGCAACCTCCGGCAAAGAGATTGTCTCAGAACGTGAAGTTCTCGTTTTTCAATCGATGCGTTCGGTTCCCAGCATGACTCGAAGTTCACGCGACCCGGCGACTCGGCTACGATTGGCGGCTCCGGATTTAGCCGCGTTCGAGGCACTCATGACCCCCATCTTCTTCGAGACTCCCGCCGACTTCCAGGCATGGCTCGCCACGAATCACGATGCGACCGATCACGTCTGGGTCGGCTTTTACAAGAAGGGTTCGGGCCGTCGGAGCATGACCTGGCCCGAAGCGGTCGACGAGGCCCTGTGCTATGGATGGATCGACAGCATCCGCAAGGGCGTCGATGCCGAGAGCTATGCGAACCGCTTCACGCCTCGCAAGAAAGGCAGCGTCTGGAGCAACGTCAACGTCGAGCGGGTCCGGATGATGACCGAACTCGGCCGCATGCAGCCCACCGGGCTCGCGGCGTTTGCAGCCCGCAAGGAGAACCGATCGGGGATTTACTCGCACGAACAAGGCGAAGTAGACCTGCCCGAGCCGTATCAGGGGCTGCTGCGAGAAAACCCGACGGCGTGGGAGTTCTATCAACAGCAACCGCCGTCTTACCGGAAAGCGGCCAGCTGGTGGGTCGCGAGTGCCAAGCGAGAAGAGACCCGTCAGAACCGATTGAACTCGCTGATCGCCCACTCGACTCGGTCAGAGCGGATCCCGCAGTTCACCTGGAAGAAGCCATCAAGTTGAAAATCCGTCGCCCCAACGTCTGAAGGCCAGGCTCCCCCAGGGACGCGACCTTCCAATTGGCCTGATTTTTCGATGGCTGCGGCGTAATCATCGAAGTCTTGCGATTGAAATCGACCAAAGAAATCCAGATTGGTCCAAGCCGACCTCGATCCTCTCGGCCAACGCGTTGACAAAAATCAACACGGCCACAGAATTCGCAAATTGTAGGGAGGAAATCGGCGTTTCGAACGACTGTTTCAGAAGGGGGCACTGCGTTTCGATGCCGATGCGTCGGTTACCCCTTAAATCTGGCAGCACCCTGGAATTTGCACCGAAGACCAACGTGACGAAGGGGTCACATACATGCCCGCCACGCCCGCCCAGATACGCGCCAACCGCGAGAATGCGACGAAGTCGACGGGGCCGAAGAGTTCGGCGGGGAAGGAGGTGGCCAGGCGCAATGCGCTCAAACATGGGCTGGCGGGGCGCGGGACGGTGATGGTGCCGGATGACGAGTTCGAGAAGAGTAGACGGCTCGCGAGCTGGAGTGTCGACCTGATTCCGCAGGGGGACATGCAGCGGCACATGGCCGAGCGGGCCGTTGCCTGCTCGGTCCAGTTCGACCGCGCGGTCGCCCAGGATGAGGCGATGCGCGCCGAGCGGACGCGGAGGGCCTCCGAGGTCTGGGACGAACGGGCCAGGGAACAGGCTCGGGCGGATATCATCAAGGTGCGCAAGCAGATCGATTATCTGATGCTGGGGCTTCGGAGCGGGCCAAGGTCCACGGCGACCCGTTCGACGCCGGGGCCGGCATGAGGCTGCGCGGGACCGTGATCGGCATCGACTGGATCCTCGGCCAGTATGACCAGCTGGCCCGGCGACTTGACGACCAGGGGTGGGGCGCCCGCGATGCGTTGCGGCTCATCGCGCTGCTCGATGACGTCGACTGCGTCGACACGACCCGGATCCAGACCCTCGCCGGCCAGAGCGCCCCGCCGCTCCCCCCGTGCAGCCGGGTGCCCAGCTACTGGCAGCCCCAGAACAACCCGCCGCAACCGGAACGCGAGGCCGCCGACCACGCCGCCAAGCTCGAGCGCCGGGCGGCGGTCGTCGCCGAGCTCTCGCAGATCATCCGGGACGACCGCGAACGCCTGACCGCCCGGCGCGCCCGCTGCGAACGGCTCGACGACCTGGACCGCGACGAGGCCCCCTGGCGCACGCTCGTCGACACCACACACGGCGGCGAGGCCCTGCGCCGCTACCAGGTCGCCGCCGAAGGGGGCATCCAGCGCTCGCTCACCCTGCTGCTCAAGATCCGCAAGCAGACGGGCGAAGAGCAGGGGGCCGGCCAACCGCCCGCCCACGACGAGGCCCCACGCCCGCGAATCCTCCGCGCCGACGGAGCCCTGCAACCCGCGTCCGCCGAGCAGGACAGCAACTCCGATCCCGATCCGTCGACCACCCCGCCCGACGGCCCAGGCCGGGCCGTCTCGCTCGACATCCAGGCCGCCGAGAAGCCGGGGCACGCGGGAGCACGCCGGGCCCCTGGCGGCGCCCGAACGAAGGAGAAGGCGGTCAGCAATGCGGCCGCCCCCACCGAGGCTCCCGCGATCGTTCGCCCCGCCACGGCCCAGCACGCGAAGGCGCGCGGGCCCGAAGTCGACCTGAGCACCGACGACCCCAACCGACGACCCGACAAACTCCGCGAGATGGAAGCCTACCTCCGCATGCACGCGGAAGGGGCCTTCGACACCCACCGAGACGAGGCAACGGGCGGTCTGCAATCGCACCGCATCGGCATGATGAACGACGATCCCGCAGGCCCCTCAATCGCTCAGCATCGAGACGCCGGTCCGACCGAACGCCCACCGGCGACCGTTAAAGGAAAATCCGGCGTAAAACCTGAATCGGTCGACCGAACCCCCGTTCACGCGTTGACAACACGCCCCACCCGGAACCCCCATTCCGTGGCCGATGTGGGCCTGGACGACGGCCAGGCGGCCGGAAACGTGTCGAAACCGCCCTCAACGCACACGCCCGCCTCGCACCTCCGCAGGACCGATCCTCGCCAGCGTCCGGATCGCGTAACCAATGCGAATCACAGCACAGCGTACGTCCAACGTAAGCAAGACGCCCGAACCTTCCAGCCCGCCTCGGGTCGCACGGAAGCCTCGACGGTCTCCGCCGGCCCGACACGGGTCGCCGGCCGCGAGGCCGGATCCGTCGCGCGAAACGAACCCAATGACGCAACCCATTTGAAACAAAGGAGTTTCAACCAAAACGAGCGGGCCCAGCCCGTCGCCGGTCCGCGCGTCCCGGATCCCATCGGCGACGGCCACGCCCCCGACCTCCCGCGGGCCATCCCGCCGCCGAGCTGACGCCCGTGAGCCCCGTTCGGACTGTCCGGGGGCCGGAAATCCGGCTAGAATGACGGTCAGATGCTTCGACAATGGCGGGGAGGTTCGGCGTGCGCATCGCATACTTCGAGTGCTTCAGCGGCATCTCCGGCGACATGACCCTGGGGGCCCTCGTCGACGCCGGTGTCGACCCGGTGGCCATCCAGAAGGCCGTCGGCAGCCTGGGGCTCGACTGCGAGGTCACCTTCGAGACCGTCCGCCGCTGCGGCTTCCGCGCCACCTACGCCCGGGTCATCGCCCAGCCCGAGCGTATCAATCGCCACATGCACCACATCGACGCCCTTATCGAGAAGGGGGCGCTGTCCCCCGCCCAGAAGGACCTCGCCCGCCGGATCTTCCTCAAGGTCGGCCATGCCGAGGCCGTCGCCCACGGGATCGACGTCTCCAGGATCCACTTCCACGAGGTCGGGGCCGTCGACTCGATCGCCGACATCGTCGGCGCCGCCGTCGGGCTCGACCTGCTCGGCGTCGATCGGTTCGAGGCCAGCCCCGTCCCCACCGGCCAGGGCTCCGTCCGGGCCGCCCATGGCGTGATGCCGCTGCCCGCCCCCGGCACCGCCGAGATCCTCAAGGGGATTCCGCTGGCCGAATCCGACGTCCGGATGGAGTTGACCACCCCCACCGGCGCCGCGATCCTGGCCACCGTCACCGAGCGGTTCGGCCCGCTGCCGGCCATGACCATCGGGGCCATCGGCATGGGTGCGGGGACGAAAGACCTGCCCGGCCAGGCCAATATCCTGCGGCTGTTCGTCGGCGAGATCGCGGCCTCCACCGGGTCCGACCGCGTCTGGGTACTCGAGACCAACCTCGACGACCTGCCCGGCGAGGTGGTCGGCCACGCCACCAACATGCTGATGGCCGCCGGCGCGCTTGATGCCTTCGTGACCCCGGTCGTCATGAAGAAGAACCGGCCCGGCGTGATGATCACGGTGCTCTGCGACCACCGCATGATCGCCGAGATGGAGGAGATCCTATTCCGCGAGACCACCACCCTGGGCATCCGCCGGCATGAAGTGAGCCGCCACAAGTTGAATCGCCAGGCCGCGGAAGTCTCCACCGAGTACGGCCCCGTCAAGGGAAAGCTCGGGTGGGTCGACGGCCGGCCCCCGTCCTTCAGCCCCGAATATGACGACTGCGTCCGGGTCGCCCAAGCCGGGAACCTCCCGCTCCGCGAGGTCTACCGGGCCGCGCAGAACGCCTACGCTACCGCCAATCCGACCGCCCCGAGCCAGGGGCACAGCCACACCCACCGGCACACCCACGGCGGCATCGCCCACAGCCACGAACACACGCATGAGCATCCCCACACCTCCGACAGCACACACGCCCACGAACATGAACACAAAACGCCTTGATTCGAGATGATGCGTCGAATGACCGAGCCCGCCGGGAGCTTTCCCGGATGGCCGGCCCCGCCCGAGGAGCGGCGGGGCCGATCGAGCCGAGTCGGAGGAGCCACGGAGGGCCCGCCGCATGTTGATGGTCTGGATCGTTCAAGCCGCCCTGATCGCCGCCGTCATCGGCCTGGCCGTCGCCCAGGTCCTGGCCCGGTCGAAGGTCCGCGAACTCTCGCATCAAGTCCTATCACTGAAACGACTTCCGGCACCCCCCCCGGTCGCTCCGGGCCGCCCCGGGCATCGGCCGAGGCGTCGCCGGGACGATGCCGAAGCCTCGTTCCCGGCCGGGCCCAGGCTGATCGCCGTGCCCCGATTGGCCCCGCCCCCGGGACGCCGTGAGACGATGAGGCGGGACGCCGCCGACCAGATGGCCGGCCGCTACGGGCCAATCTGGGCGCTGGCCGAGGCGGGCACTCCGCTCGCCGAGATCGCCCGGGAGTCTGGCCTGCCCATCGGCCAGGTCGAGTTGATCCTGGGCCTGAGAGGCCGCCCCGCCCGCCGCAAATCCGCCGTCGCGCACGGCGACGCATCCACCAACACCACCTCGAAAAGGTTCGCCGACGAGCCGCCGACATGGACCCGATGACCCCACTCCAGCGCACCATCCTCTGGATTTACGCGGCGATCGTGGCCCTCTGGCCCATCCGCCACATCGCATTATTTTATATCCTTAGACATGTGCCGTTGCTCAAGCGAGACTCGCCCCGGTACGACCAGCCCGCCTTCCCGCGGGTCACGGCCATCATCCCGGCCAAGGACGAGCAGGACGCGCTGGCGGGATGCCTGGCGTCGGTCGCCGCGCAGGACTACCCCGACCTGGAGATCCTGGTCGTCGACGACCGGAGCACCGACGGCACCCCCGCGGTCGCCGCCGCGTTCGCCGCCGCCGAGCCCCGCGCCCGGGTCGTGACCATCGTCGACCTTCCCCCCGGCTGGACCGGCAAGACCCATGCCCTTCACGCCGCGACCAAGCAGGCCACCGGCACCTGGCTCTGGTACGTCGACGCCGACACCCGCCACGAGCCGATGAGCCTGTCCGTCTGCCTTGAGGACGCCCGCCGCCACGGGGCGTCGCTGATGAGCCTGATCCCACGGATGCGGTGCGAGACCTTCTGGGAAAAGGTGGTCCAACCGCTCGCCGGAATCGTCCTGATGCAGTCCTATCCGCTGACATCAGTGAATAGCCAACGTAAGAAGACCGCATTCGCAAACGGCCAGTACATCCTGATCGAGAAGGCCGCGTATGACGCCGTCGGCGGCCACGAGTCGGTCAAGCACTGGTTCGTCGAGGACATCCACCTGGCCCGCCTGGTCAAGGGGCACGGCTATCCGATCCGGACCTCGCTGTCCAACGAGATCAGCTCGACGAGGATGTACACCAGCCTGCCGCAGATCGTGAAGGGTTGGAGCCGCATCCTCTATGATGCCCTCGACCGGAGCATCCCAACGCTGCTCTGGAAAATCGTCGAGCCGCTCATCTGGAGCCAGACCGCCCACGTCGCCCTGGTCGTCGCCTTGCTTCTCGTCATCTTCGGCCAGAACAGCCCCTGGGGTGGCCCGTTCGCCGCCTGGCTTCTGGCCCTGGCCGTGGCGCATCAGGTGCTCGCCTTCACCGTCCTCTGGCGGATGTACCGGTTCTCGGCATCGACGATCGGGGCTGTCGCCTGGTATCCGCTGGCCGGATTGGTCATGGACTGGATCCTGTTCAAGGCGATCGCCAGTTGCCTGACCGGCCGGGTAACCTGGCGGGGCACCGCCTACGGCCCGGCCGTCGCCGCCCAACCCGAGACCTCGACCACACGCTGATCCGACCGATGCACGGCGAGCCCGCACCCATGGACACATCCAAAATCATCACCGATCCAGCCGCCGATCCGAGAGGGTCCAGGCCCGTCCACAACCCGGCCAACGGCACTGTCATCGGCCACGTCGTCGAGGCCGATCCCGCCGAGATCGCCCACGCCGTCGCCCGCAGTCGGGCCGCCCAGGGGGACTGGGACCGGACCCCGTGGGCCCGGCGCAAAATCGCCCTGACTCAATTCAGCAAACTCCTCTCCGCCGATGCCGACAGTTGGGCCGACGCCATCCGGGCCGAGGTCGGCAAGCCCCGCGGCGAGGCCCTCGGCGAGGTTCTAACCACGCTCGACGCCATCCGCTGGACCCTCAAGAACGCCGGGAAAGTCCTCGCCGATCGGACCATCGGGCCCGGATGGCAGCGGCTCATGCTGATTCCAAACGCGCGTCTGAGGTGGCGGCCCAGGGGGGTCGTCGGGGTCGTTGGCACCTGGAATTATCCGCTCTTCCTCAACGCGCCCGCCATCGTCCAGGCCCTCGCCGCGGGCAACGGGGTGGTCTGGAAACCCTCCGAGAATGCGGCCCTCTGCGGCCAGAAACTCCAGAACACCATCGAGGCCTGCGGCCTGCCCGTCGGCCTGGTCTCGGCGGTCCAGGGGGGCGCCGAGGTCGGCCGGGCCCTGGCCAGTTCCAAGGTCGACCTGGGGATGTTCACCGGCGGCCTGGCCGCGGGCCGGTCGGCGCTCGGGGCGTGGGGGGCCAACGGGGTTCCGACACTTGCCGAACTCTCCGGTTTCGACCCCGCCATCGTGATGCCCGATGCCACGGTCAAATCGGCCGGCGGCCCCCTGACATGGGGGGCATTTGTCGGCAGCGGCCAGACATGTGTTTCCATCAAACGCATTTATGTCATCGGAGATTCGGGGCCCTGGGCGATCGACCTCGCCCGCCGCGCCGAGGCCCTGAGGGTCGGAGATCCGGGCTCCGGCGACGTCGATCTTGGTCCGCTCATCTCCGAATCCGGCCGCCGCAAATTCGACGAGACCATCGCCCGTGCCGTCCAGAAAGGAGGCACCCTGATCACCTCCGTAAATCCTTCCAATCAAACGGGTTGCTTCGTCCGTCCGGCGGTGATTCTGGCCACCACCGACGCGCCCGAACGGGAGCTAGAAGGTGTCTTCGGCCCGGTCGTCGTGATCCGCGGCGTGGCCGACGAGGACGAGGCGGTGGCCGCGGCCAACTCGTCCGGGTTCGCCCTGGGGGCCAGCGTCTGGGGCCGGGACAAAGCCCGCCTCAGGGCCGTGGCCGACCGACTCGAGGCGGGGATGGTGGCCTTGAATGATGCGGTGACGACCTCGGCGCACTCGGCGGCCCCCTTCGGCGGGGTCAAGTCGAGCGGCCACGGTCGGATCAAGGGGGAGTTCGGCCTGCGTGAATTCAGCACCAGCCAGGTCGTCCACGCCCTCTCGCCGGGCGGATTCAGGCCCCAGATCTTTCCTTACAGCGCTCGCCTCGACCGTCTGATGCACCTCTATCGGCGCCTGTTGCACCCCGCCGCCAATCGCCCCAAACACTGAATCCGGCCCCTCCCATTTGACCGGCCGACTTCATGGATTAGACTGACTAGGCAAGATCCGCAAACGGGGCCCACTTCTCCGACTCGGCACCCTGAGACACTAAACCCCTCTACTTGGCCAGGTTATGTCATTAACCCGCGACGCGACGCTGTCCTGGGTGGTGCTCCGGCTCTCCGAGCGTGAGTGCGCCTTGCCCGTTTCGGACGTCGTCGAGGTGTTGCGGATGGTGGCCCTGACTCCGGTCCCTGAGTCTCCTCCCTGGGTGGTGGGGCTCTTGAACCTGCGGGGGCGGGGCGTGGTGGTGACCGACCTGAAGGGGCGATTGGGCCTGGCCGTCCAGGAGCCCGACCTCAGCTCGGTGATCGTGGTGGTCCGTTCGGGGGGGCGTGAGGTGGGGCTGATCGCCGACGAGGTGATCGACGTCCTGGACGTGCCGGTCGACCGGATCGAGCGGCCCGACGCCCTGATCGCGGGCTCTCACCTGATCACGTCGGTGGCCCATCTCGGGGACCGGACGATCTTGGCCATTGATTTGCCTAAGCTTCTTGGCGACGACCACTGACCTGACTTGCCCGAGCGAACGACCGGCCCAAGGACCAGCCCCCGCCATGCCCCAGCCCGATGTGGCCAACAGCCTCAGCCCGGCGGACTTCGAGCGGTTCCGGGACCTGGTCCGGGCCTCCAGCGGCTTCGAGCTGCCGGAGATCCGCCGGGCCGACCTGGCCAGGATGCTCGACGTCGCCGCGGCCGAGGCCCGCGTCCTGGGCCGCGACGCCCTCTATCGGTTCCTGGCCGACCCCGCCAGGGGCGCCCAGGCCCTCCGTAAGGTGGTCGCGGGCCTGACCGTCGGCGAGAGCTACTTCTTCCGCGACAAGGCCCAGATCGAGGCCATCGAGGCGAAGATCCTGCCCGACCTGATCGAGCGGCGGTCGGCCCAGAGGCGGCTGAGGATCTGGAGCGCCGGGTGCTCGACCGGCGAGGAGCCGTACACCCTGGCGATCCTGCTCGACCGGATGTCGACGAGGCTGGCCGGCTGGGACGTCGAGATTCTGGCCACCGACATCAACCCCGATGCGATCGAGGCGGCCCGCCGCGGAGTCTACTCGGCCTGGTCGTTCCGGCAGACGCCCGACGCGGTCCGCGACCAGTACTTCAGGCCGGCGGGCAACCGGTTCGAGATCCTCGATCGGCTCAGGTCGCGGGTGAAGTTCGCCGACCTGAATCTCGGCTCCGACGGGCCATGGGACGCCAGGACCCGGGGGGTCGACCTGATCCTCTGCCGGAACGTCCTGATCTACCTGTCCAGGCCGGTCACCGAGCGGCTTGCGGTGCGATTCTCGGGCTCCCTGCATGAGGGGGGCTGGCTCATCGTGGGGGCCTCCGAGTGGTCCCAGGCGGTCTTCCACCAGTTCGTCGCCGAGAACCTCCCCGGCACGGTGGTCTACCGCAAGCCCGACGAGGGCGAGTCGTCCGCGGGGATGCCGCTCGACGCCCGGTCGCTGACCCGGGCGCACACATCGCCGCCGAGCCCGCCCGCCTTCGAGTCGGTCTCGTTCCTGGTGGCCGCGCCCCCCGCCGAGCCCAGGATGGAGACCGCCCCGGCCGCCGGCGCGCATTCGGCGGCCGAGGTCCGGGCGATTCTCCTGGCCGAGCCGCTGGCCGAGGGGCCCGCGCGGCTCGAGCGGGCCTGGGGGGCGGGGGCCGACGAGTCGTTCGCCGAGTGGGCGGCCGCCGCGCTCATCGACCGGATGAACTGGCCGCTCGCCCTGACGTGGGCCGAACGGGCGGTGGCCCGCGGCCCGGTCTCGGCCAAGGCCCACTTCCTGCACGGCCTGATCCTGCGCGAGACGGGCGACCCGGCCGGCGCGGCGGAAGACTTCCGCCGCTGCCTGTTCCTCGACCCCTCGCATGTGCTCGGCCACGTGGCCCTGGCGACGATCCTGGCCGGCTCGGGGCAGGTCAAGCGGGCCAGGGCGGCCCGGGCCAGCGTCCTCCGGCTGCTCGAAGGGCGGCCGCGTGACGAGCCGCTCGACGATGCCGACGGGCTGACCGTGGGCCGAATTCTCGACCTCCTGACCGCCGGAGGCCCCTGATGATCGACCCGACGAAGGCCGCCAAGGCCCTGTCCAAGGCGTTCGACCCCAAGGACCCCAAGGCGGTCCGCAAGATCCTGGAGGCCCGGGCCCGCCAGCTTGCCCGCGACGTCCACGACGAGCCGACCGGCGAGTCGACCGACCTGATCGTCCTGGCCGTCGGGCCCGAGCAGTATGGGGTGCCCCTGTCCTTCGTCCAGGAGATCCAGCCCCTTCGCGGCGTGGCCGCCGTGCCCGGCACCCCCGCGTTCTGGGCGGGCGTGGTGAACCTCCGTGGCCGGCTCTTCCCGGTGCTCGACCTGGCGGCCTACCTGGGCCTGCCCGTGCCTCAGGCCGACGCCAGGCCCGCCGGCCAGATCGTGCTGGTGGAGGCCTCGGGCCTGACCGTGGCGCTCTGGGCCGACGAGGTGGCCGAGGCCCGCCAGGTGCTCGTCGAGTCGATCGGCCCCCCGCTGGGCGACGTCGGCGTGGCCAACCGAGAAGTCATCCGGGGCGTTACCCCCGACCTGCTCACCGTGCTCGACCTAGTAGCCCTGCTGGCCGATCCGAGGCTGGAAGTTCGCGACCTCTAGCGAGCACCGCGACCGGCCCTGGCATGCGAATGATCCCGTTTTCATCCGATTCATCCCCATCGATGCCGCGAACCGACTGAGGCCGGGACCAATGAGAAATCTCTCGCTCCGCATGAAGCTCGCGTTGAGCTTCGCCGCGATCCTGGCCCTCAGCGCCCTGACCGCGGCGATCGGCCTGACCAACGCGCGCTCCAACCAGGATGCTGTCCGCCAGCTTTACTCGGCCAACGTGCTGGGCCTGATGCGCATCAACAAGCTGCTGGCCATCGCCAACGACCTCCGGTCGTCCACCTTCCTTCACGTCGTCGCCATCGACCCGACGCGGATGAAGATGCTGGATGAGAAGATCGCCGGCCTGGACGTGGTCGTCCGCAAGACGATCGACGAGATTCACGCCGAGCGAAGCATCACCGAGGCCGAACGCGACCTGGCCGCGGACATGAGGTCCGACTGGGACGCCTACGCCCAGGCACGCGACTCCGGGCCCCTGAAGCTCTCCAGGGAGAGCCCCGCCGGGGAGCTGAGCACGAATGCGGTCCGGGCCATCGAGACCGACACCGCGCCCCGGTTCCTCAAGTTCAATGAGAACCTGACGAAGCTGACCGCGCTGAACGATGCCAACGCCAAGGCCCAGGTGAGCGAGATCGAGGCTGGCTTCACCCGCAACACGATGATCATCGTGTCGTTCGTCGTCGGGTCGATCCTCATCGGCGTCGCAATCGCCACGATCATCTCGCGTCGGGTCTCCCGAGACGTCTCGCTCATCGCGGGCGCCGCCCGCGGGCTGGCCGAGGGCGACCTGAAGCGGCGTGTCGACCTGAAAGGCGGCGACGAGCTGTCCACGCTGGCGCATGACTTCAATCTGATGGCCGAGCGGCTGGAGAATTCGTCGGTCAAGGAGAAGCAGACGCTCGCATCCCTGGAGGAAGGGGTCCAGGGCCTCGGGTCGGCCAGCAGCGAGATCCTGGCCACCGTCACCCAGTTCACCGGCAGCGCCAACCAGCAGGCCGCCGCGATCAGCCAGGCCACCGCCACGGTCGACGAGCTTCGGGCCATCGCCGAGCAGACCACCCGCAAGGCCAACGACGTGGCCCAGATGGCCAACGCCTCGGTGGCCGTCGGAGTCGACGGCGCCCAGTCGGTCGACGCTATCCTGACGGGCATGCAGTCGATTCGCGACAAGGTCGAGGCCATCGCGCAAGATATCCTGTCGCTGTCGGAGCAGACCCAGCAGATCGGCGAGATCACTGCGGCCGTCAACGACATCGCCGACCAGTCGAAGCTGCTGGCCCTCAACGCGACGATCGAGGCGGCCAAGGCGGGCGACCAGGGGAAGGGATTCGCCGTGGTGGCCGCCGAGGTGCGCAACCTCGCCGAGCAGTCCAAGCAGTCGACCGCCAAGGTCAGGGCGATCCTGGGCGACATCCAGAAGGCCACCCACGCGGCGGTGCTGGCCACCGAGCAGGGGAGCAAGGGGGTCGAGGCCGGAATGGCCCTGGCCGAGCGGGCCGGCGGCGTCATCCGCAAGCTCTCCGACAGCATCCGATCGGCCAGCCAGGCGGTCCAGCAGATCGTCGCCAGCGCCGCCCAGCAGAGCACCGGCATGGACCAGATCGCCCAAGCGATGCGCGAGATCAACCAGTCCACCCAGCAGTTCGTCGCCGGGGCGCGGCAGTCGCAGTCGGCCGCCGAGAGCCTCAACGTCCTGGCCGATCAGCTCAAGGAGCTGGCCGACCAGGACTGACCGGGACCGGCCCGGTCGCCCGAGTTGTCGACGTGCTCGCATACGCCTCCCCGTCCCCAAGCCGAACCGCGTGGTGCCATGGCCGAGGGCCTGTCCGACAGCCTGATGCGGCAGCTGATCGAGGGCTTCGAGGTCGAGGCCCGCGAGCGGCTCCAGGCGCTCAATGAGCATCTGCTCGCGCTGGAGCAGGGGCCCGACTCGCCCGAGGCACCCGCCTTGCTGAAGGCCATCTTCCGCGAGGCGCACACCCTGAAGGGGACCGCCGCGGGACTGGGCCTGCACGACGTCGAGTCGATCGGCCACCGGCTGGAGACCCTCTTCGGCCGGTTCCAGTCGGGCGAGCTCGCCCCTCGGATCGAGGTCTTCGACCGGATCTATCAGAGCCTCGACGACATCGGCATGCTCGTGCGCGAGGCCGCGCTGTCGGAGCCCAGGCCCGCCGGCTTCGACCTGGCCGGGATCAACGCCGACCTCGACGCCATCGCCGAGGGCCGTGTCCCCTCGAAGTCGGCGGCCGCCAGTCCACCTGCGTCCTCGGCGAGCGAGCCCGAGCTGGCGACGATGCTCCGGGCCGAGGACGACGAACCGGAGGCGACGCCCCGCTCGACCGATCTCGAGGCCTCGACGGGCGTCTGGCCAGCCCCCGATCAAGCAGACACCGGGCCCATCGCCGAGCCTACGCCCGGGCCGACATCGGCGGACACGGACGAGACGACCGAGGAGGATGCCCCTTCGCACGGGCTGACGAGCGACGACCAGGCGTTGATGCGCAGGCTCCTGGACAGCTTCGACGTGGAGGCCCGCGAGCGGCTCCGCGCCATGGACGACCACCTGCTGGCGATCGAGCGGGGGGGCGACGATGCCTCGGGGCTCGACGCGGGGGCCCGGCTCGACGCCATGCGGCGCGAGGCGCACACGCTGAAGGGGACCGCCCGCGGCCTGGGGCTCGACGCGATCGAGGGGCTGGCCCACGGCCTCGAGGGGGCGCTCGGCCGGCTGCCCGCCGCGATCCGCCCCGAGGCTCCGGCCGACGTCCGCGCCGCCTGCTTCCAGGCGCTCTACGAGGGGGTCGACGCACTGGGCGCCCTGACCCGCGAGGCCGTCGAGGGGGTGCCCGCCTCGGCCGTCGACCTCCGGAAAGTCGCCTCGCGACTCGACGAGGCCGGGCACGCGCCCGCCACCCAGCCCGCGCCAACCCCGACCCCGACGCCCACGGCCCCCGCGATCTCGATCTCGACGGCCCCGGTGGCCCCCGCCGGCGTCGAGGGAGCGCCGGCGGCCGAGCCGCCGCACGAGCCGGCCTTCGACCGCCTGGCGGTGGCCGCCGCCGCGTCGCCCTCGTCGGAGCCGACCGCGGAGGTACCGGCCCCGACGTCGGCCCCGGCTCCCGCGCCCTCGAAGCCGGCCGAGGCCGCCAAGGCGGTCGAGGAGACGGTGCGGGTGGCGGTCTCGAAGCTCGACGCGCTGATGGCCCAGGTGGGCGAGCTTCAAGTCACACGGATCGCGGCCGAGCAGCGCCTTGCCGAGATCTCGGCGCTTGCCGAGGAGCTCGAAGGCTGGGAGGGGCTCTGGCGCAAGGCCAAGCCCGAGCTGCGGCGGGCCCAGGGGATCTTGAAGAAGCAGCCCGCCTCGGAGGGCCGGACCCTGGGAGCAGTCTCCGAGCTGCTGGGGGCCAACCACGAGCGGCTGGCGGCGGCGACCGTCGAGGTGGGCGAGCTGCGCCGGCGAGTACTGGCCGACGGCCGGCACATGACGCAGGCCCTGGCCGACCTCCAGGACGAGGTCCGGCGAGTGCGGATGCGGCCGATCTCAACCGTCTTCGAGGTCTTCCCCAGGATGGTCCGCGACATCGCGCGGTCGCTGGGAAAGGAGGTCTCCCTGGAGATCACGGGGGGGGAGAACGAGCTCGACCGATCGGTGATCGAGCAGGTGCACGGGCCGCTCGTCCACCTGATCCGCAACTGCGTCGACCACGGCTTGGAGACGCCCGAGAAGCGGGAGGCGGCGGGCAAGCCCCGGCGCGGGACGATCCGCCTGGGGGCGGCCCAGCGCGGGGCGAGCATCCTGGTCGAGATCGTCGACGACGGAGCAGGCATCGACGTGAACCGGGTGCGGGCCGCCGCGGTGCGGCACGGGGTCATCGCGCCGGAGAGCGCCCAGTCGATGAGCGACCACGACGCGCTCTGGCTGATCTTCCGGTCGGGCATGTCGACGAAGACCGAGGTCACCGACCTGTCGGGCCGGGGCGTGGGCCTGGACGTGGTGCGCGAGAACGTCGAGAAGCTCGGCGGCCTGATCGACGTCGAGACGAAGATGGGGCAGGGGACCCGGTTCTCGGTGAGCCTGCCGCTGACGGTGGCGACGACGCTCTGCCTGCTGGCGGAGTCGGCCGGCAAGGTCTTCGCGGTGCCGGTCCACAACGTGATCCGGCTGGTGCGCCTGCTGCCCGAGCACGTGGGCACGGCCGGCGGCCGCGAGGTGGTCCGGGTCGACGGCCGCCCCCTGCCGGTGGTCCGGATGTCCGACGCGCTGGGGATCCCCGACGTGCCCCGGCCCGACGGCCCGAGGCTGGCGATCATCCTGGGCTCGGCCGAGGTGCGCATTGCCTTCGAGGTCGACGCGGTGCAGGGGGCCCAGGAGGTGGTCATCAAGGGCCTGCCCAGGCCGTTGTCGCGGGTGAACCGGGTGGCCGGCGCGACGATCCTGGGCGACGGCCAGGTGGTGGTGATCCTGAATGCGTCGGACCTGATCCGCCACGCCTCGGGGGCCGGCGGCCGGCCGGGCGCCGGCGTCCGCGCCGTGGGCAAGGCCAAGGAGCCCGCGGCGAAGGCCAGGAGGCGCGTGATGGTGGCCGACGACTCGTTCACGACCCGGTCGATGATCGAGACGATCCTGGACTCGGCCGGGTTCGAGGTGAAGGTGGCGGCCGACGGCGAGGAGGCCTGGACCTTGCTCCAGGAGTTCCCCTGCGACCTGCTGGTCACCGACGTGGAGATGCCCCGGCTGGACGGCTTCGGCCTGACGGAGCGGGTGCGAGGCAATGCCACGTTCAAGGACCTGCCGGTGGTCCTGGTGACCTCGCTGGGCGCGGGCGAGGACCGCGAGCGCGGGATGCGCGCCGGGGCCGACGCGTACATCATCAAGGGGTCGTTCGACCAGGAGAGTCTGCTATCCACGATCCGTCGATTGATCTAAACTCGTCACCGCGGGGTCCCCGCCGGCGCGGCGATGTCCGCGGCGGCCCGACCCGGGCGACTCGCGCGAGGCGGCGGCCATGATCCGTGTCCTGATCGTCGACGACTCGGCCACCGCCCGGACGCTGATCGAGGCGGTGCTCCAGACCGACCCCCAGATCCGCGTGGTCGGCACCGCCGGCGACGGCGCGGAGGCGATCCGCCAGGCGCAGCTGCTCAAGCCCGACCTGATCACGATGGACGTCAACATGCCCGTGATGGACGGGCTGGAGGCCACCAGGCGCATCCTGGAGGTCTGCCCGACGCCGATCGTGGTCGTCAGCGCGGGGGTCGACTCCCCCGAGATGAAGATCTCGTTCAACGCCCTGAAGGTGGGCGCCCTGGACGTCGTCTCCAAGCCGGTGGGGCTGACGCATAAGGACTTCGAGGCGATCCGCGACCGGCTGGTGATGTCGGTCAAGCTGATGTCCGAGATCAAGGTGCTGCGCCGCCGGGCCAGCTCGCCCGACATGGCGTCGATCCCGCTGCCCTACCTCACCTCGACCCGCTCGGTGGAGCCCGACCCGGCGACGCCGACGCCCGCCGTGGTGGCCATCGGCTCGTCGACCGGGGGCCCTGGCGTGCTGAACACCCTGTTCCGCACCCTGCCGGCCGACTTCCCGCTGCCCATCGTGGTGGTCCAGCATATCACCGCCGGGTTCACCCAGGGCTTGGTCGACTGGCTGCGGGCGGAGAGCCGGCTGCCGGTCTGCATGATCGCGCCAGGGACCCGGCTGCGCCCCGGCGTGATCCACATGGCGCCCGACGACCAGCACGTCGAGTTCGCCAGCCGCAGCTCGTTCTACCTGAGCCAGGGGGAGCGGGTGAGCTTCGTCAGGCCGTCGGCCACGGTGCTCTTCGAGTCGGTGGCCCGGCACTTCGGCGCCGAGTCGGCAGGGGTTTTGCTGACGGGAATGGGCGACGACGGTGCCCTCGGCCTGAAGGCGATGCACGACGCAGGCGCGTTGACGATCGCGCAGGACGAGGCCTCGTGCGTCGTCTACGGCATGCCGCGCGTGGCCTTCGAGATGGGCGCCGCGAGACGCGTGCTCAACCCGCCGGCGATCGTCCGGGCGCTGGTGGAGATGGCCCGAGGCGGAGCCTTGATCCGATGACCGGACTGCCCGACGAGACAGACGAGCCACGCGAAGCCGCAGCCGGCTCGCGGATCCTGATCGTGGACGACTCGCCCACCAACCGGCTGCACCTGGAGCTGCTGGCCGGGCGGATGGGGCACGCCACGGCGGCGGTGGCCGATGGCCGGGCCGCGCTCGAGCAGGCGGCCTCGTCGCCGCCCGACCTGATCGTGCTGGACCTGAGCCTGGACGACCCGGGGCCGATCGAGGTAATCGAGGCCCTGCAACGAGACCCCGCCACCGCGGAGATCCCCCTGATCGTCGTGGCCAACCCCGACGACCTGGCGACCCTGGCCGAAGCCCTGCACCACCCCGGGACGCTGGCCCTCTCGCGGCCGTTCTGCGCCGCCTCGCTGGCCGGCCGGATCTCGGCCGCGCGGGAGGCGGCCCGGCCGATGACGTCGCGGGCGCAGCCGCGCGGGGACGGGCATTCGCAGGGTTCCATCCTTCAGTTGCTCTCTCACCTTGGCCACGACCTGAGGTCGCCGCTGAACGCGGTGCAGGGCTACAGCCAGCTCGTGCGCGACGAGCTGCGGGACATGGGGCATGAGGACCTGGCCGACGACCTGGTCAAGGTGCTCGACGGCGGCAAGCGGATGCTGGCGATGATCGACGACCTGACCGACCTGGCCAGGGTCGAGATCGGCTCGATCCGGTTCGAGCGCCGGGCGTTCGCCTTCCGCACGCTGCTCGAGTCGGACCTGGAGCGGCTGACGCGTGCCGCAGGCGGGCGAGGCGTCGAGCTCTCGGGCCGCTGGGTCTGCGACGGTCCGGCCGAGTTCATCGGCGACGCCGGTCGGATGCGCCAGATCGTGCTCGGGCTGCTCAACGCGGCGCTCTCGGCCACGCAGTCCGGCCGCATCGAGGTCTCCGCCGAGTGCCTCGGAGGGGGCCCGACCTGGGAGGTTTCCGTGGAGGCGCCCAGCTTCGGCGTCGCCCCGGCCGAGCTGGCACGCCTGCTTGCCGGCGACGACTGGGCCGGCTCCGACGCGGTCCAATCCGAAGGCGGCCGCGTCCTCCCCCTGATCCTATCGCGCCGGCTGGCCGAGGGCCTGGGCGGGCGATTCGCCGTCGAGCCGCGGGAAGACGGGGCGACGCGGGCGGTCCTGCGAGTCGACTCGGCCGCCGAGCCTTCCGCCGAATCTCCCTGCGCCGAGCCAGCCGCATGCCCCGCGCCGGAGGAGATCCCGGACCTGCCGCCGCTGTCGATCCTGCTGGCCGAGGACAGCCCGGTGAACCAGGGGCTCGTCCGCCTCTTCCTGGGGCGTCTCGGGCAGTCGGCCGACGTCGCGAGCAACGGCCTGGAAGTGATGGAGGCGGTCTCGAAGAACGCGTATGACGTCATTCTGATGGATGTGCAGATGCCCGAGCTGGATGGCCTCTCGGCCTCGCGCCGGCTCAGGGCCGAGCTGCCCGAGGACCGCCAGCCCTGGATCATCGGCCTGACGGCGATGGCCCCACCCGAGGGCCGCCAGGAATGCCTGGACGCGGGCATGGATGACTACCTGCCCAAGCCCATCCAGCTCAGCCAGCTCGCCGCGGCGCTGGCCAGGCAGACGCCCCGGGTCGCCATCGCGATTGCGCCGTTTTAGGCTGCTTGCCCTCGTCATTCGCCGCGTGCGAAACCAGTCACTTCCTGGGCTGTTCTTCGTTGACCGGTTTGTCCCGCGGCAGCTCATATGACTTTCCGGATTGGTGCAGGACCATCGCCAACACCTTGCCACCGCCGTCTTTCTTGAATGAGACTGCGACCGCGTCGTAGAGAACGAACCGCCAGCGCCCCTCCTTGTCGGGCTCCCTCAGCTCGAACACCAGTTGATTGGGATGATCCAGGGCCAGCTTCCCGCAGCGGAAGAGCACCCGGAACGGGGTGTTCTTGTGTCGCCCGAAGTTCGCGTAATAGGTGCCGATCAGCGGTTTCATCTCTTCCGGCACTTCGCCGGCGCCCTCGCGCCGGACCAGCGCATCCTGGATCGTCGTCTCCAACCGGATCGTGCTGACCTGGCCTCGCGACTGCGTGAAGTAACAGACGATCAGGTCCTCCGCGGGAAAGGCCCAGGCGCCCGTCCCATCCGATCCATCGTGGCCGATGGCCCTCACTTCCGCCCCGACGGGACTCTCGCCGGGCGCGTAGAGCATGGACATCTGGCCGTAATGCGACTTCATCCCAAAAAACCCGCATGGGTACGGCCCATCAACTCCGAGTGATTTCATCGGCGCCACGGGAGTCAGGATGCGGGCGATCGCCTCGTTGGAGAGCAGCCGTTTGCCACCGGCCATGCCGCCGTCCATCAATAGCGCGAGGAAGCGGGCATAATCGGCGGGGGTGGAATAGAGCGTCTGCGAGCCCCAAGCGAATGGATACAGGGGTGCTCCCTCCGGCGTCCAGAACCGCGTCCACTTCCCCGGGCTGCCGATGTAAAGGCTCGCAACGCGACTCTTGCGCGGGTCGTCGGCCTTCGAGAGATAGAACGAATCGGCCATACCCAGGGGCTGCAGGATCCGCTCCGCGACGAAGCGGTCGATCGTCGTGCCGCTGATCCGTTCGACGATGGCCGCCGCGGCATCGCTGCCGGCGTCCGAGTACCAGAACTTTTCGCCCGGCTTGAATTGCGGCCCATTTTCCCCGATGGCGTTCGCCTGGGCTTGCAGGTCGGAGTACTGATCGATCTTTACCGTCAGGATCGTCAGAGGCAATCCGCTCCGATGTTGCAGGAGTTGCTCGATCGTGATCGCCTTCGATTTCTCGTTGTCGAAACCGGGCAGATATTTCGCCACGGGGTCATCCAGGCGCAGTTTCCCCTCGTCGGCAAGCATCTGTACGGCGACCCTCGTCAGCGGTTTGGTCATCGAGCGGATGTTGAAGATCGTGCCGCGCTCCATGGCTCGTTTGTCTTCGCGATCGCGCTCTCCGTAGGCCTCGTGCAAAATTGTCTTGCGGTTCTTGATGATCAGCAGCTCGCCTCCGACGATCGTGCCTTTCTTCACGTACTCTTCGACCTCGTCGGCCAATCGGCGCACGGCCGCGGCCGAAACGCCCTGGCTTTCGGGTGTGGCGACCGGAAACGCGGCCTTCTCCTCGGCCACGGCCGAGACACTCATCGGGCCTAACCACATGACCGCGATCCAGATCGCAGTCCGCTGGCACAAGCGCGCTCGATTGTTTGTCATCGGTACTCTCGCCTGGGTGACTCTTGACTGGCGGATCCGGGACCTTCTGCCCTCGTGGATGGAACGCATTCCGGCCGGTGCGGACCGAAGCGTGCTCATTGCGTCGATCGTCGCCGATCGGTGACCTTCAAGCCGCGCGGCTGGCGAGCCTCGAAGAAAGCCTGGATCAGACGGCTTTTGCCCTGGTATGCAGCCAGAGGCTATAACCGAGCGTCACCGCGACTCCCGCCATGACCGCGCCGCTGCCGACCATCGCGGCCACCTGGATCGGAGCAAACACAAACAGCCCGGCAAAGACGAGCCCGCTCAGCGCCATGGACCAGCCTGCCGCCCGCCTGGCCCGCTGGGCGCAGGCGCTCGGGACCACAACCTTGGGCAGCCGGTTGCCGTTGGAGGCGATCATCAGCCCGTTCATGGCCATGACCAACCGCGTGACCGTGTCGCCGTCGAGGTAACCCAGCTTACGAGCGAACGTCGCGACGAGCGCCACAGCGACAATGCCGCCGCCCCAGGCGAGAGGAAGTATCACTTCATTCTTCATCGCGTCCTCGTTCATCGTGCCGTCTCCTTCTTGGGCACGGGCGCCTCCGCGCCCAGGCCGAACGAATGGACGAAGCCCAGCAGCGCTTCTTCGAGCACCGAGAGCTTCAGGTGATAGATGACGGACTTGCCGACCTTCTCGGCGTGCACCAGGTCGGCCTCCTTCAGCACCGCGAAGTGCGCCGACATCGTCGGCTTGGAGACGTCGAACTGGTCGCTCAGTTCGCCCGCGCTCATCGGCCCCTTGCGCAGGAGCAGCAGCACGCGGCGACGCGTCGGATCGGAAAGGGCTTTGAAGACCTGGTTCATAATTCGACGATAAGCTAATCATCGAAATGTCGCAAGGGGCGGCATTCGACCCTTGCGACAATGGCGCAGGGTGAATGGCGAAGGGTGAATCGTGGTCCCCCGCGCCGCCGGGCCCGTCTGAACGGGTACTTGACCGGCCGCGTCGCAACGATGATGAGGGCTGCGAGGGCTTCCCGCCCCGGATGGGGTCGGAAGGCGTGCGACGTCCAGGGCCCACCGTCCGATCCAAGACGTTGTGCGGGCGAGATCAAAGGCGAGCCGGAGGCCCGCCCCCGTTCCCGCTGCGCATCCGGATGGGCGAAGGAGGGCCCCGACATGACCACGACTCGAACCGGCAGGCCTCGATTCCCGACGTCGTGGCCCGCCCTGGCGCTGGCCGCAACCCTGGCGATCGCGGCTCCCGCGTGGGGCCAGGCCCCTCAAGTCGACGTGGACGGGCCGCCGGGGGTGGCGGACCATCCGGTGTCCAGGCTGGGCCGACCCCTGGGGTCGGCCGGGATGCAGACGAGCCAAGAATCCTCGCAGCCCATCGGCGGCCGGGCCGGCCCTTCGGTCAGCCGAGCCCCCATCGCGGCCCTGTCGCCGCCGTCGATGCGGACCGCGATGGAGCCCGCCAGGTTCCTGGTCCCGACCCGCGCCCCGATGCAGGGGGCATCCTACGGCGAGCTGGACCTGCCCGCAGACGCCATGAAAGCGGAGATTGGCCCGGCCGACGGCCTGACGCTCGACCAGTCCATCGACCTGCTGATGCGGGCGAACCTCGACCTGCTCGCGCTGAAGTACGAGATCCCGATGGCCGACGCCGACGTGCTGACGGCCAGCCTGCGGGCCAACCCGATCGTCTACGCGGACGCCCAGCTCGTCCCCTACGGCCGGTACTCCAACGCCAGGCCGGGGGGACAGACGCAGTATGACGTGAACATCACCGTACCCCTGGACGTCACCGGCAAGAGGCGATCCCGCACCGACGCGGCCATCCGCGCCCGGAGGGTCACCGAGGCCCAGTTCCAGGACGCCGTCCGGATGCAGGTCGACAACCTGTACACGGTCTATGTCGACGTGGTCTCGGCCTCGGAAACCCTGCGGTTCAGCGAGGCCTTCCTCACCGGGATCGGGCGGCTGCTGGAGATCAGGCGGTCCCAGCTGACGGCCGGCGAGATCGTCCCGGCCGAGGTCGATGAGCTGGCGGCCAGGCTTGAGCAGGCGCAGCTCCAGGTTCGCGAGTCTCGCGAGGCCCTCATCACCGCCAAGCGGGCGCTGGCGTTGATGCTGGACATCCCCCGGCAGCAGGCCGACTCGATCGAGGTGCGGGCCCTGATCCGCGACTTCCGCGAGGTGGGGCGATCCGACGACGAGCTGATCCGGTTGGGGCTCGAGAATCGGCCCGACGTGATCGCCCATCGACTGGGCGTGGAGCGGGCCGGAGCCGAGATCAAGTTGGCCCGCGCCAACCGCTACAGCGACGTCTACCTGCTGGTCCAGCCGTTCACGTTCCAGGACAACCGCCCCACCGGCTTCAAGAGCGCCTACTCCTATGCCGTGGGCGTGACGGCCAACCTGCCGGTGTCCAACCGCAACCAGGGGAACATCAAGCGGGCGCAGCTCAACCAGACGCAGACCCTGATCGAGCGCCAGGCGATCGAGCGCCAGGTAGAGCAGCAGGTCGACGCCGCGGCCCGCGAGTTCAGGCTCAGCCGCACCAGCGTCCTGGAGATCGAGCGCGAGATCCTCCCCGCCTACCGCCGCGTGCACGACACCGCCTTGCGCCGCTGGCAGGGGGGCGAGACCCCGCTTCAGGACTATCTCGAGGCCCAGGGGGAGTACAACAAGGTCGTCCGCGAGTATCGCGACACCCTGGTCCGCCACCGGCGGTCCATGCTCTCCCTGAACACGGCGGTCGGCGTGCGGGTCCTCCCCTGAGCCCGTCCGTCGGGCCACCACGGAACGTCCCACAGCCGCACGCACGCCGATCCACGGAAAGGAGCGAGACGTATGGACCGCACGGAATCGCGGAGAAAACGCCGGCTGGGCTGGTCGGCCGAGGGCCTTGAGCCCCGCAAGCTACTCTCGGCCTCGCCCCTCGGACGCAGGGCCGCGGCGCAGGTGGCCCTGCCGGGCGACCTGGGCGTGCCGACCAAGCACGAGGCGGCCCGCCGCACCTTCACCGCCAACTTCGTGGGGCCTTACACCGTCGGGCCCGGCCGGACCACCGGGCAGGCGTTGGTCGTCAGCGCAATCGGCGGCGGGACCAGCAACCGGTTCCTCCACGGCGACGTCCAACTGGCCACCTTCACCCCCGTGGACCCCGCACAGCCGGTGACCGGCACCGCGGCCCTGTACGACAAGAACGCGTCGAACACGGGCTCGATCCTGGTGCTGGATCTGACCGGCGAGCGGCCGGCGAACCCCGCCAGCCCGCCGACGAAGTTCACCTGGACCGTCGACAGCTCGTCTGGGGGTGCGTTCGGCGGGTCCAACGGCCAGGGGACGCTGGAGATCCGCTATGCCCGGGGGGGCAAGGTCCCCGCTCGTGCGACCCAGGCGGGCCGAGCCTTCATCATCTTCCGCGGTCAATTGAACACGAATGGCGTGCAAGATATCCTGCGGCTGGGCTAGGCGAGTGGCCGGAGCGAGGTCCGACAGTTGACGAATCGGGATTGGCCCCATACCATTTTCCACGGGTGGACTGACCGGTCAGTCCGCTCGACGGGCGTGATGTTGGGGACTTCATGACGATTGGGACGGGCGACGCGAAACTGGGGACGGCCTTCCCGACAGGCCCCGAAGCGTCTCGCAGGCAAGCCGAGATCCTCGACGCCGCCACCGAGCTCTTCGCCGCGCAGGGGTATTCCGACGCCGTGACGCAGGATCTGGCCCTCCGCCTCCAGGTGGGCAAGGGGACGATCTACCGGCACTACCCCAGCAAGCGTGACCTCTTCCTCGCGGCCGTCGACCGAGCCATGCTCCGGCTCAGGGAGCACATCGACGCGAGGATTGAGGGGACCTCCGACCCCCTGGAACGGATCGCCCTGGCGGTCCACGCGTTCCTCGGATTCTTCGAGGACCACCCCGACTACGTCGAGCTGCTGATCCTGGAACGGGCCCTGTTCAAGGACCGGACCAGGCCGACCTACCTCGAGCATCGCGACCGGATCGCGCACCGCTGGCAGGAGCTCCTGCGCGGCCTGATCGCCGAGGGCCGCGTGCGCGACATCCCGGCCGATCGGATCACGACGGTCCTCGGCGACCTCTGCTACGGAACGATCTTCACCAACCGCTACACGGGCCGCGACCGCCCCTCGGGCGAGCAGGCCCGCGACATCCTTGATATCCTGTTCCAGGGCATCCTCGGCGAGCGAGAGCGCCGACCGTCCCCGGCAGGCTGACCGGCGAGCAACGCGCGAGGCACCCCCCGCCGCGCCAGAAATTCGACCGTCCCGCCCCCCACACGGTCCAACCGACCGACTCAGGACGCCTACCTCTATATCGAATGGGCCGATTCTCCGGCACATCCAGGCCGGCCCGCCCGTCGCCGCGAGCCCCCAGACGAGAGGTTTCGCCCTCATGCACCGTGCGTCGCAGAAATTCTCCGCCTCCGCCGCTCTGACGGCCCTGGTCCTGGCGGCCGGTTGTCAGGGTGAGCCCCCCAAGGTCGAGGCGCCCAAGCCGCCGCTGGTCCTGTTCACCCAGCCGGTCAGCCGCGAGGTGAACGACTACGAGGAGTTCATCGGCACCACCGAGGCGGTCCGCACCGTCGAGATCAGGGCCCGGGTGTCGGGCTACCTCGAGAAGATCCACTTCGAGGACGGCAGCGAGGTGGCGCAGGGCACCCCCCTGGTCGACATCGACGACCGGATGTACAAGGCCGAGCTCGACCGGGCCAACGCCTCGATCGCCCAGGCCGTGGCCCACATGAAGCGGCTGGACGCCGACCGCAGGCGTGCCAACGGCCTGATGAGCAAGGGGGCGCTCAGCCGCGAGGAGTTCGACAAGACCGTCGGCGACTTCGAGGAGTCCGAGGCGGCCATCAGCATCACGCGGGCCGCGAAGGACCTTGCCGAGCTGAACCTGAGCTACACCCGCGTGGAGGCCCCCATCTCGGGCCGGCTCAGCCGCAGGATGGTCGACCCGGGCAACCTGGTGAAGGCCGACGAGACGGCGCTGACGACTATCGTCTCGCTCGACCCGATCTTCGCCAACTTCGACATCGACGAGCGTACCCTGCTGCGGATCAGGCGCCTGATCTCCGAGGGCAAAATCCAATCGCGCCAGGAACGGGCCCTGGTGGTGGACATCGGCCTGGCCGACGAGGACGGGTTCCCGCACAAGGGCACGATCGACTTCACCGACAACCGGCTAGACTCGGGCACCGGGACCTTGAGGGTGCGTGCGGTGGTGGCTAACCCCAAGCCGAGGATCTTCTCCCCCGGGCTGTTCGTCCGGATCCGCCTGCCGATCGGCACCCCCTACAAGGCGACGCTCATCACCGAGCAGGCGCTGGGGACCGATCAGGGGCGCAAATACGTCTATGTGGTCAACGACAAGGGCGAGGTCGAGTATCGCCCGGTGAAGATCGGCCTGCTCGACCAGGGCCTGCGCGTGGTCTCGGAGGGCCTGGCCATGGGCGACCGCGTGATCATTAGCGGCCTCCAGCGGGTGAAGCCCGGCCTGAAGGTCGAGGCCAAGGAGGCCCCCGCCGCCCAGGCCGGCGCCGTCGCTCAGGCCGACGGCAAGCACCCCCAGGTCGCCACCGTCAAGACCACGGCCCCCGCGACGGCCGAGACTCCAAAGCCGTCGCCGATCTTGCCGACGGCCGCCTCTGCCGACGAGGCCAAGGATCCGGGGCCCAAGGCCGACGCGGCGAAAACGCCGGTGGTCCCCCCCGCCGCCGGCCCGGCCGTGGCACGCGGGGCCGACGCCACCAAGCGGTCGGGCGAGTAACACGACCGCGATCGACGACCTGACGGTAATCGGGGGCCTGGACCGTGTTCTCTCGCTTCTTCATCGATCGGCCGATCTTCGCCTCGGTGCTGTCCATCGTCATCACGCTGGCCGGCGCCATCGCGCTGTTCACGCTGCCGGTGGCCATGTATCCGCAGATCGCCCCGCCGACGGTCTCCGTCACATGCAATTATCCGGGGGCCAATGCGCAGGTCGTCGCCGAGACCGTGGCCACGCCCATCGAGCAGCAGGTCAACGGCGTCGAGGACATGCTCTACATGTCCTCGCAGTGCACCAACGACGGCGGCTATACCCTGACCGTCACGTTCAAGCACGGGGTAGACCTGAACATGGCCCAGGTCCTGGTGCAGAACCGGGTGAACCTGGCCCTGCCCATGCTGCCCGACGTGATCAAGCAGACCGGGGTGACGACCAGGAAGCGGTCGCCCGACATCCTCATGTCGGTCGCCATCAACTCGCCCGGGGGGCGGTACGACCAGCTCTACCTGAGCAATTACGCCTTGATCCAGGTCAAGGACGAGCTCTCGAGGCTGCCGGGCGTCAGCGACGTGAGCATGCTGGGCCAGCGCGACTACAGTATGCGAATCTGGCTCGACCCCAACCGGATGGCCGCCCGCGACATGGCCGCATCCGACGTGGTGACGGCCATTCGCCGCCAGAATACGCAGGTGGCCACCGGCCAGATCGGTCAGCAACCCGCGCCCAACGGGCAGATGATCCAGATTCCCATCAGCACCCTGGGCCGCCTCTCCGAGGTCAGCGAATACGAGAAAATCATCGTCAAGGTCGGGCGACACGGCCACGTCGTCCGCCTGAAAGACGTCGCCCGCGTCGAGCTTGGCGCCAAGAACCAGGACATCAACTGCCAGGTCAACGGCAGGCCTTCGGTCAGTCTGGCCCTCTTCCAGCTCCCCGACGCCAACGCGCTGGACACCGCCGTCATCGCCAAGGCCAAGATGGCCGAGCTGGCGACCCGGTTCCCCGCCGGCCTCCAATACGAGATCCGCTACGACACGACGCCGTTCATCACCGAGAGCGTCAATGAGGTCTTCAAGACGCTCAGAGATGCGATCGCGCTCGTCGCGATCGTGGTGCTGCTGTTCCTCCAGAACTGGCGCTCCGCCATCATCCCCCTCGTCGCCGTCCCCGTCGCCATCATCGGTACCTTCGCCGTCATGGCCGCCGCAGGATTCTCGCTCAACAACCTCACACTCTTCGGGCTCGTCCTGGCCATCGGAATCGTCGTCGACGACGCCATCGTCGTCGTCGAGGCCGTCGAGCTCCACATCGCACGTGGACTCTCGCCCAGGGACGCCACCATCCAGGCCATGCAGGAGGTCTCCGGGCCCGTCGTCGCCATCGGCCTGGTCCTCACCGCCGTCTTCGTCCCATGCGCCTTCATCTCGGGCATCGTCGGCCAGTTCTTCAGACAGTTCGCCCTCACCATCGCCGCCTCAACCGTCATCTCCACCTTCAACTCACTGACACTCAGCCCGGCACTCGCCGCAATGCTACTCAAGCCACACCACGACCACGAGTCGTCGGTGCGAAAGCGTGCGTTGCCGCGTGTGGGCTACGGGCTCATCGGTGCCTGGACGGCCTATGAGTTCCTGGGAGAGCGGTACGGCGAGCGTCTGGAGCACCTGGCGGCGGGCTGGCCCGGAGAGGCCTGGTGGTACTCGTTGGGGGCAATCGTCGGCGGCGGGCTGCTTGTTGGCATCCTTCTGGGGAAACTCCTGGATCGTGCCCTGGTCGCCTTCTTCGGGGTCTTCAACCGGGGGTTCGAGGCCTCCACTCGCGGCTACATTCGCGGTATGAAGCTCCTGATCCGGGGAAGCCTGCCCGTCCTGCTCATCTACGTCGGGCTGCTGTACTCGACCTATCACGGGTTCGTCACGACGCCCAAAGGGTTCATCCCCTCGCAGGACATGGGTTACCTCCTGGTGAACGTGCAGCTGCCCGACTCGGCGTCGGCCGAGCGGACGCAAGCGGTGATGAACTCGATCGAGAAGATTGCCCTGTCCACCCCCGGCGTGAAGTTCACCCAGACGATGGGCGGCCAATCGCTGCTTCTGAGCGCCAATGGGTCGAACTTCGGGTCGATGTTCGCGGTGCTCGATTCGTTCGCCAATCGGAGGACCCCCGAACTCTATGGCGACGCGATCGCGGCCCGCTTGCGGAAGTCATTCGAGGCCGAGGTGCCCGATGGGGTCATGACGGTGCTGGGGCCACCCCCCCTGCGCGGGGTCGGCCGAGCCGGCGGCTTCAAGCTGATGATCGAGGACCGGGGCGACAACGGCTCTCAATTGCTCCAGGAGCAGACCGACAACCTGGTCGACGAGGCCCGCAAGCAGGCGATCAAGGCGACCAACGACGACTGGATGACCGTCCGATTCTGGAATGAGAAGTACGCGCGTTGGAGCGGCAAGCCCCCGGGCCCTGCCGGGGCGAAGGGGGCCGGGGCGGCCAAGGTGGCCTCGAAGGATGGGGGCAAGGACGCGACCAAGGGGGACGCCGCCAAGGCCGCGCCGGGCAAGGCGCAAGGCGGGCCGCCCCCGGGCATGAGGCCAGCCCTGGTGGGCCTGGCCTCGGTGTTCCGCGCCAACGTGCCGCAGATCTTCGTGGACGTCAACCGGGCCGAGTGCATGCGCAAGGAGGTGGCGCTGCGCGACCTGTTCGACACGATGCGAACTTATCTCGGATCGCTCTACGTCAACGACTTCAACAAATTCGGCCGGACCTGGCAGGTCGTGGTGCAGGCCGACCAGAAGTTCCGCGACACCCGAGAGGACGTGCGCAGGCTGAAAGTCCGCAACCTCAACGGGGGCATGGTGCCGCTGGGCGCCCTGGCCGACGTCCGCGAGGTGAACGGCCCCTTGATCCTCACCCGCTACAACATGAGCCCCGCCGCGCCCATCAACGGCAGCGCCGCGCCGGGCGTGAGCTCGGGCGAGGCCATCGCCATGATGGAGAAGCTGGCCAACGAGCAGCTCCTGCCGTCGATGTCCTTCGAGTGGACCGAGCTGGCCTACCTGGAACTGCAGGCGGGCAGCACGGCGATGATCGTCTTCGGGTTCGCGGTGGCCATGGTCTTCCTGGTCCTGGCGGCGCAGTATGAGAGCTGGTCGATGCCTCTGGCGATCATCCTGGTGCTGCCGATGTGCCTGCTCAGCAGCATCATCGGGGTGCGTTACGCCAGCCAGGACGTGAATATCTTCACGCAGATCGGCTTCGTGGTCCTCGTCGGCCTGGCCAGCAAGAACGCGATCCTGATCGTCGAGTTCGCCAAGTCGAGGCGCGACCAGGGGGCCAGCCGGACCGAGGCGGCCCTGGAGGCCTGCGAGCTGCGGCTCAGGCCGATCGTGATGACCTCGCTTGCGTTCATCCTTGGCGTGGTCCCGCTCCTGCTCGCCAAGGGGGCAGGGGCCGAGATGCGCAGGACCCTGGGCACGACGGTCTTCAGCGGCATGGTCGGCGTGACGATGTTCGGCCTGCTGCTGACGCCCGTCTTCTTCGTCGTGATCGATTACCTGGGCAGCAGCCGCGTCTTCTCCTCGCGGCTGGGCCGCATCGTCTTCGGCCTGCCGCTGGCCATCATCTCGCTCAGCCCGCTGCGCCACGGCTCGCGCGTCGTCTACAACGCCCTGAGCAAGAAGCCCGCCAGGCCGCCCGTCGTCGGCACCGCCGATGACGAACTGCCGACCGACCCAAGGCGAGCCGAACTCGTCGAGCAGGAGTGACTCCCGACCATGTTCTCTCGCTTCTTCATCGACCGGCCGATCTTCGCCTCGGTGCTGTCCATCATCATCACCCTGGGCGGCGCCATCGCCGTGTTCACGCTGCCGGTGGCGCAGTACCCCGACATCACACCGCCGACCGTCGAGGTCTCGGCCTTCTACCCCGGCGCCAACGCAAGGGTGATGGCCGACACCGTCGCCGCCCCGCTGGAGCAGCAGGTCAACGGCGTCGAGAACATGCTCTACATGTCCTCGCAATGCACCAATGACGGCGCCTATACACTGACCGTCACGTTCCGCCTGGGCGTCGACCTGAACATGGCCCAGGTCATGGTGCAGAACCGGGTCTCATTGGCCGAGCCAATCTTGCCGGAGCTGGTCAGGCGCCGCGGCGTAACCGTCAAGAAGAAGTCGCCCAGCATCCTGATGATCGTCAACCTGTTCTCGCCCGACGAGAGCCGGGACAGCCTCTACCTGAGCAACTACGCCACCATCCAGCTGCGCGACGAGCTGGCCAGGCTGCCGGGCGTGGGCGACATCACCTACATGGGCCAGCGCGACTACAGCATGCGCGTCTGGCTCGACCCCGGGAAGATGGGCTTTCGCGGCCTGACGGCCAACGATGTGGCCCGAGCCATCGAGCAGCAGAATATCCAGGTCGCCGCCGGCCAGATCGGCCAGCCGCCGGTGCCCAACGGCCAGGTCTTCCAGTACACGATGAGCACCCTCGGCCGACTGGCCGACCCCGAGCAATTCGCCGACATCATCGTCAAGGCCGACACCCGCGGTCGCATCGTCCGGCTGAAGGATGTCGCCCGGATCGAGCTGGGCGCCCAGGGCTACGACCAGACCTGCACCATGGACCGAAAGCCCTCGGTCGCGCTTTCCATCTACCAGCGTCCTGGCTCCAACGCCCTGGACACCGCCGGGCTCGTCAGGTCCAAGATGGACGAGCTGAAGTCACGCTTCCCGCAGGGGATCGACTACGCGATCGTCTATGACACGACGCCGTTCATCACCGAGAGCGTCTACGAGGTCGGCAAGACCCTGAGGGACGCCGTCATCCTGGTCGCGATCGTGGTGCTGCTGTTCCTCCAGAACTGGCGCTCCGCCATCATCCCCCTCGTCGCCGTCCCCGTCGCCATCATCGGTACCTTCGCCGTCATGGCCGCCGCAGGATTCTCGCTCAACAACCTCACACTCTTCGGGCTCGTCCTGGCCATCGGAATCGTCGTCGACGACGCCATCGTCGTCGTCGAGGCCGTCGAGCTCCACATCGCACGAGGACTCTCGCCCAGGGACGCCACCATCCAGGCCATGCAGGAGGTCTCAGGACCCGTCGTCGCCATCGGCCTGGTCCTCACCGCCGTCTTCGTCCCCTGCGCCTTCATCTCGGGCATCGTCGGCCAGTTCTTCAGACAGTTCGCCCTCACCATCGCCGCCTCAACCGTCATCTCCACCTTCAACTCGCTGACACTCAGCCCGGCACTCGCCGCAATGCTACTCAAGCCACACCACGACCACGGGCATGAAGGCGTCGGGAACCGCCAGGCCCTGCCCAGGGTGGCCTACGCGATCGCCGGCGGGTGGGCGGCCTGGAGCTGGCTGACCCCGCTGGTGCTGAGCCGGACAGGCGGGTTCGACCTCCGGCTCGCCTGGGGCGTCATCGTCCCGCTCTACACCACCTGCGTCGTCACCCTGAGCCTGATCGCGGGCTGGTTCATCGGCGTCCCGCTCGACCGGCTCCTGTTGGGCTGCTTCGGCCTCTTCAACCGGGGGTTCGATCTGGCGACGAACATCTACACCCGGATCGTGGGGATGATGCTCCGCGTCAGCCTGATTGTGCTGCTGGTCTACGGTGGCCTGCTGTACCTGACCTACTGGGGCTTCACCCAGACCCCTGCGGGGTTCATCCCGTCGCAGGACAAGGGATACCTGCTCGTCAACGTGCAGATGCCCGACTCGACCTCGGTGGAGCAGACCCAGAAGGTCATCCGCCGCGTCGAGGAGATCGCCCTGGCGCGGAAGGGGGTGGCTCACACGGTGGCCATCGCCGGGCAGTCCTTGCTGCTGGGGGCCAACGCGCCCAACTTCGGCTCGCTGTACGTGATGCTCGACGACTATCACCACCGGACCGGCCCCGGCCTGCACGGAGAGGCACTGGCCGCGGGACTTCAGGAGGAGCTCCAGCGGGAGATCAGCGACGGCCTGGTGGTCGTCTTCGGCGCCCCGCCGGTCGAGGGCCTGGGCACCGCGGGCGGCTTCAAGGTGGTCATCGAGGACCGCGGCGACAATGGCCTGGAGGCCCTCCAGGCGGTGGCCGAGAAGGTCGTCGCCGGCGGCGCCGAGACCGGCAAGCTCAGCGGGCTGTTCACCAGCTTCAGGGCCAACACCCCCTGGCTGTTCCTGGACATCAACCGCGACAAGGTCAACCAGATGGGCGTGACCATGGACGAGGTCTTCAGCACCCTCCAGGTCTATCTCGGCTCGCTGTATGTCAATGACTTCAACCGATTCGGCCGCACCTGGCAGGTGAACGTCCAGGGAGACTCCGACTACCGCAAGCAGCTCGAGGACCTCCAGCAGTTGAAGATCCGCAACACGCGCGGCGGGATGGCCCCGTTGGGGGCGATGGCCGGCATCCGCGACGTGACCGGGCCGGTGATGGTCGTGCGATACAATATGTATCCGGCGGCCACGATCAACGGCAACCCCGCGCCGGGGGTCAGCTCGGGCCAGGCAATCGACCGGATGCAGGAGCTCGTCCAGTCGGAGATCCCCCCGTCGATGCGCACCGAGTGGACCGAGCTGGCGCTGCTCCAGCTCCAGACCGGCAACACGGCCATGCTCGTCTTCGCCCTGGCCGTCGTCCTGGTCTTCCTGGTCCTGGCGGCGCAATACGAGAGCTGGTCGCTCCCCCTGGCCGTCATCCTGGTGGTGCCGATGTGCCTGCTCTGCTCGGTGGCGGGCATCGCGATGGCAAAGATGGACATCAACATCTTCAGCCAGGTCGGATTCATCGTCCTGGTGGGCCTGGCCTGCAAGAACGCGATCCTGATCGTCGAGTTCGCCAAGGCTAGGCGCGAGGCGGGCGAGACGGTGCGTCAGGCGACCTTGGACGCCTGCCAGCTCCGCCTCAGGCCCATCATGATGACATCCTTCGCCTTCATCCTCGGCGTGGTGCCGCTGGTCGTCTCCGAGGGGGCAGGGGCCGAGATGCGGCGAGCCCTGGGCACGGCCGTCTTCAGCGGCATGCTCGGCGTGACCCTCTTCGGCATCTTCCTGACGCCGGTCTTCTTCTTCGTCATCCAGAGCATGGGGCGGGACAAGGCGGAGACGCACCCCAAGAAGCCCGGCGGCGACGGGGAGGCCGAACTCGAAAGCCACCGCCGCGACGACCCGCGCGAGGCCCTGACCGTGCCCGCCTCGTCCTAGTCAAGCAGGAGAAGCCGCCCCTCAGCGGGCGAGCGCCCCGGACGACGTCGGGTCCGGGGTGCGGCGGGTCAGGCGATCCCACCTCGACCCCGGGTCGAGCGGCCGGAATAGGGGGCCAATCTCCTCCCCGGGCGAGCGGTACCCGGTGGTGATCCAATCCTTGAACCGTCCTGCGGAATGAGCCAGCCCGTTGCGTGCCAGCCACGCGGCATATTCGTCGATCGGCTCGTGCAGGCGCTGGGTCCCACCGAGCGGCACATGACCATACTTGACGGTGAAGCTTTCCGAGGCCAGCTCCGGGGGGACACCGCGGCGGACCATCAGATAGAGGGCGCTCGCGAGCCCCGTGCGGTCCGACCCCGACTTGCAGTGGATCAGGAGCGGGTATCGGCAACGCTCGAGCACGTCGACCATCGTCAGCAACTCTTCCCGACTCGGCCGCCTGGTGGCGCCCATCGGCAGGTCATACAAGTCGACCCCCGCGGCCCGAGTGGTGTCGACCTCGTCGACATACCAGGCGTCGCCCCGCGACCCCCCACGCAGGTTGAGCACCGAGGCGATCCCACGCTCGGCCACGAGCCCCTCCCACCGAGCCCGCCCCATCGGCTGCGCCGAACGATAGACGACCCCGGGGTCGACCACGCCGAAATTCCCCAGGAAGATCGGCCGATACCCGACCACCGTGACCGCCGCCGCGATGAGCAAGATGAGCCCACCGACGCCGGCCAACCACCGCCTGCGTCCCCCCGCCACCTTCAGGCCCGGCCTCGCCATTATCTCGCTCACGTCCGGGCATCCTTTCCCACAGGCCGCCCGTCGCGGGCAACCTCCAGTCAAACCCAACGTTCAGATCCAGGACACTCTATCGGCACCACAACCCCGGTCAACCCGAACCAATCTCGCCCGATCATCACCGACGACCCACGAACACTAAGAACCAACCAAGGATCGCATTGACCCCCGGCCCCCCAATCTGGTAATTTCGTCCCCTCGCCCAGGGTGCCCCGGCACCCACCGCCTGGAGAGGTGGCTGAGTGGTCGAAAGCGACGGTTTGCTAAACCGTTAAGGGTGTCAAAGCCCTTCGGGGGTTCGAATCCCCCCCTCTCCGCTGAATGTACGTCTGTGACCGACAGGACACGCCCAACCTCGCCAATGTCCTGGACTTGCGTCACGCCTTGGGTCGAACTCGGACCGCAGGCCTGAGACTCGAACCCGCCAGTATCCGACACCCGACGTCCCGCCCCGTCCCCCGCGGTGGGCAAATGGTGGGCAACGAGATCCTTGATGGGTCGCCCGTTGGTGCCCGTCATCGCCGCAGGCTCCGCGTCTGACGGCTTAGTCTTCGAGAGGTCGGGCAGCGACTGCACTGCGCCGACGACGTCGTGCAGGACGACGCGAGCGTAGCGGGCCAGGGTAAGGCTCGGGTTGCTGTGACGCGCCAGGGTCTGCACGGTCTTGATGCTGGCCCCCGACCGCACCAGCGACGAGATGTAGGCCCCCCGCAGGCTGTGGAAGTCCGCCACGCCGGCCTCCGTTCGGTAGGCGATTCCGGCGGCCTCCAAATCCCACCGGATCATCTTGGCCGTCTCGTGATGCAGCGGCAGGACGGATCCCCGCGCGGCTTGCTTGCGAGCCAGCCGCGGAGTTCCTCGGCCAGCGGGGCAGGCAGGGGCTGGTCGGCGCCTCGGCGATTTTTCGTCTCGGCCGGGCGCAGGACTACCCGCGGATGCGACCCGTCAAGGTGGAAGTTCTCGAGGGTCAGGGCCCTCAACTCGTTGACGCGATACCCGGTCCCGACCGCCAGGCGGTAGGCCATCGCCCGGTCGGTGCCGCAGAGGCCGTAGACCACCGGCCCACGTTCGGCCGCGCGGATCAACCGGCCGAGTTCCTCGTCGGTCAGCGAGCGGCGAGCGTGGCGAACATCCTCGCGGGCGTTGAATCCGGTGACGCCGAGCATCGGGTCATCCCGGAGCCGGCCGTCGGCCCTCGCCCAGCGGCAGAAGGCCCGGATGCAGGCCCGATGATGGTTGACCGTCTCCAGGCTGCGGCCCGAGTCCTTCAGGTCCCCGAGGGCCTTCTGGATCCGCGAGGGCTAGATCCCGCTCAGCCTGGCCGCACCGGCCAACTCGACCACGACGGAAACCCGCGCATGCGAGAGCCTCGCATGCGCCGCCGTGCGCCCCTTGGAGAGCATCGCCGCTTGCCAATCCTCGAGGTGCTCGGCCAGAGGGCGGGCGTCGTGTCGACGATAGGCCTCCTCCTTGGGGTCGATCAGGCCGGCCCGGGCCATGGCCGTGTGCGACTCCGCGGCGCGGGCCATCTCCTCGGTCGCCCGCTTGTCGGGGCAGCCCTTGCGTTCCTGCTTCACCCCGTCCGCATCGACATATCGGAAATACCAGACCCGGCCGCGTTTCCTAAGTGATGCCATCGGTCAGGCCTCCGCTTCGGGGTTGGGGTTTGTTGTAAGCGAGACGCTCAGCCCGATGACGGCACCGAGCCGGTCGAGCATCTCCATCGACAGGCCACCACGGCGATTCATGAACCGGGACATCGCCCCCTGGTTCATGCCGATGGCCTTGCAGATCGCGTAGCGCGACATGCCGGACCGATCGACCGCGGCCCGGATCTGATCGCTCAATGGCGGCTCGGTGTCCATGGGGTGATCCTCTCGAATGCTGGGCGCAAAAGCAAGTAGTCCTGTCGGTGATCTGCGACCGCCGGCCGATCCGGGCACGGGTTGCGTCGGGACGTTAGTCATCAGTCCCTCGTGTGTTTGAGGCGTCAGAAAGATCCGTACATTTGATGATTCGCCCGATAGTGAGGATCACGTGCGGCAAACCAGGGTGAACGTCTTGTATGCGGCTCACTCAACGACGATGCCGGGGGACGGGTCATCGAAGGACGGCCCCCACCGCAGTGCGGCCAGCTCCTCCCAGGCGAAGGTCGGGGGTGTCTCCACGCCCGCGAGGCGGTCGGCCCACCATCGGGCCAGATTGACGCCCGCCTGCTTCGCCTCGGTCCAGTCGTTGAACGGTGATGGGGGTCGAGCCCGGCGCGCTCGGGCGGGCCAGCCCTCGGAGGCTCGGTCCCCCGCGTCGTCGGCATCGGTCGCCACGTACCAGCGCGAGGCCGTGAGCATCCGCCCCTGGGCCTCGGCGGTCCGCGACGCCGAGGCGCTGCCAAGAGTGACGACCGAGGCCAAGTCGCCGAGGTCCTGACCGAGCAGCAGAGCATCGAGTTCTCCTTCTGCGATCGCCAGCGGTCGCCCGACGTGTACCGTCTCGGGTCGGGGGTAGAGGGACGGGCGGTCGCGGTAGGCCTCGGCATACTTCGGCGTCCGGCCGTCGGGCTGGCGGAGCTTGACCAGCGCCAGCCGTCCTCCGGCCCACCAGGGGATCACGATGCCGCTTGCAACATAGGTGCGGCCGTCCCTCGTCGGCAGGCGGACGCCGGGCGTCCAGCCGAGGCCGGCCTTGCGGATCGTCCCGGGGCTCAAAGCGTGTTGAGAAAGGCTATCATTCGAGCTTCTTGACCAGCCTTCGTGCCATCAGGTGGATCATCGCCAGCTTCACGAATGCCTCGCTGCTGGCGACCGTCCCCTCGTAGTCCTTGGACAAACGACGGCATCGGCCCAGCCATGCGAAGCTCCGCTCCACGACCCATCGTCGCTTGACGACCCGGAATCCCGGACCCTCGCGCTCGACGACCATCAGCCGGATCGGGTACGCCCGCCGCCAGGCGAAGACCCAGTCGGTCACACGCCTGTAGATCCCGTCGGCCCAGACCGACTTCAGCCGGCTGAAACGGCCTCGGATCGACGCGAAGACGAGCGTGGCCCCGTCCGGGTCCTGGACGTCGGCCGAGGTGACGACCACCGCCAGGATCAGGCCGAGCGTGTCGACGAGGATGTGCCGCTTGCGGCCATTGACCTTCTTCCATGCATCGATGCCGTGGGGCCCCCCCTTTCGGTGGTCTTGACCGACTGGCTGTCGAGGATGGCCCCCGAGGGCTGCCGACGCCGCCCCTCGGCCACGCGGAGGTCGCCCCGCAATTCGGCCATCAATCGGTCGAAGGTGCCGTCCTTCTTCCAGCACCGGAAGTACCAGTAGGCGATGGTCCAGGGGGGGAGGTCGTGCGGCATTGCCCGCCACTGGGACCCCGTGCGGGCGACGTACAGCAGGGCGTTGACGATCTCGCGGCGGTCGTATTTGGCGGGTCGGCCCCCGGGCTTGGGGGCCGGGATGAATCGGCAGACCTGGGCCCACTGGGGGTTGGTCAGGTCACTGGGATAGCGACGTCGTGTGTCCATGCTCCAAGCCTAGGACACCCTTTCTCAACTCGCTCTTAGAGCATATTTTCGCAGCAATCTGGGCGGTACCCTGGGATCGCCCGTGGGCCGACGTCCCCTGTCCACCATCCGCCGCCGCCGTCGCCGCCCTTCCCGTGATTCGTCATCGTCGGGGACCTCGCGATCGCCACGATCCTCGCAAACCCTCGCCGCATGCGGGAATCCCGCCCCCGGCCCGAGAGGATTGAGACCGGCAGTCCTCCCGACCGGCGAGGGCGTCAAGCTGTGCCGGTCGTGCCGGCTGCGACCGGACGTAATTGGGGACTACCGGCCATGCGTCGCGATGGGTCATAGGGATCGACAGGTGGGATGCGTTCGGGATCCCTTGATTCGTCCCGCGGCCGTCCCTCAGGACCAGGACGACCAATCCCCGCTGGCCAGGGCATGCGCGGCCAGCAGCCCGTTGGTCGTCGCGTGGGCCGCCACCGCGTCGGCCAGCTCTCCCCGACGACGCCAGGCCAGCGCGTAGATCGCGCCGGCCGCCGCACCGGCCAGCCAGCGATCGTGCAGGGCCCCGAAGAGTAGCGACGAGATCAGCAGCGAGGCCCACGTCAGTCGACCCGGCGTCACCCCCTCGAAGTCGGCCGAGATCAGCCGGCGTAGGAGGAAGCCCCGGAAGGCCAGCTCCTCAACCAGCGGCGCCACCAGGACCGAGCCGACCACCCGGGCGATCAGCCAGGGCCAGCCCCAGGCCGGCGGCAGGTCCGCCCACCTGGCGGGGGCGTCACCACCGGGCGCCGTCGCGGGGCCGAGGGCCCCCGAGGCCAGCCAGAGGGCGAAGACCAGCACCCCCAAGGCGACCGCCTCGCGGGAGGCCGCCCGTCGCAGCCCCGGGTAACGCCGGCGGAACCAGGCCAGCGCGGCCAACGCCGCCAGGACCCGGGCCGGGTAGAGCCGATCGAACCCGTCGCTGAAGGCCCCGGTGATCATGGCGGCCGCCACCATCGCCAGCATCGGCATCAGGTAGGGGGCCGAGGGCGTCGGCCGGACCGCGCGGGCCGATCCCGGCCCCCGGCGGAGGGCCCGAGTCCGCCGGGCCAATGCGACCAATCCCAAGGCCACGGCGTTGAACGCCAGCCAGCCGGCCTGGGCGTGGAAGCCCCGCCGGGCCGCGGCGGGCGAGACCCAGGCGCCGACGGCGACCAGGGCGGCCAGGCGGATGGCGTTGGCGAGCCAGATCGCGACGGCGCCGAGCGGCAGCAGCAGCAGGGCCCGGGGGAAGCGGAACCCCCGCCGGTCGACCCAGAGGACGACCCCGAGGTAGACCAGGACCAGGCCGATGCCCTCGTAGCCGGAGCAAGCCGGGGCAATCCAGACGGTGAACCCGTCGATGCCGAGGACCGACTCGGCCGGGCGGGAGACGACCTCGCCGGGGAGCGTGGCCAGGAGCCGGTGGACCAGCCAGAAGGTGGCATGGCCGAGGCCCGGCCAGGTCGCCTGCGCGGCCCATCCGGCGGCGACCGCAGCGGCCCCGAAGCCGAGCCCGGCCCCCAATGGCACCCATCCCGGCCATCGCCATGGCCGACGCGCCGGGGGCACGATCAGGGCGGCCACCCAGAGCGCCAACGAAGCCGCCCCCAGCAGGGCGGAGCCGGCGAGCCAGCAGGCCGCGGCGGGCGAGTCGTGGGGGTCCCCGTGGAGTCGGCCGATCAGGCGCGCATCGAGGTACGGGGAGCCGGCGAGGTCCTCGGTGAGCAGCCAGGCGACGGATCGGGCGTAGGCCAGGAAGGCGACCGGCTGCCCGAGCACGAAGGGCCAGCGGGGGAGCGGCCCTGCGGGTTCGTCGCCCCGACCTCGCCGCCTGAGGGCCGGGACGACGGCGATTGCCGAGGCCAGGGCGGCCGGGAAGGCCGGCTCGACCAGCCAACGAGCCTGCCCGATCCTCGGCTCGGGGATGGAGGTCCAGTGGTAGCGGGCGGAGAGGGCGCCCGCCTCCACCAGGAGCAGGGCGACCCAGGCGGCCCGGCCGGTCGCCCGGATCACTCGCGCCGGAGGCGGTCGAGGAGGACCGCGGTGCCCCCGGCGAGCAGGAGCAGGGCCCCGGGGATCGAGCCGGGGTCGAGTTCCGGGGCGGAAATCTGGCCCTTGTCCTTGTCCTTGCCCTTGCCCTCGTCCTTACCGCCGTCAGCCACGGCCGTACCGCCGATGGCGACCAGGGCTAGCAGCAGAGCGCCGGCCCGCCTCCAGATCACCCCACCCCCATCCGATGTCCGCTGGTCAATCATGACAACGCTCGCTTTCTAATGATTGAACCTGACTGATATTGGCACGGGATTGAGTCTAGCGGCCGCTCCGACGGCCGGCAACAAAAAATTTCGACGCCGATTTTCCCCGCATTGATTGCGCACCACGTCGGCCTGATGGGTGGGGCATCAGGTGGCGGTTGGAGAAGCGGCTTCGTGCGGCGGTACGAGGGGTGTGAGTAGCAATGGAACAGAAAACCGGCGTAATGACCTTGAAGCCGGCCAGTGACAGCAATCTTGCTATCAGTTGATGCCGGCTAGGAAGTGCATCAGTGGGAATCATTGCGACTTACCGTTTATTGACAATCAGGTGGCCAGGTTCTTGCCGAGGAGGGGGAGTTTCGATCCCCTCCACAGCGACCGGATCATCGCCGGCTGGCCACCGAGTCGCTCCAGATGGCCGTTGATGACTCGATCCAGGTCGTGCACGTCTGTGGGCACGAAGTTGGCCATCAGGCCGTGCTTCAGGTGCCCCCAGATGAACTCCACCGGGTTGAGGTCCGGGGCGTAGGCCGGCAGCCGCCCCTGATGCAGGCGAGGATAGCGGGACAGGAACGCCCGGATCAGCGGGCCCTTGTGATTGCTCCCACCATCCCAGACCACGATGACCCGCCCCCGAAGGTGTCGCAGCAGGCCCCCCAGGAATGCCACGACTGCCGCCGCGTCGATGGAATGCGCCGGGTCGGTCCGCCAGTAGAGCCCCACCCGCCGCCGGACCGGGGCGACGCTGATAGCGGCGATCGTCGAGACCTTGTCGCGGTGCCGGCCGAACCCGGTGAGCACCGGCGTCCGCCCCACCGGGGCCCAGGTCCGGCGCACCGTGGGGTTGATGAAGAACCCGCTCTCGTCGATCAGGACGAGGTGGGCGTGCTCGTCCCGGGCTTTTTTTCCAGGCGCGGCCAGTCCTCGGCGGCCCAGCGGGCGATGGCCGGGTTGTCGCGTTCGACCGCCACCACCGCGGGCTTCTGCGGTGACTGGCCGCGTGCCGTCAGCCACGCGGCCAGGTCGTTGGAGTTGAAGCGGACGCCGTACCGCTTGGCGATCACCTCGGCCAGCCTCCGCGTCGTCCAGAGCCGGGTCTTGAAGCCGAAGGCCTCGGGGCTGGCGGCCAGCCAGGAGAGGACCACCGCCTCCTGGCGGCCCGATCGCTTCGGCTTGGGCCCCGGGTGGGGTTTGCCCGCCAGGCCGCCGTCGCCGGAGGCGCGATAGGCGGCCATCCACTTGCCGACGGCCTTGAGCGAGACGCCCAGGAACGCGGCGACATCCTTCTGCTTCCAGCCCTCGTTGACGCGGGTGACGGCCAGTCGGCGTCGGGCTTCCAGTTCGGCGGCGGATCCCCGGGGTTTCATCCCCGAATGCGACAGTCGATCCGACGGGCGTGACAAGTACCGGGTTACCTGAACGTCAATAACAGAAAGCGGAAGCATTTTCGTCCAGATTGGCGATGAGAACGTGCATCTCATCCGCTGCCTGATGGACGAGGTGATAGGTAGCGAAAATTTTTGCGGGCAAATCGCATATTCAAAAACGACTGGTGCTACGGTTACAAAGTTGCCTGGAACATTGGATTACGTGCTTTGGTTTGCAAAATCTTCGAATCATGTAAAGTACAGACAGTTATTTACTGATAAAGCTATCGGCGGTGAAGGATCGGAGAAATATTATAATCTAGAATTGAGATCGGGTGAGAGTCGGCCTCTCACCAGCGAGGAAAAGCGAAATCCTTCAACCATACCTATCGACGCTCGTGTATATCGGCTTAGTGATTTAATGAGTCAGAGCATTGGGAGAGATAAAGGAGAGGGCGCAGCGTGTTGGTTCTCCGTTAGGATTGGAGATAGGGAATTTCTTCCCAGCATACGAAATCGTTGGAAGACCAACGAGGCCGGCATGGGTCGCCTGGTCGCGGCAAAACGAATTCAGGTTACTGGAAACACACTGGCTTACATTAGATTAATTAATGATTTTCCTGCTTACCCAATCACCAACAGCTGGAGCGATATTGGTGGGATACAGAGTAGATCTGACCCGAAAATTTACGTAGTACAAACTGCGACTACTGCCGTCGAACGCTGCATTCTCATGACCACCGACCCCGGCGACCTCATCCTAGACCCAACATGCGGCAGCGGCACAGCGGCCTACGTCGCCGAACAGTGGGGCCGGCGGTGGATCACGATCGATACGTCCCGCGTCGCGCTGGCGCTGGCTCGCACCCGGCTCATGGCCGCTCGCTTCCCCTATTACCTGCTCGCCGATTCGCCCGAAGGCCGCAAGAAGCAGGCGGATCTGACGGCCACGCCGACCGACATCGACGCACCCTCCACGCGACGCGACATGCACAAGGGGTTCGTCTACCGCACCGTACCGCACGTCACCCTCAAGAGCATCGCCAACAACCCCGACATCAGCGAGGGGATGACCCGCGACCAGATTGACAAGGCGATCACCCGGCACGCCGAGTCGGAGACGCTGTATGACCAGCCCTACGAAGACAAGGGGATCGTGCGGCTGACCGGGCCGTTCACCGTGGAAAGCCTGTCGCCCCACCGCAGCCTGCCCACCGGGACTACCGACGAAACCCCCGCGCCCACCACGCCCGCATCCGTGGCGTCGGCCGGCTTCGGCACGATGATCCTGGACAATCTGCGCAAGGCCGGCGTGAAGGGGACGGACAAGGCGCAGCGGATCACGCTCGCCCGGCTCGACCCGTTCCCGGGCGAATTCATCCACGCCGAAGGCGAGACCGACACCGGCACCGCCGTGCGCGTCTGCGTCGGCCCCGAGTTCGGCACGATCGGCGACGCGGAGATCAAGAAGGCCGCGATCGAGGCGATCAGGGGGAGCCGGTGCGAGCTGCTGCTCGTCTGCGCCTTCGCGTTCGAGGCCAGCGTCCACGAGCAGACGGCCGAGCTGACCAAGGAGATCAAGTTCGGCAAGCTGGCCATCCTGCCGGTGCGGATGAACCCGGACCTGGCGATGGGCGACGAGCTGCTGAAGAAGACCGGGGCCGGCAACCTATTCACCGTGTTCGGCGAGCCCGACCTGAAGCTGACCCAGGTCAACGGTCAGGTCACCGTCGAGATCCGCGGCGTCGACGTCTTCGACCCCAGCACAGGCGCCGTCCGCACCGGAGACACCGACGACATCGCCTGCTGGTTCATCGACACCGACTACGACGGCCAGAGCTTCTTCGTCCGCCACGCCTACTTCCTCTACGGCGGCAAGAACACGACCGAAGGCCCCTACGACAAGCTGAAGAAGGCCCTCCGCGCCGAGATCGACGAAGGCGAGTGGTCCAAGCTCTACAGCGCCACGAGCCAGCCGTTCGACCTCCCGACGACTGGCAAGATCGCCGTGAAGGTCATCAACCACTTCGGCGACGAGGTGCTGAAGGTCTACCCGGTGAATACACCTAAATCAAGTTGATCTGACCAATTTGCGGCACACTTGAACGACCGGCGTATCGGCCTTGGCCTGCCTCAGTGCGAAGACGATCGGCTCCTCGGTGAACTTGCTCTTCTTCATCGCTCGGGCCTCCGATCCGAGGCCGATTCTCCCATGACGGTTCTCAAATGCGATGGACTCGATTCCGGGGTCAAGCGCAGCTCAGGAAATTGAAGAGGCTGCGTCCGCGTGATACCGCGGGCCTGACGCCGCCGAACCCGGCGGCTCAGCGGCTCGCATCGGGGCCACCACCCCAGGCGGCCAGGGCGTCCTCTGTGCCGCGGCGCGGGATGCCGTTCTCCTCCAATAGCCCCGCAGTTGCGGCCTCCATCTCGCGCCGCGAGAAGACGAGGGTCTCGGACAGCTCCCCGAAGAAGCGGATGGTCAGATGTTCGCCGGTCACGTCGCGCAGCAGCCCGATCAGGTGGGCGAGATTCCTGACCGGGATCCCGTCGACGTCCTTGACCACCTGGCCGAACGGGTCCTGGTAGCCGCGAGCCATCGCGTGCGGGAGGATCGGTGAGGCGACCACGACGAGTTCCTCCCCCGGGAACGCGACCCGGTCGCCCGCGCAGGTCACCAGCGGGCTGCCCGGCATCGCGGGCGGGTTTCCCTCGGCATACGCCGGGATCGCATCGGCGGCCGCCGGCGAGAAGACCAGCGGGCCGTGCACGAAGTAGGCCGGATATCGGCCCGAGTATGGCCTGATCAGCCGATCGTCCTCCCGGGTCACCTCCATGCCGGCCTCCACCGGCCTGCCGCCGCGTTTCAGGGTGATGGGCACGGCGCCGCCCGTCGCGAGGGCGGGGACGAGGCTCGAGAACGGCAGCCGCAGGCCCCCCCGGGCGTCGACCATGCCCTCGTTGTCGACGATTGAGGGACCGACGTGAGTGAGGACGTCCCCCTTGCGAAGCGAGGTCAGGAGCATCCGCCGATGCGAGTACGCCGAGCCAGGAGGTTAATTCTTGGGAAGCGTATCAGTCCTCGGCGCCGATCACCTCGCCGCCGCTCCTCGTCGAGAGGGCCTGGAAGACACCCCGAGTGGTTCCCTTGGCGACCCGATACGGGCCGGCCGGGTCGAACGTCAGGCCGACGGGCAATCCGGTCCGCGGGTCGTAGGCCCAGGCATTGATCGACTCCTTGAAGAAGCGGACTGAGCCGTCGGCGAAGGCGAAGTTGCAGCCGCCAGGGTGGAAGCTGGAGGTACCGCTGATGTAGGCCGCCATCCTGGGGTCGCTGGAGTCGCCGAAGAGCTCGTCGACCCGCCGGTGGGAGTTCATCGGCCAGAGTGTGCAGAACAGCGTATCACCATAATTGGCCGTAGCCCACCAGTGCCACCAGGTCGCCGAGGACTTGTTGAGCAGGCCGTGGGCGCGCTCGCCGAGCAGGAACGTGTTCGACGTCCCGTCGGTGATGTCAGCCATTCTGGTGCTGCTGGAGAGGTGAAAGAGCCCGTTCATATGGGCCTGCGGGATAGGATCCTGCTGGAACCAGAGCTGCCAGGTGCCGGAGTTTCCCGCGTAGCTGGTGTAATGCATCGACGCATCGCCGGGGTCCAGGATCTGGACGACCCTCCGCTCGGCGACCCCAGGGTCGCTGGGGCACTGGAGGAAATTCAAGCCGACGCCGAAAATCGTCGTGTTGGCCGAGTTGTGCACGTTGCCGTCGAAGTTGATCGTATTGAACAGCGCCTGCTGATCCATCTGGGGGAGGACGGAGACGAAGACGCTGTGATTGCTATACATCCGATTGACATTCGTGAACATCCTCTGGAAAGGGAAGCCCATCGGCATCGTTCCGACTATCTCCGTGTAGTGGACCGTGGCGAGGGCCAGCTGTTTGAGGTTGTTGTTGCACTGCATCCGTCGGGCGGCTTCTCGCGCCGACTGGACGGCCGGCAGGAGCAACCCGATCAGGACGGCGATGATGGCGATCACCACGAGTATCTCGATCAACGTGAAGCCTCGTCGCCGCCGGGGGAGAATCTTGGCCATAGCACTCTCTCCTCACTTTCCAGAGGAACGGGGCGGGGGGTAGCCGGTTAACTCGGACAGATCAGCGTCGGGGCGAATTCGGGCGTGGTCGTCGAACAGTGGTCTTCGATACGGGAGGCCCCGACGCGTCGCGGCCGGGGAGGACCATCACCTTGCTGGTGGGCCGGTCCCGGGGCGCGTCGACCGATCCGAGGCCCTGGGGGCCGCAACCAGGCGCGGCGGGCATCATCGCCATGACGACGGCAATCGTGATCCACCACCGGAATCTCATCGCGTGCCTCCCGTCCATGGCGACCCGTCCCATAACTTCAAGAACCCGTCTTGGTCCGCCGAGGCGATTGTCCGTCCGTCCGGGCTGAACGCCACGCCCCAGACGTAGTTCGGATGACCTCGCAGAGCGATTAGCTCCTGGCCGGCATCGACGTCCCAGATCCGGACGGTGTGATCGGCGCTGGCCGAGGCAAGCCGCCGCCCGTCGGGGCTGAAGGTGACGCCGGTGACCCACATCTTGTGCCCTTTGAGTGGCCGGCCCTGGGGGCGACTGTTCTTGGCATCCCAGATGCGGAGAGTCCCGTCGGAGCTGGCCGATGCGAGCTTCCTGCCATCCGGGCTGTAGGAGATCCCTTTGATCAACTGCTCGTGGCCTTCGAGCGCCGCGAGGGGGCGCCTCGACTCCGCGTCCCAGACCCGGAGGACCTTCCCGACGGCCGCCGCGATTTGCCGCCCGTCGGGGCTGAAGGTCACATGGGGCACCCCGGCTTCGAGTCCTCCGATCGTTCCCAGCATGCTCCCCGTGGCTACGTCCCAGACGACCACGTCACCACCGGGACTGCGGTATTCCCCGCCGGCGGAGGCGAGCCGCTGCCCGTCGGGGCTGAAGGCCACGCTCCAGGCGACCCCCCTGTGGGCCCGCAGGGTATGGATCGCCAGGCCGGTCGCCGCATCCCAGATCATCACCTCGCCCGGGCGATCGGACTGCTTCCAGTCCCCCGCGGCCGAGGCGATCCTCCGGCCGTCCGTGCTGAACGCCACGCCATAGACCGGGGCCGAGTGGCCGGACAGGGTCGTTAGCAGCCGGCCCGATCGCACCTCCCAGATCCTCAAGGCCTGATCCATGCCGGCCGAGACCAGGAGCCGGCCGTCGCGGCTGAAGGCCACAGCCGACGCCCTCGAGGAGTGTCCGGCCAGGGTCCGGGCCTCCGGGGTGGCCTCCGCATCCCAGACCTTGACCGTGCCGTCCTCACCGCCGGTGACCAGGCGACGGCCGTCGGCGCTGAACGCCAGCCCGAAGAACGGCCCGCGGTGGCCTCGCAAGGTGATCAAGACACGACCGTTCTCGGCGTCCCAGATCTGGGCGGAGCCATCGTCGCTGGTCGAGGCGATCCGTCGGCCGTCGGGGCTGAAGGCGACCCGGTTCACGCAGCTCCCGTGGCCCCGATACGCCAGCACCTTCCGATAATCGCCGGCATCCCAGACGTGGACCATGGCATCGTACCCCCCGGCCGCGATCCGAGTCCCGTCCGGGCTGGATGTCACGGACATCGCGCCCCCCTCGACCGGCAGTTGACTCAAGACCTTGCCCGTCGCCGCGTCCCAGACCCAGACCTGGCCGGGCTTCCGATCGGGGTCGGCGAGGTTAGACTTTCCCACGAACCCCACCAGTCGCGAGCCGTCCGGGCTGAACGACGCCGAATAGCTGGGCTCGTCCGGCACCGGGATCATGAGCCGTTCCCGGCCCGTCTCCGCGTCCCGGACCTGGACCCAGCCATCCGGCACGGGATCGCCACTCGAGATCACGATCTCCCGGCCGTCTCGGCGGTAGGCCACATAGCCGTCGGCGTTCATCGGCCCCAGGCCCATATCGATGATCGCGCGACCGGTCGCTACCTCGTGGACCAGGAGCTTGGAGGGCTGATGAATCGAGCCGCAGACCGAGGCCAGCCTCGTCCCGTCGGGGCTGAAGGCCACCGCGCAACGCCCCGCCCCATGTCCTCGCAGGGCCCTGATCTCACGCCCGGTCGCCGAATCCCAGATCCGGACGACGCGATCCAATCCTCCCGTGGCGATGAGCCGGCCGTCGGGGCTGATCGCCACCGAGTAGACGAGGCCCTCGTGGGCCGGGAAGGACATCAGCTCGGTGTGAGTCTGGCGCTTCAGGTAGTGACGTTCCCAACCCCAGTTGTCCTCGGGGCACTCCTCCAGCAATTCCTCCGTCCGGGCCGGGTTGTTCTCCCGGAGTTCGCGATCGGCGGAGAGGATCCGGTTGAAGTAGCGGACCTGGCGCTCGGCCTTCAACGCGAGGTCCTTCTCGGCATAGGCGATCGTTAGCCGAGAGTGGTAGGTCAGGGCGACCGCCAGCCCGACCAGGGTCAGGGCCGCCACCCCGCTCATGCCCACCAGCGACGCCGCCGCCGGGTGACGCCGAACCCACTTCGCCGCCCGCTCCGCCGCGCCCGTCCGCCGCGCCAGGATCGGCTTGCCCTCCAGCCACCGCTCCAGGTCGTCGGCCAGGGTCGCCGCCGAGTCGTACCGCCTGGCCGGCCCCTTCTCCAGGCACTTTAGGCAGATCGTCTCCAGGTCCCGGTCGACCTTGGCGTTGATCGCCGATGGCCGCTCGGGCGCCCGCTCCCGGACCTGCTCCAGCGTCTCCAGGAGCGAGCTGCCGCGGAACGGCGCCCGGCCGGTCAGGCAGGCGTAGAGCACCGTCCCCAGCCCGTGGACATCGGACGAGGTCGTCACTGCCCCCCGACGCCCGCTCGCCTGCTCGGGGCTCATGTACGGGACGGTCCCGGCGATCTGGCCCGACTCGGTCGTCAACTCGACGCCGATCCGCATGGCCAGGCCGAAGTCGGTGACGTGGGGGCGGCCCTCGGCGTCGATGAGGATGTTGGCGGGCTTTAGGTCGCGGTGCAGGATGCCCCTCTGGTGCGCGTGGTGGACGGCCCTGGCAACCGTGACGACCAGCCTGGCCGCGGTCCGGGGATCGTCGCCGTAGCGGGCGAGCTGGCGGTCGAGGCTTCCCCCCTCGACCAGCTTCATGCTGAAGTAATGCTGGCCCTTGTGCTTGCCCACCTCGTAGATCGGCACGATGTGGTCGTGGTCCAGCTCGGCGACGGCGCGGGCCTCGGCGTGGAGCCGCTTGATCTCCTCGTCGTCGGCCAGCCGTCCGGCCAGGAGCATCTTCAGGGCCACGACCCGGCCCAGGCTGACCTGGCGGGCCCGATAGACCCGGCCCATGCCGCCGCGGCCGATCGGCTCGATCAGCTCGAAGTCGCCGAAGTACTGGACGCGAGTCCCCGGCGGGAAGGCGTCGGCTCCATTGACGCCCGGCGGCGGGGACGGGGAACGGCCCGGCCCCTCGGCTAGCGACGCGGTCGCGCGACCGGAGGCGACAGTCGAGGCCGAGGCCTGGCCAACGGTCTCTGCGCGGGCGTCGGACGTCCCGACCATCGCGGCGTCCGGGGTGTCCTTATCGGCTCCGGCTCGGATCGAGTCAGGCGGGACCAACCGGGCCATCTCGCCCTGGTCGGAGAGGAACTGGAGGAGGTCCGGCTCCAGGTCCGGGTGCTCGGCGAGCCAGACGTCGAGGGTGGGGGCGCGGCCGGCGTCGAACGACTCCAGGTATTCCCCGATGACCCGCTCCAGCCGCTCCCGCCTCTCATCGCTGTCAAACTGTTCGGTCGGCTCCATCACGCCTCCCCTCTGGACTCTCCAAGCATCTGCCTCAGCGCCCGCAGCCCCCGCTGGAGCAGGCCCCCCACCGCCGCCGTGCTCCGACCGACCTCCTGGCCAATCTCGGCCATCGACATGCCCCTCAAGTACCGCAGCTCCACGGCCCGTCGCTGGTCGACGGGCAGGCGGGCCAGGGCATCGGCCAGGCGGAACAGCCCCTCATCTCGCTCCATCCGGCTCAAGGGAAGCGATTGACCGGCCGCCAGCCAGGCCTCCAGCCGCCGCGAGGATCGCCCCAGCGCCTCGTCCAGCGAGCGTTCCCGTCCGGCCGCCCCGTCGCCGTACTTCCGGGCCGCGTCGACCACGGCCCTCGCCAAGATCATCCTGAGCCAGGCCGCCTGCTCGCCATGGGTCTTCCCCCGGAACTGGTCCCGCTTCTCGTGGGCCTTGAGCAACGTCTGCTGGACCACATCGGAGGGGTCGAGCTGGCCCCGGAGCCGGCCGTCGATCTGGAGCCGGGCGAGCAGGAGGAGATAGTCGCGATAATCTTCGAGCGGCGGCACCCGGTCGGCGTCGAGTGTCATCGCTCCCCCTACAGATAGAGACGGAGCCGGCTTGTAAATTCAGCGCGTCTCAATAATAAAATATCCGAATCGCACGGCTTCAGACGGTGGAATGGGGTTCGCCGGAATTTGGTCGGCGGGAGTATGAGAGGGGTTATGAAGCTGAGGACACGTCGATCCGGGTACCTGGGCCGGGTGGCTTCGGCAAAGCATATGGATATCATCGACTTCGCCATAGGCGAGAAGTAAAGACGTCAAAGCGTAAACCTACAAGGCCCATCAGTTCAATAGGCTACGTGCGAATCCCGATAATTTGGGACGCGTCCTGCCGTCCGGCCCTGGGCCGGGTAGAGGCCCACGCCATCGGGACGACCGCGGTGACCGCCAGGGTCACCGCGACTGACCTGCCCCGGAAAGTTGGACCAGCTAAACGAGAGCTTTTCGGTCGGATTGACCCGCTGACCCGACCCGGAAAGTTGGACCAGCTAAACGAGAGTTTTCCGGTCGGACTGACCCGCCCCGGAAAGTTGGACCAGCTAAACGAGAGTTTTCCGGTCGGACGAGGCGTTCAGATCACTGGCCTTCAATACGGCGAAATCCCTCGGGGCCAGGTTCCCCAGGGCGCCGTGCGGGCGGACTTCATTGTAGTCGACCCGCCACGATTCCACCCGCTCCCGGGCGTCTTCGAGGCTGGTGAAGTAGGTCTGATTGAGGCACTCCTCGCGGACGCGGCCATTGAAGGACTCGATGAAGGCGTTGTCCGTCGGCTTGCCGGGGCGGCTGAAATCCAGCGTCACGCCGTTCAGGTGCGCCCACAGGTCGAGCATCTTGCCCGTGAACTCCGGGCCGTTGTCCACCCGCAGTGCACGCGGCGCCCCTCGGGTCGAGGAGACCTCCGCCATCACCTCGGCGACCTGCCCGGAGGTGAACCGCGGGGCCACTCGCATGGCCACCGCCTCGCGGGTGAACAGGTCGAGCACCGTCAGGACGCGGAGCTTGCCGCCATCCGAGAGTGCGTCACTCATGAAGTCCATCGCCCAGGCCTGGTTGGCCGCCTCGATGGCCGGCCGGTCGTCGCGATGGCGAGAGCTCACCCGTCGCCTCGGGGCCTTCCGCCGCAACGTCAATCGCTCCAGGCCGTAGAGGCGATCGACCCGCTTGACGTTGATGGCCCAGCCCTCGCGTTCGAGCAGGATGTGCAGCCGGCGGTAGCCGTATCGGACGCGGCTGGTGGCCAGCTCGCGCAGCCGCAGCCGGAGGGGCTCCTGGGCGTCGCGGGTCCTCCGGTAGTGATACGTCGACCGCGGGTAACCGACGACCTGGCAGGCCCGCCGCACGCTGACGCCGAAGCGGACGGTCAGGTCCGCTACGACCGCCCGTCGCTGCGGCGGGCTCAGGATTTTTTTGCCAGGACGTCCTGGAGCATCTTCTTGTCGAGGCTGAGGTCGGCGACCAGCTGCTTGAGCTTCTGGTTCTCCTCCTCGAGCAGGCGGAGCCGCCGCACCTCGGGGGTGCCCAACTCGCCGTACTTGACCTTCCAACGGAAAAACGTGGCCTGGCTGACGCCCAGTTTGCGGCAGGTCTCCTCGACCCCCAGTCCGGACTCGGCCTGCCTCAGGGCGAAGGTGATCTGCTCGACGGTGAACTTCGACTTCTTCATGGGCCTGAGCTCCTGAAAACCCGAGGCCTCATCGTATCCGAACTCTCAAGTGCGATGGCCCAGGAAATCGGGGGCACGTCAGAAATCGGGGGCACGTCATTTCAGGCGGATGGCGACCGATGGCGGGCCCGCTTCATATCAGCCTAGATTAGAGATGCCGTTCGTTCGATCCGATAAAATTCGCTCCGGGCATTCCGGCGGGATTCCCATCCCACAGTCAGTCCAGGGTCCTCAAGGCCCCGGTCGCCTCGGCCGGATGCCCGGTGCAGCCAACATCCCATGGACGATTTCGGATCATGAGACTGATCGACCTGAGCACCGACGAGCTGAACCGGGCCCTGGCCTCGGTCGATCGTGGTCGAGTTCCCGGGACCGACATCGCGGGGGATGGCCGGCTCGGATGATGGAATCCTGCTCGGCTCGACGTCGATCACCGGCCGGCCGCCCGGACGTCTGATCCGACGCGAAACCTCCCGCGTGTTTCTCGCCAAAGTTCGCGGCTGCTCGCCGTCGAGGACAACACGGACACGGCCAAAGGCCCGACGAGATTGCTCCAACTGTGCGGGCACGACGTTCGGATGGCCCCTGACGGCGATCAGGTCGCCCGGCAGCTCCGTGCCGAGAATTGCCGCAAGGACGCAATCATCACTGCAGTGTCGGGGTGCTGCCAACCCGAGGACCTCCGCCACTCGAAGGAAGTGGGCTTCGATCGGGACCTGACCTGGCGGAGCCCCTGGATGACGAAAGGAAGTGGGCTTCGATCGGGACCTGACCTGGCGGAGCCCCTGGATGACAAGGTGCCGACGACGCGGCTCACGTCGACCGGCGGTTAGCCCGCGTCAGGCGTGGAAGGGCCGTCCATTCGCAACCCAGGGGGGGAAATCTGAGTTGCGTTCGACGTCGGCATTGTCCCTGTATTCCCGGGATCTCCGTCGTCCACGGAAACAGGGGAGTTGCCAGATGAAACACCCGGCATATCATGACCAAATTCTCTGACGCTAATTTTGGCTGCTCTTGTGTGGTTGGGATGTCCGGGACAAGATTGATCTGGAAGACGCGAGACGTCCCCGGTGTGGCCGCTCGCCGGGTACGGGTCTCTGAAATGGGGACTTGATTGGGACCGATCCAAGCCGGCGATTGCCGGCATCGAATGCCATCGTTCAGGTTTCCGGCGGGCGTAACCAAGAGACGGGACATCGGCGAGGAATCTCTGCAATGTCGAGGCGATGGAACATCTTGGTTTTGGCCGTTGTGGCGATCGGCGGCCTGGCCATCGGTGCCGCAATCTCGAGCCCCGAGGCGTGGGAGCGATGGCGGGAAAGGTCGGCGGGGAAGGCCCCCCAGGCGATTCCGGCTCGCCCTCGGGACGGGTCGAACAATTCGATTCCGGACGCCCGATCTCGGCCCACCTCCGACCTGGCCGAGGCCGCCTTGGACGGTCATCGCCCCGCCCTCGAGCATTCGAGACCGGGCGAATTGGGGCATGCTGACGTGAGGATGAAGCTGTTAGTTCCCGCCTATTTCTACCCGGCGGGAAAGTCGCTGGACGATTGGGAACGAATCTTCAAGGGAGCTCTGCGGACCCCGCTGACCATCATCGCCAATCCGAATTCGGGCCCGGGCGAGACGGAGGATGCGAACTACCTCGCGGTCATCCACAGGGCCGCGTCATCCCAGATTGCAATCGCGGGATACGTCGATACCGGGTACGCAAAACGGCCCACGGCCGAGGTCCGGGCCGACATCGAGAAGTGGATCCGCTTCTATCCGGAAATCGGGGGCATCTTCCTCGATTCGCAGTCCCCGCGGGCGGAGCATGTCGATTACTACGCCGCATTGCGGACGTTCGTCGCCGAGAAGATCTCCCGCGGGTTCGTGATCACGAATCCGGGCACGACCTGCGCCGAGGAGTACTTCTCGCGGCCAGCGACGGACGTCGCATGCGTCTTCGCCTCGCACGAGCCATTCGACAACTTCCGGCTCCCTGCGACCTGGAGTGGGCGTTACCCGAGCAAGAACTTCGCGGCGATCCCGTACGGGATCGAGGGCGAGGCGGCCATGAGAGGGTCGATCAGGCAGGCGGCCAGTGGACACCTGGGGTATATTTACGTCAGCGATGCGAAGTCGCCCAATCCCTGGGACCATCTCCCGCGGTACTGGGAGGCCGAAGTCGACGCCGTACGCCGCGTGAACCAGAGGCAAGCGCCGTAGGTCTCGGGGCCCGACCGGAGGTTCGTGGTACGTCTTGGCGAGACGGGGAGGGGCCGAACTCGATCCGAGACCGAGCCCATCCAGCCCCGACGATCTCTTCAACTCTTGCCGGGCCCCGGCCTTTGTTCGGTGCAAACGGGTCGCCTCAACCTTCTGACCTCGTAATCTCTGCGAGTCGGTGAACGATGAGATCGGAAATCTGGTCGCCTCCCCCACGCCCGATCCCCGGTTACGAGATTGTCAGGCCGCTCGGCGGTGGTGGCATGGGGGTCGTCTACCTGGCCCGTCAAATCTCGCTGGGCCGCGTCGTTGCGATCAAGCTCCTGGCGAACGGCCCCGACTCGAGCCTGGTCAGCTTGGCGAGACGGTTCCGTCGCGAGGCGGAATTGATGGCCAGGATACGCCACCCTAACATCGTCTCCATTCACGAGTTCGGCGAAGTTGACGGCCTTCCTTTCCTCGTCATGGAGTATGTCGAGGGGAACGACCTCCGGCATTCGATGGTCGAGGGGACGCCACTCGAGATCCTCCAGGTCCGATCGCTGATCGCCCCGCTGGTGTCGGCCCTCGACTGCTTGCACAAGCACGGGATCCTGCACCGCGACTTCAAGCCGGAAAACATCATCATCGGGCCGGGCTTCACCCCCATGGTGTCCGACTTCGGGATCTCCGTGGAATACGCCACGGCCGGGTCGCTGACCAAGGGGGACCAATGGTTCGGGACGATTGGCTACGTGGCCCCCGAGCAGCAATATCGCCTTAATGTCGACGAGCGGGCCGACCAGTACTCGATGGCGGCCGTCATGTACGAGGCCTTGACCGGCCAGAAGCCACTCGGCGTCTTCAAGCCACCGTCTCAATTGAACCGGCGGCTCGACGAGCGCGTTGACGAGGTGCTGATGCGGGCCTTGCAGGAGGATCGCGACGACCGATTCCCGACGATCGTGGGATTCGGGACGGCGCTCGAGGCCGCGCTCGCCCCGCCGCCCGCCCGTCGACCGCCTGCGGGACGGCGATCCCTGCGAATCGCCGCGATCGCGCTGCTGCCCCTCATCGGCATCGCCTGGTGGATCCTCCGCCATCGGGAGGTCGTCGTTGTCAGCAAACCGGGCAAGGGCGTCGCCACCCGGCTGAGCAAGTCATTGGACCTGTCGTTCGTGTTCATCTCCCCGGGCGAGTTCACGATGGGATCTCCCGATTCGGACCCACTCGCGAGCGTCCATGAGATGCCCCCGCATCCCGTGAAGATCGCCCGTTCGTTCTATCTGTCCACCTGCGAGATCACCGTGGGACAGTTCCGCCGATTCGTCGAGGCGACCGGATACCGCAGCGATGCCGAGGCCCAGGGGCGAGGCGGGTATCTCTACGACGCACAGCAGGAAGCACTCCTCCAGCACCCTCACTACCTCTGGAGCAGCCCGACCGGGGACAAATCGCCCGATGATGACGAGCCCGTGGTGCAGGTGAGCTGGAACGACGCCGTGGCGTTCTGCGCGTGGCTCTCGAAGGCCGATCGCAGGACCTACCGGTTGCCGACCGAGGCCGAATGGGAGTATGCGTGCCGGGCGGGCAAGAACGCCCGTTGGTGCATGGGCGACGATGTCGGAGAACTCGGGACCTACGCCTGGACCGAGGAAAACTCCGGAATGGCCGCCCATCCGGTCGGGCTCAAGCGCGCGAACGACTTCGGCCTCTACGACATGCATGGCAACGTCTGGGAGTGGACCCAGGATCGCTTCGCCTCCTATGAGGGAGCCCCGGCGGCCGCCCCGCCAGGCGCCGCGCCGCCCGTCGAGCGTACCCTTCGCGGGGGCTCCTGGGAAAAGGGCGAGCTGATGCAGACCCGATCCGGGGCGAGGCGTGACTCGCCCCCAGATTATGCCTACTTCACCTACGGCTTCCGCGTCTGCGCACCGCTCTGAAGCATTCCCGCCGTGGCCTCCGAGGGGAGCTCGACCGTCCATGGATGCACCTCACCATCAAGAGGTTTTGCGTTGCCTCTTCCGGGAATCGAACGACGCGTTCTTCCTCTTCGACCCCGAGAGCCTCGTCGTCCTGGACCTGAACCCGGCGGCCCTGCGGCTGACCGGCCTCGATCGCAAGACGGCCCTCCGCTCCCGCGTCACCGAGCTCTTCAGCTCGGACGATCCGGTAGGCGTCGAATCCCTGATCGACGCCTACCGCAACACGGGCGTCTTCCATTCGAGGGAGGGCTATTATTTCAAGCGGCCCGGCTCAACCCCGCTCGCGATCAACGTCAGCGCCAGCCGGATCCACACGACCCCGAAGTCAATCGGCCTGGTCGTGGTCCGCGACATCAGCGAGCGTCGCAAGGCCCAGGAGGTGCTGGAGCGATTCTTCCAGTTCTCGCCCGCCCTCTTCGCCATCCTCGACGACGACGGCCGGTTCCTCAAGGTGAACGCCGCCTGGCCTGAGACCATGGGATATTCGGAGGAAGAGCTCCGATCGGTCGAGGCCATGGCGCTCGTGCCCCCCGAGGATCGAGAGGCCGCGCGGCTGGATCACGTCGAGCCGGGTCCGCAGGGGCCGACCACGCGCGAGATCCGGTTCCGCCACAAAGACGGCGGCGACCGATGGCTCGCCTGGAGCTCAGCCAGGGGCGATGGGTTCAACTATGCCGTGGCATTCGACGTCACGGGCATGAAGGAGGCCGAGGCGCTGCGGCGCGCGAAAGAGTCGGCAGAGGCCGCGAGCCGGGTCAAGGGCCAATTCCTCTCGAGCATGAGCCACGAACTCCGGACTCCCCTCACGGCGATCCTCGCCCTGGTGGACGTGCTCATCGCCGACCCCTCTTTCCGGCGGATCTCCGAGGATCGCGCCATGGATCTCCTGACGATCCGCAGGAACGGCGATTATCTCCTCCAGCTGATCAACAACGTCCTCGACCTGGCGAAAATCGAGGGCGGCACGTTGACGGCGGCCCGGAGCCCCTGCGACGTCGCGGAGATCATCGCCGGAGTTGCCGAGTTGCTGAAAGTCAGGGCGGACGCCAAAGGTCTCACCCTGACGGTGGTCCCCCCCGCCACTCCGCCGCCCACGATCATGACCGACCCGACCCGACTGCGGCAGATCCTCATCAACCTCGTCGGCAACGCGATCAAATTCACCGAGAATGGGGGAATTCGGATCGAGGTCGGTGCCGGGGCCAATTCGTCGCTTTATCTCGACGTGACCGATACGGGGGCGGGCCTCTCGGACGAGGAAATCGCCGGCCTGTTCCAGCCATTCCGACAGGTTCGAGACTCGCAGGGGAAGAGCCCCGCGGGGACCGGCCTCGGGCTTGCAATCAGCCGGCGACTGGCCGAAACCCTGTCCGGCACCATCTCCGTCGTCCGCAGCAAGCGGGGGATCGGCAGCACTTTCCGGTTATCCATCCCGGTGCAGGATCCTGACCGAGAGGCCTGGGCGGTGGGGGCGGCCGTGGCGACTCGCACCCCGCCCATCCCGCCGGCGGCGGCAGAGACCAGGCGAACTCGAATGCGGCGGATCCTGCTGGCGGAAGACAATCCGGACAATCGGCGGGCCGTGAAGCTCAGGCTCGAGATGGGCGGGCTGGAGGTCTCCACCGCGCAGAACGGCCAAGAGGCCTATGAGATCGCCCTGAGGTCGAACGCCGACGGGCTCGCCTTCGACGTGATCTTGATGGACATGCAGATGCCGATCCTCGACGGGTTCGAAGCGACCCGACAGCTCCGGATGAAGGGTTACGAAGGCCCGATCGTGGCCCTGACGGCGTTCGCGTTCGAGGAAGATCGCGAGGAATGCATCCGCTACGGGTGCAACGATCACGTCGGCAAGCCGATCGACTGGGACCATCTGTTCAGCCTGATCGATCGCCTGAGTTGATCGAACGGTCGAAACCCGGCGGAAGGTGGCTCGGAACCTCGGGGTGGATGCGTCGCGCCCGTGTCCCTGTCCGCTGGCGGTGAGGGAGCACTGCCTTTGCTCACCTCCGGTCTGATACAACGTGGGCGGGCCGGTGGCGCCATCGGTCCAAGGCAGATGGGCGAACGCCCTTCCGGCCTGGCACCGCGAGGCAGGCGAGGCGATTGGCACCGGGCTCAGGCTCGATACCTATGAGATCTTTCGACCCGGAACGGGAGCGTTCGATGATGATCCAGGTAGCGGCTCGTGCCCCTTCGGGGCTGGCGGCAGGGGTGGTGCTCTCGGCCTGGCTCCTGGCCTCGACGGCGGCCTCGGCCCAGGAGCGCCCGGCGGGGATCGCCGCCCCGAAGGGCGACCTGGTCGCGATGACCGGGTCGTGGAAGGGGGAACGACTTGCGGACGGTCGACCCAAGGTTTCCGACGACATCCTGACGCGGATGAAGGCCGTCTCGATCGAGGAAGCCTGGGACGTGCTGCGCCTGCGCGGCTATGAAAACCAGTTCGTCACCGGCTGGGAGATGATCCACCCCGACACGCCGTTCGTCGGGCGGGCGCTGACGGCCGCCTACCTCCCGGGCAGGCCCGACCTGGTCGAGCAGATCATGAAGACCGGCAAGGAAGAAGGGCGGGTCGGGCCGTCGAACTCATGGCCGATCGACATGCTCAAGCCGGGCGACGTCTACATCGCCGACGGCTGCGGGAAGGTGTCCGAGGGGACGCTCATCGGCGACAACTTGGGCAACGCCATCTACGCAAAGTCGGGGACCGGGGTAGTGTTCGACGCGGGGGCCCGCGACCTCGATGGGCTGCGGAAGATCGAGGGGTTCAACGCATTCGTCCGCGGCTGGGATCCTTCGTTCCTGAAGGATATGGTCCTGTCGTCGATCAATCGGCCGATCCGGATCGGCATGGCCACCGTCCTGCCGGGCGACGTCATCCTGGCCAGGCGCGAGGGTGTCATCATCATCCCGGCACAACTGGCGGAAGCCGTGGTCGTCACCGCGGAGGTCGTCGCCCTCAAGGATGAGTTCGGCCATATCCGGCTCCGTGCCGGCGTCTACGCCCCCGGGCAGATCGACATCCCCTGGACCGCCCCGATCAAGGCCGACTTCTTCAAGTGGCTCGACGCACGCCCCGAGAAGACGCCGATCCCCGCAGCCGAGATCGAGAAGCATCTGTGACGTGAACATCGCCCCGGGGCCGGTCGAGGCCGGTCCCGGGGCGATCGGTCATGTCGCGGCGAGGATCGAGCGCATGCGCTCGGCGACGATCGCGTCCTCGCCGGGCTCCAGCATCCAGACCCCGATCTGAACCTGCTGCTTCGAGCCGGGGCCGACCTCGATGCTGGGGTCGCCTTCGCGGAGCTTCTTCACCATGTCGGCCACCGTCAGCCCTCGCTTCTGGTAGTCCCAGGTGATGCGCAGGTGGGGAACGGCGTTGGCGATCTTCGGGACGTAGACCTCGGTGACGACGTCGGGGAAGGCCTTCAGGGCTCCGATGATCAGGTTGCAGCGCCCTTCCCAGTCCTTCCAGACCGCCGTGTGGTCCTCGTTGAGGAAGTTTTCGAGGGCCACCAGCATGCCGATGACTTCCTCCTTGTTCACCTTGTTGGTCCGGCAGAGGGTGTCGCCGTTGGGGCTGTTGTTGAGCCTGGCCGCCTCGATCAGGTCCTTGCGGCCGAGCAGGAGGCCCGCGGACTGGGGACCTCGGAGGCCCTTGCCGCCCGAGAATGCGACCAGGTCGAAGCCGAGCTTCGTGTACTTGTAGAGATTCTCGACCGGCGGGACGTCGGCGGCGGCGTCGATCAAGGTTGGCACTCCGGCCTTCTTGGCGATCGCGACGAACTCCTCGTGATGGACCTTGCCCAGGGGGTCGGCAAAGTTCAGGAAGAACATCATCGCGGTCCGGTCGCTGATCGCCGACTGCATCTCCTCGCGGGTCTCGACCTCGATGAGGCGGACGCCTGCGTTGCGGATCGCGTGGTCGTAATTGACCCTGTGCGTCTTCTGGACGATGACCTCGTTCTTCATCCCCGTGGTGTCGGGAAGCTGGCTGATGCGGGCGCGGTCCTTGCCGGCGACGCACGCGGCCGTCGACAGCGCCATCGCCGAGGCGCAACCCGAGGTCACCAGGGCCGACTCGCAATGGAGCAGCTCGGCGATCCGCTTGCCCACGGCGTTGTGAAGGTCTTCGAGCGTCACGAATTTGCGCGAGGCGACCTGCATGGCCGCCACGACCTCGGGCCGCATCAGGGATCCCGTCAGCGCCGTGAACGTGCCCGCGGCGTTGATGAACGACCGGATGCCCAGCTCCTGGATCATGTCGCGGGCGGGCGCCGCCACGACCCCGGCCGCAACGGCCTGCCCCGGGGACACCAGGAATCGCAAGCCCGGGACCCCGGCGAGGGCACACAGGAGGGTGCGGCGGCTGGCCTGTAATCGTCCCATTCTCGGTCTCCGGCGAGAGAAGTGTGTCGTCGCGGATCGGGCCGGTGAATCGGACGGGCGAGGGGGCCCGGCCAACCCGGGGAGAGGGCCCCCCATTCTGGCGGTGGCCGCCGCGTAAGTCCACGGCTCAACAATCGCGGCCAATCGGTCATTCGGGCACCCGGGCGGGGGTCGCCTCGCTCGGCAAGGGGTCGTGTTCGGTGAGGGGCGGGGGCCGCAGGCCATCCCAGCGGCGGTCGCCCGTGTGCCGATAGTTCTTGGGGAGGGTCGTCCAGTCGGGGCGCGATAGCCCGTTCAGCTCGTAGACGATCTTGCCGTCGCGGATGGTCATCTCGCAGGTCAGCTTCTGCGTCCCCATCAGGCGGCCGCCAAAGGAGTCGATGAAGCCGAATCGGCCCCGATCGAGGCTCAGCACGGCGATGTCGGCGGGGGCCCCGACCGAGAGGTTGCCGATCTGCTCCTGCCTGATTTCGCGGGCGGGGTTCCAGGTCGAGCGCAGGATGACATCGTCGAGCGGCAGGCCCAGTGCGAGAAACTTGCTCATCACGTTGAGCATGTCCTTCATCCCGGCATTCACGCTGCTGCTGTGCAGGTCGGTCGAGAGTGAGTCGGGCAGGAAGCCCTCCTCGACGATCGGGACGGCCACGCGCCAGGTGAAGCTGCCGCCGCCGTGGCCGACGTCGAAGTAGACGCCCCGTTTGCGGCCCTCGATGAGCGCGGGGTTTGTGTGGCCCGTCGCGTCGAGCTCGCCGCGGAGCCCGGAATAGACGTGGGTGTAGATGTCGCCCGCCCTGAGCTTGCTGGTCATCAGCTCGGCGAGTGTCTTCTGCGGGTAGGCGCGGCCGAAGTCGATCATCACCGGGAGCCCGGCGATCGTGCCCGCCTCGATGGCGCGGTCCACCGCGACGAACTCGGGGCCCTGAAAGTGCGCCGTCTTGATCCCGACGATCAGGCCCTTGTGACGCAGGGCCATGTCGGCGGTCTGCCGGGCGTCCATATCGCTGACGACCCGCTCGAAGCGGAGCCCGCGCATCCCGTGGCCGACGATGTTGATGAAGGCGAGGACGCGGGTCCTGGAGCGGTCGATGACACGCTCCTTGAAGTCGTCGAAGTTGCGCCAGCCGGCGCATCCCGCGTCGGCCAGGGTGGTCACGCCGCTGCGGAAGGTCACTCCGTCGGGGTAGACGCTGTGGTCGCCCGCGTAGGAGTTTCGCTCACCGGTCCCCGCGTAGACGTGAGCATGGATGTCGATCAGGCCGGGCGTCACGTACAGACCCGACACGTCGATGGACTTCAGCGCCTTGGATGGATCGATGGCGGGGGCCACCTCGGCGACCTTGCGATCGCGGATCGCCACATCGAGCACGGTGCTGACGCGGTTCTTGGGGTCGATGACGTGGCCGCCGCGGAGCAGCAGATCGTAGGGCTCCTGGGAGTGGGCAACACAGGCGAGCGTCAGCACGAGGAAGGCTGGCAGCGCTTTCATGAGTCCCCTCGGATTGGCCTGGGTGCCGGGGGCGTCGGTCCGCCCCCGATATCTTGCGTGGTCGGACGGGCCGTGTCGAGCGGCAACCCCGCGCCCCGCGATGGGGCCGCCGCCGACTCCAATGCGGCCGGGGGTTCTGCTAGACTCCGCCTTCCGTCGGGCCGCGGGGGATGCCGTCGAGGCCCCGCGTCGGCCGAGGTTCGCCGCCCATCACCCGCGGGGAGAACATCAATATGACCAGGACCATTCCCGTCATCCTGTCGTCGGCCGCCGTCGCGCTCGGTCTCGCCCTGCCTGCCTTTGGCCAGGCCCCGGCGCCGGCCCCCGAGAAGAAGTTCCTGACGAAGGACGGCTCGCGGCCCACCGGCCTGTTCGCGCCCGGTGTCGCCGTCGGCAAGACCGTGTACGTCGCGGGCAAGGGGGACTATCGCCCGGACGCCGACCTCTCCGAGAAGGTGAAGAACTGCCTCGGCGAGATCAGGAAGACACTCCAGGCCGGCGGGCTCGACCTGAAGCACGTCGTCAAGTCGTTCGTCTATCTCGAGGACAGCTCGCAGTACGCCGAGTTCAACAAGCACTACGGCGAGTTCTTCCCGGAGAACCCCCCGGCGCGGACCACGCTGGGAGTCGCCGCAGTGCCCGGTGAATCTCGCCTGGAGATCACCTGCATTGCCTACAGCGACCTCGACGAGCGGAAGCAGATCGGCACGCCCCCGGCCGGATTCCCCTACAGCCCCGGCATCCTGGCCGGCGACACGCTCTACGTCTCGGGCAAGGGGGATCAGCTCCCCGACAAGACCCATCCGGCGACCTTCGAGGAGCAGTTCCGCCAGACCATGAAGAACGTCCAGACCACCCTGAATCAGGCAGGCCTGGACTTCAAGAACGTCGTTATGAGCCACGTCTTCCTGGACGACTCGAAGAACCTCGAGGTGGCCAACAAGGTCTACAAGGAGTTCTTCGCCGAGGGCGACGAACCCGCCTGCGCCACCGTCTTCGTCGACTGGATCCCGGGGGGCTCGCACTCCGAGGTCACCTGCATCGCCACCACGAAGCTGGAAGGCCGCAAGGTCGTCCGCCCCTCCGACGTCAAGCACGGGCTGGCCGAGGGGTCGGTGGCCGCGAGCCCAGGCGTCTGGGCGGGACCTACCCTTTATCTGTCGGCGCTCGCCGGATCCAAGACCCCGGGGGCCGATGCCAAGGCCGACCTCGACGCGCAGATCCACCAGGTCGCCAAGGACCAGGTCCGGGTGCTCGACGCAGCCGGCCTGAAGCTCGAGGACATCGTCTCGGGCTACGTCTACCTCAGGGAGATGAAGGACTACGACGCCTTGAACGCGATCTATCGCCAGTACTTCTCCAAGGGCCCCGGAGTCAGGACCTGCCTGACGCCGAACTCGAAGGCCGAACAGGGCGACATCCGCGTCCGCGCCTCGTTCATCGCGGCGAAGACCCGGCAGCCCTGACCGAGCGGGCCGGGTCGTGCCCTCGCCTCATTTCAAGGGCGCGGGCACGACCGGCACCCATCCCGGGACCACAAACGCGTACGCGGTGACGATCAGGCCCACAATCGTGACCAGCGCCAGGCTGTGCTTGATGACGGCGCGGAAGATGGCCGCCTCGTTGCCCACCTGCCGGGTCGCCACCACCGCGACGACGATCGACTGGGCGTCGATCATCTTGCCCATCACGCCGCCGCTGGTGTTCGCCGCCGCCATCAGGATCGGCGAGAGGCCCATCCGCTCGGCCGTGACCTTCTGGAGGTTGCCGAACAGTGCATTGGAGCCCGCGTCGGTCCCGGTCAGCGCCACGCCCAGCCAGCCCAGCAGCGTGCCGAAGAACGGGTAGCCGACACCCGTCCGGGTCAGGCTCAGGCCCAGCACGGTGTCCATGCCCGAGTATCGCGTCACGTATGCCAGCCCCACCATGAAGCTGATCGCCAGCAACGACGGGACCATCTGCACGACCGTCCGACCGAAGATCAACGCGATCCGCGCAGGCGAGAGGCCCAGCCCTAGCGCGGAAATGACCCCGCCCAGCAAAACGGCGGTGCCGGGCAGAGTCACGAAGTTCAGGTCCATGAACGCATCCTCGGGCGTCGGCTTCTCGACCACGGGCGCAACCCGCAGCACCGAGCGGTGCAGGCCCGGCATCGGCTGCTTCAGCGATGCGACCGTGAGCATCTTGACGATCGCCGGCTGGGTCACGACGAAGATGAACACCGAGGCGAGCAGGAACGGCGACCAGCCCTTCAGCACGGCGGCCACCGAGTGGCGGCGGATCACCAGGGCCTCTCCCTCCGTCGGGCCGTGTCCCATAATCGACTTCGGCTTCCAGATCTTCAGGAATCCGACCATCGCGAGCAGCGAGAAGAGCGCCGCGACGATGTCGACCAGCCCTGCATCCTGGTAGTTCGACCAGTAAAACTGCGCCAGGGCGAACGACAGGCCGCTGACCGCTAGTGCGGGCCAGACGGCGAACGTCTCGCGCCAGCCCACCATGCTCCTGACCAGCCAGAACGGCAGAATTAGTGAGATGGGAGGCAAGATGCGCCCCGTCATCGCGCTGAGGGCGGCCTCGGGCAGGCCGGTGACGCCCGTCAGGACGCGGATGGGATTGCCCACGCCTCCCCAAGCCACGGGCGCCGTGTTGGCGACCAGGCAGAGCGTGGCCGCCTTGAACGGATCGAAGCCCAGCCCGATCAGGAACGAACCGGCGATCGCCACGGGCGCCCCGCCTCCGCCGGTCCCTTCCAGGAACGCGCCGAAGCAGAAGGCCACAAGGATGAGCTGAAGCCGCTTGTCCGACGAGAGCGAGGCGATCGACTCCTTCATCACCTCGAACTGCCCGGTCTCGACGGCGATCTCGTAGAGGAAAATCGATGCGACGATGATCCAGGCGATCCGCCACATGCCGAACTGGACCCCGAGCGCGAACGCGCTGCCCACCATCGGAGCGGGCATGCCGAACACCGCCCAGGCCAGCACGACGGCCGCCAGGGCGCCGACCGATGCCGCGACCCAGACCCGAGCCTTGAGCACCAGGAGCGTGAAGAAGAGCGAGACCACCGGCACGGCCGCGACCAGGGTCGACAGCGGCCATGACCCGAGCGGGTTGTAATCCTGAGACCAGGTCAACAAGGGCGCACCTGTCGGTCGTGGCCGCGGGGGAGGGTCCAAGCTGGCCGGGCGAGGCGCCGCGAGTCCGCACGAAGACCCCGCGGCATGCCCGGTGGAAGGAACCTAACCGAACCGGCCGAGCGACTCCACCGACTGGCCAGCGGCTTCTTCCAATCAGGCGGACGGAGCAGACGATCGATCCGACTTGTGCGAACCCCGACTAGCCCGATGGGACGCGTCCCACCCCCTCGCCTGGCTGAGTTTCAGACCTCCCACGTAAGGACCGGCGTCAACTGCCCGAAGAATCGATCCCGGTCATTTTCCGACTTAATGTGCGGCCACATCCCAGACCATCCGCGCGAAGACGACGTAGGCGTTTTCAAGCTCGCCGCCTCGGAAGAATCGCACGGGGAGGTTGGGCGCTCCGAGGAAAGGGCGGATGGTCCAGCCGAGCTGGATTCCGACGAAAGCGTAGATCAGGAGCCAGGCACGCAGCAGCCAGCGATGGCGGGGGTTGCGGACGATTAACGCTTGATAAGCTCGGCGAAGGTGCCACTGGGCTCCCAGGCTGGCGACGGTGAACATCAGGGCGTTGAACAGGATCGCGGGCTCGTAAGCGGCCGAGGAGGCGTACCAGACGCAGGTCAGCGGCGCCAGCGAGACCAGGATCAGGCCCAGGGCGGCCTGCGAGGCGACGATTGATCGGAAGGATTCGGCGAAGTCGGACCTCACGCCCAGCAGCGTGCTGATGACGAAGAAACTGGGCAGGCTCAGGCCCAGGGTCACCAGCAGCAGCAGCGGGACCTTAATCGCCGAGAAGACGACCTGCCACGGACGGTCCCCCTCGATCCCGCCGAAGGTGCCCATCACGGCTCCATAAGCGAGGCCGCAGGCGAGGACGAGGCCCCAGGGCCGGCCGGCCGGGCGGCCCCGCAGCACGTCGTCCGCCCGACGGAAGGGGCTCATGAGAGGACGCTCTGGAGCGAGAGCCAGACCGCCTCGAAGAAGCTCGACTCGCGGGCGCGGAACCAGGTGAAGGGGATCGCCGGATTGCCCAGGAAGGGGCGCAAGACCCAGCCCATCTGGGCGCCGACCAGCCCGAAGAGGATCACCCAGCAGCGGAAGACGGCCTTCACCCGACCGCTGGGCACCTGGTCCTCGATCGGATCAAGGGCCCCCGGGTGCGGCACTTCCAGCTCGCACGGCTTCTCGTCGCCGACCAGCTCATCGGCCTCGGTGGGGGCGGGCAGGGGCCTGACCAGGCTCAGGCGGTGCAGCGTCTGGAGCAGGAACGACAGCCCCAGGACCCCCGAGACGGCGAAGACCGCCACGTTCAGCAGGACCATGAACGGGTAGCTCGCCGTGCTGACGGAGAAGAAGGCCACGATCGGGCCGAGCGAGGCCAGCACCGCCACGATCACCGCAAGCGACGTCAGCAGCAGCCGCGCGACCGACCTCGGCGTCAGCCTCGAGCCCATCAACGCATTGAACACATAGAGCGACGGGAACGTGACGGCGAGCGTCAGCGCGAAGAGCAGCGGCACCTTCACGATCGAGGCGAAGACCTGCATGTAAGACGGGCCCGCCCCCTTGAACAGGGCGAAGCAGCCCATGCAGGCGCCGTAGCTCATGGCGAGGATCGCCAGCACCACCGAGAGCCCGCCGACAGGGGTCTCAATCGTACCCCGCCGCAGCCCCGGCAGACGCGTCGCCTCGCCCCTCAGGATCCTGTCCAGGTCGGCCCACCAGGCTTTCATGCAAAGTCCTCCCCCATCCGTTGCGGGCTCGCATCCAGGCGCGAGCCGATGGGGGCTTACTTTGCATGACAAAGAGCCAGAAGTCAACGACAAACTTTGCGTGGCAAAGCGAGAGTCGGCCCGGTTCGCCTGCTCAGAGGAGCTTGTCGAGCGTGACGGGCAGGTCGCGAACACGGCGGCCGGTGGCGTGATGGATGGCGTTGACCACGGCCGCGGCGGTGCCGACGAGGCCGATCTCGCCGATCCCCTTGACGCCCAAGGGGTTCACCACATCATCGCGTTCCTCGGCGAAGATGACGTCGATCTGGCCGATGTCGGCGTTGACCGGGACGTGGAACTCGGCCAGGCTGTGGTTCATGAACCGGCCGAGGGCGTGGTCCATGACGCTCTCTTCATGCAAGGCCATGCCGATGCCCATCACGACGGCGCCCATGACCTGGCTGCGGGCCGTCTTGGGGTTGAGGATCCGGCCTGCCGCGACCGCGTTGACGACTCGCGTGACCTTGACGGTGCCGAAATCGGGGTCGACCTCCACCTCGGCGAAGATGGCCGAATGCGAGTAGCGCGAGAAGGGGGCCTGCTTCGCGAGGTCGGGCTGGCTCTTGGCTTCTTCCTCGATCGGCTTGCCCCCGCCGGACCGCAGGGCCTCGACGATGGTGACGCCTCGATCTGGATCGGCGATCAGGCGGACCCGGCCGTCGGCGAACTCGACCTCATCGTGTGACGCGTGGGCGAGGGAAGAGCCTTCGGCCTTCTTCGCCAGCGCGAAGACGCGCTCCCGCACAGCGAGGCAGACCTTCTGAACCGCGGAGCCGATGGTCGAGGCGGTCCAGGAGCCCCCCTGGACCGGTGAGGTGGGCATCGAGGAGTCGCCCAACAGGAAGGTGACGTCCTCCAGCGGCAGGCCGAGGGCCTCGGCGGCGATCTGGGTCATGATCGTATAAGTGCCGGGGCCGATGTCGGCCGTGGCGCTGGAGACGGTCAGCTTGCCGTCCGCGTTGAGGATCGCCCTGGCTTTGGCCGCCCCTTGCATCGCGTCCCAGACGCCCGTGGCCATGCCCCAGCCGACGAGGGTGTCGCCGCGGCGCATCGATCGGGGCTCGGGGTCGCGGCGGGCCCAGCCAAACCGCTCGGCGCCAAGCTGGTAGCAGGCCCGCAGCTCCTTGCTGGAGAACGGCTTGCCCTCGACCTGGTCTTCCTCGGCGTAGTTCTTCAGCCGCAGAGCCACCGGGTCGACACCGAGCTTGACGGCCAACTCGTCCATGGCCACCTCGAGCGCGAAGATGCCCGTGGCGGCGCCAGGGGCCCGCATGTCGATGGGGGTCATCAGGTCGAGCGGGACGATCCTGTAGTCGAGCCTGATGTTGTCGCACCTGTAGAGCATGCCCGTCCAGTTCACCACGTTCTCGACGTAATCCTCAAACTGCGACGTCTCGGCGACGGCCTCGTGGATGATGGCCCCGAGCGTCCCGTCGGGCGCGGAGCCGAGGGCGACTCGCTGGAGGGTGCCCGGCCGATAGCCGATCGTGAACATCTGCTGGCGCGTGAGCGAGACCCGCACGGACCGCTCAAGCTCCTTCGCGGCCATCACGGCGAGGACCACCTGATACTGCGGCCGCAGGCCCGAGCCGAACGCGCCGCCGACGAACGGCGAGACCACGCGAAGGTCGTCGTGCGAGTCGCCGAAGACCTTGCAAAGGTAGTCGCGGACGTTCTGGCACCCCTGTGTCTTGTCATAGACGGTGAGCTTTCCGCCCCCTTCCCAGACGGCCGTCGTCGCGAACGGCTCCATCGGGTTGTGGTGCTGGGAGGGGAGGCTGTAGCGCTCGTCGACGGAGACGGAGGCCGCGGGCGTGGTCAACGCCTTTTCGGCATCCCCTCGCGATTGGGGCGGACTGTAGCCAACTTTGCCCTTGGGGGGCTCCTGGGCCTCGGCCTGGTGGGCTTCCAGGCCGGTGGCGTGGTGCTTGGCCTTCACTTTGACGCGGACGAGCATCGCCGCGTGCCGGGCGGTCTCGAAGGTCTCGGCCACGACGAGCGCCACGGGCTGGCCGCTGAACTTGATCTCGGCGCCGCCGAGCGGGCGGAACGGCGAGCCCGTGGGTGCGATCTCGTCTCGATAGCTGCGGTCGAACCAGGCCAGGCTGGGCCGGTTCGCATGCGTCAGCACCTTCACGACGCCGGGGACGGCCTCGGCCTCGGCCGTATCGATCTCGGTGATCGTGCCCCGAGCGATTTCCGAGGAGACGACGACCCCATAGAGCAGGCCCGGCATGTTGTACTCGGCGGCATATTTGGCCGCTCCGCTGACCTTCTTGGGGCCGTCGACGCGGCTGATCGGCCGGCCGACGTAGGCGGTCTCGGGGACGCTCATGACGTGGCTCCCATCGCGGCGGCCTGGCTCAACGCGCGGACGATGGCCCGGGGCGCCAGCTTCAGCTTGAAGTCATTGTGTCCGCGTCCCACGGCGCCTTGCAGCAGGACCTCGGCGGCCCGTCGGAAAAGGTCCTCGGTGGGGACTTCGCCCCGAAGCACGCCCTCGGCCTCGGGCACGCGCCATGGCTTGTGCGCCACGCCACCCAGGGCGAGCCTCGCCTGGGCGATCCGCCCCCCGTCCAGTTCCAGGGCGGCGGCGACGGAGACCAGGGCGAAGGCGTAGGACGACCGATCACGCACCTTCACATAGGCATAATTTTTGGCGAATCCCAGTGCGGGAAGGTCAACCGACGTGATGACCTCGTCGGGCTTCAGGGTTGTGTCGACCTCGGGGGTGTCGCCCGGCAGGCGGTGGAACTCGGCGAAGGGGATCGACCTCGGGCCGCCGGTCCCCTCGACCTGGATGACGGCCTCCAGCGCCGCCATCGCCACGCACATATCCGACGGGTGCGTGGCGATGCAATGCTCGCTGGCGCCCAGGATCGCGTGGATCCGGTTGTAGCCGGTCATCGCCGGGCAGCCGGTGCCCGGCTCGCGTTTGTTGCAGGGGGTCGCCGTGTCGTAGAAGTAATAGCAGCGGGTCCGCTGGAGCAGGTTCCCGCCGGTCGTCGCCATGTTCCGAAGCTGCGGCGAGGCGCCGGCCAGGATCGCCCTGGAAAGCAGCGGATAGCGGGCCTCGATCTCCGGGTGGTAGGCCACATCGGCGTTGGTCACGAGGGCACCGATCCGTAGGCCGCCGCCGGGCAGGGCCTCGACCCGCTTGAGGGGGAGCCTGTTGATGTCGACCAGGCGGTCGGGCCGGCTGACCTTCTCCTTCATCAGGTCGACCAGGTTGGTGCCGCCGGCGATGATCCTGGCGGCCGGGTTTCGGGCGAGTTCGTCGGCGGCCCCCGCGACGTCGGCGGCCCTCGCGAGTGAGAACGTGTTCATCGGGACGCAGCCCCTTCGTTCGCGTGCATCGCCTGCTCGATCGCGGCGACGATATTGGGGTAGGCACCGCAACGGCAGAGGTTGCCACTCATTAACTCGCGGATCTCGCCCGCGCTGGTCGCGTGCCCCTCGTTCATCAGGCCGACCCCCGAGCAGATCTGCCCTGGCGTGCAATATCCGCACTGGAAGGCGTCATGCTCGACGAAGGCAGCCTGGAGCGGGTGAAGCCCTTCGGGACCGGCCAGGCCCTCGACGGTCGTCACCTCGCAGCCGTCCTTCAACGCCGCCAGCGTGAGGCAGGAGTTGACCCTGACGCCATCGACCAGCACGGTGCAGGCCCCGCACTGGCCGTGGTCGCAGCCTTTCTTCGTGCCGGTCAGGTCGAGTTGCTCACGCAGCAGGTCGAGCAGGGTCGTCCAGGGGACGATCTCCAGGTGGCGGGCCACGCCGTTGACGGTCAGGTCAAGGGCGACCCGCGGGCCGACGTCCGGCCGGCCGGTCTCTGCGCCTTGGATCGATCCCATGCGGCTTACTCCTGCGGGCCGGGCGAGGGGGACGGTGAGGCCGGCGAGTGGAAACCGCTCGGAACCGAATTCCGGAGGCGGGCGCGATTCCTCGGCGGCGGTTTTCTCAATGCAAGAGTCATACCCGGGCGCCCGTTAACCCCACGATTCTCGCCTGCCCACATCCCTTCGGCGCCCGATCCGATGGATCCGACCGCCCCTGTGCCGCGCAGTTCCGCAGAGCACGCCCCGCGTCTGGGCTAGCGATCGGACCACGGTCTGGGGGTATCATGGAATCTCGTCAGAATTGGGATGGGTCCGCCCGCCCGTTTGTCGGTCGCCCGGTCGGTCCGTCGCCTGGCGTCGCATCAATCGTTGGATCGCGACGCGTGGCGACGCACGCCGGAGAAGCCCGTCCGCCCCGCCGGGGTATCCCGCCTTGCAGACCCGCGTTCCATTGCCCAGCTCAACCCGCGAGGGGCGCCCGAGATCGTGATGACCATGACACCCAGGGAGGCCGCCGGCCGGGTCGACGCCACGTTCGACGCCGAGTTCCGGCATCGCCTGCGCTATACCTCGGACGTGCTGGGGCCCGATCGATCGGCGCTGACCGACCTTCTCGAACCCTCGGAAGGCAGGCCGGCCCGCGTCCAGTTCGTCGTCGACTCCCACGTCGCCTCGGCCCGGCCCGGCCTCGTCGGGACGCTGGAAGCGATCGAGGCGGGGGCCTCGGGGCGGTTCGCCCTGGCGGGCCCGATAGAGATCGTCCCCGGCGGCGAGGTCGTCAAGAATGACCGGGCCTACCTGGAGCGGATCCTGACGGTCTTCAACGACGCCGACCTCGACCGACGCAGCTACGTCGTCGTCATCGGCGGCGGCGCGGTGCTCGACGCCGTCGGCTTCGCGGCGGCCATCGCCCACCGGGGCCTGCGGCTCGTCCGGCTGCCGACGACCACGCTGGCGCAGGCCGACTCGGGCGTGGGCGTGAAGAACGCGGTGAACTACTTCGGCAAGAAGAACTGGCTGGGCACCTTCTCCGTCCCCTGGGGCGTCATCAACGACTCGGCCCTGCTGGAGACGCTGCCCGACCGCGACTTCGCCTGCGGGTTCTCCGAGGCGGTGAAGGTCGCCCTGCTCAAGTCTCCCGAGGTCTTCGACCGGCTCTGCCAGCTCGCGCCCGCCATCCGCCGCAGGGAACCGGCCGCCACCCAGCCGATGATCCGGGCCTCGGTGGAGATGCACCTGGACCACATCACCCGCGGCGGAGACCCGTTCGAAGCGCTCGAGGCCCGGCCGCTGGACTACGGCCACTGGTCGGCGCACAAGCTCGAGCCGCTCAGCGACTTCAAGCTGAGGCACGGCGAGGCCGTCGCCATCGGCGTGGCGATCGACTCGGTCTACTCGTCGATCGTCCACGGCCTGCCCGGTCGCGACGCCGACCGCGTCCTCTCGTGCCTGGCGGCGCTGGGGTTCGCGCTCAACCACCCGCTGCTGGCCGATCCTGGCCCGATCTTCGACGGGCTGGAGGAATTCCGACAGCACCTCGGCGGGCGACTCACCCTGACGATGCTCAGGGGCGTGGGCGACCCGATCGACGTGCACGAGGTCGACCGGGCCGCGATGCGCGAGGCGATCGCGCGAGTCGCCCGGTTCGGCGCATTGGATCCCGGTCGGTTCGGCGAGTGAGTCGGTCGCACGGGACCGCCCGAGGTCACTTACCGGCACGGCCCGCGCCGGGTCGGCCCGGCGGGCTCGCACGGGGCGTGGGCGGCGAGTAGCCCCCCTCGGACGTGAGCGCGGCCCTGATGGCCAGCAGGTCCAGGAGGGCCCGATACTTCGGGCTCTCGATGGCGGGCTGGCCCTGGTACTCGATCAGGCTCCAGCTGCCGTAATTGCTCCAGCCGCCCACAGACGAGTAATGATTCGCCGCCTTGACTCCCCAGGTTTCCAGCAGGCGGTAGTAGGCGTCGTAGATGCTGCCCATCCTCGGGTCTCGATTGCACTCGACGAAGACGTCGCTCAGCGGCGGCGAGCCCTGGCCGGACGGCAACAGGTGCTGGCCCGACTCGTAGCAGGAGAGGGCGACGCCATCGGGGTCGCAGACGTCCTTGTGGAGCGCGGCCAGCCGGGCGGGCAGGACGGTCGCAAGCTGGTCTTCCATGGCGGCGAAGATCCCGTCCATCGCCGAGGCCCGATAGGCCCAGATCCGCTGATTGTCGGGCGCGGTGGCCGCGCCGGAATGGCCGCCGTCCACATAAAAGGAGAATCGGTCGGCGTCGATCTTGCGCACCCAGGCGAGCCGGTTGTACTCGGGCTGCCTCGCATTGCAGACCTTCACCTGGTCGCCGGTCTCGAATCCGTGCCCCTTGCTGGAACCGAAGGCCACGCCGCCGGAAACCGAGAGCGAGGCCAGCTCGCGGAACCAGGGTGCCTCCTTGACGCACCGGATCGGTCCCGAGTTCCCCCCGAGAGGTTTGCCCGGGCCGCCCGGATCGCCCGAGATCGGATAGGTGAAGCGGTCGTCGTCGACGCGCGTCACGGGGAAGATGCCGCAATATTCGGGCTGGGCGGCGTTGGAAATCTGGACCGAGTCGCCGGTGCGGTAGCCGTGGCCGGCGCAGGTAGCCGTGGCCAGGCCCCCGGCCGCATCTAGGATGCACACCTTCACCACACCGGTCAGGTCAACATCCCTGACGTTCACCACGCCGCCGGGATCCTTGTACAGGTAGGGGCCGATGGCGAGCTGGACACCCGGCGGCATCCGGCCTCCGGCGTCGATCTTGTACTGGTTCAGGGCCGACTTGTTGAAGATCGGCCCGGGAATCGCCCAGCCGCCGACGGTCCGCACGAGCCGATCGCCCAGGATGGCCGCCATGATCTCGTGCGCCTGGCGATGCCGCCGGCCGCTCCAGCGGGCCGCGCCGTCGTCGGCCTGGGGCACGCCGGCCGTCTGGACACCCCTGCCACCGCCATTGGAGCCGACCAGGCGGGCCATCAACCCGAGCCCGGGGGCCGCCTTGATCTCGGTCTTGCCCGCCGAGAGCCCCGGCAGGGGCCGGAGCTGGCACGGGACCACGTACAGGGTCACCGAGTCGGCCGAAACCTTGTCGACGGCGTAGATCCCGTTGGCCAGCGGGTCGGCGCAGTTGCAAAGGGCCAGCAGGTCGCCGCCGGCAAGCTTGTAGCCCGGCAGGAACGACGGGTCGATGCCCAGCCTGATCGACGACTCGGTTGCGGTCGTCGTGAAGGTCAATGACGACACCTTCGCGGCCAGCGCATCCGCCTTGAAGGCCAGGATCTGCTGATCGGCCAGGGGCGTCGCCGGCGAGGCCGGAGAGCCGGGCACCTCGAAACTGAACGTGTCGGCGTCAGGCGTAGAAGCGACCTTGAATTCGCCGTTGTACTCCGGCTGGGCGGCCCCCGTGATCAGCACGGGGTCGCCCGGGCGCAGGCCGTGCGCGGCCCGTTTCGCCGTGGCCGTCGAGCCGTCGCGGACCAGCGAAGCCACCTTGAACAGCTCCTCGGCCCAACGGGCGAAGGCCCAGCGCTTCACGCCATAGGACCAGTTCCAGACCTCGTTGCTCCACTCGGCATAAACCTTCAGGCCGGGGTCGAGGTGATCGCGGAGGTAGGTCGCCAGCTTCGCCAGGTAGTCGTCGGTGGCGCGATGCGGCAGCGTGAACCAGAGGTGCTGGTGCAGGATGTTTCCGAAGTCCACGAGGGGCTCGACGGCCAGGCCCGACGACTTGTCGAAGCCGGGCCCCTGCACAGCCTGGGGGCGGTCGGACCACTCGGCCACCGGCGACGGGTGGAGGCTGTCGTTGACGTTCAGCACGTCCGTCAGCCGGCAGACGGCGAACGGACGGTAGAAGTCCAGGTAGCTCGGGTGCCAGAGGAAATAGCCTGGGTCACCGGCGTTGGCCTCGTACAGCGACGCGAAGCTCGGGCCGCGATAGCCTTCGGGCTCCGCCGCGATGACCCTGAGGTCGTGCAGCGGGTCGGCCGGGTCCGACTCCATCACGGTGATGACCCAGTTGACGACGGCCGCCGACTGGTCGTGCACGAACGTCGGCGTGGATGTCCGGCCCTTCCGGAACCTGGCGGTCAGCGAGCGATTCTTGCCGACGGTGGCGTGCTCGATCCGCACGGCGCCGGTCCCCTTGGCCTGGACGGTCCAGGTCCCGCCGGGGTCATATCGCCCGCCGACGTGGACGACGCGGAAGCTCTGCTTGCCGGACAGCCCCGCCGGATAGCCCGTGTCACGCCCGTAGACGACGTGCGCCGGCGCCACGGGGGCCATCTCAGGGTTGTTCCAGTGCATCCCGAACCGGTCGATCTGGCTGCCCGCGTCGCAGGGCAGCTCGCGGCCCTTGATCTCCTTGACCACCAGCAGGTTCGACCCTTCGACGAGCCGGTAGCGGAACGAGAACATCCCGCGGCTGACGCCGCCGTTCGACGCGCCCGAGTCGCGGACGTACGCCGTGTCCTCGGAGACACCGCCGGTGTAAGGGATCGTGCCCGAGAAGACGCCGGGGTCGGCCACCACGAAGGTCCCCGAGCCGACCTTGTGCGCCTCCGCCAACGTCGACGTGATCCGGTCGCGCTGGAACCGGCTGCACTGGGCGGCCAGGATGTCCGGCGAGATGATCGCCGAGATATACGAGTTGATCTGAGTTAAATGGCAGCCGATCTCCATGCCGATCCTCGCGCCTTCGGGGACTGTCGCGGCGGGCGACGCCACCGGCCAGGGATGCTCCCGGCGTAAATAAACGCGGGAGACGACCGCCTCCAGCCTAACCGTGGCCCATCCCCTGGGGGAACCCGGGCGTTCAGGCGTCCTCGGTCCCGATCGACCAGTAGGCTCGACCATCCGGGGCCTGCCGACGGCCGAGCTGCCTCGCCTCGGGGGCGAGTCCGTCGACGAGCAAGGCCTTCAGGTCGTCGAGCATCCGCCTCGCCGCGGCGAACTCGCCGTGTCCCAGCCAGCTCAGGTTCGCACACGTCACGTCGACGGTGTCGATCCCATCCAGGGTCATCAGCGGCGGGGAGAATCCGGCCCGTTCGCCGTCATTCATGATCGTCGAGGCCCGCAGCGCCTGGTCCTTCGACGAGGCGTAGAGCGTCGTCCGCCGCGCGGCCTCGGCATAGGCCCCCGCCAGGTCCCTGAACACCCGCGAGTCGATGTCGGGCGCCGCCAGCACGATATTCTCGAACGGCACCCGGCCGGCCCTCGACGACGCCTCGACGACCCTCGTGAGCGACCGGATCAGCCCTTGGTTGCCCATGCTGTGCGCGATGACGTGCACCGCGTCGACCCCGTCCAGGTTCGCCAGCGCGGAAAGGTACTCGACCAGGAACGGCTCGCACGCCTGCACCGCCGTCGCGTCCTGCTGGTAGCCGAACCGGAGCATCCGCTCGTGCGACGGCCAGCTGTAGAAGGCCATGATCCCGGGCACGTCCAGGTCCACGCCCAGCTGCGCCGACCGCAGCGCCGCGTCCTGGAACGACACGTTGAACCCGTGGATCAGGACCACCGCCGACCGCCTGCCGGGCGCCAGCAGCTTCAGCGCATCGCCCAGCCCGGCCCAGTATTCCGCCTCGGCCTCCAGCACGATCCGGCCGAGCTTCAGGCGGTCGTCCGCCCCCTCCCAGAGCCGTTTCAGCAGCGATGAGCCCAGCTCCCCGATCTTGTGCGAAGGGGGCACCTCGACCCAGCAACGGCCCAGGTGCAGCCGTCGATCGTCCGCGGTGCCGAACCCCCGAGACGGGTCCGACGCGTCGACCGGAGCACGGTTGGTCCCGAACCAGAGCGGGAACCGCCTGGGCAATTCGGGCACGGCTCGCGTCGTATTCTCCTCGCCCTTGACGCCACGATCTAGCTCCAGCGACCCCTCCTCGCGGCCCGATCCCGAGTGCGTCAGGCGCGGGACCAGCGAGGCCGGCAGCTCGACCAGCTCAGGCGCGCATCGGCCCAGGTCGAAGGCCCCGTCGATGTCGAGACCCCGGCCGATCCCGCCGTAGAACCCGCCCACGAAGGCCAGGGCCAGGGCCTCGCCGATCGCCCGGTCGGTCGAGACGACCCGATCGCCGGCCAACGCCGCGGCCAGGCCCGGCGAGCCCGCGCCGCACGCGTTGAGCACCACGCATCGGGCGCGAGCGCCGATCGCACCCCCGGCAGGCTCGGGCAGGCACGCCTCGACCTCGCCGAGTCCGCTGACGTGGAGGAACTCGGGCCGATCGACGAGCAGCCGGTCGAACAACGACTCGGGAGTCCCCGGACGGGCCGTCTCGACGACGAACGAGCCCCCGCCTTCGGCCAGGACGCGGCGGATCAGCTCAACCTCGTCCGCGTCCGGCTCGTGCCTCAGGTCGGCCGCGACCACCAGGACACGCCGAGGCCCCGATGCGAAGGCATGGGGCAGGGGGCTGGCCACCGCCGCCGGCCGATCCAGGAACGCATCCAGCGCCTCCAACCCGGGGGGCGTCCGGCCTGCAAGCTGGCCCAGGATCGCCCCCGCGATGGCCGCCGAACTCCCCCCGGCATTCTCGATCGCCACCGGGTCCAGCTCGAACTCGGTCACCAAGGCTTCCAGGACGCCCGCGCCGTCCAGGGCCACGGCGAGCCGGGCCGATCGATTTTCGTCGGAGTTCATCATCGAAGCCCCAATTCCCGGTGCGTTCTCCATCTCCCGCCAACTACCCATATTAAGCGAGCGCTGACGTCCCCGCAATCGGCGACTAGCGAGCCGGGCGGGGTTCGAGCAGATAGGCGATCAGGTCGCGCAACTTCTCATCGCCGATGGCGCCGGCCAACCCGACCGGCATGATCGAGGCGCCGCTGGGCCGCATCTCCTCGACCTCAGATCGTGGGATCAGAGCGCTCTTGGCGTCGATGTCGGCCACCCTGATCGAGTCGGCCCCCTCGGCCCTGACGGTACCGACAACCACCCGACCCGCCTTCAGGGCGACGGTATAGGTCGCGTAGTCGGGATGGATCGATGCGCTCGGATCGGCAATCTGCCGGTGGATCCAGGGGGCCCCGCGCGTGCCGATCTCGTCCAGGGCCGGCCCGATCGCCGACCCCTTGCCGCCCACGGCATGGCAGTTGGAGCACTTGGCAATATCGCCATAGAAAACAGCCTCACCCCGGGCCCGGTCGCCCCCCGCGAGCGAGGGCGGGGGCGCCGCCTCAGGGGCCGTCGGCGGGTTCGGCGGCACCCACGAGGGGATCAAGGTCGATCCGTCGATGGGTTGGGCCGCACTCCCCTCCTTCGCGAACGTCACCCGGACGCCGGGCAGCGTGCCGGCCGTCTTGCCCGTGTGCAAGACGAGCCCGAGGTCCAGCGCATCGCCGGTCGCCTCGAGATCCAGGGCTGCCAGGTGCCTGTCGGCGGGCCCGGGCTCCGACTCGGCCTGGTCGGTGCCGTAGGTCAAGGTGAACGGGGCCGAGGCGTCGGCCGCGATCCTGGCCTTCCCCTCGGGCAGGGCCAGGGCCCCCCTCAGCGAAAGCCGGCCGGGCTTCGCCAGCAGGCCGAACATCCGCTCGTGCTCGGCCGATCCGCGGGTCCGGCGTGCCGCCTCGGCGGGGTCGAGCACCGGCCACCAACTCGCAGGGCCGGCCCCTTCTTCCGGGTCGTTGTCCCCCTCGGACCACACGACCTCGACCCCTTCCAGGACATACGCCAGGCGAATTGGCGTCGTGCCCGGCAGGATCAGCGAGTAGTCGGCCGGTCGGGGGTGCGGGTCGGTCACCAGGACCAGGGTGCGGCCGTCGTCGTCGAGCCTCGCCGCGGCCACGCCCAGCGAGCCCTCGCGGCCCTCCTCGCCTCGCACGCGAAACGCGATCCTGGCCCCGACCATCGCCGGAACCGCCCCGACATCCGCGGCCGACTCGAACGCGACGCGCACCTCCATCGGCCCGGACGCCCAGGCCAGGACGGGCCGGGGCCACGAGGCCAGTCGGGGGCCGGCCGCCGCGGCCGACAGCATCGCGATTCCCATCAAAGCGACCGTTCCCACGCATCTCTTCACGTCGCCAACCCTCAAAGAGAACGCCCCGCTTCGTCGCCGGCCCGCGCATGGACCCGGTCGTCGGGCAGGGGAAGCTTGACCGAGATGGCCGCGGTGCCAGTGATCAGGCGAGCCCCCCGCGCGGAGGTCAGCATCTGCCAGGCCCAGTTCCAGAGCACCGCCAGCTTGTTGCGGAAGTTGACCAGGAAGGCGACGTGAATCAGGGCCCAGAGCAGCCAGGCGATCAGGCCGCCGAGGTGAAACCGCCCGATTTCGGCCACCGCGCGCCCCTTGCCGATCGTCGCCATCGATCCCTTGTCCCAGTACGAGAACGGCTTGCGCGGGCGTTCGGTCCCGGCCTTCACCTCGGCGGCGATGATCTCGCCCGCATACCGGCCCATCTGGATCGCCCCCTGGGCAACCCCGGGCACCGGCTTGCCGTCGTTGGCCGAATTGACGGCGGCCAGGTCGCCCACGACGAAGACCCTGGGCGCGCCCGGGACGGTCAGGTCGGGGTTCACCAGGACCCGGCCCGATTGATCCAGGGGAACTCCCAGGGAACGGGCCAGCGGGTTGGCCTGCACCCCGGCCGCCCAGATCACGTTGCGCACGGGCAGGAACTCGTCCCCGACCGTCACCCCACGGGCGTTGATGTCGGTCACCCTGGCGTTCAACCTGACCTCGATGCCAATCTTCTCCAGGTCGCGTTTGGCGCGATCGCCCAGGTCGGCGGCGAAGCCGGGCAGCAGGCGGTCGGCCCCCTGGAACAGGACCACGCGGGTCGTCCCCGTGTCGATGTTGCGGAAGTCCGCCGGGATCGACTGCGCGGCGATCTCCTTGATCGCGCCGGCCAGCTCGACCCCCGTCGGGCCGCCGCCGACGATCGCGAACGTCAGGGCGGCGCGGCGTTCCTCCTCGCTCCCCTCATATTCGGCGCTCTCGAAGGCGAGCAGGATCCGCTTGCGGATCTCGGTGGCGTCTTCGAGCGTCTTCAGGCCGGGGGCGAACTCTTCCCACTGGCGATTGCCGAAGTAAGAATGCGTGGCCCCCGCGGCCAGGATCAGCCAGTCGTATTCGACCTCGGAACCGCCCGCGTCGACCACGCCCCGGGCGGTGTCCACCCCCTCGACGCGGGCCATCACGACTCGGCAGTTGCGCTGACCGCTCAGGATATGCCGGATCGGCGATGCGATGTCGGCCGGCGACAGCGCCGCGGTGGCCACCTGGTACAGCAGGGGCTGGAAGAGGTGGTAGTTGCGCTGATCGAGCAGCACCACGTCGACCGGCTGCCGCGCCAGCGCCTTGGCCGCCGCGATCCCACCGAATCCGCCGCCGACGATGATGACGCGAGGCAAGGGTCCGCTCGTTTTCGCCATCGCCCGGCCGACTCCTCGTGTCACCGACAATTCAAGGCCGCCCATCGTGCCATCCCCGGTCCAGCGTTGCAAATCGGGCGCCCCGTTTGCTGCAAGGACCATGCATGACGCCGACCACCCAGCCCGAGACCGAGCCCGACGAGCCGTTCGACATCGACGAGGTCTTCCGCCGCCTCCGCAAGGCCGTCGCCCCCTACGCCAAGGCGGCGATGTTCGACCTGCGCGACCGGGGCTACGGCACGCCGTTCGAGCAGCTCGTCGGTAGCCTGATCTCGGCCAGGACCCGCGACGAGGTGACCCTGGCCATCTGCCTGAGGCTTTTCGAGGTGGCCAGAACTCCTCGGGCGATGGCCGCGATGGACCACGCCACCCTCGTCGGGCTCCTGACCGGCGCCGGCTTCCCCGAGCCCAAGGCCCGCGACCTGATCGAGTTCTCCCGCAGGATCGTCGAGGACCACGGCGGCGTCGTCCCGGACACCGCCGAGGGGCTGATGGCCTTCCGCGGCGTGGGCCCCAAGATCGCCGCCCTGACGCTCGCCGTCGGCTTCGGCCGGCCCGCCCTGGCCGTCGACATCCACGTCCATCGGGTCACCAATCGCTGGGGCTACGTCGCCACGAAGACGCCCGAGCAGACCGCCGCGGCGCTGCTCGAAATCCTGCCCGAACGCTACTGGATCGAGATCAACGAGCGCCTCGTCCCCTTCGGTAAGCACATCTGCACGGGGACGCTCCCCGCGTGCTCGTCCTGCGTGTTGCGGTCGATGTGCAGGCGGGTCGGCGTGACGCAGTCGCGCTGACGGGCCTCAGTCGCGGTTCCAGCGGCGCACGGGCTCGGCGTCGAACCGGCCGGCGGGGGGGGCGAACTTGATGCCCACCTGCGCCAGCATCTCGGGCTGATGCTTGGCCAGCAGGTACTTCATCACCACCTCGTCGGAGGGGGGCATCCCGGGGTCCTGGAATACGACGCACAGGCGGCTCTCGGCCCGATGCGTCTTGGCGTCCCAGACCTCGATCAGGCCGTGCGGCCGGCGCGGGATCCGGTAGTATTTGCCGTTGCTCAGCACCGTCACCCGGTCGAGCCGGCAGAATTCGTCGAACTCCTTGGCGGTCACCACGTCGCGCACCAGCTCGGCGGCGACCAGCTCGGGGACGCCGGCCTGGTAGGCGCCAGAGTCCAGCTTCATCGGCTCGTCCTCGTGAGTCGGCGCGGGGGTGCTCCTCCCCTCGATGACGCGGAAGATCTCCCACTCCACCAGCCGCGCGTAGCCGGCGCGCAGGGCCGCGCTGGCGATGACGAGCTGCGGGAAGCTGGCCGCGGCGTGGACGACCTCGTGGGCGAAGGCGTTGGCCTCGCGCTGGAGCTTGGTCATCCAGAAACGGGGGGTCTTGGCGCGATCGGCCTCGTCGTACCGGAAGGCACGCGGGCCGACATCGGGGACGACCACGTCGGTCTCGGCGCCGTCCTTGTGCAGGGTGCGCATCACCGAGTCATACGTCTCTTCGCCGCGGAGGAACTTCTCGGCCGCCTGCTGGTGCCCCTGGTTCTTCACCCGGACGATGCGGTAGCTGGGCCTGGCCCGGAAGGTGACCTCGCGCGCCTGGAGGTCGACGGCGCTGCGGGCGTCGACGACGTCGATCTCCCACCTCAGGTAGCCGGTCCGAATCATGGAAGTTGATCCGACATATGGGCGAGCAACGGCTCAGCCCCCCTGAATGGCCGGGACCAGCAAGATTTCCGGGGCGGTGGCGTCGAACGCCTTGATCGGCGAGGTCCGGCCCGGCCCGTCGAGCCGGAAGGCCAGGCGCCCGGGGGTGAAGTGCTCGGCGAACGCGCCGGCGGCCTCGGTGATGGTCTCGGGCCGGGCTGTGTCCCACTCGGCCAGGCAGAGGTCGCCGTGACCGGTCTTCAGCAATCGCAGCTTCGCCATGGTCGGTCGCTCCCTCGCCGGCAATCCGTGGGACGGCCCCGTGACGCGAAGGTCTTGAGGGTCGCTACCCGGTCGTGCATCCGTACCGATTGTATCGGCCAGAGCAAGCGGCGACCAGACTCAACAGTAAGCCGACTTTCACTTGGCGGCGGGGGCCGCCGGCGGGTCGGGCGGGGCGACCCTGAGCTGGTTCAGCCAGAGGTCGGACGTCCGCGCATCCTCGTATCCGGCCAGGTCGACCGTGGCCGTCGTGAAGGCCCCCGACTTCGTCTTGCCGACCACCCGGATGGGCCCCGACCAGGTGTCCGCCCCCTCGCTCTTGAGCGTCAGGTCGACCGACTTGGCGGTCGGCCCCTTGGGGTCCGAGACGACCGCCGCACACGTCACCGTCGCCGGCAGCCCCTCGAAGGAGACCTCGACCGCCTCGCTGAACTCCGCCAGCCGCTGGACGGCGACGGTCACGACCTTCGGCTTGCCGGGGCCGATCGCGAGAGTGTCGTCCTTCAGGGTCAGGCGGACCTCGGGCCGGGGAGGGCCGACGGTCAGCAGGTAGGCGTGGCCCGGGCCGCCGTGGGCGTAGACGTCGCGCACCGCGATCCGGTAGGGGCCGTCGGCCGGCGCGGTGAAGTCGAGCCGGGGGTCGCGCGCGTCGGGGCTCGTCTCGCGCCGGCCCCCCACGTCGTCCGACTCGGCCAGCACGGTCCCCTTGCCGTCGGTCACGCGCAGGCCGCCATCCAGGGGCCTTCCCAGCGACCTCGACTCGACCCGGATGGCCAGCTTCTCCCCTTGCTTGAGCACAACTTCATATGTGTCAACATCGCGGGCCGGGTCGACGTGCCCGCCGACGACCGCCGGGGGCGTCAGCCGCTGCGGGTGCTTCAGGTCGTTGGGCTCGACCTCGAGGACCACGGCGAACCCTGCCGGCGGGATCCGCACCGAGGTCGTGTTGCCCAGCGCCGCGTGAAAGAGTTCGGTCAGATCGTCGGGTCCGTCGGCCGGGGCGGCCAGCCGCCTGGCCTCGTCGGGCAGGTTCCAGCCGATGATGTCGACCTCGGCCGCCGATCCGCGTGCCACGGCCGACGGCGAGGCATGATCGACGTAGCCGGCGGTGGTCAGCGTCAGGCGATAGACGAACCCGGGTCCCCCTTCGAAGCCGATGCGCTGGCCGGGGATGGCAGGGAACGCGAACAGGCGGACGACGTAGCGGCCGTCGGCGGGGGCCTTGAAGACGATCTTCGGGTCGCGGTCGGGGGCGTCGTCCACCTGGGCCAGCACGAACCCGGCGGGCGAGACCACCTGCAAGACCCCGTCCATCGGCGAGCCCAGCCGGCCATTGGCCTCGACCGCCGCGACCAGGGTCTGACCTCGCTTCAGGTCGACCGCGTAGCCGTCCACGTCGTCATTCTTGGACAGGCGTCCGTTGATGACCGCGGCCGGCCCGTCGACCGCCTGCCAGGCCTTCGGCCCGTCGTTGGGCTCGACCTCGCCCAGCTCCGGCAGCGTGCCGACCACGAACGGGCGGAGCGGGCCTGCCCCCTCCACGCCGATCAGCCGGACCCATCGGAGCCCGGGCGCGGCATCGTCGGCGATCTTGAATGAGAGTTCCCCCTTGCCCGCGCGAGGGACGATCTCGATCCCCTTGCCGCTGATCCAGGGCTTCAGGGGCCATGAGGCGAAGGTTCCCTCGGCCTTCACGGCCACGGTCGTGCCGCGCCGGCCGCCCGGCGGGAAGAGCCGGTCGTAGGCGGGCGGACCGGCCCAGGCGGGGGCGGCCAGCACGGTGATGAGGGCGATCGAGCGAATCCAGAGCAACGGGGTGCATCCTCGGGGGAACGGGCATCGAGACGCCCGGGGTCAGCCCATCAGCTCCTTGATCGGCGTCGGGTCGCTGACCAGGTGGACCGGCCGGCCGTTGGGGGCGTGCAGGATCTTGCCGGGGTCGATCCCCAGCTTGGTGTACACCGTCGAGGCGAAATTCTCGGGGGCCAGGATCCGGTCGACCGCCGCGTACCCGCGCACGTCGGTCGCCCCGATCACCTGGCCGCCGGGCGTGCCGCAGCCGGCGAAGACCACCGACATGGCGTTCGACCAGTGGTCGCGTCCGCCGTCCTTGTTGATCTTGGGGGTGCGGCCGAACTCGCCCAGCACGACGACCAGGGTCGAGTCGAGCTGGCCCCGGCGGTCGAGGTCCTCGATCAGGGCGGCCACGGCGTTGTCCACCGGCGGGAGCTTCTTGTCCAGGCCGTCGAAGATGTTGGTGTGATGGTCCCAGCCGCCGTCGTACAGGGTGACGAACGGGACGCCGGCCTCGACCAGCCGCCTGGCCAGCAGGCAGCGCTGGCCCAGGGGGTTGCGGCCGTAGGCGTCGCGCACCGAGGCGGGCTCGGCGTGGATGTCGAACGCGGCCTGGGCCTGCTTCGACGACATCAGGTCGTAGCCTTGCTCGTAGTAGTCATCCAGCGCCACGGCGGGGTCGCCCGCGGACCGGTCGGCGAACCGGCGGAAGCGGTCGACTCGCGACTTCAGGTCGCGCCTGCGGTCGAACCGGTCGACGGCCAGCTCGCGCGGCGGGGCGACGTCGCGGACGCGGAAGTTCTCGCGGGCCGGGTTGTCGGGCACCACGAACGGGGCGTACTTGGCCCCCAGGAAGTTGGGCCCGCCTGATCGGGACATCTGCGGGATCGAGAAGTAAGGGGGCAGGCCGCCGACGGCCCCGCGCTCGCTGGCCACGACGCTCCCCAGGCTGGGGTGGAAGCTGACGAAGGCCCCGCAGCCGACCGGGATACGCGTGGGCGCGCCGGTCATCATGTAGTGGTTGCCCGCGCCGTGGTTCCCCTGGTCGTGGCGGATCGACCGGACCACCGCGAGCTTGTCGGCGATGGCGGCCATCTTCGTCATGTTCTTCGAGAAGAACATCCCCGGCACCTTGGTGGCGATCGGGTCGAAGCTGCCGCGGATCTCCGAGGGGGCCCCCGGCTTGGGGTCGAACGTCTCGTAGTGGCTCGGCCCGCCATCGAGCCAGATCAGGATACAGCTCGTCGGTTTCGCGGCGGCCGATCCGGCCATCGCCGCCTGCCCGCGCAGGCGCAGGGCGTCGATGAAGCCGCCGCCGAGCATGGTGCCCAGCCCCAGGCGGAGTCCGTCTCGGCGCGTCATCGACTCGCAGTTGGTGTGCAGGGCCATGTCGGTCGCTCCCTTCGAGCGTTGGCGTCGAAGCGTCAGTCCTTGAAGACGAATTCGGCCGAGTTGAACAGGGCCCAGAGCAAGTCTTCGGTCGCCAGCCGCCGCGTCGCCGAGCCGTCGAAGGCGGAGCGGCTCTCGCTCACCTCCTCGGGCGTGGGCTTGCGGCTGAGCGTCAGCAGATAGAGTTCTTCGATGATCGCTTCCGGCGTCTTGTCGGTGGCGGCCAGCGCGGCGGCGCGGCCCGCGTCGTCCGAGATCTTGGCGTTCAGGGCCGGCGAGTTCATCAGGTGCAGGGCCTGCACCACCGACGTGTCGGGCGTGCGCTCGCAGGGGGGGTCCTGGTTGGGGTCGGGCCGGCCGAAGGTGTCGAGGAACAGCGAGGGGCTCCGATGCGTCCAGATCGCCGCGGCGCTGGTGCCGGCGGGGGCCGCGTCGAACGACTCGGGGACCTGCGTCACGTCCACGATGGCATCGAGCAGGCTCTCGGCCCGCAACCGCTGGCGGTAGTGCCGCGAGTAGTTCCTGATGTCGCCGATGTTCCGGTCGTTGGGCTCCGACGACAGCCCGTAGACGGCCGAGTTCATGATGGTCCGGATCGTGTGCTTGAGGTCGCACCCGTGCTCGCGGAAGTCCTCGGCCAAGGCGTCCAGCAGCGGCCCGTTGCTCGGCGGGTTGGTGGCACGCAGGTCGTCCACCGGGTCAACAATCCCACGGCCCATCAGGTCGGCCCAGATCCGGTTGACGATCACGCGGCCGAAGTAGGGGTTGTCGCGGGCCGTGACCCAGGCGGCCAGGGCCTCGCGCGGGTCGGCGTCGCCGCCGTCTTCGCTCGCCGACTCGGGAGACTTGCCGAAGAGGGGCTTGGCCTCCAGCGGCTTGCCGGTCAGCGGGTGCTTCACGTCGCCCGTCTTGCCGGCGACGACGATTTCCTCGCCCCCCGAGATCGGCGGCGAGAGGCCGACGCCCTTGCGGCCGACCTTGGCGAAGAAGGCGGCGAACTCGTAGAACTGCTCCTGGCCCCACGACTCGAACGGGTGGTGGTGGCACTTGGCGCATTCCATCCGGATGCCCAGGAAGAGCTGGGTGACCGTGGTGGTCAGCTCCTCGGGCTCGCGACGGTCGCGGAAGACCACCGCCGCGCCGTTGGTGAACGTGCTCCCCTTGGCCGCGACGATCTCGCGGACGAACCGGTCATAAGGCCAGTTGTCGCGGAAGGCCTCGCGGACGAACCCGTCCAGGCTCATGACCGCCTTCATGCCGACCCGGTAGGGGTTGGGCCGCAGCAGGTCGACCCACTTGTTCGCCCAGTGGTCGGCATACTCGGGGCGGTCGAGCAGGGCGTCGACCAGCGTCGCGCGGCGGTCGGGGTCGGTGCTGGCCAGGAACGCTCGGGTCTCGTCGGGCGTCGGCAGCCGGCCGATCACGTCGAGATAGGCCCGCCGCTGGAAGGTGGCGTCGCCGGCCCTGGCCGAGGGGGTCAGTCCGAGCTTCTGCAGCTTCGCCCAGACCAGGCCGTCGATGAAGTTCCGCCTCGGCAATGACTCATACGTCGACGCGGGGACGTCGCCGGGCAGCGGGATCGAGACGTCGCAGGTGGCGAACGACCCGAGATAACGCGCCGTGATGGCGGCCTCGCCGGGCAGGGTGCCGGCCTTGATGGTCCCGCTGTCGTCGACGGCGACGACGGCCGCCTCGTTCGACTGGTAGGCGGCCATCGCGGTGACGTCGGCCGTGGTGCCGTCGGAGTAGTGGGCGGTCACGGCCAGCGGGACGGTGGCGCCGGCTTCCAGGCTCTTCTCGGCGGGGCTGACGGTGATCTTCGCGAGCTTGGGGGCGTCGGCCGGTGCCCTGGGCGTGCCGTCGGCGATCCAGGCCCGCAGCATCTCGAACGGCGGGCTGCCCGGATCGATCTTCCGGCCGCCGCCATGAGGCACGAGCGCGGCGGCCTTCAGCAGCAGCAGGCTCTGGCCGGGCTCGGCGGGGAAGACCCGCCGGCCGCGCCCTTCGCGGGTGATGGCGGCATGGTCCGAGTCGGTGTCAAACCCCAGCAGGGAAAGCGCGAACCCGTTCTGCCCCCGGGCTTTACCGTGGCAGGCCCCCGCGTTGCAGCCGAACCGGGTGAGCACCGGCAGGACGTCCTGCTCGTACGTCACCTTCGGCACGCGGGCCGGGGCGGCGGCGTGTGCCGGGGCGACTGCCACCAGGGCGAGGATACCCCAGGAGATCGCGGTGCAACCGTTGGAAAGCCGCATGGGCGGGGCCTCGACGGAGCGGGGAAGGCGAGGGTGCGGGCGGGCAGGCGGGGGCGGGACAAACCTGATCCTAGTCAATCTTCGGATTGCTTTCAACAAAAGTAGAAGATTCTCCACGAATTCGTTCGCTAGGGCTTGGGGGCACCCTGGGCTGCGGGGGCCTCTGGGGCGGGGGTTTTGACGAGGCCCTTGGCGGCGGCGATGATGTCCTCGACGTCGACCCGCCAGGCGACCTCGGGCTCGTTCAGGGGGATCTGCTCCACGAAGGCGTGGCAGGATTGGCCGCGCTCGAGCGGGCGGTTGGTGACGCTCTCGACCCGGTAGCTGCCGAACCAGGCGGTGACGTTGACGGGCCCGACCACCTTGTCGCCGGCCAGGTGGGTGATGTTCAGCAGCAGCGAGCGGGTCGACTCGTCGTAGAGCTGGCTGACGGAGAGATATTCCTGGATCCGTTCGACCCGGAACGGATACTGGCGCCGGGTGATGGTCTCGCCGCCTGGGGCCTTGGTGATCTCCAGGTGGAGGATGGCCGCCTTGTCGAAGCCCCCCTCCAGGGGGAAGGCCGAGCTCTCAACCCGCCCCGAGGACCCGGCCATGGCGCCGACGAACTTGCGGCCTGCGACCGGGATCTCCTTGCCTCGCGTCAGCTTGAGCACCTGGTCGGTGGCGGCCGAGCTCTCGGGCACCTCCTTGCCGTCCATGGCCAGCCAGGTCCGCACGCGGACGCTCATGTCGAACTCGGCCGTGAGCACAATCTTATATTGCAGATTATTGGTCGGGTGCATGTACCCCTGGCCGGGGTGCTCGCGGAACTGGTCGGCGGAGGCGATCATGCCGCGGAGTGCGACGGCGATCGGCTCCTTGACCGGCTCGAGCGTGGCCCCGACGGTGCCCGTGCCGAAGAACCGGCCGCGGTAGAAGGCCCGCGGCGAGAGGTTGACAATCTCGGCCACGGCGCCGGCCTCGGTGCGAGTGACGGTGTACTCGATCCGGCCCGCCTGCGCGGGGTCGACGGCCGCGGGGACGGCGGCGCGGGCCGATCGGCCGTCGGCCTCGGCCAGGCTCAGCGGCTTCGACGGGTCGAACCGGACGAGCACGGCGGCCTCGCCGCGCGGCACCCGGCCCTCGGCCACCAGGGCGACTTGCAGGGGCTTCGCCGCCCACGAGTCGAGCCGGATGCCGCCGCCCGGCGTGGCGGCCAGCGAGAGCCTGGCCTCCAGCATCGCCTCGGCCTCGCGCCTAACCTCGGCCAGCTCGGCCGGCTCGATGGTCGCGGCCTCCTCGGCGGCCCGCAGCAGCCTTCGGGCGTGCTCGGGGGCGAAGTCGGCCAGAAGGCGCCGGGCGTGCCAGATCGCCTGGGCCTGCCGGAGGGCCTGCCCGAGCGCCTGGGCCGGCCGGTCCCCCAGCGAGGTCGAGTCGGCCGACGGCAACGACCGGGCCGCCCTGTCTTGCGCGGCCAGGGCGTCGAGGGACGACGAGCCGGCCTTGCGCAACGCCTCCAGGCGGGCCCGTCGGAGGCCTCGGAGCAACTCCGAAAGGGCCTCGAAGGCGGGGGTCGGGTCGGAGGCCACCGAGGCGCCCGCGGCATTCCAGCGGGCCTCGACCTCGGCCAGCTCCTGGGCGTCCGCCCCGCCGATCTCCAGCAGGCCCCACTCGACACGCGCCAGGGCCAACGCATACGTCCAGAACGAGGGGTCGACCGGCAGGGCCCCGCCGGACCCGCCGATGCGCTCGGCGATCACCCCGGTGTCCTCACGCTTGCCCCGGGCGGCCAGCTTTTCTCGGATCGACTCGCCGACATAAGTCCCCACGTCGGTCGCCGTCGACGAGGCCGCCGCCGAGGCCACGGCCGCCTCATCGGCCAGCACGCCGGCGATGGGCCTCGACCGGACACGCTTGAGCAGCAGCGACCGCGACTCGGCCGGGACCAGGGGGGTCGCGAGCAGGGAGTCCAGCTCGCGGAAGCCCCCGCCGAGGCCCGACTCGACGGCGCGGGCGAAGTCGTTCTTCAGGGCGTCGAAGGCCCCCTTGACCCGTCCCGAGAGCCGGTCGATCTCGGCCAGCTTGCCTTCGAGGGCCGCCAGGGGAGCGTCGCCGTCGCGGTTCGAGGACGCTGCGGGGACCGGCCCCGCCAGGGCGCGGGCGAGCTCGGCCGCCTGGGCCATCAAGGTGACGAGGTCGCCGTCGAGCGGCCTGCCACGCAGCGAGGCCTGCCTGGCACGCCAGCGGCCGTAATAAGGGAGGGTCGCCTGGAGTTCGTCGAGCAGGTCGACCGCGCGGGCGCACCTGCGAGCCGCGCCCAGGGCACGGCCGCCGCCCAGCCGGGGATTGGCCGCCTCGTCGAGCGCCTGGCCGTAGCGGGCCTGCGCCAGGTCGAGGCGGCTGGCCAGGCGTTCGGAGTCGGGCTCGGATTCGGCGAAGAGGGCGTCCTGAACCCGCCTCCGCAAGGCATCGCCTTCATCGACATAGGGGGCGATCCAGCGGGCAATCCTGATGTCGGCCGAGGCGGCCTCCTCGGCAAGCCGCCTCAGGCGCTGGAGCCTGGACAGGAGCTCGAACCGGCCGCCGCGGAAGGGGTCGGGCACGCCCGACTGCCGGGCGAAGACTCCGGCCCAGAGCAGGGCCTGCCCCTCGACATAGTCGGGCCTGTCGACCCCCACCGAGTCGGCCGCCAGGGCCCCCGCCATGGCCGAGGCCAGGTCGTTCGTGCCGGCCTCGGGCTTGGCGTCCTGCGCCGGGGGCGGTGTCGGTGCGGGTGCCGGGGCGACCTTCTCGGCGGCGACTTCGGCCTTGGCGGGGGCGTCTTCCTTGCCGGCGGCGGGCTTGGGGGACGGCTTGGCGGCGGGTGCGTCGGCCTTCGAAGGCTCGCGGGGCTTGGCTTTGGGCTCGGCGGGAGCTTTGGTCGCAAAGTCCTCGGCGGGGGCTCCCGCGGGGGCGGGGGGAAGCTCGGCCTCGGCGGGGGTCATGTCCAGGCGCTGGTCGCCGGCCAGGGCTTTCATCAGGTCATCCAGGCGCGTCAGTCCGTTGACGAACTCGCGGCGGCCGTCGGCGATGGAACTCTGGAGCAGCTCGCGGCGGAGCAGGGCCAGCGACCAGGGGTCCTTGACGGGCGGGCCGTTCAGGCCTTGTTCCAGGCGGCGGCGCTGGGCCTCGGGCTCGGTGGTCAGCAGCGCCAGGGCGTCGTCGTGCCGGCCGGCGCGGTCGAGGCGCTCGATGTGCATCAGCGTCTCTTCATATTGCCGCCAGAGCGAAGGCGACCAGCGATAGGGCCGGCGCAGGGCCAGGCGGTCGTGGGCGGCCCAGGCCGCGGCATGCTGCGAGGCGAAGCGGGCGCGCGGGTCTTCTTCGCCTTCCTTGGGCGCCTCGGCGACCGGCTGGGGCGATGCCGACGCCGGCCTGCGCGTGGCACGCAGGGGGAAGTTCAGGTCGGCCCTGGCCACGACGAGGGTGGGGGTCTGGACGGCCCGGCGGTTGGTCTCGACCCAGGCCTCGACGTTGGCCCTGACGTAGCTGGCCAGGCCTCGCACCGTCAGCCGGCGGGGGTTGTCCGGGTCCCAGGCCCCTTGGGCCTCGCCGGCAAGGCCCCTGGCGACGAAGTGGGCGAAGACCGAGGCCCCGCCGGCCTCGGTCGACCAGCTCGACTGGCCCGGCCCGGATGAGCAGAGCACCGCCAGCCTGGGCAGCTCGCGGCGGGCGACGGCCTGCTTCAGGCGGGCGGCGAAGGTGTTGCCGTAGACCCCCAGGTCGCGGTCGCTGTCGACCTGCCCGGCGTCCAGGATGAGCAGGGCGTCCCTGCCAGGATGGGCGGCGAAGACGTCGATGAGGCGCTCGGCGGTGACCCTCGTCGCGGTCGAGGGCGCCGTGGCGTCCAGGCCCGGGGCATCCGGCGGCAGCAGGATCGCCTTGCCCTCGACCCCCGCCCCTGCGGCCGAGAGATAGACCACCACAGGGCCGCTTCCCTTGGTGTCGAGCAGGGCCGCGATGGGCGCGAGCACGTCGCCGTCGGTGCGCTCGGAGCGGTCGACGGTCGCGGGCCGCAGCCCCTTGACCAGCCGGAGGTCGGCCGCCTGGAACCCGACGATCGGCCCGCCGACGGACCTCTGGGCGACGTACCAGCCGGCGATGCCCCCGCGCGGCCTGGAGGCGGCCAGCCAGAGCAAGATCCAGGCCAGGAGCACCGCGGCGGTCACCAGGGCGGTGGCCACCAGGATGAGGGCCGAGAGCTGAGGCCTGGACATCCGCCCCAGGCCCAGGGCACCGGCCAGCGCCGGCGGCCTACGCCGCGCGGGCCTCGAAATCGTCTCCGGCATGGCCTGGCTCGCGGGGTTGGCGGGAGGGGCAGGGGAGGCCGACATGGCCTGATCCGGCATATTACCACGAAGGAGATACGCCCGCGGCGTCAAATGCGGACACTCGCGGCCGGCGTCGGGCCGGTCAAAATGGGCCAGATCGGGACATGCCCCTTCAGGTCGGGCGGCCGATGATCTATGCTCGCTGCGCCGAGGGGTCGCGACCCGGGGCTGGGTCGCGCGGGGGCAGGGCGGGCTGCGATGGCACACCGGGCGGTCTACTGGCACGAGGGAATGTTCCTCCAGCCCCACCACATGCAGGCGGCCGACCGCCATGCGCACGAGGCGCTGGTCACCTCGGAAGAGTGGTCCGGGCCGTTCGCCTGGGGCGTCCGCCGGTTCGAGCTCGACCGCGAGGCCGTGGGCAACTCCACCGCGCTGCTGCGCGGCTGCGAGGCCCGACTCAAGGACGGCACCAAGGTCTCGATCCCCGAGGACTGCGACGTCGCGCCCGTCGAGCTGAGGTCGGCGCTGGCCGCCTCGGGCTCGGTCACGCTCTACCTGGCCGTCCCCGCCTTCAGGCCGGGCCGGGCCAATGCCCAGCCCGCCCCCACCGCCGACGGGCCTCGGTATTGGGTCGAGGAGCTGGACGTCGCCGACGAGAATTCGGGCGGGGCCGAGCAGCCCATCCAGGTGCGTCGCGTCCGCGCCCGCTTGCTCCTGTCGGGCCAGGACCAGACCGGCTACGAGGTGCTGCCGCTGGCCCGGATCACCCGGTCGGCGCAGGTCGAGGCGCCCCCGGAGGTCGACCCGTCGTATGCACCCCCCTTGCTGCGTCTGGACGCCTGGCCGCCCCTCTGGAACGCGGTGCAGTCGCTCTATCATCAGGTGGGGGCGAAGGTCGACCAGCTCGCCTCGCAGGTCGTCGACCGCGGGATCTCGCTGGACAGCCAGGTGCCGGGCGACGCCGAGCGGGTGCTGAAGCTCTCGGCCCTGAACGCGGCCCTGACGGCACTGGAGGCGATCGCCTTCCTGCGCGGGCTGCCGCCGCTGACGGTCTTCCGCGAGCTCTGCCGGACGGTCGGCCAGCTCGCCATCTTCACCGAGGCCCGGCGGCCCCCGGCGCTCCCCAAGTACGATCATGAAGACCTCGGCGGTTGTTTCTATGGTGTCATCAAGCTGATTCAATTGGGACTCGACTCGATCGCCCCGGCCGCCTTCGAGAAGCGCTACTTCGAGCGTGCCGGCGAGCGGCTCCAGGTGGCGCTCGAGCCCGCTTGGCTGGCGGGCTCGCGGACGCTCTACCTCGGCGTGGAGACCGAACTGGGCGACCAGGAGTGCGAGGGGCTGCTGCGGTCGATGGACATGAAGCTGGGCAGCTCGGCACGCGTCGAGCAGATCTTCAAGCAGGCGCTGCGGGGCCTGAAGCTGGTGCCGGTCGCCCGGCCGCCCAGGCAGCTCCCGGCGGGGTCGGGCATCGTGTATTACCAGGTGGAGCGCGACGCGGTCTTCTGGAAGGACGTGGTCGACACGGCCTCGATGGCCCTGCGGATGAACATGGCCAGGGCCGCGTTCCAGGGGGACCGGATGCTCGCGGTCGCGACCCCCGGCGGGGGCAAGGCGGCCAACCTCCAGTTCGCCCTGTTCGTGATCAATCAATCGTCATGACAGAACCTTTCGCAAGTGTCGTCGGCCCCCTCTTCCAGCACGTCGTGGACCTGCTCGGCCGCATCGACCGGGGCGAGGCCGGCTCGCTCGACGACGAGCGCCGGGGGATCGTCGCCGCCGTCGAGGAGGCCGACCGACGGGCCGCGGGGCTGGCGCAAGTCGCACAAGGTTATCAATTTTCCAGACATGCCATCATCTACTGGATTGACGAGGTCCTGACCGACTCGCGCTGGGCCCACGCCGGCGAGTGGCGTCAGCGCATCCTGGAGTGGGACTTCTACCGCGACCGGATCAGGGCCGACGCCTTCTATGAGCGGCTGGACCGCGCCGAGCGGCTCGACTCGGTCGACCCCCTGGAAGTCTTCCTGCTCTGCCTGACGCTGGGCTTCCGCGGCAGGCTGGCCGACGACCCCGACGAGCTGCGTCGGGTGGTGGGCCGGGTCTACGGGCGGGTCGCCGCGGGGTCGACGCAGGCCGATCGGTTCCTCGCCGACGAGGCCCCCCGGGGCAAGCCGATCCGGCCCCTGCCGGGCAAGTCGACGCTGCTGGCCGCGTGCATCCTGGTCTCGCTGTCGGTGCTGTTCACCCTGGCCTGCTTCGTGCTGGCCGTGCCTCCCCCGCTCTGGGACTGACCCGAGGAGAGGCATCCTTCCGCCTCGACGTAATCCATGAATCTCTTCCAGACCTATCTGACCAGCACGGCGCTCGGCATCATCACGGCGCTGGGGCTCGGCACGGCGTTGGCGTTCGCCTGGTTCCGCGGCCGGCTCACCTGGCGCCTGGTCGTAGGCCTGGTGGCGGTCTCGCTGGCCATCCTCTTCCTGGTCGTCCTGCCCCGCGTCTTCCCGGACGCCACGGCGTCGCTGGGTGACCTGCCCGAGCTGTTCCGGGGCTGGTTCTGGGCCTGGCTGCTGGCATTCGCGCTCGGGGTCCTGTTCTCGGTCACGTTCCTCGTCCGCGTGATCCTCGCCTCCAGGCCGTCCGGCGTCGCCGAGCCCGACGAGTCGCGGGTTGACGGCCGTTACCCCGAGATCGACGCCGCCTGGGACGAGATCCTGCTGCGGCTGGCCCAGGCCCGGATCGAGCTCGCGGATCAGCATGTCTACCTCGTCCTGTCGCCCGACGAGGACGCGATGTCGTCGCTCGTGGAATCGGCCGGCCTCCAGGTCTTCGCCAGGGCCCCGGAAGGCCCCGCACCGCTCCACGCCTATGCGGTGGCCGATGGGGTGCTGATCAGCGTCTCGGGGGCGTCCGCCTTCGGGATGCGGGATTCGGCGGGGGCCCAGCGGCTGGAAGATGTCTGCCACAAGCTGCGGGCGCTCGACCCGGATCGGCCGGCGTTGCTCGGGGTGGTGGTGCTGGTGCCGCTGGGCTGGGCCGGGCAGCCCGACTCGGTGAAGTGGGCGGCGTCGGTGCGCGACGACCTGCGCGCCATCGAGCGCTCCACGCTCGTCTCGTGCCCGGTCTTCGCCCTGTTCGGCGAGATGGAGAGCGCCCCCGGCTTCGCCGAGTTTTTGGCCCGGATGTCGCCCGCGTCGCGCCAGGGGCGATGCGGCTTCGCGGTCCCCCCGTCGCGCGAGTTCGACGGCGACCTGGCCCGCGACGGCCTGGCCTGGATGGCCGGCTGGTTCGACGGCTGGGCCCTCAGCCTGATGGCCGACGACCCGATGAACTCCCTGGGCAACGGCGAGCTGCTGACCCTGGGCAATGAGTTCCGCCGCTACCGCAAGCGGCTGCGTTCGATCCTGGAGTCGGCCTTCTCGACGATGAGGCCCGTCGACCCGGTCCAGTTCCGCGGCTGCTACTTCGCCGCCACCGGCCACAACCCCAGCAGCCAGGCGTTCGCCGCCGGCCTCTTCAGGGGCCCGACGGCCAGGGTGATCCGCGAGCACGTCGCGGCCCGCTGGACCACGCAGGCCGTCGAGGACGACCGCCGCTACCGCCGCCTGGCCCTGGTCGTGGCCGGCGTCGGCCTGGCCCTGCTCATCCCCGCCTGGTTCTACATCCTGGCCGAGGCCGAGTGGCTCAGGCCCCTCTGGTACGCCGCGCTGGCCGCCCTGGTGGTCGCCTGGATCTACGCAGGATACCGGATCTTCGCGGGAAGACACACTCACGCCTAGATCCGTCGGCCCGGTTCGCATGGCGTCTGCATTCCGGCATCTGTGGTCGCTTGGCGGAACGATCATGCTCAATTTCTCCCCGCCTCCCAGACAACTCGACGGTGCGGATGTGATTGATTGGGCAGTAAGCCGTCGGGGGCTCTTCCACACCATCCCCCATGGGGCGGACCCCGGTGCGTCGGGCGTGATTTGCGTCGCTGCGATGGCGATCTGCCGCTATTCCGAGGGGGCTGTGTTCTACCTGTTCAAATGCGACCGGGACTGGGAAGTGGTCTTCGACTGGGACGCCGAAAGCGTGGAAGAAGCTAAGGAGATTGCTTCGATGCATGCGAAAGCGGAAACGGTCGAGTGGCAACCAATCGACAAACTTCCTCCGTCAAAATGAGCGTGGCGGACCATGAGATCCGTTGGCCCGGTTCACGGGCTGGACGACGCCGAGGCCGGAATGCCCCCACCCCGCCCCTGGTTGGGCCGAGGTCTTTTGCCCCGAATTGTCAAAGAACCGGCCAATTTTCGGGCGTCGCGACCGATGGGGCATCCAACGATCAGCAGGCGATGAGTTGCGCGTGGGCGGCGTGGCGGCGGCTGCGGGCGCGGCGTGAATGGGCATCGCGGCGCGGGGCCGGGCTTGCTCCGAGGGGCGGGATGGCGGCTTCGGGCGTGGCGAAGGTGACCTCGGCGGGCATCGCACCCATCAAAAGCTTGGCGAAGTGGCCGTGCACCGGCTGGGCGGCGGGCCCGGGATGGGTTCGTTCTGCGCCGACGGGTTGGGGTCGTTCTGCGAATTCGGGGGGCATCATGTCGGCGTAGGAGAGGCGGCTGCGGCGGGCGTTCTCGCAGTGCCTGATTTGCTCCTCGGTGGCGGGCGACGCGGGGCCGTACGAGGCCGGGCCGTCGTGGTCCCATCGGGAGGATCGCGCGGGATCGGCCGGCCGGGATCGGCCCCGTTGCATCAGGTCGAGCGCCCATTTCATGCGCCTGAAGCTGGCCGTCTCGTACCGACGCAGCAGGACCAGGGTGCGATCGTCGCCCGTCGTCAGGCCCATGATCGCCGCCTCGCGCCCGTCTTCCTCGAGGTCGTCCAGGCTCGACTCCTTGCGCCCGAGCAGCCGTTCAAGCTGGTCGTCGACGAGTTCCTGGCGATGGTCGAGCGGGGTCATCCCCTCGGGCGCATCCAGCGGCGTGTGCAGGTCGCGCAAGGTGCCTTCGACGCCGAGCAGGTCGAGCGCCAGCGCCTCCTGCTCGTCGGTCCATGCTCCCGACTTGTCCAGCGCATGGCCCAGGGCGCGCCAGCGGTCGATCATCCAGTCGCAGCCCGGGGCGGTGATGCTCAGGCGGGCGGCGATCTCCTCGGGCCGGCGAGGCAGCGTGCGGGCGACCCTGGCGATCTCGGCCTTGCGCTCGTCGGCCCAGCAATTGGTGGCGCGTCGGGCCCGGGCGTCGCGGGCGAGACGTTCCTCGAGGCGGCAGCGCTCGATGCGCAGCGATTCGACGGCGATGGTCTCGACCAGTCCGATCTCGAACGCGTTCATGGGCCGCAGCGACGAGTTCCACTGCTCGGCGCGCTCGCGAACGGCCTGGGCCTGGTCCTGCGGCACGACGACGCCGGCGCCCGAGAGCCCGTGAATCAGGCTGTTACGGCGGGATTTTTCCTTCCCTTCAACCGTCTTCGGCCCGGTGCTGCGCATGGCGTTGCGGCGGTTGGCGTCGATTCGTTTCTGGCTGACTTCGATGGGTCCCATGGGGCTGCGTCGCTTCCCTTGGTGCGTGGTCAGTGGATGCCGCCGGCGTCGGCGAGGGGGGTTACCTGCCGCGCGACGTCGCGCGGAAGGGGTCCCTATTGGAAATAGTCAGAAAAATGGCCCGTCTCCTCCCTACTTTCTTGGAAATTCGAAGGATTATTTCTCCGGGGCCGGGTCAGGGCGATGTCCCATCAGCGAATGACGTGGACACTCACTGTCCGCAGGGGGGCGTGAATTTGTCCCATTCGGGTCGCGGCAAGCGGGATCGATTGGCCGATTTCGGGGCCTGGATCGGGGAAATGGCGGTGCAGGGGACCGGGCGCCGAAAGTGCTCAGAGGCCGGGATGAGCGATTCTGCATCTTCGACATCCCCGCTTGGTGACGCATGACGAACCCCCGGCGACGACGCCCCTCACGGATGGCCTTCACGCTGATCGAGCTGCTGGTGGTGATCTCGATCATCGCCGTATTAATCGCCCTGCTGCTGCCGGCCGTGCAGGCGGCGCGCGAGGCGGCCAGGCGCATCCAGTGCACCAACAACCTGAAGCAGCTCGGGCTCGCGTTGCACAACTACGAGAGCGGCGTGGGGGCGCTCCCCCCCTCGTTCATCATCTCGGTGCTGGTCGACGGCACGAAGAAGCTGAGCGCCTGGAGCGTGCACGGGCGGATCTTGCCGTACATGGAGCAGTCGGCGATGTCCAACGCCATCAACTTCAACTACAACTATGAAGACCCGGGCAACACGACGGTCTCCAACACCAACGTCGCGGCCTTCCTCTGCCCCAGCGAGCTTCACCCCGAGCCCAAGGCCAGCGCCTACGGCCCGCAGGGGGTTTCCAGCTACGGGTTCGCCATGGGCGACTGGTTCGTCTGGGGCGGCCTGGCGGGCCCCTACAATCGGTCGGCCTTCGGCCCCAACCGCAGCGTCACATTCGCCAACATCACCGACGGCCTGAGCCAGACCCTGATGGCGGGCGAGGTGAAGACGTACACCATGCGCATGAACAACTGCGCACTCTCGCTCATCAACAATCCGGCGAACGTGCCGATGCCCGACGCCTCGCCCGAGGCCGTGGCGCCCGAGTACGTCGGCCCCTGCGCCATCAAGAACGATGCCCACACCGTCTGGGCCGACGGCGGCGTGCTGGAGTCGGGCGTCACCACCGCATGGACCCCCAACCGCCCGACGATGGGGGGCCCCGCGCGGCTGGTCGACATCGACATCGTGGGCTCCAGCGAGAAGACCCTGAAGCCGGTCTTCGCCGCCGTCAACTCGCGCAGCTACCACCCGGGTGGCGTCAACGCCCTGATCGCCGACGGCAGCGTCCGTTTCCTCAAGAGCACGATCAACGGCGCCACCTGGCGCGGCCTGGGGACGATCGCCGGAGGCGAGATCCTGTCGGCCGACTCGTACTGACCCCCTCGAATTGGACAAGGAAATGCAACCATGATGATTCTCGCATTCCTGGCGCTGGCCGCCGCCGATCCCGCCGGGTTCGAGCTGGCCGGCCACAAGGCGTCGGTGACGGCCGTCGCGGTCTCGCCCGACGGCCGGTCGGTCGTCTCGGGCGACGAGGATGGCGCCCTGCGGGGCTGGGACGTGGCGGGGCGGAGCGAAACCTGGAAGGCCGACGGCCACGCCACCCGCGTCTACGCCGTCGCCTTCAGCCCCGACGGATCGAAGTTCGCCACCGCAGGCGGCGACAAGCTGGTGCGGCTCTGGAGCCCCGCGGGCAAGCCGATCGGCACCCTGAGCGGCCACGACCAGAGGGTCTACTCGCTGGCGTTCTCCGGCGACGGCAAGACGATCGTCTCGGGCAGCAAGGACGCGACCATCCGGCTCTGGGACGTCGACTCGATGTCCCCTCGCGCCACGCTCTCGGACCACAAGGAGGGCATCAGCGGCCTGGCGCTCTCGGCGGACGGCAAGGTCCTCGCGTCGTCCGACCGGGTTGGCCTGGTCAAGCTCTGGAGCCTGCCCGAGGGCCGCGTGACCGCCACCCTCGACTCCGCCTCGGGCAAGGCCTATGCACTGGCCCTTACCCCCGACGGCCGGACCCTGGCCATCGTGGGCAAGGATGGCTCGGCCTCGCTCTGGGACGCCGCCAAAGGATCAAAGCGTCTCGATTTACCGGGCCACGTCGACCGGGTCATCACCGTCCGCTTCTCCGGTGACGGCAAGACCCTGGCCACCGCCGGCGACGACAAGCTCGTCCGCCTCTGGGACACCGCCACCGGTCGCCCCCTCGCCGCGCTCCCCGCCGGCACCGACCGAATTCCCGGCGTCGCCTTCGCCGCCAACGCCCCCATCCTGGCCGCCGCCTGCGGCGACAGGTTCGTCCGCGTCTGGACGCTCGACGCCTCGCCGCGCTGACGGGGGACCTTGCCCTGCGGGTTTTGCCATTGGCGAAAACGGCATAACTGGTAGAGTACCCCGCGCGACCATCCTGCACGGATCCAGGAGCTGCCAGGCATGACGCCGATGAATACTCGCCTGAGAATCTGGCCAATCGCGATCTTCCCGGCTGCCGCCCTGATCGTCATGGTCGCCCGCGCCTCGGGGACCATGGGCGGCGAGTCGGACGTCGGGCCCGCGGAGGAGGCGTCGGCCAGATTCCTGCCCGGTCAACGCCCGCCGAGCCTGAGGCAGCCGGTCGCCGTGCCCCCCGAGAGCCTGGGCGACGTCGATCATCTGGTCGAGTATCGGGTCCGGTTCATCAAGCTCGGGCAGGGGCCCGTACCTGCGTTCATGGACGGGCGGAGCGCGACGGCGCGGAGCCTTGATGGGGAGTTGTACCAGGTCTCCCCGGAGAGCGACGTGAATGAGCCGAAGGTGACTCCGGGGCCGGCTCGCAGGACGATTCACGCCTGGGTTGTCGGGCCACAAGATGCCGACGAGGCGTTGCAGATCGGTCGAAGCGGGGCGGGCCACCTGATCGAGCTGCCGCTGGTGAGGACGACGCAGGAGGCGCGGACCGCGTACCTCCAGAACGGGCGCGGGACGGCACGGTCGTGGCCCGTGGAGGGCCCGAAGACACGCCCGGCCGCGCACCCGGGCGAGAACGTGGCCTTCTACGGAATGCCGGGGACGCGTCTCGAGCTGGCCACGCGCTGGACGGAGGCCGGGACGAGGGTCACCTTCTGGCTCAACGACTTGACCTCGAAGCCCGCGCGAGTCAGCGTCTTCAACCGTCTCACTTCCGACACGCCGGACCGCAACGGCGAGTTCGAGATCCTCGACCAGGCGGCGGGCAAGGCCGCGTGCGACCTGGCCGAAGGGTCGAGCCTGGTGCTGGGCTACGGAACCGGCAGCCCCGAGAGCCCCCGGAGGCTGATCGTGGTGACCCCGACACGGGCGCAACGCGACCCATCGGAGCCCGCGCCGGTGCTGATGCATTATCCCAGGCCGGCGCTGACGATGCGGCCCGGGATGGTGGTGCCGGATTGAGGGACGCGGGGCTTTTGCGAGGCCCCGGCATCAGCCGAGGATCCGGTCGATCTGCCTGTGGCCGTGCATGACGCGGACGATTTCGAGGCGATCCTCGGTCGGGCGATAGAACACGAGGTGCTTCGGGAAACCGTCGATTTTCCAGACCCGGAGCCCGGCCAGGTCTTCGGCTCTTGAGGGGTAGCGTTCCCCGATGTTGGGGTTTTTCGCCAGGAAGTCGAACGTCTTGCGTGCCGCCTCCGCGAACGTGATGACGAGATCGATCCCTCCACGCTCACCCAGGTATCGTTCCTGGTCTTCCAGATCGGCGGCCGCCTCCGGCAGGATCGTCGGGCGATCGATCACTTCGGGACCACCTTCGAATACGTCTCGATGATCTTCCGACGCTTCTCCTCCCAGAATCGGTCGTCGAGCGGGATTGGCTCTCCCGAGTTGAGGCCTTTTCGGAGTTCATCGTCGAGACGATCGATCGCGTGACGATCCTGATCGGCGAGGATCAGGGAGAGGAAATATTCATCCATATCTTGATACTCGCCGGCCGCGATGCGTGACTGGACGTAGGACTTGACCTCTTCGGGCAGGTTGACGTAGATCGCGTCCATTGGTTTGATCTCCTGCTGAATCTCGGCGAATCGTCCCCGAACGGTCGCCCATCCCGGGAGGGAGGTCTCCAGGCTTCTAGTATACCCGGCCGGGTCCGTCGTCGACGCGGCCGGGGTCGTGGATGCGGAAGAGGACGCGGCCGGCTTGCAGGACGTCTCCGGGGCGGACGGGGCGGGAGCCGAGGACGTGGAGGAAGGTTCCGTTGCGACTGCCCAGGTCTTCCAGGACGAAGGTCTTGCCGGAGCGGCGGACCTGGGCGTGGATGCCGCTGACCATGGTGTCGTTGGCCAGCACCAGGTTCACGCCGATGCGGTGGCCTTCCAGCTTGCCCGACGATTCTCGGCCGATGATGGTGCGGTCGGGGCTGGTGATGGGAAAGCGGAGGCCGACCCGGTTGTTGGGGCGGATCAGGTCGAGGGCGCCGAAGGGCTCGGGGTCCCTGGAGCAGAACTCCTCGCCGTCGTCGGAGACGGCCGGGGCCATGGGCTCGAAGGGGTCCGGGGCGCGGAACTCGATGACCTGGACGCCGACGCGGAAGCGCATGCCGTCGACCAACTCGACTGGAGCGGTGACGCGGAGGTAGACGCCGTTGAGTGAGCCCAGGTCCTCGACGACGAGCTTGCCGTCGTCGTAGGCCAGGCGCATGTGGCGGGAGGCCATGGTGCCCAGGCCGGGGTGGTCGCTGGACTGCTTCGACCGGCCGACGTTCAGGCCGGTGGCGTGGATGGGGGCGTAGTCGATCCACTCGCCCGAGACGTCGAAGATTTGCAGCAGCAAGGTCGGCTGCTTGGGCCGCAGGTTCTTGAAGTTGAAGCCCGCGGCGAACTGGGTCCGGCCGTCGTCATCCGCCTGGGGCGGGGCCTGACGCGGCACCGGCGGGTGCTGGGGCACCGGCGCGTGGCCGGGTGGGCCCGGCTGGGCCGGCACCACGGGCGGCGGCGCGTAGGGCTGCGCCGGGGCGGGGGGCGGCGGCGCGTACGGCTGGGGGGCATAACCCGGTTGCGGCTGAGGCTGCGGGCCGTGGCCGCCGGGCCCGTAGTAGCCGGGCGGCAAGGGGGCCTGCGCCGGGTGCGGGGCATGGCCTTGCTCGCCGCCGATCAGGCCTCGGAGTCGACCCAGCAGGCCGGGCGCCTCGCGGGGTGGCGGCGGTGCGGGCTGGGGCATCGCGGGGGCCGGATAAGGATAGGGCTGGGCATATTCGCCCTGCGGGCCGGGCGGCGGATACCAGTAGCCCGGCGGCGGGGACTGCGGCCAGCCGGGCGGCGGCTGGGCGGGGCCCGGCGCGGCGGCGGGCTCGGGACGGGCCTCGCGGGGCGCGGGGGATTGCGGCCGGGGACGAGGCTTGGCGGGGCGTTCGCGGTCCCGATCTCGATCGCGTTCCCGATCGGCCGGCGGCGGGGCGGCGGGCCGGGCGGGGGGGATCAGGCCGGAGTCGGGCGCGGCCGCCCCGGCGCCGAAGGCGGGTCGCTTGGGGGGGAGGATCGTGTCGAACTCCCCCGGCTGGGCCTGGCCCTGAGGCCGCCCGCAGCGTGGGCAACTCCGGGCGCCGGGGCCGAGCGTCGACTGGCAATTGGTGCAGACCCCCATCGGCTCGCCCCCCCGATTCTCGCGCAAAATCCGGGCCGCACGCCATCGTGCCGGCCGGACGCCATCTTTCGCCCACTGATGCCTTCCAGGATAGGCCCCAAGCCCGTCCCCGCAAAGGCCCTAGTACGACAGTTGCCCTTCGATGATCGACCCGACGACCTTCCGCGCAATCCTTGACGCGACTGCCCCGCACAGGACATCGGGCGCCCAACGACAGGCCGATCTGACGCGCGGTCGAAAACCCGCCGGGGCCAAGGGGAACGAGGGAGCTGAATCCCGCCAGACGCCGAGCCGCAACTTATTGCCGGAGATCGATTTACGCAATTTTTTCGATAGCAATTGAATCGCCAACACATCTTAATGACGTTGGGCATTATTTTCGTAAGAATTTTTGGATATCTCCGGGCGGGGCGCGTTAACTTGACGCGCAAGGGATCGACACGATGTCGCGTCCCGCCGCGTACGCGCCTTCTCGTCGTGAACCCACCGAGTCCCAGGGGAGGGTTGACCATGACACGCAAGGCGTCGTCGTCGGAGGCGTGCCACCGGCGTCGGGCCCGCCCGCCACGTGCGGTCAGGCGGCGTACACCTACGCGAGTCCCGCGAGCAATGACTCCACGGCTGACGGGAGCGACGATCCCGGCGGCCGTGAGGGCAGTGTGGCCGGTGGGCACCTCAGGGGGCCATGGGCGCACCGGCCCGGACCTACAAGGGCATTCGGGGCGGTGTCGGCGGCGGTCGGATGACAGGAGGCTTGGCCGGGGGCTGGTCAGGAGATTCGCACGTCGACCGATGCGGCCGGGAGCTCCCTCGGTGGCGACCCGGCCTTTCGATCGGGTCGAAGGAACATATCGGCCCGACCCGGGAGAATCCGTCGGACCATCTTGATTTACGCCGCCCGCGGAGGACCACGTCTGGACGTGTCGATTGTCGCTCGAGACCGATGACTCGGAAGCCCCGGAGGACGACTCTCAGGTGAGCTTGGTGCCGTACCAGACTCGACAGCCCCCGGGGGAAATCTGCGACACAGGAGAACTCACGATGTCAAAGTTCCAGGTTCTGGGAGTGGCAGCGCTGGCCTTCCTGACGATGACCCCCAACACCATGGCTCAGCGTGGGGGTGGGGCAGTCCGTACTGGCGTGCGCGGGGCGGTGGTCGGCGGAGTCGTGGGCGGTGAGGCCGGAGCGGCGACCGGCGCCAAGGTTGGTGCCGTGACCGGCGCTGTCCGATCCGTCAGTACAGAGGTCCAGGCTCGCAACCAATACCAAGCCACCGCGGCATACCAGAGCGCTCCGCGGTCGGATTTCAATCAAGCACCGCCGCAGGTGCTGGACCCCGCCCCGCCGGCGGTGGTAACCACCCCACCCGCGGGGACGCCCACCCGACCGACGGCGACCGCACCCGGCGCAGAGACTGTCCTGAGAATGGGTGACAAGCCCGTCGTTGGGATCACCTTTCCTTCCGATTGGAAGCAGGTCACCGGAGACCGCTATATCTCCGCCGTCAGTGCAGACGGGCAAGCTTATGCGATGATCGGCCCCCTGGAAGGGAAAGCGGACAAACAAGAGGGGGTCAAGCGTGTCCAGAAAGGGCTCCCGAATTACCTCAAGGACATCGAATATGACGAGTTGACCGTGACCAAACGCGGCACCGCCGTGTTGACCGGCACGGCAAAGGGGAAGAAGACCGGCGTCGACGTCGTATTCGCGGCTGGGGTCTTTGATGCGGGCGCTGGGCAACTCGTCGCGGCCGCATTCGTCGTCGATTCTCGGATTGAGGACTATTACAAGGAAACGATCCGCCAGATCTCCCAGACGATTCGAGTCGGGGACGATCTCGCGGCGAAGAAATAGAGGGATGTCCTCCCCGATGGCGGACGCCGAACTAGCCCACGCTCGACCTCAGGAGTCCCCCGATGCCCGATCCACGTGCTCGGCGTCTTGATCTGGCGAGAGTTCCCGAGTCGGGCCGGACGATCATCGGCCTGCTCGACGGCTGATGGGGGTCAGGTGAGGAGATTCGCGCGTCGACCGATACGGCCGGGAGTCACCTCGGTGGCGACCCGGCCATTCAATCGGGTCGGAAGGACGGTTGCCATGAATGCAGGTGACATCGCGTTGCTCAAGGTCAATGAGTCTTTCCGCGGCGTATCCGACGAGGCCGTGGACGATGTCGCGCGACACGCTCGGGCCACGCATCATGCCGCGGGGAGCGTCGTTCACGAGGCGAACGAGGTGCTGGCGACCGTCAGCTTCGTCCTCAATGGGCGGCTCAAGGCGGTACGGGTCGATCACCGCGGCGTCGAGTCGCTGTTCCGGATGATCGATCGCGGCGATCGGTACGGAAAGATGGTTGGCGTGCTCGCCGAACCGGTGCCGATCCGCGTCATTGCGCTGGAGCCGACCACGGTTCTGAGCCTCGACGACGAGCGGGCGATGGAACTGACGCTCCGCCCCCGGACCTGCGCCGTCTGTGGCTCACGACCTACGCCGGGCTCTTGAAGCGGCACTTCCAATCTACCGGTGCTTTCCGTCCCGATTTGCCGGAACGGCCAGGCGCCGATCGACGGCGGAATCGTCACTAACATCCCCGCGAACGAATTGGTGCCGATGGGGTGCAACTTCGTGATCGCCGTCAGCGTGACGGCCAAATAGGCTCGCCCGTTCTGAGGAACGTCAACGGTCAATAACAACCGCCCGAGCAGGCCTTTGAGCCAAATCGGGCCGATTTGACGCGAGGTCAACCTGTCGCCGGAGGGACGCGGTGTCATGGCCGATATCGAGACGCAACACACTAATTCAATACCACTTGCGCCATTCTTAAAAGTAAAGCCGTAGTCATTCTTCCCGGAAGTGCAACGGTCGCATCAGACCCGCCGCGCGGCGATGGTGGGCAAGGCCGGAGCAGGGCGGTCGGCCGGGCCCAGTGGGCCTCCAAGTCCGACGAGATTCGGCGTCAAGACTCACGACTGCCTTGAGATTGAAACTGAGTCTCAGTATCATGACCCGCAGTCAACGGTCCGTGCCGAGTCCATTCGGGCCCAGTGGCGGGGCCGTTGGGGTCATTGAGGAATTGCCCGATGTTGATGAAGACGCGGTGCCCGATCTGGGCGGTCGGGGCCATGCTGGCGGGTCTCGTCGGGGTGGCGGCGGCCGAGGATACTCCGAAGGGGGCCGAGGCGATCCAGCTCGACGTGCGGGTCCTGGGATACGACGCCAACAAGGACGGGTTCCTTGATGGGCCCGAGCTGCTGACGTTCGCCCGGACGGTTCCGCTCGACGATGCGCTCCAGACGTACATCGGCTTCCTCGTCGCCCTGGGCGGGGCCAGCGACGCGACGATCGACCGGGTCGTGGCCTTCGACGTCAACAAGGACGGCAAGGTCACCAAGGCCGAGCTGCCGCCGCGCTTCTTCGTCCTGATCGAGAAGGCCGACGCCGACAAGGACGGGGCCCTGGCGCTCGCCGAGATCAAGGAGATGGCGCAGGACATGGGGGCACTCAGCCTGCCGAGGGACCTGCTGCTGGAGCTGAACGGCCGGGGCGTGCCCCAGACCGCCGCCCGCGTGCTGCTCCAGGATGCCGACCGCGACGGCAAGGTCAGCCGCGCCGAGCTGGTCGGGCCGATCCTGGCGATCTTCGACCGGGCCGACGCCGACAAGGACGGCTCTCTGAACCCGGCCGAGATCAAGGTCATCGACGCCGAGCATGACCGCACCGGACTGCCCAGGGAGTTCAACGACCTGGACGGCCGGAGCGCCGACCGCGGCGGCGTGGCCAACGTCGAGCGGCTCTTGGCGTTCGATATTAACCACGACGGCAGGCTCACCAGGGTTGAGCTGCTCGGCAAGAAGCACGACCTGCTCGACCGGGTCGACGCCAACGGCGACGGGGTGCTCGACGCGGCCGAGCTGCAGATGTGGGAGCGCCGCGAGGCGCTGGTTTCCGGCCTGCAAACCCGCCGCGGCAGTGACGCGCCGAGCGCCTTCGAGAAGGCCCTGGGCTCGCACGGCTTCAGCGACGCCCAGACGCAGCAGGCGATCGCGCTGGTGAAGACCTATCGGGAGACGGTCCGCAAGCAGCCGACCGAGCTGCGTGCGCGGCTCCTGGATCAGCTTGCGGACACCCTGGGCGACGCGGCCTACCGGGCCTTCCAGGGGGACGTCATCGCGGCCCTCAAGGTTCGCGGCGGCGGGTTCAACGGCCAGTACATCCCGGCCACGAAGGTCGTCGAGCGCCTGCTCACGTTCGACACCGACGGCGACGGCCGACTGTCGACGGCCGAGGTCGACGCCATGCCCCCGCGCCTCGAGCATGTCACGCGCGTCCAGGACGCGCACCACGCCCAGCGCAGGTCCGTAGTCACCGAGTCCTCGGTCGACCGCATCACCGGGTTCGATGCCGACAAGGACGGCAAGGTCACCAAGGCCGAGCTGCCCGAGCGGCTTCAGGCGCTGCTGAAGGGCGGTGACACCAACCGCGATGAGGTCCTCGACGCCGCCGAGCTGGCCGTCATCGCCAATCAAGAGAGCTTCGATCGGTTCATCCAGGGCGCGGTCGGCGGGGTGAACGTCGCTCTCATCGAGGGGGCGGTCGACGACCTGAAGGATGGCGCGGCCCGGGCCAAGGCCCTGGACGTGCTGGCCGACTATCGCCAGGCGCTCCGCAGCTCGGCCGAGCAGGCCCGCGTGGAGTTGCAGTCGAAGCTCGTCGGAGTCCTCGGCGCCGCCGAGCTCCATGCGTTGCAGGATTCGCTGGCCGGCGGCGAATCGGGCCGTTGATCGATCGGCGAACGGCCGGGGGATGAGGTTCGCCCCTCGCCCCCGGCCGTTCGGCCCGCGGATTCTCCGGTTTAGCGTGAGACAGAGCGACCTTGATGGGATCAATCATGCCGCGAACGCTGATGAGTGGTGCCGCCCGGTCCCTGGTCCTGGTGCTTGTCCTCTCCGCGATGGCGGATGCAAGGGCCGCCGGCGAATTCGCGTTCCATCACGAGAACGTGATGGGCACGTCAATGGAGCTGCGCGTCAGGGCCGACGACTCCGGGGCCGCCGGCCGGGCTGAGGCCGCGGTGCTCGCGGAGATCGACCGGCTCTCGGCCATTCTCAGCGGTTATGACGGTTCGAGCGAGTTCCGCCGCTGGCAGAAAACCGTCGGCGTGCCGACCCCGGTTTCCGCCGAGCTGTTCGAGATGCTCGAACGCGCCGATGCCTGGAGGAGCCGGGGGAAGGGGACCTTCGACCCGAGGGTGCAGGCCCTGACCGAGCTCTGGTCGAGGTGCGCCAAGGAGGGTCGAGTTCCGACCGAGGCCGAACGCGCCGGGGCCCTCGCCCTGATGGCCGAGCCCGCCTGGCGGCTGGACCGCGACGCGAAGACGGCGACTCATCTGTCGAACTGCCCGCTCAGCCTGGACGGGATCGCCAAAGGGTACATCGTCGATCGCGCCTGCGAGGCCGCGAAGGTCGGGGCGGGCGGCGTGCGGGCCCTGATGCTCAACGTCGGCGGCGACTTGCGAGTGGTTGGCCCGATGGATCAGGCGATCGGGATCGCCTGGCCCGGGCGCGACTCGGAGACCTCGCGGCCGATCACGACGATCGAGGTCGCCAATCTCGGGGTCGCCACCAGCGGCAACGATCAACGAGGCTTCACGATCGGCTCGCGACGGTATTCGCACATCTTCGACCCGCGCGACGGCCAGCCGCTCGACCGGGTGGTCAGCGCCACGGTGATCGCCCCCAATCTGGCCGACGCGGACGCGATGGCGAAAATCGTGGGCATCCTGACGACGGACGATAGCCTGACGCTGGTGGAGTCGATCCCTGGGGTCGAATGCCTGCTCGTCTCGGCCGACGGGGTCGTCTCGCGCAGCCAGGGTTTCCGGCGCTTCGAGCGGCCGCGCATCTCGACGATCTCGCTCCGGAACGACACGCCGACGGCCGACGGCAGCAAGGCGGCCTGGAATGACGCCTTCGAGCTGGCCGTCGACTTCGAGATCAGCCCCCCCACGGGGAAGGCCGGGCGCTATCGTCGACCTTATGTGGCGATCTGGGTCGAGGACGCCGATGGCCTGGCGGTCAGGACGCTGACGCTCTGGGTGCAGTCGACCTCGCCTGGGCCTCGCTGGATCCCCGACCTGAAGCGCTGGTACAAGGCCGACCAGGTCCGGCGGCTCGTGGACAAGACCGACCTGGTCGAGACGACGTCGAGGGCGACCCGGCCCGCGGGCAAGTACAAGGTCGTCTGGGACGGCACGGACGACCGCGGCCAGCGCCTCCATCAAGGGAAGTACACCCTCTCCATCGAGGTTGCCCGCGAGCACGGCACGCACCAGCTCATCCGCAAGGAGCTGACGCTGGGAGACACGCCGATCGCCGAGACGCTGGAGGCGAACGTCGAGATCAAGGCGGCCTCCGTCGAGTACAGGCGCAAGGCCGACGCCCGCTGAGGAAGAGAGCGTTCACCCCGCCGCTTCCGGATCTGCCGATCCGGCCGACATCAGGTCGGAATTGGCGGACGACCATGCTTGCCCGCGACCGGGGGGTGTCGTACCGTCAGGACACATCCGAGAATCGGGGGGGTGCGGCGCGAGGCGAGGGGGCGGCGATGACGGCCAGGGAGTTGCTGGAAGCGGGACGGCTGGGCGAGGCCATCGCCGTGCTCGGGGCCGAGTTGAAGGCCAGACCGACCGACAAGGGGCTGCGCGTCTTCCTGTTCGAGCTGCTCTGCTTCGCCGGCGAGTACGACCGCGCCGGCAAGCAGCTCGACGCGATCGGCCGACTGGAGACGACCCAGACCGAGGTCCAGCTCGGCGTCCGCCAGTACGTCGACCTGCTCGCCGCCGAGCGTTCCCGCGCGGCGGTCTTCGCCGGCAAGGCCAGGCCCCGGTTCCCGCTGCTGCCGCCCGAAGGCGTGGCCTTGCACGCCGACGCCCTCGCGCAACTGGCCGCCGGGGACGCCGCCGGCGCCGGCGAGCTGCTGAAGCGGGCCGAGGGGTTGCACGAGGTAGTGCGCGGGTCGCGCGACGGGGTGGAGTTCGACGAGGTGCGGGACGCCGACGACGTGCTGGCGCCGGTGGTCGAGGTGCTGACGGCGGCCGGCTATTTCTGGGTCCCCTGGTCGCAGGTGCAATACCTGGAAGTGGACCCGCCGAAGCGGCTGCGCGACCTGATCTGGGCCCCCGCCAAGCTGGCCACCCACGACGGCCAGCTCGGCGAGGTCTTCCTCCCCGCACTCTATCCCGGCTCTCACACGCACGCCGACGAGTCGGTGAAGCTGGGCCGAGCCACCGACTGGCAGGAATTCGAGCCCGGATCGGAGCTGCGCCGGGGCCTGGGTGCCAAGCTCTGCCTGGTGGGTGATGAGGCCTGGACCGTGGGCGAGCTGGGCACCCTGCAGATGGCCCGCGAAACCGCCGACACCGACGCGGGGGAGCGGGCCTGAGCCATGCCGACCCCTCCGCTGCTGGACCTGGATGAATTGCTGGCGCCGATCCGCGAGGAGAGCCCCTCGGGCGAGAGCCTGGTCTACGAGCCCGAGTACGACGCGATCCGCCAGGCCAGGCGATCCGACGACAGTTCCAACGTGGGCGTCTGGCAGTCCAGCGACTCCAAGGTGGCCGACTGGGACGCCGTCGTCGACCTGGGCCTCGCCTGCCTGCGCACGAAGTCCAAAGATGCGCAAATTGCCGCCTGGATGGCCGAAGCCCTGGCCCGCAGGCACGGCCCGGCCGGGCTGCGCGACGGCCTTAAACTCGTCCGCGCCATCCAGGAATCGTTCTGGGAGACGTACCACCCCGAGATCGACGACGGCGACCTCGAATCGCGCCTCGGCCCGTTCGTCTTCCTGAACGGGACCATCCCCCCGCTGCTGCGGTCGATGCCCCTGACCAGGGGGCTCGGCGACCGGCCCTTCGGCTTCTTCGACTGGAAGAAGTCGCGCGAGATCGAGAACGACCTCCGCAAGAATCCCGACCTGCTCGAAGAGATGAAGCCCGTCGACCGCGCCGCCCTGGTGCGCGCCGAGGACTTCGACACCCAGGTCACGCAGACCCCGCGCGCGTTCTACGAGCTGCTCTCCGAGGACCTCGACGGTTGCCTCGAAGCCTGGAAAGACCTCGACACGGCCGCGAACGACCGCTTCGGCCGGCTGGCCCCCAGCCTGGTCGAGATCAAGAAGGCGATCGAGGACCTGCGCAAGTTCCTCGTCCCGACCGTCAAGCTCAAGCGCGAGCGGGAGCCCGACGCGGCGCCGGCGGTCGACGAGGAGATCGAGGAAGAGACCGAGGAGATCGAAGAACGCGACGATTTTGTCGAGGATGAGCCTGAAGCCGAGGCGACGGAAGAACTTGAGCCCGAGCCCGTCATCGAGGCACCCCGGCGTGTCTCCAGGCCCAAAACGTCGACATCAGGGCCGATTGCCGACGCGGATGAGGCGCGAGGGCGCATCCTCGACGCGGCCGAGTATCTGCGGCGCAACAGGGCCGAGTCGTCGGCCGGCTATCTCGTCCCGCGTGCCCTGCGGATGGCCGACGTATTCGACGCGGGCGAATCCGTTGATCCAGCGATCCTGGAGGCGCCTTCCAGCGAGGCGCGCCAGTCATTGCGTCGGCTCGCCTCGGACGGGGAGTGGGAGGCCGCGCTGGCGCAGGCCGAGGCCGCGGTCTCGGGCCCCGAAGGCCGGGGTTGGCTCGACGCCCAGCGGCTGGCGATCTCGGCGATGGAACAAGGCGCCGGCGGCGACCTGTCCCGACCGGCCGCCGCCGCGAAGGCCCTGCTCGGCGCCTTGCTGCGATCCTATCCCGGGCTGCCCGACCAGGAACTGGCCGACGGCACCCCGGCCGCCAACGCCGAGACCCGCGCCTGGCTGCGCGAGCAGTTCGACGCAACAGAACAACCGGCACACGTGGAAACGCCCGCCCCGCCCGCCTATATCCCGCCTCCGCCAGACATGCGCGACGCCGAGACGTCCGAACTCGATCCCTGGGACCTGGCCTTGCCGCTGGCGCAGGCAGGCCGGGCGGGGGAGGGGATCCAGTTGCTGCGGCGAGCCCTGAACGGGTCGTCGACGGGGCGCGAGAGGTTCGTCCGCAAATTGCAGATGGCCGAGCTCTGCCTGATGGCCGGCCACGTCCGTGTCGCCCTGCCGCTGGCCGAGGAATTGGCCCGGCAAGTCGATGATTTCAGGCTGGAGCACTGGGAAGACGAGCGGCTGATCGCACGCGTCTGGGCGGCCCTCTACCGCTGCCTGAAGGCGCTGGACCCCGCCCCCTCGGAGCGGGCGCAGCAGGCCTTCACGCGGCTCTGCCGGCTGGATATCGACGCGGCGATGGCATGCGGCGATGGCGGCACGCATGCATGAAACAAGTTGATCCTTCGGCGTTCTTTGTGTCACCGAGGGCAGACCGGCCCGTTGATAGCGCGGGGGAGACGCCGAGATTGGCGTAGTGCGGCGTCGCGACCCGATTGACAGTCCGCCGCCGTGCCGCGATTCTTCAGGCTCGGCATGCCCGCGAGAGCCGGGGCGATGATCGCCCGAATCGGCATGTTCTTCCGCCTCGGATCCTATGGGGAGATGACCGCGATGGCCGCCGAGAGCACCCAGCATAAGCTGGACCGGATCCGCAAGCCGCGCGTCCACATGACCTACGACGTCCAGGTGGGCGACGCCATCCAGGCCAAGGAGCTCCCGTTCGTGGTGGGCGTGATGGCCGACCTGTCGGGCAAGCCCGAGGAGGCCCTGCCCAAGCTGAAGGACCGCAAGTTCGTCGACATCGACCGCGACACCTTCAACAAGGTGCTGGCCGGGATCAAGCCGAGGCTGGCCTTCCAGGTGGACAACACGCTGCAGGGCGACGGCTCGAAGATGAACGTCGAGCTGAAGTTCTCGCACATCGACGACTTCAGCCCCGAGGCGGTCGTCAAGCAGGTGGAGCCGCTGCGAAAGCTGCTGGAGGCGCGCGACAAGCTGTCGAACCTGCTGAACAAGATGGACGGCAACGACAAGCTGGAAGAGCTACTCCAGGACGTGATCAACAACACCGAATCATTGAAGGCCCTGGGAGCCGAGACCGGCCGGGGCAAGGGCGCCATCGCGGGCGCGAGCACGCCGCAAGGGGAGGACGCCTGAGATGAGCAGCGCCGAAGCCAGCCGACCCGCCGCCGCGGGCGCCTCGACCACCGTGCAGGAGACCGGCCTGCTCGACAGGATCATCGCCCAGGGGAGGCTGGCCCGCGACGACGAGCAGCGGGCGCTGGCCAAGGACCTGATCGGCGAGTTCGTCGACCAGATCATGTCGGGCACGATGACCGTCTCGCCCGACACCTCGGCGATGATCAACGCGCGGATCGCGCAGATCGATGCCCTGCTGTCCGAGCAGCTCAACGCCATCCTCCACCACGAGGACTTCCAGAAGCTGGAGGCGTCGTGGCGCGGGCTGCACTACCTGGTGCACCAGGCCGAGACGGGCACCTCCTTGAAGCTGCGGGTGATGAACGCCAGCAAGAAGGACCTGCTCAAGGACATGGAGCGGGCCGCCGAGTTCGACCAGAGCGCCCTGTTCAAGAAGGTGTACGAGGACGAATACGGCATGTTCGGCGGGGCCCCGTTCGGCGCCCTGGTGGGCGACTACGAGTTCGGTCGGTCGCCGCAGGACATCTCGCTGCTGGAGAAGATCTCCAACGTCGCCGCCGCGGCGCACGCCCCGTTCCTGTCGGCCGCCAGCCCGCAGCTGTTCAACTGGGACGACTTCACCGAGACCTCCGGCCCGCGCGACCTGGCCAAGATCTTCGAGACGGCCGACTACACCAAGTGGCGCAGCTTCCGCAACTCCGACGACGCCCGCTACGTCGCGCTCGCCCTCCCTCATATCCTGATGCGTGAGCCCTACGGGCCCGAGACCGTCCCGGTGGAGGCGTTCAACTTCAAGGAGGACGTCGACGGCACCGACCACGGCAAGTACCTCTGGGGCAACGCCGCCTACGCCCTGGCCACCCGCCTGACCGACTCGTTCGCGCAGCACCACTGGTGCGCCTCGATCCGCGGCGTCGAGGGGGGCGGCCTGGTGCAGGGGCTCAAGACGCACACGTTCGCCACCGACGACGGCGAGGTGGCGCTGAAGTGCCCGACGGAGGTGGCCATCACCGACCGCCGCGAGAAGGAGCTCTCAGACCTGGGGTTCATGCCGCTGGTCCACTGCAAGAACACGGATTACGCCGCGTTCTTCGGCGCCCAGTCGTGCCAGAATGCCAAGACGTACAACGACGACTCGGCCAATGCGAACGCGCGGCTGGCCACGCAGCTCCCCTACATCCTGGCCACGTCGCGGATTGCGCATTACCTCAAGTCGATGATGCGTGACAAGGTCGGCTCGTTCATGAGCCGGACCGACGTCGAGCAATTCCTCAACGCCTGGATCCTCCAGTACGTCACCGAGGACGACACCGCGTCGGCGTCGGTGAAGGCCAGCCACCCGCTGCGCGAGGCCCGGATCGACGTCGAGGAGGTGCCCGGCAAGCCCGGCAGCTACCGCGCGATCGCCTACCTCCGGCCGCATTTCCAGCTGGAGGAGCTGACCGTCTCGCTGCGCCTGGTGGCCGAGCTGCCGCAGTCGGTGAAGTGAGTCATGCGCTCGGATCACCATATGTGATCCGGGCCGAATTCCGGGAATGTCGAGTCACTTCGCCGCCCGGCACTCGTATCAATCCATGAACACGGAGGCCGACGGACGGCCCCGCGAGATGAACCCCGGACGCGAAAGAAACCACGATGGCTGTTGATTACTTCCTGAAGCTCGATGGCGCGGGCATCAAGGGCGAGTCGCCCGTCGAGGGCCTGACCGACTACATGCAGATCGAGTCATACAGCTGGGGCGCGACGCAGACCGGGTCGTTCTCGCACGGGGGCGGCGGCGGCGGCGGCAAGGTGAGCATGCAGGACTTCCACTTCACGATGAAGACGAACAAGGCGTCGCCCAAGCTGATGGCCGCCTGCGCCAGCGGCGAGCACATCAAGACGGGGACGCTGATCGCCCGCAAGGCCGGCGGCAAGGCGGCCGTCCAGTTCCTCAAGGTCGTGATGTCCGACCTGCTGGTCTCCAGCTACCAGACCGGCGGCTCGGGCGGCGGCGACGAGATCCCGATGGACCAGATCAGCCTGAACTTCGCCAAGGTCGACTTCACCTACAAGGACCAGAAGGCCGACGGCACCGCGGGCAGCGACGTCGTGGGCGGCTGGGACCTGAAGAAGATGACCGCCGGCAAGTGACGCGGTCCCGGCGCGAACCGGCCCGACCATCGATCGTGTCGCCCCGCGGGGCGGCCGGCCCCGAACCCGGGGCCCGGCCGCCCCGGGCGCCGTCGACCTCATCGACGACCCTGACAGATCCCGATCCGAAGGACTGGCGCCGATGCCGCCACCGACCGTCGACCGCAAGCTCGTCGTCTCGATCCTCGACCGGCTCGTCGACGCCGACCCGGGCCGCCGTTCGGGGGAGTCGCCCGACCCGCCGGCTACCGTCGCCGCCGTCCGGGCCTCGGTCAAGCGCGACCTGGAATGGCTGCTCAACTGCAAGCGGTCGCCGATCGACCTGCCCGAGGACCTGCGGCACTTGCAAGTCTCCTCGCTGACGTACGGACTGCCCGACTTCACCGCGTCGAGCCTGAACGACCAGTCGCACCGCGACCAGCTGCGCCGGGCCATCGAGCAGGCCATCGCCCGGTTCGAGCCCAGGCTCACCCGGGTGCGCGTCAGCCTGGTGCGCGAGCCCGGCGTCGACCGCAACCTCCGATTCAAGATCGATGCCATGCTGAGGGCCGACCCCGCCCCCGTGGCCGTCACGTTCGACTCCACCCTGGAGCTGGCCACCCGCTCGTTCGTCGTGGGGGAGGACACCCTTTGATCGACGAGCTGCTGGGCTATTACAACAGCGAGCTGGAATATCTCCGCGAGATGGGGGCCGAGTTCGCCGGCAAGTACCCGCGCCTGGCGTCGAGGCTGCTGCTGGAGGCCGACAAGTGCGAGGACCCGCACGTCGAGCGGCTGCTGGAAGGGGTCGCCTTCCTCACCGCCCGGGTGCGCAAAAAGATCGACGACGAGTTCCCCGAGATCACCGACGGCCTGATCGGCCTGCTCCAGCCGCACTACCAGCGCCCCCTGCCGTCGATGACCGTCGTCCAGTTCGTCCCCGGCCGCGACGCGGCCAGGGCCGCCGAGCCGACGCGGATCGAGCAGGGCACCCGGCTCGACTCCAGGCCCGCCGCCGGCGGCCCCTGCCGGTTCCGTACCACCTCCCCGGTCGCGCTCTGGCCTGTGGACGTGGCCGCCGTCCGGCTCGACCTCGACCGCGTGAACGTCGAGGGCAAGCCCCCCGACGCCGTGGCTCTGCTGCAACTGACCTTGCGCCCCGCCGAGGGCCTGTCCTTCGGCCAGCTGGGCGCCATGGACCGGCTGCGGTTCTACCTGGACGGCACCGGGACCACCCCTTACGTCCTGCACGAACTCCTGCTGAATGACGCCCGGGGCGTGATGGCGCGGGGCCGCACGGCCGACGGTCGGGTCGAGCTGATCTCGCTGCCGCCCGACTGCCTCCGGCCGGTCGGCTTCGAGCCCGACGAGGCGATGTTCCCCCAGCCGGGGCACGCCTTCCCCGGCTACCGGTTGCTCCAGGAATTCTTCGCGTTCCCCCAGAAGTTCTTATTCGTCGATATGACGGGATTGTCCCGCCTGTCGACCCGCGGCTTCGTCGGCGACGTCGACCTGCTCGTCTTCCTGGGCCGCTCACCCCGGTCCGACCTGATGGTGCAGCCCGAGACCTTCCGCCTGGGGTGCGCCCCCGCGGTGAACCTGTTCCCGCTGATCACCGAGCCCATCGCCCTGTCCCAGGTTCAGCACGAGTACCGAGTCGTGCCCGACGTCGCGCGCCAGGGGACCACCGAGGTCTATTCCGTCGACGGCGTCAGCGGCTCGGACGGGTATCTCGGCAAGGCCGTCGAGTATCGGCCGTTCTACTCGGTGCAGCACGGCGCCGACGGCCGGCCGTCGGCCTACTGGCACGCCGCCCGACGGCCCTCGCCGCGCAAGGATGACCCGGGCACCGAGGTCTATCTCTCGTTCACCGACCCCGAGTTCAACCCGCGCGTGCCCGCCTCCGAGGTCATCACCGTCCGTGCCACCTGCACCAATCGCGACCTGCCGGCGAAGCTCCCCTTCGGCGGCGAGGCGGGCGACTTCACGGCCGAGGCCGGCGTCTCGCTCAGCCGGGTCCGCTGCCTGGTCAAGCCGACCAGGTCGCTGCGCCCCCCGTCGGGCCGGGGCGCCCAGTGGCGACTCATCTCCATGCTCTCGCTCAATCACCTGTCGATCTCGGACGACGGCGACGGCCGCGGCCTGGACGCCCTGCGCGAGATCCTCAGGCTGCACGACTTCGCCGACTCGCCCGCCACCCGGCAGATGATCGGCGGGATCGTCGGGCTGTCCTGCCGCCGCGTCGCGGGCCGGACGGGCCGCGCCTTCGGCCCGGCCGCCTGCCTGGGACAGGAGGTGACCGTCGAGTTCGACGAGGCCGAGTTCGCCGGCAGCAGCGCGTTCCTGCTGGCCTCGGTGCTCGACCGCTTCCTCGGCCTCTATGCCTCGATCAACTCATTCAGCCAGCTCGTCGCGCGGACCCGACAGCGGGAAGGAATCCTGAGAAAATGGCCCCCCCGAGCCGGCGACCGGCCCTTGCTCTAGCCGAGATCCTCGGCGCCGAGCCCCACCGATTCGACTTCTTCCAGGCCGTCCGCCTGCTCGGCCTGCTGCGCCCCGGCCGCGCGGCGGTGGGCCGCTCGGCGCGTCCCGGCCGGGAGATCGTCCGGTTCGCCGCCAGGCTCGGGCTGGCCTTCCCCCCCAGCTCCATTCACACGCTCAACGGCCTGGATGTCGGGGCGGGGGCCCCGCGCGCGGACGACCCGCCGCCGGTGATGACCGTCGCCTTCCTCGGCCTCACCGGCCCCTCGGGCGCGATGCCTCACGCCTACACGGAGCTCGTCCAGGAACGCAGGCGCGCCGGAGACGCCGGCCTGGCCGCCTTCCTCGACCTGTTCAACCACCGGCTCATCTCGCTCTTCTATCGGGCCTGGGAAAAGCACCGGCCGCTGGTTGCCGACGAGCAGGCGAGGCTCCGCGCCGTCGCGCACGGCCGCCCCGACGACGACGGGCTGAACCGCCACCTCATGGCGCTCATCGGCCTGGGGCTGCCCGCCCTGCGCGACCGCCAGGGGTTGCCCGACTCCGTCCCGCTGGCGTACGCGAACCTCTTCGCACGCCGTCAGCGGCCCGCCGTGATGCTCTCGGCCATGCTGCTCGACTACGCCGATTATCCCGTCGAGGTCATCCAGTTCCAGGGCTCATGGCTGGCCCTCGACCCCGCCGATCGGTCGCGGATGGGCCGCGCGGGGGGCTTCAACCGCCTGGGCGTCGACCTCGTGGTCGGGGGACGCGTCCGCGACGTCCAGGGCCGCTTCCGGCTACGCATCGGCCCGCTCGACCTCGGCCAGTACCGGGCCCTCCTGCCGGGCGGCCCGTCGCTGCGGCCGCTCGCCGAGCTGACCCGCCTCTATGTCGGCGGCGAGCTCTCCTTCGACGTCCAGCTCGTGCTGAAGGCCGACCAGGTCCCCCCGTGCCGGCTGGGTGCCACCCCCGGGGCCGGCGCCCGCCTGGGGCGCGACGCCTGGCTCGTCAGCCGGCCGAGGGAGGCCGACGCCGATGAGGCCGTCTTCCCCTCGGGAGTCTGAAGTCGACAGATGCCGGCATTTGTGTGTCCGATACGGCCATCAGCGGCCGTAACAGGTGCGGAACCCGACTTCCCGCGTCTGCTTGCCCGTCGCGGCGACGCATGAGACAATCCCCGACGCGACCCCGGCGGCGCGCGGGCAGATCCAACGGGCGGGACCCCGATCATGGCTCAAGGAACCGAGGCAGACGACGCGATGTCAGGACCGATCCAGTCCTCGCGGACCCTGCAAGTCGAGACCCCCCTGGGGCCCGACGCATTCATCCTCACCGGCATGATCGCCGACGAGGGGGTCTCGCAGCTCTACCAGATCGACCTGTCTCTCATCGCCACCAACGACACGCCCGTAGTCTTCGACCGGCTGCTCGGCAAGAAGGTGGGCGTGGCCGCCGAGCTGGAGGCCCTGGGGACTTATCGGCATTTCGGCGGCATCTGCAAGCGGATCACGCAGGGCTTCCGCGGCAACTACACGACCGATTACCGCATGGAGGTCGTCCCCACCCACTGGCTGCTGACGAGGCGCACCGACAGCCGGATCTTCCAGCAGAAGTCCGTCCCCGAGATCCTCAAGATCGTCCTCGCCGGGCTCGACGTCACCTATCAGCTCCAGGGCACCTACCCCAGTCGCGAGTTCTGCGCGCAGTACCGCGAGACCGACTTCCAGTTCGCCTCGCGGCTGATGGAAGACGAGGGGATCTTCTACTTCTTCACCCACGGGCCCGGCGGCGCGCACTCGATGGTCGTCGCCGACCACAACGACTCCTTCGTGCCCGACCCGGACCGCCCCGTCCTGGGGATGCGAGATTATCTCGAGGCCGACTACGGCATCGTCGCCTGGGAGCAGGGCCAGCAGCTCCGCTCGGGCCAGGTCACGCTCTTCGACCACCACTGGCAGCGGCCGCATCAGCATTTAGAGGGCAATTCGTCGTCGCCGCCGCCGGTCGTCGTGGGCAAGCACACCCACCCTCAGTCCGTCGGCAACAACGGCCAGCTGGAGCTCTACGACTACCCCGGCGGCTACGCCCACTGGTTCGACGGCGTCGATCATACCGGCGGAAGCCAGCCGGGCGACCTCGGGAAGATCGACCAGCAGGCTCCGCGCATCGCCCGCATCCGCCTCCAGGAGCAGCTCGCCGGCGGCATCGTCGCCGTGGGCGAGGGGGACGACCGCTCGATGGCCGCCGGCCGCAGGTTCACCATGAGGGGGCACCACGACGGCGACGGAGATTATATCTTCACATCCGTGCGCCACGAGATGCAGTCGACCGACTCCGTCCGGTCGGGCGGCTCGGCCTCCCCCTATCGCAACGAGTTCACCGCCATCCCCGCTGGCCAGCCCTACCGCCCCGCGCGGACCACGCCCAGGCCCTCCGTGCGCGGGCCGCAGACGGCCGTCGTCACCGGCCCCGCTGGCGACGAGATCTTCACCGATAAATACGGCCGCGTGAAGGTCCACTTCCACTGGGACCGCACCGAGAACCTGAAGGCCGACAGCTCGTGCTGGGTCCGGGTCGGCACCCCCTGGGCCGGCGCCGGGTGGGGCGCCGTGCAGATCCCGCGCATCGGTCAGGAGGTCATCGTCGACTTCGTCGAGGGAGACCCCGACCGCCCGATCATCACCGGCAGCGTCTTCAACGCCCAGATGATGCCCCCCTATACCCTGCCGGACAACAAGACCCAGAGCGGCCTGAAGACCCGCAGCACCCCCCAGGGCGGCCCCGAGAACTTCAACGAGCTGAGGTTCGAAGACAAGAAGGGCTCCGAACAAGTCTACATGCATGCCGAGCGAGACTTCGATCGGGTCGTCGAGAATAACGACACGCTCAAGGTGGGCAGCGCCAAGGCCGACGACGGCAGCCAGACCATCGAGATCTGGAAAGACCGCACCGAGACCGTCAAGACCGGCAACGAGAAGGTGACCGTCGAGAAGGGCAACCGCGACGTCGTCGTCGCCATGGGCAACGACTCTCACGCCATCAAGATGGGCAACCGCAACGTCGTGATCGACATGGGGAACGACTCGCTCAAGATCAAGATGGGCAACCAGACCACCAAGCTCGACCTGGGTGCCAGCAGCACCGAGGCCCTGCAATCGATCACCCTGAAGGTGGGCCAGAGCAGCCTTACCATCGACCAGATGGGCGTCACTATCAAGGGGATGAAGGTCACCGTCCAGGGGCAGGTCATGACCGAGGTGAAGGGCGCCATGGTGATGGTGCAGGCCGACGCGATGCTCAAGATGGGCGGCGGCGTCACCATGATCGGCTGAGCCTCGGAATCGGATCGACACGCGACACGCCCAGACACGGCCGGGACCGGACATGAGCCAGACGACCACATCCATGAAAACGGGCTTCACCGCCGAGACCGCCACGCAGGTCGTCGGCCGGTACGCCGCCGCCGACGAGACGAAGGCCCTGGCCGACCCGGGCCTCGCCCCCCCCGCGTTCGTCAATCTCCTGGCCGGCAAGGGCCTGCACACCGAGGCCATCAAGGCCCTGGCCCACGCCATTCCCCCACGCGAGGCCGTCTGGTGGGCCTGCCTCTGCGTCCGCAGGGCCGCCGGCCTGGGCAAGACGCCGCCGCGTGAACAGATCGACGCGCAAGCCGCCGCCGAGGCCTGGGTCTCCGACCCATCCGAGCCCAACCGCCGCGCCGCGCAGGCCGCCGCCGACCTCGCCGGCCTGGCCACCCCCGCCGGCTGCGCCGCCGTCGCCGCCTTCTGGTCGGGCGGCAGCCTGGGGCCCCCCGACGTGCCGGCCATCCCCCCCGGCCCCTACCTGACGGCCCACGGCGCCGCCTGCGCCGTGATCCTTGCCACCGTCACCACCACCCCCGAGAAGGCCCCCGACGCGTTCGCCGCCGACCTCGCCCTGGGCCTGGAAGTTGCCGCAGGCAAGCACCCCTGGCCCGAAGCCCCACGCCAGGCCTCGGCCCCGGACGCGTCTTCATCATCCGTGGCCCCGAAAGCCCGGCCCGTCGTCCCCTTCTCAGACCCCGACCCGATGCCCAGGGCCGCCGGCCCGGGGCCGATGCCCGCAGCGCCGGCCGGCCCGCAAGGCCCCGCGCGCCGCCCCTCAAACTGGGACTGAACTATGCCCCAGCCCGCAGCCCGCGTCGGCGACATGCACGTCTGCGCCCTGGTCACCGTCCTGGTCCCGCACGTCGGCGGCCCCATCCTGCCGCCCGGCGGGCTCCCCGTCCTCATCGGCGGCCTGCCCGCCGCACGCGTGGGCGACATGGCCGTCTGCGTCGGGCCCCCCGACGTCATCGTCCTGGGCAGCTTCACCGTCCTCATCGGCGGCCTGCCCGCCGCACGCATGGGCGACCTCACCGCGCACGGCGGCGTCATCGCCATGGGCTATCCGACCGTCCTCATCAACTGATCCGCCCGCCGGGAGCCCTCGGACCTCCTCCGCGAGTCAAGTCGGCCACGTCCCCCCATCGAACCCGCAGGAACGCCCCATGGCCCTCGACTCAGGCGCACTCATCAGGACCCTCAACACGGCCAGCCGCGACGCCCTGATGGACGCCGCCAACCGCTGCCTGGTGCGCACCAATCGGAGCGTCGAGGTCGAGCACTGGCTCTCGGCCCTCGTCGATGGCCCCGACGCCGACGTCCCGCGCATCCTCCGCTATTTCGACATCAGCCCCGCCCACCTCGGCCGGGACATCAACCGCGCCCTCGACGCCCTGCGCACCGGCAACGACCGCACACCCGCGCTGGCCGAGCCCATCGCCGACCTCATCCGCGAGGCCTGGCTCCTCGCCTCCGTCCAGTTCGGCCTCGCCAAGGTCCGCACCGGCACGCTCTTGCTGGCCCTGGTCTCCGACCCCGCGCTCGCTCGGCTGGCACGCGGGATCTCGCCCGAGCTCGCCAAGGTCTCGCCCGAGGCGCTCGCCGGCAACTTCCTCAAGATCGTCGCCGGCTCCCCCGAGGACGAGTCGCCCGCCGATGCCGGCAGGGCCTCGTCGCCCTCGACGGCCGACGCGACTTCCCCGATGTCGACCAAGTCGCCGGCGCTTGACCAGTACACCGTCGACCTCACCGCCAGGGCACGCGCCGGCAAGATCGACCCGGTGCTGGGGCGTGACTCCGAGGTCCGCCAGATGGTCGATATCCTCATCCGCAGGCGCCAGAATAACCCGATCCTCACCGGCGAGGCGGGCGTCGGCAAGACCGCTGTCGTCGAGGGGTTCGCCCGCAGGATCGCCGCCGGTGATGTTCCCCCGGCGCTCGCCAACGTCTCCCTGCGCACGCTCGACCTCGGCCTCTTGCAGGCCGGCGCCGGCGTGAAGGGGGAGTTCGAGAATCGCCTGAAGCAGGTCATCGAGGAGGTGAAGGCATCAACCGTCCCCATCATCCTCTTCATCGACGAGGCCCACACCCTCATCGGAGCTGGCGGGCAGGCCGGCCAGAATGACGCGGCGAACTTGCTGAAGCCCGCGCTCGCCCGCGGCGACCTCCGCACGATCGCCGCGACGACCTGGGCCGAATACAAGAAATACTTCGAGAAGGACGCCGCGCTCGCCCGCAGGTTCCAGGTCGTCAAGGTCGAGGAGCCCGCCGAAGACCGGGCCATCGAGATGATGCGCGGGATTACCGGCATGCTCGAAGCCCACCACGGCGTACGCATCCTGGACGAGGCCGTCGAGGCGTCGGTCAAGTTCTCCGCCAGGTACATCCCCGGCCGACAGCTCCCGGATAAGTCCGTCAGCCTGCTGGACACCGCCTGCGCCCGAGTCGCCATCAGCCAGGGGGCCATCCCGCCCGCCGTCGAGGACGCCCGCCGTCGGATCGAGGTCCTCGACGTCGAGATCGGCATCCTCCGCCGCGAGGCCGCTTCGGGCGCCCCCCACGTCGATCGCCTCGCCGAGCGTGACGAGGACCTCGAAGCCGCGAAGGCCCGCCTCGCCGCCCTCGAAGCACGCTGGGAGGCCGAGAAAACAGTCGTCGCCCGCGTCCGCGCCCTCCGCGAACAGATCGAGGCCCGCCACGCGCAAGGGCAGGGGGATGACGCCGCCCTCGCCGATCTCGAGGCCGCCACCGCCGAGTTGCGTGCGCTCCAGGGCGAGTCCCCCCTGATGCACACCTGCGTCGACGGCCAGGCCATCGCCGAGGTCGTCGCCGGCTGGACCGGCATCCCCGTCGGCAAGATGCTGGCCGATGAAATTCACACGCTCTTGAACCTTCAGGATCGCCTCGGCGAGCGAGTCATCGGCCAGGCCCACGCCCTGCACGCGATCGCCCAGCGGGTGCGCACGTCGCGGGCCAACCTCACCGACCCCCGCCGCCCCGTGGGCGTCTTCCTCCTCGTCGGCCCCAGCGGCGTGGGCAAGACCGAGACCGCACTGGCCCTGGCCGACGCCCTGTATGGCGGCGAGCGGAACCTCGTCACCATCAACATGAGCGAGTATCAGGAGTCGCACACCGTCTCGGGACTGAAGGGCTCGCCCCCCGGCTACGTGGGCTATGGGGAAGGGGGGGTGCTCACCGAGGCCGTGCGCCGCAAGCCGTACTCTGTGGTGCTGCTCGACGAAGTCGAGAAAGCCCACCCGGACGTCATGGAACTCTTCTTCCAGGTCTTCGACAAGGGGCTCCTCGAGGACGGCGAGGGCCGCGCGATCGACTTCAAGAACACGATCATCCTCCTGACCTCCAACGTCGGAACCGCCACCGTCATGGCCCTCTGCGCCGACCCCGAGACCGCCCCAGACCCCGGCCCGCTCGCCGAATCGATCCGCCCCGACCTGCTCAAGGCCTTCCCTCCCGCGCTCCTGGGCCGGATGATCACCGTGCCGTATTACCCCATCTCCGACGACGTGATGCGCCGGATCATCGGCCTTCAGCTCGGCCACATCGCCGCCCGACTGAAAAAGAACCACAAGTCGACCTTTACCTATTCCGACGCCCTCATCGACGCCGTCGCCGCCCGCTGCCTCGAAGTGGACAGTGGCGCCCGCAACGTCGACCACATCCTGACCCGGTCCCTCCTTCCCGAGCTCTCCGAGGCCATCCTCGCCCGCATGGCATCCGGCCAATCCACCACGAGTGTCAATGCAACCCTTGACTCCGACGGGAAGTTCACCTACGAGATCGCCTGAGGGAAGCAGCGAGATGCAGGCCGGCTCGAAACGGTCCCGGCCCTTCGGAGATCCGACCTGCTTTTTTGCCCCGGGCCGTCGAGCGGTATCGACCATGAGGAACGGCACGACCACAAGCGCAAGCGGACCCTCGCCTCGATCGAGGAGCTGCGCGAGTTCATCCACGTCGTCGCCCTGATGCGGCTATACGACTCGCCCGACCTCCACGGGGTCGGGCACATCCCCTCTCGCAACATCATCAAACTCGATCATACCTACTTATCAAAGTGCCCCCAGATGCTCGCGGTGATCGGCAACCTGGCCCCGATCGACTCGCGAGGCGCCGCCGGCGACTCGATCCTGCGGGCCGTCTTCGAGGTCGAACTGCTCGCCAGCGCCATCACCACCAAGCTCCAATCCAAGGTAGAATCGGTGCGGTCGGCCACAACGCCCGGCTGATCTTCGGGAACGTCCCCCGAGGTCGACGCCGTGGCCGCCCGCCACCGCGAGCTTCCACCCATGCGCATCATCATTATGTCTCAAATTCGACGTTCCGACCTCGCCGTCCTTCTCCTGCCGGCCGCAGTGCTCTTCGCAACCATTTCGCCGCCAATCGCCAGGGCGCAAGCCCCTTCCAGCTACGACCAGATCGCCCCCGTGCTGCTGGGCAAGGAGGCGTTCAAAGATCGGATGGCCAAGGACAAGGCCGACAAGGCGGCCGTGATGGCCCGCCAGCAGGACCTTCTGAAGGCCCGATACGACCTCGCATCGAAGCCCCATCAAACCTCCAAGATGACACGCGGCAAGCCGATCCAGGTCGGCCCGGCCGCCAGGCTTCCGCAGGGCCTGACCTGGGACCAGCTCGCCGCGATGCCCTCGGCCGAGATCCGCGAGAAGGGCCTGTTTCCCGCGGGCTTCCTCCCCCTGCCGCACCCCAAGCATGAGGTGGGCGGCATGCTGTTCTCGCAGGTCGAGATCAAGGCGTTGCCTCGGCTGGAGCGGTTCGACCTCGACTTCGACCTGCCCGACCACTTCCTCCCCGAGTTCCCGCCAGCCATGTTCCTGACCTCCCGCACCGACCTGGGCGACGTCTCCCAGGGGAAGGTCGTGACCGTCGAGAACTTCCAGGAGATCTTCGCCGGGATCCTCAACGCCAAGGACCTGGAGGGGCTGCGGCTCCTGGTGACGCAGTTCCCGCAGCAGCAGTTCAACGCCACGGCCGACCGCAAGACCGAGAGCCCGCTCGGCATGCAGGGGGTCTCCTGCTTCGACTGCCACGTCAACGGCCACACCTCGGCCGCGACCCACCTCGCCGGCGACATCCGCCCGCAGTCGCACCGCCGGCGGATCGACACAACCAGCCTCCGAGGCGTGAACATCCAGCGACTCTTCGGCTCCCAGAGGGCCCTGAAGACGATTGAGGACTTCACCGAGTTCGAGCAGCGCGGGGCCTACTTCGACGGCGACCACGTCTCCGCGGCGGCCAAGGGGGTGAATCCCCTGGAGCGGGGCAGCCAGGTCCACTTCATGTCCGAAGTGCAGGAGCTGCTCGACTTCCCGCCCGCGCCGGACCTGAACGTCTTCGGCAAGCTCGACCCCGCCAAATTTGGGGCCGATTCCCCGGAGATGCGAGGCCAGACACTCTTCAGCGGCAAGGCCCAGTGCGCGACCTGCCACCCCGCCCCCTACTACACCGACAACCTGATGCACGACCTGAAGGTCGACCGCTTCTACAAGACCCAGACCATCAACGGCCTCGTCGCCACCAGCCAGGGGCCCATCAAGTCGTTCCCCCTGCGAGGCATCAAGGAGTCTCCCCCTTACCTCCACGACGGCCGCTTGCTCACGCTGGAAGACACCGTCGAGTTCTTCAACCTGATCCTCGAATTGAAGCTGAACGCCCAGGAGAAGGCCGACCTCGTCGCCTTCATGCTCCAGCTCTGATCCGTCGATCGAGGGGCGGCCGCTCGAACGTCGGCCGCCCCCCCTTTTCAAGCTTACTTCGCGCCGTCGTCGAGCCTCTTCGCCGTCTTCTCGGCCCCATCATGGCGCAAGATGATGTGCGTGACCTCGCCCCGTTCATCCTTCACGAACGTGACCAGATCGTCGGCGGTCGGCTTGAGGAAGAACGAGGTCTCCGACTCCGGGAAGACCTCGGTCTTGCCCTCGTCGGTCGCCTGGGCCATGAGCCGATCCCCATCGCGGGTGATCGTCAGGATCTCATGCTTGCCCATCTCATAGCGGCCGATGTAGGCGTCGTAGAGTTTTGGATCAACCTTGGCCACCTTGTGGACCGCGGCGCCGATGGCCTTCAACGCTCCCTTGCCGGCCAACAGGTAAGCGTTCAAGATGTTGTCGAACTTCTGAGCGTCGTCGTTGTTCACGAGGAAGACGTAACCGATGCCCTTCTCTCGATCCATCACCGACTTGCTGGTGAACCCCGTGTTCCTCCCCCCGTGCCCGTAATGGACCCCTTGCGGCGTCTCCTCGATCGCGACACCCAGGCCCCACGACGAATTCACGCGATCCGGGACCTTCACCTGGGGGCGGAGCATCTCCTTCGAGGTCGCTTCTTCCAGCCCTTTGCCCTGGACCACGGCGATCAGGAACTTGGCATATTCCCCGGCGGAGACATGCAGGCTCGCCGCCATGTTCGGCTGGTCGGGCTTCCCTTTCGACAGCGGCGACCTGCCGCCGTGGCCGGTCGCGGTCATCCGCGCCACGTCGTCGGTCCAGATGAGCGAGGCGTGCTCGATGCCCAGCGGCGTGAAGACGTCCTCGCGGCAGAGGTCGACCAGCGTGCGGCCGGTGAGCTTCTCGACGACCTTGCCGAGATAGACGAATCCCTCGCCCGAGTAGGAGACCTCGGTGCCCGGGGTGAACTTGATGTCGAGCTTGCCTGTCCGCCAGTTCGGGAACCCGGTCCGGTGGGTCAGGACCATCCGGGCCGTGATGAGCTTGTAGCGGTCGTCGTGGGCGATATCCTCGTAAGGCAGATACGTATGCAGCGGCGTGTCGAGGTCGAGAACGCCCCGGTCCACCAGTCGCATCACGATGTAGGCGAAGACGGGCTTCGTCATCGACGCCGCCTCGAACACCGTGTCATCCGCGACCGGCTCGGCGCTCGCCGCGTTCTTGACGCCGAACCCCCGATGGTAAACGATCTTCGAATCCTTGATGACGGCGACCGAGATCCCGGGCACGGAGTAATAATCCAGGTAGGCCGACATCACACGATCGAGCTCCTCGGCATTGAAGGGCTCGGAGCCGCGGAGCACCCCTTCCTCGCCGATGAGGCCGGGCCAGGGCACGGGCGTGACGTGCAGCGGGGGCACCTCAGCGACCTTGCCCTCCTCGACTTCGATCGCGACGCTCGCGTCCGTCTTCACTCGGACGTCCGCCGAGTCGACCGGCCGAATGACAAAAGAACCAATGGGAACGTCCGACGCCTTGTAAGCCCCGGACGGGTCGACGATGCCCTCGACCGCGAGATGCGGAAACCGGGTCGACCGGGCCAGCACGTGGGAGGGGAGTGCCGAGGCCGACGCTTCCTCCCATGAAATCCGGCCGGAGATCTCGCCGAATTTCGTGTCGGGCCCGACGAGCAGGACTTCGCCGCACCGGTCGGGCTGGTCGAGCTTCTGCGTCCCGGTCCCCCAGGAGAGCCACGAGAACGAGCCGTCCTCGTCTTTATCCGCAACCGAGACGTCGAAGCCGATCGTCCGCTCGGGACTGAGATCGACGGCCACCTCGATTCGCCACTCGTACACAATCCGTGAATCGGCGCGGACCACGGTCACCTTCATCGTCTTGTCGGTGACCTCCGGGGGCCCGACGACCATGTTCTCCTTCCCGTACCGGGCATACTGGATGAGCCGAGGGCCGGTCGCGGCATGGGTCGCATCGAGGAACAACTCGCAGCTATCCTGGCTGTTCCAGGTCGGCTTGCCGGGCCCGTCCGCGATGACCGAGTCGTCTTTCACTTCCACGGCGACATAGATTGCGTGCTCTTGCGCGTCGTAGGCGATGCGGAACGTGGCGGCCAGGTCGGCCTCGCCCTTGAGCGTGTCGCCGTCCTCCACCCGCGCGATGGGCTGCGCCTTCAGGCCCGCGGGCCAGTCGGAAAGGTTGCCGTCGACGACGATCCCGCGTGCCGGGTACGCCACGGCGACTGCCCCGTTGTGGCCGAACGAGCGGCCCGGTGCGATCAGGGTCGCCAGCGCGAGAAACACGGCAAACCTGCCGCCGATGGAACGAGAGCCAGCATCGATGCCCATGAAGTTCACCCCCGATGGATCGAGGTCGCGCGGGCCGGAATCGGCCGTCGCGGCGCCTCGATCGGTCGTACCCTGGATCTTCGCGGGGGCCGGCCCCGGCCGTGACGCCCCCACGCAACACTCCACACCAGTCCGGCGTCGACTTGAACGAAAATTCCGGCTTCGGCCCCGGAGCCCGGTATTCACGCCCCGCCGAGATTTCCCGTCCAATCACGGCTCACGCCGATCGAACGACCTGGAACCGCCCTTGATCGTCTCGCGGAATTTCTATTCAAGCCGCCTCTCGGGGCCTGTGTATCACCTGGGAGGATCGAGCGATGGACGAAGCACCAAGCACACGACCGAGCCTCCTGATCCGCCTGAGAAACCCCGCTGACGAGCGGGCCTGGGCCGAGTTCACCGAGATTTACGGCCCCCTGGTCCATCAGTTGGCTCGGCGGCGGGGGCTCCAGGAGGCCGATGCGCAGGACCTCGTCCAGGACGTCTTCCGCGCCGTGGCCCGGGCCATCGACCGGTTCGACCCAGACCCGGGCCGGGGCTCGTTCCGGGGCTGGCTGTCGCAGATCGCCCGCAACCTGATCATCAACCTCCTGAACGCACGCCGCCGACACCCCCAGGGGTCCGGCGACACCGGCGTGCAAGACATGCTGGATCAAGTTCCCGAACCGTCCGCGGAGGACTCGGCCGACTTCGACGTCGAGCACCGGCGAAGGCTGCTCGCCTGGGCGGCGGGCCGGGTCCGGCGCGAATTCTCGGAGCTGGCCTGGCGGGCGTTCTGGCTTACCGGGGTCGAAGGGCAGCCGCCCAGGGACGTGGCCGAGGCCCTGGGGATGACCCTGGGCACGGTCTATCAATACAAGAGCCGGGCCGTCGTCCGGCTCAGGCGCGAGATCGAGCAGTTCGGCTGGACATCGGCCGAGGACTTCCTGGAGACCGATCGATGAGATCGCGACTGATCCCGGGCGAATGCAGCGAATCGAGGCTCAGCTCGTTCCTGGACGACCGCCTGCCCGAGCCCGAAAACGCCCACCTCGCCGCCCACCTCGACCAGTGCGAGAACTGCCGGAAGACCCTGGAACGACTCGCCGCGGGAAGCCGCCTCTGGGCCGACCTCCGCGAGATGGCCCCCGACTTCGGCCCCGCGCGGGCGGTAAACCGAGCCCATCTGACCGAGACGACCGACGGACATCCGAGGAGGCCGCAGGACGCCGAAGACCTCGGCTTCCTCGCCCCCCCGGCCGGCCCCGGCTCCATCGGCAGGCTGGGCGTGTATGACGTGGTTGGCGTGCTGGGGCGAGGCGGTTTCGGCATCGTGATGAAGGCGACCGACCCGTCCCTTGGCCGCCTCGTTGCCATCAAGGTCCTCTCACCCCACCTCGCCGCCAATGCGTCGGCCCGGGGCCGGTTCGCCCGCGAGGCCAAGGCCGCCGCCGCGGTCGTCCACGAGAACGTCGTCGCCATCCACTCCGTCGACTCCTGGAACGGGCTCCCCTACCTGGTCATGCCCTGCGTCGCCGGCCCCTCGCTCCAGAAGCGGGTCGACGGCGCCGGCCCGCTCTCGTTGAAGGAAATCCTGCGAATCGGCATGCAGGCGGCGCTCGGGCTGGCGGCGGCCCACGACCAGGGGATCATCCATCGCGACGTCAAGCCGTCGAACATCCTCCTCGGAGAAGGGGTCGAGCGCGTCAAGCTGTCCGACTTCGGCCTGGCCCGGGCCGTCGACGACGCCAGCGTCACGCAGAGCGGCGTGATCTCGGGCACGCCCCAGTATATGTCCCCAGAACAGGCACGAGGCGAGCCGGCCGACCACCGCTCCGACCTCTTCAGCCTCGGCGGCGTGCTCTACTTCATGGGCGCCGGCCACCCGCCTTTCCGGGCCGACTCCACCCCGGCCGTCCTCCGTCGGGTCTGCGACGACCCCCACAGGCCCCTCGACGAGGTCAATCCCGACATCCCCGGCTGGCTGGCCGAGGCCGTCGACCGCCTGCTCGCCAAGCAGCCCGCCGGGCGATTTTCGTCCGCCGCAGAGGTCGCCGACGTCCTCAGGCGCGGGCTCGCCGACCTGCAACGTCCCTCGAAACGAACCGTTCAACCCCCGATCGTCCCCCCACCCGCCCGGGTCCGCCCGAAGCGTAAGTTCGCCACGACCGCCATCCTGGCCTCGGCCGCGCTCCTCGCCCTCGTCCTGGGCGCATCGCCTGGCAATTTCCGCGACCTGCTGCCGCCCGCGATCCGCAACTTCGTGAATGGAGCGGGCCCGGCCGCCAAGGAGGAGAACCGGAACGCGATCGCCCCCATCGTCGGCTCGGGGCACTCCGCCACAAAAGATTGGGAACTGGCCGATTTCACCGAGGTGACGATCGGTTCCACGTTCAAGGCAGAAATCGTCAAAGGCGACGCATTCAAGGTCATCACCACATCCGATGACAACCTGGTCGAGTTCATCCAGATCGTCAAGGATGGGAAGAGGCTGAAGGTCGGCATGAAATCGGGACAAGGTTATCACCCGAAAGAGCCCCTGAAGGTCAGGATCGAACTCCCCGCCATCGACGGCCTAGACTTGGACGGCTCGTCCAGGGCGTCGATCGACGGGTTCCGATCCGAGGGGGATTTCAAGCTGAAGCTCGACGGATCCAGCACGCTTGACGGGTCGATTGACCTCAAGAACGCGGAGTTCCAGATCCGAGGCTCCAGCAAGGTCACACTGGCCGGATCCGCCGAGGTCGCCCGCCTCTCGGTCGGGGGATCGAGCCGGCTTCTGCTGGCCGGATTCCGCCTGACCCAATGCGATCTCGATGCCGCCGGCTCCTCCAAAATCACGCTCGCGACCCAGGCCGGCCGCCCCTTCCGCGCCAAGCTCTCCGGCTCGAGCGATCTGGACGCGACCCTGGACGCGGCAGACATCGAGCTCGCCCTCGGAGGGTCGAGCCGCGCCACGCTCCACGGCACCGCCAAGGACGCAAAAATCAAGCTCGACGGTTCGAGCGAACTCAACGCCGCCGGCTTCTCCATCGACGCCGAGACCCTGAACCTGCTCGCCAGCGCGTCGAGCCAGGTCGCCCTCAAGGGAGCGGCGAAATCCGCCAACCTCATGGCATCCGGCAACAGCCGGCTCAAGCTCGCGGATCTGGTCGTCGGCGCGGCCGTGGTCAAGCTTTCGGGCTCCTCGAAGGCCTCGCTCAACGTCCAGGCAAGCCTGATGTATCACATCTCGTCCGGATCCAAGCTGGAATACTCGGGCGATCCGGCCCTGAGCGGCTCGAAATCAAGCGGAGCAGAGATCCGACGCCCGTGAGCCGACCGAGTTCGATCACTTGACACTCAAGGCCGAGATCGGGGATGGGCAATCAAACCAGCCACCCCCGATCTCGGCCGTCCCGCGCCCGGTTGCTTCAACGCAAGATAAGGTGATACGTCCCAGGCATCGCACGACGGTCGCAGGTGCCGAACGATTCTGGTAGAGTTCGAAAACTATGGGAAACACGACCGCCGCCGTCAGGGCCATGGACAAGATGCTCGACCAGTTGAGCGGCTGCCTCAACGCCGAGGCGGCTCGTCGCGTCGTCGAGTTGAAGATCGATGGTGAGGCGCAGGCCCGCTTTGAGGCCCTCGGTGAAAAGGCAAACGAGGGGCTTCTCAGCGACGAAGAACTTGACGAATACAAGAGTTACATCGACATCATCTCCATCCTGAAGCTGAAGGCAAAGCGTCTCCTCGCATCGTCGAGCGGCGTCTGACGATGGATGCGGAGACGCGTGCGTTCGAGCCGGAGGCCGATGCGAATACTGCCTGCTTCGCCAGGAGCACGTTGATTTGCCGCATCACATCGAGCACATCGTCGCGAAGCAGCACGGCGCGAACGACGATCACGAAAACTTCGCCCTCGCCTGTTCCCGCTGCAACGCATTCAAAGGCCCGAACCCGAGCGGCATCGACCCCGAAAGTGGCCAGCTCGTCCACCTCTTCAACCCCCGCCGTCACGCCTGGGCCGACCACTTCGCCTTCCGCACCAATTGACTCATCGGCCTGACTCCCCTCGGCCGGACGACGGTCTCGGTCCTCGGCATGAATGAGACGAGGCGTCTTGAACTCCGGGCCTTGCTGCTGGCCGAGGGTGAGCTTCCCTAGACTATTGGGCACTGAGACCGTGGACTGACTGAGTTCGGACCACCGGAGGCGGGCTCCATTTCCCGGTGAGGGCGTCGGATTTCGGGCCATAGAGACGCATGCAGATGTTGAAGGGGCCCTTGGGGGCGGGCAGCCAGTTGGCTTCCTTGCCCTTGCCGGGGCTCTCGTTCTGGAAGTAGAGGTCGAGCGACCCATCGGCGTTGGTTTTGAACGGCATGTAGCTGCTGACGGCGAAGCGGTTGAGCACGTTCGCCACCTGGAAGCCCTCGCTGTCGTAGAGCGTGATCGACCAGAAGGCGTTCACGGGCGGGGTGGCCCCCTTGTCGAAGTGGAGGATGTATTGATTGGCGCCGTCGAGCGGCTTGCCGGTGTCGTCGGCGAGATTCAGGGGATAGATTGCGTCCTCGGGCAAGTTGGCACCGAGGCCCATCCGGGCGACGATGGCACGCTTCAGGTAGTAGTTTTCATAAACCCCCATCGTATCGGTATTCATGGACCAGCCATTCACGACCCGGGCGAGCGTCGGCACCTTCCAGGCCATGAGCCGCTGGGCCTCCTCGGGCGCGCTTTCCAGCGCCTTCCGAATGACGGGATCGAGCTTGGCGAAGTCGAAACTCTTGCCGGGCTCGATGCCGATCCGAGTCATTTCCTCGAGGATCGGCTGATCGGTGCTGTGCGGGGGGTGCAGCTTGAGGAGTTCGGCCGCGTAGGCGAAGTATCTCTCGGCGGACATGGTGTCGACCTGGGTCTTCGGCGGCGTCTTCATGTCCAAGGTCGGGTCGATCTTCACCGTCAGAGGCTCGGGCGCCTTGCCCCAACGTGAGAGCGGCGTGACCTTGTAGCCCGCCTGGATCTTGTGAACCGTCGGGTAGTCAGCCTCCCCATCCGTCTTGGTGCGGCCGATCACCCAGATGTAAGGGGTCGGGGCCGCCAGGCGAGTGAACCCCTCGGGCACCGTCCCGCTCCATCCGGGCGGCGTGACGAGGAAATGGCCCGCCTTGGTGCCGGTCGTCCGCCAGCCCGGCGACGCGAAGACGTCGGACCACATGTCGAGCATCGGCAAGAGATAGAATCTTCCATCCGTGTCAGGCGCGGAGACCACCTGGGCCTCCTCGGTCAGGTCGAGCCAGGCGATGGAGTAGAGCGTGTCGAAGTTGATTCGCACGACCACCTTCAAATCGGCGGGCGGATAGGCCGGGACGCTCACGAACAAATTCATCGGCCCCTTGCCGAACTCCTTGCCGGGCTCGATGTTCACCGACTGCTTGCGCGTGATGTCCATCGTGATGAGCGGGTAGAAGTAGAGATAGGCATCGACGCCGATGGCGTGTGCGGCCTCCTGGGTCAGCGGCTCGTCGGCGCGTGCCTGCGGGGGCAGCACGGCCGCGCAGGCGGCGAGAATCGCGGTGAAGAGAGATCGCGGTGCCATGATCAATCCTTCCGCCGTCCGAGATTCTCGGGCGGCGCGTGAGACGTCGACCTCAGCCGCTCCGACGACCGATTTGTGGCTCATGTGAACAGCCGAATTGGCCCGAGTCAAGCACGACTCTCCACCCACATGAAGATTGATCATGCTTTGCAAGCGTTATACTCGACGGCTCGTCGCCCCGTCCTCCGGCGACGAAACATTTGGGGGTAAGCGTTCACGGCCGGTCGAGCTTCCATCCCAGGAATTGCTCGATATCATCCGCAGCGGACGTCGCCTGTCCCCTGACCCACTCATCAGAATCTCTGAGTGCAGACTCGATCACTGGCCTCGCGACACACTCCGTCAAATTACGGTGGATTCGCGCGACATGCCCGAGCCCAAGAACCGAGTTGCCCCGGGTGATGGCGTCCCCATGGCTGGCCAATCGAAGGCAGATGCCCTCGGCCTCCTCGGGATTCTCTGAGTGCAGGGACATCGAGAGGGCGAGGAGGCGAAGTTCCGTCAGGTCGCCCCGCGATAGCAAATCCTCGACATCGTCACCGCCGGACTTGGGGACGGCCTCGTAACGCATGCGGGTCATCCTCCAGCAGAGGACGGTAAATCTCGGCCGGTTCTCGCAGCATCTCGCTGAAAACCTTTTCCAGGAGAGGCCGTGAGGCCCGAATTTTCGGGACCCTGTCCGCGACTTCAACCGACGATTTGGCAGGGACAATTTCACCTGCACCGGACGTCGGAGAGCAGATTCGTGATGCATGCGATCCACCCTGACAGCAGGAAAACCCGCTGACCCTGCCTTTCTTGCGCCGCACGATTGTAGGCCAGCTCGACCGTTCATACAAACATGGAAGCAGGACTTCGGATCGCATCAGGCGAATCGCTTGGATCTGAAAAAAAGTCCCCTCGGACTTGCTATGCTGCTTTTTCGCAACATCGGCGGTCCGAAAAGGCGAAAGTTCGAAAAAATCCGCAATGTCAGCCAAATCGTAGGGAGGGATCTGGCCAAAGTTACGATTATTGTTATGAGCGATCTTGCGATGTGGCCGGTTTGATGAAGAGACCACCGCGTCCGGGGATCGCGTTCTTTGGAAATTTGCTCGCAGAGGAAGGGGCCAGGTGACTTCTAAGTCAGCCACCTAAGGGATCCGCACGTCGAGATCTTGCTCGGGACTGAGATTAACTTAGGGCGACTCGATGCTCGACGAAAAAATGAACTCTACGAAACGAACCCAATGAAATAATTTCTTGGCGAGAAACAACTTCGGGCAAGCAAACGCCAATTTTTGCAGGGCAATGTCGGGGTTAAAATCGATCCCGGGATTCGCCCTAAGTGGGAGACCAAAAGAGCATCGGGTTCAGTTCCCCTCGGGGGTCTTCACCCGCATCTCACGCCAGGTCATCGAGGCGGCGGCGATGGTTGTGGCGATGGCGGAGACGGTCAAGAGCGCCAGCAAGCTTGTGGTGGCGGTGGGGGCTTCGCTGAGGTCGATGGCCCACTGGCGGTAGGTGACGTCGAGCCAGCGGGCGCAGAGGACCCGGAAGTGGTAGTTGATGGTCGCCTGGCGGACGACGAACGGGATGTTGGCGATCACCCCTTCGAAGATGCTCAGGTAGGCGACCCCTACCACCAGGACTCGCTTGAGGAACATCCCGGCCATGCCGAAGAGGCAGACGTAGGCGGTGACCGCCAGGGCCAACACACCGGAGACCGACGCGGCCTGGACCGGGAAGGTGGGCCACCAGTAGGTCGGCTCGCCCCAGTGGACCGCGACGAGGGTGGCGGCCACCGAGAAGGCGGTCATGGCGGCCACGATGCCGAGGGTCGCGGCCAGCTTGCCGAGGTAGATCGCCCAGCGCGGCAGCGGCCGCATCAGCAGATAGGTGAGGGTCTGATCCTCGGACTCGTCGCGGATCATGCCCGAGGCGTAGATCAGGGCCGCCAGGGGGGCCAGGGCATGGGGGATGATGTTGTAGAGGGTGGCGAACTCGAGGTCGGCCGCGGAGGAGTCGTTCCCCCGGGATCGGGCCAGGGCCACGATCCCGGCCGGCAGCAGGAACAGGAGCCCCAGCACCAGCGGGCGCTTGCCGCGGAGGTGGCGGGCCAGGCTCAGCCGCACCAGGGCGATGAACGCCGCCGTGTACGAGAACGCCGGGGGGGTGCCGGGTTTGGAGATGGGCATCGGGGTGTCGAGGGTCGCGTCGATCATTTGGTGGGGCTCACCAGGTAGCGGAAGACGGCCTCGAGGTTGTCGTCATCGGAGTAGACCTCCTCGATCGGCGACTCGGCCCGCATCGAGAGCTCGGCCAGGCGGCCGTAGAAGCGGTCGGGGGAGCGAGTCTCGACCAGGATCGTGCCGTCGTCGCGCCTCAGCTCGACGCCCACGACGTCGTCGAACCGGACGAGCTCGGCGGCCAGGGCGCGGCGGTCGGCGGACTTGAGGACGATCCGGTGGGGGTGGGTGTCGATCAGGTCGCGGATCTGGCGGACCTGGCCCTCGGCGACCAGGCGACCGTGGTTCAGGAGCACGATTTCTCGGGTGACGGACTGGATCTCATGCAAGACATGACTGGAGATCACGACGCCCCGGCCGCCCTCGCCGATCTCGAGGATGATGTCCATGAGGTCGCGCCTGGCGACGGGGTCGGTGCCGGTGAGGGGCTCGTCGAGGAAGAGGACCTCGGGATCGTGAACGATCGCCTGAGCGATCTTGGTCCGCTGCCTCATCCCCTTGGAGTAGCCCCGGATGGCCCGGCCGGCGTGCTCGGTCATCCGGACCCGCTCCAGGGCGCGGTCGGCGGCCTGCCTGGCCTGCTTTCGGAGCATGCCGCCCAGGCCGGCGCAGGTGGCGACGAATTCACGCCCGCTCATCCACTCATAGAAGGCATCCTGCTCGGGGCAGAGGCCGACCCTGCGGTTGAGCGCCGGGTTGTTCCAGGCCCGCTGGCCCAGCACAAGCACCTCGCCCTGGCTGGGCTTCAGCTGCCCGGTGGCCAGTTGAAGCGCGGTGCTCTTGCCCGCGCCGTTGGGGCCGAGCAGCCCGGTGACGCCGGGTGCGATCGCCAGCGTCAAGTTGTTCACGCCGATGACGTTGCCGTACCACTTCGAGGCGTTGCGGAACTCGACGATCGGGGCCTCTCCGGCGGCCGGGGCGGCGTCGGCGAGGGGCGTCGGGTGGGTGGTGGCGTTCATGTTCATTTGAGGCGATCCAGGCCCTTCACTCGCGACGAGAGGGTCAGCGCCGAGAGCCCGAAGAGCCCCGCCAGCACGCCGGCCGACCAGGTCCAAGGGACCGCCGCCGTCGGCGAGTCGGCGTCAAAGGGTCGAGGCTCCTCGACGAAAACCGGCGAGGGCGGGGGCCTGCGACGGCGGCCGAAGAGGCCCATCCTGGGGGCGGCCGCCTGGGTGGCGGCTTGCTGCCCGGCCCGGAACAGGGCCGTCAGCTTGTCTCGCTCTGGCTCGGCCCGGATGAGGGCCTCGCGCACCCGGCCCAGGTTGTTGCCGTAGGAGACCAGAGGCGCCCATTCGACCTTGGCGGTCTGGTGGATCGCGTCGGCCGCGATGCCACCCCCGATCCAGATCGCCATCCAGATGGCCCCGACCGACCGCGAGTTGCGGGACAGCGACGAGATGGCCAGCATCAGCGTGCCGGCCGAGGCGATCATCACCAGGCAGAAGCCCAGGCTCGCCAGCAGCAGCGGACCCGTGTCCCGGATCACGGCCAGGTCGAGGCTGAAGGCCAGGCCGAGCAGGTAGGCCACCAGCACGGGCAACGCGGTGACCGCGCCGATGTAGACGGCGATGACGCCGAACTTGCCCAGGAAGTACTCATATCTGCGGATCGGCCGCGAGAGGTAGAGCGGGATCGCGTTGAACCGGAGGTCCTGGCTGATCAGGTCGGGGCCGACCAGGAGGACCAGGATCATCGAGAAGAACATCTGCATCCGGAAGAAAGCGTCGAACGCCAGCGTCCAGATCGTCGCCCGGAAGGCCCGAGGGCCCGCCTTCAGCTCCTCCGGCAGGCCGTCGCCCAGCAACGCCAGCAGCGGCGTGATCAGGCTCGATTTCTGCTCGAACAGGCCCCAGAGCACCAGGGCCGCGGCCAGCACCAGCGAGAGCATCAGGGCGCTGAAGAGCGCGTAACGCACCGGCTTGTTGCGCCACTGGGTGCGCACGCCCTGGCGGGTGATGGCCAGCCAGCGCAGGCCCTGGCCGGTGCGTGCGCCGTCCCAGTGCTGATATCCCTGGTCGAAGATGGGCATGGGTCAGGCCTGGCCCCCGGGCGACGCGATGGCTTTCAAGAACACATCTTCCAGCGTGCTCCGGCGAGGGCGGAGCGACCGGACCTGCTCGCCGGACTGGCCGACGACCTCCCAGATCGACCGGGCGGTCTGGCCGTCGGCCATCGTTACCATGATCTCGTCGTCGAGCGGCTCGGCGGCCAGGCCCGCGGCGGCCAGGGCATGCATCAAAGGGGCTTGATCTCCCTTGGCCCGGACGACCACCTGCCGCGAGTGGGCGGCCTTCATCTCGGCGATGAGCCCCTGGGCCAGCAGCCGGCCTCCGCCCAGCACCATCACCCGGTCGCAGACGGCCTCGACGTCGGGCAGCAGGTGGCTGGAGAAGAGCAGGCTCATCCCCTTGTTGCGGGCCAGGTCGCGGGCCAGTTCCAGCACTTCCTCGCGGCCGGCGGGGTCCATGCCATTGGTCGGCTCGTCCAGGATGAGAAGCTTCGGATCATGAACGATCGCCGATGCGATCTTGAGCCGCTGCTTCATGCCGGTCGAGTAGCTGTCCACCTTGCGGTAGCGGGCCTCGCCCAGGCCCACGTAGTCGAGCACCTCGTGGGCCCGCTGCATGGCGTCGGTACGCCGCATCCCGGCCAGCTCGCCGGCGTAGGCCACGAAGTCGACCCCGGCCAGGCCCGGGAACAGGCACTCGTCCTCGGGGGCGAAGCCCGCCACCTGGCGGATCGCCAGCCGCTCGGCGTGGATGTCCCGGCCCAGCACCGCCCCGCCGCCGGAGTCGACGCGGATCAGGCCCAGCAGCGTCCGGATCATCGTGGTCTTGCCCGCGCCGTTGGGCCCGAGCAGGCCGATGGCCCCCTCGGGCATCGCCACGTCCAGCGCGTTCAGGGCCCTGATCTTGCCGTAGGTCTTGGTGACGCCCTGGAGCTCGAACAGCATGGTGCCCCGCCGCGTCAGGTCGGATTGGGTCGAGTCGGATCAAAGGCCGAGGGGTCTTCGCCGCGCCCGGGCCGATCTTGGATCCGGGTGCCCGACAATCTTAGCGGCTCGGTCGGCCCGACGATACCGTGTACGCGGCGGGCGGCCCCTCGCAAGAATCGGGGGCGGCCGGCGAACGCATTTCCGTGCTCCGAAGGATGGCCCCCGCGGTTTATCCTGCCGGTGCGACCGGCCGAAGCCGGGCGCCCGCCCCGCGCCCCTATCAGGACCCCAGCGATGGCGACCGATGCACAGGTCGAGGCCGGCGACGAACCCGGTGAAGCTCTCGCAGCCGACGGCGCGACGGTCGAGGCCGGCGACCTCCCGGTCGACGGGCCTCCGATGCCCGACCCCGAGACGGTCCCTCCGCCCCCCGCCGAGCCGGTGGCGCCGGCCGGCAGGTTGGCCTCGGTGGATGTCCTGCGCGGGGTGGCCCTGCTGGGCATCCTGGCGATGAACATCGTCGACTTCGCCTGGCCGAATCGCGTCTACAGCAACCCCTACGCCGCGCCCGGCGCGGGGCCCGTCGACGTCGGCTTCTGGATGTTCAATCACTTTGTGTTCGACACCAAGATGATGACCCTATTCTCCATGCTCTTCGGCGCCGGCCTGGTGCTGATGACCGATCGGGCCGAGGGCCGGGGGGCCAGGCTGGGGCGGGTCTATTACCGGCGGGTTTCCTGGCTGCTCGTCATCGGCCTGATCCACTCCTACCTCATCTGGGCGGGCGACATCCTGGTGATGTACGCCAGTTGCGGGTTCCTGCTCTACCCCTGTCGCCGTTGGAGCCCCAAAACCCTGCTGGTGGTCGGCACGTGCCTGGTCCTCATGGCGGCCCCCCTGGTCGTCGGGGCCCGGGGCGCCTTCTCTTACATGAAGCGGACGCACGAGAGGGTGCAGGCCGAGACCAAGGCGGGCAAGACGCCGACCAAGTGGGAGAAGCGGGTCAGCGACGGCTGGGCGAAGACCCTGAAGGGGACGAAGCCGAGCCACGAGCGGTTCCAGAAGGACATCGCCACTCACCGAGGGGGCTACGCCGGGATTGTCAAGGAGCGGGCCGAAGAGCTCATCTCCTCACAGACCTTCGGCTTCATCTTCGCCGGCTGGTGGCTGGCCGGCGGCCGGATGCTGCTGGGCATGGGCCTGATGAAGCTGGGCGTCTTCTCGGGCCTTCGATCCAATCGCTTCTACACATGGATGATGGTCCTCGGCTATGGAATCGGCCTGCCGCTGATGGCGATCGAGACCGCGGTGAGCCTGCGGACGGGCTTCTTCGCCGGCCGCCCGCTCGACTACATCACCCAGGGCTGGGTCCTGCTCTACCTGGTGGGGAGCATGCCGGTGGTGCTGGGCCACGTCGGCCTGGTGATGCTCATCGTCCGCGCAGGGCTGCTCTCGGGGCTGACCCGTCGGCTCGCGGCCGTGGGCCGGATGGCCCTGAGCAACTACCTGTTCGACTCGATCCTCTGCACGACCCTCTTCTACGGCTACGGCCTGGGCCTCTACGGCTCCGTCCCCCGCCCCTACCTGATGGGCCTTACCCTCATGATCTGGGCCTTCCAGCTCACCTTCAGCCCCGTCTGGCTGGCCCACTTTCGCTACGGCCCCGCCGAGTGGCTCTGGCGCTCGCTGACCTACTGGAAGCCCCAGCCGATGCGGGCCGTGGCGGGATGAGACCGAGGGCGGCGATGCCCAATCCCGGCATCGCCGCCCTTTCACGACCTTATTTCTTGGCGTTGAACTCCACCCGGGCCGCCTCGCCCGGCTTGACGGTCACCTTCTCCAGGCTCAGCTTGGGGACGTCTCGCTCGCGTTCGTAGAGGGGCAACAAGGCGACTCCATATTCCCCAGGGGCCAAGTCACCGAACTCGAAGTCCGTCTGGCCGGGCTGCAACTCCAGGACGGCACCGCCGAGGTCATCGCGAACCATCTCGACGCGGGCGGCCTCGGGGAAGACCCCGCGATCGACCCTGCCAACCAGACGGCCGGTGGCCGGCATGGTGACTTCGATCGCCTGCTTCCCCTCATCGTTGATGCGTTCCAGATGCGTGGACCTTCCCCGGCCAAGGCCGGTACGCCACCAGGCCAGCTCGACCTCGGCCTGCTCGGGGACCCCGTCGAATCGGAATCGCCCCGCGTCGTCGGTCACCCCTTTCAGGAACAGCTCGATCTCCGGATTGAAGTTGAGGAGGTCATCCACGAGATGTTCCCATTTGATCGGGGGGCGGGCAGGACGCCTCGCATCTCGCTTGCCCGAGGCGATCAGGCGCAGCTGGACGCCCGAGACGGGCAGACCCGCGGAGTCGAGGATCCGCCCGCCGTAAGATCGCAGGTTGGCCGGATCGATCGGGTCGAGGCGGAACGTCGTGGTCGATTTTACGCGTGGATCGGTGGCCACGACCCGGGGTACGATTCGACGCTGGTACCCATCGGCAGAGACGGTGACCTGGAGCGGCATACCCAGGAAAAGGTGCGAGATCTTGAATTGACCCTGGTCGGACCGGCATGGCTCGCCGAGCCCGACGTTGTGAGTGTGGAGCCTGACCGACGGGTCGCCGGATTTCCAGTCGGGCGAGAAGCTGAGGAGCACGTTGAACGCGCGGATGGGTTGGTCCGTCTTCGAGTCGACCACGCGGCCGGAAATCTCGCCGGCCGGTTTCAACCGGACGGTGACGACCTCGTCCGTGTCGAGCGGGAGCGAATGCTTCTCCAGGAAGGAAAGCTCCATCCCATAAAACGAGAAGACGCCACCGGCGGAGAGGGAGTCGAGCGAAAACCGGCCCGATTCATCGGTCATCGTGCTCACGCCGTCGAAGGTCCCCAGCAAGTCATGCTCGAATGCGACCCTCACCTTGGCGATGGGCTGCAACGCGTCATCAACGACGCGACCGCGGATGCGATGGCCGGGGTCGAGGGTCACGGAAACCTCCGCCGGCTTGTCGGGCGGACCGGCCTGCACGCTCAGGCGACGGGGTGCGAACCCCTTGGCGGAGACGACGATCTCCTTGCCGAAGTTCCGATCCTGATACAGGTTCTTCATCAGGAAACGCCCGTCGGCCCCGGTCTTTGCGTTGCGTACACCGGCATCCCCGCGATTCCTCACGAGGGCCCCTTCAATGGGCAGCCCATCCTTGCTGACGACGGTCCCGGCGATCGCCCCCCCGTCCGGGGGTGGCGTCAAAGAGACGTCGAGCGTCTGCCGTAGCGACGCGAGGGTGATCGGCGTGACGTTCGTTGCATACGCTCGCTTTCCGTGGCGCACCACGAAGGCGACGCCAATCGGCAGCTTCTCCAGGCGATAGCGGCCGTCTGTGTCCGACACGGCCCGGGAGAACTCGTAAGAGTCATCCGGGGTGATCGCCGTGATCTTGGCTCCCGGGAGCGGGTTGCCCTCGGCGTCGCGTATCTGGCCTTCCAGCGTCGAGGCAGGTCCGAGGAGCACGTCGAGGTTGGTGACCTCATCCGCGATCAGGGTCACCTTACGCCGCTCGTTGGCGTGGCCATCGGCCGAGATCGAGACCTCGTTCGAGCCCGGCATCAGGCGTTGGACGAGATATGTGCCGTCGCGGTCGGTGATGGGTGCCTCGGGCCGATCGGCCCAGCCCACGATCACATTCGCCCCCTGGATCGGTTGGCCCGTCGCCTTGTCCTTCACGCGAACCTTGAGGGACGCCGCCGGGCGGACCAGGATCTCGAGCGGCCCTCCCGACTGTCCGATCGCGGTCAGTTCCACCACGCCATCCTGGCCGGCCAGGGTGCGTGAGGTCAGCTGACCCAGAGTTGCCCAGACGCAATAGCGACCGAGGGTCAGCCCGTCGAACGCGAAGTTCCCCCTCGCGTCGGCGACCTGGCGAAGGGCCGACCCGCCGCCCGGACGATATCGCTCCTCGTCGCGATATTGCCGGATCAGCAGGACCTCGGCCCCCGGCACCGGATCTCCCCCCGCTTCTTTGACCACGCGGCCCCGGATGCGCCCCACGGCCGGCAGGTGGGCGGGAATGGCCGGAGAAGCGGGCTGGGCTTTCGCGGCGGCCGGTTCGTCGGCCGCGCGGGTCTCATCGGCCGCGGAGGCTGCCCCTGGGGGCCGGGCGGTCGCGAGGCCGAGGATGAGGAGGGTGGCGACGATCGCCAGGCGCGTTGCTCGGGCTCGGCTCATTGGCACGTGGCTGCGCGTGCCGTCGAACATGACGTTCATGCGTTGCTCCAGTGTGTTGGGGCGGGCCATCGCGACGAGGGCGGCGGAGCGGGCGAGGGCCAGGGGGCGGGCCAGGGCGAGGAGTTGGCGGGCGTAGTCCGTGGGCCGCTCTCCGGCCTGGACCACACAGTCGTCGCAGGCGTGCTCGCATTCCAGGCGCATCCGATGCAGGGCGTGCCATGCGAGGGGGTGGAACCAGAACAGGGACGTCGTCAGCCGACCGATGAGCTGCCAGGCGACGTCGAGGCGCCGGATGTGGGCCAGCTCGTGGCGCAGCACCAGGCGGCGGGCCTCGGACGACCAGTTGGTGGCCTCGGCCGGCAGGAGGATGACCGGGAGAAACACGCCCCAGGTCAGGGCGATCGGCGAGTCGCCCGACTGACGCAGGTCGACGGGACGGCGGATTCCCGAGGCTCGCCTCAGGTCGTCCAGCAGCGAGATCCAGGATTGATCCCGCACGACCGAAGATCGGCGGCGACGCTGAAAATTCGCGGTCAGGCCGAGGAGTGTCGGGATGGCCGAGGCCATCGCTCCAACGGCCCAGAGGGCGAGCACGACGGAGGCGCGTGTCCAACTCGGAGGGGGATCGATGGCGGCGGGCCCCTCGGTGCGAGCGAACTGAGGGCTTGTTGCGGGCTCGGGGCGGGCCTCCATGGCATCCATGATGAGAGGACGGTCGTCCCTGATGGGAGGGCGGTCGTCGGCACGGATGGTCGTCTCCTCACGCGTGGGCTCGTCGGTTTCGACCCGGAGCGGTTCCGGTGCGAACGAAAACGCGGGGATCGCCGGCAAGTTCCAGCCGGGAACGGACCAGGTGACGACCGGCAGGGCGACCAGGCCGGCGAGGGTGAATGCCCAGATCCGATGGCGGAGCGCGGCCGAAGATCGGCGTGCGAACACGATGACGAGGTTGGCCAGCAGCAGCAGGATCGTCGCCCTGAGGGCCGCGTCCACCAGGAGCGGCGTGAAGGAGACGGCGAGTGCGAATTCCAGGCGCATGCTATTTCCCCTCCCGGCGGGCCTGCTGGATGAGCTGCTCCAGACGCTCGATGTCGTCGTTGCTCAGATTGGCGACGGACGGGTGCAGGATCGCCTCGACGGTGGCGGCGGCCGAGCCGGCGAAGAAGGTCTGCATCAGGTGCCTGAGGGCCGATTGCTTCGCCGCGTCGCGCGAGTGGACCGCGCGGTAGACATATTTGGTGCCCACCTGATGATGCTGGAGCAGGCCCTTGGCCTCAAGCGACCGGATCATCGTCCGCACGGCCGAGTACGACGGCGGGTCGGCCAGGTCGGCCAGCACGTCGGCCACCGAGGCCTCTCTCAGCTTGTAGACCGAATCCATGATCTGCCGCTCGCGGGCACCAAGGCCCGCCTGGTATTGCTGCCTTGCCATGCGTCCGCTCGCGGGTGACCGGGGATGGGCCGCCGGGCGACATGCCTGGCATCCCATTGCCACTGGCAGTGTATTGCCACAAATCAGTCGAGTCAATGGCGCCGCGATCGATTTCGATCGCAGGGCCGGTGGCTTGACGGCGAGGCCCGGCGGCCTACACCTTGGAGGGGTGTTGGGCCGGGCAGGGGGGTTGGATGAAGGCGTTTTATTGCGACGAGTTCGTCATCGAGCTGCCGCCGACGCATCGGTTCCCGATGATCAAGTACGCCATGCTCCGGCGGCGGATCGTGGAGGCCGGATTGGTGCCTGAGGGCTCGTTGTTGGTGCCACACGCCGCGACCGACGTGGAGCTTTGCCGCGCGCACGCCCCGGACTACGTCAGGCGCGTCGCGGGGGGCTTGCAGACCGAGGCCGAGGTCCGGGAGATGGGCTTCCCCTGGTCGCGCTCGCTGGTCGAGCGGTCGAGGCGGTCCAGCGGTGCGACGATCGAGGCGGCACGCGCGGCGTTTGAGGACGGGGTGGCGGTGAATCTGGCCGGCGGCACTCATCACGCACACGCCGACAAGGCGGCCGGCTACTGCATCTTCAATGACTCGGCCGTGGCCGCGCGGGCGATGCAGGCCGAGGGGCGGGCCAGGCGCGTGGTGGTGATCGACACCGACGTCCACCAGGGGGACGGCACCGCCTCGATCCTGGCCGGCGACCCGACCGTCTTCACCTTCTCGATCCACGGGGCCAAGAATTACCCCATGCGCAAGCAGCCCAGCGACCTCGACGTGAATCTGCCCGACGGCACCGACGACGGTGCCTATCTCGATGCGCTGGAGCGTGGCGTCCGCCGGGCGATCGACCGCTCGAGGGCCGATCTGGCCATCATGCTGGCCGGCGCCGACCCGTTCGAGGGGGACACTCTGGGCCGGTTGAAGGTGACCAAGGCGGGGCTTGCCGCGCGCGACCGGATCGTGCTCGACCACTGCCGTGCCGCCGGCCTGCCGGTGGCCATCTCGATGGCCGGGGGCTACGCGAAGCACGTCGAGGACACCGTCGACATCCACTACCAGACCGTGCAGGCCGCCGCCGGCCTGGCGGCGTCGTTCCGCTGAGTTCGCGTCGTCTTCGGCGGCATATCGAGCAGAAACCCCCGGGGCGGCGTAGAATGATCGCGTGGTGGCGGGTCCCCCTCGTCCCGCATCGGGATCGCCCCGGGCGGCGTACCCTCGGCCGACGGATGGCCCGGGCGCGACGCGTCCCTCGTTTTCAGGGATTTCAATCCGATGCTTCCATCGAACATCGTGCGATGTTTCGCCGCAGCCCTCTGCGTGGCCCTGGCTGCTCTCTCGGCGCCCGCCGCCCAGGCCGCCGATCGGCCGTCCACGGCTCGCGGGCTCGATGGCAAGGACGTGGCGCTGACCGCCCCGAAGGGGGGCGCCGCCGTGCTCATCTTCTATTCGACGGAGTGCCCGATCTCCAACGCCTACAGCCCGGCGTTGAAGGCCTTGCGGGGCGACTATCTGGCGGACAGGCTGACCATGGTCGGCGTCTGCGTCGACCCCGACCTATCTGACCGCGCGGTGGCGACCCACAAGGCGGAGTACGGCCTGGAATTCCCCGTCGTGCGCGACCGCCGTGGCACCCTGGCCAGGTCCTTCGGCGCCAGTGTCACGCCCGAGGTGGCGGTTCTCGACCAGGCCGGCGAGGTCCGCTACCTGGGGCGGATCGACGATCAGTATGCCGCCCGCCTCAAGCGGAACGCGAATTCGACGTCGCACGAGCTGCGCGACGCCGTGGCCGCGTTGACGACGGGCAAGCCCGTCGCCGTGGCCCTGACCAAGGCGGTCGGCTGCCCGCTGCCGGTCCCGGCGGCCAGGCCGGAGCAGGCCCCGACCTACGCGGGCGAGGTGGTCTCCATCCTCCAGGCGCATTGCCAGGAATGCCACCGGCCGGGGCAGGTCGGGCCGTTCCCGCTGCTGACGTACGAGCAGGCCCGCAAGCGTGCCGATGACCTGGCCTCGGTGGCGGAGGACCGGCGGATGCCCCCCTGGAAGCCGCTGGCGGGCGCCGGAATCCCGTTCGCGCACGACAAGTCGATGTCCGAGGCCGAGATCGCCATGCTCGTCGCCTGGGCCGGCGCTGGGGCCCCCGAGGGAGACCCGTCGAAGGCGCCCGCCCCGCGGGCGTTCCCAGAAGGGTGGGCGCTGGGCACGCCCGACCTCGTCGTGGACATCGGCACCGACTTCGAGGTGCCCGCCTCGGGCGACGACATCTACCGCTGCTTCGTGATCCCCACGAACTTGCCCGAGAAGGTGGCCGTGTCGGCCGTCGAGTACCGGCCCGGCAACGCGTCGGTGGTGCATCACGTGCTGGGCTACGTCGACACCAGGGGGGACGCCCGCAAGAAGGACGAGGCCGAGGCCGGCCCCGGCTACACCTGCTTCGGCGGCCCCGGGTTCGCCGCCGTGAGCGACATGGGGGGGTGGGCGCCCGGCAATGAGCCGCGCTATCTGCCCGAGGGGGTCGGCCGGTTCCTGCCGAGCGGGGCCGACCTCGTCGTGCAGGTGCACTATCACCCGTCGGGCAAGCGCGAGGTGGACCGGACGAGGATCGGGCTCTACTTCGCCAAGACGCCCATCAGGCAGACGCTCGTCTCGGCGATGGCGGCCGACCCGGAGCACCTGGAGCTGCCCGCGGGCGACGCGAACATCGCCGCGAAGGCGATTTGGAAGGTGCCGGTCGACGTCGATGCGTACTCGGTGACGCCCCACATGCACATGAGGGGGCGTGACATCTCCATGGCGGCGATCCTGCCCGACGGCACGCGCAAGCCCCTGATCCGGATCGACGACTGGGACTTCAACTGGCAGAACTCGTACCTGTTCCGCGAGCCCCTGTTCCTGCCCGCCGGCACGGTCGTCGAGGTCGAAGGGCACTTCGACAACTCGGCGGCCAACCCCCGCAACCCGATCAAGCCGCCGGTGAAGGTGCACTGGGGCGAGGGGACGCACGACGAGATGTTCATCGGCTTCATCTCGGTGGCCAAGCACGGCCAGGACCTGACCCGACCGGGCGAGCAGGACGACCTGGGGAAGATCCTCCGCGACCAGCGGAAGCCGCCCGGCCGCTAGCCTTCGAAACGCCGAAATCCCTCGCCTCGGGCGGCATTGCCCGGGGCGAGGGAGGGGGCGTTCTCGCGATCCTCGGCGGATCAGAAGTAGAGCTGGAAGCGGAGCATGAACTCGTCGCTGGTCAGCTGCTTGCGCGCGACGGGCGAGGTGTTGAACAGGACCGGGTTGCCGAACTCGGCGTGGTTCCAGGCCAGGTACACCTTGACGTACTGGGTGAGGTGCCAGTTGACGCCGACCCAGTTCATCCAGACGCGGTTGGACCAGAGGTTGGGGTCGGCCAGGCCCTGCGAGAAGACGTTGTTCGAGACGTCCATGTACTCGAATCGGGCGAACGGCTCGATGGCCCCGGTGCCGAAGTTTCCCTTGGTCGGGTTGAAGGGGTGGATGGGCTTGACCAGGCCGATGTTGCCGCGGGTTTCGCCGGTCAGCAAATAGCTCGCCTGGGCATAGAAGCTCTGCACGCCGATGCGGTCGCGGTCGCGGAGGTTGACGGTCGTGGCATACTGGCTGGCACCGCTACCCCACTCGCCGACGACGGCGAGTTGCTTGTAGTACCAGGCGGCGTGCAGGTCCCAGAAGGCCCGGAAGCCCGACTCACGCACGTTGGTGTTGAAGGCGAGGAACGGGATGCCCGCCACGCTGTTGCCCGTGGTCGGCACGATGGTCCGCAGGACCTGCGGGATGGGAGCGTGCTCCTGCTGGCCGGCGTAGAACGAGCCGCCGATGTTGAAGTTCTCGAGCGCCGTGTCCTTCCACTCGTCGAACGGTCTGTAGTTGAGGAAACCGGCGACGTCCTTCGAGTTGTCGGCGTCGATCAGGCCGTTGCGCGTGCCGTTGAAGATACCGCCAGCGTAATCGAGCTTCTGGCCGAACAGGCGGCCGAAGGCCATCACGCCGTCGTCGCGGTTGAGGGCGAAGTTGTTGAAGAAGATCGACCGCTCGGGGACGGTCAGCCCCTGGATCGGCTCGACGAAGAACTCGTAAGTGAACGGGGTTTTGAACCGACCGGCCCTGATCCTGAGCTTGGGGCTGTAGTCGATGTCGGCGAAGACGTCAAGCAGCGAGAACGAGTCGAAGCCGTTGGCGAACGACACGAAGTAGCCGAATTGCTTGGACACCCGGCCGCTGAACATGAACCACTGGCGGGGGAAGAGGAACGTGTTGCGGACGTTGACCTGGCCCCCCTGCTCGAATCCTCGGTAGTCGAACTGGGTCAGGTTGTGGAACTGGAGGATGTATTCATCGTTGTCGGCCCTGATCTCGAAACCCGGGCCGAACTTGACCTTGCCCGGGAAGTTATCGAGCGTGGCCGGCGAGTTGAACCGGGCCGAGGGCGCCGGGGCCGGCGGGTTCGACTGCCCCGGGGCCGAGACACCGCCCATGGCGGAGGGGGCGGCGGTCGCGCCGGGCGGCCCGGTGTCGCCGCCGGAGGCGGGCGTTCCTCCGGAGGTCAGTCCGGGGCCGACGCCCGGCGTCCCGTTCGGGTCGTAGACGCCAACAGCCGGGCCCGGCTGGGCCGGCTCGGACAGCGTGTTGACCTGATTCGCGAGCTGCTTGACCATGCCCTCGAGTTGGTGGATCCGTTCTTCGAGCTGGGCCTCGCGAGTTGGGTTTGCTTCCGAGTTGGCCGCGGGGGGGACGGCCGGGTCGGGAAGCGGTGGGGTCTGGCCGAATGCGGCCTGACCCAGGCCTCCGATCAGGAGGCCTCCCATCACGAGGGAAAACTTGCGGCTCTTAGGGCCGCGGGACGATCTTGGCATCCGTGCCACTCCCCCTGATGTGTGCAATCTCCGCGGACGAGGCAGCCATGAGCGGGTTTCTGCCCCAATATCTGCCATTTCTGGCAGACGTGGCCACGCCGAAATTTCGACCACGGCAAACGCGATCTGCCGATCAAGAAAATCGGCATCTGGCCCGCCGAATCTTAGGGAAAATCCAGGAAATCCGACCAAACCCCCCATCCTGCGGCGGCTCGTCGGGCATTTCCACTGTTCCGCGGGCGACTTGACAGCACCGAACCCGCGACCTAGAGGCCCTGTAGCATCCGCGATTGACGGCAGATCCGGCATCCCCGGGCCGATCGTCCGTCCGCAATGGCGGGCAGACGCCATCTCACGCCCCGTTGGTTGGGATCGACCGGGGCGAGACGCCGGACGATCCGGAGTTCGCCGCCTGGAGGAGTTTCGCGCCATGTCGGGACAGAGCGTCAGCCGTCGACGGGCCGGGTTCACCCTGAGTGAGTGCGCCTTGGCCCTGGTGATCCTGGGCGTCCTGGCCGCCTTTGGCGTGCCGCGATTCAACCAGGGTGTCGAGCGATCGAAGGCCGCGGAAGCGTTTGCCTACGGCGCCTCGGTCCGCTCGGCCCAGGACCGTTATCGTTCGCACCACCAAACTTACGCCACGACGCTGGCCGACCTGGACATCGCGTTCGCGGCCCCCAGGTTCTTCGCCGTCGGCCCGTTCAGGCCGGGCTCGTCCGGCTCGATCGAGGGCTCATGGTCGCTGACCCTGACGAGGACCGGCGATTCGGCCGGATACGGGTCCTACACCATCGTCTTCACCCAGGAGGGCTTCGACGGCGTGGCCAGCACCCTCGATGCCTTGCCGGACATCGACCCGGTCGTCACTTCGCGAGTCGGGACCGGCGGCCCGGGTCGCTGATCGGTCCAAGCGGGGATTGACCGGCGGGGGAAGAAGTCCCGCGAGGCGGCGGGTTGGCGATGACGTTCGATCGAGGGGCCGGAATGCACACCATGGATCTCCAGCGGCCCGCGCCGACGCAGCACGGATCGAAGGGGCCTCCTCGTTCGGGCCGCCCACGATCGCTCCTCGAGATCCGCCGCCCCCGCCGACGACGTTCATCGGCCCGGCGAGCCCCTGGGGGCTGCCCTCCTCGAGCGCACGGCCTCCAGAGCGACGGGACTTCGATGAGCGAACCGGGGCTCAGGCCGACACGCGACCTTCGAAGAGAGGCCGGCTCGGCCTCTGCTCTCGCGGGGTGCCCGAGATGAGCCGCCATCGCGACCCCACGCCCGGCCCCTGGCCCGATGACCGTTGCGGGCCCGACCGCAGGAGACGGCCGACGGGCCCGCTCGACGTCTTCCGCCCGGGCGGCCGGCGTGTGGCCGTGCGCCGCGCCGAGGAACGCCAGGACACGTACTTCGTCGACCAGATCCCGAACCGGCTGCTGGCCCTGATGGTGCTGCTGGTGGTGCTCAGCCTGGTCGACGGCCTGCTGACGCTCAGGCTCGTCGCCCTGGGCGCCGAGGAGGCCAACCCGGTGCTACGCGTCCTGCTCGACCAGGGCCCGGGAACCTTCCTGATGGGCAAGTTCCTGCTGACGGCGCTGGGCCTGCCCGTGCTCCTGGTCTACCGGAACCAGCGACTCTTCGGCACGCGAATCCGGGCGGGGGCGGCCCTGTCCGTCTTCCTCGTGCTCTTCCTGGCGCTGCTGGCCTACCAGACCTGGCTGATCCGGGCGAGGGGAGGGCACGCCGCCTTGGCCCTTGCCCTACTTCGCGGCGGCCCCTCGGTGGTGGCCGATGGCCTGCGCATAGAGCTCCTGGATGCGGTCGACCTTGCGCTCCCAGTCGTAATGGTCGAGGATCCGTTGCCGGCCGTTGCGGCCCATCGACCGCCTCAGCTCGGGGTCGGCCGCCAGGCGTTTCATCGCGGCGGCGAATCCCGAGACGAGTGCCTCGCGTGAGGTGGGTGGGACGAGGATCCCGCACGACTCGTCGAGGTAGTCGGCCGGCCCGCCCCATTCGGTGGCGATCGCCGGGATGCCGCAGGCCATCGCCTCCAGGACGACGGCGCCACCGCACTCGTAGAGGCTCGGCAGCACCAGGGCGTCGGCCTCGCGCAGCCTCGCCGGGCATTCGGACTGCTTGATCCAACCGTGGAAGGTCACCCGGGGAGCCAGGCCCAGGCGTGCCACCTGCTCCTCCGCCGGGGCACGCATCGGCCCGTCGCCCAGCAGGTCGAGCCGGACGTCGGCCCCGGCTTGCACCGCCGCGTGCAGGGCGTCGATGAGCACGTCGACCGCCTTCCAGTCGACCATCCGCCCGATGAAGAGGAACCGGGTCGGCCCTGCCTGGGGGGCCCGGTCGCCTTCCGGGGCCGACCAGAGTTCCAGATCGACGCCATTCTCGACCAGCTCGATCACCTCCCCACGGACGCCCGAGGGGAGCGCCTTGCGGGTCCGCTCGTTGGCGACCAGGACCATGTCGGCCTTCAGCTTGCCCGGGGCCATCCGGTTGATCGAGTCGGAGACGAGCCGCCGCAGGCTCCGCGATCCTTGGGCCGCATCGTCCTTGCCGCCGAAGGCCGGCGGGTAGGTCATCCCGCCGTTGAGCGGGCCGATCACCAGCGGCAGACGCAGCTTGTGCAAGGTGGAAGGCTCGCCGGCCGCCACGGGGATCGGCTGGTGGACCACGTCGATCCCGTGCTCGCGGATGAGCCGGGCGGCGATCGACCTGGCGATCCTCTGGGTCGAGAGTCGGCTGATCATCCCCAGGGTGAAATAGCTGACCGTGTGCGGCAGGCGCCGCCCGAGCTTCAGCAGCGACTTGTGGAGCGAGGTGTCCGGGACGAACGAGATCCGGTCGAGGTCGTCGGGGAACATCGCCGTCAGCTCGGCCCGGGTCCGGTCATGCACGATCATCCAGCACTCCGCCCCCCGCTTGCGGAGGACGCGGAAGTAGTGGACGGGCAGGATCGCCTCGCCACCGAACTTCGAAGATGCATGCTCGGCGATGATGAGGACTTTGTTCTGTTGATTCGACATGATTCGAGGGGAAAATCCGTGCGCCGGCATCGGCGGGGCCGCATCCCGGCGGCCGACGGGCCGGGCACCCCGGGGTCGCCGCGCTCCCCTCGGGGCTCAAGCATGCAAGATCTCCGATCATACTCTCCGCGCGCCCGGGGTTCAAGCTCGCCGCCCGCGGCCCCGTGCCGCTATGATGGGCGTCCAGCCGGCGGATCTGACGCCGCGAGGGCGGCGAGGGCACCAGCGTTGGGCGTGACGGCAGAGCGGAAGACGGACGGGAAGGGGGACCGCACGCGCCCTGCGAGCGGGTCGGTGGCGGCCGAGATCGCGCCAACCCTGAGGCTGGCCGTCCCGGTGGTCCTGGCCGAGCTCGGCTGGATGGCCATGGGGGTCGAGGACACCCTGATCGTCGGCCGGCTCGGCCCCGAGTCGATCGGCGCCGTCGGCCTGGGGTCGATGCTCCACTTCGTCCCGGCCATCTTCGGCATGGGCATGCTGCTGGGGCTCGACGCCGTGGTCTCGCGCGCCTTCGGCGAGGGGCGCCTCGACGAGTGCCACCGGTCGCTGGTGCAGGGGGTCTACCTGGCGCTCTTTTTGACGCCCCCGCTGATGCTGCTGGTCGCGGCGCTTGGCCCCGCGATGGCCTGGTGGGGTGTCGACCCGACGGTGCTGGGCCTGGTGGGGCCCTACCTGCGGGCGATCAACTGGAGCACGCCGCCCCTGCTCATCTACGCTGCATTCCGCCGCTACGTGCAGGGGATGGGCCGGGCGGCCCCGGTGATGGCGGCGCTGGTCGTGGCCAACGTGTTGAACATCGCCGGCAACTTCGTGCTGGTCTTCGGCCTGCTGGGCTTCCCCCGGATGGGCGTCGAGGGCTCGGGCTGGGCCACCTGCCTGGCGCGGCTGGCCATGGCCGCCATGCTGGTCTCCTACGCCTTCTGGCACGACCGCCGCGCCGGGACCGGCTTCTGGAACGTCTCGCTCCGGCCCGACCGTGCCCGCCTGGGCAGGCTGTTCGGCCTGGGCCTGCCGGCGGCCACGCACCTGGCGCTCGAGGTCGGCGTCTTCGGCGCGGCCACGGCGCTGGCCGGCACGATGGGGGCCGCAACGTTGGCGGCGCACCACATCGTGCTGAACGCGTCGAGCGTGACCTTCATGGTGCCGCTGGGCGTGGCCTCGGCGGGCGCCGTTCGCGTGGGCCAGGCGCTGGGCCGCGGCGATCCGGCGACGGCGGCACGCGCGGGCTGGTCGGCCCTGATCCTGGGCGTCGGCTTCATGGCGTGCACCGGCCTGGCCTTCGTGCTCGCCCCGGGCGCCGTGCTGCGGCTGTATACCGACCGGCCCGAGGTCCTCTCCATCGGATTGAGTTTGATGTCGATGGCGGCCCTCTTCCAGCTCTTCGACGGTATGCAGGGGGTGGCGACCGGGATCTTGCGCGGCGCCGGCGACACGCGCACGCCCATGCTGGTGAACCTGGGGGCGCACTGGTTCCTCGGCCTGCCGCTGGGCGCCACGCTCGCCTACGGCCTGGGCTGGGGCGCCAGGGGCCTCTGGGCCGGCCTCGCCTTCGGCCTCATCGTCGCCGGGCTCATCCTCATTCGCACCTGGGCCGCGATGGCCCGGCGGCTCGCCGATGAACACGACGCCAGCCACCCAGAGACCCGACGACCCCCGCAGGAGGGCCAGCCATGACCATCAGAGACGCAACCCGTACGGCAGCCCTCGCGCTGCTGGCAGCCCTGGTCCCCGCCCCGGCCGCCGTCGCCGCCGGGCCGAAATACGCGATCGAGTCGAAGCCCTCGCGGCGCGTCGAGGCGACGCTCACCCTGGCGATCTCGGCCCCGCAGCTCAAGGCCGATGAGTGGGACGTCTTCGTCCCCAAGATCCCCGCGCTCCCCTGCCAGTCGGCCGTCAGCTCGGCCGCCAGGCCCGAGGGGCGTGAGGTCGCCGAGGGGAGCCCCAGGCATCAGCCGGTCCTCGAGGTCATCGTCGCCGCGACGACCGGGGAACTCGCCAAGGCCCTGACCGTCGAGGCCCGATACACCGCCACCCTGATCGCCCGCCGCCTGGTCGAGCTCAAGCCGGGAGACGCCCCCGCCAAGGTCGCGCCGCTGACCGCCAACGAGCGGGTGCTCTCGCTGAGGGCCAGCGCCGAGCACTTCGACTTCGAGACCCCCGAGTTCCGCGCCTGGCTGGCCGACCGCGGCCTGGCCCGCGGCGAGGGCGAGCCCGACGTCGACTATGCGAGGCGCGTGTTCCTCGCCATCAAGAAAGAGTTCTCGTATCACTATACGAACAAGCTCGACCGCCACGCCACGGCCGTCTGCAAGGCGGGCAAGTCGGACTGCGGCGGGCTCTCGGTCGTGTTCACCTCGGCCATGCGGGCGCACGGCATCCCGGCCAGGCTCCTCGTCGGCCGCTGGGCCTTCGACGGTGGCGAGGGGGGCGGCCCCGCGGGGAACCAGGAGCACGTCAAGGCCGAGTTCTACGCCGATGGGGTCGGCTGGGTCCCCGTCGACTGCTCGTCGGCCATCCTCCACGACAAGGAGCCCGAGGGGCTGACCTACTTCGGCACCGACGCCGGCGACTTCATCGTCCACCACCTGGACCTCGACCTGGAGATCCCCTCGCATCGCTTCGGCAAGCAGACGATGATGGTCCTCCAGATCCCCCCCTGGTGGGTCCGCGGCAGCGGCCAGCTGGCGGGTGTCACGAGCGTCGTCTCCTGGAAGGTGGCCGATCTCCACGAATGACCGATCGCTGTCAATCGACGGGATGGTACGCATGACCGATGACAAGCTCGACTCTCAGGTCGAAGCCTCGGCGGGCCTGGCCGACACCTCGGCCCCGCCGCCCTCGCGGAATTGGGCCCGGCCGGTGCTTCCGATGATCGGCCTGGCCCTGGCGATTACGCTGTCGCTCGGCGCCTCCCGGCTCGCGGAGCCGCGGGCCACGCCCATCACGCCTGTGGAAGTCACGCGCCTCTTCAACGGCAAGAACCTCGACGGCCTCTCCACCTGGCTGAAGGGGCCCGGGCGGCAAGATCCCGGCCGCGTGTTCGTCGTGGAAGATTCGACCATCCATATCAGCGGCGACGGGTATGGATATCTCGCCGCCGAGGAGGAATACCGCGACTACCACCTGATCGTGGAATACCGCTGGGGCAAGAGGACCGACGGCGGGACGTCGGTGCGCAACTCGGGCATCCTCCTGCACGCGACCGGCCCGGACGGCAACGCCGAGGGGACCTGGATGGCGTCGGTCGAGTGCCAGCTGGCGCAGGGCTGCGTGGGCGACCTGATCGTCATCCCCGGCCGCGACCAGGGCGGGGCCAAGATCCCCGTGACGCTCAGGTCCGACGTCGCGAACGGACCCGACGGCCGGCCTCGGTGGAAGGAAGGGGGGAGTCCTCGCGAATTCAAGGGGGGGCAACTCTGGTGGTCGAAGCATGACCCGGATTATAAGGAGTTGCTGGACACGCGAGGCAGGGACGACGTGGAGAGCCCGGTGGGCGACTGGACCCGGGTCGAATGCCTGTGCGACGGGGGCCGGATCGAGGTCCGGGTCAACGGCGTGGTGGTCAACAGGGCCTATGACGTGTCGCCGTCGGCCGGCAAGATCCTGCTCCAGACCGAAGGGTTCGAGCTCTTCGTCCGCAAGTTCGAGGTCCAACCCCTGAAGAAGTGAAAGGATCCGCGCATGCGAACCCCGACGCCCCGCAGGGACTTCCTGAAGGCCGCCGCGGCGGCCGGCCTGCTCGCCGCACCCGCGACGGCGACGACGAAGGCGGCCGAACGCGACGTGCTACGCGTCGGGCTCGTGGGATGCGGAGGCCGGGGGACGGGGGCGGCATCGCAGGCCTTGGCCGCCGACCCGGGCGCCAGGCTCGTGGCCATGGCCGACGCCTTCGAGGATCGCCTGCTCGACAGCCTGGCCGTCCTGCAAGCCGACCCGTCCGTGACCTCCAAGGTGGACGTCCGGCCCGAGTCCCGATTCGTCGGCTTCGACGCATGCGACAGACTGATCGCCGGCGATGTCGACGTCGTCCTGCTCTGCACCCCGCCGCACTTCCGGCCCCAGCACCTCAAGGCGGCGATCGACGCCGGCAAGCACGTCTTCGCCGAAAAGCCGGTCGCGGTCGACTCGCCCGGCGTACGCTCCGTTCTGGAGACCTGCGCCCTCGCCAAGTCGAAGGGCCTGTCCGTCGCCTCGGGGCTCTGCCTGCGCTCCGACAGCGGCTTTCGCGAGACCGTCAGGCGCATCCACGACGGGGCCGTCGGCGACATCCTCACGCTCTTCGCCAACGACTATCGCTCGGGACGTTGGGCGAAGCCCAAGCAGCCCGGCTGGTCGGAGATGACCTACCAGATGCGCAACTGGTACAACTTCACCTGGCTCTCGGGCGACTTCAACGTCGAGCAGCACGTCCACCATCTCGACACCTGCGCGTGGATCATGAAGGACCAATACCCGGCGAAGGCCGTCGGCATGGGCGGCCGTCAGGTCCTGACCGGGCCCGAGTACGGCCAGATCTACGACCACTTCTCGGTCATCTATGAATATGCCGATGGAGCCCGGCTCGTCAGCGAGTGCCGCCAGCAGCCCGGATGCTCGAACGACATGAGCATGCAGGCCTTCGGCACGCGCGGCAGGGCTGATCTCTCCGAGCGCCGCAAGGGGCTTCGCATCCGCGCCGCGGGCGTCGACTGGTTTTACGACGGCCCCAAGAACTCGATGTACCAGACCGAGCATGACGAGCTTTTCGCCGGCATTCGCGCGGGCAAGCCCGTGAACAACGGCGACTACATGGCCCGCAGCACGCTCCTGGCGATCATGGGCCGGATGGCCGCCTACACCGGCCAGGAAGTCACCTGGGAGATGGCCCTGAACTCGCAGGAAGACCTCAGCCCGTCCCGATATGATTGGGACGCTACGCCGCCCGCCTCCCAGGTCGCCATCCCCGGCCAGACCATCTTCCGCTGAAACCCGCGAGATCGAAGGGGAAACGATGGAACCAGGAGCGACCGCCCAACCCCGGGGACTCGACGATCTCGGCCGCCGCACCTGGCTGCGCGCGACGGCCGGTGGCCTCGCGGCGCTGGCCACGGGCGTCGGCCGTGCGAGCGCCGACGAGCCGGTGAAGGCGGCCGGGAAGGGCCGTGTCACGCAGTTCCAGATCGCCTGCATGACCCTGCCCTATTCGCGCTTCCCGCTCGGGCGTGCCCTGACGGGAATCAAGTCGGCCGGATATCGCCACGTGGCCTGGGGGACGACGCATCGGGAAGGGGCCCGCGAAGACGCGGTCCTCGCCGCCGACGCGCCCCCCGACCGGGCGAGGGAGCTGGGGGCGAGGTGCCGCGACCTCGGGCTGGAGCCCTTGATGATGTTCTCAGGGGTCTATCCCGAGGCCGACGATGCGCCCCAGATCCTCAGGGCACGGATCAAGCAGGCTTCAGCAGGGGGCGTGCCCCAGGTCCTGACGTTCGGCCACACGAAGGGGGGCAACCGCAGCCTCTGGGTCGAGCGGCTCAAGGCGCTCGGCCCGATCGCGCGCGACCACGGGGTCACGGTCGTCGTGAAGCAGCACGGCGGCGAGACCGGCACGGGCGCCGCCTGCGCGTCGATTATCCGGGAGGTCGGCGACGAAGGGATCAAGGTCAACTACGACGCCGGAAACGTGATGGATTACCTCGACGTGGACCCGATCCCCGACATCGAGGCCTGCGCAGGCGAGGTGCGCAGTTTCTGCATCAAGGACCACCGCAATGTCCCGCTGGACCAGGACTGCGGGCCCGGCCTCGGCGTGATCGATCACTACCGGCTGCTCCGCCCCCTCGCATTCACCGGCCGGCCCCTGCCGCTCTGCTGCGAGAACATCTCCGCCCCGCTCCTCCCACCGCCCACCGACCCTCGTGAGATCGACGACCTGGCCCGCCGGGCGCGGGAGTTCCTCGAGATCGTCACCCGGGGGCTGCATGCTTAATCCGACACCGGCCGCCTCGACGGACGGCGTGTGTCCGGAGTCGGAGTCGTCGGCCGGCCGTTGACGGTGCCCGAGCGGACCCGGACGGGCTCGAAGGCCGAGCCGTCGAGCGCGGTGTTGCCGGCGGCCGTCACCCTCAGCTCGTCGGGGTCGGGCGGGGGCCCTTCGCCCAGCCAGAGCGTCGGGCCGGGGCCCTTGGCGGGCTTGCCCAGGCGGTTGTCTCGCAGGTCGAGCGTCATGTAGAGCCGGCCCGCGTTGGACTTGATCGCGGGGGAGTGCTCCACCGAAAAGAACCCGGGGCGGGCCGGCTGCTCGATGGTGTTGCCGCGGAACTCCAGGCCGAAGGCCGGCGCGTGCGACCAGCCCCAGTGCACGGGCAGCTCCGTCGGCGCGGCGGTCACCTTCAGCGCATCGCCTCCGCCCAGGAACTGATTGTCGCGGATGATCGTGCCGAAGTGGTTCCCCACCAGCACCAGGTTGTTCGCCTCGCGGCTCCCCCGGGTGTCCAGTCGGTTGCGTTCGAACCGCTCGCCGACGAACCCGCTGGCCACGCTGATGACGGCCTTCGGGTCGGGCAGGGGTGCGTCCAGCAGGAAGGTGTCGGCGTCGACGGCCTGGGCCAGCCGGATCCAGGTCCCGGCCGAAGGCCCGGTCAGGACCGCCAGCACGGCCCCGGCCCCGGCGGGCTCGCCCTGCCGCCCTGCCACCCGCACGACGTACCCGTCGGCGGAGACCGCGGCGGGCCTCCCCTCGAAGCTCAGGCGATACGCCTCCGTCAGGATCAGCTCCGCGGCATTGATCCCCGGGATCGTGTCATCGTCGCGCGGGCCGATCCCCTCGACGGTGTTCTCCGCCACGAGGTCTCCGGCCCCCGAGTTCGTCAGCACCAAAAACCGCCAGGTCTTGCCGTGGGGGGCCACCGGCTTGACGCGGTTGCCCTTCAGCACCAGGCCCCGCGTGCCATGGCCGACGAAAACCTCGAAGCAGGCCGACCCCGGGGGCGTCCCCGTGTAGGTGTTGTCGACGATCTCCCAGGGGCCGCCGAAGAACTCGACCGCCCCCCCGCGCAGGCGATTCCCGGCAATCCGCCCGGAAACCGCCGCGGGCAGCCGGATTAGCTTTGGTGCGGGCTCGGTCTTCGTCCGGCTCGGCCGGGCGACCGGCGGCCCCTCCAGGTCCAGGCCCTCGATCCTGAGGTTCACCCGGTACTCGGGATACTTGGGGCTGAGGCCATGGCCGATCACCGCGGGGCCGTAGAAGGTCCCTTCGTCCCAGAGGACGGGGCCGCTGAACCGGACCGAGAACCCTTGCAAAGTCGTGCAGCCCGCCCGGATCTCGATGGCCGTACCCCAGCGGGGCGAACCCGGCCCCTGGCCGAATTCCAGGATGGCCCCGGGCTGGCCGACCAGTTCGATCGGCTCGACCAGGAGAAGCGGGCGATCGAGCCGGTACACCCCGGGCGTCAGCACGACCCGCCCGCCCCTGGCCGCCAGCGCATTCAGGTCGTCGCCCGGCCTGGCCTCGGCCGACCCGCTCGCCCGGATCGGACCAATTCTGGACAGGTCGCAGGCCCCGCCCCGGAACCGGGCGACGGCGAACCGTCCGTCGGCGAGGTCGGCCCGCACCATCATCACCGAGCCCGACTCGTCGCGACTGGGGGTGAAGTGCAGGTCGACGCGACCGTCGCCCGCCTTGGTCGCCACCATCGGCGCCATCGTCCCTTTTCCATAAGGCGGATGCGTCTCGGATAGCCCGCCGACCCAGGCCGTGCCCGCGGCGTTGCTCAGCGTCAGACCCGTTGGCTCGGAGCCCGGGGGCAGGCCGGTCACTTCCAGGTGCACCGCGCCACGCAGGCCGGGCCGCGAGTCGTCCTGACCTGCCCATCTCACCTGCAAGGGGGCGGCGACCACCTCCGGAACTGACAGGGCGGGCATTGCCAGCGCGGGATCGCAGGGGCCGGCGAGGAGGCGGGACGACTCCACCCGGTCGTCGGGGTATCCGACCGTCACGCGCAGGGGCACGCGGGCCAGGTCGCGGCCGGGGGCGAGGAACAGGTCGCCCCTGTCCGGCAACTTCGGATCCCGCAAGAACTCGGTATTGGCCGATTTGCGCGGATTCATCCCCGACTCCCAGCGCAATCCGTCGGGGCCCTCAACCCGGACCCAGCGGACCTCGACCCCGGCCGCGAGCCCCGTCAGGGCGATCCGAGCGTCTTGCAGCCGATCGGGGCCCACCCCCACGCCGGGCCCGACCCGATCCTGCCCATCTTGCCCGACCCAGGCGCAGGCCAATCGGGCCAAGGCCCGCCCGCCCGCCCGGCCCTGCGTCTGACTCCGGGCAGGGCCCGCCCACGCCCATGCAAGGGCCAGGGACGTCATCAGGCCGAGGCCGATCCTTCCGCCAGCATTCATCCCGGACCTCCATGTTCGGGCGATCTCATCCTCCGGCCCGATCGCCACGAGGGCTCGAGTCTAGCCGACCGCGTCGCCACCATGCCAGGGTCGGAGGCTGACGCCGCACCTGTGGGCGACGCTCATTTCGGAACCGAAACAAACTTCTAAAAAATTCCCCGAACAAATCCTGTCACTTCGCGAGTCGAACGACGTAAGGCCTTAGGGGAAGTTCCAACTCTTCGTGGATCGAGGCACGATGAGCGTGCACGATCACTGTTCGTTGGTGCCAGGCGATGAGGCCAGGCGGATGTTCGAAGGACCCAGATCGCCTTGGTTTCGTTACGGGATGGCCCTGCTCGGGCTAGCGACGACTCTTGCGCTGCTGTTGAAGATCCCCGTCAACGCGATCCCCCCGGTGGCCCTGGGCATCACCCTGTTCGTCGCCTGGTTCGGGGGCCTCTGGCCCAGCATGGCCCTGCTGCTGGCGACGGTCCTGATCGCGACGCCCAGGCTCTCGACGTCCGGGGATCTCTTCCGGATGGTGGTCTACGCGACGGACGCCGCGCTGGTCAACCTGATCATCGCCTGGTTCTGGCGCGAGCACAGCCGTGCCGAGGCCGAGGCGGCCGACCGCCGGGCGACCGAGCTGCGTTACCGGATGCTCTTCGAGGAGACGCCCGACCCCCTCTGGGTGGTCGCACCCCGGACCCTGGCGATCCTGGAATGCAACGAGGCCGCCACCCGCCAGTACGGCTACACGCCCTCGGAATTCAACGGCCTGACGCTCAACGACCTGCGAGCCTCGCCCGAGGGGCGTGCACGCGTCCGGGTCGACGCCGCCATGGAGGCCGAGCCGCACCGCGCATTGCGCATCCGGGCCGACACCCCCGCCAGCGAGGGCGTGGAGGCCCCGGCGGGGGTGATCGCACACCGCCGCAAGGATGGGTCGAGCCTGGATGTCGACCTATCCAGCCGGCCGATCCAGGGCAAGGGGCTCGAGGCCGGGTCCTTGCTCGTCCTGGGTCGTGACGTCAGCGAGCGTCTGAAGGCCGAGGCCGAGCTGGACCGCGCCAAGCGCGAGGCCGAGGCCGCCAACCGGGCCAAGGACAGGTTCCTGGCCGTGCTCAGCCACGAGCTGCGAACCCCCCTGACCCCGGTCTTACTCGCCTGCTCGGCCCTGCTCGACGGGGCCGACGACCTCGCCCCCGAGATCCGCCAGACCCTGGACATGATCCGCCGCAACGTCGAGCTGACCTCGAGGCTGGTCGCCGACCTGCTCGACGTCACCCGCATCTCGCGCGGCAAGATGACGCTCGACCGCCGCCGGCTGTCCCTGAATGGCCTCATCCGCGAGTCGCTCCTGATCTGCGAGTCGGACCTCCAGGCCTCGAAAGTCCGGCTGGAGGTCGACCTCAGGGCCACCCGAGACCTGGTCGACGTCGACCCCGCCCGGCTCCAGCAGGTGCTCTGGAACGTGGTGAAGAACGCCGTGAAGTTCACGCCGGCGGGCGGCCTGATCCGGGTCCGCACGCTCGATGGCGACGGCCCGCGGTCGATCCGCGTGGAAGTCTCCGACGACGGCGCCGGCCTGGCCCCCGAGGCCCTGGCGCGTATCTTCGAACCGTTTCACCAGGAATCGGGCCCGGGTGGTGCCCACGGCCGCGGCGGGCTCGGCCTGGGCCTGGCCATCAGCCGCGGGATCGTCGAGGCCCACGGCGGCCTGCTCCAGGCCACCAGCGCCGGGCTCGGCCGTGGGGCCACCTTCAGCGTCGAGCTGGCGACCGCCGCCGCCGAACTGGACGCTCCCGCGCCCGGACTCGTGCCCGCCGCGGACCCCCGAGGCCGCAGCCTGAAGCTCCTGGTCGTCGACGACCACGCCGACACGGTCCGCGTCATCTCGGCGCTGCTGGAACGGGCCGGGCACCGCGTGACCCGGGCGAGCAGCCTCGGGTCGGCCCGCGAGGCCGCCCTGGCCGGGCGCTTCGACCTACTCCTCTGCGACATCGGCCTGGCCGACGGCAGCGGCCTGGACCTGATGCGCGAGCTGGCGCCGACCGGCCTGAGGGGCATCGCCCTGAGCGGCTTCGGCACCGCCGCCGACGTGGCGAGCAGCCTGGAGGCCGGGTTCGTCGCCCACCTGACCAAGCCCGTCCGCTGGAACGAGCTGATCCGTCAGATCGACGACGCGGTCCCGGCCATCGGCCCCTGACCGTCACACCTCAGGCCACCGTCACCACCACCTTGCCGCTGAGCGTGCCGGCCCCGTGCGAGGTATTCTGCTCCAGGAACTCCTGGGCCTGCCGCGTCTCCTCCAGCGGGAAGACCTTGCCGATGATCGGCTTGAGCTTCCCCTCGCCGGCCCAGCGCGACATCTCGACGGCCGAGGTCCGCTGCTCGTCGGCCGATGCGTTGAACATGGCGAAACCCAGAAGCGAGCAGTCGCGCGGGTAGAACGAGCCGACCGGCAACGAAGGTTTGGAGGTCCGGCCCGCGATCAGGATCATCCGGCCTCGCTTGCGGAGCAGGGGGACGCTAACCTCCAGGTCGTGCTCTCGCAAAGTGTCGTACCAGACGTCGATGCCTTCGGGGCTGAACTGGCGGAGGGCGGCCGGGATGTCATCGGTCTTGTAGTTCAAGGCCAGGTCGGCCCCCAGCGACTCGGCCAATTTGACCCGCTCAGGGCTGCCCGCCGACGTGGCCACGCGGGCCCCCGCGGCCTTGGCCATCTGCACGACCATCGACCCGACCCCGCCCGAGCCGCCCGGCACATACACCGTCTCGCCGGCCTTGAGCTGGCCGGTGCGGAACAGCCCCAGGTGCGCCGTGATGCCCGTCAGCGCAATGGCCGCCGCCTGGGTGTCGTCCAGATTCGCGGGGGTGAGGTACAGCCACTCGGCGTCGACATTGGCGAACTCCGAGGCCGCGCCCGGCCTCCCCATCAGCCCCTGGTTCGACCCCCAGACCCGGTCGCCAACTTTCAGGCCCGTGACCCCCTGGCCCACCTCGTCGACCGTCCCGGCCACGTCGGACCCCAGGATATAAGGGAACGCCATCGGCATGGCGACCATGCCCGACCGCACGTACAGGTCAATCGGGTTGAAAGAGACCGCCCCCACCTTCACCCGGACCTGCCCCGGCCCCAGCTCGGGCAACGGCAAGTCCCCCACCTTGATCTGATCGGCCCCGCCCGTCTGCTCGATGTATGCGGCTCGCATTGGATTTTGGACCCTCCCCGACCGGCCTTCGGAATCTGTTCAGAGGCGGCCAAGCAAGGCCCCCCATTCGCCCCCCACCATACCACTCAGGGCCCGCCGAGCACACGGACCTCGGCCGCCGGTCGTGCCTCCCTCGGCGAGTCGGCGGCCGACATTGGCTCGACCTTCGCGGGCGTGGCCTCGGCGGCCCCCAACACATAAGAAAATGCCCCGAGCAAGTCACCGCGACTTCCGCCGTGACAGACGACGCACTGCTTGGCCGAACGAACCGCGCCCAGCATCCGCACGACCTCGCCGTCACGGGCCGAGACGATGTCTTCCCCTTGCCGCAGGCTTTCCAGGCCATAGGACTCGAACCTGTCCAGCGGGCGGGTCGGCGCGTTGTGCAGCTTGTCCATCTTCGGAAGGTGATCGGAGACGTAGGCGACGGGCTCGTCATGGAGGAGCAAACCAACAAGCTCGATATTTCGGACCGCCCAATGGTCGGCGCCGTCCGGGATCTGGCTGAATTTGTGCGGTTCGAAACCGGCCACATGCCGGCGATCCTTGATCAGTCCGTTGCGCCCCGAGTTGGCGAAGTCCACGATGCTCGACTCCAGCAGCCTCCACATCGGGCCTTGATCTGCGGCCGCGAGCGGGTCGGAGACGCCCGGAGACCACGTCGAGACCTTGCGGGAAGCCGGCTGGAGCGGGACCTTTTCGATGCGCATGGATCGCTTCAGCCGGTATTCGTTGGGTAAAAAGTTCCGCGTCACGCCAAATCCCGGGCTGTTGATGAACAGCGAGATTGTGTCTTCGTGAAGTTGCTTTAGGATCCAATCGCGATGGAGCAGCAAACCGTGGCCGTCGCGCTGCTCTTCGAAGGCTCGATCCATCACGGACAGTCCCTCGATGGCGTCCGGACTCAAGATCGTCCCACCCGGGACGGGCTTCGGCGAAGGGGCTCGGTCTTCCATGGATTCATAGGGATACATGGAACGCAGACGGTCGTATTCGCGGTTGGAGGCCAGGACGAAGCCCCCGGCCAGGCCGTATGCGGCAACGGTCGCCAGGCAGGAAGCCTTCAGGAAAAACGAGGGGCCTCGCCGCGACCGATACCAGGCGACGGCCGCGAGACTCGTGAGCACGGCCTGGAAGGACAGTGCGGGCAGGAAAAGGATCGGCAAACTCAAGCCGATCATGAGAAAAGCGACGACGAGCAAGGTCGCCACGCCCCGGTACGAGACGCTCGCTGCGAGGCCATTGGCGATCAAGAAGAACACCGTCGATACGGTCAGCGAGAGATAAAGCATGACGGCGTCTCCCCTCCGATCGCGGCAAATCACCCCGGGACGGACGGGTCCGGGCGCGAACCGATCGGCTGTCTCAGGCGTCTCTGGATGACGGATCGGGCGTGATGCCGTAAAATGGGCCGTCCCACGCCCCGGCTCGCGCAGGCGCGCCCCGGCGGGCGTTCTCTCAACACGGTCCCACGACCGCACACGCACGAACAGGCCCCAGAACCATGGCGTTCGACACCAGACACCGCAGCAGGCACCTCCTCGACGGCAGGGACCGCGCACCGGCCCGGGCCATGCTCAAGGCCATCGGCTTTGATGACGAGGCGCTGTCCAAGCCGATCATCGGCATCGCCAACACCTGGATCGAGACGATGCCCTGCAACTATCACCTGCGCGAGGTCGCCGACCGGGTGCGGCAGGGGATCATCGACGCGGGCGGCACCCCCATGGAATTCAACACCGTCGCCATCAGCGACGGCATCACCATGGGCACCGAGGGGATGAAGGCCAGCCTCATCAGCCGCGAGATCATCGCCGACTCGATCGAGCTGGTCGGCCGCGGCCACGCCTTCGACGCCGTCGTCGCCCTGGCGGCCTGCGACAAGACCATCCCGGGGGCCGCCATGGGCCTGCTCCGGCTGGACGTGCCGGGCGTCGTCGTCTACGGCGGCTCGATCGCGCCCGGGAAGTTCAAGGGGAAAGACGTCACCATCATGGACGTCTTCGAGGCCGTCGGCTCCAACGCCCGCGGCATGATGTCCGACGCCGACTTCCGCGACCTGGAAGACCACGCCTGTCCCGGCGCCGGCGCCTGCGGCGGCCAGTTCACGGCCAACACCATGGCGCTGGCCCTCGAGTTCCTGGGCATCTCGCCCGTCGGCTCCGCCAGCCCGCCGGCCCTCGATTGCCGCAAGGGCGACGCCGCCTATGACGCCGGCAAGCTGGTTCTCGACCTGTTGAAGCGAGGCGTCAAGGCGAAGGACCTGCTGACGAAGCTGGCCTTCGAGAACGCCATCGCCGGGGTGGCCGCCACCGGGGGCTCGACCAACGCCGTGCTCCACCTGCTGGCCATCGCCCGCGAGGTGGGCATCCCGCTGACGATCGACGAGTTCGACACCGTCAGCGAGCGGACCCCCACGCTGGCCGACCTCAAGCCGGGCGGCCGGTTCGTGGCCACCGACTTCGACCGCGCCGGCGGCACGGCGCTGGTCGCCAAGCGGCTGATCGCGGCCGGCAAGCTCGACGGCAGCCAGGTCACGCCGACCGGCAAGACCCTGGCCGAGGAGTCGGACTCGGCCGTCGAGACCCCCGGTCAGGAAGTGATCCTCACCGCCGAGAAGCCCCTGAAGATGACCGGCGGCCTGGTGATCCTCAAGGGGAACCTGGCCCCCGAGGGATGCGTGCTCAAGGTGGCGGGCGCCGAGCGCAAGCTGCACACCGGGCCGGCCCGGGTCTTCGACCGCGAGGAGGACGCGATGGCCGCCGTGACGACCGGCTCGATCAAGGCCGGCGACGTCGTGGTCATCCGCTATGAAGGCCCCCGAGGCGGCCCCGGCATGCGCGAGATGCTGGGCGTCACCGCGGCCATCGTCGGCCAGGGCCTCGGCGAGACCGTCGCCCTGATGACCGACGGCCGCTTCAGCGGGGCCACCCGAGGCCTGATGGCCGGCCACGTCGCCCCCGAGGCCGCACGAGGCGGGCCCATCGCCGCCGTCCGCGAAGGCGACATCATCACCTTCGACATCGCCGCCCGCACCCTCAACGTCGATGTGCCCGAGGCCACCCTCAAGGAGCGAATGGTCGGCTGGGTCGCCCCCCCGCCGCGCTACACCACGGGCGTCTTCGCCAAGTACGCCTCGCTGGTCTCCTCGGCCTCCGAAGGCGCCATCACGCTGCCCATCTGGTAACCCGAATCGCCCCTTGAAACGACCCGGTCCCCGACGACGCCCGGCCTGAGCCCCCCTCCGGCCGGGCGTCGTCGCGCCCGGTTGGGTTCGTTTTGCCGCCGGATTGGCTTCGTTTCGAAACGCCCGGAATGGCTTCGATCCGCACGCAAGTGGGTTCGTCGGCGGCTATCACCGGGGCCGGGCGACTCGACATAACCCGAGGCCCAGAAACGGGCAAATGTCTGGAATGGGTTCGTTCTGAACATTCAAGATGGCTTCGTTCCGCGTCCGCGAAATCGGCGTTCCCGGAGATCTCCCCGGCCATTTCGCGCCTGGCGACGGCGGCCTGGTTTCGACCACCACCGCGATGGGAGGGTCGATGCTGCTGCAAATTGCCAAAGAAGGAGGTCGGACTCGCTCACCGGGACGAGGAATCGCCACCAATCCTTTCAGTTGCAATCGGCGGCGAAAACCGGCAGGAAATCTCGACGTTTTTTGAAAATCATTCCGAACCGCAAGTTGAGACCATCCCGCCCCGAATGATGCCGATTGCCATCTGAATCGACCGATTTCCATGCTCGACCGCAAGTGTCCGTCGCAAAGTGTTTCCATGCGACCCATATCCACGTACCGCAGGTCAAGAACCTGTGGCTCGACCTCCATGAATGCCCAACTTCCATCCCACAGGACCGGGAGTTCCGCCACGTAATCGCCGCAGTCGTCCGTCGGGTCCATCTCCGCCCCGATGATGGCCGACGATCTCGCGCTCGCGATGCTGCATCCGATCGTCGCCTTCGACGACGAAGCGCACGCCCGAGGCATCGTCCCCCATGGCCACGCCAGACGGTCCGGCTCACTCCGACTGGTCACGGATCGGCTTACTCCGCGCAACCAAGCAAGATTGCAGTGAGCCATTGTCTTGCTCGAATCGGTCATTCACAATGATGCTTCTCTCGCCGGGTTCATGATTCGGGCGAGCAGTTCAAGTCGAGCGAAGGTGCTCGATCGATCCGCAAGTCCTACCGATGGTTGCCTCATGCTCTATGCCTTCCTCATCCTGCTCTCGTTCGCACTCATCGGTTCCACGCTTTTCTTCCTCTTGAGGTCGCAGGAACTCAACTCGCAGCTTCAGCGGGCGAGCGAGACCTGGCAGCAGAAAGAGAGCGTCTTCAACTCAGAGCTGGCCAAGGTGGAGAAGTTGAGGCATATCCCGGACGTCATCGAGAAGGCGCGCAGGACCAAGGAGGACATCGAGGAGAAGCTCGCCCAGGCGCAGAAGCGGGCGGATGAGATCGTCCGAAGAGCCGTGGAAGAGGCGCAGGACCAGAGCAGGAAGCTCCGGGCCGAGGGCGAGAGACAATTCGAATCGTCGAGGGCGATGGGGCAGACACTGACGAGCGAGGCCTCGGCGCTGAAGGCCGAGGCTCAGGAAGCGTTGAGGGTGGCGAAATGGCAGGGTCAGAATGCCCTCGAAGAAGCCCAGAAGGAAGCGAGGCAGGTTGCGTCCATGGCCCGGAAGGACGCGAAGGAGAAGCGGGAGAAGGCCGAAGCCGCTCTGGACCAGGTCACGGGCTATGCCTTTTCGATCAGGCAGAAGGCGGAGCATCGGGCCGGTGAGATCGCCGGCGAAGCGTTCGAGGCCAGGGGAAAGGTCGAGGAATACCGGTCGATTGCCCAGGCTTTGCAGAACCGGATCGAGGGCTACAGCGGAGTCTACATGGTCCCCGCCTCACACATCCTCGACGAGCTCGCCGAGGAGTTTGGATTCAGCAAGGCAGGCGAGAAGCTGAAGCTCGTCAGGGAGCGGACCAAGACGATGCAGCAGAACGAGACGGCCGCGACCTGCGGCTATCCCGAGGGGTGGAAGAAGGAGCACGCCCTGAAATTTGTGCTCAGCACCTTCAACGGCAAGGTAGACACAATCCTGTCCAGGCTGAAGCCCGGCAACCAGGGCAAGCTGATCCAGGAGGTCAAGGATGCCTACGCCTTGGTCAACCGGGATGGCGAGGTCTACAAGAATGCCCGCATCCAGGAGGAGTACCTGGACTCGCGCCTCGAAGAGATCAAATGGGCGGTGGCGGTGCAGAAGATGAAGGAGAAAGCCCGAGAGGAGCAGCGGGCGATCAAGGAGCAGATCCGGGAAGAGGAGCGGACTAAGAAGGAGATCGAGAAGGCCATCAAGCAGGCCGAACGCGAGGAAGAGCTCGTCAACAGGGCCATCGCCAGGCTCAGGAAGCAATTCGAGGAGGCGAGCGAGGCGGAGAAGGCCAACCTCGAAGCCCAGCTGCAGGAGTTGAACGGGAAGCTCGTCGAGGCCGAGGAGAAGGGGAGGAAGGCGATCTCGATGGCCCAGCAGACGAAGAAGGGCCACGTCTACATCATCTCCAATGTCGGGGCATTCGGCGAGAACGTCTACAAGATCGGCCTGACGCGCAGACTCGACCCCACCGAGCGGGTCAAGGAACTCGGCGATGCGAGCGTGCCGTTCGCGTTCGACGTCCACGCCATGCTCGCCTCCGACGACGCTCCAGCGCTGGAAACGGCCCTGCACAGGCGGTTCGTCGAGCGGCAGGTCAACAAGGTCAACAAGCGGAAAGAGTTCTTCCGCGTTAGCCTGACGGAGATCAGGAAGGTTGCCGAGGAACTGGGCCTTGAATCCACCTGGACGCTGGATGCCGAAGCAAGCCAGTATCGGGAAACCCTGGCCCTTGAACAGGCGATGAAGTCGAACACCGAGCTGAGAAGGCAGTGGCTAGCAGACCAGGCCACATTCGATTTCAAGGATCAGGATTTCGAGGATGCGGAGCAGGAGCTGGAAGAAGTCGAGGCATAGTGCGAGTCGCCTGGAAGGGGAAAAGGGGTAAACCGAATGTCCCGAAAGCCATCGGGATAAGCCATAAAGCCTCAAACAGAAATGCTTGCGCCGGTTTGCCATTCGGTGCTACTGGCAGGCATTTACCGATCGGATTCGGAGTTCCTAATTTCCACGATCCTTAGGTCTCCATCGGGATGGGGCGAGGCCCAGGACGATTGCGCCGTGATGGGTAATCTGGAACGATCTTGGGCCTGATGACTCGGGTAGGGGTAACCGCCAGGAGTCACCCACACCACGCCGCCTTTCCTACCACTTCTCGGCGTGGTTCGATCTCCGTCCTCCCAACCGCCAACCAAGTATATTGTTTTATGAATGGCATCCGCATCCTGGACTGCGTTGTCATTCCCAGCACCAAACTTGGTTGCGTCCACAGCGTAGCCGATATAAAGAATAATTCTCCTTACAGCATACTCTTAAAGTTCTGACATAATCGCTCATATATTAGTAAATGGGAAATAAACGAAAACAGGACATCCTACTTTCACGTAAGCTCATTCCTTTCTGCGATAATCGACATCGCCCGTTGCGACAACGTGTAACGTACGCCGTAGCAAAGGCCACAGATTGTCGCGGCTCCGAGCATCAGGGTTATGCTGGAGGGCTCGGGGACGGGGGTGAGGGTGGCGGTGAAGGCGAAGTCGCTCCCGGGGGCGGTGAAGCCGCTGTCCCATGGGCCGGAGGTCCAGGCGGATGTGTCGGTGCCGTTGTTCAGGTAGACGGATTTTCCTCCCGAATATGCGTCGACGTTGCGGACGAGGCCCCAGCGGGTCTGGTCGAGGGTGCTGTCTTGATAGGTCGAAGTGCTCAGGAAGAGGACGTATTGGTTTCCCGAGGTCAGGGCGATTCCGGGATTGATGGTGACGGCCTGATACACACCGTCGTCGTTGAACGGGAGCACAAGTAGGCCGCTGTCGTAGAGGACCGGCCCGACCGCCCGATCAAGCGTCTCGTCCCACTGCATCACATGGCCGCCAAAGCGACTCGGGTGGGGGCCGAAGAGGTTCTCGGTGCGGATACGGAAGGAGAATGACTGCAAGCGGGTCTCCGCACCGACGGTGATCGTCTGCCCGAAGGTCGCCGTGTTCGTCTCGCCGAAGCCGAGCAGGCTCTGCGATCCATTCCAGTCGGGGAGTGTCGAGATCGTCTCGCTCCGGGCGTGGGCGGGCAGTAACGCGAGGCTCAATCCGATCGCGAGGGTCCAACGCATCGACGTTCTCCGGATGGGGGGATTGCGAGAAAGAGTCGTGCGGATCGTACCTGTGCCCGGACTCAGCCGCCACCGAATGACGGGCAATTGTCCGAATCCGTTGAATACCTCCGCCCACCGAGCCCGCCCTCGGACACGCCGGCCAGGGACAACACCGACACCCATCGGACTTCTGACGAGAGGGCCGATTCCGATGGGTTCGTTTTCCTCCTCAACATCTTGAACGCCGATCAGCCCGGGGTGACCGTGGGCGGGGTTTGCGTGGAAGGGAGGGGCGGCGGGATTGTCAATCAATCGGACTCCGAGCGAATTGGGACGCACGTCGGGGGTTGGCGTTCTAAGTTAGGCGTGGACGAACCTTGAGACCCTGATCTGCAATTCCGAGCCGGGTGACCGGTGTTCGGCTTTATTGAGATCGCCCCCGCGATGTTGGGGGGGACGACTCCTTTGTATTGATGCGCACCAGGCACGGCACCTCGACGGACTTTCCCCCCATGATGCGACTCTTCCTCGGCATGTTCGACGATCGCCAGACGCCCAGGCCCACCCGTCGGCGTCGCCGGGCCACGCCCACGGTCGGGTTCAGGCCTCATCATGAGACGCTGGAAGTCCGGATCACGCCGGCGACCGTCACCTGGACAGGCGCGGTCTCGACCCTCTGGAGCAATACGGCCAACTGGGACACCGCGGCGGTCCCGGTGGCGGGCGACGACCTGGTCTTCCCCTCGGGCACGGGCCGCCAGAACCTCACGAATGACCTCACTGCGGGGCTCTCGTTCAACTCGATCACGATCCACAACGTCTACACGCTCAGCGGGGCGGCCATCACCCTGGCCGGGGATCTGAACATCCCGAACGCCAACGGGGTGGCGTCGTACAACCTGCCGACCACCATGACCACCGGCGTGATCAACACCACCAGCGCGCTGGGGGGCGTGTCGCTCGGCGGGATCATCTCGGGCTCCGCGGGCATCACCAAGACCGGGCCGGGCATCCTTTACATCGGCGGGGACACCAGCAACACCTACACCGGGACGACGACGATCGTGTCCGGGCCCGCCGGGCTCACCAAGAGCGGGATGCCGGGTCAGACGGTCACGTCCATCAATGGTGACCTGGTCATCGGGGCCGGCGCCTCGCTCACCTCCTACTACAGCGACCAGATCGCCGATACGTCGACGATCACGATCGGCCTGGGCGGCACGCTGGCGTTCGACGACTTCGGCGGACAGGTCACGGAACAGGTCAAGTCGCTGTCGATGACCGGGGCCACCGTCGCGACGGGGACCGGGTCGCTCGCCTTGAATGACCGGATCGACGTGCTGGCCTCGGCGCAATCGTCGACGATCTCGGGCGCCCTGGCCATGATCAAGGTGACCCCCGAGATTGCCGTGGCCGACGGCGCGGCCGACGATGACCTGGTGATCTCGGCCTCCTTCTTCAACCCCAATGGGCCCGTGACCAAGACGGGGGTGGGCACCGAGCTGATCAGCTCGTCGAACACGACCTTCAACAACACGGTCGTCGCCGGCGGGACGCTGGCCATCAGCAACGGCGGGGCGCTCGGCGGTGTCAGCTCGACGGCGACGATCTGGACGGGTGCGACGCTCGACCTGCGGGGGACGATGACCGTCGCCCCGGCGGTGAGCACTTCCGCCTCGGGATCGGGGGCCGCGGCGAGGATCCTGGCTTCGTCGGGCAACACGAAGATGAACGGCAATTTCGGGCTGGGCGCGACGTTGAACTTCGAGGTGGCCGACGGCCTGAATCTACTACTCAGCGGCCAGAATGTCGCCGAGACAGTCCTTGGCGCCTCGGTGACCAAGACGGGGACCGGGCTGCTCTCTTATCAGGTGAACAGCACTTACACCGGCGGCACCACGATCGAGGCGGGCACGCTCCAGAGCAGGGGCAGCAGCGCGTTGAGCACGTCGGGGGTCGTCACCGTGGAGGGGGGCGCCACGCTCGACTTCTTCGACGCCGTCGGCATGAACATGGGCCTCGCCTCCATGGGCATCCCCTCGGGGGGCCTGAACCTCCAGGGGAGCGGCGTGGGGGGGACCGCCGGTGCCCTGTCGAAGTCGACCGGCATCGGCTCGATCATGCTGGTCGGCGGAGCGGTGAATCTGGTCGACGACGCGACGGTGCGTGTTGATGGGGGCGACCTCCGCTTCCAGCAGGCGACGACGGGGAGCAATGTGCTGACCAAGCAGGGAACCGGCATTCTCGCGTTCATGGTCGCGAACAACGGCCTGTCCAAGGCGGTGGTCGAGGAGGGATCGCTGTTCGTCCTCGACCTGAATACGTTTAACGTCGAGCTGAGCGGCGTGGGCAGCACGCTCGGCGGCTTCGGGTCGGTGGGCTTTGTCACCTCGGCGGGCGGCTCCATGGCCGCGGGTCTCGATATGGCCGGCGCCCTCGCCACGACCGGCCTGACGCTCGACGGTAGCTCCACCTTCGATGTCGACATCGACGGCAACGTGCCCGGCAACAGCGCCGGGATGAGCGGGTTCTATGACCAGACGACCGTCAACGGGGTGGTCAACCTGGGCGGGGCCACGCTCAACCTCAACGTGACGAACAACTACACGCCGACCTATGGCGGCACCCTGACGCTGATCGAAAACGACGGCGGCGACCTCGTCGTCGGCACCTTCGCCGGGCTGGCCGAGGGGAGCTCGATCACCGCGGGCGGCAAGAACTTCACCATCAGCTATCTGGGCGGGACCGGCAACGACGTCGTCTTGAACTGCATCCTCTCGACGACCACGTCGGTGACCAGCTCATCCAACCCGTCGAACAACGGGTCTGCGATCACGCTGTCGGCCTCGGTCTCGACCTCCTTCGGCATGGCCTCCGGCACGGTCACGTTCTTCGACGGCTCGACGCAGATCGGCAGCCCGGTGACGCTGGTCAGCGGAGCTGGCTCGATCGGCTACAGCCCGGGCGTTGGCGTGCATAACATCACGGCGGTCTATTCGGGCGATCTCTTCTTCTTCGGCAGCACCTCGACCAATCTGGTCCAGAACGTCAACGGCGAGGCGACCACGACGGCCCTGGCCGCGACGACGGCCACCGTCTTCGGCCAGTCGGCCACCTTCACCGCGTTCGTCACCTCGACGACCGCCGGGACGATCACCGGCACGGTGACGTTCTTCGCCGACGGCGTCTCCATGGGCAGCGGGACGGTCACCTCGGGCCAGGCCAGCATCAGCACCGCGTCGCTGGTCGTCGGCACTTACGCGATCACCGCCACCTACAACGGGGACTCCACCTACTCGGCGGGCAATACCGCGAGCAGCGTCTCGCAGTTGGTGAACCAGGCCAACACGAGCGTCTCCGTCGTCGTCTCGGCCAACCCGGCGGCGCCCTCCACCCCGGTGACGTTCACCGCGACGGTCTCGGCGACCTCCCCCGGCGCCGGCAGCCCGACCGGCCTCATGTCCTTCTTCGCCGGCTCGACGAATCTCGGCAGCGTCGCGATCGTGAACAACGTCGCCTCGCTCACCACGTCGCTTCTCACCCTGGGAAGCCACGCGATGACGATCTCTTACCTCGGCGACAGCAACTTCAACGCGTCTCCCATGAACACGTTCACGCAGGTGATCGCCAACACCGCGGCCACCACGACGATCCTGACCGCGACGTCGGCCACGGTCTACGGCCAGCAGGCGGTCATCACCGCGCAGGTGACCTCGGCGACCTCCGGCACCATCACCGGCACGATGACGTTCTACGCCGGCGGGGTCGTGATCGGCACCGGGCCGGTCATCATGGGCCAGACCAGCATCAGCACCGCGATTCTGGCCGCCGGCAGCCACACGATCACGGCCAGCTACAGCGGCGACGCCAACTACTCATCGGGCAGCACCGCGACGCCGGTGACGCAGCTGGTGAACAAGGCGAGCACCAATCTCTCGTTCGCTTCGTCGGCGAATCCCTCGCTTTTCGGCCAGTCGGTCACGTATACCGCCACCATCTCGGCGGTCTCCCCGGGATCGGGCATGCCGACGGGGACGGTGACGTTCTACTCCGACGGGGTCTCGATCGGCACGAACCTGGTCTCCTCGGGCAGCATCGCCACCCTGGTCGTGTCGAGCCTGGGGGTCGGCAGCCACGCGATCACCGCCTTGTACTCCGGCGACGGCAATTTCTCTTCATCCTCGACGGCCCAGGCGATCACCCAGGTCGTCACCGCGTCGGCCACCTCGACGATCTTGACCAGCAACCTGGCCTCGACCGTGTATGGCCAGCAGATCACCTTCAACGCCGCCGTCTCGGCGATCTCCCCGGGATCGGGCCTGGCCACGGGGACGGTGACGTTCTACTCCGACGGGGTCTCGATCGGCGCGGGGACGCTCTCCGCTGGGGTCGCGACGCTCCAGATCTCGACTCTGCCGGCCGGTTCGCACTCAATCACCGCGACGTATTCCGGCGACCCGTCGTTCTCCATGTCCTCCTCGGCCGGCCTCTCGCTGTCGGTGAGCCAGGTCGCCACGGGCGCGGTGCTCTCGCTGCAAGGGCCGACCGTCTCGGGCCAGTATGCCACCTACGTCGTCACCGTCGGCTCTGTGAGCGGGGCACCCATGCCCACCGGTAACGCGACGGTCACACTGGGGAGCACCGTCCTGGGCACGAGCCCGCTGGACAGCTCGGGCCTGGCTTACTTCGTGCTGGCCATCGCCGACGTCGGCAGCCTCAACCTGACCGGGCATTACCTGGGCGACGCCAACCACTCGCCCATCACCACCGCGGACCAGACGCAGGTTGTCTCGTTCGCATCGGCAAGCGTCGTCATCGTGGCCTCCTCCACGTCGGTAATCGGCCTGCCGGTCTCGTTCAGCGCCAACGTCAACGCGATCGCCCCGGGCGGCGGGACGATCGGAGGATCGGTCCTCTTCTACGACGGCAGCACGCCCATCGGAACCGGCAACGTGGTCAACGGCGTGGCGTCGTTCTCGGCGGTCCTTTCGCCCGGGCTGCACGCCATCGCGGCGGCCTTCCAGGGCGATGCCCACTTCGCCTACGCCGCGGCGGCCTCGCCCGCCCTGATCGACTCGGTCCTCGGGGCAACGACCACGACGCTGACGATGCCCGGAGCGTCGGCCAACGGCCAGACGATCACCTTCACGGCCACCGTGGCCGCCCCGGGCTACACCCCGGAAGGCACGGTGATGTTCTACGCCAACGGCACGCCGATCGGGCCGGGGACGCTGTCGGGCGGGGTGGCCACCTTCACCACCAACGGCCTTCCGGCGGCGAATTACGCCATCACCGCGGCCTTCCTGGGCTCGGCCAACTTCGCGGGGTCGACCTCGGCCGCGGGGACGCAGGTCATCAGCCAGGCAGGTGCAAATCTGACGATGACGCAGTCGGCGGCGTCGGTCAGCTTCGCTCAGCCGGTCACGTTCAGCGTGAACGTCGGGGCGGTCGCGCCCGGTGCGGGTGTCCCGACGGGGACGGTCACGTTCACCGAGAACGGAACCGTGGTCGCGGTCGTGAACTTGGTCAACGGGTCGGGCACGTTCGTGGCCTCGGCCCTCTCGGTCGGCACCCGCACGATCGTGGCCACCTACAGCGGCAACTCGTCCTTCATCGCGCTGAATACGGCCACCGCGACCGTGCAGGTGACCCAGTCCGCCACGATCACCACCGTGGCACCCGCCCCGACCGGGCCGGTTCTCACGGTCCGCGTGTCCTCTTCGCCGACCAGCCTGGCCATCCCGACCGGCAGCGTCTTCATCTTCCTGGACGGCGTGGTGCAGGGGATCGCGACACTCACCGGCGGCACGTACAGCTGGACGATTGACCCGCTCAAGCTCGCGAAGGGGCAGAAGTACACCGCGACGTACGGCGGCGACGTCAACTTCAAGTCCAGCAGCGGCAGCTACATCCACTGAGGCGGGGCTCCGCCCGAGCCGAGACAACCCGGGGCCCCACCTCGCGACACCCGTCGCGCGGCGGGGCCCTCTCGTTGCGCCTTGATGGGCGCGGCCAGGGTTGCCCGGTCAGCTAGAGCAGTTCCCTATTGAACGTGGCGATATCCCGAATGATGAAACCATCCAAGGATATTGGCCGCTTTGTCTGACCTCAGGCCGTCTCCCATCGCGCCGATCAGGTCGTCCACGCTCCTCGCCTCGGCCGATCGCAGGGACTCCTTGAGCTTGCTGAACATCGCCTCGATCGGGTTCAGGTCGGGGCTGTAGGCCGGCAGGTAGCGGACCTCGGCGCCGGCGGCGGCGACCAAGCGGGCCACCTCGGCAGTCTTGTGGCATGAGAGGTTGTCCATCACCACGATGTCACAGGGCCTGAGTGTCGGGGCCAGGCACTCGCCGATGTCGGCCTCGAAGCAGGCGCTGTTCGTCGCCCCGTCGAAGGCCAGGCAGGCCCCGATGCCGCCGAGGCGGACCGCCGCGGTCAGGGTGAGCACCTTCCAGTGGCCGTGCGGCACCGCCGCATCGACCCGCTTGCCGCGCGGGGACCGTGCGTACCGCCTGGTCATCGCGGTCGTCGCGCCGCTCTCGTCCAGAAAGACCAGGCGGGACGGGTCGACGCCGGTGAACTCGGCCCGCCAGGCCGCCCTGGCCTCCTTCAAGTCGGGCCGGTCCTGCTCGGCGGCCCGGGGCGACTTTTTTTTGCGCGTGATGCCCAGCCGTCTCAGCGCCCGGTCGGTGGCCGAGGTGCCGCAGGCCACGCCGGCGGCGGCCGCCAGCTGCCTGAGCGTGGCATCGGGATCGGCCGCGACGGCGTTGCAGAGCCGCTCGGCCGCCTCGCCGGAGAAGGCCGGGGCCCGGCCCCCGCCGTGCGGCCTCGGCGCGATCGAGCCGGTCTCCCGGCGCCTCTTGAGCAGCAGGCGGACCCAGGACTGGCTGACGGAGAATCGTTCGGCGACCTCGGCGCGCGTCTGAATCCCCTCATCGCAGGCGGCAATGACCCGCTCCCGCAGGTCCATCGAGTATGCCGCCATTCTCCGTGCCCTCCTATCACGGAGAATCGGAGAAAAGCACGCCACGTTCAATGGGGAACTGCTCTAGAATCTCGGGGGCGAGCCCGTCGACGGTCGGGCCGCCTGCCAGTCCGTGCGGGGAGTGCGTTCATGCGAGTCCTGGCCATCTCCGGCAGCCTCAGGGCCGCGTCGTCCAACTCGACGCTCATCCGTTCGCTGGCCGCGCTGGCGCCCGAAGGGATGGATGTCGTCATCTTCGATGGCCTGGCGGGCCTGCCCCACTTCAACCCCGACCACGACGAGGCCGAGCCACCGCCGGCCGTCGCCGCCTTCCGCGAACTTCTCGGTCAAAGCGACGCCCTTATCGTATGCAGCCCCGAGTATGCTCACGGCATCCCGGGCTCGCTGAAGAATGCCCTGGACTGGACCGTCGGCGGGGCGAGCCTGATGGACAAGCCGATCGCGATTATCAACGCCTCGCCCAATTCCGTCCATGTCCATGCCCAGCTCAGCCTGACCCTGGGCATGCTCGGCCGCCTTGTTGTCGAGGCCTCGCCCACGGTCCCGCTCGCCGGCAGGAAGCTCGACGAGGCCGGCATCATCGCCACCCCCGAGATCGCCGATCCGTTACGATTGGCGCTAATGGAGCTGGCCCGGGTCATTGGAGAACCCCGGGCCGGTTCCAGTTCGTGATCGACTGCCTCCCGGGTCATTTCCGTAACGTGATCTGATAGATCAACCCAGAGGCTTCCTGACCATTGGGCACGTGGCCGGACAGGGTGGCCGTGTCGCCATCCAATTGGTAAGCGAACGCCTTGCCCGAGTATGGATCGGTTGGGATGGGAACGACCGTCACTTCGTCGAGCGAGCCGGGCAGGCGACCCGACCGGCCGGCCTGGAGTCGCAGCGCCTCGACGACGCGAAGGGCCGCCACCTTGCGATCTAGCTTCGCATCGAATTCATGGGCGCTCCGAATGGAGGTGGTCATTGACGAGTAGATGAACCAGAACGGCCCGGACTTCTCCTCGAAGAGTCGGTCCTGCTTGTAAAATGGGCCGGCTTGGTCGAAGGGGAGATACGAAGACTTGATGTAATCATCCTTAAATTTTTGATAAGCAGCAGCGTAAGCCATTAGGATCAGCCGATCATCGGCCAACCCTTCGGCCGGAATGCCGGCCGTTTTGAGAACCTCTCGGGCCCGGGGAAGGGCGACTGTACGGAATCCGGCGGGAGTCTCCATCCTGGGATCGAGACCCTCGGGCTTGAGGCTCCCCTTGAGCGAGGTGAGGCGGGCGTGCAGGCGATCGAGCCGCTCCGACCACTCGACATCGGTGCGGGGCTGGTGCAGGTCGTTCAAACCAAGCATCCATTCGGCCATCTTGGCGTCATGCTCCACCCCCCTGCGGATGCCGATGAGAGGGCGGGGTAGGGCGGTCAGTGACCAGTAAAGGTTGGGGGCCCCGGGGATAGCGACGAGGTTGTCCACCTGGGCCAACGCCGAGGTACTATAAGAGATGCCAACGATTGCGTTGATGACGAACGGCCCCCGCGCGACGTGCCGGGCGAGGGCCAGGCCGGTCTCCACGGTTCGCACCGCGTCGATGGGCTTGCCTTCGAGGATCTCAACCCGAGCCTTGAGCGACAGAAGCCGTGCCCAGGTGCGCATCTCCTGGGCGTCGGGCAACAGGATATCCATTGCATTCGCCCGTTCTTCGGGCAGGGTATAGTTCCAGTCGCATGTCTCGCGCCGCGCCCCATAGGCGAGTTGGTCTAGGCGCTGCTGCCACGAGTCGATGAATTTACGGGCTTCCGCCGCCGGGAAGAGATTCGGCGGCAGTCCGGCCCAGGCGGGCAGCTTTTCATCCAGGTCTTTCTTCCCCTCGGGCCAAAGTTCGCATGAGAGGCGCAGATAGATCGGTGCTGCGTTGCCGGGGGTCAATTCTGACTCGATTGGCAGCAACCTGAATGCCAGCGCCGGGACCGGGGCCGGGCTGGGGCTCACTGTGAGCTTGATCGCTTCCGGGGCCGCGCCCATAGTGATCAGCGTCAAGGCCGACGTCAGGAAGGCAAGACTGATATGAAATCGTACGGATCGTCTCATAATGCTTCCTTGATTTTTTCTGGGATACCAGTGCGGACCGCGGACGTCCGCGTTCGCTCGGCGCGAGCACGCATCGGACGTCACGCATCGAGATCGATCGCCCGTGGGGTCGGGTCGGTCGGGGTGGCGTTCGCTCGATCGTCATGTCCCATGAGCAACGGGGGACGTGCGTTTGCGTCGTGAAATGGGGACGGGCACCTTCGCTCTGCTTCGAAGCCAGTCCCCATTTCCCTCTTCACCCTTGCGATAACACGTCTTCAGAGGTTGAGGGATTCGGCGGAATCGCGCACCTTCAAGGGTGCAGGCCTGCGCTCGGCGCGGCCGCCCGAGGGCAAGGTCGCTGAATTCGTCGGCCAGTCGTCGAGGCGTCCCGACTGTGCCCGGCGGCTCAGGGCTAGATAACTGTAAGGCGAGGCTTCCGGAGGCTTAGACGCCGCAACGACCAAGCCCGGAGGGGTGGGCTTGTCGGCCAACACCGTCGGAACGTGCTCGGAGAGGCGGGCGGCGAGGGTACGTTCAAGGCTCTGACGCTGGGTGTGCTCGCGGGCGAGGAGGCCGGACAGACCGACGACCAAAAATGCCAGTGTGGCCGTGGCGGTGAGCCAGCGGTTGCGTCCCTGGTCGCGGCCCGTGGCGCGGCCGGCTTCGAAGAGCATGCGGTCGCGGGTGAGGGCGGGCGCCTGGGGGTGCAAGCCTTCGAGCGGGCGTTCCAGGTGGCTCAGGTCGCGTTCGGGGTCGAAGTTTGAGGGTTCCATCGGCCGGCTAGCCTCTCGTTCAGGTGGGTCAGGCCGTTCTGATAACGTCTGTGTGCGGTGGCGACCGAGCAGCCCTGGAGTCGGGCGATCTCGTCGAATGTGAGGCCGCCCCAGAATCGGGCGACGAGGGCTTCGCGCTCGGGCGGGTCGAGGTCTTCCAGCAGCCGGGCGGCGGCCGAGGCGTCGATGCGGTCGTCGTCGGAAGCGAGCCAGGCCTCGGCGGACGAGGAGCGGGACTCGCGGGCCTTGCGGTTGCGGGCGCCCCGACCGGCGTTGATCGCGGCGTTTCGGACCACGCGGAAGAGCCAGGGGAGCACGCGATCGGGCAGGCCTCGGGCGCGTGCCAGGGTCACGAAGGCGTCCTGCACCACGTCCTCGGGGGTGCCGCACCACTGGCGGGCGTACAGGACGAGCGCGGGTCCGTGGCGGTCGAACAGGGCGCCGAGTGTTTCCGCGTCGATTGCCGCCATCCTCGCCTCGCCCGGGCCCGTGCCGCTCGTCTCCTGCAAGATTGACCCCGCGGGCGGGCCGATTTCTCGCGGGCTCCGAGAACTTTTCCGGCACGCCCTTGGCACGTCAATCGCTAGCAGGGCACGACTTCGGCGATCCATCGAGCCCAGGAGCCGCTCCCCCCGGGGGGACGAGACAAGGAGGAGCGATCGTGTCCATGCCCCACATTCATGCGGCGAAGCACGCCAAATCGATCTTCGAGGGGTTCAAGTCGTTCGCGTTCAAGGGGAACGTGATCGACCTGGCCGTCGGCGTCATCATCGGCGGGGCGTTCGGCAATATCGTCAAGTCGCTGGTCGACAATATCATCATGCCGACCGTGGGCGTGCTGCTGCCCGGCAAGCGAGGTTATGAGGACTGGTATCTGCCCGTACGCGATGCGCGGATTCCGTTCGGCAAGTTCCTCGGCGATGTCGTCAACTTCCTGATCGTCGCCTTCGCGCTCTATCTCTTCATCGTCAAATTCGTCGGCTGGATCATGGCCTTCCAGCAGCGGGAACAGGCCAAGGAGATCCCCGCTCTGACCAAGGACCAGCAGCTCCTCGAAGAGATCCGCGACCTGCTCAAGGAACGGGCCGGGACTTCTCCCGGAGGGGCGAGCTGAACGACTCGGCGGCGTCTTCGGGCCCGCCTTAGCCGACCGGCCCGCCCGTCAATCGAGCCCAGCTGCCAACGACAAACAAATCCATATTCTATTGTATTTATCGAAGATCCGCCATCGCCCCGGGGCGGTGCGGCTCATTGATGCGGTGCGGGCGCTCAGCGGGAGGCACTCGACCTCGATCGAGAGTAGCCGGCGAGGCCGGCCAGTCCCACGGCCAGGAGGGCCAGCGATCGGGGCTCGGGCACCACCGCGTTGGTGAACTGGAAGTCGGAGATCGACTGGATCGAGCTGGTCCCGCCCGACGAGCCGGTGAACCCCACGTAGGCCGTATTGGCGCCGAGGACCTTCGGCAAGTCGGTCACGTAGCTGGTCGAGTACGTCGCCAGGGTCTTCAGGTCAGTGAGGGTCTCCGAGAGCAGCTTTCCGTCATAGGTCAGGTCGACCCGGATCTTGTTGCCGCTGGAGATGTCCACCTTGCCGGTCGAGTTGTACTCGTAGGTCTGGCCATCGGTCCGGAAATTCGTCCCGATCGTATAGGCCTTGTAGATGTTCAGCTCGATCGCGGCGCTCGGCGCCATGTATCCGTAACCGAGTGCCCCGCCCATGCCGCCCAGCGCCTCGGCCCCGGCCTTGTCGTTCTGGAGGACGAAGGCGACGCCGTCGGAAAGCCTTGAGCCCGCGGCCTGATAGGTGAACGAGGCGCGAAACGTGCTGATGTCCTGGGTCGTCTTGGCGAACGCCGATCGCGCCTCGAACGAGCCGTCGTCGGTCAGGGTCAGAACGCCCTTCGAGACCGTCGCCCCGCCGTTGAGCGAATAGCCATCTTCGCTCTTGCCGAAGCCGATCAGGTCCGCCGACGCCGTCGAAGCCGACAGCAACCCCAGGGCGGCGATGAGGGCGCCCGGCACGAACGGCCGCGATGCAGGACGATCCATGAACAGCATGTCGAATCTCGCTTCAGCGTGAGTTGGGCGTGACGATCGGCGTCGATCGAATGGGCCGCCTGACGCGGCACGGGATGATTCCCGGGAACTCTAGGCTTTGGATGGGGCCCTGGAGCCGGCCGATCGTGTCGATTCCTGGCAACACTGAGGTGGCCCCCTCGAACGGTGAGGCCGATCGCGGAAGGCGATACACGCCTGGACGCCGGGCCGCGTGCCCTGCCCATGCCATTCTGGTAACCTGGGGTCTCGTTGCGGCGCGAGACTGGCGGCGCCGACCCGATTCGCGATGGTCATCCTGGGCCGCTGGCATGAAGCTCGACACAAGGTTCGCCCCCGCACTCAGGGGGTCGGCCCTCGCCCTGATCCTCGCGACCATGGGGCCCCAGGCCGCGCGGGCCCAGCAGGAAAGTCGGCCCGAGACGAAGCCTGCGCAAACCGATCCGGCGACACAGCCGCCGCCCCAGCTTCCGTCGCTCTTCCCCGCGGGCTATCTCGACGACGAGGGGCTCACCGCCGCGCTCCGGCGTGAGGCGACGGCCCACCCGCAGGTGGTCACGCTCAGCTCGCTGGCCCGGACCGGGCAGGGGCGGGACGTCTGGATGGTCCGGATCGGCCGGCCCGAGGACGCGGGCGCGGACGCCGGGGCTCCCAAGCCCGACCCGCGCGCCCGCCGCGTCGGGCCCAGGCCGGCCATCCTCATCGTCGCCAACCTGGAGGCCGACCACCTCGTCGGCTCGCAGGTCGCCCTGGGAATGATCCGCTCATTGGCGGCCGCCGACGGCCAGGACCAGGCCGTCACCCGGATGCTCGACCGCACCACGATCTACGTCGTCCCCAGGCTCAACCCCGACGGCGCAGAGCGCAACCTGGAGCTGCCCCGCGGCGACTTCCGCGCCAACCTGAGGGCGATGGACCGCGACCGCGACGGCCGGTCGAACGAGGACGGGCCCGACGACCTCAACGCCGACGGATTGCTGCTGAGGCTCCGCCTGAAGGACGCCAAGGCGACGCTCGTCGCCGACGAGAAGGACCCGCGCATCGTGCGCAAGGCCGACCCCGCCAAGGGGGAAGAGCCCATCTATTCGGAGCAATCCGAGGGGATCGACAACGACGACGACGGGCAGTCGAACGAGGACCCATCCGGGGGCGTGAACCTCAACCGGAACTGGCCGCACAACTGGACGGAATTCGACCCGGAGGCCGGCTTCAGCCCCGCCAGCGAGCCCGAGACCCTGGGCCTGATCCGGTTCGCCTTCGACCACCCCGAGATCGCCGCCGTCTGGTCGTTCTCGCTCAACGACAACCTGAAGGCCGAGCCCAAGAAGCCGGGCTCCGACCTGGACGACGCCGACTTACCCTACGTCGCCGAGCTCTCTCGCCTTTACAACAAGGCCCTGGGCGCCAAGGCCTCTGAGGTCACGGTCAACGCCCCCGCGCCCCCGCGCAATGGCGACGCCGCCAAGGCCGAGGCGACGAAGGCCGATGCCACCAAGCCCGCCACGGCCGCCGCGCCCAGGCCCCGGACCGCCCTGAACCTGGCCGCCGCCACCGGCACGCCCGCGCCTGGGGCCACCTCCGATGGTGCCCTGAGCGAGTGGGCCTATCACCAGTTCGGCGCCCTCGGCCTGTCGACCCGCCTCTGGTCGGTCCCGGACATCCCCGAGCCCGCCGCGGGGCAGGCCAAGCCGCCGTCCGACGGCGAGGCTCGCTGGCTCTACTGGAACGACAACGTCGCCGGCGGCCGCGCGTTCGTCCCGTTCGTCAAGCTGGACCACCCCACCTTGGGCGCCGTCGAGGTGGGGGGCTGGCGGCCAGGCGTCCGGCTCAATCCGCCGGCCGACCTCATCCCGGCGCTGGTCGAGGCGCACTCCACCTTCCTGGCCGACCTGGCCGCCCGGCTGCCCCGGCTGGAGTGGGTCGACGTCAAGGCCGAGCCCAAAGGTGGGGGGCTTGTCGAGGTCGTCGCCACGGTGCGCAACGCAGGCGACCTGCCCACCGCCACCGCCCAGGCGGCCAAGATCCGCAGGACCGAGCCGGTCCTCGTGCGGCTCGACCCCGCGGGCGCCACGATCCTTGCCGGCCGCCCCCTGGAACGGATCGACGTCCTCGCCGCATCGGGGGGCCGCAAGGAGCTGCGCTGGCTCCTGCTCCTGCCGGCCAATGCACCCCAGGGCGCGGAACCGCCGACCATCACGCTCGACGCCGCCGCGCCGCGGGCCGGCCGGGCACGGGCCAGCGTGCCGCTGCGTTAGAGACGAGAAGCCCCCCTCGACATCGTCGTCGAGGGGGGCACGCCGGGTCGCCCAGAGCCCGGCGCCTCGGGTCGTCGAGGGTCAGGCGAGGCGGGCGCGGGCCCGCCTCGCGGTGGCCAGGCCCATCAGGCCCAGCCCCGTCAGCATCGAGATCAGGGTCGCCGGCTCGGGCACCGCCGCGTGGATCACGCCCACGCCGCTGAGGTCGAATCCGCTCGACGCGAAGGGGGTCTTGAACGGGTCGTTGATCAGGTGCCCCTGCGAGTCGTACGACCCATAAGCCGGGTCGATCGAGCCTATCACGTCGGTGATGCGCACCTGGGTCACGAGGTTGATATCAAGCAGCGGCGAGAGGCCGGCCAGATCCTGGAGGTCGAAGCCCGTGCCGTAGCCACCGATGTATTTGCCGGCGAGGTTCGACAGATTCGAGGCGTCAAGCAGCGAGAATCCTCCGACCTGGGTGACCGTCTGGGTCAGTGAGATCGACGGGAACTCGAAGAAGTGCACTCCGTCAGACGACACCGAGACGAGGCCCAGCTCCAGCAACGCCATCCCGGCGCCCCCCGAGAGGAACCCGTTTTCGAAGACCGCGAAGTCGGCCCCCGCGCCGTTGGCGATCGCCCGGTCGAAGCCCAGCGTGATCGAGCCGCCGTCGCCCAGCGACACCAGATGCGACGACCCCGTGGCCGCGCCTAGGACATCGGTCGGCTTGCCAATCGACGCGAGCGGGCTGGACGGGTTGCTGATGTCCTGCGGCCCCCGCCTGAACGAGACGACCGACGAGGCCCAGCCGGTGATCAGGGGGCTGAGCGCCGAGATCGCGCCGGTCGAGCCCGGCTGCCCAACCTGCGGGTCGAATGGCCCCGCCAGCGCCTCGGGGGCGTTTGAAACCAGGGCCAGGGCCAGCACACCGCGCCATCCGAACATCAACAAAATCCGCATGCGAACTCTCCAATTCATCTTCATCAATGGGGCGAAGGCGCGCCGCCCCCCGCCGATTGGCGCGGCGTCGCACGGCCACGCCCGGTGGGCGAAGGCGCACGCGGCCGCATCCCGCACGGGGAGCGACGCGATCGAGATTCCAGGCCGCGATCCGGGCCGCCTAGACCGGCCCGGGCACCCGACCACGCGGGAACGGCGAGCACGCATGGGACCGCGACCAACGCCGGGCGGCCGACGACGAGGCGTCGGGCACGTCCGGCCTTGCGGCGAACGTCGGGGACGGGCAGGGGCACCACGCGGCGGTGCGGGAGGGGCCGTGTCGTGCGGTCGGGGTCATGGGTGCGGGCTTTCTGCCGGGCCGGGCATCGAGGAGGTCGGGTCCGCTTCGACCCAAGCCCACGCGGAGCGTGCCCGCCCGGCGCATCATCGGGAATCGCCCCTTCAAAAGGGGGGTCGAAACCCGGATGCGCGTGCGCACCCGCCCGGTGGCTTGTCGGCCGAAGCACCGGAACAGTCACCCGACGGGCAGGTCTTCTGGCTCTCGGCTCATGACGGACCCCGGGCGGCCTTCCCGCCTTGCGGCAGTGGCCTTTGTGGATGCCCGGGAGCCTGGCCGATTACAGCGGCGGCCCCGCGACGGATTCTCACCGTCTTCCCTATTCTCCCCCGACCCGCCCGAAGGCACGCCGGGGGCACCCGTCGAGGCCCGGATTGCAACGCGCCCGGTGCCCGCCTGTCAACCCCCAGCCGAGGCCCCCGAGGCCCGTCGGGGGCCACATCAAGTGCACGGGGGCTTTTCCGACCGGAGCCCTTTGAAACCCACACAAATCCTTTCGCTTTCATTCGCACTCTCTCCGCGAATAAAATGAATAATGCGATCTCTCTCGCGAAAACCGTTGGCCTTACTCCCGCCGGTTGACGCATTTTCCAGGGAAGGGTCGGCCATCGACGTCGGACCAGGCATCCGGCCTTTATCGGTCCCCCTGTGAAGCGGAGGCTGTACTGTCCATGCCCGAAGGGGAGCGGGGGACATCCCCGCCATGCATGCCTCGAGCCTTCGAGACGCCGGGCACGCGGTCGAGTTGAACGCGGTGGGGGGTGGGTGTTTGCCGGGGGGCAAAGGGTCGGTAAGCTCGGTAGGGGCGGAGGGTCGTCGAGAATGTCACGGCGGCCGAAAATCGGGGGAGGCTCGCGGCATGCGGACGGCGTTCGGTCGACGGGGGCTGGGTCTCGGGCTGGGCGTCGCCGCCCTGGCGGCTGGCCTGACGCTGGCCTGCGCGAGGCCGTCCTCGGCCGCGGTCGAGCCGCCGTTCCCACCCCCCAAGGTGCCGCTGGCGTTCAACCGGCTGTATGACTACCCCGACCTGGTCGCCGCCATGCGCAAGCTGGCGGAGGGCCACCCCGACATCATCTCGATGTCCAGCCTGGGCAAGAGCGTCGAGGGGCGCGATCTCTGGTGCCTGACGATCAACAACCCGGCCACAGGCCCCGACCGCTCCAAGCCGGCCATGTACGTCGACGGCAACGTCCACGGCAATGAGGTCCAGGCCGCCGAGGCCTGCCTCTACCTGGCCTGGTACCTGGCCGAGAACCGGGGGCGCGTCGAGGAGCTGAGGCGGATCGTCGACGAGCGGGCCTTCTACATCGTGCCGACGGTCAACCCCGACGGCCGGGCCTACTGGTTCGGCGGCCCCAACACGACCCACAGCTCGCGCAGCGGCAAGACCCCCCGCGATGACGACGGCGACGGGCTGCTCGACGAGGACGGCTACGAGGACCTCGACGGCGACGGCCAGGTCACCCAGATGAGGCGCAAGGCCGCGCACGGCCGCTGGAAGGTCTCGGCCGCCGACCCACGCCTGATGGTCCCCGCGGGCCCCGGCGAGGACGGCCAGTATGAACTGCTGGGCACCGAGGGGAGGGACGACGACGGCGACGGCGAGGTCAACGAGGACCCCCCCGGCGGCTACGACATGAACCGCGACTGGCCGGCCGACTGGAGGCCCTCGCACGACCAGAGCGGGGCCGGCGACTTCCCGCTCTCGTGGCCCGAGACCCGCGCCCTGGCCGAGTTCATCCTGGCCAGGCCTAACATCGCCGGCGTCCAGTCGTTCCACAATGCCGGTGGGATGATCCTGCGCGGGCCAGGGCACCCCTCCAGGCAGCCCCAGTATCCGTCGGCCGACGACCGCGTGGCCGACCAGATCGGCCGGATGGGCGCCCGGATGCTGCCGTACTACCGCAACATGGTCATCCACCGCGACCTCTACCCGGTTCGAGGCGGGTTCATCAACTGGACCTACGAGCACCTGGGCATCTTCTCGTTCACCAACGAGCTCTGGAACAACGACCAGCTGATGCCCCGCGCCGAGCCCGCCCAGGCGCCGGGGAGCACCCTGGGCAGCGCCGTGGGGGCCGACGACGAGGACCGGCAGTTGCTGGCCAACGACCGCCTGCTCTTCGGCACCCAGTTCCGCCCCTGGAAGGCGGCCAGGCATCCGGTCTACGGCGAGATCGAGATCGGCGGATTCGTCAAGCAGTCGCAGCGCGTCCCGCCGCCGTTCATGATCGAGGAGATGTGCCACCGCAACGCCGCATTCGTGCTCTATCACGCCGACCAGATGCCCAGGCTGGAGTGGGACGGCGCGTCGGTGGCCCCGCTGGGGGGCGACGCTTTTAGCGTGACCGCCTCGGTGCGCAACACGCGGTCGATCCCCAGCGTGGCGCGCCAGGCCTCGCTGCGCAAGATCGGCCTGCCGGACACATTCGGCCTCTCGGGACCCGGGCTGACGGTCGTCGGCGGCGGCACCCTGGTCGACCGCGACACGGGGCGGGTCGAGCCCGCGGCACGCAACCCGGGCGTGCTCAGGCTGCCCGAGGGGATCGCCGGCGACTCGACGGCCCGGGTCCGCTGGTTCGTCCGCGGCCGGGGCGAGGCCACGCTCAGGTACGGCTCGCAGAAGGGGGGCAGCTTGACCAAGAAAATCGAAATCCGTTAATCTGACGCATCATAAATCGAACGATACGTCTCCCGAAACCGGGCCTTACCTGGGCTGCGGGCGGGATCTCCGAGTTCCTTCGGGGGCCTGACCGCGGAGGCGCGGCCGGCGGTATGCCTGAGAGGGCTTCCTTTGATCGATCCGCGTTCCACCCGATTCTGGAGACTGACGCTGCAGAGCGGCCTGCTCAGCGAGGCCGAGTTGCAGGCCTGCTACGGCGCGATCTCGCCCCACAAGCGGGCGGACGCCGAGGCCCTGGAGCGGCGGATTGCGAGGCAGGCGATCCTGGCTGGTCGGCTGACGCTCTGGCAGGCGCAGCAACTGCTCAACGGCCGCCCGACCCTGAAGATCGACCGCTTTATCCTGCTGGAGCTGCTGGGCCAGGGGGGGATGGGGCGGGTCTACCTGGCGCGCGACACGAGGCTCAAGCGCAAGGTGGCGCTGAAGCTGCTCTCGCCCGAGCGGATGAGCAGCCCGAGGGCCATCACCCGGTTCCGCCGCGAGGCCCGCGCCGGGGCCCAGCTCCAGCATGAGCACCTGGTCCGCGTCTTCGACGAGGGGGAGGCCGACGGCCGGCTCTTCCTCGTCATGGAGTACATCGAGGGGCGCAATGCCGGCCAGATCGTCGCCGACCTGGGACCCTTCTCCCCCAGCGTCGCGGCCAGGCTGGTGTTCCAGGTGGCCCTGGCCCTGGACCACGCACGGCTGCAAGGCCTGATCCATCGCGACGTCAACCCGTACAACATCCTGGTCACCCGCGACGGCAAGGCCAAACTGACCGACCTGGGCCTGGCGCTCGACCTGGCCGAGGAGGACCGTGTGACCCGCGACGGCGCCACCGTCGGCACGTTCGACTACATCTCGCCGGAGCAGGCCCGCCACTCGCACGCCGTCGACACCCGCAGCGACATCTACTCGCTGGGTTGCACCCTGTTCCACCTGATCACCGGGCGCGTGCCGTTCGCCGCTTCGAGCCTGGCCGAGAAGCTCTACGCCCACCAGGTCCTCTCTCCCGAGCCGCTCTCGAAGCTGGTGCCGGAAGTGCCCGAGGGGCTGGATGCCGTGGTCCGGCGGATGATGGAGAAGGATCCCGAGCGGCGGTATGCCACGCCGCACGACGTCGCCGAGGCGCTCGAGCCGTTCGCGCACGACGAGCGGACCCCCTTCCCGCACAGGACCCGATCGCGCCCCGCAACCCTCGACGACGCGGGGCCCCCGCCAACCTCGTCGGAGGGGGAGCTGGCCGTCAGCCTGGCGCAAAATACCGCGCGGGCCGAAGGCGGCGGGGCTGGCCCCTCACCGGCGACCGGAGCCTCCACGATCCGCGCCGTCCACCACGCCAGCGACATGGACCTCGCCGTCCTCCCCTTCGTCGACGTCGGGCCCGACGTCCCGCTGACCTACGGCATCGGGGGCTCGGCCAATGGCAGCCGGACCAGGATCAAGCCATTTCCGCTCCCCGGCGGCCGCCGGTTCTCGCCGAGGATGCTCGCGGGGGGGGCCCTGGCGCTGGTCGGCATCGTGCTGGTCGCCCTGCTCATCCGCCAGTTGATCCCCACTCCGGCCCCCGTCACGACCACGAAGGGGACGATTCCGGGGACAAGCAACGGTACCGGGGGGGCGCCGCGGCCGCAGCCACAGCCGGTCCCGCCGGCCGGTCCCGCCGGGATCGTGGTCCGCTGGGCCGAGGGGCCCGATCAACACGAGACGGCCCACGTCAACCTGCACGAGGCCATGGCCGACGCCGCCAGGAACCGGGGCGAGGTGATCCTGCGCGAGGGCAAGGCGCTGGAAGTCCTGGTCGGGGTCGAGCAGACGCTGACCCCCGCCGGGAACATCACGATCCGCGCCGAGCAGGGCCACCATCCCACCCTGATCCTCAGGATCGAGGGGACGGCGCCGTTCCTCCGGACGAGGCCCGAGACGCGTCTGAAGCTCGTCGGCCTGACGATCCAGGCGGTCGTCGCCCCCCAGGCCACCCCCAAGGCGCTGATCATCGCGCAGGGCGACCTGGAGCTGGAACGCTGCTCGATGGTCGCCTCGCGGTCCCCCCGCGGCTTCGCCGCGATCTGGGCCGAGGGGATGTCCAACCGGGTCGTCGGCTGCTTCTTCCACGGGTTCGACCAGCCGGTGCGGCTCAGCGCGAGGCCCGGTTCGCGGGCCGTGCTTTCGCAGTCGATTCTCATCGCCCCCGATCCCGACCGGCGCGAGGCGTCGACCGAGTCGGGCTGGGCCGTCCGCGTCTTCTACGAGCCCCGCGGGGGGAACGATCCCGCCGCGGCCCCCAAGCCCGCGGACAAGGCCAAGGAGCCGCCCCGCGGCGCCAGGCTGGCGCTGGACCACTGCACGTTCGTCGGCCGGGGGCTGCTCGATCTGAGCCGGTTCGGCCCCGATGCCCCGCTCGCGGTCGAGGCCGACAGCCTGGCGATCAAAGCCCGCTCGCTGCTCGCCTGGCGTGCCCCGGTCGGCGGCCAGGGGCCCGCCGCCGCGGCGGCAACCCCGCCCTTCGCCCAGGGGCTGACCTGGACCGGCCGGGACAACGCCTACAGCCTTCCCGAGGGATCGCCCTGGGTCGAGCACGACCCCGGCGACCCCAGGGTTGCCAGCGCCCCCGCCACCCTGGCCGCCTGGGCCGCGGGCCTGGCCCCGGGCAGCGACTCGGCCGGCCGCCTCACGACCCTCGCCTTCCAGTCCCCGGCCGCATTGGTCGCCGCCGACGACGTCGAGTCCAGGCTCTACGCCCTCACCCCCGAATCCGCCGGGACACCGCCCGCCGGCGCAAACCCCGCCGACGTCGGACCGTGACCATCGGCAAACACAAGAAAATCAACAAATGCTTCTAATAATGATATCGACCGAAGCCCGAACGTCCAGATCATAAGACAGATGGAATTTCTCGCCAAATCCTGCCGCAGGTGATGTTGCTCGAACACCGGGCGGTGCCCGGGCGCCGACTGGGGGCGCCCGGGTCGGGCAGTTTCGACGCGGACGGCCCAGGCGACGCACCTTGCCGCGGCTTGCGGCAGGGTGCTGGGGCGGTCGCGGGGGGACGTGGCGACCGGGCGGGCACATGGCCCGCGCGGCTCCCGAACGTCCCGCGAACTCCCTTCGCGGACGGGCATCCGGGGCGAAATTGGGGCGGTCATGCCAGGAGGGCACGCGGCCCGTCGGCGACAACGCCCGCCGGACGGCCGGCGTGCGAGATGGCCAGCTCGGCGCGACTTCGGCGGCATACGGATCGACATCATCGAATCGTTCCTCGGCGAGGAGGGCCGTCCCGGGGGCATCCGGCGCGTTGCCGTTATCCCCTTCGGCGCGGACGCCCGGCCCGTCTACGTCGTCCGTCGCGAGGAAATCGGGCTCATGATCGTCCTCTTCCTCGGCCCAGGCATCCGGCGCGTTGCCGTTATCCTGGACCTCGGTCGAGTCCGCCACGAAATCCCGATCTCCCCACGCACGGGCGTCCGGCGACTGGCCGTCGTCCTGCGCAGCGTCTCCACAACCGAGGTCGGACTCGACCCCGTCTTCCGTCGTCGCCGAGGCCGCGTCGTGGGCGTCCCACGCACACAGGTCCTCGGGCAAGGCAAGGTCGCACTCCGGGCCGTCGGACACGGCCTGGGCGGACAAACCACAATCCGCAGTCGGAGCCCCCGCGTCGACTGGCTCGTCGACCGAAGCCCGATCATCGTCCGGTCCCTGCATGGCGTCGCCGACATGGTCGGCGTGCCAGGCGGCCGGCATCGCGCCGTCGTCGAGCCCAGCCGCAAGCCCGAGGGCCACGGCCGGAGTCGCGTCGGCAAACAAGGGGATCGCATCGTCGTCGGTGTCTGCCAGGGACGTGAACGCCCCGGCTTCCACCCCTCCGTCGATCTCCGTCTCCATCGCGTCCGCGTCGCGGGGCGTGGAATGAGGTCCGTCGAACACGGACCCGATCTCGGGGCTGACCGCGGCGTCCTCGGGCTCGTCGTGCGTGGAGACAAACTCCTCGCCTTCGGGGCCTTCGGGCATCCCGGCCAGACCTTCGCTGGATTCGTCCTCGACGTCCCATCCCGGCGCCTCGGCGGCCCGTCCGGTCGGGAGTTCTCGAGCGTCCTCGGGCCGCGCGTCGCCTTCGAGCACCAGGCCCTCGGGGTCGGCGAGCTCGGGTTCGCCCTCGCAGGGGAAGAGCAGCCCATCAGCCACGTCGGCATCGGCGTCGGCGTATTCGTCGAGTTCCAGCCCCCAGGAGGGGCCTTCGCCTTCGGAGTCCGCCGTGCCTGCGCCTTCGGGGTCGGTCGTCGGCAGGATCGGGGGCGGGATGGGGCCGCCGGCCTCGGCCCTGACGAACTTGCCGGGCGCAACCTGTATCCAGGTCGGCTCGGCCGTCGGCGTGGCCTTGGTCTTCGACTTGTTCCGCCCGCGTCCCCTGCCTTGGCCCGGGTTGGCCCCGTTGCCGCCGTCGCTTCCGCCTCGTCTAGACTTCGGCGGGGCCGCCGTCGCGGTCATCGTGCTCGTCTCGGTCGCGGCCTGGACCTGGCCGGGAGGGGCCTCGCTGGGGCCGTCGGCCCGGCCGAAGCCGGGCGTCTCGGCCGTTCGAGAGGCTTCCTCCGCAGGGACCTGCTTCGGCCCGGAAGGCTCGAGTCCACCGACCGCACCGGCGAGGCCACTTCGCCCGGCCCGTCCACCAGGGACGAACAGGATGAGGGCCATCAAGCCGAGATAGGGCGGGACGAGCCAAACCGAGACCGAGGCCACCGCAAGGCTGGTCGACGGCACCAGCAACGCAAGCGCCCAGGGCAACGGCCTCCGCCAGGGTGGCGGCTTCCGTGCCTCGGTGCCTTCGTGCCAATCCGCCGGTCCGTCCTTCGGTCCGGGGCCATTTTCCGCGACATCGATCCGCACGCAGACTCGCTCCGATCGGTCCCCGACGCGGCCCAGGCGAAGGCCTGGTGGCGGCGGGCGAGATCATCCGAGTAACGACCGGGCCATCCGGCCCGATCCTCCCCTGCGTTTCTATCGGACGACCCGGCAAGCCGCCCGCAACTTTCGACCGGAGGGCACCTACAATCGGACGCAAATATTTACCAATGAACGACTTCAGATCAAGATACCGCCCCAAGCCGGCCCGATCCGGAAGATCAGCAATCTCTTCGGCGACCGCGGAAATCGCCCCGATCGCCCGGCCGGAATTCCGAGATCAACCCTCGCATTTTACCCCGTCGCCATGCCACCGGAGGCGGAACGACGATCGGCCGCACGCATGTCCAGGAGGAGCATGCGGGCGGCCGATTGCGAACGGGGACGCGTTGAGCCCGGGGGGCTCGCTCAGCGGCGGATGAGGGGCTTGTACTTGATCCGGTGGGGTTGGTCGGCGTCGACGCCCAGGCGTTCCTTGCGCTGGGACTCGTAGGCCTGATAGTTGCCGTCGCACCAGACGACCTTGCTGTCCCCCTCGAAGGCGAGGATGTGGGTGGCGATCCGGTCGAGGAACCAGCGGTCGTGGCTGATAACCACGGCGCAGCCGCCGAAGTCGAGCAGGGCCTCTTCCAGGGCCCGCAGCATGTCGATGTCCAGGTCGTTCGTCGGCTCGTCCAGCAGCAGCAGGTTGCCGCCGCTCTTCAGGAGCTTGGCCAGGTGCACCCGGTTGCGCTCGCCGCCGGAGAGGTTGGCGACCTTCTTCTCCTGGTCGGGCCCTTTGAAGTTGAACGAGGCCACGTAGGCACGCGCCGGGATCTTGCGCTTGCCCAGAATCACCTGGTCGACGCCGCCGGTGATCTCCTGGAAGAGCGTGTTCTCCGGGTTCAGGGCGTCGCGGTTCTGGTCGACATAGGAGTAGACGACGGTCTCGCCCACGCGCAGCTCGCCGCGGTCGGCCGTCTCCTGGCCGACGATCATGCGGAAGAGGGTCGTCTTGCCGGCGCCGTTGGGCCCGACGATGCCGATGATGCCGCCGGGGGGGAGGCGGAAATTCATGTCTTCATAGAGGAGCGTGTCGCCGTAACCCTTGGAGACGTTCACGGCCTCGACGACGAGGTCGCCCAGGTGGGGTCCCGGGGGAATCTGCAGGACGATGGCCTCGTCGCGGCGCTCGGTCTCCTGGCTGGCCATCTGCTCGTAGCGCGACAGGCGGGCCCTGTTCTTGGCCACGCGTGCCTTGGGGGCCATGCGCACCCACTCCAGCTCGCGGGCCAGGGTCTTGCGGCGTGAGCTCTCCTGCTTCTCTTCCTTGGCCAGCCGGTCGTGCTTCTGCTCGAGCCAGGACGTGTAGTTGCCCTGCCAGGGGATCCCCTGGCCGCGGTCAAGCTCCAGGATCCAGCCGGCGACGTTGTCCAGGAAGTAGCGGTCGTGGGTGACGGCTACCACCGTGCCGGGGTAGTCCTGAAGGTGCCGCTCCAGCCAGGCGACGCTCTCGGCATCGAGGTGGTTGGTCGGCTCGTCCAGCAGCAAGACGTCGGGGCGCTGGAGCAGGACCTTGCAGAGGGCCACCCGGCGACGCTCGCCGCCGGAGAGGGTCGCCACGTCGGCGTCCCCCGGGGGCAGGCGCATGGCGTCCATGGCGATCTCGATGTTGCGGTCGAGGTCCCAGGCCTGCGCGGCCTCGATGGCGTCCTGCACCTTCATCTGCTCGTCGAGCAGCGCCTCCATGGCGTCGGGCTCCATCGCCTCGCCGAGCTTGTTGTTGATCTCGTCGAACCGGTTGAGCAGGGCACGGGTCGGGGCGACGGCCAGCTCGACGTTGCCGCGCACGTCGAGCGACTCGTCGAGCGTCGGCTCCTGCGGGACATAGCCGATGGTGGTGCCCGGGGCCGGCTTGGCGGTGCCCAGGAAGTCCTTGTCCACGCCCGCCATGATCCGCAGCAGCGTGCTCTTGCCGGCGCCGTTGCCCCCCAGCACGCCGATCTTGGCGCCCGGATAGAACGAGAGCCAGATCCCCTTGAGGACCTCCTTCTTGCCGTGCGCCTTGGACAGGTTCTCGATCTGGAAGACGTATTGCGGGGGCATATGCGAACCTGGGGGCAAGACACGTTGCAGGGCCTGGCGCGGTCGACGACCGCCGATCGAACCAGTAGAACTCAAGACGGGGCGCCGCGAAAGGCCGCTTTCGGGGGCGTGCCCGTCGTGGGGCGCGAGCGATCTAGGCACGGCCGACCGAGATCAAGGCGAGCAGGACGTCGTGGTCGAGCGGCTTCGTCAGGTGGTGGTCGAAGCCGGCCTCCTTCGAGCGGCGGCGGTCCTCGTCCTGGCCGTAGCCGGAGACGGCGACGATCAAGGCCCCCTCGCACGCGTCCTCGTGCCTGAGCTGCGCGGCGACCTCGTAGCCGCTCATCCCGGGCAGGCCGATGTCGAGCAGGACGACGCTTGGCCGGTGGACCCTGGCCGCCTCGATGGCCTCCGGGCCGGTGTGGGCCATCGCCACGTCGTGGCCGATGATCTTCAGGAGCCGGGCCATCCCGCGTGCCGTGTCCACGTTGTCGTCCACGACGAGGATCCGGCTCGGCCCGCCACCCTGCCGAGCCTCGCCCGCCGGGGCCGGGGCCGTCCGGGTGGGCCTGCTCGCCGCGGGCAGCCGGATCGTGAACTCGCTCCCCCGTCCCGGCCCTTCGCTGCTCGCCTTGATTGCGCCGCCGTGCAACTCGACGAGCTTCTTGACCACCGTCAGGCCGATGCCCAGACCCCCCTCAGACCGGGCCAGCGAGCGGTCCCCCTGCGCGAACAACTCGAACATCGCCGGTAGCTTGTCGGGGAGGATGCCGACCCCTCGGTCCTTCACGCCGATGACGACCTCGCCCCCCTCGCGACGCGCCGAGAGCAGGATGTGGCCGCCGTTCTCGCTGTACTTCGCCGCGTTGTTCAGCAGGTTGACGACCACCTGCTCGAGCCGGGTCGGGTCGACGTCGACCCAGACGTCCCCCCGGTCGATGTCCAGCTCGAGACTGTGCTTGCGCTCCTCGACCAGCGCACCGACGGTGGCCGCGGCGCTCTCCAGGATCGGGGTCGCGTCCATCAGGTCGCGCCTCAGCTCGATCTTGCCGCGGGTGATGCGCGAGACGTCCATGAGGTCGTCGATGAGCCTCGAGAGGTGGAGCATCTGCCGCGTGATGACCTCCATCGACCAGCCGACGTGCTCCTTCGCGTCGGACATCGACGAGAGCCTGACCGCGTTGCCGATGGCCGCAAGCGGGTTCCTCAGCTCGTGGGCGAGCATCGCCAGGAACTCGTCCTTGCTCTCGTCGTTGCTCCGCAGCTCCTGGTAGAGCCTGGCGTTTTCGATGGCGATGGCCGCCAGCTGGGCGAGCTGGACCAGGATCGCCTCGTCATCGGCGGTGAACTCGCCCTCCTCCTTGTCGGAGAGCTGGATGATGCCCATGCTCCTGCCGTTGCGGCCCACGAGCGGGGCGGCGAGCCATCCGTTGGCGGTCGCGAGGAAATCGTCGAGCTTCCCCAGGGCTCGCCATCTCGGGTCCGCGTCGAGCCCCGCCCGGGTCAGGCGGATGGGCTCGTTGGCCAGGCCGACGGCCTCGTAAAATTCCAGCCCTTCGATGCTGGGCGGGGTCGTGCCGCCCGGCGGCTTCCGGGAACTGGAGACGACGTTGATGGGCTGGGGGTGGCTCGCATCGAGCATCATGCTGGTCGCCGCCTGATTGGCGCCGAGGAGGGTTCTCGCCTCGCCGGTCACGACCTCGAGGACGGAATTGACGTCCTGGGCCGAGTTGATGCATGAGGCGATCTCGGCGAGCTTCTGGAGCTGGAAGGCCCGCATCCGCGTCGCCTCGGCCGCCTGCTTCTCCCCGGTCGCGTCCTTGAACACCTTGCCGAAGCCCCGGAGTTTCCCGCCCTCGTCGTAGAGCGGAGTCATGACGCCGTCGGCGAAGAACCGGGAGCCATCCTTCCGCAGGTGCCAGCGCTTGTCCTCGGCCCGCCCGGCGGAGGCCGCGTTCGCCAGCTCCTTCTCGGGGACGCCTTCGGCCCGGTCCTCGGGCGTGAAGAGGAAGTGGGACATCTGCCCGACGGCCTCGGCCGCGGCGTAGCCGGTGATCCGCTCGGCCCCGCCTTGCCACTCGATGATCGTGCCCCCGGCGTCGGCGATGAGGACCGCGTAATCCCTGATATTCTCGACCAGGAGGTTGACCCGCTCGGTCTTCGACCTGAGCTCTTCCTCGGCGCGCTTCCGATCGGTGATGTCGAACGAGACGCCCGACATGGAGGGGGCTTCACCGCCGGGGCCGGCCGAGTAGCTGGCCCGGACCTGGACCCAATGAATCGACCCATCCGGCCAGCGGACGCGGTACTCGATCTCGAAATCGGCGGCCCTGGCGATCGCGTCGTCGACCGCCCGCTGCCATTCCTGCCGGTCGTCCTCGTGGACCGAGGCCGCCAGTTCCTCGTAGCGGAACGTCTCGCCCGGCCCGCGCCCGTAGTTCGCCCGGCAGGCATCGGAGCACGTGAGCAGCCCCGTCCCGAGGTCGAGGTCCCAGGTCCCCATCCGGCCGGCCTTGAGCGCGAATTTGAGCCGCCTCTCGCCCGCACGCAGCTCTTCCTCGGTCCGCTTGCGGTCATTGACATTGCGGAAGTAGACGGAGAGCCCTTCGTCCGACGGATAGGCGTGGACCTCGAACCACGCATTCAGCGGGGCGGGATAATACTCCTCGAAGGTCGCCACCCGGCGCTCGTCGACGGCCGCGCGATATTGCCGCTCGAATTCCGTCCCGATGGCATCGGGGAACTCCTCCCAGATGCCCTTCCCCAGCAGCTCGTCGCGGTCCCGCTGGAGTTGATGGCCGGCCCGCGGGTTGAGATAGGTGAAGCGCCACTGGCGATCGATCGCGAAGAAGGCGTCGGTCACGCTCTCGAGGATCCGCTCGGCCCGCTTGTCGGCCGCCCGCTCCTCTTCGCGAAGCCTGATCATCTCGGACTCGGCCAGCTTCGCCTCGGTGATGTCCTCGACGATGCCCAGCATCTTGGCGGCGCGGCCCCGGGCGTCGTGGCGGGCCAGGCCTCGGGCGGCGATCACCCGCACGGCCCCGTCGGCTCGGCGCACGCGGCACTCGAAATCCCAGCTGCCGGAAGACTCCACGGCCGCCCGGAACGTGGCGGCGACGCCGGGCCGGTCCTCGGGCAGGACGTGGTCCAGGAACGTCTCGAAGGTCCAGTTGGGATGGGGCGTCTCGTAGCCGAAAATCTCGTCGTGGCGGGGTGTCCGGCTCGATGCCCCGCCGATCAGGTCGAGCTCCCAATGGCCGAGCCCGGCGACCTCCAGGGCGAAGCCGAGCCGCTCGGCCGCTTCGCGGGCCCGCTCGTCGTGTTCTCGCCGCTCCGTGACGTCGCGGAAGACCAGGACCACGCCGGCGACCTCGTCGCGGTCGTCCCTGATCGGGGCGGCGCTGTCGTCGATCGGCCGCTCCGAGCCGTCCCGGGCGATCAGGATGGTGTGATTGGCGAGGCCCTGGATCCGGCCCGACTCGAGGACTTTCTCGACCGGGTTCGGCACCGGCTCCCGGGTCCCCTCGTTGACGATGACGAAGACGTCCTCGAGTCGCCTCCCCGCCGCCTCACTCGCGCTCCAGCCGGTCATCGCCTGGGCGACCCCGTTCATGAAGGTGACGCGGCCCGCGTCGTCCGTCGCGATGACGGCGTCCCCGATGCTCGTCACGGTCGCCTGGAACCGCCGACGCTCCGCGCGCTCGTGGGCGACGGCTTTCCTCCTGGCCGAGGCGAGGAGGCCGATGAATGACGAGACGCCTACGAAGACGAGGGTGGGGATGAGGCCGTTGATTCCCGGCACGAGCGTGCCGAGCGGCTCGAGGAAGAGAAACTGGCCGGCGACGGCCATCATGGTCATCGCGACGAGACTCGGGCCCTGGCCGCCGAACCAGGCGGACACCATCACCGCGGCGAAGCAGAAGGCCCAGGGGGTGGGCTTCAGGAGCGGCCAGGTCGCATAGGTCGCGGCAATCGCCACGGCCGCCGCGATCAGGGCGATGGAATACTCTCGAAGGCGGCTGGCCCTGGAGGGCGTCGTCCTCATATCCCTTATCTGCTCCGTCGCGAGTCGTCCATTCGCCGGTTCTAGGTCGGAAGACACGGCGGTCGGGCCCGCTCCGGTCGCATCCCAGGGCCATCGCTTCAATGGCCACGGGAATGCCGCATGTCTCTCGGGGAAGGGGCCGGGGGTCGTTCCGGCGAATGACGGGCCAGCGAAGGGCGATGTCCCCGCGGCGTCCCGATTTCATTGTCTGAAAACGACCGCCCGACGATCAAGCCTCCGGCCGATTTTCGGATGACGGATCACCGCGAGCGAAGCCGGACGAATAAAGCTGCGGCGCCCCCCGCTACGCTCGGCCGACGCCGGCGAGAGCGGATCGCCCGACAGACTACGCACCGAAGGCCGTTGAAGGGGCCGGCCGCTGAATTCAGCCCTGGGGCGTCGCCGGAGGTGCGTCGAAATAGCGGCGGATCAGGGCGGGCAGCTCGACCGTGAACCGGCTGCGGGGCATCACCGGGTCGCAGCCGGCCGAGGCCGCGTCGGCGAGCGCCTTGGTGTCAACATGCGAGCCGAATGCCAGGAATGGCGTCCCCTCGGGGGCCAGCTTGCGGTAGGCCGTCAGCGCGGCCACCGAGACCAGCTCGCCGGCGGCCAGGTCGACGAGGACGACCGTCGGCCGCCAGCGTTCGAGCATCGCCGAGGCCAGCGCCACGTTGCCGGCCACGATCACGCGATGGCCCAGCTCGCGCGCGGTGCCGGTGACCTTGGACGTGAAGATCAGGTCACGGCTGAGCAGCAGGCCGGCGGGGCCATCTGGCACGGGAACGTCCATGCTCATCGGTCCATTTCTCCTCGCCTTGCCCCGGTCCGGTCTTCGAAACGTCGGCCGATCAGCGGAACCGGCCGTCGACCCAGGCAGGGCCAAGGTCGACCAGGCCGGGCAGGACATCGTCGGCCCCGACGCCCCTCAGTTCGGCGTCATTGTAGGTATTCGACACGCCAACGGCCCGCATCCCGGCGGCCAGGGCCGACTGGATTCCGGCCAGGCTGTCCTCGAAGACCAGGCACTCGGACGCGGCCAGGTCGGGCAGGACCTCGCGGCGCAGGCCTTCGAGGGCCAGCAGGTAGCCCATCGGGTCGGGCTTGCAGCGGTCGGCGTCCTCGGCCGAGACGATGTAGGCCACCCGGTCGCGGACGCCCATGCGTCCCAGCGAGAACTCGATCTCGGGCCGCAGGGCCCCCGAGTTGATCGCCATCGCATAAGCGCCAGCCAGGGCGGTGATCGCCTCGGGCGCGCCCGGGAAGACGCGCAGGCCCCCCTCGGCGACCTCGAAGTAACGCCTGGCCTTGCGGGCGATCAGCTCGTCGACGTAGGCGGCCGGCAGTTCGGCCCGGCCCGCGTCGGCGAGGGCGGCCTCGAAGCAGCCACGGTCGTCGAGGCCGAGGTATTTGTCGTGGTAGTCGCGATCGGTGATCGCGACCCCTTCCTGGGCGAGCACTTCCTGGAAGAGCTGGAAGTGGACGTGCTCGTCGTCGATGAGCACGCCGTTGAAGTCGAAGATCACGGCCCGGATCATGGTGGAAAAGTCGCTCAAATCGCCTCGGGGCCGCGTTCGCCGGTGCGGATGCGGATGCAGTCGTCCATGGGCAGGATGAAGATCTTGCCGTCGCCGATCTTCCCTTCGGGTCCGCTGCGGCCGGCCTGGATGATGGCGTTGACCGTGGGCTCGACGAAGTCTTCGTTGACGGCGATCTGCAGCTCGATCTTGCGCAGGAGGTTGACGGTGACCTCGTGGCCCCGATAGACCTCGGTGTACCCCTTCTGCCGGCCGAACCCCTGGACGTCCATCACGGTCAGCCGGAAGACCTCGACATGCGAGAGGGCCTCCTTGACCGCCTCCAGCTTGGTCGGCTGAATGATCGCGATGATGAGCTTCATAGGTCGTCCCGAGGGTCTGCCTTTCGATCAAGCCCACCTAACATGTCCATTGCCGGCCCCGGCGTCAACCGTCGACCGCCGCGACCCCCGCCAGCCCATGGGCTCCGGGGGTCGCGGCCGCGTCTTTCTCGTCCCGCAGGCCACCTTCGGGCGGCCTGCGGGATTGATTACTGAGGCGGGGCGGGGATACCGGCGGGGGGCAGCGAGGGAGCCGGCGGGCTCGGCTGGCCTTCGCCCTCGGGACGAGCCTCGGGGGTCGGCGCCGCCGATTCGACGCCCGGGGCGGCCTCGGTGGGGGTGCCGGCGGGGGCGGGAGCCATGTCGGGCGTCTCGGTCACCGGCGGGGGGACCGGGGCGTCGGCCGGGGCACTCACGCCGGTCGGAGCGTTGTACTGAACCGGTGCGGGGCCCCCGTAGCCGGCGCCACCGCCGCCGCAATTCGGCCCGACGCAGGGGGCGGGGAAGTCGTCGCAGGTGTCGCAGTGGGCGCACCCGGATGATCCGAGGGCCGTCATCAAGGCGGCGGCCAGCAGCATTTTCGATCGCGACATCATCACGAGAGTCCTTTCCGTGGACCTATCGACCAATCGCCCCACCTGGACCGCGACTGGGCCGGCCTCCGCCGACCACCAGATCGAGCCCGGCCGGTCATTCACCGGCCCCGCGATGGCGAGTTGGAACCCTTCCCTCAGAGCAGCCGGTTCGTCCCCGCCGCGTTGCAAGCTATGATCGGCCGATCCCAGCTCCCTTGATGAGCAGAATCTCGCCCCGATCTCCTCGTCTCTCAACTTACCCCAGATTGCCAGGTCTTCGAGCGTTCCCAGGTCAGCGGCAAAATCCTACCGGGGCTCCGGCGGATCGGGCCAGACGGGGAGCCAGGGGTGGATGGTGGCCCTGGCATATTTGATGTAGAGCGGCGTGTGCCGCTCACTTTCGCGGAGTTCCGCAGGGGTCGGGGCTCTGGCATTGAGATGCTTGACCGAGTTTTCATACACATAAGGGTCCATGGGCGTTTGGGGGATCAGCCCACGAATCAGGGCCCGATGATGCAAGGCGATGGCCCGGAACCTCTCCCGGCGCCAGTCCACGACGCGCAGCACGAGAGGCAGACTGACGAGCCAGGCGGCGAGCGCCAACAGCAGGATTCGAGCCCTCGGGGTCATCAGATGCGGCGACTTGCGGGCCATCGGCGACCTCTTCGGCGCGGGATCAATCGGGCTCCGGCGGGTCGGGCCAGACGGGGAGCCAGGGGCAGGCAGCCGCATCGGCGTATTTGGCGGCGAGTTGGGCATGCCATCGGTCTTTGCGTTGCTCGGACGGCGAGAGAATACGGCCGCCGGGCGCGACGGAGATCTTGGTGATGATGTTGGTGCGCGTGGAATAGTCCAGAATCATGGCCCCATGCTCGGCCGAGATGCGCGAGAAGGTCATCCGCCGCCACTCGACCAGGCCGATGATGGCGGGCAGGAAGAGGAGCCAGGCCACGAGCAGAGCGAGGAGGTTCTTCGACCGCCGAGAGGCCTCGGGGAAAGCATTGATCCTCGGGGCCATCCGGGCCAGCTTCGTGAAGGTCGGGAAGAGAGTCGAGGTCATCGAATCGGGCCTCCGGTCGTCATGGCTGGGATGCCTGCTCCGGGGGGGCGGCGACCTGCGCGGGGCTGGCCAGGTAGGCGACGAGGGCCCGGACCTCGTGCTCGGGAAGGGCGCTCCAGAGGTCGTCGGGCATCATCGACTTGTCGCTGGGGCGGCGATCCTCGACCTCGGACTTGGGCAGAACAACCGACTCGTTGGCCGTGAGGAGGGTCAGGGAATCCTTGTCCTCGTCCCGGATGATCCCGGTGAGCACGCGGCCGTCGGCGGTGGCGACGACCTGGGCGATGTAGTCCTTACCGATCAAGGCACTTGGATCCAGGACGTTGGAGAGCAGGTATTCTAAGTCGGCCCGGTTGGAGCCGGTCAGCTCGGGACCGACCTTGCCGCCCGTGCCGAAGAGGGTGTGGCACTGGACGCAGACCTTGTTGAAGACGGCGCGGCCGAGCACGGGGTCGGCCGGGGTGCTCGGGGCGGCCTTGAGCATCGAGCGGTAGCGGGCGATGAGCTTGACGCGGTCGGCGTCGGAGTCGCGGACGGCCCCCCAGGTCTCGGCGATTTTCGCATTGACTTGCGCGTCTTTATGATTGCGCAACTGGCGGACGAGGTCCGGCGAGACGTCGGCGCTGGGGACGCGGCCGGCGGCCACGGCTTCGAGCAGGGCGCGGGCGGTGGAGACGCGGGCGGCCAGGGTGTTCAGGGCATCGCGGCGGGCGTCCAGGTCGAGCGCGGCGTAGGCCGACAGGATGGCGGCGGGGGTCGCCGGGTCGTCGTAGGCGGCCAGGCCGCGGAGGGCGTTGCGGCGCAGGGCCTTGTCGGCGATGAGCCGGCGCAAGGCCGCAGGAAGCTCGGGATCTCGGGCACCCACCAGGGCGTCGAGGGCCTCGACCCGGCGAGCGGGCAGGGCGGAGGCATCGACGAGCACCGATCGAAGGAAGGCCGACGCGGCGGTGTCACCGAAGGTCAGGCCCAGGGCGGTTGCACGCGACCGGAGGGCCGGATCGGAATCTTTCGAGAGCCGGGCGAAGGTGGCCGGCCAGGAGGCGGGCATCGGCACCTGTCGACGCCCTTTGAGGGCCTCTGACAGGCCGGCGAGCAGGCTCGATCTCGCCGACGTTCCATCCACACGTCCCAGGGTCTCGATCAGGATCGCCAGCGACTCGGGGGTGCCGGCGGCGGCGATACGGCGGGTCATGAACGGCAGCAGTGTGGGCAGCTTCGAGGCCACGGCGAGACCGAGGGCGCGGGCCGGGTCGACGTCGGCGAGGGGCTCGGCGGCGTACCAGGCCATGAGCGGGAGGTTGTGATCGGCGGCGTCCTCGGCGTGGGCGGAGAGGGCGGCGACCAGGTCCCAGCGGGCGGCGGAGGGCAGGCGCTGGGCGACCGAGGCGAGGTACAGGCGGACGACCGGCGAGGGGTCGGACACGGCCATCGGGGCCAGGCGGGCGAGCACCGCGGCGCGGGCGGGGGTCTCGTCCTGGACCTCCAGACCGAGCTGGATGGCCCAGGCTCGGACGTAGGGATCGGCGTCCGACAGGGCGGCTTCGAGCCTCGTCGCATCAAGTCCTCCCACGGCGTGCAGGGCCCAGAGGCCGTGCAGGCGTGCGGTCGGGTCGGCGTGACGGAAGACCTTGGCGGCCAGGAGCGAGGCGGTCGCGGGATCGGGGCCTCGCTCTTGCAGGACCCGGCGGGCGTTGCGGACGTGCCACTGGTTGCGGTGGAGCTGGAGGTCGACAAGCTGCTCGCGGGTCATCGCCCTCAGATCAATCTCGACCTTCCTGTTCTCGCCGTAGCTGAGCTTGAAGATCCGGCCGTTTCCCCGGTCGTGGATGGCCACGTCGCGGTGATGACATTGCTGGCGATCATACCAGTCGATGAAGTTCATCTGGCCGTCGGGGCCGACCTTGAGGCTGATGATCTGCGACCAGGTGTCGTTGGCCCGCAAAAAGTCAGGGGCGTGGGAGCCGACGAATCCGGAGCCCTGGCGGGTGAGGATGTCCCGATTCAGGCGGGCCCCGTGGATGTTGTTCATGAACAGCGAGCCGCGATACTCGGCGGGCCAGGCGTCGCCCTGGTAGACAAGGGCCCCGCAATGGGCATGGCCGCCGCCGGCGTCGTCGGACCGACCGTTGCCGGCGTGGGGGTTGGCCCCCAGGTAGTGGCGGTGGTCGGCAATCGTCTTGATGTCGTCATACGTATAGGCGTTGAAGTGCTGGCCCGCCTGGCGCTCATACCGCCCCCCCTGGATCATGTGATAGAGGTGGGGGATGACGCAGGCGGTCTCCAGGGCCTGGCCCTTCTCGTCGAAGTCGACACCCCAGGGGTTGCTTGTCCCCTCGGCGAAGACCTCGAAGGCGTGCCGCGTGGGGTGGTAGCGCCAGATGCCCGCGTTGATGGGTGTGCGTTGGGCGGCGGGCGTGCCGGGCTTGCCCACCTTGGAGTGCGTGAACACGCCGTGGCAGCCGTAGAGCCAGCCGTCGGGGCCCCAGGCGAACGAGTTCAGGGTCTCGTGGGTGTCCTCCGAACCCCAGCCGTCGAGCAGGATGCGCGGGGGTCCGTCTGGCTTGTCGTCGCCGTCGGCATCGGGGATGAAGAGCAGGTTGGGGGCGGCACCCACCCAGACCCCGCCGAAGCCAACTTCAAGGCCGCTGACCAGGTTGAGGGTGTCGGCGAAGACCGTCCGGTTGTCGAACTTGCCGTCGCCATCCACATCCTCGAAGATCAGGATACGGTCTCGCCCCTGGTCGTCGGGCAGGCGGATGGGATAAGAAAAGGCCTCGGCGACCCAGAGCCGTCCGCGGTGGTCGATCGCCAGCGCGATGGGCTGGCGGACGTCGGGCTCGCCGGCGACAAGGCCGACCGAAAACCCAGGCGGGGCGGTCATCGCTTTGGCGGCATCTTCGGGGCTGAGGCCGGCGTGCTCATAATGGTCGATGTCGGCCGGCCCGAGGCCCGCGGGGTAGGGGGGCTTGGCGGCGTGGAACCGGAAGTCGTCGAAGTTGATGTGACCCCAGGGGCCCACCTGCTCGTCGACCACCCTGACGAAAACCTCCTCGCCCACCTGACTGGCCAGGTTGACCGCCACCGGCTTGAGCGTCTCGGTCTGGTCGCCGGACGCCTTGAACAGGACGCGGCCGTCGCGGACCCGGACGACCTCGACGCGGGTGGTGGGCCAGTTACCGCCGGCCACCAGGACGCTGGCGAACGGGTGGGTGACCTTGAACGGGCTCGACGTGATCCGCCCCCGGGCGTCGTCCCCCTTCACCTCGAACGTGCCGACCCAGAACTCGCCCCTGTGCCCGCTGGCCATGTCAGTGCGCCGTTTGGCCACGGAGTCGCCGACGACCGGCTGGCCGTCGAAGGCATCCCCCTCGGCCGTCCAATTCGCCAAAGATCCGCCTTCGAACCCCAGGTCGATCGGCCGCCCCTGGGCATCGACGGGGAGGATCCCCGGATCGGCCTTGGGGGCGTCTGCGCCCAGGAGCAAGGCGGAGCCGAGGCAGAGCATGAGCCTGATCCAGGTCGGGCGCATCGTCCGGATTCCTCGATGGGTGCGGAGCAAAGATCGGCGACTCGCCTCGCCGTCTGGGGGATGCCCCGGGGGTGGAACGCCCAGGATATCAGTCGCCAGAGGCCCGGTCCAAGTCTTGCCGGTTTACCATCCCGGCCCCGATCGGCCGAGCCGATTGGGTTCGTTTCGTAGAAATGCGTTGGGTTCGTTTGACACCGGGACGCCGAGGATTCAAGCCGCCAACCGCTCACCGAGATTTCACGACAAACCAAAAACCCACAACCATTTCCGTCAAAAATGGCTTCGTTTTGCACGGCCAGAGTGGCTTCGTTCCGCGCCGCGAGATGGCTTCGTTTTGCACGGCCGAAGTGGCTTCGTTCCGCGCCCAAAAAGTGGCTTCGATTTGCGCCAGGTGTGGTCCATCTGGCCTGACCGGATTGCCAAAGAGTCTGGCGAGGTCTGGCCTCGCTCGGGGGGCGAGGGGTGAGACGCTTGCCAATCCCTTGAGTTGCGATTCGCGGCGAAAACCGGCGGGGAAAATTCCGGCGTTGCGATTTTTCACCGTCAACGTTCTGCGACTGGGCTGACTCAGCGTTGCTCTTGCCATGCCGGTTCGGGGGGAAGCGTGGAGCCGGCGTACTCGATGTGGAGGACCCGTCGATGGCTTGGCTGGGTGGATTATCCCGAGGCGTGGAGCAGGAGGGGCCGCATCAGGAGCACATCGCCGGCCCCGGCCCGGCAGGTGAACTCGGGGCCGACGGCCTGGACGTCCCGGATCTGCTCTGACACTGAGGCAGGGAATTCTCTCCAGCAAAACAGGGGGCGCCGAATAACCCGCTGCAACCCCATCGGGTGGGGTCACGTCGTCGTATGCTATCTCCTCGCATGGATGACGGTTAATCTGGGCGAGCCCTCTTTCCCCAGGGCGGGCTTCGAGTCGCACCGGGCGACGTCCCCGCGACCTCGGACCTCATGCCCGTGCGGCCCAAGCCGATGAACGACATCACCCACATCCTTTCGGCCATCGAGCAGGGCGACCCACGGGCCTCCGAGCAGCTCCTTCCCCTCGTCTATCGGGAGCTCCGGCAGCTCGCCCAGCAGAGGCTGGCACGGGAAAAGCCGGGGCAGACGCTCCAGGCGACCGCCCTGGTCCACGAGGCCTACCTCCGCCTGGTCGACGGCCAGGAGGCTTCGGGGTGGGATAGACGCGGCCACTTCTTCGCGGCGGCGGCCGAGGCGATGCGTCGCATCCTCGTCGAGAATGCCCGCCGTAAGCGGGCCGAGAGGCACGGCGGCCGGTTGGAGCGGCAGGACCTCGATGCCATCGACATCGCGGCCCCGACCCCCTCCGAGGACCTCCTCGCCCTCGACGAGGCCCTGGCGAAACTCGAAGCCGAGGACCCGGTCAAGGCCCAGCTCGTGAAGCTCCGCTACTTCGCCGGCCTGACCGAGGAAGACGCCGCGGACGTGCTCGGGGTTTCCCGCACAACCGTCCAACGCCATTGGCGTTATGCGAGGGTGTGGCTCCTCAGAGAGCTGGGGGGAACCGCCGGGCAGGGAGAGAAGTCCTGAAATCGGAGGGGTCCCTTGGAGCTAACGAGCAGCGGATTTCGCATTGGCCTCTAGAGGGGATAGGTGGCAACCATGGCGAATCCGATGCAGAAGGCCGCTCCGAACGTCGAGGACATCTTCTCCGCGGCCCTTGAGCTCCAGGCCCCGGAGGCCCGCTCGGCGTTCCTCGACCGAGTCTGCGGCGATACGGGGCTGCGGCGAGATGTCGAGCAACTCCTCGCCCTCGACGCGGGGGCGAACGATTTCCTGGAGGCCCCGGCCGCGATGCCCACGGTGACCGCCGCCCACGAGTCTCACTTGGCCATCGAGGAAGTCGGCACGGTCATCGGCCCTTATAAGCTGCTGGAGGCCGTCGGCGAGGGGGGCATGGGTACCGTCTACATGGCCGAGCAGACGGAGCCCGTCCGCCGCCGGGTGGCGTTGAAGGTCATCAAGCCGGGCATGGACTCGAAGCAGGTGGTCGCCCGCTTCGAGGCCGAACGCCAGGCCCTGGCGATGATGGACCACCCGAATATCGCCAAGGTCCACGACGCGGGAACGACGCCCTCGGGCCGCCCCTACTTCGTGATGGAGCTGGTCCGGGGCCTGCCCGTCACCGAGTATTGCGACCGACACGAGCTCTCCATCCCCGAGCGGCTGGAGCTGTTCGTGCTCGTCTGCCGAGCCGTGCAGCACGCTCACCAGAAGGGCGTCATCCATCGCGACCTGAAGCCGTCTAACGTCCTCGTGACGGACATCGACGGCGTCGCCGTGCCGAAGGTCATCGACTTCGGGGTGGCCAAGGCCACCGGCGGGGCCCTGACGGAGAAGACGCTCTTCACCGGGTTCCACCAGTTCGTCGGCACGCCGCTCTACGCGAGCCCCGAGCAAGCCGAGCTCTCGGGGGCCGACGTGGATACCCGTAGCGACCTCTACAGCCTGGGCGTCCTCCTGTACGAGCTGCTGACCGGCACCACTCCGTTCGACTCGGAGAGGCTCCGGCGGGCGGCCTTCGACGAGATGCGCCGCGTCCTCCGCGATGAGGAGCCGCCCAGGCCGAGCACGCGGCTCAGCACGCTCGGCGACCAGCTCTCGACAGTCTCGGCCCGGCGGAAGGCCGACCCCAGGCGGCTCTGTGCGACCATGAAGGGCGAGCTCGATTGGGTGGTGATGAAGTCCCTGGAGAAGGACCGCCGCCGACGCTACGAGACGGCCAGCGACTTCGCCGCCGACGTGATGAACTACCTGGCCGACCGGCCCGTGGGGGCGTGCCCACCGACGGCGTGGTATCGACTCGGCAAGTTCGCCCGCCGCAACCGGCCCACGCTGGTCACGGGCGGCTTCGTGGCCTGCGCCCTGGTCGTCGGAGCCGCCGTCAGCACGTGGCAGGCCGTCCGCGCCACTCAGGCCCAGCGGGAGACCAACGCGGCGTTCGTGACCGCCCGGCGGGCCGTGGATGAGATGTACTCCCAGTTCGCCGAGGAGTGGATTGCCAAGCAGCCGAGGCTGACCAAGGTCCAGAGCGACTTCATCGAGAAGGCCCTGGCGTTCTACGAGCAGTTCGCCAGTCTACGCCCCGACGACCCGCAGGCCACGTTCGAGGCGGCCCTCGCCTGGAGGCGGGTCGGTAACATCCGGCAGAAGCTCGGGAGGGTCGAGCTGGCCGAGGCCGCGTACAGAACGGAAGTCGAGCAGTTCGACCGCCTGGCCGCCCACTTCCCCGAGCGGGCAGATTATGCCTCGGAGGCGGCGTTCAGCAGGTTAGACCTCGGTGCCGTGATGGTCAGACGTGGGGACCGTCATTTCGAGGTCGAACCCGTCTTCAAGCGTTCGGTCGCCGACTTGGACGCACTGGCGGCTCGCCACCCCGAGGACCGAGAGGTACGCGGTCGCCTGGCCTGGAGCCTCTACGCTCTTGGGGCCCTGCACCGGATGCAGCGTCGTAACGAGGACGCCGAGCGGGTCCTGTTGCGAAGCCGGGAGTTATTCAAGCAGCTATCTGAAGGAGATCCGATAAGGCTCAAGTTCCAGCGAATCGTGCCTACATGCGAAATCGAGCTAGGTCGTGTGTATAAAGAGACGGGCCGTCTCACAGAAGCGGAGGCAGCCTTCCGGGGCGCCGCGAAGCTCTTGGAAACGTTCCTCGGTGAAGAACCGCGCGACCCCGTCTATCGAAGTAAGCTTGCGGAAGCGTTGAAGAACGCCTCCGACGTCCTGTGTACCGCGGACCGGCCTGCGGAGGCGTTCGAGTGCATCCGCCGAGCAGTGGCACTGCTGGATGCCCTGGCCGAAGAGTTCCCAGACGAACTCGACTATTCCGACCACCTGGAAACGTGCTTGGACAATCTCTTTCTAAGCCTCCACGGGCACGGGGAACGGGGTGAGGCGGAGCGCGTCGGTCTCCAGGGCGTGAAACTGAGCGAGAGGTTGCTGCGCGTACGTCCCGCTGACCCCAAACATCGAGATCAGCTCTCCAAATTTCTGAGCCTCCTGGCCGACCTCCACTCCGAGGACACCAGGGGGCCCATGTATGCCCCAGAGGAGGCCCTGAAGCTGGCACGTCGCGCAGTCGAGGTGGACCCGATCCAAGGTCTAGGCCAACAGTCTTTGGGATGGGCACGGTACAGAGCGGGCAACTGGAAAGGGTGCATCGAATCCCTCGAGAAACAGCCCGACTACCAGCGGGCCGGCGACTTCATCGCCGCCATGGCCTACTGGCACCTGGGCGACAGGGCCAAGGCCCGCGAGGTGTTCACGCGAACGGAGGAATGGTTGGCGAGGTATGAGCGGCATTGGAAGCCGGGCATCTACCCCACTTCGGCGATGCTGCGTCGATTCCGGTCCGAAGCGGAGTCCCTCCTCCGCCTCGAACCAACCGGTACGGGGAGGCCGCCGGGTTAACTCCCCACGAGGTGAAGGCTGATAGCGGCCGCGTCTCAGCCCGACTCCCTGACGCGGCGACGACAAACACACCCCCCACGGTCGTGCTCCGAGTGAGGCGGCATGGGCCGGGAGCGGCCTCCGTGCGCGCCGTCGTCCTGAAGCTAATCCGACCCCGTCACCTAACTAAAGGAATTGACCGATGTGGCACCCGCTCTCGTCCCCGACCCGTCCCACGCCGCGACGACGTAACGCCAGCGCCCGCCGCCCCAGGTTGGAATCGCTAGAGGGTCGCGTCGTACTCTCCGTCGCCTTCGACTCCGTGCTCGGTGTGGGCAGCGACACCGCGGCGGTGCTGGCGAAGGACAACGCCGTCGACGCCGCCGGAAACACCTACGTGACCGGCTACCTCTACGGACCGACGGACCTCGACCCGGCGGTCGACCGGCCCGACGGGTCGGACATCCTGACCCCCCGCGGCTCCACGGACGCCTTCGTCGCCAAGTACGCCCCGGACAACACGCTCGTCTGGGCCCGCCTGATGGGCAGCACCCTCAATACCTCGAGCCTTTACACGTACGAAGGGGGCGACGCCGTGAGCGTCGACGGGTCCGGCAACGTCTACGTGTCCGGGGGGTTCCTCGGGCAGGCGGACTTCGGGCCGATCCGCCTGACCAGCGCGGGCGACAAGGACGTGTTCGTCGCCAAGCTCGACTCCTCGGGCAACTTCCTCTGGGCGAAGGGTTGGGGCGGGACCACCCGCGACCTCAGCGGAGGCCTCGCTGTCGACGGCTCCGGCAACGTCGTCTCGGTCGGAACGACGGCCACGGTTGCCTCCGGCGGGGGCAGCTTCACACCCAACGGGTTCGAGGTGCGTAAGTATGGCCCGACCGGGACGGCTGCGTGGACCAAGCGGATCAATGGCACGAACGCGGAGGGCACCGGCGTGGCGACCGACGCGACAGGCAATGTGTACCTCTGCGGTTCCTTTAGGGGGACTATGGACTTCGATCCCGGCTCCGGCAAGAAGGAGGTCACCTACGTCACCGGCGCGGCGGGAGCAGGGAACGGTTTCGCCCTCAAGCTGACGACGTCCGGTTCATTCGCATGGGTCGCGCCGTTCGTCGCCAAGACGGCGGAGTCGCCGAACTCGAGCGCCTTCTGCACTGACATCGCCGTGGATGTCGCGGGCGACGTCGTCGTCGGGGGCTACTATGGCGGCCAGGTCGACTTCAACCCCAGCCCCACTGTCGACTACCGACTCCCTAGTTCCGGCGGCGGCTTCGCCGCCAAGCTGTCGTCGGCCGGCGCGCTCGCGTGGGCCACGCCGCTGGGCGGCGCCTACATCAACTCGCTGGCCCTCGATGCGTCCGGGAGCGTGTATCTGACCGGAAACTTCTCTCAGGTCTTCACGCCCGGCTTTGGCCTGCCCTCCGCTACCAGCAACGGTGGGAGCGACGTCTTCGTGGCCCAGCTCTCCAATACCGGGGCCGTGAATTGGGCCGTGACCTTCGGCGGAACCGGTTCGGATAACGGTTACGCTGTCGCTGTGGACTCGGCGGGCACGGTCTACGTGGCCGGGACGTACTCGAACACGGTCGATTTCGACCCGGACCCCGTCGCCACCTATGAGCTGACCAACCCGGCGAAGGGCGACATGTTCCTGCTCAAATTGAGGCGGCGATAATCGGCGGACAGGGTCGCCGTCCCCGTACGGGGCTTGGCCCCGCAGTTCGGTCAACACGGCCGGCGCCCCCTCTCCTCGTTCCCGGTGTGGGCGACGCCGGCCGACCTGGGCGACATAAGGGAGCTATCGGACATCCCTTTCAGCAACTCCTGAATGACGCTTGGTCCTCGGGCCGTTTGCTCAACCGTCATGAAAATCACCGGATCCTGTTGGCAAATTCGGCTGAGGAATCAGGGACCGCGAGTCTTCATGGCTCCTTCTTCTCAAGAATTCGGCCGATCGGCCCCCGACGGAAATTCGCCAACAGGTTCCGACAGGTTTCAGAACCCGGCTCATCATCGCGAAGCCATGGCGGGCGATTTGGATGTCTGGACGTGGGAAGATGTTATGACCCTTCGGTCAGATCGATGAGCCACTGCTCGAAGTCAGACGTGTCGTAGAGATAGGGCCGATCCGTCGAGATCGAGTCTGCGGCGGCAAGGCAGACGATCGCATCGAAGAGCGTCCGGTCGAAGCGATTGAACTCGTCGAATCGCATGAGCCACGGACCAGCCCAGGCCGCGGCCTTATCGCGAGTCATGACCCCGCCAATCAGCTGCTTGAGCTTCTCGGCGGCATCTCGGCGAGTGGGGAAATCGGGGTTGGGCGTCGACATATGGAGCTTTCGCATCGAGGAGAAACGATCTTGGCGAGGAATTGACGGTGCGCCATGGACATTCGACAGGCGTAGGCGGTTCGACCCTACGAATTTCGGCGGGGTGTGATCCAAGGATTTGCCTTGGGCGGCGAAACACACCGGGGCCTTTTGGCCGTATTGACCGTGCCTGATTCGGAGAATGTCGTGATGATCAGGATCGCAGCGTTTGCCTTCGCCGCCCTCTTGCCGATGGTCGCACAGGCCGAGGACCTGAAGGAGAAGCTCTCAGCTTACATGGATGCGGCGACGAGCCATGATCATTTCAGCGGGTCGGTTCTGGTGGCGAAGGGGGGCGAGGTTGTCCTGACTCGGGGGTATGGGCTGGCGAATGCCGAGTATGGGATCGCCAATACGCCCGAGACGAAGTTCAGGCTGGGGTCGATCACCAAGCAGTTCACCGCGACGGGGATTTTAATCCTGGCGGAACGGGGGAAGCTGGCGGTCGAGGACCCGGTGGGGAAGTATCTCGACGATGCTCCGGCGGCCTGGGAGAAGGTGACGATCCATCATCTGTTAACGCATACGTCGGGCATCCCCAGCTATACCGACGACCCGGCGTTCATGAAGGTGAACATGGTTCCTCAAACGGTCGGATCGATGGTCGCGGGGATCAAGGCGAAGCCTCTGGATTTCGAGCCGGGGTCGAAATACCACTACAACAACTCGGGCTATTTCCTGCTGGGGGCGATCATCGAGAAGGTCTCGGGGATGACGTATGAGGCGTTCCTCGGGGCGGAGATCTTCAAGCCGCTGGAGATGACGGAGACCGGGTACGACCATCATGAGACGGTCTTGCCCAACCGGGCCTCGGGCTATGATCGCCGGGGGTCGGAGCTGCGCAATGCTCCGCACCTGGATATGAGCCTCCCTTATGCGGCGGGTTCGCTGTATTCGACGGTGGGCGACCTCTACAAGTGGGACCGGGCCTTGAAGGCGGGCAAGCTGCTGTCGGGCAAGTCGTTCGAGGCAATGTACACGCCGTTCAAGGACAACTACGCCTACGGGTGGGCGGTCACCGATTTCAAAGGGCACAAGATCATCGGCCACGGCGGGGGGATCAACGGGTTCTCGACCGACTTCGCGCGATTCCCGGACGACGACCTCTGCGTGATCGTGCTCTGCAACGTCAACCCGTCGAAGCCGGGCGAGGTCGCGCGCAACCTGGCATCGATCGCCTTCGGCGAGGACGTGCCGCTGCCCAGGACCAGGGTCAAGGCGAAGGTCGACCCGAAGATTTACGACGACTACGTGGGCGAGTATCGGCTGACCCCGAAGATGACGATCAAGGTCACTCGCGACGGAGATAGGCTCATCACCCAGGGGACCGGCCAGGGGAAGCTGGAGATCTTCCCGGAGTCGGAGACCGCGTATTTCCCCGAGGAAGTTGACGCCCTGCTGACGTTCGTGAAGGAGGACGGCAAGGTGACGCACATCATGGTGCATCAGAACGGGAAGGACATGAAGGGGGATCGGGTGGAGTGAGGCGGCGGGGTCGCCCGCCGTCGATTCCGAGAATCTTCCGGCCGCCGTGGACCCAGATGGGACCATGGCGGCAGTATTCCTCTCGGGCAGACGACGAGCGAGGCATGGGGGCCGGGGATGCGGTCGAATCTCAGCAAATCCGGCGGGTTTCGTGACCTGGACCGACTCTTCCGGCATGGAACCGTCCCCCCCGGGGACAGGGCCCTGCTGGAAGGGTTTCTGGACGGGAGCGATGGGTCGGCCTTCGAAGCGTTGGTGGACCGCCACGGCCCGATGGTGATGGGGGTCTGCCGCCGCCTGCTGGCCAGCCCGCACGACGCGGACGACGCCTTCCAGGCGACCTTCCTGATCTTCGTCCGCAAGGCGGGGCACTTACGCGACGCCGACCGGCTGGGCCCCTGGCTTTATGGCGTGGCGACGCGGGTGGCGGCGAAAGCACGCGCCCGGGCTGCCCGCAGCAAGGGGCGCCACGAGGGCTTCGTGGAGGACCTGCCGGGGGCCGAGGATCGGTCGTCGGACTGGCTCGACGTGAGGCCGATCCTCGACGCCGAGCTGGGCCGGATCCCCGCCAAGATGCGCGACGTGCTGGTGCTCTGCCTGCTGGAGGGGGCCACCGCCGAGGAAGCGGCCCGCAGGCTGGCCTGCCCGCTGGGGACGGTGAAGAGCCGCCTGGCGCGGGGTCGGGACGCCTTGCGGGTCCGCCTGACGGGCCGGGGGGTTGCCCCGGCGGTCGCGGTGGCCGCGACGTCGCACGTCTTCAGCTCCCATGCCTCGGCCGCCCTGTTGAGGACGACCCTGGGCCTGGTCGCCGCCAGTCCGGCGACGATCGCCCCGGGCGTGATCTCCCTGACGAGAGGAGTTGCACCCGCGATGCTCACGAAAACGACGCTGGCGGCCTCGCTGATCCTGGGAGGGCTTGTCGCCACCGGCCTGGGGACGACCTGGTGGAAGGGGGCCGCGATGGCGCAGGCTCCCGGGCGAGAGCGCCCGGCCGGGGTGGAAGAGAAGAAGACGATCGCCAATCTGAAGTCCGTTCTGCTGGCGTTGCATAACTACTACACGAGCTATGACCATTTCCCGCCCGCGGCGACTTATGGGCCGGATGGCCAGCCCGGGCTGAGCTGGCGCGTCGCGCTGCTCCCCTACCTCGGCGAGGCGGCACTGTACGAGTCGTTCAAGCGGGACGAGCCGTGGGACAGCCCGACGAACAAGGCGCTTCTCGCCAGGATGCCCGCCGTCTTCGAGACGCCAAACGCCCCGACGAAGCGTGGGGAGACGCGGATCCGGGGCTTCGCCGGGAAGGGGGCCTTCTTCGAGGGGAGTCAGGGGACCCGGATCAGCGAGATGATCGACGGCACGTCGAATACTCTTGCCATCGCCCTGGCGAGTGAGGCCGTCCCCTGGACCAAGCCCGGCGAACTCGTCGCCGCCGAGGGACAGCCGTTCCCGCCGCTCGATTCCAGCAACCCGAAGGGCTATCGCATCGGCCTCGTCGACGGTTCCGTGCAACTCGTTCGGAAGGGGGACGACGCCTTCCTGCGGGCCCTCATCACCCGCAACGGCGGCGAGGTGATCGTCATGCATTCGGACACTCCGATTACGAAACAACGCCCCCAGATCGTGATGGTGCCGGTCATCGAGCAGGCCCCCGCCGAAGAACAGGGGGAGAATCCCGACCGGATCGATCCCACGGAAGCGCGTCTCAGGGCTGTGGAGGAGAAGCTCGACCTCATCCTCAAGCGGCTTGATGCGATCTCCACGGCAACTCCCGCGAAGCCGTAGCCGGATGCAGCGGGATAGCGTCCAGTTGATGCCCTCGCCGGCGGCGCGACGCCACAGGCGAGGGCATCAACCCATGAATCTCTCAATTGGGGCCGAATCCTGGGCGAAGTCCGGGTTACAACCGGGTGATGGTGCATTTCCGCTGATTCAAGGCTTCCATATTCGCCCTCATCCCCTCGGTGATGCGTCCGACGAGGTCATCGGGTAGCTGGCCTTCGATCACGATCCTGATGTTGCCCAGGCCACCGGTGACCGAGACCGTCACTCCTTCGACGAGGAAGCGTGTTTCATCCCACTCCGCTTCCTCAGGGGGGCCCATCGTATATTCGACGTTCTCGGGAAAGAGCGCCTTCGTATTCATATAGAAATCGATGGATCCGATCTCCTTTTCCTCCTCCTGGACTGAAAACTCCGCCCAGTTCCGGTCGGTCAGCCGACGCCAGACTCCGGTCCGGGTATCCAGGGCGTACTCTTCAAAATTCCGTCGAAAGTCCTGCTTTCCGTCACGCAGTCCGAGAACTTCCCCCCTTCGGACGGTGATGACCCCTTCCGAATCGCACTCGGCCTTGTGCTTGTGGATCCAACCCGGCATCTCGCCCGTGGTCTGAATCTCCTTGATCGCGTAGTCCGCCAGGTCGAGGGCGAAGACGGGCGTGTCGCCGAGGCGGCGGTCGTCGGGATAGCCGACGCTGCCGATGAGGATGATTCGATGGTCGACCAGCGTCGCCGTGTGGAAGTCCGTCGGCGGGAAGATCTCCTTCGGATATCCGTAGATCTCGATCTCACCGCCCGGCCCGGTCACGACGACGTCGTTGTAGATGTAGAAGTCGGGGTCGTAATAATCCTCATGCTCGCCGGCGACGCTGACGTATCGGCCGTCGGGCAACCGCGTGTGGGTCGCGCCCATCCGGTCGAACGTCCAGATCGGGCCTCCGTCATCGCAAATCGACAATCCGAAGCGTTGGCGGGCGTCGTATGGCCCGTATCCCGACTTGACGATCCCGTCGCGGATGATCATGCCGGAGTCGGTGACGACGTCGTCCTCCTCGGGCTCGGCCTTGCCGTCGCCGCGGATCATCCATTCCCAGAATTCGACCCGCATCCGCTCGGGATTGGCGGTGCCCATGCGAGGACATCGCTGCTGATCGAAGATCGAGCGACTGATTTCCATCGGAACGGCCCCCGCCCAGGCTCGGATCGCCCCTTCTCCACCCGTCTGTTCGGCAACGATCGCCGAGGCGGTGACGACGAGGGGGAAGGCCGGCACCGACTGCATCCAGAGCCGCGATGTCGACGCCCGGTTCGCATCCGGCGCCACGTTCGCCCCGGGAATAAGGGCCCGTATCCCGGCATCTCCCAAGCCAGAACGGCTTCGAGACGGCTCGATCAAGGCACGCGCGATCCGGGGCTCAGACGAGTTTTGCGATGGGCTGGGCGGTGCTGGGGAGGATGGAGATGGGGCGGTCGGACTTGTCGTTGACGAAGCCGTTGGGGTCGATGCCGAGGTTGTGGTAGACGGTGGCGAGGATGTCCTGGTAGTGAATGGGCTGGGCGGCGGCGTAGGCGCCCATGGCGTCGGTGGCGCCGATGACCTGGCCGGTCTTCATGCCTCCACCGGCAAGGAGGACACTGTTAACCGGGGCCCAGTGGTCTCGGCCGGCGTCCTTGTTGATCTTGGGAGTCCGGCCGAACTCGCCCATGACCAGGACGGTCACGTCGTCTTGCAGGCCCCGGGCGTGGATGTCCTCGATGAGGGCCGAGATGCCCTGGTCGAAGAGGGGGAGGTGCTTCTTCATGAGGTTGAAGTTGTCGCCGTGCGTGTCCCAGAAGCCGTAGGCGACGGTGACGCAGCGGGCGCCGGCCTCGACCAGGCGTCGGGCGATCAGGAGCTGATCGTTCCACATGGGGGCGGCGTCGCCCAGGGGGGTGGAAACCCCTTTGCCGTAGCGGTCGCGGAGGCGCGGGTCTTCGCGCTCGACGTCCAGGGCACGCGCGACCTTGTCGGAGGCGAGCACGCTGAAGGCACGCTCGTAGAACCGGTCCATGCCCTGGGTGGCGGAGGTGTCGACGGAGCGGCGGAAGGCGTCGAGGTTGGAGAGCAGGCCCTTGCGGTCGCCGAAGCGGGCGGGGGCGATGGAGGTCTGCTGGAGCAGGGCGAGGTCGTCACCGCTCATGCGCGAGGGGGAGTGCGAGACGCCGAGGTAGCCGGGCCCCGGGCTGTTGTAGGGCTTGTGCTGCATGACCGGGAAGAGGTCGATGAACGGGGGGACGACCGGGTCGCGGGGGCCTTGCAGGCGGGAGATGACCGAGCCGAAGTGGGGCCGGTGCTCGCGCTGGGCTACGTCCATCGGGTAGCCGGTAGCGGTGTGGAAGCTGCTGTGCTCGTCGCGCATGCCGACGATCGAGCGGATGACGGCGTACTTGTCGGCGATGCTCGCCAGGCGCGGCAGGTGCTCGCAGACGTCGAAGCCGGGGACCTTGGAGGCGATGGGCTTGAACTCGCCGCGGATCTCGGCGGGCGCGTTGGGCTTGAGGTCGAACGTGTCCTGGTGGGCGATGCCGCCGGCGAGGTAGACGAGGATGACCGACTTGTTGGAGGAACCGAGGCCGGCCTTCTCCTCGGCGCGCAAGAGCTGCGGCAGGGCCATGCCGCCCAGGCCGAGCGTGCCGGCCTTGAGGAACGAGCGTCGGCTGAGCCCGTCGCAGTATCGCCCTTCGCCCCGTCCCAGCATGTCGAGCATCGCGTCGGCCCCCTCCGTCGCGCCGTCGGGAACCGGCCATTTCGAGGCCGGGATGACGTCACGTCAACCAAAGTTTAACACCGGGCGAACTTCGGGGCAACGGCGGGGGGAAGTTCAGGAGAGACAGGCGGAGCCTTGCAAGTGTAGGATGGCTGGCCCAACGCGGAGCCGGGCGGGCCGCCGATGGGCCGGGTCTTGCCGCCTCTATCTGTCCAGTTCCGTCCAATTTCGTGAGGTCGTCGGGGCACTATGAGAGCCGGTATCGTCGGACTGCCCAACGTGGGCAAGAGCACCCTGTTCAACGCCCTGACTAGCTCGAAGCAGGCCCAGAGCGCCAATTACCCGTTCTGCACGATCGAGCCGAACGAGGGGGTCGTCAGCGTCCCCGACGAGCGGCTGGGGCGAATCAGCAAGTACATCGTCCCCAAGAAGCTGGTGCCGGCGGCCTTGCGGCTGGTGGACATCGCCGGGATCGTCAAGGGGGCCAGCATCGGCGAAGGGCTCGGGAACAAGTTCCTCAGCCACATCCGCGAGGTGGACGCCATCTTGCAGGTGGTCCGCTGCTTCGATGACCCCGACGTGGTGCACGTCGCCGGCGCGGTCAACCCGCTCTCGGACATCGAGACGATCGAGATCGAGCTGATGCTGGCCGACATGCAGACCCTGGAAGGGGCGCTCGGCCGGGCCGAGCGCGCCGCCAAGGGGAGCGATAAGGAGGCCAAGCTGCGGTACGACGTGATCCGCAAGTGCCTGGATCACCTCAAGACCGACGAGCCCCTGCGCAAGCTGACCCTCGACGAGATCGAGACCAACGCCATCTCCAGCTTCGGCCTGCTGACGGCCAAGCCCATCCTTTATGTGGCCAATGTCGACGAGAACGACCTGGCCGGCGAAGGCCCGCTTGTGCAGCAGGTCCGCGACTTCGCCGCCAAGGTGGGCGCCTCGGTCGTCCCGGTCTGCGCCAAGCTGGAATCGGAGATCGCCGAGTTGGATGAGGCCGACCGCGCCGAGATGCTGGAGTCGTCGGGCCTGCCCGAGGCCGCACTCCCCGTGCTGGCCCGCGAGGCCTACCGCGTGCTCGGCCTTCAGAGCTACTTCACCGCCGGCGAGATGGAAGTGAGGGCCTGGACCATCCCCATCGGCGCCACCGCGCCCCAGGGGGCCGGCGTGATCCACACCGACTTCGAAAAGGGCTTCATCCGCGCCGAGGTCTACACCCTGGCCGACCTCGAGGCGTACAAGGGCGAGAAAGAGATCCGCGCGGCCGGCAAGCTGCGGGTCGAGGGCAAGAGCTACGTGATGCAGGACGGCGACATCTGCCACTTCCTCTTCAGCAACTGAGCCCCCGCGGCGCGTTCCGTTCCGTTGCGACTTTGACCGAGTCCCCTTCCTCTAGCAGCGAGCGTCCGAGCGATGGCACGTCAGAACATCTCGACCGGAAGCAAGTGGGAACCCATCGTCGGCTATTCGAGGGCCGTGCGCGTGGGCAACCACGTCAGCGTCTCGGGCACGACCGGGACCGGAGCCGACGGCAAGATCGTCGGCGTCAACGACCCTTATGCGCAGACGCTCCAGGCCCTGAAGAACATCGAGACGGCCCTGGTGCAGGCCGGCGCCTCGCTGGCCGACGTGGTGCGGACCCGCCTGTTCGTGACCAACATCGTCGAGTGGGAGAAGGTCGCCAAGGCGCACGGCGAGCTGTTCGGGACCATCCGCCCGGCGACGACCATGGTCGAGGTCAGCCGCCTGATCGACCCGGACATGCTGGTCGAGGTCGAGGCCGACGCGATCATCGAGCAGGGCTGAGGGTTTCCCCCGCCCGTCGGGCACGCAAGCCGCCCGGCCTCATCTTTGTCCTCGGGTCAAGCGTGATTCGAGGTCGATCGAGGCCGGGATGCCCGTCTTCCGCGAAGGCATCGCCTTGAATCCCGTCGGGTGAGGCCAATTCGATGACCGGACTTTCGCGAACCGGCCGGATTGTGATCGCCGGTGGCAGCGGGTTCCTGGGCGTCTCGCTCGCCACCCATCTGGCGGCCCTGGGTGCGTCGGTTGTTTTGCTCTCTCGACGCCCGCCGAAACCTGTCGGGCCGTGGAGGCATGTCACTTGGGATGGCCGCACCCCGGGCGAGTGGTGTCGAGAGCTGGACGGTGCGATCGGGCTGGTCAACCTGACGGGTCGCACGGTCGATTGCATCAAGACACCCGACCATCAGGATGAGATCCTCCGTTCGCGGGTGGAAGCGACGCGGGTGCTGGGGAGGGCCGTGCGGGCCGTCGATTCCCCGCCGCCGATCTGGGTGCAGATGAGCACGGCCCACATCTATGGCGACCCTCCGGAAGTGATCTGCACCGAGGACTCGCCCTTCGGCTACGGCCTTGCACCGTTCGTCGGGCGTGCCTGGGAAGAGGAATTCCGGGCGAGCGTCCTGCCCTCGCAGCGTTCGGTCATCCTGCGGACGAGCATCGTCCTCGGCCGCGACCGGGGCGCCGGGGGCGGAGCCTTGAAGCCGCTGGCGAGGCTGGCAAGGCTGGGACTGGCCGGGACCATCGGATCGGGCCATCAAGGGATGAGTTGGATCCATGAGGCCGATATGAACGGCCTCTTCGAGCGTGCCCTGATCGACCCGGCCATGCAGGGCCCGTACATCGCCTCCTCGCCCAATCCCGTCTCGCTGCGGGACTTCATGCGTGATCTGCGCCGCGCCGTCGGCATGCCCATCGGCCTGCCGGCCTCGTCCTGGATGGTCCGGATCGGGGCGCACTGGTTCCTGCGTACCGACCCAGATCTGGTTCTGTATGGACGGTATGTCGTCTCGAAGCGGTTGCAGGAGGAGCGGTTCGAGTTTCAGTTCCCGGATCTCGGCGATGCCTTGAACGATCTGCTGGGCCGTCGCAGGCCCGAGCCTCACCCCGCCACCTGAGAGGGTCCCGCTCGGATCATGGCCCGCACAGGACGCAACGGGGGGTCGAGCACCCACTGTCCGAGAGTTAATTTCCGGGAGGTCGGCCCCCCTGGGCGAGGGATTCGGGCGAGAGCCAGCTGAGGGTGCGGGCAAGTCGGGCTTGGTTGTCATTGAGTGTCGATCTGGGCTCGGCCTGGACATGCGCCGGGCCGAATGCCCAGGAGGTCAGGCCGCCCGCGGCGATGAGCACGGGCAGGAGCAGGCCGCTGTTCATGGCGAGGTCGGCGACGCTGACGGCCAGCACGGCGACGGCGGCCGAGACGCCCCCCCACTGGGGACCGTCCCAGGCGAGGCGACGCAGGCGGGCCGCGGCCCCGGCCAGGGGAAGGTGGAGGGCGACCGCGACGGTGGCCAGACCGAGGGCCCCGTACATGCCGGCGGCCAGGACCCAGAGGCTCACGGCGATGGGGTCGAGGAAGGTGCCGTCGGGGGTCAGGCCCGACCAGTCGGCCACGCCCCTGCCCAGCAGCGGGTGGGCGGCCAGGGTGGGGAACTGCTCCTGGATCCGGGCCAGGCGCCAGGTGAATGACGACTTGCCCAGGCCGTGGAACAACGAGCGGGCCGCCTGACGCGGGTCTCCGCCGGCGTTGATGGCGACCCAGGCCAGGGCGCCGAGCACCGCCAGGCCGACCAAGCCGACGCCCCCCAGCACCAGGCCCTTGCCGGCGTGCCCGAGCCGGCCCCGGACCGCCAGGGGGAGTAGCGCCAGCAGCATCAAGGCGATGCTGGCGTGCGACTGGCAGGCAAGGCAGGCCGCCGCCAGCGCAACCGGCACGGTCAGGGCGGGGATCGTCAGCCGGCCGATGCGCAACGGCTTGCGGTGGCCCGTGGCCCAGAGCCAGCAGGATGCGACCGCCGCGGTGGCCATCCAGATGCCGAGCTGGTTGCCGTGCTCCAGCAGCACCAGAGGCCGGTGGCCGACCCGGCGCGGGGCCCCATCATAGCGATAGACATGCCCGCCATAGGCCAGGTGATACCAGACCGGCCCGGTGACGAACTCGACGGCGCAAAACGGCAGATAGGCCAGCCCGGCCACGACCCAGGCCCGGCAGAACTGGAGCATCGCGGGCGCACCAGCAAACGCAAGCCGGCCGACGGCGTAAGGAACCCCCCAGGCCAGGATCAGGTGCCGCACCTGGGAAAGCCCCTCGGCGGGAGGCCGGCCATTGGCCAGGCTCGAGGCGAGCGGGATCGCGCACCAGGCGATCATTGGCAGGTCGAACCACCGCGGGCGGAGGCCGGATGGAGAACCAGGCCGGCGCGTCGGGCAGTGGAACAGGAGGATCCCGGCAAGGCACCCCAGGCCGATGGCCGTGGCCTTGTTCAGAGGCGGCGGGGCGGGAATGGCCATCCCATGCACGGGGCCGAAGAGTTCACGGCCGTTTTCGAGGGCCGACTGCGGATACTCGGAGTTGGGCAGGATCGCCCAGCCGCCGATCACGGCGATGAGCGACGCGGTGCGGACGTCGAGCCGCCAGAAGAGCACAACCGTGACGACGATCCAGAGCCCAAGGAACAGGGCGGGCGGTGCGAGCATCGGTCGAGTCTCGGGGCCTGGCGTGGGGCCAGCTTCGGATGCCGACGGGGAGCATCGAGCAGGCCATCCCGAGTATCCTATGAAGCTCAGGGCACCGGCGACACGGGAGACCGGCGGTTTACTCCCGACGATGATGAGGGGACCTTCGGCGATGTCGCTTCAATTGGCCGATTCATTCGTGGGACGCTGGGCGATCGCCTTGATGTGGTCGGCTGTCGCCTGCTGGGGCCTGGCCGCGGTCGCGGCCGTCGCGCGGGGGATCCATGATTCGCGGGCGAGGCGATGGTGGCTGCTGCTCGCCGCCCTGTCCGCGGCGATGTCGCTGGAGATGGCGCTGGGGACGCGCTACCAACTGATCGTCCTGCTGCGCTCGGCCCTGAAGACGGCGGGGCGAGACTACTATCTGGGCCGGCGGCCGGTGCAGGGGGCCCTGATCGTCGGCGGCCTGGTGGTCGCCGCCGGCCTGGCGGCCTGGGCCTGGTCGATCGCGAGGCGAGTGTCGCCCGGGTGCAAGCTGGCCCTGATCGGTGCGCTCGTCGGCTGGGCGGGCATTGTGATCGAGACGATCTCGCTGCACCAGATCGACATGCATTATTCGATCTACTGGGCCATCTGGTTTACGGGCCTCGCGCTGACCTTCGCGGGCCTGGCCCGGGGAGGCAACCCGGGGCGACTCGACGATGCGATTCAGGTCGATTCGACGGGCCGGCGGATCGCCAGGCTTGCCGCGGCCGTCGTGCTGCTGAGCCTGCCGGAAGTCGTCGACCTGGTCTGGAGACGACTCGGGGGTTGAGACGAGACACCGCCACGGACCCCGGCGAGACGCGAAATCTCGCCGGGGCGGCCTTCGGGAATCGGACCCTGGCGGGTGTTGACCGTGGCTAGAGCTTCGGGACGGAGGCCCGCACGACCAGCGTCTTGCCCGTGTCGACGGTCGTCTTCGACCCGTCGGGGTCGGTCACGGAGACGAGGACGTGGTACGTGCCGGCCTGGACGCTCGCGTCCAGTTTCCGCGACGAAATGTTGAGCTTGGCCTGCCTGCCCGCCTTCAGCCTGACCTTCGCCGCGACGCTCGCGATGGTGATGTCCGACGACGAGCCCGTGGTGGTCGTCGAGAGGCTCAGCGTCACCTGTGCCTTCTGCGAGACGGCATCCGAGGAAGCGACCAGCGAGACCGACTGCTGGATCCTGACCCGCTGGCCCGCGACGACCGAGGCGGGCAAGGCGCCCCTGGTCACGGGGGTCAGCACCGAGGCGGGCTGGGGCTTAGTCGACACGGACGGGGGCTGAACCACGGGGGGAGCCGTCCCCGGCGGCGCCGCGGAGACATTCACGACGAACGTCTCCGTCGCTTGACTCCCGTCGGCGCCATACCCCACGACCGTGATGTTCGCGGTCCCGGCCGCGAGCGGTGTGACGACCAGGCTCTTCCCCTGGACCGACGCGGTGGCCACGGCGGGCGCGTTGCTGGAGGTCAGGAACAGTTCGTTCGCCGCGGTCACGCTCTTGATCAGGATCAGGTTGGAGGGCTGGACGCTCGTCCCGGTGGTGTAATTTTGCAGGGGGATCTGGTCCAGGGGCGAGCTCAGCGGCGATGGCGAGGGAGAAGGGACCGCCGCGACCGCGTCCATCACGGCCAGGCCCGCGGCGCCCACCACGCTGCCGAAGACGGTGAAGCCGCCATTCTGGTTGTCGAGGTTGGAGGCGTTGGCGTTGGATTCGTTGAAGAAGAACTGGCTGGTCGCGCTGTTGGGGTCGTTGCCGAGCTTGGCCATCGCGATCGTGCCGCGCACGTTCGACGCCCCGTACTCATTCTTGACCGCGGGGTCCGCCGTGATGGGCACGATCTTCGGCGTCGACGTGAGCTGGAAGCCGCCCGCTTGCCAGATGAAGCCGGGGACCGAGCGATGCACGACGGTGTCGGTGTAGGCGCCCTTGCCGGCGTAATTCAGGAAATTCGCCACGGTTGCGGGCGTGGTCTTGGGCGTCAGCAGCACCGGGATCGTGCCGAGCGTCGTGTCGACGACCGCATAACTGGGGGTCGTCGCATCGGGATCCTTGAAATAGGAATCGAGCGCCACCGGCGCCGAGGCGACGCCCGCCGCGATGCTCAGATCGGGCAAAGGGGCCGTCACGGCCATCGTCAGCAGGGCACGCGTCTCGAGATGCTCGACCGGGCCCAGACGGCCCGACCGACGCAGACGTTCCGGCCTCTTCATCGAAGCTCTCCGAATGACATAACTGCCTGGAATCCGCGAGATTGCAGCCAGGCAAGATTCGAGATCCGGCAGCTCTCTCGGGCCGGCCTACGAATTCGGGAGATAATCGGGCCTCGAAATCCGTTCCCTGATCTCGCGCCGAGGGCCCCCTATTACTGCCGATCGGCCTTCAGGGACAGGCCAGTTTCGGGACGCTCAATTCAAAGCTCATAACTTCTTTGATACAATCCGATGGGATGCGCGTGGACGGCTAGCCACCCTGATCGCGGCGGCCGACGATGACACCCTCGCAACAGCTCGCCGTCACCTTCCAGTGGTTCGCGCAACTCGCCAATGGGTCTGGAATCGTTTCCGGAGCAGGCACACGAAGTGTTCGGGAGAATGCTCAATCAATCAGTGAACTGAATGGGATCCTGGGACATTGATTCGACGCAATCGTGGGTGCAGATTGCCATTGACAACATTCCCCCGATGGAATATATTCCCTGAAAGGAATGAGGGTGCCCGATGGACTGGGATGTTCTGTTCGATGACGAATTCGCGGAATGGTTCGAGACGCTGGATGAAGATCTTCAAGACGAGATCATCGCCCGTACCAACTTGGTCAAACAATGCGGGCCACGGCTCGGAAGGCCCTATGTCGATACGGTCGAGGGCTCCGTTTTCGCCAACATGAAGGAATTGCGGGTGCAGCACCGGGGTTCTCCCTGGCGGATTCTCTTCGCGTTCGATGCCGCTCGGGCCGCCATTCTGCTGGTCGGCGGCTGCAAGCGGGGCGATACGCGGTGGTACAAGACGCAGATCCCGATCGCCGACGAACGCTTCCGTCGGCACCTGAAACGCCTGGAACGGTGAGACGAACATGCCCATTCGTTTAGACGATTACATCGCCAAGCTCCCCAAGGAGAGGCAGGACGCCATCAAGGTGCGGACCGCGGAATTGATTGCCGAGGAATTGACGCTGAGGCAATTGCGCGAGGTCCGCGAGCATTCGCAAGAAGCGGTTGCCCAGGAGCTGCACATCAATCAGGCCTCGGTCTCCAAACTCGAACGCCGCACCGACATGTATCTCAATACGTTGCGCCGGTACATCGAGGCCATGGGCGGCAAGCTCGAGATCATCGCCCGCTTCCCCGATCAGGCCGTGCGGATCAGCCAGTTCGAAGCGATTGACCCCGAACGCCAACCTCACGAGTGAGCCGGCGCAGCCTTCGTCGCGCCGGGATCGTCCCGCGGCTCAACCGAGCTGGATGTTGTAGCGCTTGACCTTGCGATAAACGGTGGCCTGGCCTAGACCGAGGATGCGGGCGGCCTCTCGGACGTTGCCGTTGCCCTGGTGGAGGGCGTCGAGGATGGCCTGTTTCTCGATCCGGTCGAAGACCCGGAGGTCGGGAATTCCCATGGAGAGGAGGGCCGGGGCGGGGGGGGCGGCCTGGATCTCGGGCGGGAGCATGGCGACGCCGATTTCGGGCTCGCGGCAGAAGATGACCATCCGCTCGATGAGGTTTTCGAGCTGGCGGACATTGCCCGGCCAGTCGTGGCGAGACAGGAGGTTGAGGGCCCCGGGGGAGATGGATTCGGCGGGCAGGCCGTGGCGGGCGGCGGCGAGGGACAGGAAGTGACGTGAGAGCGCGGGGATGTCCTCGACCCGGTCTCGCAGCGGGGGGACGGCGATGGGGACGACGTTGAGGCGGTAGTAGAGGTCTTCGCGCAGTGAGCCCCGGCGGACCTGTTCGAGGGGATCTCGGTTGGTGGCGGCGAGGATCCTGATGTCGACGGGGCGCATCTTGCTGGAGCCGACCCGGTGGAAGGCCCGGTCCTGAATGAACCGGAGGAGCTTGGCCTGGAGGGCCACGTCCATCTCGCCGATCTCGTCGAGGAAGAGGGTCCCGCCGTCGGCGGCCTCGCAGGCGCCCATCTGGACCTGGTCGGCGCCGGTGAAGGCGCCTTTCTCGTGGCCGAAGAGGGTGCTCTCGACGAGCTCGCGGGGAAGCGCGGCCATGTTCAGGGCGATGAACGGGCCGTCCCGGCGCGGGCCCAGGTCGTGCAGGCTGCGGGCGACGACCTCCTTGCCGGTGCCGCTCTCGCCCAGGATGAGGACGGTCACGTCCGTCGGCGCGACCCCCCGGATCAGGTCGCGGACGCCTCGGATGGCGAGGCTCTCGCCCAGCAGCCGGGCGGGTTCGGCGGCGAGGGCCGCCCTGCGCGGGGGCTCGGCGTGGTCGAAGCTTTGCCTGATGAGGGCCTGAAGCCGCGTGGGGTCGATGGGCCGGGTGAGATAGTCGCAGGCGCCGAGCTTGATGGCGGCGACGGCCCCTTCGATGGTCCCCGCGTCGGTCATCAGCACGACGACGCGGCCGGGGTCTCGACCGAGGATCTCGCGCATCAGCTCGACGCCGTCGGCCTCGCCGAGCCGGGTCTTCAGGAGGATGAGGCCGGGGGGTTCCTCGGCGAGCCTGGCATGCAGCTGGCGTGCGTCGGCCGCGGCGGTCGACCTCCAGCCCCATGACTGGATCTGGCCGGACAACCCCTTGAGCGAACGCTCGTCGTCGTCGGCGACGAGCACGGCGAATTTCCTGGACGCGGGCATGAAGGCAAAACGAGCCGCGAGGCCCGCCAAGACAAGGGGCGGAACGGAGAATAACTGGCCGGGCCATGGGGATTATCCCGATTGCTCGGCGAGTCGAACACGCACCCGGCGCAATCCGCGTTGTGGCTCGGGGGGTATCTGGCTAAAATGCCACCTGTCGCAATGAACAGGTACCTGCCATCGAGTCAAGAGCAAGGCTCCGGGTAAGGCAGCATCGAGGCGGATGACGGCCCGAAGGGCGGCCCCCGCGATGCGCCGGGCCGAGGACGGATACACGCCCATGTTCCGGTTCTTGCACGCCGCCGACATCCACCTGGACAGCCCCCTTCGCGGCCTCGACCGCTACGAAGGGGCCCCCGTGGATCAGGCCCGTGAGGCCCCCCGCGGCGCACTCGGGAACCTGGTCACGCTGGCCCGAGACGAGAAGGTCGACTTCGTCGTCATCGCCGGCGACCTGTATGACGGCGACTGGCCCTGCCACAACACGGGGCTGCATTTCGTCAAGCAGATGACGACCCTGAAAGACGCGGGGATCAAGGTTTACGTCATTCAGGGGAACCACGACGCGGCCAACGTGAACACCCGCCACCTACGTCTCCCTGACAACGTGACGGTGCTGCCTACCGACTCGCCTGTCACGCTGCACCTGGACGACTGGAAGGTGGCCCTGCACGGCCAAGGCTATGCCACCCGCGCGGTGGAGGCCGACCTGGCCGCCCGCTATCCGCAGGGGGAGCGAGGCTGGTTCAACCTGGGCCTGCTGCATACTTGCGCCGAAGACGACGGCGGCGAGCACGGCCGCTACGCCCCTTGCACGCTGGACGGGCTGCGGTCGAAGCACTACCAGTACTGGGCGCTCGGACACGTCCACGGACGACGAGGCCTGCACGCGGCGGGCGACGAGCCGGTCTGGTTTCCCGGCAACATCCAGGGCCGGCACGTGCGCGAGCCGGGGCCCAAGGGGTGCTTGCTGGTGACGGTGAACGACTCCAACCAGGCCGAGGTCGAGTTCCGCGCCCTGGACGTCCTGCGCTGGGAGACCCTGAGCGTCGACGCCGCCGACGCCGAGGACCGCGACGCGGTACTCGACCGGGTGGGGACCGAAGTCGCCCTGGCGATGGAGAATTCCGAGGGTCGCCCCCTGGCGGTACGGGTCGAGCTGAGGGGGAACTGCCGGGCGCACGCCGAGCTAACCGCCGACCCTCACGACCTGGCGCAGCAGGTCCGGTCGACAACGATCACGGCGAGTTCCAACCGGGCCTGGGTGGAGAAGGTGCGCGTGCTGACCTCGCCGCCGAGGCGTCGTGTGCCGGTTTCCGTCGGCGACGGGCCGCTGAGCGAGCTTGTCGGCCTGCTGGGTGAGCTTCGTTCGGATCCCGAGTCCCTGGCCAGGCTCGTCGCGAAGGAGCTGGGGGACCTCAAGGCGAAGCTCCCCGCGGAGCTACGCACCGGGACGAGCGTGGATGACCCGGCCAGGCTGCGAGACGCGCTCGATGCCCTGGTTCCAGGATTGCTGGGCCAACTGGGTCTGGCCGAGGCCGATTTCTGCGAGCGCAGCCGGGGGCCCGGGCAATGAGGATCGACCGACTCGACCTGCAAGCGTTCGGGCCGTTCCAAGGGCGGACCCTGGACCTCTCCGCAGGGCAACACGGCCTGCACCTGATCCACGGGCCCAACGAGGCGGGCAAGTCGTCGGCGATGCGTGCCGTCCGGGCCCTCTTCTTCGGCATCCCGGTGCAGACGCCCGACAACTTCCTGCACAGCTACGATAAGCTCAGCCTGGAAGCCGACTTGCGCCTTGCCGACGGCACATCGCTGACCGTCCGCCGCCGCAAAGGGAAGAAGGACACGCTCTCGCGCATCGGGCCCGACGGCACGCAGGTACCCGACGATGACGCGCTGCGGGCCCATTTCTCGGGCGTCGACGAGGCGCAGTTCAACCAGCGGTATGGGCTGGGGCACGACGAGCTGACGCAGGGGGGCCGGGCGCTGGTCGAGGGCAGGGGGGATCTGGGCGAGGCCCTGTTCACCGCCGGCATCGGCCTGGCCGAGCTGAAGAATCTGATGTCGACGCTGACGGCACAGGCCGAGGCCCTGTTCCTTCCCCGCGGCAAGTCGGTGCCGCTGATCAACAAGGCCCTGGCCGACCTGAAGGAGAAGCGCAAGGAGTTGCAGGGGACCGAGATTGCCGGCGAGGCCTGGGCCCGCCAGGAGATGCAGGTCAAGGACTCCAGGCAGCGCGGAAGTGAGATGCTGGCGCAGCTACGCGCTCGGCGGGCCGAGCGGGGGAAGCTGGAGGCACTCACTCAGGCCAGGCCCCTGCTCTTGCGCCGCCAGGCGGCGCTCGAAGGGCTGGAGCGGCTGAGATACGCGCGATTGCTGCGACCCGAATTCGCCGCCGAGCGGAGTCAGGCGGAGCGAGACCGCGCGGCGGCCTTGACGCGGCATGAAGACGCCCGGAAGACCCAGGTCGATCTGGCCGGCCAGATCGACGCGATGGAGCCCCCCGGCCCTCTGCTCGACGCCTCCGACGCCATCGAGCACCTGCGGGAGCAGCTCGGGACGCATCGCAAGGACCTGGTCCGTCGGCCTCAGATCGCCGATCGGCTGGCCGCCGCCGAGGACGAGGCACGCGCCAGGCTCGCCGAGCTGCGCCCCGACCTGGCGCTCGACGAGGTGGGCAGCCTCCGGCCCACCAAGGCGCAGGTCGCGGCCATCAGGTCGCTCGGCCAGCGTCGCGAGGCCCTTGCCGACCGCCTGGACGCGGCCCGCAAGGCGATTGCCCACGCGCTGGATGCCCAGGCCAGGCTGGCCGGTGACGGCGGATCGGCTGAGGGCCCGGGGCGCGTCGAACTCGAATCGCTCCAGCAAGCCATCGATGCGGCGCGCCAGGCGGGCGACCTCGATACCCGCCGCGCCAGGGCGCAGGCCGACCTGAATGCCAGCTCCGCCAAGGCCCGCCGCGACCTCGATCGCCTGGCCGGCTGGAACGGCTCGCTCGACGAGCTCGAGGCCCTCTGCGTGCCCGATTCCGAGACCCTGGGCTCGCACGAAACCAGGCTTCGCGACGCCGAAGACGACCTCAAACGCCTTGGCGACGAACTCGGCGAGGCCGAGGCCGACCGCAACCGGGCAACCGTCGAGCTCGACCGATGCCGCGAGCAGGGGGACGTCCCCACCGAGGCCGACCTGCTTCGAGCCAGGGCCAGGCGCGACGCCGGCTGGCGCCTGGTGCTGGACGTCTGGAAAGGCCCGGAAACCGACGCCGTCACGCAGGCCGCGGTCGGCGTTGGGTTCGATTTCCTGGCCGATCTCCCCCCGGGCGCCGACCTCGCGTCGGCCTTCGCCGGGGCACAGGCCGAGGCCGACACCGTGGCCGATCGCCTGCGTCGGGAAGCCCAGCGATCGGCCGAGCTGGCCCACGCCCGAAGTCGGCTCGAACTGGCCGCGCATCGCGTGGGCATGCTGCGGGCCCGGGTCCGTCGGGCACGCCGGCACCTGGACGCCGCCCGCTCGGATTGGGCCTCGCGGCTCTGGGCCCGACTGGGGCTGGATCCTCTCCCCCCGCGCGAGACGCGGGCCTGGCTCCAGTCGCATCAATCCCTCTGCACCCAGGCCGAGGCCGTGCGAACGGGCGGCGCGACCCTCGCCGAGCTCGACCGCGAGATCGGCCACCATCGCGGGGCACTGGCCGCGGCCCTCGGTCGGCTCGGCCACGCCGCGGGCGCGACGGATGGTTTCACGCTGGCCGACCCGCTGACGCGGGCGCAAGCCCTGGCGAATCACCTGCGGGAGACGGATCAGGCCCGCGCCGAGCTGGCCGGCGCGAGGCGCGAAGCCGATGAGGCCGAGGCCTCCCTGGCGCGATGGAAGCTCGACTGGGAGGCCCTCGTCCGGCCGATCGGGCTCGACGCCGACGCCACGTCCGAGGACGCCTCGGCGATGCTCGGCGCCATCGATGACCTGCTCCGCAAGGTCGAGGACCGCGACAAGTGCCGGCGCGAGCTGGCCACGATCGACGGTGATGCCGATCGCTTCGAATCCCAGAGCAGGGTCCACATCGCCCAGCTTGCCCCCGACCTCGTCGGCCAGCCCGTCCATCTCGCCGTGCAGACCCTCGCCGCCCGACTCAAGCTGGCCGGCGAGGCCAAGGTCACGCGTGACGGCCTGGTTGCGCAGGGAAACGCCGCAGAGCTGAAGGCCAGGGCCGCCGAGCTGAAGATCGCCGAGGCCACGGCGCAGCTCGAAGCCCTCTGCCGCGAGGCCGGGGTCGATCACGTCGATGACCTCCCGCTGGCCGAGGAAGCGAGCCGAGAACGACGCGACCTGGAGCAGAGGCGGCGCGAGATCGACGACCAGCTGACCGACCTGGGAGGCGGCATGGATGTCGACAGCATCCGGGACCAGATCGACGCGTACGGGCTGGGGCCGAAGGAGATGGAGGAGGAGATCCAGCGCCTCGACGATGACATCAAGGTCCTCGAGGAGGCGTACGGCGAGGAACGGCAGGTCACCGGCCAGATGTCGCAGGAGCTGGACCGGATGGACGGCGCGCCGACGGCGGCCCGGCTGAACCAGGACGTGCAGTGCATCCTGGCGGGGATCGACACCGACGCCGACCGATACATCCGCGCCCGGCTCGCCTCGGCCGTGCTGCGGACGGCGATCGACCGCTACCGGCAGAAGAACCAGGACCCGATCCTGAACCGGGCCAGCGACCTGTTCGCGGCCCTGACTCTGGGGTCATTCAAGGCGCTGAAGGTGGACAACGACGACCGCGACGACCGGCCCGTGCTCAGGGGAGTCCGGCCCGACGACAGGACCGTCGACGTCGCCGGCATGAGCGACGGAACCGCCGACCAGCTCTATCTCTCGCTGCGGCTGGCCAGCCTGGAGGGCCAGCTCAACCCGCGCGAGCCGCTGCCGCTGCTGGTCGACGACATCCTCATCCAGTTCGACGACGCTCGCGCCGTGGCGGCCCTGCGGGCGCTTGCGGAGCTTGCCACGCGCACCCAGGTCCTGATGTTCACGCACCACGGCCACCTACTGCCGCTGGCCCAGGCGAAGCTCCCCAAGGGGACCGTCTTCGTGCATGAGCTGGCCTGAATGACCCGGAGTTGGGGCCGGGTCCCCAACTCCGTCCGTGTGGGCTCAGTGGCCGTGGAGCCAGTCGTAGAAGGGGCGGTCCGAGAACAGGCCGGAGACCCCTCGCTCGGCGTCGAACAGGTCGTGGTTCTTGTTGTACTGGAAGGAGCCGGGGGCGATCTGGCCCGCCTCGTCGACGGCGAAGCAGCCGACCACATCGCCGGTCGGGGGCTCGTCGGCGTCGTCGCCGCGGAATCGTGGGTCGACGATGTAGAGCCACTCGCCCGGCTGCTTGGCCGCCTCGCCCTTGATCTCGGGGGTCTTGGCGGCGACGTCGTTCATGTAGCCGATGAACTTGGCGATGAAGTCGGGGTTGAGCTCGAAGGTCTCGAGCTGGAAGTCGCCGTCGGGGCCGGGCTGGAACCGGCCGACGATCGAGGCGGTGTCGATGCCCCGGGCCCCGGCCAGCACCGGGTCGACGAAGCAGACGACGTGCGCCTGCACGCCCTCCAGGTCGATCTCGTAGACGTTCAGCAGCGGCAGGGACGAGTCGGGCATCGTCGAAGAATCCGTGGGCGTCGGGGTCGTCGCGGGGGACGGCGAGTCTACGCGATTGCCGGCCCCCTTGCCGACCGCAACCAGGACCCTCCCCGCGCGAACGGGGGAAATCGGCCGCCGGAGGCCGCCGCGGCCCATCGACCCGCGTTGCAGCAGCCGCCCGCTCGATGCGGAGACGCTTACGAGTGATGGCGTCCGCGCGTGACCTGCGATAATCGCCCGGATGTCGCCCGTGAGTTCTTCAGCATGGTGGCCTTGCTCGCCGAAGCCAGGGGGGCCGCCCCCGAGCCGAAGCAAGCCTTCGCCAGGTCAACGAGGGCCGAGGCCTGCGGGGCGAGCGTGCTGGCCCCGACCCGGCGCAGACAGGACCGATCAACAAATGGAAAACCACGATGAAAACATGATTGATGGGTGACGTATAATCGCCGTTTTGGCGGTCCCGGTCGGCCGATCTCGCGAAAAAAAATCCGGCCTGGGACAGCCCGGTTGACTTGCGGATCTTGATCTTGCACTGTAGTTCGAACGTTGGGTCTCATGCTCGCAGGACGGGCCGGGGATTGATCTCGATTTCGAGATCAATCCTAAATGATACAGCCCTGAGACATCCTCCGCTCGGCCCATCTCAATCCCGCACATCCCCTCTTCGTTCGCCCCAACCGGTTTGAGTGCCAGGGCACTGCGGCGATCGGCCAGAAATGGCCACTCCACCTAATCGCCCCCCCAAACTCCTATTAAAGTCCGCTTTGATTGAACCCCCTTCGAGATCGCATGGAATGGCCGAAGTCCCGCCTCAGCCCGTGGTCGCCCCCCCCAGCCGAATGCCTCTCCTCATGCTCGGGCTCATCAATCTGGCGCTGCTGGCGGCGCTGCTGGTGACGTCAGGGAGAGTGAAGCTGCCCAGCGTGATGCCCGGCGTCGGTGCGTCGCTGGTCGTGCTCAACGAGACGCTCGCGCCGATGCTCGAGATGACCCTGACTTATCCGGGGGGTAACTTCCCGATCCCCAGGCTCGACGCCGGCAAGTCGGTCGGCTCCCCGGTGAACGTCCCGGGCGAGTGCAAGGCGACGCTGTCGTTCCGCGACGAGGATGGGAACCCCTACACGCAGGAATTCACCATCAAGCCGGTCGGCGACTTCCTGATCCTGATCTATGTTTTGCCGGTGCTCGAGCCGTCCGAGGTCGAGCTGGCCGGCGGGTCCCGCCAGAAGGTGCTGGTCCCCTCGCGCACAAAAGCCCGCGTCCTGGTCTCCTACCAGGGTGAGAATCTGAACATCTGAAGAGGCGTTTGACCGACATCCTCGCCTCGGCCGCCGGGCTCGCCCAGGTCGGCCGACCGAGGACCTCAGGAGTTCCCTCCATGACGTTCCCCCTGGCCGGCCTCCGCTTCGTCCTCGTCTCGTTGCCCGCGTGTGCGTTGTTCGCCCTCGCGGGCGGCTGCGGCGAGGCACCCAAGGAGCCCGTCGCCGTCCCGCCGGTCGTGACGAAGAGCGACACGCCCTTCAACTTCGAGAACCCGTACAACAAACCGTCCAAGTCGCCCGCCAAGGGCAAGAAATAACCGAGCCGGGGAGACGTCCAGCCCCCACCTCGTCTTCGCCCCCTTCCCTCGGCCCGACCCGAATGGGACGAGCCACGATCCTCAGCTTCGTACGCCCGAGTCCCCTGAGCGGAGAATCCTCACGATGAGTCGAGCCCTGACCGGTTGCCGTGTCATCCTGTGCTCGACCCTGGCTTTCGGCATCTTCGCCTTCTCCATCGCCGGCTGCGGCGGCGGCGAGAAGGAAGTCGTCTACGCCCCGTCTGGCAAGTCCAAGGATGCCCTCCAGAAGGACATCGAGAATCCCTACGGCGTCGCCCCAAAGGCCAAGAAGAAGTGACGTCGGGGGCCCCTCGCCCCCCTCTCCATCTCGACCATATCCCCCCCTCGTAGGCGATCTCCCGGGGTCGCATCACGATGCAACGAACCAGGTCGCCGCGCGCGGCCAGCTTTCAGTCCGCCCTTCACATCTCCCGAACGGAGCCTCGGATGCAGAGAATTGCGTCGCGTCACCGCGCGTTCACCCTCATCGAACTGCTCGTCGTCATCTCCATCATCGCCGTCCTCATCGCCCTGCTGCTGCCGGCCGTGCAGAGCGCCCGTGAGGCCGCCCGCCGGATCCAGTGCACCAACAACATCAAGCAGCTCAGCCTCGGGTTCGCCAACTACGAGAGCGCCACCGGCAGCTTCCCCCTCGGCGGCTTCCGCGCCCCCTCGGCCGGCGGTGCGCCCTGCAGCGGCTCGCACGAGCATAGCTTCATCCTGGCGCTGCTGCCGTACATCGAGCAGTCGCCCCTGTACAACGCCCAGAACTTCAACGTCCACTTCACCTCGGCCGACAACTCGACGGTGACCAGCACGCAGATCAGCGCCCTGTCGTGCCCGAGCGACGGCGCCGCGGCGGTGCCCGACAAGCGCTCGCTGGGCTACAACATGTACTACACCAATTACCGCGGCTGCGCCGGCACGGCGTACCAGGTCGGCCGCTACTCCGAGCCCAACTGCGACCCCGCCTACAGCGCCAAGGCGGCCGCAGCCGACGGCATGCTCTACTTCTACAGCAACGTCAAAATCTCCGGCATCACCGACGGCACCAGCAACACGATGATCCTGGGCGAGCTGGCCTACGGCAAGCTCCCCGTCGATGAGCGTTGGGACTGGGTCTGGTGGAACTCGGGCAACAACGCCGACACGCTGTTCAACACCCTGTTCCCGGTCAATCCCCAGAGGAAGATCAACCAGGGCTACACCAACACGGGCACGCTCGGCGCCAACGTAAGCATCGCTTACCACAGCGCCTCGAGCTTCCACCCGGGCGGGATCAACGCCGGCTTCTGCGACGGCTCGGTCCGGTTCATCAAGGACACGATCAACACGATGCCCTATGATGCCACGACCGGCCTGCCGATCGGCATGGCCCCCGACTCCAACGGCATCCTCCGCGTGGTGCCGCCCGCCCAGCGTGGCATCTGGCAGGCGATCTCGACCCGCAACGGCGGCGAAATCGTCAGCTCCGACGCCCTGTAAGGCGATGCCGGTTCGCTCCGGACCGGGATCGATCTGACCTAGACCATCGGCCGAGCGGGCCAGCCCCCTTCCCGGAGTGGCTGGCCCGCTCGGCTCGTTTCCGCCCTTCGCGCCTGATCGCCCCATCCCGCGGGCCACCCGCCCGAGGCCCGAACTCCGAGAACCAGGCAGGATCTTCCCTCGATGAAACCGAGCTTCCACCGCCGCAACTTCCTCGCAGCGAGCGCAGCCAGCGTGGCAACCCTCGCCGTAGGTGCCTCGCCCGCCAAGCCGCTCGGACAGAAGCGGCCTCTGGTGATCAGCGGCTCGCTGGCCGTCGTTGAACTGGCCATGAAACGCGTTATGGAAGGCGCCGACCCGCTTGATGCGGCCATCGAGGGGGTGGCCATCCACGAGGCCGACCCCAATGACCACTCCGTCGGCTACGGCGGGACCCCCAACGAAGAAGGGGTCGTCGAGCTCGACGCCGCCGTGATGCACGGCCCCACCCACGGCGCAGGCGCCGTGGCCGCCCTGCGCAACATCATGCACCCGGCAGCCGTCGCCCGCGTGGTCATGCAGCGCACCAAGCATTGCCTGATCGTCGGCGACAACGCCCTGAAGTTCGCCCGCGAGCACGGCTTCCCCGAGACCAAGCTGGAGACCGAGGTCACCCGCGAGGCCTGGATCCACTGGAAGGAAAACCTGCTCCGCGGCGGTGGGGCCCGTCTCGGCACCAAGCTCAGCCAGCTCAGCCCCGACGCCCGCGAACTGGCCCAGACCTACATCCACGGCACGGTCCACTGCTCGGTGATGGACACCCACGGCGACCTGGGCTGCACCACCTCCACCTCGGGCCTCGGCTACAAGGTCCCCGGCCGCGTCGGCGACTCGCCCATCCTGGGCGCCGGGCTCTACCTGGACAACACCGTCGGCTCGTGCGGGTCGGTCGGCCTGGGCGAGGTGAACCTGATCAACTGCTCGTGCTACCTGGTCATCGAAAATATGCGTCGGGGCATGCACGTTAAGGACGCGATGATCGCCACCCTGAAGCGCATCGCCGAGACCGCCACCCGCGATCCCAGGTTCCGCAACGACGACGGCAAGCCCAACTTCGACGTCACCTTCTACGGGTTGTCGAAGGACGGCAAGTTCAGCGCCGCCAACCTGAGGGGCCCGACCTCGCTGGCCGTCCACGACGGCAAGACCGCCCGCAACGTCGACGCCGCCTCGCTGGAAGACTGAGCCGGCAAAGTCATCGGCGAACCCGCCTGTCCGCTCACAAGTCAGACAATCGCTGCGTGGGGCTCGCCCAACCCCACGCAGCGATTGCGTCCAGCGAGTGAATTAAGGAACAGCAAGCGAAGAGATGGACCCAGGCAGCGTATCGCCGCGCCTTCAGAGCGAAGATCGCCGGCGTTCGCTCTGCGAGCCTTGCCATTCGCCGCCCGATTCTCGCCGTGACTTTCGCCTTCTAACTCCGGTATCTTGGATTCCTCCGATCGCCCGAGGCAAACGAAGTCCGGGTCCCGATTGATTCCCGCCGCACCCCAGGGGATGAAGCCCGTGGACGGTTCGATCCTCGACAAGATCGTCGCCACCAAGCGTCGAGAGGTGGCCGAAGCTCGTCGACGCCTCCCGCTGGACGAGGTGGAACACCAGGCCCAGGAAGCCCCGCCGACCCGCGACTTCAGGGCCGCACTGGCCGGCTCCGGGCCGATCCGGCTCATCGCCGAGGTCAAGAAGGCGAGCCCCTCGGCCGGCATCATCCGGGCCGATTTCGAGCCGGTCAGCCTGGCTCGCACCTATCAGTCCCACGGCGCGGCCTGCCTGAGCGTGCTCACCGACGAGACCTACTTCCAGGGCCACCTCTCGTACCTGGCCAGGATCAGGGCCGCGGTCGCCATCCCGTTGCTGCGCAAAGATTTCCTGATCGACGAGTATCAGGTCGTGGAGGCTCGCCTGGCCGGCGCCGACGCCATCCTGCTCATCGCCGAGATCCTCGACGACGACCAGATCGCCGCCATGATCCGCAGGGCCAAGGGCCTGGGGATGGCCGCCCTGGTCGAGTTCCACGACGAGGCCAACCTGCCCAGGGTGCTCGCCGCGGGTGCCGACCTGGTGGGGATCAACAACCGCGACCTGCGGCACTTCACGACCGACCTCGATCTCACGATCCGCCTGCGCGACCAGATCCCCGACGACGTCGTCCTGGTCGGCGAGAGCGGCATCCACACCAGGGCCGACGCCGAACGGCTCGAGGCCGCGGGCGTCCACGCAATGCTCGTTGGCGAGTCGCTGATGCGGGCGGACAACGTTGGCCTCGCCGTCGAGCGCCTCCTCGGGCTCAGCCCCGAGCCGATTCCGACCCTTGAGCCTTGGACTTCCTGAGCCGATGGGGACCGGATAGGGAAGGGGCCTGGGACTGGACGGGCGACCCCGCCTCGATCTCCCGGATGCGCCGACGCTCGGCCCGCATTCGGGCCTTCTCGATCAGCATGATATTGCGGACATAGATGAACAGCCCCATCGCCTGCCCGACGATGATGACGGGGTCCTGACGGTGGACCGCGTACGTCAGCAGCGTGAAGCCGCCCAGCAAGCTGAGCCACCAGAAGGCGACCGGGACGACCGAGTCTTTCTTCTTCTCAGACGCGGCCCACTGCACCATGAAGCGCATCGTGAAGAGCGTCTGGCCCAAAAACCCGACGATCAGCCAGCGTTCCGGGGTCATCGCGATCGACAAGGGATCAGGCCTCCTGTCCAACGGTCCGCCGCACGATCCCGAGATGGGTCGGCTGGGTCGACGCCAGGGCCGACTGGTCGGCAATCTGGCCCGCGACCGTGTAAGCCACCCCTCGACGCATCAGCCAGGCCACTCCTAGCAGGTCGACCACCACCTGGACCGACCGGTTCCAGATGTTGTAGTGCGAGTTGCCATGAGGACGCGGCCTGTGAGTCACCGGCAACTGCGCAATCCGACACCCTTCGCGGAGGAGCAGGGGCCCCATGAACCGGTGCGAGCCGCGGAACATTGGCATGCGTAAGGCCATCTCGCGTGAGAAGATGCGCACCGAACAACCCGTGTCGCGGATCGACTGCCCGAGCACCCAGTTCCGGGTTCGGTTGGCCATCTTGCTGATGATCCGCTTCGACCAGATGTCCTCTCGCTTGACCCGCCACCCCAGCGCCGCATCATGGCCGGGCAGGGCATCCCAGAGCGTGGCCAGGTCGGCCGGATTGTTCTGGAGGTCGGCATCCAGCACCGCAACCCAGCCCCCGCGAGCCGCCCTGAATCCGGCGGCCGTCGCGGCCGACTGGCCAACGTTGTTCGCCAGAACTAGACCCCGCAACTCGGGGTAGTCGGCCGTAAGCCGCCAGAGAACATCCTGGGTGTCGTCGGTCGATCCGTCGTCGACAATCAGGAGTTCAAATCCGGCCAGTCGATGCACCTGATCTTCGCCGCGTCTGGCCCTCAACGCGCGGAACGCCTTGGCAACTTCCTCGACGAGTTGAGGTAGGCTGGCCGATTCGTTCTTGGCCGGGACGACGATGGACAAGAAACCATCGGGCAAGCCCGGGGTCGAATCGCCGCCGTTCGTCAGCAGCCCACGGCCATTCGGGCCTGGTCGGTGCGACGGGTCGTGTCGCATCGCGGTCATGTCGAGGGCCTCCTTGCCAACCTACCTGGGCGGGCGACGCACCGGGATCCTTCCCTGGCCCCGGGCGCCACCGTCGTGCATTCTGTTCGATTCCATCGGCGCGCCTACCCCAATTGCTTTGGTCCGAATTCCTCGGTCCGACCCGGACCAGACAGATTCTGCGCCCCAGGTCACGCTGGACAGGACAGACCGCCGCTGCTAGCCTCCGACAAATCTGACAACTCTGACGATTGAACGGGCCCAAGCCCCCATGCCGAGCCCCGCAACCATCCTCGCCGAAGCCCGCCCGATTCCTGTCGCGATCCTCCGACCTAACCCCTTCAGCGTCATGGTCTACGGTGATCCCGCGTCCGAAATCGGGGGGCTCATCGACGGAGTCCGCGACCACGGGATCCTCGTCCCTCTCGTCGTTTCCCCCGCCGAACAGGGCTACGAACTCATCTCGGGGCACCGTAGGCTCGCATGTGCCCTCACTCTTGGTCTGACAGCCGTTCCGTGCGAAATCCGGGTCTATCCCGATGAGGCCGCCCGTCGCGAGGCAGTCATCGAGTACAACCGTCAACGGCGCAAATCGTTCACTCAGAAAATGCGTGAGGCCGACGCCGTCGAGATTCTCCTCGCCACCGCAGCCACCGCACGCCGCCTCTCCAACCTCAACAAAGGCAGCGAACCGAACGGTTCTCCCGATCGTCTGAATTCCGACGGTCGAGCCGGTCGCACGGACAGCCACGTCGCGGAGCTGATCGGGCTCGGAGGCAAGGATCTTTTTCGCCAGGCACGGGCCGTCTGGAAGATGGCCGGGCAGGGGGACCCACGCGCCAGAAGCGGCGTCGCTCTCCTTGACCTGGGCGAGAAGTCGATCCACGCCGCCTACAAGGATCTCCGCCGCCGCGATCGGTTCACCTCGGATTTCCGCCCGACTCCCTACGATGTCTGGAAATTCCGCCACGACCGCGCCTACGGTGTCCCCCATCCCGGCTCCATCCCCCCCGGAATCGTGGCGCACGCGGTCCATTACTTCGCCGCCCCCGGTGCCCTGGTGGTCGACCCGATGGCCGGTGGGGGAGTCACCCCCGACGTTTGCGCCGCCATGGGACGCCGCTGCCTGGCCTACGACCTTAATCCCGCCCGCGAAGACATCGCCGCCCATGACATCCGCCTCGGCTTCCCGGAAGAGGCACGCGACTGCGACCTGATCTTCTGCGACCCCCCCTACCATACAATGCTTTCCGCAGCCTACGCGAAAGAGGGCGTCTCAAACTCTCCGCTCGACGCATGGACTAGCTTCCTGAAACTTCTAGCCGGCAGCGCCTACGCCGCCTTACGCCCAGGTGGCTACCTTGCCCTCCTGCTGGCCAATCAGACCGAGAAAGACCTGCCCGCTGGCCACGGCTATCTCGACCACGTTTTCCTGGGTTATCAGGCCCTGACCCAGGCCGGATTCCTGCCCGAACGGCGGATTCATTGCCCGATGGACGGGGCTTACCTGCCCCAACACGTCCGCAGGGCGCGCGTGGAAGGACGCATGCTCGGGCAAGTCAGAGACCTGCTCGTCATGCGTAAACCCTTACCAAACCAAGCCTTACCGCCACTTAGCTCTTAAGTGGCATCCGGCTCGCCGCCGGCCAGCTCGTAGACCATGTTGCGGACGAATGGATTGCTCAACGTCGGGTTGCGACGGACGATCGGCCCCGGAAGCATACCGACGGCACGTTCAACCAGTCGTTCGAGTTCGTCCGGGCTCAGCCGCTCCAGCACCAGCCCCATCGCCTCATCTTCGGACTCTCGCTCGACTTCCACCCGAATCTGTTCCTGTTTCGTGGAGACCTTGCGCAACGATTCCTCGAGTTCTCGGCGGCGGACTTCCAGTCGAGCGGCGACCTGAGGGAGCAGGTCGTATCCGTCCTCGATTCCCGCGCGGAGATATCCGGGCCCGTTCTGCAATTTGCCTTGGCTCTGGAGGTAGAACGCATTGAGCAAGACCTTGGCCACATCGCTCGGGTCTTTTTGCGCCGCAATTCGCTGAGCCAGGCGTTGCGGGATCCCTTGATCTGTTAACAAACCTTGCAAGTCCGCAGCAACAATCAGGCGACCTTCGACCGTCAGCTGGAACGGCGTTCCCGGAATCGGAATGGTGTGCGTATCTTCTCTCGTTCGTTGTTCTCGTTTGGGCCCAATCCCGGGGCCGCCCGGGCCGAGGAATGAGGCCACCGCCCCTAAGGAGATTGGGACACCTGGCGGGGTCGCCCCTAAAGAATCTGGGCCAGTGTCGAGGATGGGTGCGAAAGAATTTGGGACAGTGCTGTGGGGGCCTTGGGGCGGTTCGCCGCCGGTCGCTCGGATCCGAGGCTTGGGCCGTTCTGGGGCCTGGCTCATCACCTTGTAGGCGGTCGACTTGCCCCTCGACTTGCTCGTCGCCAGTAACCCGCGGCTCGTCAATTCTTCGATCGCAGCCAGCACCGTCTGGCGGCTGAGCCCCCCCTGCCGCGCGATGGTCCTTATGCTGGGATACGCCCAGCCGGTGCCGAAATCCGCGTATAGGCCGATGACCAGATAGACCTTGATCGCCGATCCGCCGAGCGTCTTGAACGCCTCGGATCGCAGCAACTCGTGCTCGACTCGGAAGAAAAACGAATCCATGGACGGCGGCTACCTTCCCTGGGGCCGACGTAGGCACAGCCTGAGACCGGACGGTCTGATCCTCGGGCGGCGGAATGGGACAGTGCAGATTCAGGCCGACATCTGTTCGGGCGGGTCCGAGACGAAATAGGTCTTCACCTTCCCCCGCTCGTTCGCGGTCGCGACGACCAGGCCGAGCGTCTCGAGACGCGTCAAGCCGTCGATGACCGTCGGGCAAGTCAGGTTCGTCCGCTTCATCAGCTGGCTGAGACTCAAGGTGACATTCTGTCCCGGTTCGCCACCACATGCTTCGAGCATCGCCAGATAGATCTTGATCGCATCTCCTTTGATACGAGCAAGATAACCGCGATCAATAAGGACGCTCTTGAGCCAGCTGGCCTGAATTGGCATGGCAACGGGCACGACGGTCCCCCTCCCTCTGATTCGGCCAGATCGAAGCCCCGGACATCAAGGCGAGCCTCTACGTGCAAGCCTCATACATCTGGCCAGTGGGCGACCGAGATCAGGCTTGCGTAATCGCGAATACCCGCTGAATCCTATCGGCCGGCCTTGGCCCGGAGCATCAGCAAAGGGCCCCCATTCGGAAGTTCCAGATAGAGTCAGTCTTCGCGCGCGTCTATAAGGAAAGTGAGGGCTATGGAGAAGAAAAGAGGAGGAAACGCGTGAAGAATCCAGGGTCAGATCGTTGACACTCCGCCAGACCCTGGTACTATCCCCTTGTCGCCAGTGACGAGACGCGGAGACGCGAAACGACACGAAGGGTGACTCAAACGTCCGGTTCACTCGAGTCCGCGGTCAGGCCTCTCGGGGCAAAGATCGCAAGACCCGACGGGTGGATCATTCAAGACGTGGCCCGGTCGAGACGACGGGGCCGAAAAAATCGGGGTTGACGCCTGACGGGGCCACGCGATACAGTGGCCCCTCCTGACGCGAAACGCTGCGGAAACGCGGTGACGCGGATGCGGGTGTCGAAGGTGGCCGGGGGGTTCGAGGGGCGTGCAGACGCCCGGAGACGACCCGGTCGCGACGGGCGGCGAGCGATCGCGGCCCCGGTATCGACTGTTCGGTTCGAGTCGGTTCTTTGACAATTCGGTCGATCGAGAAGACAGTCCACATGAGTGGACCCTTGAGGGAAGCCGATGCGAGTCGTCGCACTCATCGGGACGGGGGGCTCTTCGGAGTCGCTCGGACGGATGATGCGGGCGGACTCAGCTCCGGCCGGGGGGGTTAAAGCCCTTGGCTGGTGCGACCAAGTTTTTTTCCTCGACCCAGAGGAATGGTTCGGAGGAGGAGTGCGGGACGGGGATTTATTCCCGGACTACGCTTCTCTTATCTCGACCTCATCTCGAAGGGTTTGATCCTGGCTCAGAATGAACGTTGGCGGCGTGGATTAGGCATGCAAGTCGTACGCACCGCAAGGTGAGTGGCGCAAGGGTGAGTAAGGCGACGGTAACCAACCCCATGGTTGGGCATAGCCGGGAGAAATCCCGGGTAATTCCCAGCGACGTCGCGGGGAGGCATTTCCCCGCGACCAAAGGTGCGATTCCGCCGTGGGACGGGCCGTCGTGGTATTAGGTAGTTGGCGGGGTAACGGCCCACCAAGCCTTCGATGCCTACCGGGCGTGCGAGCGTGGCCCGGCACACTGGGACTGAGACACTGCCCAGACTCCTACGGGAGGCTGCAGTCGAGAATCTTCGGCAATGGGCGCAAGCCTGACCGAGCGACGCCGCGTGGAGGATGAAGGCCTTCGGGTTGTAAACTCCTGTCGAGGGGGAGGAAGGGGCGGCGCAGAGCCGTCCTTGACCGATCCCTGGAGGAAGCACGGGCTAAGTTCGTGCCAGCAGCCGCGGTAAGACGAACCGTGCGAACGTTATTCGGAATCACTGGGCTTAAAGAGCGCGTAGGCGGATTGCCGCGTCGGAGTCTGAAATCCCCCGGCTCAACCGGGGAACTGGATCCGAAACGGGCAGTCTTGAGGGACGTAGGGGGGGCTGGAACTTCCGGTGGAGCGGTGAAATGCGTTGAGATCGGAAGGAACGCCCGTGGCGAAAGCGAGCCCCTGGACGTCTACTGACGCTGAGGCGCGAAAGCTAGGGGAGCGAACGGGATTAGATACCCCGGTAGTCCTAGCCGTAAACGATGGACACTGGGTAGGGGGCTCGCCGATGGGCTCCCTGCCGCAGGGAAACCGTGAAGTGTCCCGCCTGGGGAGTATGGTCGCAAGGCTGAAACTCAAAGGAATTGACGGGGGCTCACACAAGCGGTGGAGTATGTGGCTTAATTCGAGGCTACGCGCAAAACCTTATCCCAGGCTTGACATGCACGGATTAGCCGGCGGAAACGTCGGTGAGGCCGCAAGGTACAACGTGCACAGGTGCTGCATGGCTGTCGTCAGCTCGTGCCGTGAGGTGTTGGGTTAAGTCCCCTAACGAGCGAAACCCCTGTGTCCAGTTGCCAACGCGTCATGGCGGGGACTCTGGACAGACCGCCGGCGTTAAGCCGGAGGAAGGCGGGGATGACGTCAAGTCCTCATGGCCCTTATGCCTGGGGCTGCACACGTACTACAATGGGTCGGACAGAGCGAAGCCAACCGGCAACGGTGCGCCAATCGCAAAAACCGCCCCCCAGTTCGGATTGCGGGCTGCAACCCGCCCGCATGAAGCCGGAATCGCTAGTAATCGCGGATCAGCATGCCGCGGTGAATGTGTTCCTGAGCCTTGTACACACCGCCCGTCAAGCCACCAAAGCGGGGGGCATCCGAAGTCGCCGGAGCCGCAAGGCAGGCGCCGAAGATGAAACCCGTGATGGGGACTAAGTCGTAACAAGGTAACCGTAGGGGAACCTGCGGTTGGATCACCTCCTTTCTAAGGATGTCTCCAAGTTATCGGCACCGCCCGCAACCGCGGCGGCACGCGTCGGCTTCCCTCAGAGGTTCACACGCTGGATCTGTCTTCTCGCTCGATCGATCACCGCGCGGATAGTCGCCGGCCGGGTTCGTCCCGTCCGGCGATTGTTCACTCGGATGGTTTGGGGATTCGGTCCCCCCCCTGCTTCACCGGGCGGGGGGCGTCGCCTGCACTTGACTGTGCGGACGTCGCCCTCCGGCCGGTGGCCGGGTCTCTCGGCGGCTTCGGCCGTCGGAGGGACACTCTTTGACAATCCGGTGTCAGTCACGCAAGAAGTTTCTAGGACGTGATACATCTCCGCCTCCGGCGGGCGTGGGCTTCGGCCCATGAGCCTCGGAGGGGCGACTTGCACGTTTCATCTCCACGAAAGTGGACCTTCGGAGCGATAGTGATAAGTCAGTCCTCGCCGTGAGGCGACGATTGACTTGCAGAGCAGAGAGAGGACCGCATCGGTCCGGATGAGCCAGGCTGGATCAAGGCCGAAAGGTCGTGGGTCCGACAGGGCGGGTTCGGGTCGGCGTGGTCAAGCTCCTAAGGGCACGGGGGGGATGCCTAGGCGTCATCAGGAATGCAGGCGTGGAAGGCTGCGAAATGTCCGGGGGAGCTGCCCAACGAGCATTGATCCCGGAATACCTGCGGAAGACCCGGGGAACTGAAACATCTCAGTACCCGGAGGAAAAGAAATCAACCGAGACTCCCTCAGTAGCGGCGAGCGAACGGGGACCAGCCTAAACCGTCGGGGACACCCGGCGGGGTCGTGGGGCCGGAGCCATGGAATGCGAGTTTCTGTAGCCGAAGTCCGCTGGAATGCGGCACCGCAGCGGGTGATAGTCCCGTAGGCGACATGGGAACTCCTCCTATCCGGTACCCGAGTAGGGTCGGGCACGTGAAACCCGGCCTGAATCGGCGGGGACCCTCCCGCAAGGCTAAGCACTCGATGACGACCGATAGCGAACCCAGTAGGGCGACCGAACGGTGGGAAGAACCCCGACCAGGGGAGGACACTGATCCTGAAACCCCGTGCCTACGAGCGGTGGGAGGGCGTTTGGCCTCGTGCCAGCCTGACCGCGTGCCTTTTGCATAATGATCCGGCGAGTTACTGTGTGCGGCCCCAGGTTAACCTCTTCAGGAGGGGAGCCGCAGGGAAACCGAGTCTGAACAGGGCGACATAGTCGCACGCAGTAGACGCGAAACGAGGTGATCTACCCATGGGCAGGTTGAAGCGGCCCTAACCGGCCGTGGAGGACCGAACCCACCAGTGTTGAAAAACTGGGGGAGGACCCGTGGGGAGGAGTCAAAGTCTTATCAAACCTCGAGATAGCTCGTTCTCTCCGAAATGGCTTTAGGGCCAGCCTCGGACCATTGTCGTGCGGGGGTAGAGCGACGGACTTCGGATGGGGGGCTTCCCGCCTACCCACCGAAACCCAACTCCGAATACCGCACGATGTACTCCGGGAGTCAGAGCGTGGGGGATAAGCTCCATGCTCGAGAGGGAAACAACCCAGACCGCCGACCAAGGCCCCCAAGACGACGCTCAGTGGTAAAGGAAGTGGGATCGCGGTGACAGCCGGGATGTTGGCTTAGAAGCAGCCACCATTTCAAAAGTGCGTAACAGCTTACCGGTCGAGCCATCCCGCGCCGAAAATGACGGGGACTCAAGCGTCGCGCCGCAGTCGCGGATTCTTAATTGAATGGTAGGAGAGCGTCGGAGGCCGCATCGAAGCCGGACCGTAAGGACCGGTGGAGCGCCCCCGAGTGCGAATGCCGGAACGAGTAACGATAAGATGGGTGGGAAGCCCATCCGCCGAAAGCACAAGGTTTCCTGGGGAAGGTCAATCCGCCCAGGGTCAGTCGGGACCTAAGTCGAGGCCCAAGGGCGTAGACGATGGGCAGGGGGTTAATATTCCTCCACCCGGCGGTGAGGTTGAATCGCGGAGGACGCCGTGATGAGTCAGGTCGGGGCGTTAGATTGCCCCGTGCCGCAAGGCCGACAGCATTCGATCTGGAAGCCTGATGACTTCATGGCCACGAAAAGCCCCGCGAGGACGATCCGTCGGCCCGTACCGCAATCCGACACAGGTGTGCTAGGCGAGCATCCGAAGGCGTTCGGGAGAACCCTCGTGAAGGAACTCGGCAAAATGACCCCGTAACTTCGGGATAAGGGGAGCTCCCATCGCGAGATGGGAGCCGCAGAGAATCGGCTCTAGCGACTGTTTATCAAAAACACAGGACTCTGCTAACTCGCAAGAGGACGTATAGAGTCTGACGCCTGCTCGGTGTCGGTAGGTTAAGGGAGGCGGTGAGCGCAAGCGTAGCCGGCGACCGAAGCCCCGATAAACGGCGGCCGTAACTATGACGGTCCTAAGGTAGCGAAGTTCCTTGTCGGGTAAGTTCCGACCTGCATGAATGGCGTAACGACTGGAGCGCTGTCTCCACGAGGGACCCGGTGAAACTGTAGTCGTGGTGAAGATGCCACGTACCCGCGGTCAGACGGAAAGACCCCGTGAACCTTTACTGCAAGATGACATTGGTCCTGCGTCCACGCTGTGTAGCATAGGTGGGAGGCTACGATCCGACGGCGCCAGCCGGCGGGGAGCCACCGGTGAAATACCACCCTGCTTGGACGTTGGCCCTCACCGGCGCGATGAGCTCGCGCCGGGACCGTGTTCTCCGGGCAGTTTGACTGGGGCGGTCTCCTCCCAAAGCGTAACGGAGGAGTGCAATGGTACCCTCGGCCCGGTCGGCAATCGGGCAACACGAGCGCAAACGTATAAGGGTGCCTCACTGCGAGACCCATCAGTCGAGCAGGGACGAAAGTCGGCGTTAGTGATCCGGCGGTGCTGGATGGAAAGGCCGTCGCTCAACAGATAAAAGGTACTCCGGGGATAACAGGCTGATCTCCCCCGAGCGTCCATAGCGGCGGGGAGGTTTGGCACCTCGATGTCGGCTCATCGCATCCTGGGGCTGGAGAAGGTCCCAAGGGTTTGGCTGTTCGCCAATGAAAGCGGTACGCGAGCTGGGTTCAGACCGTCGTGAGACAGGTCGGTCCCTATCTGCCGTGGGCGTCGGAAACTTGCGGAGCGTCTCCCCTAGTACGAGAGGATTGGGGAGGACCGACCTCTGGTGTGCCGGCTGTCCCGCTCGGGGCATCGTCGGGTAGCCAGGTCGGGACCGGATAAGCGCTGAAAGCATCTAAGCGCGAAGCCCCCTCCAAGACGAGGTTTCCAGTGACTTCAGGTCACGAAGGCTCCTGGAAGACGACCAGGTCGATAGGCCGGGAGTGTAAGGCGGGCGACCGCCTCAGCCGACCGGTACTAACAGCCAAGACGCTTGACCACCCCGACTCGGCCCCGCCCCACCAAGGCGGGCCACCCGAGACGAACAGGGTGAGTCCTCAACCTGCCGCGAGTGCCCGCACCCTCGACCTCCGTCGAAATGCGGAATCACCGCTCCGGCCCATCTTTCGCCACGAGACGAGGCGTCCAACGACGCCCCTCGCGGACGATCGCATCCCGCCCGAAGATTCTGATCGCGTGACTGACCGGATTGCCAGAGCAGCATCCACCGCGAACGTCGGGCCTGACCGCCCGCCGTCCGCTTTCCCGGCGACCATACTGGCGGGGCCACACCCGTTCCCATCCCGAACACGGCCGTTAAGCCCGCCAGGCCCATGATAGTGCGCAAGCGCGAAAGTCGGTCATCGCCGGGATCCCCCAATCGCCCAACGCCCCGCCGATTCCCCCCACGGAATCGGCGGGGCATTCGGCGTTTCGAATGACGCGGCTTTCAATCTCCGATTACCCTCCTTCCCGGAGAGATCAGATTGAGGACGTCCATGGGCTGGTCCTGGCTTTCCAGAGGCGTTCTCTTTGTCTTGGCCTTCGTTTGTTCGCTTCTTTTCGTGCTCAAATTTGCCTGGTACGATCGACCGCCTCTCGCTCTAACTCCCACCAAATCGCTGAATCGCACAGCCACGCTTCCTGCAGGGGCTCCGATGCGAATTGATCCCAAGGATCAGGCTCGCGTCGGTCGCGAGCGGTCGGACAATGGTTTGCGCATGAGGTTCTGCTGGTGTCCCCCAGGTTCCTATCAGAGGCGTGTTGCGTCAGATCGTCAGCCTCAAGCCGGCTCTGTCAGTTTCGAGCTTGTGATTCTGGGCCACGAATATTGGATGGGGCAATTCGAGGTCACACAGGCCCAATGGCAATCTGTCATGGGGAAGACTCTGTTGGAACAGAGGGCAATGGATCCGTCCCAGCCGCGTCCTTTGGGAGATGAGTCCATGCGGGATCATGTCGGGCTGGGGCCCGACTACCCCATTTACTTCACAAGCTATTCCGAGGCCGAGGAGTTTTGCCGCAGGCTCACCAAGGCCGAGCTTGCCGCGAGGCGTGTCGAACCGGGCTGGGAATATCGATTACCAACCGAGGCCCAATGGGAGTTTGCTTGCCGCTCAGGGACGATGACGGCGACCGCGTTTGGCGATCAACTCAGCAGTCTTCAGGCGAACTTTGACGGAACCCAGCCATTCCAGGGAGCAGCCGTCGGCCCCTATCTCCATGAAACGACTCAGGTTGGTCGATTCCCAGCCAATGGGTGGGGGTTGCATGATATGCATGGCAATGTCTGGGAATGGTGCCTCGAGGACTCCGCGGAAGAATCCGGCGGAGCGACTGGCGCGCCGGTAAAGAACTCGTCCTCACAACGGCCATATCGGGGTGGGTGCTGGCATAATCCGGGCTCCCTCTGCCTTTCGACGTCGCGTGGCCAGGGCGAGGCCGGCACTCGAGGTTCCGGTCTAGGGTTCCGGGTCGCCCTCGTCCGGAGCGAACCTTGAAGAATGAATTCCGTCGGTTGCTTTCGATTCTCGGGCTGATGACTCGTTGAGAGGCGACGTTCCGGCTAGAATTGGGTGTTGACCTGTCTTCAGATTGGGTGTTCTCCGTCCCGGAAAGATTCGTTTCCATGAAGCGTCCTCTGTTGCAGGCGACGACGGCGGAGCTTGCCGGCTGGATGGCCGAGCGGGGTTATCCTGGGTATCGCGCCAAGCAGGTGATTCGCTGGGTCTTCGAGCGGCGCGGGACTCAGTTTGACGCGATGTCGGATCTGCCCAAGGGATTGCGGGCGGATCTGGAGGCGGAGTGGGTGGTCTTCCAGATGGAGATCGCCCACCAGAGTGTTGCCCCGGACGGGACCGATAAGCTGCTGCTCAGCTGTTCCGATGGGCGGCGGGTTGAGTGTGTTTTGATCCCTGAGGGGGATCGTCGGACGGTCTGCATCAGCACCCAGGTTGGCTGCGGGATGGGGTGCGTCTTCTGCGCGAGCGGGTTGAAGGGGGTCGAGCGCAACCTGACCTCGGGGGAGATTCTCGAGCAGGTGATCCAGATGCGGAACCTGTTGCCCGAAGATGGACGGCTGTCCAATATTGTGGTGATGGGGATGGGGGAGAGCCTGGCGAATCTGGACAACCTCATCGTCGCGCTGGACCGGATCTGCTCGACGGAGGGTCTGGGGATGTCCCAGCGTCGGGTGACGATCTCGACGGTCGGATTGCCCGAGAAGATGAGGGCGCTGGCGGCCCTGGATCGGCAGTATCACCTTGCCGTGTCGCTGCATGCGCCGACGGAGCAGCTTCGCAATGAGCTGGTCCCGATTAACGACAAGATCGGGCTGACGGCCGTTGTCGAGGCGGCCGATGCCTATTTTCGGTCGTCGGGACGGCGGGTGACCTATGAATATGTCATGCTGCGTGGGATCAACGACCGGGCCGAGGATGCCTCAGCGATGGTCGGTTTGCTGAGGGCTCGCAAGGCGCACGTGAACCTGATCCCGTACAATCCGGTGGCGGGCCTGCCGTACGAGCGGCCTTCGCCTGCGTCGGTCCGCCGGTTTGAGGGGATCGTGTCGGCGGGCGGGGTGAGCGTCAGCGTGAGGAAGACGAAGGGGCAGGAGATCGACGCGGCGTGTGGGCAACTGCGCAAGCGGGTCGAAGACGCGGCGACGGCTGTGGCCGACTGACGCGGCATTATTGCACACTCGACGGCCCGACGATGGGAAGCGGTCGTGGTGGTTGAAGGGGGATGGACCTCGTGGCCGACGGCGAGACGCAGGCTCAACTCCTGGAAGCACGCGACCCCGACATCCGGCTGATGCTCCAGGTGCGCGACGACGTGCCGGGCGCGTTCGAGGTGCTGGTGGAACGCTATCAGCACCGGCTGGTCGGGATCTTGTCGCATCTGGTCGGGCGGGTCGAGGAGGCCGAGGACCTGACCCAGGAGGTGCTCTTGCGCATCTACCGGGCCCGCAAGGGGTACACGCCCAAGGCGAAGTTCTCGACCTGGCTGTTCACGATTGCCAACAACCTGGCACTGAACCACCTGCGGGGCAAAGGGCGGGGGACCGGCGACGCGGTCGGGGGCGTGGGGGAGACCGGCGGGACGTCGGCGATGTTGCGGCCGGCGGTCGAGCGGGTTGAAGGGCGAGAGGGAACTCCCTCGTCGTCCATGCGGCAGGCGGAGCTGTCGGACGTGATCCGCGGGGCGCTGGAGACCCTGGGCGAAGATCAGCGGATGGCGGTGCTACTGAACAAGTTCGAAGGCATGAGCTATCAAGAGATTGCGGAGATCATGAAGCGGACCGAGCCGGCGATCAAGTCGCTGCTCTCGCGGGCCCGGATGCAGCTACGCGGGCAACTCGAGCCTTATTTGAAGGGCGACTCGCGCAGGGCGGGAACCTGAGGGATGGGGGCGGGGATGGCGACGCGCAACTCCTCCGGGAGGCTGGGGCGGTGGAAGGCCGCCTGTGCCGGGGTGCTCGATGCGCTGGTGTTCCCCTGGTCATGCGCCGTCTGCGAGGCGGCCTGCGACGGGCCCTTCTGCGAGCCATGCCGGGCGGAGCTGGCGGGGGCGGCGGGGCGTTGCTGCCGCAGGTGCGCCATGCCAGTCGGTCCTCATGTCGACGTGGACGGGGGTTGCTCGGATTGCCGGGGCAAGTCGCTCGGGTTCGACGCGGCGTTCGCGCTGGGGCCCTATCAGGGGCCGATCCGCAGCCTTTGCCTCGGCTTGAAGCGTGAATCGAACGCCTGGATGGGGCGACATCTGGGGGACTTGCTGGCCGAGGTTCACGGCGACGCGCTGGCGGCGGCCTGGCCGGCCCGGGTGGTGCCGGTTCCTCTGCACTGGCTCAGGCGGGTTAAGCGAGGTTACAACCAGGCGACCGGCCCGGCCGAGGCGCTGGCGCGACGACTGGGGCGGCCGATCTCGCATCCGCTCTGGCGGGCGTCGAACACGAAGGCGCTGGCCGGTGCGAGCCGGACGGAGCGTGCCTTGCGCATGAAGGGGGCATTCCGGCTGCGGCGGGGGTGGGATCTCCGGGGGGAGACGGTGGTGCTGGTCGATGATATCCTGACGTCGGGCGCCACCTGCGGCGCGGCGGCCCGCGCCTTGAAGCAGGCGGGCGCGTCGAGGGTGATCGTGGCGGTCGTCGGCCGAGCCGACGGCGTGAATCGGACGCCGGGCGCGGGCGCGAATGCGGGCGGGGGATGGTTTTGATGTCGACGTCGGGCGGCGAGTACCAGCAGGCCGAGCTTTCCACCGCGTCGCACCCGCAGGTGCGGACCAGGGTCCGGATCGGCACGAGGAGCAGCCCGCTGGCACGCTGGCAATCGGGCTGGGTGGCCGATCGCCTGCGCGAGCTATATCCGGGGCTGGAAGTCGAGCTCGTCGAGATCAAAACGCACGGCGACCGCGATCGGAACTCGCCGCTGGCGGCCATCGGCGGCATGGGCCTGTTCACCAAGGAGATCCAGCGTGCCCTGGTCGACCGCGAGGTCGAGGTGGCGGTGCACAGCCTGAAGGATCTGCCGACGACGGGCCCGAAGGAGCTGACCCTGGGGGCGATCCCGCTGCGCGAGGGTCTGGCCGACGCCCTGATCTCGCCCCGATATGGCACGCTGCGCGACCTGCCGGCGGGTGCGAAGGTGGGGACCGGATCGCTGAGACGCAGGGCGATGCTGCTGCACGCCCGGCCCGACTTGATCATTGAGGGGGTCCGGGGCAACGTCGAGACCAGGCTGGGGTATGCGCTGGACGGGCGGCTCGACGCGGTGGTGCTGGCCGAGGCGGGTCTCAGGCGGATTGGCCTGGATAGGCACGTCACCGAGCGGTTGGCCCCTCCCGAGTTCCTGCCGGCGGCCGGGCAGGGGGCCCTGGGAATTGAGTGCCGGGCCGACGACCGCGCGACCCTGGTGTTGCTGGCTCCGCTGGACGACGCCATCACCCGACGCTCGGTGCTGGCCGAGCGGTCGGCGCTGGCCGATCTGGAAGGGGGCTGCATGATCCCCCTGGGGGTCTGGGGCCGCGATGCCGGCGATGGTCTGGCGCTCGACGCCTATGTTTTTGACCCCGACGGGCGGACCCGCCTGTCCGCCCGCGCCGAGGGGCCTCGTTCCGATCCCTTGGGGTTGGGCCGGCGTGTCGCCCGGCTGCTGCGTGATCAGGGGGCCGATGCCGTCCTGGGTCGCGGCCCGACGCCCTGAATCGACGCGCGATCGCGGGCGTCGATCCTCCGAAACGGGGGCGTTTCGTCCCTTCGGCTCGCCCGATCCGGCCGCCATTTCCTGGAAGCGGAGGGTGCCTCGATGGTCTGGGCAACCGAGCCCTGGTTCGTGTTCATGCTGATCGGCCTGACGATCGTGGCCGTCGCCCTGACGTCTCGCAAGCGCTGATCGCCGGGGCCCGACGGGCGGGCAAGGGCTTGCCGGGGCGGGCCGGCGGCAAGATCATGGGCTCCGAATGCACCGAGATGGGCGCGGGGCCCGGGCGGCCCCGCGCCCTCGCACCGATCGAACCTTGCCGGGGTTTCCGGGCCAATGCCGGGCTCCCCGGCCCATCCGCCAAGGAGCCGACCGAATGCGATCCCAGAGGAACTTCCGCCTGGCCGCAGGGCTAGCCGCCGCGATGCTGGCCCCGTCCGCGATGAGCCAGGCCCACGCCCAGGGGGCGAAGTCGCCCGCCTTGCGCGTTTATATCGGCACATACACCGAAGGGCCGAGCAAGGGGATCTACCTGGCCGAGTTCGACCCGTCGACGGGGACCCTGACCACCCCCAAGGCCGTCGGCGAGGTCTCCAACCCGTCGTTCCTGGCCGTCCACCCGAGCAGGAAGTTCCTCTACTCGGTGAATGAGGATGCCTCGACGGCGGGCAAGACCGGCGGTGCCGTCAGCGCCTTCGCCGTCGACCCGAAGACGGGGGCCCTGACGCTCCTGAATCAGGAGTCGACGAAGGGGGCCGGCCCGTGCCACCTGGTCGTCGACCGGACTGGCAAGGCGGTGATCTCGGCCAACTACGGCGGCGGCAGCGTCTGCTCGATGCCGATCGGGGCCGACGGCAAGGTGGGCCCGGCCTCGACGTTCATCCAGCACAAGGGGGAGGTGGCCGACCCCGCCCGCCAGGGGGGCCCGCATGCGCATTCGGCCAACATCGACGCTTCGAACAAGTACGCGTTCGTCGCCGACCTGGGGCTCGACCGGATCTTCGTCTACAAGCTCGACCACGAGACCGCCACGCTGGTGCCCAACGACCCGCCGGCCGCGAAGGTCGCCCCGAAGTCGGGCCCCAGGCATTTCGCCTTCCACCCGGGCGGTGAGTACGCCTATGTCATCAACGAGATTTCCAATACCGTCACCGCCTTCAAGTACGACGCCGCGGCGGGGACGCTCCAGGAAATTCAGACCGTCACCACGCTTCCGGCCGACTTCAAGGGCACGAGCAACACCGCCGAGGTGCAGGTCCACCCCTCGGGCAAATTCGTCTACGGGTCGAACCGCGGGCATGACAGCATCGCGTCGTTTGCCGTCGACCAGGCCAGCGGCAAGCTGACCCCCACCGGGTTCCAGGCCGAGGGGATCAAGACCCCGCGCAACTTCGGCGTCGACCCCACCGGCGCGTTCGTCCTGGTGGCCAATCAAGCGGGCGATTCCATCTCGGTCTTCGCCGTCGACCAGGCTGACGGCACCCTGAAGCCGACAGGCAAGTCGGTGGCCGTGCCCAAGCCGGTCTGCATCAAGTTCGTGCCGGTCGACTGAGCGGAATGATCGATCGGGCCCGCAGCTTCCCCGAACCGAGGGGGCGCGGGCCCGCGTCCGTCTCGTTGCACGCCGATCGATTGGCTTGAAGAGGATGGGACGCCGATGGAATCGACCGCGACCCAGGATCGTCCCGCGCGCCCGTCGAGGCTCGCCCGGCTCGAGATCCCGGCCATCGCCTTGCTGGTCGTCGCGTTCATCGGCTCGCTCTGGGCCGTCCGCGGCGAGCCCGGGATGACCTGGGACGAGCCCTACTTCTTCGAACGTTCGCAGTCCATCGGCGGCTGGTTGGGGCTTGCCGCCCGATCGCCGGCGCAGGCCTTCCGGCGTGCTGAGCTGGAGAAGGGCTGGCCCTTCTGCCGCGAGGTGCCCGATCAGCACCCGCCGGTTCCGGCGCTTCTGGGCCTGATGTCGGACCGTGCCTTCGGCGGCTGGCTCGGGCCGTTGCGCGGATACAGGCTGGCGACGGTCGGCGTCTTCGCCGTCGCGGCCGGGGCGATGTTCCGGTTCGTGCGGATGCGGTGGGGCCTCGCCCCGGCGGCGGTGGCGCTCGGGGTTCTGGTGTCCGATCCACGGCCGTTTATCCATGCGCAATTGATCACGGCCGACTCGGACCTGGGGGCGTTCTGGTTCCTGGCGGCCCTGGCGCACCTGCGGGCCACCGAGACTGGCCGGTCTCCCTGGTGGTTCGGGGTCTGGGCGGCCCTGGCGGTGATGTGCAAGGCGACCGGGGTTCTGTTGTTGCTGGCGGCCCTCGCCTGGGCCATCCTCTATCGGCCGCGCGGGGCCTGGCGGCCGCTGTTCTGGGCGATCTTGACGATCCCCCCGACGATGGTGCTGGTCAACCCGGCCTGGTGGCCCGACCCCGTCGGCGGAATCCTGCGCTGGGGGCGCGCGTTCCTGGCCTATCCTCAGAAGGTGCCGGTCTACTACCTGGGGACGGTGTACGACTCGGTCCGGACGTTCCTCCCCTGGCACAACACGGCGGTGCTCACCTCGACGATGGTGCCCATCGGCCTCCTGATTCTGGGCGTGCTGGGCCTGGCGGCGACGGCCTGGCGGTCGATCCGGGACAGGCGCTCGCGGGTCGTCCGGCTGGCGGGCGAGCGGCTTCCGGACGGGGTTGTCGGCGGGTGGGCGGCCGTCCATTTTCTGACGTATCTGGTCCTGCGGATGTTCCCGTTCCTGCCCGCGCATGACGGATTGCGGCAGTTGGTCCCTGCGTTTTACTTCCTCCCCGTGCTGGCGGCCCTGGGCGCCTGCGTCCTGCTGCGGGGCGGCCGGGCCCGGGCCTGGCTGGGGCGGTGTGCGGTGGCGGCCTGCGTTCTGAGCGCCAGCTGGGAGACGGTGCGCATCCACCCCTTCGAGATGTCGTATTACAACGCGGTGATCGGCGGCCCGAGGGGTGCGAAGGCGGCCGGGATGGAGACGACCTATTTCTGGGACTCGGCCACCGACGAGGTGCTCGGTTGGATGAACGCCAACCTTCCCCGAGGCGCCACGGTCCTGATCTTCCCGCCGCCGAACGTCCTGACCTTCGGCTGGGAGCAGCGTTGGGGAAGGCTGCGGGGCGACCTGGAAATCCTGAACCTCGACGGCCGTGACTTCGGGTCGAGGCTGGCCCGGATGGGCGGGAGCCGCCCCTGCTACCTGATCTTCCAGATGCGCCAGGGCCTGTACGTCCAGCCCCCGGGAAGGCCCAACTACTTCGCCAGGCTAGCGGAAGCCCCGGCGACCTACGAGCTGGCACCCGCCCGCGTCGACGGCGTCCGGCTGCTGGCCATCTACGACCGTGCGGCGTTCCTCGGCGTTGTCCCTTGATTCTTTAAAAACGTGGAGACAGGCCACAAACGGCGACCTAGGTTTCCTCTACAGGACCGATTCGGCGGGCGGGAAGCGACCGACCGATCCGCGACGACTCGCGACGGGGCGGGAACCGGGCGGGCATGAGATGAGGACACCTCAGGGAGAACCGTCGCGATGACCCCATATGCGGGACGCCGGTCGCAGCAGAACGCCCCATCCACGCTCCAGATCTACTTGCAGGAGATCAACAGCACGCCGCTGCTGAACGCCATCGAGGAGCGCGAGCTTGCCGGCAGGGTGGCCCTGGGCGACCCATTTGCCCGCGAGCACATGGTCAAGGCCAACCTCCGCCTGGTCGTCAACATCGCCCGCGGCTACCTGAACAAAGGGCTGGGGCTGGAAGACCTGATTGAGGAGGGGAATCTCGGCCTGATGCGGGCCGTCGAGGGCTTCGACGCCACGATGGAGACTCGCTTCAGCACCTACGCGAGCTACTGGATCAAGCAGTCGATCCGCAGGGCCCTGATGAACCAGGGACGGCCCATCCGGCTGCCCGCCTACATGGTCAGCCTGCTGTCGAAATGGCGGCGGGCGTCCACCGTGCTGACCGAACGCCTGGGTCGGCCCCCCACCGCCGAAGAGGTGGGCAAGGCGCTCCGGCTCTCCAAGAAGAAGGTGGGCATCGTCGCCAAGGCCATCGAGGTCAACAACCTCCAGGCCCACTCCGACGGCGCCGAGGAAGACAGCCTGGTGCTCGGCGACGTGCTGACCGACGACCGGAGCAAGTCGCCCGACGCCCTGATGATCGAGAACGACGACCTCGACCGGATCTTCCGCCGCCTCGACCTCCTCGAGCCGCGTGAGGCCAGCGTTGTCCGGATGCGATTCGGCCTCGACCCTTACTCGCCGATGACCTTGCGCGAGGTGGGCGAGAACCTCGGCCTGACCCGCGAGCGCGTCCGTCAACTCGAGAACCACGCCCTGGTCAAGCTCATCGCCGAACTCGGCGAGGACGAGCTGGACGCCAGGACCTGAACCAACGGATGGGGATCGGCCAGGCCCGGCCCTACTCCGCCCGAATCGCCCACCCCGGTCGTCGCGCGTGTGCCCCGCGCCTCGGCCGGGGTGGGCGTTTTTCTTGGGATCGCTGCGCCCGCCCCCGATTCCCGCGTCTCCGACCGGGATTCCGGACCGGCCGCCGGCCGATTGTCGCTGACTTAAGGGCTCGTAGGGCCAAGCCCTTACCTCGACGGCGATTCGTCCTAGACCCGATCGGAGAGATTCGATGCGCACCGCGATGCGTCCCCTCCTGGCGTTCGGCCTCATGGCCCTGATCTCGACCCCCGCCCTGGCCCAGCAGGGACGTGGCGGCTTCGGCGGCGGTTTCGGCGGCGGCGCCATGCTGCTGACCAATGAGGGAGTCCAGAAAGAACTGAAGCTGGAAGACGATCAGGTCAGCAAGGTGAAGACCCTTGCCGACGAGCTCCGGACGAAGTCACGCGACGGGTTCCAGTCGCTCCAGTCCCTCGAAGGCGAGGAACGCGGCAAGAAGATGCAGGAGCTGGCCAAGGAGAACTCCGAGGCCCTGCACAAGGGGCTCGCCGAGATCCTCAAGCCCGACCAAGTCAAGCGGTTCAAGCAGATCGAGTGGCAGCAGCAGGGGGCCAACGTCCTGGCCAACGCCCACGTGGCCGAGACCCTGAAGCTCAACGACGAGCAGAAGACCAAGGTGAAGGACCTGCTCGCCGGCCACTCGAAGCAGCAGCGCGAGCTGTTCCAGGCCGCCCAGGGCGACCGCGAGACCATTCGCGAGAAGATGACGGCGCTGCAGAAAGAGACCAAGGAGAAGGGCCTGGCCCTGCTCACCGCCGAGCAGAAGTCCTCGCTCGACAACCTGCTGGGCTCCCCCTACGAAGTCGTCCGCCAGCCCCGCTGAACATGCCTCGAACGAATCAGATCAACACAGGCGGGCGGTGTCGCGGTCGAAAGGCCTCCGACGCCGCCCGCCTTCGCGCGCCGTCGGTGAGCTCGAGTTTCCGCCCTGGTCTCGTCGGGGCCCGGCCCCGTTTCGCGGGCGAGGCATGCAGAGGGGCATGGACGCCGCAGGCCCCGAGCCGCCGGAGTGGGGGGGAACTCCGGTGGCTCGGGGCCTGCGAACGAGGGGGAAACCTTCGCGGCTCGCCGGCCGGGGGGGAATCCGGCGAGCCGCGAAGACCGCTCGAAGGTCGGGGGGGAAACCCTCGAATCTCGCCGGCGGGGGGGAACCGGCGAGGCGGGACGACGACGCGAGGGCGGGGGGAATCCCTCGCTGCTCATCGGAGGGGGGGGCTCCGGCGAGTCGACTCAAACTCCCGAGGGCGGGGGGATGTCCCGCGGGATGCGTCGGCCCGGGGGGAAGGCCGACGGCAGACGGAGGCGATGCGGGGGAGGGGGGGATTCCCCGCGTCGCCGGGGCCCGCCGCGAACGGCGGCCCTGGTCGCTCAATGATCGGGGGGCCGGATCAACGGCGGGCGGACCTGGAGAGCAAGCCCAGCATCGACAGCTCGTCGACGGCCCGTCGGAGGTCGGACTGAGGGCGCGCGACGAGGTCGGTCGGCTCGTCGATCTCGATGGTGGGATCCAGCTCGTTGTGCCCGAAGATCCAGGCCACGGGGGCGCCGAAGCGGGTAATCCGGAACTTCTCGCCCTTGGCGACCCTGTCCAGCAATTTCGGCAAGGTGGAATCGGTCTCGGGCAGATCGATGATGGTCGTCATAAACGTCATCCTCTCGATATGAGGGGTGAATTGAATCGTTGGAGAGGCGACGAGGCAGAGGCGGCCCTTCAAGGACTGCCCACTGGCCGCGGCACGCCGATTGAGGACGTGACGCGACGCTTGCCTCATCGTGAGGCATTGAGAGTCGTGACGAGGCCGGGGATTGGGGCCCGGACACTTGGATCTCGCACGAGCCTGAGCTGGATCGAGCCGTGAGATGTCGCCAAATCAGCGACGAGAGGGCCTAATCCGGTCCGCGGACTCGCGAGATGTGATTTCGAGCGGGGCAAGGCCCCGAAAGGGCTCAGACGCGCCGGGGTTGGTGCGCTTCGTCTGGCCCGTCGGCACCGGAGAGGTGCCTGATATAAGCGTACTCGGCCAGGCAGGGCGGGACCGCGGCCTGGAGCCGGACGCGGGCGGGGCGAGTGATCAGGCGCTCGATTTCCTCGGGCAGGGCCCGGGCGATCGAGCGTTCAAAGCCGAGCCGCTGTGCGAGCGTCGCCTCATTGGCGGAGTCGTCGACGACCTCTTCGGTGGGAGACTCGGCTTCCGCGTCTCTCTCGCCTTCGTGGTGGTCGAGTCCGCAGGCGATCCAGTCCCAGGGGCCGGACTGGGGATCGGTCTGGGCCGGGCACTGGCCATGGGACACCTCCGCCGGCTGATCCGGGGCTGCGGGCTGCGGAAACCGCGCCACGCCCAGGATGAGCAGCGTCACCGCAATGCGGTGGAACAGGCGTCTCGGACCGATCCGATTCATGCACGCTCGCCGATAATATCAGGTGGGGGATCTATGGAACTGTAGCGTTCACCCAAGAGATCGTCAAGCACTGATGCCCGGCTTGAACCGGGACAGGCCGAAGTTGCCCATCGTTCGGCCGTCAGGCTAGGCGTTCGACTCGTCGGACAGCAGGTGGCGGCTGGACTGGAGGATCCGGTGGTGTCTGGCCTGGGTGGCGGCCGGCGGCTGCTCGGTCTTCTGGCGGAGGTCGGCCAGGTTGGCCTCGCAGTAGGCGCAGGCGATGACCTCGACGTGAAATTTGATGTATTCGGCCAGGTCGGGGTCCAGGGCGTCGAGCAGGAAGCTGCCGAGCTGCTGGCGATTCGGGCAGGTCAGCCGGGTGCGGCGCCAGATGGCCCCCAGCGTGTGCAGGCCGGCGTCTCCCCGGTTCTGTCGCGCGTCCTCGAGCTGGGCTCGCAGCTCGGAGGACTCGCGCAGGGCCTTCTCCGCGCGGGCCATTTCCTCGGGGGGGAGTGCGTCGGCCAGGTAGGCCCTCAGGAATTCCAGGTCGATCGGTCGGGCGTCCATCGGCTTCGGCGCCTCGCTTGGGTCGTGTCGTGTTCGGGCGCGGTCCGGTCCGTCCCGATGGTCAGTCGGCGGCCCAGTCGTCCAGGCTCATGCCGGCCTTGCGGGCCATGTCCTTCAGGCGTGCGACGGCCTGAAACTTGTAGCTGGCCACGGCCTGCTCGGTCAGGCCCAGGTATTTGGCCACGTCTTTGTTGGCCCACCCCTTGACGATCAGGAGCTCCAGGCAGCGCAGGCGGTCGTAGTCGCCGCGGGTGATCCACTCGCGGATGAGCTGGCCCAGCGAGTCGGCGAGCTGCCGCTCCTCGGCGGCCCGGCGCTCGTCGCTGCGGGCGATGCTGGAGGCCGGGCGCACCAGGCCGGGCACCTCGTCCATCGGCCGGCCGTGGTCGTCGGAGCCGAACTGGTCGACCGGCCGCCGGCCCTGCTTGCGCAGGTGGTCGGTCAGCTTGTGCGCCGCGATCGAGAAGAGGTAGGCCTCCAGGTCGCGCTTCTCGTCGTAGTGCGGCATGCTGGTGAGGAAACCGACGAAGGTCTCCTGCACCACGTCCTCGCTGGTGGCCCGGTCGCGGAGGCGGCTGTCGACGAAGGCGAGGAGCCGCCCTTCGTACCGCTCGATCAGCTGTTTCCAGGCGCGGGAGTCGCCGGCCCTGACCTGGCGGATGAGCAGGATGTCGGCGTCGGAGTTGGCCATCGCTCCCCTCGGGCACCGCGGATCGAATGGTCCGGCACGGGGCGCATCGCCGTTTCGGTTCACTGATTCGAGTGTACACATGCGGCCGCCCCCTTGCCCAGCCTGCAGGCCCGGTCTCTACGGCGTTGCCGTCGGAGCCGCGGGCCCGAGGCGGAAGAGGCCCTTCTGCGCCTCGGAGTCTAGCGGGTCGCGCTCGATGGCGAGCCTGTACCAGGCGCGGGCCTCCTCCAGCTTCTGCACCGCCTCGCAGGCCTTGCCAAGTCGGAGCATCAGGTCGGGGGGCTTGGGGCCCGTGCTGGAATCGGCCTCCTGGAGCAATTTGGACAGCTCCGCGTACCGCCGCATCGCGGCCAGGTAAGGTTGGGCCGCGGCGGGGTCACCGCTCATCGTCAGGGCGCGGGCGAGCCCGCCGAGGGCCTCCTGGTCGTGCGGGTCGGCTTCGTGGGCGGCCCGGAAGTGGCGGACCGCGGCCTTGGCGTCGTGGCGGAACATCGCGGCCCGCCCGCGGAACCGTTCCAGGTCGAGGCGGCCGTCGGGGATCCCGGCGATGCTGGCCTCGAGGCCCTGGCCGACGCCTCGCTCCTGGCCGATCTGGGCCCGCAACAATTGCGCCTCGGGATCGGTCGCGGGCAGCGGGGCCAGGGCCGCCTCGGACTCGTCGAGCCGGCCCGCCAGGCGCAGGCGGGCGGCGAGGGCCAGCCTGGAGAAGCGGTCGCCGGGGTCGGCCTTGACGAATCGGGCCAGGTCGACCTCGCTCTCGGGCGTGACCCACGACTCGTCGCAGGTGATGCACCAGCGGGTCACGTCGCTGACGCCCAGCGGCGTCAGCTTCGACAGGGCGAGGAACCGTGCGTGCAGCTCGGGCCTGCGCCGCTGCATCCCGTAGATATAGATCAGCGACCGGTGCGCCTGGACCAGATTCGGATCGAGCTTCAGGGCGGCCAGCAGGGCCTCCTCGGCCGCCCTGAGGTGATGCAGCTTCAGCTCGATCTGGCCTTGCTGGAACTTGGCCTGCGAGGTCGCCGGGTGGTCGTCGGGCACCTGCCGCAACTCGACCAGGGCCTCGGCGTACAGGTCCTTCGTCAGCGCGACCTGCGCCCTGAGCATCCGGTCGAGCACGGTAGGCGGGCGCATCCGCCCGAGCCGCGCCAGCGCGGCCTCGGCCTGGCCGTGCCGCCCGGCCTTGAAGTCGGCCAGGGCCTGCATCGCCAGGTGTTCGGGGTCCTCCGCCCCTCTCCGCCAGGCGATCGCGCCGGCCGCGAGACCCGCCAGCGCGACCGCGGCCAGCGTGAGGTAAATCGTCCCCGGCCACCTCGGTCGGCTCCGCATCGGCATCCCCCGCCCGTTGTCCTCGGGCCGTCGAGCCTCACGGCTGATCCCGGGGGCGACGGGAGCGGCCGGAGACGGCTCGAACTAGAAACTGTCGGAGCTGAGGATCTCTCCGCCCGACCTGGTGCCCAGGCCCCACCAGGTCAGGCGGCTGATGGTGCTCTTGATGAACTTGACGCTGCCGTCGGCGAATAGCACGTTCACCCCGCCGGGGTGCGCGCTGCTGGCGCCATAGGAAAAGCCGCTGTCGGGGTAATTGTTCGGGCCGCCGTCGAGCCGGCAGGTGCCGAAGACATCATTGGGAGTCTGGATCGTGTTGAACAGGGAGTAGCCCGTGATCCCGTGCGACCATCGGTAGCCGCGGTGGTCGCCGACCTTGTCCGTGGAAGTCTTGAAGGCGGCGGAGCACTTGTCCAGGATGCTCAGGATCAAGGGCGGGTTGGTGTTGGCGTCGAAGAGCCGGCTGCCGTTGTCGCCGGGGCTGGCGTTGTAGATCATGTTGCCTCGATACCGGCTGGGGGGGCTGGAAGTCGGGCCGAAGACGCTCGACGCCTTGCCGTCTCCGGTCAAGGCCTCGGCGTAAGCGATGGTGTTGGACGTCCCGTCAACGCAGTCACGCACGCCATACGTGACGGCCTGGGCGAACAGTCCTGTGCTGCCCGTGTACGTAAACGGACGGGCATCCCCTCCGTTCCAGTTGGCGGACGACGAGCCGGGCGGTGTGATCATCGAGTCGGTCGTGGTGCCGATCGAGCCCGCATAGTTGTTGGTATTCAGTCGGCTCGCCGCATTCGGGTCGGAGGGGCAGAGGAAGCCGGCGACGATGGTGAGGGTCACCGTCGAGTTGCGGCCCCCTTCGAATTCGGCGGCCCAGCTGAAGTTGCAGGCGTTGAACAGGGGACCCTGCTCCAGGTAAGGCAGCAGCATCGACTGGGCGCTCTGGTTGGGCGCCCAGGTCGCGTACCAGCCGTTCGGGGTCGGGCCGCCGTCGGTCGAGTTCACCGCCGCGCCGGGCGGGAACGAGTCGGAAGCCGTGTGATAATTGTGCAGCGCCAGCCCGATCTGCTTCATGTTATTGACACATTGCATCCGCCGAGCGGCCTCGCGTGCGCTCTGCACGGCGGGCAGGAGCAGCGCGATGAGCACCGCGATGATCGAGATGACGACCAGGAGTTCGATCAGCGTGAATCCGGCGCGTCGACGGCGTGACGACATGGCATTCCTTCGCGCAAAAGGGGCGGGGAGGGTCCAACATACCGCGTGACATGCAACGGCGGGCCCGTGTCGGGGGCGGTGGAGGCCCCGGATCGCGGGTCGCTAGAGGGTCGGGAAAAATGGGGACTCGGCTCCCGATCAGTGGCGGGCCGACGGTCGCGCGGGCGAAGACGGGCGGCCCTTGGCCGAGGCCTTCATGCTGTCCATGATCTCCTTCTCGCGCTGCTTGTAGGTGTCCGGGAGTGCGGCCCGCGAACCGCTGGCGGGCACGTTCCCGCCGCATCCGGGGCCCGCGATCAGGGCGAACGAGAGGGCCGAGAGGCCCAGGACATGCCGTCGGTCTGACACGTTGCTTGCTCCTTCGTCGATCGGGCCGGTTGGACGCACTCGATGGCGGCGATCGCCGGATCGGAGGCTGCCAACCTCAGGGGCGATGCGCGGGACCGATGCCCGTCTCCTGGGGGGACCTCGGGGGCATCAGGTCGGCCTTGTACCGGCAGATCGAGCGGATGTGCTCGATCATGGTCCGGCGGCAGCTCGCCGGATCGCCGGACCTCTGCGCCCCGATGATTGCGACGTGCTGATGCCAGCAGACGCGGCGGATCTCGGCGGGCTCGGCCGGGTCGATCCGGCGGCCCGGGATCAGGGCGCTCTCCAGCTCGATGTGGATCAGCATCGTCAGGTCGTGGAGCTTGCCCGCCTCGCGGGCCAGGAACGGGTTGCCCGAGCGGGCCGAGATCAGGCGGTGGAGGCCGACGTCGAAGGAGTCGAGCGCCGCGAGGTAGTCGGCCGCGTCGGAATCGCCCGACGCCCCGGCCAGGCCGTCCAGCCGGGCGAAATCGGCCTCGGTCAGCCGGCCGCAGGCCAGCTCCGCGGCCATCCCCTCCAGCGCCTCGCGCACCTGATGCAGGTGGATCAGTTCATCGCGACCCAGGCGGCGAACGACGGCATTGTGGTTGCGTCGCGTCTCGACGACGCCATATTCGGCCAGTCGGCAGAGTGCCTCGCGCACCGGCGTCCGGCTCACCCCCAGCTGAGCGGCCAGCTCCGACTCGCCCAACGGGCTCCCAGGCGTCAATTCGCCGGAGAAAATCCGCCGGAGCAGGTGCTCATACACCCGGAGTGATAACGTCTGCACTGTGAGCATGGGAGGGGGATCTCGCCTATTTGACGTGAGGCGATGTGTAGGGTGGACTGTATGCAACCTCCCGTCAAGAAAAATCCGAAGATTACCGGATCGGGCTCGCCGCGCAAATGAACGCGGCCCCCGCATCCTTTTTGGGTTGCGCGGGCCGCGTGGAGACGGTTGGGTTTCGATGTTCGAGGGTTGCTCAGCGGGACGCGGTGGCGTTCTCGGAGAGCAGGGCTTCGATCGTCTTGGTGAACGACTCGCGTGCCTGGGTGTGGAACTCGCCGCTGGCCGGGCTGGCGAAGCCGGAGTGGACCTTCTTGACCTTGCCGTCGCGGCCGACGAAGAAGGTGGTCGGCCACGAGTTCAGGTTGTCGGCCTGCGGCACCTTCACCCACATCTCGATCGGTGCGCCGGCGACGAGGTAGGTGTAGTTCACGCCGTACTGCTTGACGAACGCCTTGAGCCGCTTGTAGCCGGACTCCTGCTCCTCGATCTCTTCGAAGTCGAGGGCCACGATCTCGAGGCCTCGGTCGTGATACTTGCGGTCCAGCTCGACGAGGAACTGGGCCTCGTCGTGGCAATTGGGGCACCAGGTGCCCGTCACGACGGCGACGACAACCTTCCCCTTGAACTTCTCATCGGTGCTGGAGAAGGTCTTGCCGTTGACGTCGGGGAAGCTGAAGTTGAACGGCTGGTCGGCGTCCTTGATGGTCGTGTGCTTGGCGAAGTCGGCCGGCTCGGGCAGGCCCTTCTGGCGGGCCACTTCCGGGCGGTAGGCGGTCAACTTCTTGGCGATGCCGGGGCGGCCGAACTGGACCAGGGAGAGGTTGCCGTCCTTGTCGGGGGTCACCTCCAAGCGCAATGCGCGGGAGCCCGAGAAGTGGGCCAGGACGAACTTGCCGTCCTTGTAGGTCCCGCGAAGGGTGCCGGTGTCGCCGTCGACCCGGAGGATCGAGCCGCGGACGTCGGCGCCGTCCTGCTTGACGATGAACCGCCACGACTTCTCGCCCTTGGGGCTCTCGACGGGGATCTCCCAGAGGCCGTCGATGGAGGGGACGTCCTTGACGGCGACCTTGGTGTCGGAGTGGCGCTCGGCGTGGAACGGCTGCTCGCCGCCGGGGCCTTCGCCGCCGCGTGAGCTGGCGAACTCGCCCTTGATCTTGCCGTCCTTGACGGTCCCTTGGAGCTTGCCGAGGTAGTGGTCGAAGTTCAGGACGAACTTGCCGTCCTTGTAGGAGCCGCCCGTGGATTTGACCTTCACGTCGCCGTTGAGGAACGAGCCGGAGAAGGTGTCCCCCTCGCCCGCGAACTCGATGAGGAACGGCAGCTCGATCTTGTTGTAGGTGATCACGGCGTCCCAGCGGCCGTCGATCGACTCGGCCAGCACCGAGGCGGAGGCGCCGGGGGCGACGACCGCCACGGCGGCGGCGAGGGCGATGTTTCTGTAGCTCTGCATCCGGGTCTGTCTCCGCAGGAGAGTTGGGAGGAGGTCGGCCCAGGGGACGTTCGCCCCGGGGCTTGCTTCAAAGGGCCGGGCGGCGTTGTGTGGCCCGCGTCGGCTCAGGGGGAGGACGCCTCGGCGAGGCCCGCGGGGCGGGCGAGTTTCCAGTCGCCGGGCAAGCCGAGCTTGGTGGCCCGGAGGATCTCGAGCACCGAGGCGCGGTCCTCGTCGGAGATCCGGGCGAAGTCCGGCCCGCGTTCGCGGCCGGTGAGCACCTCCAGGAGTCGGCCGTAGACGTAGCCCTTGGCCGGCTCGGGGATCGCGTCGAACGCCTCGGAATAGATCAGGTAGCTGCACGGATATTTGAACATTCGTCGCGTCAGGTCGAAGTCGCGCAGCGACCGCCCCGCTGGGTCGCGCGGGCCGATCGCCGCGAAGTCCGCGGCGAAGGAGGTGGTGCCGGCCACGGGCTCCTCCAGCGGTGCCTCGTTGGCGAAGAGGATGTAGCGGACCAGCTCCTCGGCCGGCTCCTTGAACGCGGCGAGGACGTCCTCGGCACGCTCGGCCTCGGTCCTGGCCGGCGCGGCCTGGGGCGCCTCGACGCCCGCTTTCGGGGCCGGGGCGGGCTTGGGATGCTGGGCCAGGCGGGTCTTGTAGTTGACCAGCGTGATCAGGTTATGCATCTGCGTCTGGTGGGCCAGGACCAGCTGGGCGACGATGTCGCTGTGGCCGGTGGCGTATTCGCCCGAGGGGAACCTGGTCGAGAGGTCGACGACGTTGGACCCGTCGGCCCAGATCGCCGCCTCCTTGGCGTCGATTTTGCCCCGCCCGCCCGGGACGAACGCGTTGCCCCGGTGCGCCTGCTTGCCGTGCGTCCCGGTGACGTACCAGCCTCCGAACCGCTCCGAAAGCGGGGTCTCGTGGCCCGTCACCGTCGACCTGCTGCGCGCGGCCTGGGTGCCCGTCGCGGTGGTGGGCACCGACCTGAGGAAGACCCCGGGAATACCCCTGGTCTCGCGGGCGACGTGGCACTGGGTGCAGTCGATCGACGCCCTGAGCAGCGTCGGCGAGTCCGACCGGACCTGATCGAGCTGGTAGAAGATCGCCCCCTGCTTGGGGTCGAACGACGCGATCTCCAGCAGGTCACCGCCGCGCACCCAGCCGACGTAGACGTTGTCGTTGTAATACAACGCCCTGGGCGTCTTGGGCGAGATCTTCTTGTATTGCAGGCTCGTCTTGGAGAAGACCAGCGTCTGGGACGACACGGGGATCTCTAGCAGTTTCAGGACCGAATCCAAGTAGCCATGCTTCGGCTCGAAGTCGAGCGCGACCTCCCCCTTGTCGAGCCGATCCTGGAGCCTGGCCACCGGGTCGTCCACCGGCGAATCCAGGTAATTGATGGGCTCTTCGCTGTAAGGCACGAAGGCCCGGGCGGGGGCCGTCTGCGCGGTCGCATGGCCCGCACCGAAGGCCGTCGGCGCGATCGCACAGAGTCCCATCATGAGGAGGCGGCCGAGGGGCGTCGGGCGCCGGGGCGACCGGTGGTGTTGGTGATCGGGCATCGTCCTTCGGCTCCTTGGACCGTCCATGCCGGGGCCATCCTTGGACAGCTCGGCTCAATGTCGACCAAATCTATCGACTAAATAATATCGAGTCAACAGGCTCGCCGGAAATTCGATCGAGTTTCGATATGTTGGTCCCGGACCGAGGAGAAAATCGCCGTTTTCTCAGGGAAAATCGCCGTATTGAAAATTCCTCCAGGACTTCTTGACGTTCTTTCACTATGTCGATAGATTTGGTGGACTTTCCAGGCGTGGTCGCCTCGGGACAGCATGTCTCGATGAATGTGCCCTCGTGACATTTCCCTCGCCTATTCCCGAGCGACGCGACGCCCCCCGGGCTTCGGGGCGGGCCGCCTCCTCGGTCGATCGCCGGAGAGAATCCATGCTGGTCTGCACGTCTCGCCCGCGGCTCCGCCTGGTCGCGGCCCTATCCCTGGCGGCCCTCGTCGCGTTTCCCGGTTGCGGCGGCGAGGAGACCAACGGCGGCGCGGTGCCGGCGAAGCCCGTCGACGAGTCGGCCGAGGTGCGGCCGCCGGACATCCCCGCCGGGATCGCCACCCGCCAGGTGCGAGGCAAGGTCAACCGACGGGTCGCCTCCCGCCCGGCCAGTCCCCTCCGCCCTTGATGTTTTTGTATGTCGATTTTCAACTTCGTTCAGAGTCCATCTCTCTCTCCCAGAGGTCCCGTCATGAGCCAGTCGAGTCGTCGCAGGTCGGGGTTCACTCTCATCGAACTCCTGGTCGTCATCTCGATCATCGCCGTCCTGATCGCGCTGCTCCTGCCGGCCGTGCAGAGCGCCCGCGAGGCCGCCAGGCGGTCGCAGTGCGTCAACAACCTCAAGCAGATCGCCCTGGCGAATCACAACTATGTGAGCGTCAACGAAGTGTTCCCGATGGGCGGCTATTACAACGACTACTCGACGTCGGCCAACAAGTGGGACAAGGGCTGCCTGGTCGGCCTCTCGCAGTACCTGGAGCAGGGCAACGTCTTCAACGCCTTCAACCAGAGCCTGCGGTACAACCACGAGTCGAACACGACGGTGCTGGCCAGCCAGATCGCCACTCTGCACTGCCCCAGCGACCCCGAGAGCTCCAACAGGCCGCTCCTCTCCGGCACGCTCGACGTGGCCCGGACGAACTACCTGGCCAATGCCGGCCCGTGGAACAGCCCACCCCTGGGCCTGGTGCCCAGCGACCCCAACTACGCTGCGATGAAGGCCAATGCGTTGGGCCTGATCTACCTGTACAGCAACACCACGCTGGCCAGCATCACCGACGGCACGAGCAACACGCTGCTCTTCGGCGAGGCCGTCTACGGCCGGCTGGCCGCCACCGACAAGTCGGGCTGCCGCTGGTGGATGGCCGGCAACTACGGCGACACCATCATGAACACCATGTATCCGCCCAATCCCGGCAACAAAAATAGCGACATTGATATCTACAACAACCGCGCCTCGGCCTTCGACATCTACCGCGTCGCGGCGTCGAGCAACCACCCGGGCGGCGTCAATGCCGCGCTCGCGGACGGCTCGGTCCGGTTCATCAAGAATACGATCGACTCGTGGCCCCTGGACCCCGGGAACAGCTACGCCCCGATCAGCGTGCTCTACAACGTCATCTCGCCGCCGTTCGGCACCTTCTCGGTGAAGCCGGGGGCCAAGCTCGGCGTGTATCAGGCCCTCTCCACCCGCGCCGGCGGCGAAGTCCTCAGCTCGGACGCCTATTGACCCCGAACGGGCGAGCCTGGACCGAACGCGCGAGCGGCCGCGACCTCGAGATGAGGCCGCGGCCGCTCGCCGTCATGTGCGCAAGGATCTCACGAGAAGTCGCGGTCGTCGCGGCCCGCGGTGGGCTTGGCCTCGGGCCAGCGGGCCTGGCGGAACGGCCGGAACATCAGGACCCCGGCGGGGGGCAGGACGATCAGGAGCATCGCCCAGATCAGCTTGTCATTGCGCCCCGGGAAGGCCGCGTCGTCCAGCCGGATCAGGTGGCGGAACTCGCGGGCCCAGGCGATCGAGAACAGGTAGAGGCCCACGCCCAGGGCGACCACCAGCAGGGCGGGCATCGCGGGGACGGAGAGGATCAGCAGCAGCGCGGCCCCCAGCGCGAGTTGCCAGGTCTCGGCCCCCGCGGCCCAGCCCTTCAGGCGGACCCACTGCGCGTCGACGGTCGGATGCAGATGCATGGGGATTGGTCCAGTCGTGGGATGAAGGCTTTGGATCAGAGCCCGTCGAAGGCCGCGGCGTGCGCCGGGTCCTTGGCGACGGCCGGCCAGCGGGCCTCGGAGAAGGTGCGGAAGGCCCAGACCGCCATCGGCGGGGCCAGGACGAAGGCCAGGATCCAGGTCGTCTTGTCGTGGCGGCCGGGGAACTCGGCGTCGCGGCGCGCCATCAGGCCGAGCAGCTCGCGGCACCAGGCCCGCACGAGCGAACCGACGGCCAGGGCGATGCCCAGCCACAGCCAGGGCTCGGGGTGGTGGGAGACGGCCAAGGTCGCCACGATCAGGAGGGCGGCCGCCAGCCGAATCTTCGTCCCGACCGTGGCCCTCGACATCCAGTCTTCCACGCTGCGCCAGCTCCAGCCGGCACCGCCAGTGGGGGCCGGCGCGGGCAGGCCAAGGGACCTGCGGTGGAGGCAGAAGAGAGGGACACCCAGAGGCGCGAGGAGCAGCATCAAGATCGCCCAGGTCGACTTGTCGCGGAACCCCGGGAAGTCGGCGTCGGCCATCGCCATGAGCGTCGAGAACTCGGCGACCCAGAACCAGACCAGGGCGGCAAACGCCATCAGGCCCAGCGCGAACACGGGGCCGGGGCCGGGCGCCAGGATCAGGACGAGGAAGGCCGCCTGGAGCACCACCGCGATGGCAACCTGCCGGGCCGTCAGCGACCGGATTCCGTCAACCAGGCCCGACGGGCGTGGGGGGCCGGCGAGGGCGTTGTCCACCAGCATGACGACCAGCAGCGTCAGGGCCGAGAGGCCCGCCAGCACCAGGACTTCCATGGGCGACCGCCCTCCGGTTGAGTTCGCGTTGGAATCGGTGGGCACGATTCTGATGGATGTGGCTGGATGCGACGCGGCCGGGGCCCCCTTCGATGGTGGAGGCCCCGGCCCGCGGGCGGTCGAGCGATGCGTCGGCCCTTTGGCCGATCGATCGGGTCAGGCCATGCTGCGGTAGATGGCCATGCCGGCGGCGCCCAGGCCGGCGGCGGTGGCCAGTCGGAGGCGGTTGGTGTAGTAGCCCTTGGTCGCCTCGTCGGCCCTGATGTAGCCGACGACCGAGGCCAGGCAGACGAGGGTGAAGCCCAGGGCACCGCCCAGCTTCAGCAGCCGGCCGCCGACCTGCTCGCGCTCATACTGGCGGACGATCCTGGTCCGGTTGTCGCGGGAGAGGTCGGCCTGGAGCGTGGCCTTGTACATGGTCCCGTAGTCCTTCGTGACCGGCACGACCTGGATGTCCTGGATCAAGCGGCTGGCCTCGCGGGGCAGGCGGGCCCAGGTGCGCGGGACGTTGGGCTCCAGCCATTCGGCGACCCGGCGTTCCAGCAGGAGCTTGGCGTCCTTGCGGGCGCGGTCCTCGTCGGCCGAGATCCGGCCGGCCACGACCTGGCGGCGGCCTGCCTCGGCGACGCCTGCCTTGGCGAGCATCGAGTCGGCGACGACCTTGACCTTGGAGTTGCCGGATTTGGGCAAGACAGAGCCGACGACGACCTCGGCGGGCTCGTCGTGATCGGCGTCGTCCTCGCCGACCTTGATGTTGATCGTGCCGAGCTTCTCGAGGCCGGCCCTGGACAGGGTCTCGCGGACCTTCTGCTCGAGCTGGCCGAGCTTCGCCTCCAGCCTCGCCAGCCCTCGGATCGGCGGCTCGGGCGGGGCGGGGGGCTCGGGGGGGGCCGGCGGGGCGAGGGCTCCGTGGTCGTCATCCCACGAGTCGTCCGAGATCGTGGTGACCGCGGAGGACTCGGTGACGCGGCGATCGTTGCGGGCAAGATGCCGGGCGAACGCCTTGCGGGGGGCCGGACTGCCATCGGGGTCGTTGGCGTGCTCGACGATGGTGACGGGCCGGCCTTCGTCGTCCTGGACGACCATGACGCGCAGGTCGGACGCGACGGGTCGCGGCGGGGGCGGCGCCGGGTGATGGTGGCGGCCACCTCGGATGGCGTGGATGGCGAGCCAGCCCATGAAGAACAGCAGGGCGAATCGTTTCATCGAAGGTCCGTCCGATCCTTGCTCGACTCGCGTCGAGGGGCCCAACTCACGGCCCCTGGCCGTCGGTTCGGTCCCGCGTCCGTTCGCGGTCTTGACACCATGGAATTCGCCGGCCGAGGGCGATTATTCGGCCTCTTTGCGGTCCTGGGATGCCGCCAGTTCAAGGCGGCCCAGGAGACGGAGCAAGCCCCGGTCGGGCCGATGGGCCGGATCGGGGCTCGGAGACGGATTGGGCGTTTTCGGCCGCGCGAGTCGATCAGGCGACGCGGGCGGCGGTCGGGTTCTCGGCCAGGTAGCGTGCGTATCGCGCGGCGGCCTGATCCCAGGGGCTGGAAAGCTGGAGCACGACGGCCGTGACGACCAGGCTGGCCACGCCCCAGGCGCTGGGCATGTCCCAGAGGGGCGAGAGGATCAGGCCGATCAGCCCCGCCTTGACCACGGGCCAGACCCGGAACCGCTTCGGCCGGTCGCGGTCGGTCAGCTTCCACCATCCGCAGAGGGCGAAGGCCAGGGCGAAGAAGAGTCCCATGCTCAGCGACTCGGGCATGTTCATGTTGTAGGAGCCGAAGGCGTCGGTGACGACCCGGATCGACTGGCCAACAACTGGCGGGCCGACCCGCGTTGCGTCGGCCAGGGCCTGCGCGGCCATGCCGACGCCGACGCCGATGACGGCATAGCCGGCGCGTCGGCCCAGCCGGTCGATCTTGCGGCCTTCCCAGAATTTGTTGGCGGCCATCAGGGCCCAGGCCCCGGCCAGCGAGACGCCGAAGAGGCAGGCAAGCGGCTGCGGCTGCCGGGCGAAGTCGGCGGCGAAGGCGGTCAGGCCCAGACCTCCGGCGAGCAGGGCCGTCAGCGGCGCGACCCAGATCATCGACGTGGCCAGCTCGGCCACCCTGGCCCTCGGGGGGGGCAGGGGACCGGGAGCGGGGGGCGGCGGCGGGACCTTGGCGGCGAAGGCGCGGCGGACCAGGCGGGCGGCGCTTTGGCGGGCCTCGGCGGAGTTCGCCCAGGCCCGGGCAATCGGCGCGGTCCGATCCCGCTTCCGGCCGCGTGCCAGCCGGTCCTTGGCGCTCTCCCGCCACTCCGCGGCGATCTGCATCGTGGTCTTCGGCGGCGTGGTGTCCGGCCCGATGTAGAAGACGGGCTCCTCGTCGCCGATTCGGTGGACCTGCTCGGCGGCGGGCCGGGGGGCCTGCGCCGGGGCCGGCCTGGGCGCGGGCTGGGCGGCGGGGGCCTCGGGCTGGCGGGCGGCGAACGGGTTGGGAATCCGGAATCCGCCACGCCTGGCGTCGCCGATGATCCGGACCTCGGGGGGGGCCGGGGCCGCGGCGCCCAGCATCTCCATGACGGCGGCCTGGCGGTGCGCCGGGTCCTTCGACATCGCCTTCTCGGCGATCGCGCGGTAGGGCTCCGGCAGCGCCGAGACGTCGGGCCGCGCGGTCAGGTGCTTCATCAGGATCTCGCCGACGGACTCCCCCTGGAAGGGGACGCGGCCGGTGAGCATCTCATGCAGGACGACGCCGATGGCGTAGATGTCGATGGGCGTGTGGTACCGGCCGCTGGCGATCTCGGGGGCCATGTAGTGGCAGGTGCCGACCGACTCGGACTGGCCGCCGTCCTGGCTGCCGGTGATCAGCTTGGCCAGGCCGTAGTCGCCGATCTTGACGACCCCGTCTTCCATGAACAGGTTGGCCGGCTTCAGGTCGCGGTGGACGATCCCGTGGTCGTGGAGGTAGGCGACCCCCTCGACGAGCCCCTTGAGCCAGGCGTCGACGTCGGGCAGCGGCATCCCGTCGGGGTATTGCGCCAGGACGTTGGCCAGGCTCGGGCCGTTGACGTATTCCATGATGACGAAGGTGTCGCCCTCGTCGGTGGTCTTCAGATCATAGATCGCGATCAGGTTGGGGCTCTTGAGGTTCATGCATTGCACGACCCCCCGGCGCTCGATGTCGAGGTTGCGGGTGATGAGCTTGAGGGCGACTTCCTTGCCCGAGTCGGAGGTGGCGTAGTAGACCTCGCCGAAGCCGCCCCGGCCGACGGCCCGCTTGATCGTGTAGCCTTCCAGGGGGCGGGCGCCCGAGGTGAACGTATAGCGGACTCGGTCGACCCTGGGCTTGGGCTCGGCCGCGGGCGGCGCGGGGTGGGTGGCGGGGTCGGCGACCTCGGTCGGCTTCCTGATGGGGGCCGAGCCGTCGGGTCCGACGTGGGCGACGGTCTCTTCCAGCGTGTCGCCGGGCAGGTCCTGGGCCGTTGCGTTCGTCACGGGTCTCGCTCCGCCAGCCTTGGGATCGTCGCCGGGGGTCCGCCTGGGGCCGCCGCCGGTGCGTGGGGCCTTCACCTCGATGTTCATCGCCGCGGCGTTGCCGCCGGCCTGGCGGGGGCCGGCCTCGCCCCGACTTTCGCGAGAAACCCGGCGGGCCGCCCTCGCCATTGTCGCCAATCGTCCCGGAATCTTCAAACTCGCCCCCTCGGCCGGGACGTCCCGCCCGCGTCGTTCGTGTGAGTCGCCTGGGTCGTTGTCGCCTTGTCCGGTGTCATTCGCATGCCGGGGGCCTACATTCGAGGGAATGCGGGCGAGTTTGCCGGTTCGTTCGGATCAGGCCAGGCCGGGTGCCGGCCGGTGTGCCAGCGGTTCGAGGCTGAACGAGAAGCCGTCGCCCAGGACGCTGGACTTGAGGGTGAGCGGGGCCCTGGCCGAGCTGGCCCGGCCGTCGACATCGAAGGCGCCCGGGGCGCGGCACCAGAGCGCCCCTCCCTGGCGGTACAAGACCACCGGCTTCTCCAGCTCGATGGACTGGATGTGCGACTGCGGGCCGGGGCCGATGATGCAGGTCTCGGCCATGAGCAGGACGCCGTCGACGGCCAGCGGGAGGCGGTGGCGGCTGACGATCTCGAGCCTGGCGGTGGCCGACGCCGGGCTCGGCTGGTGGAATTCCAGCTCCACCGTCGAGCCCAGGCGGATCACGTCGCCGTGCCGCAGCGGGGCCGGCCCGTCGACCGCCTTGCCGTTGAGGTGGCACGACCGGTTGGGCCGCAGGATGTACCCTTCGCCGTCGCGGACGATCCGAGCGTGGTCGCGCGACAGGTCGCCCAGAAGCGGGATGTCGGCCGTGGAGTCGGGCCCGGCGCGGCCGAGCACCACCTCATCGTCGAGGCAGACGAGGTAGCCGCCGACGGCGTCGAGCCAGAGCAGGAACCGCCCGCCGGGGCTTGCCGAGGAGGCTTTGGAGAGCGGCCTGGCGGCGCCGTTGGCGCCCGGGTTCTGGTCCGGGGCCTCGGCGGCCTGCGGCGCCTGCGGCCTGGGTTGGTCGCTGATGGTGCGGCCTCCTGGGTCGGGGGTCTGCTGGGCGACGCGCCCGCCGCGGTCGGGCCAGGCCATCGAGCCGGGGCCGATGGCGGCGATCCGCTGCCAGGCCTGGGTCCTGGCCTGGCGCGCGGCGGGATGCTCGGGGATCAGGTCGAGCACCGACTCGGCGGCGGCCAGGACCCGGGCCCACTGCTTCTGCTCGAGCGCGGCGTAGAGGGCCTCGACACGCGGTGCGGCGTCGTTGCGCCTGGATTCGACCTGGCGGCGGGCGGCGGCCAGGGGGTCGGCGGCCGACCCCTGGGCGAGCCGCTCGGCGCGGTCGAGATTCTCGTGGGCGCGGCCGAACTCGCCGCGGCGTGCGTCGCTCTCGGCGGTCGCCCAGGCCTCGGCCGCCTCTCCGAGCCGCCGAAGCGCGGGGCCGCCGACCTTGAGCCGGCCCAGTTCCTCGACGCGGTCGATCACGCGGCCGGGGTCGCCTGCCTCCAGGTCGGCCCTCGCCTCGCGGGCGGCACGGTCGGCCAGCGACAGTCGGGCGGCGGCCAGGGCGTCGGGGGGGGCGGCCAGCCGCTCGGCCAGGCCGAGGTCGCCGAGGGCGCCGGCCAGGTCGTCGGCCTCGCCGCGGCGCACCCCGCGGGCGATCAGGTCCATGGCCATCCGGCCCCGGAGCCGGACGGCCTGCTGATGGTCGACCACGTCGGGGCGGCCGGCCAGGGCCAGCGCCTCGTCATATCGACCGGCGCGGGCCGCCTCTTCCGCCTGCTTCAAGACCACTCGCCACTGTCCCAGCATGGTTGACTCGCCGCCCGGTAAGACCATGGGGAGGAACCCACTCGCCGAAGGAAGGCCGCCAGGCCAGAAGGCCCCGGCCGAATCGTCCCGACCTCGCCCCGCGGCCGGCGGACTGGCCGGCCCCTCGCATCACTCATTCGTGCGATTCGTCGCCGTGGTTCGATGGATTCGATCGGATTCGCGGGATGGTTTTCCGCCCCGTTTTCCGGCCGCCCGTTCAATGGTCCGACCCCGCCCGGCCCCCCGACCCGGACGGTCGAGGGGGCCGGAGCGGGGCCGGGGGGCACTCGGGTTGGCCGGGGATCAGAGGCTCTTCTCGGTCCCCTTCAGCTCGACCGCCTTGGCGGCGGGGCCGAACTTCACGTCCACTTCCTTGACCACGTCGCGGCTGGGGTCGATCACCACCGGGGCACCGTCAACCGGGCGGCCTTCCATCTCGGCGACGCGGGCCATGATGTTGAGCCGCTTGTCCAGGTCGGCCACCGTCTGCTTGGCGCGGGCCAGGGCGCTGTCGTCGAAGTTGAACTCGTTGTACGTCTGGGTCGCCTCGATCTCCTTGAGCCGGGCCTCGATGCCCTCGACCTTGGCGGCGAGCACCTTCTTCGCGTCGTGCATGCCCATCAGCTTCGTGCGGGCGGCGATGACGGCCTTCTCCTTGGACTTGAGCGTCGCTTCCTTCGACGTCAGGGTCCGCTCGCAGCGGTTGTAGCCGTCCAGGCGAGCCTTCAGGCCTTCGGTCACCTCGTCGCGGGTGTAGGAGACCGACCCGGTCAGGCGGAACTCACCGGTGTCCAGGCTCTGCCTCAGGGCGAGGATCTCGGCCTTCTGGCTGCCCAGGTTGGCCGCCGTCGTGGCGATCTCCGACTTGAGGGTGTCAACTTCCTCCTCGGCCCGGGCGAGCAACTCGCGATTGTCGCGGATGGCCGGCTCGAGCTCGGAGATCATGTCGCGGGCCCGGTCGATCTCGAACGGCAGCGGCACCGAGTCCTTGGCGGTGTGGCGGACCTTGTGGAAGGCCGTCTTGACGTAGCTGGGGGCAGACGTGCCGAAGGCCAGATACAGGGCGCCGGCGGTCAGGGCGGCCCCGGCGACACCCTTCTTCATGAGCTTGCAAACCATGGTCGCGATCTCCCTTCGTGCAGGAGGCCCGTCAAACTGGCGGCGGCCCCGGCTGCCCGGCGTTGCGTTGGCGGTGTCGTTGTCAGATTCGTTCGCTGGGCGGCCCGTCCCGGCTCGTCTCACCGGTTTCCGGCCCCACACAGAGAATTTCGGGAAGCCCCGACCATTATTGGGTCTCCATTGAAAATTCGAGGCCCGTCCCCGGACCTCCTGGGAACTGCCTCCGACGAGCCTCGCTCCATGGACCCCTCGACCCGGACCATGCCAGCCCGGACACCTCACCGAGCGGGCCGACCGGGATTGGGTTCGTTTTTCGAAGGCGGGCGGCAAAGTCCCGAGGATGTCCGAGCGAAGTGGCGAAATTGCCAGGACTTAGGGAGAAATTGGGTTCGCTTCGTTTTGTCGAATTGGGTTCGTTTCGTACGGCGGCTTGAATTCAATCTGGAAGCTCTGGGTCGGTCGCATTCCTGGGGAAATCAATGTAAGTGTTTCTGAATAAACGATTTCTGGGAGAAAGCGATTTGTCTTGTGTGGCCACTGCATGGCATGGTGCGACCCGCTCTCCTGCTCTTGGCGAACGTCACGCATCCCGTCGATCAGGTACCGGCTTGTCCGGCAGAGACCGTTGCGGCCGGGCATGCCTCTGGCTTTGGAAGATTCGCGTCGTCAAAGAACGGCCCGGGTCGCGGCTGGATGGCGGGCGAGGCCTCCGCACGATCGCGGAGAGCCTCCTTGAATACCATCCTTAGAAAGGTTGATTTCCTCCCTCCTATTTTGGGATGGGGCGAAAATACAACGCAGGCCCCTGTCCCCATCGGGGGGACGTCGCACGGAATCGCCGAGTTGACGCCTCTATCTTCTGGTGGTCCAATCCGGGGGATGCCCGAGATCTCAGGCGACATGCCCATCGGCGGGGAGTCGGGCCGGACTCACCGGGGCACGAGGCAGGGCTGTGCGAACGCCCCGTTTTGGCGAATCCCGTTCGGGCCCGTTGGACTGATCCGTGGGTTGTCTGTCGGGAGGACAGCCCCGAGGAAGAGGAGGGTGGGCCTCGGGACGGAGCGGCGGTCGAGGGCCCCGGCGAGCCATGAGGACCACCGGCACGGGGCAGGTGCCAGATCAGAGGATGTCATCGTCGGGCGGCTCCTGTCGGGATCTCAGGCAGGTGTTGTCACCGCCAGCGTCCCGGTCGGGCCGGCCTTCGTCCGCCCGATCCTCGTTCGGAGCCGGCGAGCCATGCCCGACTTCCGGGCCTTGCTCCGCTCCATCGCGGGGCGTCTATCGCTGTCTTTCGGCGAGTGCTCCGTCCTCGCTGAGAGCGACGACCTCAACGGATGCTGCCACGCGTTAAGCGACCTCGGTCACATGGAGACGCCGTTCGACGGCTGGATGCGCCGGGTCGAGTGACGCGTCCTCATTTCGCACTCCGCGTGGCGCTGGACCCGCATTCTCCTGCACGTCGATGGGAGCGACCAGGTGGCGATCGAGCGCTGCCCGACCTGCATCGAGAATTCTTGGCCGGGCGCGCCGTGATCGGCGTCGATGGGATCGAGGCGGCGATCGAGCAACGTTTCATCAAAAGGCACGGTGAACCCTGGGATGAGCCCCCCGCGACGAGCACCACGATCGTCGCCTGATTCAGGGCCGTAGGCGCCGAAGCGAACCTCGTCGCCGAGCCATCAGCTTCGCGACCAGGGCTGCAAGGCCCCGCGCACCCAGTCCGGATGCACCGGGTCGCGGGACGTGCAGCTTGAGAAGAAGGGACCATGAATAGGCGGTCCCTGACTCCTCAGCCGAATTCGCCAACAGGATCCGGTGGTCTTCGGGACGGTTGAGCACATGACCCGAGGACCAAGCGTCCGCTCGGGAGTTGCTGAAAGGGATGGCTGATAGTGCCCTCTATTCTATGTTGCATTCGCCGGTGAGTGTCCCGGAGGTGTCACTCCGAGCCGCCCAGCGGTTGGCCGGCGCCGCACACGCCCGGAGAGGGGGCGCCGGCCGCTTCGACCGAACTGCGGGGCCGAGCTTACAGGGGATCGCAGCCCGGTCCCCCGATTATCGCCGTCTCAACTTGAGAAGGAACATGTTGGTTCCCCTCGGGTTCGTCAGCGTGTGGGTGCCGACGGGGTCCGGGTCGAAGTCAACCGTGGCGGAGGAGTAGTTGCCGGCCAGGTAGAGGTTGCCGGCCGCGTCGACCGCGATCCCGTTTGCGTAGTCACCCCCCGTTCCACCGAACGTCACCGCCCAGTCGACCGCCCCGGTCGTCGTCAGCTTGGTCACGAAGACATCGGTCCCGCCCTGAGAAGTGACGGTGGGGAGGCCGAAGCCCGGAACGAACGGCTCGTAGAAGGTGCCCGTGGCATAGACGGCACCAGCAGCGTCGACGGCCAGACTCTTGACCGGAGCACAGCCCAGCGGGGTCGCCCACTGGAGCGAGCCGGCGGGCGAGAGCCGGGCGACGAACCCGTCGCTGGTGAACGTCGCGAAGTTCGGCAGCCTGGTATCGACGCTCGCGCTCGGGTTGAAGTCGACCTGGCCGATATACGTGCCGCCGACGACGATGTTGCCCGCGGCGTCGAGGGCCAGGTCGTCCGGGCCGACTGAGGAGTTCACCTGGGTCGACCGGGTGAGGAACGGCGCGACCCACCCGAATGTGCCGGCCGCCGTCAGCTTGAGGACGTAGCCGTTCGAGTTCGGCCCTCCGGTCACGTAGTTCGCCTTCTTGGCGTCGGGGTTGAAGTCGAGGGTGCCGAAGAAGCCACCGGCGACGTAGACGTTGCCCCCCGCGTCGGTCGCCAGGCTCGAGGCCCCCCCGCCCGAATTGTCGAAGCGCTTGGACCACGTGACCGCCCCGGTCGGGCTGTACTTCCGGACCTCGAAGCCGGTGTAGGAGATGGTGTTGCCGCTCTGGGACCACGAGGTACCGGCCGTGAAGACGTTGCCGGAGGCGTCGATGGCGATATCCCCGTCGTGTTCCCCCGTGGCCGATGCTCCCCAGTTCTTGGCCCAGAGGAAGTTCCCGTTCGCATCCAGCTTGGTGACGATGGCGTCGGAGGGTCCAGCCGCCGTCAAGGACGTCGAACCGAAGGCGGCCTGCCCGGAGAATTCGCCGCTGACGTGGACGTTCCCGGCCCCGTCGACCGCGACGCTACCGGGCCCACTACTGCTATTGCTGCCGACCGGGCGGGCCCAGACGAGCGTGTTGTCGGGGGCGTACTTGGCGATGTAACCGGCCCAGGGCCCCGGCGGGGTGAGGATATCGGAGCCGTCGGGGCGGACGACGTTCGGGTCGAAATCCATCGGGCCACTGAAGCTGCCAGTCATGTAAGTGTTACCGGCCGCGTCCACGGCGTTGGACTGCGAGGTGACTGTCGCGGTATCACTCCCGACATCAAAAACCGAGTCGAACGCGGCGGAGAGGACGACGCGGTCCTCGAGGGATTCCAGGCGGGGCCGCGAGGCACGGCGGCGGGAGTATCGGGGCCGGCTCGAATTTGTCCGGGTCGGAGATGCGAACGGATGCCACATCGATCGGCTCCTTTGAAGGTCAGAGTGCTGGACAGGGACACTCGGCGCGCACCCCGGACGTCCGCGGGGCTCGCACGCCGCTCCGAAGGGGAATCAGTCGCTACTTCGAGACGCCGTCTGCGTGGCGCTTCGTGACCTGGCAATCGTTCAGTCGGCCGTCATTCGAGTTTCGGCCGGTCCTCGGACCGCCGCGGCTCGGGGGGCAACAGGGCCCGCAGCCGTCCTTCGCTCTCCCGGGCGAGCCGGACGAAATCCGGTTCGCCGCCCGACCAGGAACCCGGGGCTACGTCGCGGAGGAGCCGCTCGGCCCAGGCCCGGGCCTGCTCGCGATCGCCGCGTTCCAGGTGAATCAGGGCCAGAATCAGCCAGTGGTAGCGGTAGCCGTTGCTCTTCTGGATCTCGAGCGACTTGGTCGCGGCCTTCAGGGCAGCGTCAAGGTCGCCGGCGCTGTACTCGGCCAGTGCCAGGCCCTTCCAGTAGCCTGCCTCCTGCGGTTCGATGGCGACCGCCTCCAGGGCCAACTCCCGGGCACGTGTCCCATCGCGGGCCTCGCGCCCGTTGAGCGTCGCGAAATCGACGGCCGCCGAGTAGCAGATCCAGCCGAGGCTCACGCGATACCTCGTAAGATCGGGATATCCAGTGACGAGCGATTTCTGGATTTCGTAGGCACGCTCGAACGCCGCGCGGGCCCCCCCGTTCCGGCCGCGCTGCGCCTCCATGCTGCCCCGCTGGAGCGACCCCAGTGCCAGCTGATTTCGGTAGGAGGGGACGTCGGGAAAGTCGGCGACGAGCCGCTCTGCGATCTCTTGCCAGCGGCCAAGGGCGTGTTCCGCCTCGTCGAACTGAGCGAGGCGCGAGAGTTGGTCGGCCAGACGAAGGAACGTCTGCGCCAGGATCGCCCGAAACTCGGGGCGGGCCGGTTGGTCGGTGACCAGGTTCTCCGCAAGAGGCAGCGCCCTTCGGTACTCCGCCGCGGCCTTGTCGAACCGGAACGTGTGACGGTAGAAATTGCCGAGACGCTGGTACGACCCGACCAGGCCCTCCCGGTATGCTAAGTCATCCGGGTGGTTGCGCATGACGTCGAGGCGCAGGGCGAGTGACTGCTTGTATCGGGCCTCCGCTTCGGCCTTGCGGTCGGTCTATTGATACTTATCACCGCTACGGTGGTAGAGATCGCCGAGTTCCATCTCGGCCTCGGCGAGCAGGGCCTTGTACCGATCCTCGTTGGGAAACTCCGCGATCAGCCGGGAGAGCAACTCGGTCGCACGGACCTCGATCGGTTCGCCGTCCCCGGCCCTTCCGGTCGCGTCGAGCAGGGTGGCGCGGGCCAGGAGACCGCCCGCAAGGTCGGCCCGGTCTTCGGGCCTGCCGGATACCTTGGCCACTTGCTCCCACAGTGCGATCGCCTCGCGGTATGCCTGCTCGGCCTCGCGGATCTGGTCCAGCGACTCGTGAAGCCGGCCGATGCTGCCCAGGCTTTGGGCGACACCCCGCCGGTACTCTGGCTCACCGGGGAATTCGCCGGCGAGCAGCCGGAACACATCGAGGGCTCGGCGATGCGCCTCCATCGCCTCGGCGGACAGACCCAGGTGGCTCCGGATCTCGCCGACGCGAGCGGCCGCCTGACCAACCTCGGCGCGGGCCTTCGGGTCGTCGGCCCGCTCCCGGGCGAAGGCCTCGTAAAAGGCCAACGCCTTCTCGAGGAACTCCCGCTGGAGCGGAGTCCTCGCCCCCTCGCGTGAGAGCCATTTCTGGGCGACCTGTGTGTACATCTCGTCGACCGCCCGGCGGGCCAAGGCTCGCTGGCGCCCGGCCTCGGCAAGGCTCCCGCGGGCTTGCTCCAAAGATGATGCGGTCTGCCGCTCCGCTTCGGCCGCGCGGATCGCCATGGCAACGCTCGCGGCCACCCCGGCCAGGAGTGCCCCGCCGACCAAGGCGGTGGTCGTCAGCGCGATGCGATGACGCCTGGCGAACTTGCCGAGCCGATAGCGGGCCGTCGGCGGGCACGCCTCGACCGGCTGATCGTTCAAGTGTCGCATCACGTCGGCCGCGAAGTCGTTTGCGGTCTCGTAGCGGCGGCGTCGGTCCTTCTCCAGGGCTTTCATCACCACCCAGTCGAGCTCGCCCTTCATCGAGGTGCCCAGTCGCCGTGGGTCGGCTTTCCGCCGGGCCGAGACGGCCGAAAGGTTATCACCCAGCGAGCTCAGCCGCGTGCTCGGCCTCTGGGGCTCCTCCTCGCGGATGATCCGTCGCATCTCGTCGAAGGCGGCCCGCTTCAGCGTCTCGGAGTCGAACGGCGTCGTGCCGGTCAACAGCTCGTAGAGCAGGACGCCCAGCGAGTAGATGTCGCTTCGGGTGTCAACGTCGACCCCTGAGAGCTCGGCCTGCTCGGGGCTGACGTAGAGCGGCGTGCCCACGAACTGGTGGAACCCGGTGTAGACCGTATTGTCGGTAAGTGCCTGGCCGGCCGCCTTGGCCACGCCGAAGTCGATCACCTTCGGCACGCCGACCCCGTCGATGACGGTTACGAGCACGTTGGAGGGCTTCAAATCGCGGTGGATGATGCCCTTCTGGTGAGCGTGCTGGACAGCCCGGCAGACGAGCACGAACAGCTCAAGCCGTTCGGCAACGGAGAGCTGCTGCCGGTCGCAGTACTCGCTGATAGGCAGGCCCCGAACCAGCTCCATCACAAAGTAGGGGTGACCGACGGGGGTCATCCCGGCGTCCAGAACCCTGGCGATGTTCGGGTGGTCCATCATCGCGAGGACCTGCCGCTCGGCCTCGAACCGGGCGACGACCTGCTTGGAGCCCATTCCCGGCTTGATGACCTTCAAGGCGACCCAGCGGCGGACCGGTATGGTCTGCTCGGCCAAGTAGACCGTGCCCATTCCGCCCTCGCCTATCACCTCTCGCAGTTTGTAGAGGCCGATGACCGTACCAGGTCGTTCGTCGCTCAACCGGGACTCGTGGGCGGCGGTCTCCGTGGGCATTGAGGCCGGGGCTTCAAGATAATCGTTCGCCTCGGTGTCGAGAGCGAGGAGCCGCTCGACGCGACGCCGCAGCTCCGTATCCCCGCAAGTCCTATCGAGGAACGACGAGCGAGCTTCCGTGCCTTTCAATTCCAAGGCTGCAAAAAAGAGTTCCTCGACGTTTGGAACCGCTTGATACATCGCTGACACCCCGGTCGTCGTTTGTCTCCATCTATAGGGCAGTGCGAAATACCCAGCCCGCGAGCATCATGGACATGACCGATTTCAAGAATTTTCTTCGGCAACACCTGTTCCCCGGACCTCTCCGAGGAGCCAGACCTTGGCGAAACGCCAATGCCGTTGGGCAGTCGCACGGGAAATCCCGAGTACGTCTGACGCCTCGACCTCGGTCAAACCGGCAAAATAGCGGAGCTTCACGAGTTGGGCCTTGACCGGGTCCTCAGCTTCGAGTTTCGCCAGGGCCTCGTCGAGGCCGAGCAGGTCATCCAAGGGGGCCGGGGCCTCAATCTCAACCTCATCAAGGTCCCGTCTTTCAAGGTGACCGCCGTGCTTCTCGGACCGCTTGCGGCGGGCGTTCTCGACGAGGATGCGACGCATGGCCTCGGCGGCGGCGGCGAAGAAGTGGCCGCGACTGTTCCACTGTTGGGCCTCCTCGCCATCGACGAGCCGCAGGTAGGCTTCATGGACCAGGGCGGTGGCCTGGAGCGTCTGCCCCGGATTCTCTCGGGCGAGCCTCTGCTCGGCGAGCCGTCGCAGCTCTCGGTAGACGAGCGATAGGAGTCCCTCAGGCGCCTTCGGGTCGCCCTGCTCGATGGCCGAGAGGATACGGGTCACGTCGTTCATCGGCTTTGGCCGCATGGGCAGGAGGTTCGAGGTTGTGGCAACATCGCTCGACGCGACTCGAAGGCCGCCCCGGGAAAAGGTTCTTCCCAGATTAGCCGACATCCATGCAAGGAAATAGCGGCGGACGGAATCGACCCGCGCGATGTGATATGCGGAGGTCATTCGGCTCGGCAGGTTTTGCCGGAGAAAATTCCCTTGATCTGGGGCAAGGAGGCCGTGCCAAGACGGTCAGACTTAGTTGGGAAATTCAACGGAGTGGTCGGAGGACGCGTTGCAACCGGGAAAAGGGGACAGGTCACTGGTTCCGGCGAAACTCCCGCTAATCCTGATTGTCGGCATAACCGATGGTTTCTGTATCGACTTCCTGCATCGTTCACATAGTGGCCCCCGGCAATGTTGACGACACATCGAATCGTGTTGGTGATGTCTGTCATCTTGGCATGTTTAGCTGTGGGGCAACGGTGCTATGCCCAGCAGGAGAACCCGGGCGATTCCGGCGGGGACCCCGCATCGGCGACCGTTAAACCCGGTCCGGACTCCGCGACGGGGACCGAATCGACGGCTCAATCTCCCGCCGCGACTAATCCCTATGCTGGCGATCTTTCCACGCGTTATCGGCTGACCGGAGACTGGTCGGGTGCCCGGTCTACCCTTGCAGACCGTGGGCTCACGTTCGACTTCTTCGCCACCCAGTTCTACCAGGGCATCGCTAGCGGCGGCCGCCAGCGGGAATTCGAGTACGGCGGGAAGCTCGACTATCTGTTCAACCTCGACGGCGGCAAGCTCGGCCCCTTGCCGGGGTTTTTCCTCAATATGCACGCCGAGACCCGGTTCGGGACGGATGTCAACAACATCGATGGGCTGCTCGCCCCGTCCAACCTCCCGATGAGTTTCCCGGACCCCAATCGGGACATCACCTCGATTACCGGCCTGAAGTTCACGCAGGCGCTGAGCGAGAATCTTGTCGTCTACCTGGGGAAGATTAACACCCTGGACGAGTACGGATTCCGCTACGCCCCGGCACTCGGAGCCAGTAGGCCCGGCCTGGCCGGGTTCATGAACACCTCGCTGGTGTTCAACCCCATCGTCGGCCGGACCGTCCCGTATTCGGCCGCAGGGACGGGGTTTGCCTTCCTACGCGAGGGCGAGCCGTTCCTCTCCCTCTCGGTCTTCGACCCGCGTGAGCGAGCCACGACGGGCGTCGATAACCTGTTCGCGGACGGGGTGGTGCTCGTCCCGGACTTGACGTTAAAGGCCAAGCCGTTCGGCCTGCCCGGAAAGTACAACTTCGGCGGCACCTGGAGCAGTGCCAGCTACCGGTCTTTCGACCCGGCCGCCTACCTGAGCCTCCCTCCTCAACTGATTCTCGACGAGCGATTCACCCCGAAGGAGACCGGGTCGTGGTCGCTGTACGCGAACTTCTACCAGGCCCTATGGGTGGACGAGGAGGACTCGAAGCGGAGTTGGGGAGTGTTCGGGCAGTTCGGGATTTCGGACGGGAATCCGAACCCGATTCAATTCGTCGCCAACGGCGGGGTCGGCGGGCGGAGCATGATTCCCGGGAGGACGTTCGACACGTTCGGGGTCGGTTACTTCTACCTCGGCCTCAGCGACAATTTTAAGGCGCTGGCCCGTCCCATCCTGCCCCAGCGAGATGAGTTCGGCGTGGAACTCTTCTACAACCTCAACATCACGCCGTGGGCACGGCTCACCGGAGACCTCCAGATTGCCCGTCCGAGTACGGCCGAGTACAACACGGTGATTATCCCAGGGTTACGGTTCCAGATTCTGTTCTGACCGCATCGGAGCCGGGACCGACCTACTTATTCCCATGGCCGTTGCATCCCCTCACCGGACGAGCTTTACAGGCCGACCGGCAGTGTGAGGAGGGGCCCGCCCTTCTTGGGCTCGGAGAGCTGGAGGTTGAAGAGGGCCTGAATCAGGGCGAGGGTCGATTTCGACCGCTTGTCGGAGTCCGAGATGAAGTACCAATGGCCCTCGTACTCGATGGCCACGGCGGCCTCCTTCGGGCGTTTCTTCTGGGAGCAGACCTGGAACACGCCCCGCGTCACCGCCGTCCAGTCGAAGGTGAGGCCGTCGGGCCCCAGCGTCTGGGCAGCCAGGCCGCGACAGGCGTGCTCCTCGGGCACCCGCACGCCCTTGGACAGGAACGCGAGCATCTCCAGCAACGTCCGGGTGCGGATGTCGACGGAGTCGAGGGCATCGGGCAAGGGGAGGAGCCCGATGCCGCCGGGCACGTCGACCCGCTTGACCCCATACTCGAGGCGACCCGGCGTGAGCCGCAGCAATTGCCGCAGCTCGTCGGCCTCGGGGTGACCTTGAGCGGCTGGCGAGAGCGTGAGCTTATACCCCGGTTCCGTCCGGGTGAGGATGACCTCTTCCGGCCGCTCCGACACTCGATATTCGAGCTTGTTGCTCGCAGCCTGCACGAAGTCCGACCCGTCAACACGGCCCGCCGCAATCGCGGGAGAGACGGGTTTTGACAGGTCGGCCGAGGCGAGGACGATGAGCCGCTCGCGGCGAAGGTGGCCCGCGAGGTGGGACATCTCGCCGAACGGCGTCGGCGTCGGCACGGATTCGGGGATGAGCTGCTCGGCCCCCGGGGCGTTCTCCAGGCCGTTGACGTCGGCGACCATCACGCGGAGCACGTCGTCGAGGCTCCAGCCGTTGTTGGCCATGAGCCCCAGGGCGGTGATGCCCACCGGGGCGACCATGGTCCGGGTCAGCTCGGTCGGGTCACGCGGCGTGTAGCTCAGCGTGGGGGCATCGCGGAACTGGAGCGAGGCGTCGCCGAAGAGCGACAGGTTGGGCGAGTCCCGCTCCTTGCCGCCGGTGAGGCCGCCCCGGCTCGACAGCTCGAACTGGCTGGTGATGGCCGAGACGTCCATGAAGGAGGGCAAGTCGCCGTAGCGGAGGCGGACGATGTTCCGCAGCCACTGCTGCTCGCTCGTCTCGTGGACGGCCTGGTCGTATCGGAGCCGGGTGAGTTCGAGCCCCCGAGGGCCGATGCAGCCGGGGAGTGCGGCGACGAGCAAGGCCCCCCAGAGAGCGAGGTGAGGCCCGCAACGGGTGGGGGCAACGCTCGCCTTATTGCCCTCGACACACGGCATGACCCGCCTTTCTTGTGGACCAGATGCGAGTGGTCCCGCTCTAGAATCTGTCAGATACAGCGGCCCGCATCTTCGGGAAAGCTCCTGCAGTCGTCAAGGTTGGTTCGCTTCATCGTTCATTCACCGCCGATTTCACTTCTCGGAAGGGAAGACGAGGGACCAATCTCGCTTCATATCCACGACGGTCCAGCCCCGAGCCGGTGCCTCATCCAGGGCTCGGACCAGGCGACCGATGACCGAATCGCGGTCATAGGCATACTCGCGTTCCGCGTCGGTGTGGTGGACGATGAGCCCGAACCGAGGGCCGGTCCCCGAGGTGACGTAGCGGAGCATCTCGTAATCGCCATCGGAGTTGCCGAACGCCGCGATCGGCCGCTTCCCGATGAACTTGCCGATGCCGACCGGCTTTCCGGCATGGTCGTCGATGAAATCAACCTCGGGCAGTCGCATCAGTACCGGGGTTTCGCCACGCAACTCGTATCGCGTCTTGACCGTGCTGCCAACAACCTTGTCCGGAGGGATGCCGTAGACCGGCTCGGCCCAGACACGCATGAATTCGATGCCCCCACCCGACACGATGAACGTCTGAAATCCGTTCTCCCGGAGGTAGGCGAGCAGTTCGAGCATGGGCTGATAGACGCACCTCGTGTAGGGCCGCTCGAAACGCGGATGCTTGGCCGTCGCAATCCAGTCGCGAACGAGCAAGGCGAACTCCTCGCTCGTCATCCCGGCATGGGTGGCGGTGACGAGGTCGACCAGGCCCTTCTCCCCCAGACTGGCGAGGGTCGCACGGTCCTTTTCGAGCAGGGCCTTGAAAGGCTGCTGCTGCTTCCATTCGGGATGGTCCGGGGCCATCGCCTGGACGCGGTCGCGGACGAACGCGGCCTGAACGTACATGGGCTGTTCGCACCAGAGGGTTCCGTCGTTGTCAAAGACCGCGATTCGGTCGGCGACGGGGACGAAATCGGGAGACCCTTTCTCCGTCACTTTGGCGACGAACGCCAGGATGGCCTTCTTGGAAGCGACGTCATTCCACGAGGGCAAGGGACCATCCGAGGCCCGGACCGGACTCACGAAGAGCGTACCTAGGGCGACGACCAAACCGCCCAGGGACGTGAAGGCTGGACGCATCGAGAAAACTCCTGGCTTGAATGAGAAGCGGCGACCGAGGGCCGACGGGCTTCCTCGGTCGCCGCTCCGAAAAGGCATCCGGCAGGCGAATTACTGAGATGAAGCCTCTTTCAACTTTTCGAGGACCTCATCGAGATTGAAACTCGCGGCCTTCTGGCGTTGCGGGAAGTCCTTGAAGGTCATGAGGAACTTGCCCACGTAGTCTTGGGCCGGGACGAACAAGTAGATGTGGTCGAACAACCAATCGTAGTAGGTGTTCGATGTAACGTCAGCCCGCTCGTAGGGGTCGGTCCGAAGGTTGAAGAGCTTGGGAACCCGCAGGTTCACGAACGGCTCGGCCCAGACCTGGAGCGTGCCCCGCACCCTCTGCTCCAGGAAGACGAGCTTCCAATTGTCGAAGCGGAGGCCCGTGACCTGCTGGTCGTCGTTGCAATAGACGAACGACTCGCGAGGGCTCTTTTCGGCCTGGCCTGCCAGGTAGGGGACCAGGTTGTAACCGTCGAGGTGGACCTTGTAGGTCGTATCCCCCACGGCGTGCCCCTTGAGGAGCTTCTCCTTCACGTCTCCATCACCCGCCATGGCGAGGAACGTGGGGAGCCAGTCGTGGTGGCTGACCATCTCGTTGGACACCGTGCCCGGCTTGATTTTGCCCGGCCAACGAACCATCGCAGGGACGCGGTAGGCACCCTCCCAGTTCGTGTTCTTCTCGTTGCGGAAGGGGGTCATGCCCGCGTCGGGCCAGGTGTTCATGTGCGGGCCATTATCGGTCGAGTACATGACGAACGTGTCGTCACCGAGCTTGAGCCGGTCGATGGCGTCGAGGACCGTGCCCACGTTCTTGTCGTGGTCGATCATCGCGTCGTGGTATTCGCTCTGCCAGCGGCCCGACTGACCCTGGCTCTCCGGCTTCGGGTGCGTCCGGAAGTGCATGTGGGTGAAGTTCACCCATAGGAAGAACGGCTTATCTTCCTTCGCCTTCCGCTCCATGAAATCGACGGCACGGGCGGCAGTGTCGTCGTCAATCGTCTCCATCCGCTTCTTCGTGAGCGGCCCGGTGTCCTTGATGACCTGCTTGCCGATCTTGCCGAACCGGGGGTCGACGGTCGCGTCGTCTGTCTCCGTGGCCTTCGAGTCCATCACGCCCCGCGGGCCGTATTTCTGGCGGAAGGCCGGGTCCTTGGGATAGTCGCGGTTCTCGGGCTCCTCCTCGGCATTCAAATGGTAGAGGTTGCCGTAGAACTCGTCGAAGCCGTGGACGGTCGGCAGGAACGCATTGCGGTCGCCCAGGTGGTTCTTACCGAACTGCCCGGTGGCGTAGCCGTGCGGCTTGAGCAGCTCGGCGATGGTCGGGTCTTCCTTCTGGAGCCCCAGCGTCGCACCGGGGAGCCCGACCTTGGTCAGGCCGGTGCGAAGCCCGTGCTGGCCGGTGATGAACGAGGCACGCCCGGCGGTGCAGCTCTGCTCGGCGTAGTAGTCGGTGAAAATCATCCCTTCCTTGGCGACGCGGTCGATGTTGGGAGTGCGGTAGCCCATCACCCCCATCGAGTAGGCACTGACGTTCGACTGGCCGATATCGTCGCCCCAGATGACGACGATATTGGGCTTCTTCTTGGCCTGGGCCGGAGCAGCCTGGGTGGGCTGAACGGCGGTCGTGGCGAGGGCGAGGAGGGCGTTCCGGCTCAAACCCTCCGAGCAGGAAGACTTGGCTTCGGAACCGGTCGTCACCTCGGTAGACCGAGTCATCGGCTCATTCGCCGCCAGTGCGGTACGCGGGATGCCGAGCCCGCCCGCCGCGACGAGGTATCCCAACCCCGAGCCGAGGCCAAGGGCGAACAGGGCTCGTAACATCGTCCTTTTCATGATGTGGTGTTCCGAGAGGTGAATGGGTTGCGGCGAAGGGAGTCCCGGCCGAAATCGTACTGTAGCCTATGGCAGCGGATGCAACAGCGATAGCCCCGGATCCCGAGTCCCAGACTGCCTCAAAATGCTCGTATTTGAGACCATCCAACGAGGCTTCGTGTGGACCGGACGCCGATGCTCGGCATCATAGGGCACGCCAAGCGTGTCAAATCGGGTGTCCCCCGTATCGGCCACATCGAGACGAGCATCCCATGTTGGTCGCGGGCTAGCCGGCTAGGCTAGATATGCGGTCCGGCTAGGCCTCGGAGACAGGCCAGCTTACGCCGTCATTGGATCAAGTCCCACTGCGTATACCCCTGCCCGAAAGCCGGATTCCAGGTGCGGTGACATTGACGCACTCACTCGAATCCTTCATCGGTTAAGTGGGATCGACGCAATTGGAACCTTAAGACCCAGGAATCGAGATATCAGCCACCCGCCCTTTTGCCGGAGATCATTCCCAGTATTTGGGGCAAGGAGGTCGTGCCACGAATCGGGAAAAGGGGACTGGCACCCGCGCTTCGCTGCGGAGCCAGTCCCCTTATCTCGCTACTCAAGCGGGGACCGCTTTAGCGGAGTTTCGTGGCGGTGACCAGCTCGCCCATATCGGAGCGCATCACCATGGAGCTATCGCCGATGGAGTGGATGGTGTTGTACAGGACGTGGCCGGCGAGGCTGAAGTCGGTCGTCCGGAGGATCTCGGCGGTGAGGATCCCTCGGGTGTAAGACCAGCGACCCGACGACGTGGTGTCGCCCCCCTGGAAGAGCCGCTTCATGGCTTGCCTCCAGGCACGCGTCGCGGTGAACGAGCCGTCGGGCCGGATCACGAACGTGAGGGTGCCCTTGCGGTCGGTGATCTTCCAGGAGCCGATCAGACGCTCGTTGACCTGGCTGTCGACCGACTTGACCATCGGGCGGGCCTTCACCACCTCGGTCGTGATCTCGGGGAGCGGGTCCTTCCGGGGTTCCGGCCTGGGGGTGGCGGGGGCCATCTTGAGGTCGAACAGCATCCGATTCGAGCCGCCCGGGGCTTCGAATCCGGTCGGCCGGTCGTCGTCCTCGGACTTGGCCAGGCAGAGATTGAGGTGGTCGCCGTTGAACTTGTAGATCCCCTTGAGGACCTGGTCGAACTGGTCGGTGACGTTGACCTGGCTGGGAGATTTGGTGGGATCGATCTGGATCGCCGAGATCCTTCGCTCGCCCGTGACCGGAGAAGTGAGCCGGGCCGTGCGGGTGCCGATGACGATCCGGTTCCGCTCGGCGAACTTCGCCCGGATCAGGTTGCTGCCCATGGTGTCGCCGTCGTCCACCATCGAGACGATGTCCCAGTTGCCCGCCAGCAGCTCGTGAGCGCGGCGGACTTCCGGGCTGAACTGCGAGGCGCGGTCGCGGGCGGGCTTGTGATACTCCTCCTCGTCGGGCGGGGCGAGGACCGGGAGGGACGTGGGAACCGGGGCGACATTGGAGGCCGGCGCCAGCGCCAGGCTCACCAGGATCCGGTTCGACCCCTGAGGCGCCTCGAATTTGTCCGGCCGATCTCCGGTCTCCTGGGACTGCACGCAGAGGATCAGTCGATCGCCGTCGAACTGATAGATGCCCGGCAGGATGCGATCATTGCGGGAAATGATGTCGATTTGACGGGGGCTCTTCGACGGGTCGAGCCGGTAGGCGAGGTTCCTGGTCTCCAGCGTCTCAGGGTTCTCGAACGTCAGCATCCGCTCCGAGATGCGCAGGACACCTTCCTTGGCGAGCTTCCGCCCCACCAACTCGGCCCCCAGGCGTTCGCCCCCCTCGGTCAGCGAGGCGATGCGCCAGTCGCCGACGAAGAGTTCCTTGTCGCGGCGGACGGCCGCCGTGTCGTCGGCGGCGAGGCAGGCCGCGGAAGCCAGCAGGGGGAAGAGCAGGGCAATCATGGGGTGCGTTCCATCCGTGGATTTCGATCCGAATGTCCGGAGTCCGCCTGAATTTGTAGCAAAATGCGTGAATCCGGCAAAGGTGGACTTCCGGTCAGCGAAACTCGCCCGCGGGCCGATCTTCCTCGACCTCGTGAAACGGAAAAAGAAGGCCCGTTCTTCTCTCCCTTTGGGCGACTTCCCAGGCGGGTTCGTCTCCCTTCGAGGCCCGTGCCGAGGATTCGAGGACGGCACTGTCGAAGCCAGATCTCACGGTATCGAGGGGGAATTTCGAGAGGCGGCCGGTTATGGGTCGTCAGGTCGATCGAGAAGCCTCGCCCTTCAACTCGAGGGACGAGCCCGTGTTCCTCTGAGCCCGAAGTCGCTCAGGCCGAGGTCGAGGGCCGACGGGATCGCGCACGACGAGTCGGGTGCTCACCCGCCGATTGTGAGGTCGGAGGCGGGCACGCCGAGCAGCGTACGGAGGGTTGTCGCGATGTATTCCATGTCGGGCTTGGCCTGGGCGGCGGGCCCCGACATGAGGATGTCCGGTTCCTGACCGATCGGGTCGTTCCCGAAGATCAGGACGCGGGTCTGGCGTCCGCCACTGCCATCGCCGGAATCATCGAGCCTCGTGTCGGCGCGGATCGACGCGATCTCATGCGACTTCCAGGTCCTGCGCGACGTCCCACGCAGGCCCTTCGTCTCGAGCGTGAGGGAGTCCGGGGTGACCGTCAGGGCCTGGGACGATATCGCGTCTCTCGTCGAGAGGACGACGAAAACGCAGAGATAGATCAGGAGCAAGCCCGAGCAAAACAGATTGCTGAATTGATCGAGTTTCGTGCTGTCTACGGGCAAGCCGAGGAACGGAAGGAGCGCCGCGGAGAGCGCGAAGATCAGGACCCCGATTCCAGAGGCCGTGACATTCGTCGATTCGAACACGCGGAACCCCTTGCGTGGCCTGATGATCCGGGTTTCGCCCGTCACCAGATGCTCGATGGTCAACCGAGATCCCGCGGGCAGGTCGCGCCGCTCGCGGATGCCGGTCGAGACGTTTGAGTGTTCGCGGACGGCGAGCTTCCCCGGGCCGACCTCGACGAAGTCCGGGTCAATCGGCAGTTCTTTCCAGCGCGTCGACAGCTCGACGGCCAGGGCCATGAGCATCTCACGCGAGTAGTTCCCGCCCAGGATCCTCATCCGGCCGAAATCGTCCTCGGCCGCCAGCAGATGGCCCCCGCCACCCTCGCGAGTCACCGTGAATTGCGCCACGTCCGAACGCCGGGCGGTCGTCGACCAGGACAGCGGGCCGAGCCGCCAGGTCGCCCGGATCGCCACCGCATCGAGCGTCAGCTCGTCTCGACCGGCCAGCCGCCTGAGGAGATTGAAGACGAGCGAGGGGACCGAGGCGAGGATCGTCAGGCAGACGAGTACGAGGAACGCCTCGCGCGAGGCCCATCCGCGTCTCATCGTCGTCGGCACGTCGATCATCAGGACGTACCCGCCCGCCACGAGACAGAGGACGAACCTGCCGAGGGAATTGAACCAAGGGATCGGCTCGCGTGCGGACGTGGGGAGGGTGTAGGCCCATCCCTCGGGCGTCTTGGCGGAGTCGAACCAGCCGTGAGGTCGGGTTTGCATCGGCAGATCCCCCCGAGAGCGATTCTCGCCCATCATCGATCATCGTCGAGTGTCAGCGAGGAAAGTCACCCGCTGGTCGGGCCTCGCCCGACGCTCATTGACGGGGGGTCGGATCGGCACGCGACCTGGCCGCCGGGCGGCGATCGAGCCGTCGGGCCGGGAAAAGGGGCCCCCGCGCGGGCGGGGGCTGGGCGAATCAGTCGAGGGGGATCGGGCCTTCTTCGTCGTCGGTCTCGTCGGGTATCTCGGGGGAGTCCGGCAACGGGACGGGGACGGTGGGGGGGTCGGGAGGCGGCGGCGGAGGCGGGGGAATCGGATCGCCGTCGAGCGGGATGGCCCCTTCTTCGTCGTCGGGCAGGTCGGGGGTCATGGTCGTTGAGATCCTCGGGGGGCGGCGGCTGGACGGGGCGGCCTGGTCGGCCCTGAGAGTGCCGCGGGCCATCTTAACAAGATCGGCCGGTCCGGGCCCGTTGCGTGTGACGCGGGCGAGATGCCGGGGCTCGATGATTCCCGTGGGCCTCGCTCGCGTCAAGAACCTCGGTGGATGGGCCGCCGATCATGGGGAAGGTACTCGATCGTTCGAGCTTCCCGATAAGACGCTCTCTCTCGTTAACGAATATTGTATTGTTAAAATATTGATATCTATTTTACTTATTGAATTTATCAATATAAATTTGGCCTGATTCCGAGAATCTGGTCGGGCGTCTCTCCCCGGCCGACGCGTGCGCAGAAGTCGAGCACGGCCGTGCGATATCGTTGGGGGGCGACCTCGAGGATTTGATGGTGGCCGGCGCCCTGGATGATCACCAGTCGCGAGTGCCTCCGGACGCGGTCATGCAGGGCGATGGCCTCGGCGGGCAGCGCCAGGCGGTCGGCGCCGGCGGCCAGGATCAGAATCGGCACGCCGGCCGGCGATCGGCCGATGGCGCGGATAGGGGAGATGTCGGCGAATTCGGGGAGGACCAGCGGGGCGGTCGCCCGCAGGCCGAGATACGCGATCAGGTCGAGGACCGGCGGGAGATAGGCCCTGGTTCGATTCCTGACGGCCGTCACCAGGTCCTGGAAGGGGCTCTCGAGGAGATAACCCCGCACGCGGCCACCGAGTTCCTCGGCCGCGAAGATCGCCGCGGCCGCCCCCAGAGAGACGCCAACCACGACCACGGGCTTGCCCGGCCGCCTCCGCTCGAGGAAGTCGACCGCTGCCGTGACATCATGCCTCGCGCCCAGGCCGAAGGTGTTGGACTGGCCCGTCGAGTCGCCGTGCGAACGGAGTGAGATGAGCAGCACGGAGCAGCCCGCGGACGCCGGCACCTCGGCCCGGCCCAGGCAATTCCGCCGGCTCCCGCCATTGCCGTGCAGGACCAGGACCGAGGGGGCCTCATCGTCGGTGCCGGCGGCGTACCAGGCCCCGACCTCCTGGCCGTCGACGGTCTTGAGCCGATGCGGCTCCAGCAGGCCCCAGCCGACGATCGGCGGAGGTTCGGCGAACGGCGGCCTGGGCCTGCGCGTGAGGCGGTACGCGACGCCGAAGGAGGCAAGCATCCAGCAGGTCAGGCCCAGGATGCCCACGATCAGCAGACGTCGAAATCGCCCGTTCGCTCTGAGTCTGGCGAGGCCGAGGTCCATCATGCATCCCCCTGTGGTCCATCAGGTTCGCCCGTGCGACCATCCATGGTTGCTCGATGGGCGGCCGATGTCCAGCGGGGTCGGTTCAGGACTGGATGGCCTTGAGGTAGCGGTCGGCGGAGCGGCGGACGACTTGCTTGCCCTGGGTGGGGACGACTCCCTTGCCCCGGACGACGAAGGCGCCGTAGATCCGGTCGTAGGCCAGGGGTTCCAGGCAGTCGACGACGTGGCGGATGGCGGGCGCGTTCAGGGGGATGTAGTTGGGATAGCTGTACATGAAGCTGACCTGCTTCGGATCCATGCAGATCTGCGGCTGATCGCCGGCCATGAGCGCCCCCTTGCCGCCGGCGCCCGCGGGCCAGTGCAGGACCTGATAGCCCGTGAAGTGGCCGCCGGTTCGCACGAGGTTCAGGCCGCCACGCAGGGGTTTGGACTCGCCGTCCCAGAACTTGATGCAGGGGTCGGGGCGCATGACCCAGGGGGTCTCGGCCCGGTGGATGTGGACGGGTGCGTCGTCGAAGGCCCGGCTCCACTCGACCATGGTGGTGTAGTAGTGCGGGTGCGAGATGGCGATCTCGGCGATACCCCCGAGTTCCTTGATGCGCGAGACGGTGGCGTCATCGATGAGGCCGACGCAGTCCCAGAGGACGTTGCCCTCGGGCGTCCTGATCAGGAAGGCGCGCTGGCCGATGCCGGCCTTGGGCTCGGTGTTGATCGAATGGAGGCCGTCTTCCTCGGCATTGATGACGTTCTTGTGGGTGGTCCTGAGCTTGTCGAGCGTGGTCCACATCTGCCCCTCGGGCGGGACGTACTGGCGCTCGTCGTCGCAGATGGCGCAATGGTCGGGGGGCTGCTCGGTCTCTGCGAACTGAGTGCCGCAGGTGACGCAGAGGTAAGGCGTGCCCGAGTTCGGGGCCGCCGCCCGTGCGCCAGAGGCGAGCGCCGCCATCGCGGCGGCGGAACGAGTCGTTTCTTTCATGAAGGTCCTGCGCGTCGGGTCCTGGCTCATGGCCGTCGTTCCCCCGGGAGAGGAGAGAGGTGGGCGGATCGGCCCCGCGCGTGGCGAGGGCCGGTCGAGCCCTGAGTTTAGAGGGTCTCGCCGGCCGCCGCCACGCGCGGGGCTGGGGAGACGACCCGATTGGCATCCGGCGCCGGTCGTAGTCAACTCGGGGTCGCGGGCTCCGGTCAAGCCAGCACTTCTGTCCCTCAAAGTTGTCGAGATGCCCGGACCTTCGAGGATTGCATAATAGACGTGAAAAATGCCGACTCCAGATGTGCCGGACTTCGCAGTGGAATTGATTTGGGAGATGAGGGGAAAATAATGGGAGGTTATGATGCATTCTTTGATTATCGGCCTCGGTCGCCGACCGCCTCAGCCTGGAGATTTTCCTGATAGTCCAATGATTCAACTGCCGTCGTTCTGTCAATAAAATCCAAAATAAGGACGGTCATCATGCTTCGGACATTCCCTGCGAAAGTGACCGCCCCGGCACTCGTCGCGATCTGGACCGCCACCTGTCTCCAGGCCCAAGAACGCTCGCTCTCGGAAGCCCGGACAAGAGCGACCGATCCTGCCAAGGCCACAAGCACACAAACAAAATCCGCCGCTCATAAGTTCGACAAGACAGAGACTTCGATACCTAGCCTTTTGAGTTCGGAAGTCGTCAAGAGAGAGATCGGCATTAGTCAACAGCAAGAGATGGCGATCGATACAATCAGCAATCTGTACGGACGCCAATTTCCAGAGCTAGGGATGCGGCTTCGCAACGCTAGCGACCCTGAGGAGAAGGCTATCGTTGAGGCTCAGATTGCTGAGTTTCAAGCCGAACTCGATGACGCAATTTACACAAAATTGAGTCGCCCCCAAGCCCGCCGTCTGACACAAATCGTCGCACAAAATGCCGGCCTGCGTGCCCTGACTAATCCTCAGGTGGCGAGTGCTGTCGGGCTCTCTCCTTTCCAGCAGGAAGCGATCGTCTTCGCTCTTCAGCGTTTCGATGCCGAGGAGCAAGTCATGCGAGCCCAATTTCAGGAACGCGACTCCACCGATCGAGCCAAGATCGCTCACGACGATTACGAATCACTGGCGGCCTTCTCAAGAAATAAAGACAGACTGGATCGCATTAAAACACTCAATCGAAGTATCCAGCAGGCTCGTTCCAAGGCCGATCGCGAAATTCTGAAAGTCATGACAAAGAGACAAGAGAAGCGGTTTCAGCAATTGTTAGGCCGTCCGGTTATTGAAGGCGATGAAGGTGGCGCGGCCGATCAGGCCGGAAATCGGACCGGCGAAGAGGCAACCGCCGTTCGAAAGGAGGTTGAACGTAGGCCTTGATGGCCTTCCTGTGGGTGGTCCACATCTGCCCCTCGGGCGGGACGTACTGGCGCTCGTCGTCGCAGATGGCGCAATGGTCGGGGGGCCTGCTCGGCCTCGGCGAACTGGGTGACGCAGAAGTAGGGTGTGCCCGAGTTCGGAACCGCTGCCCGCGCGTGGCGAAGGCCGGTCGAGCCCTGAGTTTAGGGCGCACTCCGGCCGCCGCCAATCCTGGGGCGGGGAGACGACCCGCTTGGCAATTGGCGCCGGTCGTAGTCAACTCGGGGTCGCGGGCTCCTCGGTGTTATCGCCCCTTCGGAAGAAACCCAATGATGGAACTGCGGCGCCTTGTCCCGATCCTACTCTGCCTGCTCTCGCTGCCGGGTCTGTCGAAGGCCGATAACCCGCCCTTGATGCGGGCGACGCCCGAGATGTTGCGTGCACCGGCGACCTACCCCGCGCCCGACTTGAAGGCCGATGGCCTGGAGGCCATCTTCTTTGAAGGGATGCCCTGGAAGGGGAAGCCGACCCGCGTCTTCGCCTGGGTCGGCATGCCCAAGCTGGCGCCCGGCGAGAAGGCCCCCGGCATCGTCCTGGTGCACGGCGGGGGCGGGACCGCGTTTGCGGAGTGGGTGAAGCTCTGGGTGGGCCGTGGCTATGCGGCGATCGCGATGGACACCTGCGGGACCGTGCCCAGGGGTACCTACGGCAAGTGGGAGCGGCACGACGCGGGAGGGCCGCCGGGAAACGACTTTGCCGGGGCCAGCCTGCCGATGGAGGATCAGTGGAATTATCACGCGGTCGCCGACGTGATCCTGGCGCACTCGCTGCTGCGGTCGAGGCCTGAGGTCGACGCGGGCAGGATCGGGGTGACGGGGATCTCGTGGGGGGGCTACCTCACCTGCATCGCGTCGGGCCTGGACGACCGCCTGAAGTTCGCCGCGCCTGTGTACGGCTGCGGGTTCCTGGGCGAGAACTCGGTCTGGAAGCCGGAGATCGACAAGCTGGGTGAGCGAGGGGCGCGCTGGCTGGCCACCTGGGATCCGTCACACTACCTGGGCGCGGGGACGATGCCCAAGCTCTGGGTGACGGGGACGAATGACTTCGCCTACCCCCTGGATTCCCTGGCCAGGTCGACTCGAAAGGCGGGGGGGCAATCGACCCTCTGCATCCGCCTGCGGATGGTGCACGGGCATGGCGGGCCGGGCGAGAACCCCGAGGAGATCCGCGCCTTCGCCGACTCGATCGTCAACGGCGAGAAGCCGCTGGCCAGGATCGCGGCATCGGAGACGCTCAAGGATCATTCGATCCAGGTCTCGTGCCGATCCGAGGTCCCCATCGTCAGGGCCGAATTGCTGTTCACCAAGGATGCAGGGCCCTGGCCTGAACGGCGCTGGGAGGCCGTCGACGGCGTACTCGTCGCGGGCGGAGAGAAGGCCACGGCGAAGATCCCGGAGGGGGCGACGGCCTACTTCTTGAACCTGGTCGACGAGCGTGGATTGATCGTGAGCAGCGGGCTCGAAATGCCGAAGGCGGCGGATCGATAAATGAGGGCGGTTCTCCCCCCGGGCAACCGGGGGGACGTGGCCTCGATACACCGCGGAACCGGCCCCCGCATTGCCGCCCGGCCCGGGGCGGCGATGCCATGGTCGATAGGTATCACCGAATATTGTTTAATTATGATATAAAATCATGTAGAATTTGACGAGGCGATCCCGGCCGAGCGGTCGCTCTCGAGTCAACGATGGGGATCTGGTCGGCGTGCGGCCTCATCCCCGAACTCCTCCGGACCGATGCATCTCGCGAAGGCTCCTGTTCAACGGCCGGCGATATGTGTCTGAACCGCGATGTGGTACAAAGCCCTCCCCGGCGGCGTTTCCATGGAGGTGACGCGGTGGTGCGGTGGATGTCGTACCTGGGTTGTCGGATGCGACAGTGGCCCGGAAAGCAGCGGTAAATGAGCGACGTACGAACCGCGACTCACAGGGGTTGCAAACTTGCGTACCGTATCCGTGGGGATGGACTGCCGGTTCTGTTCATCCAGGGGGTGAACACGCACGGGGACGGCTGGAACCCGCAGGTCGACGGCCTCGCAGAGAGGTATTCCTGCCTGACCTTCGATCATCGAGGAATGGGCGGGAGCGACCGCGGAACCGAACCGATCACGGTCGAACAGATGGCGGCCGACGCGGCGGCCGTGATGGATGCGGCCGGTTGGGAGTCGGCCCACGTCGTGGGGCACTCTCTCGGAGGTCCGGTGGGCCTGCAACTCGCCCTGACCGATCGCAAGCGGGTCAGGAGTCTGGCCCTGCTCTGCGGTTTCGCCTGCGGGAAAGATGTTGGGCCGCTGTCATGGCGACTGGCGTGGGCGGGGATGCGGATGCAGCTCGGCACTCGGGCGATGAAGCGGCGGGCATTCCTCGAACTCGTCGTTCCGCCGGGAACCACGGGCGACCGGGATGCGATGGCCGTCGAGCTGGCCACACGATTCGGCCACGACTTGGCGGATCAGCCGCCCGTGGTGAAGGACCAGATGAGAGCGATGCGGGCGTTTGATGCCATGCCGAGGCTCGGCGAGCTGGGCGGGTTTCCGACCCTGGTTGCGAATGCCGAGTTCGACCCGATCGCCCCTCCGAAGCTGGGGCGCGCGGCCGCGGCCGCGATTCCGGGTGCCAGGTACGTCGACCTGACCGGGGCGTCGCACGGGGTCATTCTGACCGAGCCGGGACGGGTCAACGAATTGCTGGCAGCGCACTTCGAAGAGGTCGAGGCGAATCGAGCCTGAGACCGAAGCCTCGTCAGCCCCCATCGTGGCGAGTTCTCACGCGTCGAGGCTGATGCGGAAAGCCGAGGAAAAGCCGCTTGAGCGAGACGGCACATGATGGACCGCACCAGCAGGTCGACTGTCCTCAGCACTCTGGGTCGTGGGCAAGGATCGTCCATGTCGCTCGGCTCCGGTTCCTCTTACGGCCCGCGGCGCATGGTAAGGGCCGGCGCGGCCCGGGTTGCGGGGGGCGCCGGCCCTTGGAGTCAGGTCGGATCATCGATCGGTCGAGGGCCGTCATTCGGTCAGTTCGATGTCGATGGTGTTGGACCCGGACTTGACCTCTTTCTCGAGGCCGGAGGTCGTGGGGGCCTCGTACCTGGCGGGGATGGTGCCGGTGGCCTTGTGCTTGGCGACGGCCTTGGCCTGGAGCTCGGGGGGGATCCGGGTGTAGGTGACCTTCTTCTTCTTGGCCAGCGCATCGGACTCGGCCTGGAGGGCGCCGGAGTCGAGCTGCCGGTCGCTAACGGTGACCTTGTAGGTGCCGGGTATGGCGCCATCCTCGGGCTTCAGGGTTGTGAGCTGGTAGGTGCCGTCCTGGATGTTGCCGCTGGCGGCGTGGCCGTCCTCGGCGCTTGGGATGAAGTTGATGGAGCCCTTCTTGACGGGCTCTCCCTTGTGGGTGACCTTGCCGCTGACGGCGTAGCGTGTGGGCATGCCGCCGTCGTCGTCGCCGCAGCCGGCGAGGGTCAGGGCCAGGGAGAAGGCGATCGCCGCGGGGGCGGCAAGTCGGCGGGCCTGGAAGTCATTAAGCATGAGCGTGTGTCCCGTCGTCGATCCATCGACCGGGGGGCGGCGGCGCCTCGCGCCGTCGCCCCCGGGATGGATTAAGGCGTGGTGGATCAGAATGCGTCGGAGCTGACGATCTCTCCGCCGTTTCGGCTGCCGATGGCGGCGTAGGAGGCGCGATTGATGGAGCTCTTGAGGAAGCGGACGGATCCGTCGGCGAAGGTGAAGTTGGCCCCGCCCGGGTGGCGGCTCTTGAAGCCTCGCGCGGCGTAGCTGTAGCGACAGGTCCAGTCGACCGAGTTGTAGTTGCCGACGCAGGCGTCGTAGCGAGCGTTGCTCTTCCAGTTGAGCGGGATGGTGACGCCGGCCCCGCCGCCGGTGAATCCCCAGAATTCGTTGTTGGCGTCCTCGTCGGGGAGACCCTCGCCGTAGAGGATGGTGTTGCTGGTGCCGTCGGTGACCGAGGCCAGCGAGGCGATGCCGCCGGTGGAGTAGTCGGAGAATCCGCGCATCGATCCGCTGTTGTTGCTGGTGCCCCACCAGCCGTTGTAGCCGATGCGCGGGTTGACGCCGGCGCTGCTGGCGTTGGGTGTTTCCCAGGGATTGGTGGTGCCGACGAGGGTCTCGATGGCGTAGTTGTCGCCGAAACTCATCAGGTAGTTGGAGACGGGGACGAGCTGGGTGCCCGTGCCGCCGACCGGGGTGTTCGGGGGATAGGGGGGCGTGACGGTGGTGACGGTGCCGCCGGGCCCGCCGTAGGGGACGAAGCCGACGGGGCTCTGGCCCTGGCCGTCGGAGGGACACAGGAAGGCGGCGACGGAGGTGTACCAGACGGTGGCCATGGCCGGGCCGCTCAGGTTGTTGAGGATGCTGAAGTTGATGGCGTTGTACTGGTTATTGGCCTCCATCTGCGGCAGGATCATCGCCCGCCAGGTCAGGCCATTGCTGGTGAAGTTGAAGCCCCCGTTGGTGGCCCCCGGGGGGAAGAGGTCGGTCTGGCTGATGTAAGTGTGCGTGGCCAGGCCCAACTGCTTCATGTTGTTGGTGCACTGGATGCGCCTGGCGGCCTCTCGTGCGCTCTGCACGGCGGGCAGGAGCAGCGCGATGAGCACCGCGATGATCGAGATGACCACCAAAAGCTCGATGAGGGTGAAGCCGGCCTTGGGCGATTTGCGACGGAATTGCATGGGGACATAGCTCCGCGAGGTGCCGATTGGGAGAGGCGCGAGGCGAATCACCGGGGCGCGCCAGGGCGATCGTCGAGGGGACCCTCGAGAGAGGCCGGCGCCGGGCGGATTCGTCGTCGCGCCCGGCCTGGGCGTCTGACTTCGGGAGGCCGGTTCGCCGACGCATTTTGATACGTCGCCGAAGGGGCCGCGACGATCCTCGTGGAATCGACGCGATGCCGGCACATGGCGGCCAAGGCCGACCCGCCCGTCGATCCGGGTTAGTCGGCCGGCACGCTTCCCTGAAGAGATTCGTTCACCACCTCATTTATTCGGGATTGCGGGCGAAGGTCAAGGGTGGAAATTTGTATAACATCGATCTGGGCTCCAGGTTGCAATCGCCTAATTCTGTGAGGCTTGCGTCAATGATGGATGGACTGAGCCAGTCAAGTAACCTCCGAGACGTTGATCCGATTCGCGTTGGATTCGGGATTCATCCGGCACTAGGTCATCTAGATTTTCTCATCCTGACGCGGCGGATCTCGGTGACTCTCGGGTGGGGTGCCCGGCGGTCCACTCGAGACGGTCGCTGGCCCGATGATGCGCCGCATGCGGCATCGCCGGATCGGCGGGGTCGGCCTGTCTCGCCATCACCCCCGCCGATCCGTCTCGCAATTTCGGATCAGAATGCGTCGGAGCTGACGATCTCTCCGCCGTTCCGGCTGCCGATGGCGGCATAGGAGGCGCGATTGATGGAGCTCTTGAGGAAGCGGACGGATCCGTCGGCGAAGGTGAAGTTGGCCCCGCCCGGGTGGCGGCTCTTGAAGCCTCGCGCGGCGTAGCTGTAGCGACAGGTCCAGTCGACGGAATTCCAGTTGCCCACGCAGGCCTCGTTGCGGCCGTTCGTCTTCCAGTTGAGCGGGATGGTCACGCCGGCGGAGCCGCCGGTGAAGCCCCACATCTCATTGTTGGCGTCCTCGTCGGGGAGACCCTCGCCGTAGAGGACGGTGTTGCTCGTGCCGTCGGTGACCGAGGCCATCGTCGCGGTGCCGCCGGTCGTGTAGTCGGAGAAGCCCCGCATGGACCCCGAGTTGCTGGTCGTGCCCCAATATCCGTTGTAGCCGATGCGCGGGTTGACGCCGGCGCTGCTGGCGTTGGGTGTTTCCCAGGGATTGGTGGTGCCGACGAGGGTCTCGACGGCGTAATTGTCGCCGAAACTCATCAGGTAGTTGGAAACCGGCATCAGCTGGACGCCCGTGCTGCCGACCGGAGTGTTGGGGGGGAAGGGGGGCGTGATGACGCCCATGGACCCATTAGGACCGCCGTAGGCGGCGAAGCCGACGGGGCTCTGGCCCTGGCCGTCGGAGGGACACAGGAAGGCGGCGATCGAGGTGTACCAGACGGTGGCCATGGCCGGAGCGGCCAGGGCGTTGGTGATGCTGAAGTTGATGGCGTTGTACTGGTTATTGGCCTCCATCTGCGGCAGGATCATCGCCCGCCAGGTCAGGGCATTGCCGGTGTTCCCGAAGCCGTCCTTGATGGCGCCCGGGGGGAACAGGTCGCATTGGCTGATGTAAGTGTGCGTGGCCAGGCCCATCTGCTTCATGTTGTTGGTGCACTGGATGCGCCTGGCGGCCTCTCGTGCGCTCTGCACGGCGGGCAGGAGCAGCGCGATGAGCACCGCGATGATCGAGATGACCACCAAAAGCTCGATGAGGGTGAAGCCAGGCCTGGACGACGTGCGACGAAGGGGCATGGAAGCGTGACTCCGCGAGGTTCCGATGTGAGGTGTGGGGCGGAATGAATCGGCACGCCGGGGCATCGCGGACCGCTGTCCCTCAAGGGGATGCGGGCTGCGTGTTTCGGGCGGCCGGGTCATCGCCACAACCCAGGACTTTCGCCGCGGGGGGAGCCGCGCAGGGTCGGGTCAGGTCGACTTGAATCCGACGGGGAGAGGTCTTCGTCAGCCGGTTGAGGACCCAGATCGAGTGTCCGGCCCTTTTGTCTCCGAAAGAATTCGTTGACTCCCCATTTATCCGACATTTCGGGCGAAGGTCAATGGTGGAAATTTGTATCAATTGGGCCCGCATCCCGAGCCGGAAGTGGTTTTTAGAGTTGGGATTGCGTCAGACGTGAGGTCTCTTTATCGGGGCGAAAGGATTGGGTGTGTTGATTTGATGTGCGTCGGATCAAGAAACGGAGAATTGAATAACGCTGGAATCGACTGGCGAAATTTCAAGGGCGTGGAGGGTCGATCCGCCCGCTCGGCGGGGCGGAGACCGGCGAGGGAGACTCGTCGACGGGCCCCTTGGCGAGCCAGGATCCCGGCCGATCGGGGGTGCCCGGGGGGAATCGGTCGACGGCGACCCGGAGGGCGAAACGCCCCGGATCCTCCCGGAGGGCTGGAGGGACTCCCTGCGATCAGAGGAAGATCAGGCGCACCAGCAGGAAGGGGGGCAGCAGCACGACGAGGCTGTAGCCCATGTAGCCGAAGAATCCGGGCATGGCGACGCCCTGGCGCTCGGCGATGGCCTTGACCATGAAGTTCGGGCCGTTGCCGATGTAAGTGCAGGCGCCGAAGAAGACGGCACCCAGCGAGATGGCCGCAAGCAGGCTCTGGGGCACGGATCGGCCGCCCGAGAGGGGGACCATCTGGCCCTCGGCGGGGCCTTGCCGGGCCTGGGCCAGTTGGAGGAAGACGAGATAGGTGGGGGCGTTGTCCAGGACGCTGGAGAGGGCCCCGGTGGACCAGTAGAACGAGGCGGGCGTCGACAGCGGGAGGTCTCCGCCGCGTGCCTCGAGGAGTTCCAGCGGCGGCTGCATGGTCACGAAGATGCCGAGGAACAGGCAGGCGACCTCGGCGATGGGCGTGTAGTTGAATTCGAGCTCTCGCCTGAGCCCGCGCGGGGTGGTCGCCAGCGACAGCCCGGCCAGGATGAGCAGGACGGCCTCGCGGGCGTAATCGGGCACGATGGCGGTAGTGCCCGGCAACGGCCGGCCCGGGACGATGAGGGCCACCGACAGCACGGCCAACGCCAGCCAGACGACGTTGATCGTCCCGCGAAGGCGCACCGGGACGCGAATCGACTCGTCACGTGCGAGGTCTCGCGGCGTCTCGCGGCGATAAGCCAGGCGGTCCCAGACGTAGTAGGTGGCCAGAATCGTAGTCACGCAGACGGCCCAGGGGCCGACCAGGTTCAATGTCCAGAGGAACGGGACACCTTGCAGGTAGCCGAGGAAGAGGGGGGGGTCGCCGATGGGCAGCAGGCAGCCGCCGACGTTGGAGACCAGGAAGATGAAGAAGAGGACCGTGTGGCGGACGTGGACCCGCTCTCGGTTGGTCTGAAGCAGCGGCCGGATCAGGACCATCGATGCGCCGGTCGTGCCGATCAGGCTGGCCAGAAGAGCCCCCAGGCCCAGGATGGCGGAGTTGATCACCGGCCTGGCGGGCAGGTCGCCCGTGAGCCGCAGGCCGCCGGCGATGACGTAGAGGCTGAAGAGGAGCGTGACGAACGGGACGTAGTCGCCGAGCACCGAGTGATGCAGGACGGCCAGGACCGACGAGGCGCCGGGTTCCGCCCCGTGGTAGCCGTGGCCGCGGGTCGCGTAGTGCGCCAGGACCAGGCCGCCGAGGACCAGCCCGACGAGCAGCTTCGACCGGTTGCGCTCCCACCAGTGGTGCGTGCGCCCCAGCAGCGGCAGTACGGCGATGGCGGCCAGCAGCAGCCCGAAGGGGAGGCCCCAGGCGACGTGCGGCACCTCGTGCGATGGCTCCGCCGGATGGGCGCCCAGGGCGACTGCGGCCTGGAGCGTGAGCAGGGCGCAGGCCGATGCGGCGACGCGGAGGGGCAATCGGGGCATGGTGGCTCGCTTCGTCGCTGGCGAACTGGTGTGGGGCTGGAGGATGCGTGCGTGCGTCAGCCGGTGGCGGCCTCGGCGGCGGGGATGTCCTCCAGGCTTTCTCGCCACTCGACGGAGTAGCCGTTCTCGCGGGCGAATTTCTCGATCTCGTCCCGGGTCTGGGGGATGCCCATGCCGCTGATCTCTCGGTAATACCCGCTGCCCGACCGCTTCCAGGAGACTTCCTGGCCGAACCAGTCGTTGCCCGCCTTGTACACGATGAGGCTCTTCATGGACCGGGAGCTCCGCGTTGCCGCAACGTGCGTCGAGGAGGAAATAACGGGCCCCACGCGCGAGGCCCCGGGGCGGAGCATTCTAACCTGCCGGGGGCCGGTTTGAGAATCCAGGAGGCCATCCGCGAGGTCCGCCGCGGTGAAGGGGCGGTCGTCAACCCCGCGCGGCGGCCTCGCTCAGATCACCCTGTCGCGGGCGAACCCGAACGCTCCGACGCCGCCGTTGAAGGCGAGCTCATCGAGGCGGAGACGCCCGGGGAATCGAGCCGAACACATGAAAGAAGGATGACGGGCGACCTCGACAAATTCGCCGATCAGCGGGCGGCGACCTGATGGAAACGCTGGGCCCGGGATCTCGATGGGCGGTGCGGCGGCGGGCGATCTCACTTGTCGATCACGCCGTCCTTCAGGGATTCGGCGAGGGCGCGGATCCGGTCGGCGTCCTCCTCGGTGTCGCCGATCACGTTGAGCGTGTAGAACTCCTTGCCGAAGACCAAGGCGTTGCCGATGTGAACTCTCCGGCCGTCCGGGGTTGTCGCGGAGATCTTGGAGAAGACACGATCGGGGATAGGCGGGGTGTCGGGGTGCTGCGTGACCTTCACGTTGGTGAAGCCGCTCTCCTTGATGCCTTCGTGCAACTTGACGAAGTAGCCCCTCAGGGCGTCCGCTCTCCTGGCCTCCACGGCAGGAATACCGGCGGCCGTGGTCAGCGATGCGTAGAGCGACGAATCATCACTCGTGCAGAAGTAAACCTTCGATTTGCGGCCTTTGCTCTCGAGGGGTTGGTCGTGCCAGGCGTAGCCCTTGCCGATCGAGTCGATCCGGAAGGAACCGGGGACGACCAGGGGTTCGCCCTCGGCGGCCTTGGCCCCGGCTTCGGGGGCAGCTTCGCCGGGCCCTTCATCCTTTTCCTTCGCCTCGACCGCCTTGCGGGCGGCCTTGCGGCCGGCGATGACGGAGGAGGCGTCCACGCGCCAGTGGCCGTCGACTTTGGTGCAACGGAACGGGATCGGCTGGCCCTGGGGCAGTAGCAGGGCGTGGTCGTCGTTCACATCCTCGTCGGTGACCTTGACCACCCTGCCGCGGGGGAGCGTCCACTCTTCGCCAGGCTTGAGTGCCTTGATGGGTTGGCGAGCGATCAGGCCCTTGGCGATCGCCGCCCTGAGCTTGGGGATCGGCTGGCCCCCCAGCAGGACGTCGAAGTCCTCGTGGGGCAACGCCACGGCACGAAGCTTTGTCTCATCTCCGTCGAGCATCGCGCCCAAAAACCCCCGCAGTGCTCCCTCGGGGGACGCATTCGCGTCCGCCTTGGGCTTGTCGGAGGCTTTGGTCGCCTCGGCCTTGGGCTGAATCGCATCGGGAGCTTGCAGGATGAGCGAGGCGGCGAGGAGAAGCGTGAGCATGGGGGGAATTCCTGAAGGGTCCGCGTTGGCTTCGGTGGAAGGGCCAGGCGTGAACTCTGATCGATCAGGAGATGCCGGCGATGGCGCGCATCCAGGTGGCGACGGCGATGGCTCCGGGGTCTGGATGGCCCAGGGCTCGGTCTCCCAGGTAGCTGGAGCGGCCCTTGCGGGGGGGCATGGTCGCGGTGGAGTTGGCCCCGGATTGGGCTGCGTCGGCGGCGGCTTTTTGGGCCGTCTGAGCGGAGTTTCCGGCGGCGATGGCATCGGAGAAGGCTTGCGAGGCGGGGTGGAGGGCGTCGAGCATGGTGCGGTCGCCGGGGGCGGCTCCTCCCAGGTCGGCGATGGCCTCGACCCCGGCTTCGAAGGCTTCGGACCAGGTACGGAGTGGGATGTTTTTCGGATCCTGAGTCGCGGATTTCAAGCGGGCGGCGGCCCGCAGGGCGAGGACGGCGTAGAGCGGGCCGGAGGTTCCGCCGAGGGACCGTTGCAGGGTGACGCTTAGGGCGTGAAGGGTCGCGGCGGGGTCGTCCAGGGGATAGGTTGGCATGGCTTCGAGCACGGCGTTGGCGCCTCGGGCCAGGCTGATGCCGAGGTCTCCGTCGCCCACGGCCCGGTCGAGTTCGGTGAGGCGCGGGGCGTCCTTGATGAGCGAATTCGCCGCGGCGCGGATGGCACGTTCGAGGGCGAGGCCAACGGGAGTCGTTGGGGGATTGGCCTTCGCGGGGGCGGTTTCGGGGGTGGGATCGGGGGTTGCGTCGCGGTGGCCTCGGGGACGATTCAAGGCGGCCTGATTGGGCCAGGCGGGGGCGTCGGTCGTGGCGTCGAGGCGGGCCAGGCGGGCGTCGTCGAGCTTCAGGACCGTCAGGGAGACGCCGGCCATTTCCAGGGCGGTGAGGAATGTTCCCGCGTAAACACGCTCGATCGTCAGGCCGGTTGCTTCCAGGGATGAGATGGCGTGCCGCGCCACGATGGCCAGCTCCATCGTGGGCGTGGCGCCCAGGTTGTTGACGAGCAGCGCGATCCGATCGCCGGGCTTTAACGCCAGCTCGGCGACGATGGGCGCGAGCAGGAGGTCGACGATGTCGTCGGCCGGGCCGATGCACCGGCGCTCGACGCCGGGCTCGCCGTGGATCCCCAGGCCAAGCTCGACCTCGTCGGGCCCCAGGTCGAAGCCGGGGGCGCCGGCGGCCGGGACTGTGCAGGGGGAGAGCGCCACGCCCATCGTGGCCAGGTTGGAAGCAGCATCGCGTGCCTCGGCGGCGACCTCGAGGAGACTGAGGCCGGCCGCCGAGGCCGCGCCGGCGACCTTGTGCACGAGCACCGCGCCGGCCAATCCGCGAGGGCCTGCCGTCTGGCCCGTCGAGCCGCGCAGGGCGACGTCGTCGGCCACGAGGACGACCTCGACGGGAATTCCACCGGCACGCGCCATCTCGGCGGCCAGGCCGAAGTTCAGGCGGTCGCCGGTGTAATTCTTCACCACGAGCACCGCCCCGGCGGGCCCCGCTACGGCCTGGATGGCGGCGAGCACGGAGTCTGGGTCGGGCGACGTGAAGACGTCGCCGGCCACCGCCGCGGAGAGCATTCCTTCGCCGACATATCCCGCATGAGCCGGCTCGTGCCCGCTGCCGCCCCCCGAGATGACCGCCACCTCGCGCGGCCTCGCGGCCCCCGCGTCAAGGCCGGCCCGGACGACGACCTCGTGCCCGGGCAGCTTCCGCAACCCCGGCCAGATGGCGACCAGGCCTTCAATCATCTCCGGGACGACCGAGCCCGGACGATTGATGAGCTTCTTCAAGGCACCCGCCCCCACGTCCAAAGACACGTCGCCCCAGCCCGCGATGATGCACTCGCGGTGGGCGCACCGCCAGGGGGTCGGGCGGCGAGGGAGGGGGCCTCGGAGTCGACCGTGGCGCGGTCGTTGGCGGCGCATGTCCGGGCCGGATACGATCCCCCTCGTGGGATCGGGGCGGATCGGGGCATGGGAGATCCAGCGATGGCGTTCAGGGCGAAGGCGGCAGGGCGGGGCGGACTGGTGCTGGGGGCGCTCGCCCTGGCGGCGGCGATGGGGCCGGGGCAGGAGCAAGGCCAGCCGCCGGCGAAGGCGGCCAGGGCCGAGGTGGCGTCGAGGTCGCAGGCCGCCGGGAAGGCGAAGGCGGCGGCGGCACGCAGGGCGTATGAGCAGGCGCGGGCGTTCTATGTCGAGCGGCAGCCGGGGGCGTGGCTCGACGGCACCTACCTCTGGTCGGTCAGGATGCTCCACGCCGCTCTCGAGATGGCCGAGAGAGCCGAGTCCCGCGAGGCGGCGTACAAGGTTCATCTGGAGGGCATGGCGTCACTCGAACGGTTGCTACGGCGGACGGCGCGGATTGGCATGACCAACCAGTTCGATTTATCGGCCGTCGAGTTCTACAGGATCGAGGCCGAGCAGTGGCTGGAGCGCGAGCAGGCGAAGTGAGGGCGGTGCGAATGCGAACGGCCCCCCGCGGGTGCGAGGGGCCGTTCGGGGTGACGCGGCGATCGAGCCTGGCTCAGACGGTGATCCAGTCGGCGGCGGAGGGCTCGTCGACGAGGCTGAGCAGGAGCGAACGGGTCTTGTCGCGGGTCTCGCCGATGGCGGTGACGTAGACGGCCGGGTCGTCCTTCACCGGGCACTCATGCTCGCAGATGCCGCAGCCGATGCACTTGACCGGGTCGATGAAGGGACGCTTCAGCTCCAGGGTGGCGCCCCAGCGGTCGGTGACGGTGACGTTCCTGGTGAAGATCGCCTTGGGGCTGACCGGGCAGACCTCCTCGCAGACGACGCAGCTGGTGTCCATCGCCCAGGGGAGGCAGCGCCCCTGGTTGTAGAAGGCGGTGCCGGTCTTGACGGGGCCCTTGCTCTCGAAGGGGCCGACGCCGAGCTTCTCGGCGATGGAGATCTCGCGGATGGCGCCCGTGGGGCAGACCTGGCTGCACAGCGTGCAGTTCAGCTCGCACCAGCCCATCTTGGAGATCATGATCGGGGTCCAGAGCCCCTCGACGCCCGCTTCGAACAGGGCCGGCTGGAGGACGTTGGTGGGGCAGACCCGGATGCACTGGTCGCACTTGATGCAGCGGCGGAGGAACTCATCCTCGGCCACGCTGCCGGGGGGGCGGATGACGGCCTTGTTGAAGTTCTTGCGGACGCCGCCGGAGAGCCGCGCCATGGGGAAGAAGAGGACGCCGAAGACGCCGGCCAGCATCAGCTCGCGGCGGCCGACGGCCGGGTAGGTGATCTCGCTGGCCTTGCGCGGCAGGAACCGGTAGGAGAGGGCGTCGTGCGGGCAGTCCTCGATGCAGTTGAGGCAGACGAAGCATTCGCTCTTGCGCAGGTCTTTATGCGGGTCGGAGGCGCCTTCGCAGTTCTTCAGGCAGAGGTCGCAGTCGGTGCAGCGAACCGGGTCGCGGTCGATGCGCCAGAGCGAGAACCGGCTGAAGACGCCGAGCAGGGCGCCCAGCGGGCAGATGGCCCGGCAGAAGAACCGCGGGATCCACCAGTTGGCCACCAGGAATCCGATGAAGATGAGGCCGACGAGCCAGGCCTGCCAGTACTCGCGGGGCTCGGAATAGACCGACTCCGACGCCTTGTGCACGGTGGGCAGGACGCTGGTGGTCATCGACCGGACGGTCAGCGCGATGGGGTCGAGCAGGCCAATTTGCAGCGTGCTGTTGCCCACCTTGTGCTGCTCGGCCGAGCTGGCCAGGCCGGTGCCGACTGCGCCGAAGGCCCGCGCGAAGACGTTGCGCTCGGGCGTGTCGACCTGCGCCTCGCGGAAGGCCCGGCCCACGTGGTTGGGGGCATCGAGCACCGTGGGCACGATCCAGAGGCTGGCCATGGCGAGCATGGCGGCAAGGATGTAGTACTTGATCGCGTAGATCGGCTTGTATCTGTTGACCTCGATGAGCGCCTTCGTGTTCCGGCGATTGCCGATGAACCCGAAGATGTGGTGGAGGATGCCGAAGGGGCACATCCAGTTGCACCAGACGCGGCCGAGCATCATCGTGATGGCGATGACGACCAGGCCCCAGACGAGGTTGCGGTAGATCGTGTGCGTCGTCAGCGCGGTGGCCAGCGCCACCAGGGGCGTGGCCTCCAGGAAGATCGAGACCGGCCAGCCCTTCAAGTAGCGCAGGTCGGTGATCAGCAGGAAGAACAGAAAGAGGCCGAGGAACAGGGCCTCGTAAGCTCGTCGGATCTTAACCACGGATTCCTCCGGCGGGCTCGTTGAGGCATGCGGGCGAAGGTGCCAGTCGGGATGAAATTCTCATGTGAGAATCCCCGTGAGGTCGAGTCTGAATCCGGGGAGCACGTCCTCACCATCGAGCGAGGCGGGCCGCTCGAGGATCTGAGGATCCCGGCCAGGCCTGTAGATCTCGGCGGTGACTGAGATCGGGTCAATCAGCCACCCGAGCCGAGCGCCCTGCGCCAGGTACTCGACCATCTTGTCGCGGACCTTGGGCTGGGAGTCGCTGGGTGAGCGCAGCTCGATGACGAAGTCGGGGCAGATGTGGGCGAAGGCCTTGCGCTGATCGGGAGTCAAGGCGTCATATCGCGATCGTTCGATCCAGGAGGCGTCCGGGGCGCGGATGGCACCATTGGGCAGTGTGAACCCTGCGGAGGAGTCGAAGACGTAACCGAGCCTCGCCGTTTCATTCCAAATGAAGAGCCGGGCGGTGATCCCGGCGTTGGCGTGACCTGTGTCGGAACCCGCGGGTGCCATGGCAATGAGTGTCCCGCTTGCGGAGAGTTCCAGCCGCAGGTCGCTGTTGAGACGGCAAAGCTCGGCGAACCCAGCCGCCGAGACGGTGAGGTCGACATCGGGCGTGAGACGCAGCTCGACCGGCGGTGCGGCGACGGGGGGTGAGCTGGCTCGGGGCCTGGCGACGGATGTCTGGCTCATCTCAGGCATCCTCCGCCGGTGGCGTCTCGGGCTCGGGGGCTGCAAGAGGTTTCGCGGGCGGCGCCCAATCGTCGGCCAGCTTCAGGAGTTCGGCCAAGGGGAGGACGAAGCCGGGAAGCAGGTCGGTCTCGTGGGATTGGCCCTCGGTGACGACCTTGGTGAGGGTCCGGTCGCCATCTCGGCGGTGGACGGTCATCGTGCGGCGGTATCGGTCGATGATCCAGTACTCGCGGACGCCGATCGCCAGGTACTCGTCGCGCTTGATCTCGTAGTCGCGGCGGATGTCCCGCCTGGATCGGGAGACGAACTCGACGGCGATGGCGGGGACGTCGACGCGGGGGTCAGGCGTGCGTCCCAGTCCGACCCAGATGGCCCGGTCCATGCGGCGGCGGTCGTCGCCGACGGGGATCGTCTGCTCGGGCAGTGCTTTATCGATCGCCGACCCTTGCGGGTGGTTCCGCTTATGCGACATCAGCAGGAAGCCGAGGAATTCGTTGGGGTCGACTTCGCCGTTTCCTGGGTGGGGTGACACGACAAGAACTCCGCCGATCAGCTCGTAGCGATTGCCCCGCCCGGTCGTGGCCCGGTCGAATTCATCCGGGGTGAGGTGCACGCCCGCGAGCCCGGGGGCCAGGCGCAGACGCGACGTCTTCCTGGTCAGCTCAAGGCTCATGGGCGGGGGCTCCTGGCGGGGTAGACGCGTCGGGCGTTCGGCGCGGTCGTAGCTAGGGCTCAGACGGTGATTTCCTGGGTCCACTGGGGGCGCCAGTCGGCCCCGAGGCCTCGCTTGATGGCCTTGTCGAGGTAGAGGATCTCGTGACGCTGCTTCTCGAGGATCTTGGAGACGGTGTAGCTGTCGACGGCGACGTGGTCGATGCCGACGATCATGGCGTCGGATCGCTTCACGTCGTTGAGGCTGCCGCCGGTGGGGCCGTTACGCATCAGCATCTTGCGGGCGTCGGCGATGACCAGGGTCGGCTTCATCATCAGGGCGAAGTCGCTGATGATGCCGTGGATGTCCTGGTGGAACTGGTTGCGGGGGTTGCCCAGCAGGCCATACCAGTTCTTCATGGTGATGGTGGCCTTGCAGAGGTTGTGGTCCTTCACCGGCGAGACGCCGATGACCTTGGTGGCATACTGGAAGGGCTTGTAGAACATCCGCCAGGTGTTCTTGATGGTCTCGCCGCCGACGTAAAGCTGCTCGAAGTAGCTGTCCTGCGGCAGCATCAGCTCGGCGCCGGCACGCAGCGCGGCGTCGCCCACCTTGGTCTTGAAGAAGCAGCTCTCGGGGTTGTTGATCGGGTTGTCGGCAACGATCACCTTGCGGGCACCCGCGCCAAAGCAAAGCTTGATGACGGCGGCCAGGGTGTCGGGCTGGGTGGTCGCGGCCAGGTCGGGGTTCTTGTCGAACGCGACGTTGGGCTTCACGACGACGACGTCGCCCTTGACGATGAACTTGTTCACCCCGCCCATGGCGTCCATGGCCGCCTTGACCATCGCGAAGGCCTGGTCCTCGCGGGCCTGCATCTCCTCGGCCTTCCTGTCCACGTAGTCGCTGGACTCGACGGGCCGGGATCGGACGACGACCAGCGTGGGCTTGGCCGAGTCGAGCTTGATCGAGTAGTCCTTCAGGCGGACCGGGGGCGGTGGCTTGACCCCTTCCATGCCCCAGCGATCGCGCGTGAGCAGGCCTGCGGCCATGGCCCCGCCGGCGACGAGCGCCGTGCCGCCGACCCGGGCGGCGAAGTCGCGCCGGCTGAAGGTGTCGTCGGCCGGGTTCACTCCCCCGAGCCGTTCCAGGTTCTTCTGCTGGGTTCGCGTCAGTTTCTCGCTCATCGCGGACCTCGTCGAGAAGATGTCACGCCGCGGCGGGGGGGCGTGGCGGATGTTTGGGCTCGGTCGGAAGGGGGAGGGGCGGGTCGCGGCAGGGATGCAGTGGCAACCCGCCCGGGGGCGGTTATTTGCTTTCGTCGCCCCCGGCCTCGGGCTTCTTGGCCGAGCCGGTGTCGACGATCGGGACGACAGTGGGGAGCGACTTGGCGAATCCCTTGGCGAAGACCTCGGCCTTGGCCCCGTCGGTTGAGCCGTTGACCCCGGCCAGGGCATTGCCCTTCAAGATCAGGACGTCGACCAGACCGATGTTCGAGCTGACGACGATCTTATCGGCCCCTTCGGCGGGCAGTTCCTTCACCTCGGCACCGTCCAGCTTGGCCCCGGCCAGGTACTCTTCGAGCACGGCCTTGGCGGCGGCGGGGTCGGCGTAGGGGCGGATGAAACCCTGGAACGCGACGTCTCCATCCTGATAATCGGCCATGAAGACGTCGGACAGGAATGCGTAGCCGAAGACGTCCTGCGCGATGTACTTGGGATTGGCCTTGGCCGGCCCGTCCGGAAGCAGTGCGAAGAGGTCCTCGGGGGTCGCCTCCTTCTTCTGCCCCGGCGATGCCCCGGCGCCTTCGCCTCCCTTCATCGCCTTGGCGATGCGTCCCGCCAGGTTGAGGGCGAAATCGGCGAAGGTGGAGTGATCCTTCGTCGAGACGATCTGGATGTAATACTTGCCGGTGTAGAACAGGGTGCTGCCGGCTGAGGTGTAGCCCTCGGTGCCGATGGGCTGGACGCTCACGCCATCGGGCTTCTCGCTGCCGTACTTGCCCAGCGCCTTCAGCGGATTGGCCATCTCGAAGATGTAGAGCTGCACCTCGTTGGAGTCGTCACCGATCGGGTGATAGTAGGTGTAGGCCATCCCCCGGACGTCGTACTGGGTGAAGCTCTCGGCGCGGCCGTCGATCTTCTCGAAGAGGTTCTCGGCGTTGAACGTCTCTAGGTAGCGGTCGCCACTCTTGGCCACCATCCAACCTCCGGGCAGGTCGGTCAGGGGGAGGAAGGCGGCCAGCGGCTTCTGGGGCGCGGGGACGGTGGCCAGCTCGGCGTCGGCCTGTTCCTTGGTCAGTCCCGGCCCGGGGGCGGGGGCTGCCGCCACGGCCGCAACCGGGGCGGGGGCCAGGTTGGCCGGGGCGCCGGTCGTGCCTCCGCCGATGGCGGCGAGCTCGACCGGCGGGGCGGTCAGGTCGATCAGCTGCTGCGGGCCATCCAGCCCGACGCTCTTGCGCACGGCGGCCAGGGTCTGGAGCACGTCGGGGATCGTCGCGGCGACCTGCGCCGAGGTGCCGGCCACCGCACGCAGGCGGATCATGGCCTCATCCAGCTTCTTCACCGAATTGAGCAGGTTCTTCCGCTCGTCGGCCAGCCGGGCCATCTCGACCCGGACCCCCTCGTCGGCCGCCTTGATCGTGGCGTAGCCGCGGCCTTGCTCCAGCACAGACCAACTCTTGTTGGGGTCGAACTCGTAGCGGTCCTTGTCGAACGACTCGCTCTTGACGACCAGGGCCAGGAAGATGGCCGGGATGCCCATCACGAGCATCATCGAGCAGACCACCGACCAGAACGCGGGCTTCAGCATCACCCGGCCACGCCTGGCCTCGAACCACTTGGTGTTGCCCAGCACGGCGAACGCGATCGGGGTGCTCGCCAGCGCGATGAGCCCCGCGGCGATGGCCAGCGTCATCAACGGGTCGGTCCAGAACTTGTCGCCCAGCTTGATCAGCATCTCACGCATCGCGTAGCCGCCTCCGGACCATGGGGGGGCGTTCTTCCGCAAAGGGTTGCCGCCGCCAGGACGGATTATATCGGACAGAAGGAGGGTGCGGCAATCGCCATGCCACAACCCGGGTGATGCAGGCCGGATCGGACTCGCCATGCCCCGAATCCGGTCGTCACCGTAACTCCTTTACCATCCCCACCCTGAATGAATAGACTCGGGACACCGGCCGCCCGACTGGCCCCGACACCTGGGACTCGATGCTGAGAGCTTTGTTCGACAAAAATTCGACGAGACAGGTGAGGTCCGCGGCGGATCGAGGTCGGCGGTCCATCCATTTCTTGCCAACGGGGGACGCGGGAATGCGCCCGGAGAGTTGCTTCGCCCTGTTTTCGGCCCTGATCCTGGCGGCAACCGCCCACGGGCAGGCGCCGAAGCGAGATTATCGGGCCGACATGCGCGCCTTCGTGGCTGCAATCAGCCTGAAGGCCAAGGCGCAAACTCCGGGGTTCCTGGTCGTGCCGCAGGGGGGCCTGGAGCTGTTGACCGAGGATGCCGAGCCGGACGGCAAGCTGGCGGCCGCCTACCTGGGTGCCATCGACGGCGTCGGTCAGGAGGAGGTTTTCTACGGTTTTGAGAACGTGGACGACCGCAAGACGCCAAGGCCGGAGTCTGAGGCCTTTCTGAAACTCCTGGACGTGGCGAAGAAGGCCGGCAAGGGTGTGCTGGTGACCGACTACGCCACGAAGAGGCCCTTGGTCGATGACGCCTACGCCCGCAACAAGGCCGCCGGACTCGTCGGGTTCGTGGCCGACCGTCGGGGCCTGGACAGGATCCCGCGTTATCCGGCCAAGCCGCCGGGCGTGAACACAGCCGACGTCCGGTCCTTCGCCGACGTGAAGAACTTCCTCTACCTGATCGACGGCGGCCGGTTCGAGACGCTCGCCAACTACCTGGGGGCGATGGCGAGGACCGACCACGACTTACTTATCATCGACCCGTTCTCGGGCGACTGGGCGCCCACCGCGGCCGACATCGACCGGCTGAAGCGCAAGCCGGGCGGTGGTCGTCGGCTCGTGCTCTGCTACCTCAGCATTGGCGAGGCCGAGGACTATCGCCCCTACTGGAAGCCCGCCTGGACCAAGGCCCCGCCGCCGTTCCTGGGCCCCGAAAACCCCGACTGGAAGGGGAACTTCTCCGTCCGTTACTGGGATTCCGCCTGGCGGTCGATCATCCTCGACGGCCCCGGCTCGCCCCTCGGACGCATCCTGGCGGCCGGCTTCGACGGGGTCTATCTCGACAAGGTCGACGAGTATGGCTGGTTCGAGGACCACCCCGAGTAAGGCCAGGTCAGATCAAGTGAAGAGGGATTCGACGAAGTCGTCGGCGTCGAACGGCTGGAGGTCGTCGATTCCCTCGCCCACCCCGATGAACTTGACGGGCAGGTTCAGGATCTGGCGGATGGCGACGACGACCCCTCCCTTGGCGGTGCCGTCGAGCTTGGTCAGGATCACGCCCGTGCAGCCGATGCTCTTGGTGAAAGCCTCGGCCTGGCGGATGGCGTTCTGGCCGTTGGTGGCGTCAAGCACGAGCAGCGTCTCGTGGGGGGCGCCACCGATTTTGCGGCGGACCACGCCGTTGACCTTCTCCAGCTCGCGCATCAGGTGCGACTGCGTGTGCAGCCGGCCTGCGGTGTCGACAATCAAGACATCCACCTCGCGAGCCAGGGCACGGTCGCACGCGTCGTGCGCCACGCTCGCGGGATCGGCCCCGGGGGCTCCGCGGACGATCTCGGAGCCCGAGCGTTCGGCCCAGATGGCGAGCTGGTCGGCCGCGGCGGCGCGGAAGGTGTCGCAGGCGGCGAGCAAGACAGACTTGCCCTCCCCCTTGACCCGCTGGGCCAGCTTGGCGATCGAGGTCGTCTTGCCCGACCCGTTGACCCCCGCGATGAGGTAGACCGTCGGCTTTTTTGGTGCGACGGCTAGGGTCCCGGGCCTGGGGTCGGCGAGCAGGGCCTTCAGGCTCCCCTTGACCAGCGTGATCAGCTCCTCGTCGGCGGTCTTGCCGGCGTAGGCCTCGCGCACCTCGTCGACGATCTTGGCGGTAGCCTTCACGCCGACGTCGGCCTGGATGAGCCGGGCCTCGAGCGCATCGAGGAACGACTGGTCGACCGTCCGGCCGAACCACGAGCGGACGTCGAAGAGCTTGGCGGTCCTGGAGAGCCCCTGGCGGAGTCGGTCGAGCAGGCGTTTCGCGGCCATCGCAGTCCCGGGGGCTGGTTCGAGCGTCGAAGTTCGGAGGGGCCGAGTCCGTCCGTTTGCCGGCCTCGTCAGTTCAAGACGATATCGCGCCGACGGTCGATTTGAGAAGGGCAGGGCGCCCGCTCAGGCCCGTGCGACGCCGGCCTCAGACCGTTCCCGCAGCCGTTCGAGGTCGGCCGTGGGCGTCGTGATCGCCCCCAGCCAGCGGCCAGGTCGGTCGGGGGCGTGGAAGTCGGAGCCGGCGGTGGGGACCAGATCCAGCAAGGTGGCCCACTCGCGCAGGCGGGACTCGCGGCGGGCGTCGACGGCGTGGTAGTCGACCTCGATGGCGCCCATGCCCGCGTCGGCGTAGTCGCGCAAGGTGGCGAGCCGCAGGTCGTGGGGCGGGTGCGCCAGGCCGGCGACTCCGCCGGCTTCGCGGATAACCCGGATGGCCCTGTGCCACTCGACGCGCGGCTTGGGAACCTGCGCGGGGCCGTCGTCGCCCAGCCAGCGAGCGAACGCCTCGCGGCGGGTGGGCACCTGGCCGGTGCGCACCAGGAAGTCGCCCAGATGCTTGCGGCCCAGGGTGGCACGCGGAAAAGCCCGGCGCAACTGCTCGTGGTCGACCCGCAGGCCGAGCCCGGCCAGCCGGGCGATCATGCCGGCCAGGCGCGTGTCCCGCTCGATGCGCATCGAGGCGGTCAGCTCGACCAGGGTCGGGTCGTCGTCGCGGACGAAGTGGCCGAGGATGTGGACCTCTCGGCCGTCGCGCTCGGCGGTCAGCTCGATGCCGCCGACCAGCTCGATGCCCAGGCGTGCCGCTTCGGGGCGGGCCACGGCCAGGGCTGAGAGGCTGTCGTGGTCGGTGATCGCCAGGGCGGCAAGCCGCATGTTGGCCGCCGCCTGAACCACCTCACCCGGCGAGCAGGCGCCGTCGGAGTGGGTCGTGTGGACATGCAGGTCGGCCCGGCCGGCCTTCGAGGCATCAGGCATCGCGGCCGGTCCTTGCCTTCGGCCCCGGCTCACGACGTTTCGGGCGTCGTCTCGTCGCCGAGCCCGGCCGTCTCGTCAGCGATCTCTTCCCAGGCAAGCGACTCGTCGGCGATTTCGGCCACCTCGTCGTCGGCCTCTTCGCTGGCGACCGTCTCGGCCAGCTCCGTCTCGGCCAGCTCCGCCGCAGCTCTCTTGGCCCTGGCACGCGCCTTCTTGGAATCCGAGGAGGGCCTGCGATTCTCCAGGTTGATAACCACCTCGGGGCCCTTCTCGGCCTCGACTTCGGGGGCAACCTCGGGTTCCAGGGGGGGGAGTGGGGCGTTGGGGTCGATCCCCTGGAGGCGGTCAAGGATGCCGTTGACGAACCGGCTCGACTGCGCGGTGCTGTACCGCTTGGCCAACTCAAGGGCCTCGTTGATGGCGAGCCTTGCGGGCACGTCGGGCGAGTACAGAAGCTCGAAGGCACCCAGACGCAAGATGTTGCGGTCGATGGCCGCCATCCGGTCGATCCGCCAGTTCTCGGCGAACCGGGAGATCAGGTTGTCCAGCGTCTCCTGATGCTCCTGGACTCCGTCGATCAGGTCGATGGCGAAATTGATCTGATCCGCATCGCCGCGGAGCCTCCGGTTGATGAACCGGCTGATCTGGCGGGTGGAGACCCCTTCATTCTGCTCGGCCTGATACAGGACCTGGAGCGAGATCTCGCGGCACCGGGTCCGCCTCATCAGCGGCGACCGCGACGCCAGGCCTTCGGGCGTCTCGTCGACAGGGGCGACCGGCGCCGAGGCGGCCTCGAGCTCCGACTCCTCGATCCGCCGCGCGATGGGAGCCATGACAACCGGCGGCTCGGGCGTCTCGATGAGCGTGGGCGCCGGCTCGGCCTCGGGCTCAGGCGTCTCGACCTCGTCTCGCGGGGCGAACGGAGACGCGGCCCGCTGGGCCTCGGTTGACCTGCGGGGCGGGGGGACATCCTCGGGCGAGAGGGCCAGGCCATACTCGATCAGGTCGCGCAGCAGGCGATCTTCGAGGTGATCCCCTTCCTTCAATCCCATCGACTCGAGCAGCTCGCGTTCTCCCGCTTCGGTCAGCGGGTGGGTGACGATGCGGCTATTCAGGGTCGAGACGATGAAATATCCGGTCCCGTCCTTCTGTCTCCGTAAGACCGGCATGCAACAACGCCTCTTTGGCTTCACCGATACCTGCTGCCGACCCGGCTTCCGGGTCTTCATCCAGACGGGATTATACGCCGAGTCGGGCCCAGACGAGAAGGCCAGCCACGCGGGCCGGTCGCGGAGACGCCCTCGGACGGCCCTGGCCCGGACACCTCTCGGCGGCAACCCACCCCGATCAGCGACGGCGCCATAACACCAGCGCCACGACCAGGACCGCGACACCAAGGCCGATCGAAACGCGAGAGGGCGTCACAACTCCCTCCTCGGGAATCGTCACCCGGATTGCCTCGGTCGTCGTGTTCGCGATCGGGGGCGGCGCCGGCGGCGAGGCGACCGGCCGTGGCTTGCCCTTAACCTCGTATTGCTTGTTCGTCAGCGTGGCGACGACATCGGCGCCGGGATGATTGGCAGGCCAGAAGGTCGAGCGGGGATACTCCTGATCGAAGGCGATCCGCTTCACCGTGAGCTTCTGGCGAAGCGTCGCCTCGTTAGGCGTGCCGCGACCCACATGGGTCGCCCTCTCGGACTTGATCGGGAATGGCCGGCTTCGGACCTGGTCAAGCTCCGTCGCGACCCATGTCGACAGCGGCGGCTTGCCGTTGTACTCGCTCACGCCGTCGAAAATCTCGACCTTCAACGGAACCGACATTGCCTTGTCGAGGTGGAAGACGATTTGCTTCTTCGCGCGATTCCACGGGACGTCGCGAAACAGGAAGATTTCGCATTCGCGGGCGAGAACTCGGCCCTCGCCCACATACTCCGCCCTGGGCATCGCCTCATGCAGCGGGACGGCTCCGAGGTAGGAGTATCGGAGGGGAACGGGGCGGACGGTCCAGGCCCCTCGGTCCTCGACGGAGAAGGATTTCTTGATGACGATCTGACGCTCGAGCGCCAGGTCGTCCTTGTCGTAATTCACGTTGGCTCAACGATCACCATCGCAGTACGAGGTCGAGCGGCCCGTCTTCCCGTCGGTCTCATGCGTCCGGTCGTCGAGCATCCTCTGCCCGGCGGCGGTCTCGACGTATCGGGCCTCGATCCGTTGAATCCTCGATTGGTCAGCCGGGACGATCGAATCGGGGATCACCTGCTCGGTGAGGGCGTCGACCTCCACGGACATCCAACTCTCCGAGGCGACCTTGAGCCGCTCGGCCGCCTGAGTCATGCGATCCGGCATCGGGGAGGCTCCGAACTGTGAGGGGTGACCCGCGGGGCGTGGGAATTTTCCGGGGCGAACGCCAACGTCCGAGTGATCGTCTCGCGGACGCGCCAAGGGCGTTGGAGAAGTCGCGCGTCTCCATCGTGGGACCTCATCGGCCCACCAACCTTCGATATCCTTATGGGACGTCCGAGATCACCTCTCCCCCATCGCGGGTTCCGAGGCTTCGCCAGATCGCCGGGTCGATCGCCGAGCCGTACCAATGCACGGCTCCGTCGGCGGTCAGCGCATTGACCCCGCCCGGATGACGACTCCGGGCCCCGAACACACCTGCTCCGAAGAACCCATCATATCCGTAATCGGGGATCGGACTGTTCGGCGGGGTTGCGACGAAGAAGGTCGTGAAGATGGCGCCCGAGATCAGCCAGTTGCTCCCGGCGTCGAGCCGCGCACGCGACGTTTCAACCAACCGAGAGCAGACGGCAACCCAGCCGTCGGCGCTCCTCGGGGTCGGATTACTCTGTCTGTAAACCCAATCTCTGGATGAGGAATAAGTGCCGCCATGGCCCGAGCCGATGGGCTTCTCGGAGAATGCCAGGGTGTGCGAGAGGCCGTCACGGAAGCTAGACAGGCGATTCGGCCGCCCCCAGAAGAACGCCCCGACGTCATCACCCACGCAGCCGTGGCACGCCCCGGCGTTTGCCCGATAGCCATTCGCCCCACCATCGTCGCCGGATCTCGGGTCGGAGGGGCAGAGGAAAGTGCCCACGGAGAGTGCTATCACCGTCGAGTTTCCGGGATCGATGGCAATGATACCGGAAGATGTTTCGAGATTCGCCGTATAGCTGATTCCCAGGGAAAAGTTGATTGCGTTATAAATTCCCCCTTGTTCCAGAAAAGGGAGGAGCAGGGATTGCGGCGAGAAATACGTAACTCGATGCGGAGACCCGGCCGCATCGCCGGTCGAGGTCGAGGGGGGGACCGCATCCCACGAGTCGATATAGGAGTGAAGGGCCAGGCCCAACTGCCTGAGGTTATTGGAGCACGCGACACGCCTGGCCGATTCGCGGGCCGACTGAACCGCCGGCAAGGTAAGCCCCACGAGCAGGCCGATGACGCCGAGGACGACCAGCAGTTCGATCAGGGTGAACCCTCGGAGGGGTTCCGGCGCGGCCCTTCGTGTCGAAGAGTTGCTCATGGGTTGGTCGCCTCCCGCACTTCGACCGGGGCGACGACTCGCGTCGCGGCGTTATCCGACGCATGCAGAATGGCAGGATGGGAGCCCGGGCCGATGATCGTTGGCACAATTGTTACCTTCTCCAATCACCGGACTACGCCGCACAACAACCGATTCCTAAGCAGCCAATGCCCCGATTTGGCGGCAAGCAGCCGTGAGGACGGCCCGATCGAGCGCAATGCCGATGATGCAACCAAAACGATCGCAAAACCAATCAACCATTTCCTGATATTTCTTGCCCCACTCGATCCATTCGAACAGGGTTCCTGCCATCAAAGAACAAGTGAGATCAGGCAGAATCTGATTGAGTTGACTGTGGCAATCAGGATGAATTTTGCAAAAGAAAATCGCGTCACTGTTCAGAATTGAGAATGCTACAACCCGTCGCCGTAGAACGCTAGGTCGGACGGGCGAGTTGCGTCCATCGAGGTGTCACGCCTCCACAGACCGGCTCCCGACGCGGGTCGGGGCCGGCCTGTGTAAGGCGTGGCCTCAGACTCGCTCGGCCATCCGCTTCGCCATGCGGTCCAGCGCGGGGCTCCGGTCGAGCTTGTCCAGGTGGACATTCAACAGGCTGAAGCTCGACGCGTTGGCCTGGGCCCTGGCCAGCGCCTCGTCAAGCTCGTCCTCGGTGCGCACCTCGATGCCCAGGCCGGCGCCCAGGACTTCGGGGATCTTGTGGAAGGCCCAGGGGTGGATGTCGTTGAACGGGCCTTCGAGCAGGAACCGCTCGGTGGTGTAGCCGTGGTTGTTCAGCACGATGACGATCGGGTTCAGGCCGTTGCGGGCGACGGTGGACAGCTCCATGCCGGTCATCTGGAAGGCTCCGTCGCCGACGATCACCAGCGAACGGGCCCCCGGATTGGCGATCCCCGCGCCCACCGCCGCGGGGACGGCGAAGCCCATCGACGTGTAATAGGCGGGGCTGATGAACTCGGTCCGCTTGCCGATCGACAGGTCGGCCGAGCCGAACAGCGAGTCGCCGATATCGGCGATCACCACCGTGTCCTCGGTCAGCATCGTGTTGAGCCGGCTGAACAGCCGTGCGGTCGTCATCGCCTTGCCGCGCTCGGCCACCCAGGGGCCCGGCTTCGGCGGCCTGGGGGGCATCGGCGTGGTGGCGCGCGGGATCTTCCGGGCCCGCAAGGCCCGGATGAAGTCGTCGAGCCGGACGTCCCGATAGTGGTGGTAGCGAATATGCAGGTCTTCACTCGTGGCGTCGATGCACCGCGACTGGTCGAGCTTGGCGGTGAAGATCCCCAGATTGATGTCGGTGAGGAAGCACCCGAGCATCAGCAGGCAGTCGGCCGACTCCACCGCCTCGGCCACCTCGGCGCGGCCCATGGCCCCTTCGTAAACGCCGATGAACAGCGGGTGGCTCTCGGGCACGACGCTCTTGCCCAGCAGGGTCGACGCGATCGGCAGGTTGACCGCCTCTGCCAGCGCCAGCAACTCATCCTGAAGGCCGAACCGGTGGATCTCCACGTCGGCCAGGATCATCGGCTGCTTCGCCTTCGTCAGCATGGAGACCGCCTCGTCGACCGCCTCCCGCAGCGCATCGGGGTCGCTGGGGGGGATCGGCGCGGGGGCCCTGTGCGGCACCACCTGGCGGGCCTGAACCATGTCACGCGGCAGTTCCAGGTACACCGGTCTCTTGTACCGGACCGCCGCGGCGAGCACCCGGTCGATCTTGTCGAACGCCGTGACCGGGTCGTCGAGCACCGCCGAGGCCACCGTGATCTTCTCGAAGACCTCCAGCTGGGTCGAGAAGTCGCGCACCTTGTGATGCAGCAGCGGGTTGCTCACTCGTTCCGAGATCCCGGGCGACCCCGACAGCACCACGACCGGGCTCTTCTCGGCATAAGCCCCGGCGATACTGTTGCAGGTCGATAGCCCCCCCACACAGTAAGTCACGCAGACACATCCCAACCCGTTCACGCGAGCATATGCGTCCGCGGCGAACCCCGCGCTGTCCTCACGCGTCATCCCGATGACCTCGATCGGGCTGTCTTCCAGCATCTTGTACAGCCCGAGGATGTAATCACCCGGGATCCCGAACAGATGCTTGAGCCCCAGATCCTGGAGCCGCTGGACCAGGTATCCCCCGATCGTGACCTCACCGGCCCGCGCGTCCTTGCCATCGAGCTGCGCGTCCGCGTTCGCCGTCGTTGCCATCGGTCGTCTCCTTCACGTCCGGTTCGGTCCGGCCGGCCCCGACCCCGGGGCCGCCGCACGCTCTCCCTTTCATTGTAGGCGCCAATCCCCCGCCCCGAAACTCGCCGCGATGCGTCACATCCGTGGGTGGCGGAAGGACCCCCCACCGACTTCGTCTTTCGTGAGTCGATCGAGATAGTTAAGATTCAGCCCCTGGGCGGCCCGCCGGGGTCCTCTCCTCAACCGGCACCGCATCGATCGACTCTCCTGGAATTGAGGCGGTATGGCCATGCTCGGATCTTGCGTTTCGCTGGCATTCGCCCTGCTGGCGGGGGTTGCCCCCGCGGAGGCGGGCCGGCCCAACATCGTCGTCGTGATGAGCGACGACATGGGTTACTCGGACCTGGGCTGCTACGGCGGGGAGATCGGCACGCCGAACCTCGATGCGCTCGCCTCGGGCGGGGTCCGGTTCACGCAGTTCTACAACAACGCCCGCTGCTGCCCCACCCGCGCATCGCTTCTGACGGGCCTGTACCCCCACCAGGCCGGCATCGGTCACATGACGATTGACCGCGGGTTCGACGGTTATCGAGGTACGCTGAACCGGCAATCCGCCACCATCGCGCAGGTGCTGCGCCCCGCGGGCTATCGCACCTACATGGCCGGCAAGTGGCACGTCACCCGGGGAGTCGGCCAGAACGCCGATCGGGCCGACTGGCCGATCAAGCGCGGGTTCGACAAGTTCTACGGTACGATCGCCGGTGCGGGAAGCTATTACGACCCGACCTCGCTCTGCCGCCAGGAAACCCTGATCACGCCCGAGAACGATCCCGACTACGCGCCAGACGCCTACTACTACACCGATGCCATCTCCGACAACGCGGTGCGCTACCTGAAAGACCATCGCCAGGAATCGCCCGACAAGCCCTTCTTCCTCTACGTCGCCTACACGGCCGCCCACTGGCCGATGCAGGCGCCCGAGAAGGCCATCGAGAAGCAAAGAGGGAAGTACGAAGCCGGCTACGCCCAGGCCCGCGCGGCCAGGCTTAGGCGCATGAAGGCCCTCGGCCTCGTCCCCCCCGAGACCGACCTTTCCCCTGGCGCCGAGAGCTGGGACGAGGTCGGTGACAAGGCCTGGGAGGCACGCGGCATGGAGGTCTACGCCGCAATGGTCGACACGATGGATGCCGGGGTCGGCCGGATCGTGGCACAATTGAAAGAGAGCGGCCAGCTCGACAACACGCTCATCCTCTTCCTCCAGGACAACGGCGGTTGCGCCGAGCTGACCGGGCGCAAGGATAACGGCAACGCGCCCGAGGCCTTGAAGCCGCTGGGCCGGGACGGGCTCCAGACCCGTGTCTCGCCGCCGATGCAGACCCGCGACGGTCGCTGGGTGAAGACCGGTCCGAAGGTTCTGCCGGGCCCGGCCGAGGCTTACATCGCCTACGGGCGAGGCTGGGCGAACGTGAGCAACACGCCGTTCCGGGAATACAAGCACTGGACCCACGAGGGCGGGATCTCGACCCCCCTGATCGCCCACTGGCCGGCCGGAATCAAGGGTGAACGCGCCGGCAAGCTGGAGACGCAGCCCGGCCACCTCATCGACCTCATGGCGACATGCGTCGACCTGAGCGGCGCGGCCTATCCCACCAAGATCGACGGCCAGCCAATCAAGCCGCCCGAGGGCGTGAGTTTGCGCCCGGCCTTCGACGGCAAGCCCCTGGCACGGACCTCCCCCATCTTCTGGGAGCACGAGGGCAACCGCGCCGTCCGCGACGGTCGCTGGAAGCTCGTCGCCAAAGCCGACGCCCCGTGGGAGCTCTATGACATCGACGTCGACAGGACAGAATCCACCGACCTCGCAACCTCGCATCCCGACCTGGCGAAGAAACTCGCCGCACAATGGGACGCCTACGCCGCCCGCGCGAACGTCTTGCCGCTGGGCGCCTGGCGTGCCCCGGACGACGCCACTGCCTCGCTGAGCACCGAGCGACGCTTCGATCTCAAGGCAGGCGCCCGCCTGGGTCGCGCCAACGCCCCGGCCGTCGCGGGACGGGCCTTCGCCGTCGGGGCCAAATTCGCTACGACCCCGGAGTCCGGTGACGGGGTCCTCATCGCCCAGGGCGCAAACTCGCATGGATATGCCCTCTACCTGAAAGACGGGACACCCAGGTTCGTCGTCCGCACCCCCGCGGGCTCCTTCGAGATCGCCGGCAACCCACTTCCAGCCGGCCCGCACGACGCCCGGGCTCGGGTCGACGACCAGGGTACGCTTTCCCTCGAAGTCGACGGCAAGCCGGCCGCCTCACCCGTCCCAGGCAAGCTCCTGGCCCGCATGCCCGCCGATGGGCTGGAAGTCGGCCTGGATGCCGGCGGACCCGTAGGCCCCTACGAATCGCCGTATTCTTACGCCGGCACGATCGAATCGGTCGTCATCGAGATCGCCCCCAAGTAAGGGGCCTCGACCCGTCGAATCCGGGCGGGGCGATCACCCCTCGATCGCCCCGCCCATTCGCATTTCGAAGCCCTCGGCCTGCTCCTTGACCTCCACCCCGCCGAGCTGCCGTTCGATCATCCGGGCGGCCAGCGCCGCAATCCGCGGGGCCGCCTGTTCGGGCGTGACGCCTCGCGAGTGGATATTCGAGATCAGGTTCCGATGGGCATCGGTCTGCCCCGCGCACGGCCGGAAGGCCAGATACGCCGACAGGCTCTCCGCCGTCGCCAACCCGGGCCGCTCGCCGATCAACAGCACAACCACCGTCGGGGCCAGCAAATCCCCCAGGTCATTGATCACGCCCACGCGGCAATGATGAATGAGCATCACTCGACCCATCGTCCACCCTCGCTGCCCGGCCTCCTCGGCCAGCAACGGCAGCAACACCGGAACCTGGACCCTCACCGCCTCCGACGAGAGCCCATCGCCGATCGCCACCTGCAAGGCCGCCCCGCGAGGACAATCCCGGCTGATCGCGGCCCTGGCCTCGTCATTCAGGCTTCGCCCCAGGTCAGGCCGACGCAGGTACTCGGCCTTGTCCGCGGCACGGGTGCAGACCTCGAAGATGCCGAACCGCTCAACAAGCTCATGGGGTAGGTCATCCATGGATAGCTCGGATCGAACTGCATCCAGGGCCGCGGCGTGGTCTAGCCGCAACGCCAGCTGGGTCTCCGTGCGATAAGACGTCCCCGCCCGTCCGACGAAGATCCGCGCGGGCGTTCGGGCCCGTAGCGCCGCCTCGCTGGGCGCGACTTCGGCAGGCAGGTCTTCGGTCGGTTCAGGGCTCACGAGGTGGAATCTCCGTGGTCGGCCGGTTGCGGCGCATCCAGCGTTATCGCCCTGTCAATTCAAGAAGCCTGCGGAACTCCTTCGCATCATGATCGAGCAAGCCAGCCCGGCCGGGCGCAAGTCGCCCGGCCCGGGTGATTCCCCGGCCTTCCAGCCAGGCGGCGAACTCGGGGGCGGGGGCCAGGTGGAGCAGGCGGCGGACTCCGGCAGCGTCGTGAAAGCTGGTGGACTGGTAGTTGAGCATCACGTCGTCGGAGGCGGGGACGCCCATGACGTAGTTGCATCCGGCCGTGGCAAGGAGCAGGAGGAGGTTGTCGGTGGTGTTGCCGTCGGCGTCGGCGTGGTTGGTGTAGCAGACGTCGCAGCCCATCGGCAGGCCCATCAGCTTGCCCAGGAAGTGGTCTTCCAGGCCGGCCCGGATGATCTGGCGCTCGTCGGCCAGGTATTCGGGGCCGATGAATCCGACCACGCTGTTGATCAGGAACGGGTCGAACGCGCGGGCCAGGCCCTGGGCCCTGGCTTCCAGGGTGAGCTGGTCGACATCGTGGTGCGCACCGGCCGACAGGGCGCTTCCCTGGCCGGTCTCGAAGTACATCACCTGATCGCCCGCCCAGGTCACGTCGGCGCGTGCCCGGTGCGACTCCAGGACCCGCTCCCGGCCCTCGGTCAGCATCGCCAGCGAGATGCCGAAGCTGGTGTTGGCGGCCTGAGTTCCGGCGATCGACTGGAAGAGGAGGTCGACCGGCACGCCCCGCTCCAGGCAGGCAAGCTGGGTGGTGATGTGGGACAGGCAGCAGGCCTGGGTCGGGATTTCGAGCGTGCCGATGAGCGCGTCGAGAGACCGGAGAATGGCCCCCACGGCGTCGACGGATTCGGTGGCCGGATTCACACCAATCACCGCGTCGCCGCAGCCGTAGGCGAGGCCGTCGAGCGTCGAGAGCAGGATTCCGCCGGGGTCGTCGGCCGGGTGGTTGGGCTGGAGCCTGACGCCGAAGACGCCGGCCTGGCCCATCGTGTTGCGGCACCGTGTGACGACCCGGACCTTGGCGGCGGCCAGGATCAGGTCCTTGTTCCCCATCAGCTTGGCCACGCCCGCGGCAATCTCCGGGGTGATGGCCGCGTGTAGGGCGGCGATCTCGGGCCCGCCGGTCTCGTCATCGAGCAGCCATTCGCGAAGCTCGCCCACCGTCCAGCCCGCGATGGCGGCGAACCCCGCGCGGTCGTGGCGGTCGACCAGCAACCGGCTCACATCGTCTTCGTCGGGATCGATGACGGGGTTGTCGGCGATCTCGCTCAAGGTGAGCCCGGCCAGCACCGTCTTGGCGGCCACCCGCTCGCGCTCGTTGGCGGCGGCCAACCCGGCGAGCCGGTCGCCCGACTTCGCCTCGTTGGCCTTGGCCAGGACCTCTCGCAAGTCGTCGAAGACGAATCGCTCGGATCGCAGGGTGGTTGCATACGTCATGAATTGGTCGGATCCTCGGGCCTTCTCGCCCGACTCTAACCTCCCGCCGCCCGCGTTGCTATGCTCGGGCGGGCCCCGGCCCGGGGCGAGGCCCTCCGGCCTCAGCCGGCGATCATCCTCCGCGCGTGGTCGACGTGGCCGGCATACCGGTTGTTCGTGGACGCGGTCGCCGGGTTGAACGGGCGGATGATGACCCCGGTGGGGACCAGGCGGTTGTTGGAGTCGATGTGCGGGGGTGTCCACCGTTGAGCCGACGATCAGGTACTAAAAGCCTGTTGGGAAAGCGTGACCTAGCCTTCTGGAATGGACACACGAATCGCGTATCCGAGTGACCTGACCCACGCCGAGTGGGCCCAGGTCTGCCGCGTTATCCCCTCACCCAAGCCGGGCGGGCGGCCCGCCAAGCACGACCGGCGGGACATCGTCAACGCCCTACTGGCGGGACATCGTCAACGCCCTACTGGCGGGACATCGTCAACGCCCTGCTGTATGTCGCGCGCACCGGCTGCCAGTGGCGCGCGATCCCGCACGACCTGCCCCCCTGGGCCACCGCGTACTGGTACTTCCGCATCTGGAAGGCCGACGGCACCCTCGACCGCCTGATGGACCTGCTCCGAGGCGACCTGCGCCAGGCCCACGGCCGGCCGCGCCAGCCGTCGGCGGCCATCCTCGACAGCCAGTCGGTCAAGACGACGGAAAAAGCGACTGTGTTCCGCGTCAAGTCCCGAAGGCCCGTTTTGATCGCGAGATCGTGAACTGACCTTCATCGGGCCAGGGCCATCTCCGGCTCCCAGGGGCGACCGGTCCGGACCACCGCATTGGCGATCACCAGCAGCTTGCGGGCAACCGCCGTCAGGATCACCTTCGCCTTCTTCCCCCGCGCCCCCAGGCGTTCCTTGAAGGCCTTCATCGCGGGGTTGTATCGCACCGCCGACAGGGCCGCCAGGTAGAGCACCCGGCGGACCACCGCCCGGCCGCCGCGGACGTGCCGGCTGCCGTGGCGCGTGCCGCTGTCGTCGGCGAACGGCGCCAGCCCGACCAGGGCCGACAGCTTGCCGCCGTCAAGTGTCCCCCGCTCCGGCAGGGCGGCCAGTAGCGTCAGGCTGGTGACCGGGCCCAGCCCGGGGATGCTCCGCAGCAGCTCGTCGCGTTCCTTCCACGCCGGGCTCGCCTTGACCGCCTCGGCCAGCAGGCGGTCGGCGTCGGCGGCCTCGGCTCCCAGCCAGGCGATGTGCCGCTCCAGGCCGGCCCTCACCGTCGGGTCGGGGCAGGAGCCCAGGCGGTTGGACTCCATCAGCCTCATGCCCAGCAGCTGCTGGCGGCGCGACAGCAGGGCGTCCAGGGCCCGGACCTCGGCCGAGGGGAGCGGCCTGGCCTCGGGGCGGATCGCCTCGGCGAAGTGGGCCAGGGCCTGGGCGTCGATCCGGTCGGTCTTGGCCAGGCGGCCGGAGGCCTTGGCGAAGTCGCGGGCCTGCCGCGGGTTGATCGCGGCGACCGGGATGCCGGCGACCTGCAGGGCGGCGACCAGAGGCAGCTCCAGGCCGCCGGTGGCCTCGACGACGACCAGGGCCGGGGCCGGGGGCAAGAGGCGGGCGACCACCGCGGCGATGCCGGCCGGGTCGTTGGGGTCGCGGTCGGGCTTCGATCCGGGCCGGGTGGCGGTGTCGAGATAGGACTTGGAGACGTCGATGCCGGCGTAGGGCGTAGACCGGGGCGTTGGTATCCATGGGATGCGACTCGATGGGGTTGTCCCGGCGTGTCCCGTCCTTGCCGATGCGGCCTCGCGGGCCAGGCGACTGTTCGGGATGAGGTCGGGGAGGCGATGGGGGCGGCGACCCGCGCTTTTTTACGGCCTCACCGGGCGGGCCAAAGGGGCGACGGCCTACCACCCCCATCTCCATGCTATGGCCGCTCGGGAAGCGGCAGGGGAAACATACAAGGGGGCCCCGAGGTTACGATGCCGGCAAGAAGGTCGCCGGCCGCAAGCGGCACATCCTCGTCGACGGCCTGGGGCTGATCCTCTCGGTGGTCGTCCACGCCGCGAGTATCCAGGATCGCGACGGTGCGAGGCTGGTCCTGGCCCCGCTGCGGCACCGCTTCATGCGGCTGCGGCTGATCGTCGCCGACGGGATCGACAACGGCGGGATCGCCGAGTGGGTCCATGCGTTGCGGGGCCGCAACCGGCTGCGGCTGGAGATCAAGGCGAAGCGCCCCGGTGCCGACAAGTTCGAGCCGATCGCATTCCGCTGGCGTGTGGAGCGGACCTTCGCCTGGCTGGGGCGGAACCGTCGGCTGAGCAAGGATTACGAGGCGACGACCGCAAGCAGCGAAGCATTCGTCAAGTTGGCGATGATCCATCTGATGGCCCGCCGACTACCGAAGATGTTGGCGAAAATGTAGCTTTCTCAACAGGCTTTAAGTAGGTCACCAGTAGTGATTGGACGACTCCCCGGAGTTGACCTATGGTTGCGATAGCCCCACAGAGGACTCGCGACCATGGCCCTGATCACACTCCAGCCGGCCGAGCGCGAGCACCTGCGCGGCCTGGCCCGTCACTCCGACGACCGCCGCGTCATCCACCGCGCCCTGGCCCTGCTGGACCTCGATTCCGGCCAGCCGCCGCTCGGCTCGGCGTCAGCCGATCGACCGTCTACAACTGGGCCGGCCGGTTCGCCAAGGAGCGAGATCCAAGCCCGTCGCTGGGCGATCGCCCACGCGCCGGCAGGCCGCCGGCCGCCAGGCGGGCCGCCGAAGAGTTGGCCGAGGCCGCCCTGGGGACGGATCCCCGCGCGGCCGGCTATCGCCACACCAACTGGACCGTGCCCCTGCTGCTGGCCCACCTGAACCGGGCCTCAGGCCAGCAGGCCAGCGGCACCACCATGCGGCGGGCCTTGCACGGGCTGGGCTATCGCTGGAAGCGGCCCCGCTTCGTCCTCTCGCGCCGATCGCCCACCTGGCGGCAGGCCAAAGGGGGCTGAGGCGCGGGCTGCCCGGACGCACGCGCACCGTCGTCCTCTTCTCCGACGCCACCATCCTCACCGAGACTCCGCCGCTGCGGGCCGCCTGGGCCAGGGCTGGCCAGCAGGCCGAGGTGCCGATCACCGGCAACCGCGACCGCCGCGTCCTCTTCGGCGCCATCGCCGTGGGCCGCGGCACGCTCCGCCTGGACCGCGCCGGGCAATGGAACCAGGACAGTTTCCAGAGCCATCTGCGGCACTTCCGCCCGACCTGGCGCGGCTGGCGGATCGTGCTGTTCCTGGACCGGGGCTCGCCGCACACGGCCAGGCGGTCGCGGGCCCTGGCCAAGCAGTTCTCCATCGAGCTACGGTTCCTGCCGACGGCGTGCCCGGAGCTCAACCCGATGGAGGGCCTGTGGCGCGAGATCAAGGGGCAGATCCTGGCCAACGAGCCGACGCCCGAGCTGGACGTTTCGCTGGAGCGTGCCGTCGATCACCTGATGGCCATGACCGGCAAACAACGACGCCAAACCGCGGGCATCCTCTCCGAGAACTTCTGGCTAGCCACTTAGTGGTTCATCCGGCAGGTGATTTGCAGGTGGATGGAGGTATCTCCCAGGAGACCTCGCCATGGCCGCCCGCGTCCTTCTCCGCCCGATGACGTCCGAGGAGCAGCAGGCCATCGCCGAGTTGCTCCACTCGCGCACCGCCCCGGTCCGCCTGGTCGAGCGAGCCCGCATCGTCCAGGAGGCCGCCTACGGCCGATCGGCCCCCACCATCGCTGCGGCCCTCGGCTGCTCGCGGCCGACCGTCTATGCTTGGATCCGTCGCTTCAGCGAGCTGGGCATGGCCGGCCTCCAGGAGCGGCCCCGCGCCGGCCGACCGCCGACCTATACCGTCGACCAGCGGGCCGAGGTCCTGGCCGTCGCGCTGACCGCCCCCCAGGACCTGGGCCTGCCCTTCGGCTGCTGGACGCTCGACCGCCTGGAGGCCTACCTCAACGAGCAGAAGGACATCGCCATCAAGCGGAGTCGGATCGACGAGATCCTCGCGGAGGAGGGCCTCCGCTGGCGCAAGCAGGAGACGTGGTTCGGCGAGCGGGTGGACCCCGAATTCGCCGAAAAAAGGGGGCCATCGAGCGACTCTACCGCGAGCCTCCGGCGGATTCGGCGGTCGTCTGCCTCGACGAAATGGGGCCGGAGAGCGCCAAAAGCTTCCCGGGACAGAACCCCCTGCGAACCAAGCCCGAGACGACGGCCGAGGGCAGCCGCCAGCCCGCCGGCCGCGCTCGGCAGGAGGCCGACTACGGCCGCCGCGGCAAGGGTTACGTCTTCGGCGCCTTCCGACCCGCCACTGGCGAAGCCTTCACCCGCCCCTACGACAGCCGCTCGACCCGCAACTGGGTCGAGTTCCTCGGCCAGGTCGAGGCGTGGGTCCCGGCGGACGCCGAACGGGTCTACGCCATCCTCGACAACCTGAGCGCCCACCGCGCCACCGACGTGCTGCTGTTCAGCCTGGCCCATCCCCGCTGGGAGTTCGTCTTCCAGCCAGTCTCCGCGGCGTACCTGAACCTGATCGAGCCGTGGTGGAAGGTGCTGAGAAGCCTGGCGTTGAAGGGCCGCCGGTTCGAGACTTGGGAGGAGATCTGCCAGGCGGTCGAACGAGCGACAGCGTACTGGAACGCGCATCGTCACCCCTTCGTCTGGGGCCGTCGTCGTCGCCATCAACCACGCCGAACGCCGGGAATCGCCGCCGTACCGGGTGTCAGGACACTTGCCGGATGAGCCACTTAGTCCCCCGTCGCCGCCTTGCCGAAGCGGCCCAGCCAGAGCCAGGTGATCGCGTGAGTGACCTTCGACGGGTCGCTCACATCGTTCGGGGCGATCGTGTCCTGGCTCGGGTTGATGTCGAGGATGTCGCCCGTCTGCAGGTCCTTGACCATCGCGTCGTCGCGTTCCCAGGGCTCCAGGACCAATAGGCTGACGTGGTCGGCGAGGGAGGCCGGGATGCTGACATCCGAGTTGGACGTGATCGCCGCCTGCATCGTGGGCTTGCTGTCTATGAGGATTCCTATCGCATCGGCGCAGGTGAGCGTGCTGATGTTTGTGCAGACGACTCCCACGCCCAGGTTCCCCAGGGCCACGGCGTTTCAGGTCGGGCCCTGCTTCGGCAGCCATCGTGGGGTGAATCTCCCGACGGGCATCGGCGACCTGGCGGGGATCGGCTGGGTCATGGCCACCGGCTGGGGCGTGCCCGACGGCAAGGTCCTGCTGGAGAGCCTTAAGAACCACCCCAGGAAGTGAGCCATCGACACCGGTCCGTCCGGCCTCGAATGCACCGGGCCGAGATGACTCAAGTCATCTCGGCCCGGTGCTTCGCGGGGTCGCGTCTGTCCGGCCCGTCGCGGGCGTCAGGCCCCCTCGACGGACTTGCCGAAGAAGGCCTCGGCCTCTTCGATGGCCTGCTGGAAGATGGCCTCGGCCTGGCTGTCGGATAGGCCGATCAGGTCGCGTGCCATGTCCAGCTTGCGGTGCTCGGCGTCGGTGACCACGCCGTCGGCGATCACGCGGCGGATGAGCAGGGTGAACTCCTCGACCATCCGGTCGTGGATCCAGGCGTCTCCCAGGCCCAGGGCGTCGCCGTCGGGGGCGAAGTCGGGCCACTCCGACTTGGAGTCGGGAAGGTCGTCCAAAATGCGCTGGAGCTTCTTGCGCCAGAGCGTCCGCTCATAGTCGGTGGCGGCGTGTTGGCTGACCACGAAGACGTCTTCGCCGTCGTCGGTTTCGGGGCCGGCCTCTGCCCAGCGTTCCAGGGCCCTGCGGCGCAGCTCGAGGTCCTTCTCGGAGGAGGACCAGCCTTGGAATAGCCTGGCGAACAAGCTCATGTCGATGCCTCCGCGAAGGTGGATCGTCGGTCGCCGCCCCGTCCATGTTCTTCGCTCACCTGGACGCGGGGGCGTCGGCGGCCGGCTTGGGCTGGAAGTGGTCGAAGACCTCGCGGGCGACCTCGGCGCACAGCACGTTGCCGGCGTTCTCGGGAACCCATCGCTTGTCCTCGTTCTTGCTGGTCAGCACGCAGAGCGCCACCGGGCCCGACCTGGTCGTCATGATCCCGGCACACGTCCGCGACTCATCCACGCTCCCCGTCTTGAATGCGAGCGGCGTACCATGGGGCAGGAATTTGGGGAACTTGTCCCTGTCGTCGCAGGTCCGCAGGTGGACCAGCATCGCCTCGCTGGCTGCGGGGCTGACCAGCTCCTTTTTGTGCAGCTTCTCGAACAGCGCCACCATGTCGGCTGCGGTCGTGCTCCCCAGGCCGTACTTCACGCTGCGCTCGGGGAAGACCGAGGTCTCTCGGTGGTACGTCTTGGAGTGGATCTTGGTCTCGGGGAAGCCCAGCTTCTCCATGAAGGCGGCCGTCGAGCCGATGCCGATCTGGTCGAGCACCATGTTCGTCGCGGTGTTGTCCGACGTGAAGATCATCATCCGCACGGCGTCGCGCAGCGAGAAGGTCGCCCCGTCGGTGAAGTGGGGCGTCAGGATGCCCGACCCCGCCACCCTGTCTTCCTTCTTCAAGGTCAGCATCTTGTTCAGGTCGACCTCGCCCGCCTCCGACTGGCGATAGGTCTCGATCATCACCGGGAACTTGATCAGGCTGGCCGTGGGCATCGGCACGTCCTGGCGATAGACGAAGGTCTCGCCCGTGTCCAGATGCTTGACCGCAACGGCGACCTCCCCCTTGTGCGCCTTGATGAGCGGCATCAAGCGGGCGCCCAGGGCCCCGGCGGTGTCATCGTCGGCGGCCTGCACGGTGCTGGGGCTTGGCATGGGCATCAGGATCGTCGCCACCATCATCCAGAGGGTCATCGTCCCGAGGCCCGTCATCGTCGCCCATCGTCGCATGCGCATCGTCGTCATCCTCAACCCTGGAGACCTCGGGTGATCCGGTCCCGGCGTGCGTGGCCGTCGTCCCGGCCCGGCCGGGGGCGACCAATCTGGAGAGGCGCCGCGAGGTGGAAATTGTCTCACGAGAGGCCCGATGCCCCAAGGCCTTCCCGGCGCGACCTGCGCGGGATCCGGGCGGAAGCGGGCCCGCCGTGCCGCCGCTGTCTTGACCGCCCGCCCGCCCGCCGCCATCGTCATGAGGTGTGGGGAACGAGCACCTTCGAGGAGCCCGGCCATGGCACGCCCATCCATCCGCGTCCGATCCCTGATCGCCGGGGCCTTCGTCCTCGCCGCCTCGGCGCGGGCAGACGCCGACAACCCGCAGGTCGGGGCCTCCGCCGACATCCCGCAGGGCAGGGCCTTCAATGCCGCCCGCGACGCACGCTTCGGCCTGCTCGTCTCGTGGGGCCTGCACTCGCTCGTCGGCCGCGATGAGCACGTGATGGACCGCGACCGCCTGCCCGTTTCCGAATATGAGAAGCTCCCCCCGCGCCTCCAGGGGGGGGCCTACGACCCAGCCGCCTGGGTCAGGGCCGCCAAGGCCGCCGGCCTGACCTCGATCGCGGTCGTCGCCAAGAACCACGACGGATTCTGCCTGTTCGAGACCGCCCTGACCCGGTTCGACTCCATCGACGCCAGCCCCTTCGGCAAGGACCCGCTCAAGCCGCTGGCCGAGGCCTGCCGCAAGGAAGGCATCGCCCTCTGGATCGTCTACTCGCTGGCCGACTGGCACCATCCCGACGCCCTCCCGCCAGGCAAGACCGGGCGCCAGGCAGGCCGGGCCGGGCCGGGCAACCTGGCCTCATATAACGACTACTACCAGGGGCAAATCCGCGAGCTCTGCACCAACTACGGGCCCATCGCGGGCGTCTGGCTCGTGGGCGCCTGGGACCGTCCCGAGGCCGACTGGGACCTGGCCGAGACTCACCGGATCGTCCGCGAGCTTCAGCCCGACGCCCTCATTGGCGACGACCGCCACGCCCCCCCGCCGCAGGGCGACGACCCGTCGATGCGCTTGCGACTGTCCGTCGGATCGGAGAACCTCGACGTCGACGTCCGGTTCCTGGGCGGCAAGCCGGTCTCGGAAGTGGTCGCCGCGATGGTCGACGCCGCGGGCCGCGACGCCAACCTGCTCATGGGCGTGCGGGCCAGGGCCGACGGCTCGCTGGCGCCCGGCGACCTTGAACGCCTGACTGAGCTGGGCAAGTGGCTCTCCACGCACGGCTCAAGCCTGGTCGGAACCCGCGGCGGCCCGGTCCCGCCGGCCGCCTGGGGCGCGTCCACCCGCGCCCCGCGCGACGGGGCCATCTATCTGCACATCCTCAAGCCCGACGCCGGCCCGATCGTCCTGCCGCCCGGCCTGATGGCCTCCGAAGTCCGCCCGATGGGCCAGCCCGAGGCGACTCGGATCATCGCCAGGACGCGGCCCGGCGGCGGCGTCGAGGTCGACATCCCGCTGGCCTTGCGCAAGCCCATCGACACCATCTTCGTCGTCAGCCCCATCATCTTCGACGACCAGCGACCCATCCCCCGAGAACCGTAGCCATGACCGAGGACGTCCCCGAGCCCATCCCGGTCCCCGCGCCCGCCGCCCAACCCCCGCGCATGGATTGGGTGGCCCTGGCGATGACCGCGGTGATCGTCCTCTCCCTGGCCCGCTTCGCCTGGGTGCGCTGGTCCCCCGGGGCCCGGCCCAATCCCCCGATCGTGGGCAAATCCATCCCGCCCCTCAGCCTACGGGACCCATCCACGGCCGAGCCACTCGTCTGGGTCACTCCCCGAGACCGGGTCACCTGGCTCACCTTCTACTCCGCCACCGACCCCGCCGCCTCTGCCGACCTTGCCGTCCTCGAATCCACCTGGCACCGCTTCCGCCAGCGGGCCCACTTCGCCATGCTCGCCGTCGCCGCCAACCCCGACCAGGAACCCGCCGTCGCCCGCCTCCTCGCCCAGACCAAAGCCACCCTCCCCACCGCCGTCGCCACCCAATCCACCCTCGCCACCTTCGACGCCGATCGGGGAACACTCCCCCTCCACCTCATCCTCGACACCGACGGAACCCTCCTCGCCATCGCCCGAGGTCGCCCCCCCGGCCAGCTCGAACGCCTCACCGAGACCGTCACCCGCCGCCTCGCCGAGCTCGATCCCACCGGAGGCGCCCGGTTCGCCCATCTGGCGCCGTCCGGGTCTTGAGGATTCGACCTACTCGTGTCGCCTGGTCTCCAGGGGACACGCATACGGCGAGCCGCTCTCTCTTGGTGTATCATCGCTCATCCCCGAGATCGCTCGCGGGAGCCCACCCCAATCTCCTCGGTCGGAACCCCCCGCATGCTCCGGCGCAGGCTCTCGCTCCTCCAGGCCGTCAGCGTGAACATGGCGATGATGGTGGGGGTCGGCCCATTCATCACGATCCCCTTGTTCGTCAAGTCGATGGGCGGCCCGCAGGCCATCGTCGGCTGGGTCCTCGGCGCCCTGATCGCCATCTGCGATGGGCTCGTCTGGAGCGAGCTCGCCGCGGCGTTCCCCGGCTCGGGCGGGACCTATCACTTCTTCGACGAGGTCTATGGGGCCCGTCGCCTCGGGCGCCTGCTCAAGTTCCTTTTCGTCTGGCAGTTCCTCTTCAGCGCACCCCTCGAACTGGCCAGCGGGGCGCTCGGGCTGGCCCAGTACACGGGCTATCTCATCGGCGGCCTCGACTCGGCCGTCTGGACGCTGAGTCCCTTCGAGAACGCCCCCCAGCTCACCTGGCAGGTCAACCGCGGCCAGCTCCTCGCCGTCCTCTTCATGGCCGGGATTGTGGCGATGGCCTATCGAGGGGTCGAATCCGCGGGCCGGATGATGGTCGTCCTCTGGGCCGGCATGCTCGCGACCGTCGGATTCGTGATCGCGTCATGCCTCGCCCGCTTCCAGCCCTCGCTCGCGTTCACCTATCCCGCAGGGGCCTGGAGCATGGACCGGGCGTGGTTCGGCGGGCTGGGTATTGCGCTCGGAATTGCCATGTATGATTTCCTGGGATACTACCAGATCTGTTACCTCGGCGATGAAGTCTCCGACCCGGCGCGGACGATCCCCCGTTCCATCCTCATCGCCGTCGTCGCCGTCGCGGCGCTCTACCTGACGATGAACCTGGGCATCCTCGGCGTCATGCCCTGGCAGGAAGTCGCCGCCTCCGGGCACATCGCCAGCGACGTCATGTCCCGCCTCTACTCCCCGCGCGTCGCGCAGGTCGTCACCCTGATGATCCTCTGGACCGGCCTGGCGGCCACCTTCGCCGCGATCCTCAGCTACAGCCGGGTCCCCTACGCCGCCGCGCGATCGGGCCACTTCTTCTCGACGCTCGCCGCGGTCCATCCCTCCGGCCAGTTCCCCCACCGCTCGCTGGTCCTGGTCGGGGTGCTTGCCATGCTCGCCTGCCTGGCCAGCCTGCAAACCGTGATCGAGGCCCTGCTCGCCTCCCGGATCCTGATCCAGTTCGTCGGCCAGATCGTCACCGTCGCCTACATACGGACCCGCCCCGACCTGGCCGCTCGCCTCTCGTTCCGGATGATCTTGTACCCCATCCCCGCCTGCATTGCCCTCGCCGGCTGGCTCTATGTCTTCGGCTCATCGTCGCCCCAGGTCATGCTCTACGGGCTCGGCTCGATGGCCCTCGGCCTCGTCGTCTTCGGCTTCTGGGATCGCCGGGCTCCCATCGCCGGATGACTTCGATCAGCCGCGGATTGACCGATTTGTGTGTCGGCATCGGAACGCCATTTTCGAAAGCCCATCAATGCGAAGGTCAACGATCGGAAATCGTCCGCTCGCTCGGGGTTGATTTCCGACGACATCGGCGACGATTGCCCATCCAGGTGGAGGCCCCCCTTGTCCGAACACGATGCCACGCCGCCCGCCGCGTTCCTGGCCTTGCAGAACCTCGTCCTCGGGAAGTGGGTCTCCCAGGCGGTGAGCGTCGCCGCGAAGCTGGGGGTTGCCGACTCGCTGAAGGACGGCCCCCGCAATTGCGATGATCTCGCCCGGATGCATCAGGCCGACCCCTCGTCGCTTTATCGCCTGCTGCGTGCTCTGGCCAGCGTGGGCGTGTTCTCGGAGGTGTCCGACCGCCGGTTCGCGCTGACTCCGACGGCCGAATTCCTGCGGTCGGACGTCCAGGGCTCGCTACGCGCCGTGGCGACGATGGGCGGCGAAGATTTCACCTGGCGCCCCTGGGGCGATCTCTCCCTCACCGTGAAGACCGGTGAGCGGGCCTTCGACCGGATCTTCGGGATGCCCCCGTTCAAATACCTGGCCGAGCATCCCGACGCGGCCGCGATCTTCGATGCGTCCATGACCGGCTGGTCGATGCAGAATTCCAACGCGGTGGCGGCCGCCTATGACTTCTCCGGCATCGGCACGCTGATGGACATCGGCGGCGGCCATGGATATCTGCTCGCCACGATCCTCAAGGCCAACCCATCGCTCCGGGGCATCCTCTTCGAGACTGCGGAGGTATCCGAGGGAGCAAAGGTTCGGTTCGCGGCCGAGGGGCTGACCGATCGCTGCAAGGTTGCGGCCGGCGACTTTTTCGCATCCATTCCCGAAGGGGCCGACGCCTGCATCCTCAAGAGCGTCATCCACGACTGGGATGACCGGCTCGCCACGGAAATCCTGTCGAATTGCCGGCGGGCCGTCGGTCCCGGCGGTCGCGTCCTGCTCGCGGAGATGGTCATCCCGGCCGGCAATGATCCGCACCCGGGCAAGCTGCTCGACCTGGAGATGCTCGTCATGGTCGGAGGTCGAGAGCGGACCGAGGAGGACTTCCGCAAGCTCCTCGACGGGGCCGGAATCCGGATGACCAGGATCGTGCCCACGGCCTCACCGACGTGCGTCATCGAAGGCATCGCGGGCGAGTAATCGACGGAAGATCGGGAGCGGCGCCACCCTGAGCCGCCGCTCCCGCTTCTCTTCCTCATGATCCGGCCCCGTTAAATGGCCGAGACATGAGCACGGATCAACGCGATTATTTGGCCGGTTCCGAGGCCTTCAGGTGCTCGTCGAACCAATCCACGAGGGTCGACACGTCCTTGTCGATCCCCGCCCAGCCGTGCGCGGCACCTGGCTTCACGACGAGCTTGGCGGGCACCTTGGCCTCATCGAATTTGGCGACGATCAACTCGGCCTGCTGGATGGGGACGAGCTTGTCGGCGTCTCCGTGGATGATCAGGCTGGGGGCGTCGTCGGGGGTGACCTGGTAGGCGGGGGAGATCTGCTTGCCGATCTCCTTGAGCTTCGCCTCGTCGACGATTGACACGAAGGCGTTGATCTTCGGGTCCAGCTCGCGGAAGTCGAACGGGGCGCGGAAGCTCGCGAGCACTCCACGGCCCAATGCGTCTTCGCCGGGCTTGCCGTAGTTGAAGAAGTCGGTGGGCGGGAAGAAGCAGGCCACGGCCTGGACCTTGCTCGAAGCCTGGTCGATCGGGTCCTTCGCCTTGGGGTCGCCGTCGCCGCCGGCCGTCCCCAGCATCAGGGAGAGGTGCCCGCCCGCGGAGGCGCCCATCACGCCGATCCGGTCGCCGTCGATCCCGTAATCGGCCGCATGATAGCGGATGTACCGCACCGCGCGGTTCATGTCGGCGACCACTTCGGGGATGGTGAACTTCGGCTGGCTGCCGTGGACAACGGCGAAGACCGTGTAGCCGCGCTTCAGGGGCTCGGCGAGGAAGGCCAGGTTGATATTGTCGTGCGACGAGTACCAGCCGCCGCTGACCACGAAGATCACCGCCGCGCCGTTGGGCTTCTCCTTCGGCTTGAAGACGTCCATCGTCAGAGCCGTGCCGAATTTCCGCCCGTAAATCACGTCCTCGGTGCGGGTGAACGCCGGGGCTTCGTCGGCGGGGGCCGCCGTCGAGAGCAGGGTCAGGGCGATGGGCGCGGCGAGCAGCAGTCGGCGAATCATGGGCGTCGTCCTTCGGGGGCGGGCAGGGCGGGGCATCGCTGGGGGCTTCGGCGGTCGGAGCCCAGAAGAGGAGGCGCGAGCCCGCTCGGGCCGTCCCAAAAGCATCCCCGACCCACACCGTCGCCGCAACCCCGGGGCCGGGCCCCTGGAATCCGCCCGCCGCGTCGGTCAACATCGGGGGCTCGACCGTCCCGAGCCGCCAATTGGACCGCGAGGAGCCCTCTCCCATGCCGCAAACTCTCCTCATTCTTCTCGCCCTCCTCGCCCAGCCCGATGGGCTTCCCCAAGATGGCCAGCGCATCGTCTTCCTGGGCGACAGCATCACCAACGCCGGCGGGTTCGTCCGCGAGATCGAGGCCTATCTCGTCACCCGCTTCCCCCGGCGGCACGTCGAGTTCATCAACCTCGGCCTCTCCAGCGAGACCGTCACCGGCCTCACCGAGACCGACCATCCCTTCCCACGCCCCGACGTCCACGATCGCCTCGCCCGCGCACTGGCGCAGGCCAAGCCAGACCGGGTCGTCGCCGGCTACGGCATGAACGACGGGATCTATCACCCGTTCGACGACCGCCGTTTCGCCGCCTATCAGGAAGGCATCCATCGCCTGATCGCGGCCGTCCAGGCCTCGGGGGCGCGGCTCACCCTGCTGACTCCGGGGCCCTTCGAGGCCTCGGCCATCCCCAACAAGGTCAGGCCCGCGGGCGCCGCCGACTACAGTTACAAAGACCCCTACGCCCGCTACGACGACACCCTCGCCCGATACGGCAAGTGGCTCCTCACCCAGCGCAGCGACTCCGTCGAGGTCATCGACACCCGCTCCGCGATCCTTGCGCAGGCCGAATCCATGCGCAAGAATGACCCCAAGTTTCACCTCACAGGCGACGCCATTCACCCCGGCCCCGACGGCCAGTGGTTCCTCGCCTCGGCGATCCTGGACGCCTGGAACGCCCCCGCCGAGGTCGATTCCCTCGCGATCGATCCCGCCGCCGAACCCAATTCCAAGGTGACCCGCGGCAAGCTCGGCGAGCTCACCATCAACCCCGCCCGCACCTCGGTCCAGTTCAACTGGACGACCTTCGTTCCCGCGCCGCCGGACCCCGGCCTGATCGCGCGCAAACAATTCAACGACCGCCTCAATCGGCAGATCCTGGTCGTGCGCAACCTCGCCGCCGGCCGCTACAGCCTGAAGGAAGGTCAGTCGTCCCTGGGCCACTTCACCGCCGAAGACCTCGCCGCCGGGGTAAGCCTCCCCTCGCTCGCCGGTCTCTCGACCAACCGCCGCGCCGCCGAGATCCGGGCCCTCCTCGATCGCCGGGAACGCCTGCTCTCAGCCGCCTGGCTCGCCCACGTCGGCCACAAGCGTCTCCTGGTCCCCGCCGACCATTCCCTGCCCGAATCCCAGGCCGAGGCCGCCACGCTCGAAGCCAAGGCCCGCGCGCTGGCGGAGCCCGTTGCTCTCAAGCTCAGCCTGGAACGCATGGGCGACTGACGCCCGGTTTGTCAGCCGCCCGTCGGCAGCGTCAGCACCGGCCCGCCGGTCTCTTTGCCCGTGTCCTGGAGCGAGAACAGGATCTCCAGCACCGCCAGGATCGACCTCGAATCCACGTCGGTCTTCGGGATGAAGAACCAGTAGCCCCGGTAGAAGACCGAGACCTCGGCGTCCTTCGGCCGTTGCTTCTGCGAGGCCACGAAGAAGTTGCCCGCCGTCACGCTCGTCCAGTCGAACGGCCGGCCGTCGTACCCCGGCGTCATCGGCGCCAGGCCGTTCTGGGCGTGCTCCTCGGGCACGCACACCCCCTTGGACAGGAACGTCATGATCTGGAGCATCGAGCGCAAGTTCAGGAAGATCGTGCTCCCATCGTCAAGCGCCCCCGGCGGGCTGCTCTGCGAGTTCGGCTGCAACTCCGACTTGATCTTGTACCTGGCCAGGCCCGGCGTCAGGTGGAAGATCTCGGCCATCTCGGCCATCTCGGGCGAGTCGCGGAACGGCGCCCTGATCTTCAGGGTCAGCTCCTTGTCCCGCTTGTACAGGGCCATCCGGCCCGCCCCTTTGGTGCGGAACACATAGCCGTCCTTCGCCGCGGCCAGCAGGTCGGCCCCCTTCACCTGGTCGGCGGCAATCGATTCGGAGGCCCCCTCGTCGTCCTCGCTCGTCGAGAACCCGATCTCCGCACCGCCCCGGTCGTCGATCTCCTCAAGCAGCTGGATCCCCCGGCGGAACCTCGCGTTGTCGTCGGGCGCCCTGGGCACCATGATCGTCCCGCGCACCGCGTTCTGCACGTCGTTGATGTCGTTCATCGTCAGCCAGAACAGCTGATCCAGCCTGGCCCCCGCGCTCACCACGCTCAGCAAGTCGGTCGTCAGCGGATTCAGCAGCGCCTTGGCAATCTCCCGCCCCTCCCTCGGGTGATAGCTCAGGGTCGGCGTATCACGCACCGCGAGCTCCCCGAACCCCAGGCTGGACCTCCCCGGGAACTGGAGCCCATATCCGCCGTTAAAGTTCCCCGTCGCGGCCACTTCGAACTGGCTGGTGATGCTCGGCAGGTCGATGAACACGGGCGAATCCGCGTACCGCAGCCGCACCAGGTTCATCAGCAGCTGCTCATCGTTGGTCGACCGGATCACCTCGTTGTACCGCATCCGCGTCGACCGCACCGCCGCCGGCCCCAGGCAGCCGCAAGCCCCCAGGCAGGCGAGCACCATCGCCGCCAGCCCCAACCACCCGCCGCCAAAATGTTTGCGTCCCTGCGAATCCATCAATCCCCGGCCCATCCCGTCCACCCAGGCGCAGCCTCATCCCGGACCCCTGCCTTACTGGAATCGTCGCGCTGACCGTCAAACTTGATGAAATCAGCAGGATCGGGGCGACCTGCCGGAAATTCAGTCGGCGACGACGTCCTCGGGATCGCCGCCGAATGCCGCATTCTCCGCGTCATCGCGGGTTCGCTGCCTGGCTTGTCGCGCCCATCCGCGGTGTCATCTTAACATCAGGCCTTTCCCATCCTTCCCGCAGCTTGGTGTGCGCCCGCTCGGCCGCTCACGTCGGCAAGGGTGGGGCTTGCAACGACCCGATGTGTCGATAAGTGTTGATGAGAACGCCCGAGGGCGTGGCCTTTGTGCTGACGAAAGCGAGTTCGCGCGGGGCGGCACTGTCCGAAAAGAAGCGTTTGCCCGGACCCAGCAAGACCGGGTAGACGAGCAGCAGAACCTCGTCGACCAGTCCCTGCTCGAACAGCACGGACGTCAGGGTCGTGCTTCCCCAGACGATCAGGTCGGGGCCGTCGTTCGACTTGAGGCCGCGAAGACCTTCAAAGATGTCCGCGCCGAGGTCGCCAGCCGGACCCCATCCGAGGCTCTCCGGCCTGTGGGTCGCGACGTATTTCGTCGCGGCGTTCAGGCCGTCCGCGATCGGACTGCTCGGCGCCTTCGGCCAGTATCCGGCCCAAAGATCGTAGGTGCGGCGGCCCAGCAGCAGATCGAAGCTCGTGCCCTGCGCCTCGGCGACGGCCGCCGCCCCGGCCGGATTTCGATAGGGTGCCGTCCATCCGCCATGCGCGTACTCGCTGTCTTCGTCCGGTCCGCCGGGCGAGATCACGCCGTCCAGCGAGATGTGTGCGAAGATCCTGATCTTTCTCATTTCGAGTCTCCATCTGATGGATGGATTGCCTGCTCGGTCCCGACACCGAGCAGCATTTTGATGGAGCGGCGCAGGTGATCGATGCGGTCCGCGGCGATCACCCGGACGCTCGATTGCTCACTCAGCCACGAGCGGAACGAGTGCGCGGAGCTTGCGATCGCGGAGATAGAGCCCGGCCCACGCGACGACGCCGACGATGACCGGCGCGAAGAACATGCCGTCGTTGGCGTGAACGTGGGTCGCCACCGCGCCGCCGAGGTATGCGAGCATGAAGAGTCCGCCCAGGTAGCGGGTCTTCGGGACGATGTAGAGGACGAAGATCGCCAGCTCGATGAACCCGATCGGCAGGGCGGAGGAGGCGGGATAGGTCTTGGACCAATCCTCGACGAAGCCCTTGGGCTGCGCGATCTTGAAGAAGGCGCTGGGCAGGAACACGATGGCGAGGATGCCCGAGAGCACCCAACCGGTCACGCGCTGCCATTTCGGGATCGTATCCGTCATGATCTTCATCGCTCCTGGGTGGTCCGATTCAGGAATCGCAGTCGGGTTACACGAGGCCCGCTGCATTTGCTTCGTCACGATCGAGGCCTGCCCTTTGCCTTCGACTTCTCGTTCTTCTGCACTCGCAAGCCCCAGGCGAGCTCGAGCCCTCTGAATAACTGCTCCGGGGTCGCCTCTGCCAGGCGGATGTGCGTCGCGCCCTGTCTGCCCCAGCCGCCGGCGACGGGATGGAAAACGTCCGGAGCCTCGGCGAGAACCAATTGCTGCAGCTCGGGGGAAAGCATCAGATTCCCGAACCCGAGAGGCTCATGGGCGAGAGTCGCGAAGATGCGGCCGCCCACACGGAAGTCGGCAACGCCCATGTGGGCGCTCTCCTCGGCGTCGTCAAAGCCAAGGGCGAGTTCTCGAAAGTCGTTTGCGTCCATGAGCAATGCCTTCCCTGGCGGAGGCGTGCGGGTTCGGGGCCGTTGGTCTTACTCCTCGGCCTTAGCCCCGGCGCGCGGCCTCGATCGCGGCGATGTCGATCTTTCCCATGGTCATCATCGCGTCCATTGAACGCTTCGCGGCGGCGCGATCCGGGTCGGTCGTCGCGTCGAGCAGCACGCGCGGCGTGATTTGCCAGGAGAAGCCCCAGCGATCCTTGCACCAGCCGCAGGCGCTCTCCTCGCCGCCATTGCCCACGATCGCGTCCCAGTAACGATCGGTGTCTTCCTGGTTCTCGGTCAGGACCATGAAGCTGACCGCCTCGTTCGGCTTGAAAATCGGCCCGCCATTCAGGCCGATGTACGCCTGACCCAGGACGGTGAACTCGACGGTGAGATCCTCGCCCACCTTCGCGGCCGGAAGGTCGACGGCGGAGGGGTTCGCTTTCCCGACGTGGCTATCGGGGAATACGCTCGCGTAGAACTCGGCCGCCTCGCGGGCCTGGCCACGGTCGAACCAGAGGCAGGTGATCATCTTTGTCATGTTCGCTCTCCTTGCTTGCCGCCGACGAGCGCGAAGGCGGCGACTTGCGGAGCCCCTGTCATCGCCTCGAGAAGTTCCCAGCTTCGGGGATTGGAACGATCTATCGGCAGGAAGTCAACGGGTGTACAGTAAAAATCGAGAGACGGGAGGCCGTCGTCCATCCATCGCCTGGACTGATCGTAGATGGCGTGCCGGGGGCGACTACATCCTGGCCGTCAAGCGTAACCAGGAGACGCTGCACGGCGGGATCACGGGTCACTCGACATGAGTTTCGGCGAGGACCAGAACCGGACGAGAAAGGACCATGCGGCGGCCAACCTGGCGGCGTTGCGTCGGATGAGCTTGAGCCTGCTGAAGAAGGAGACAAGTGAGAAAGTCGGGATCTAGAACAAGCGGCTCGTCGCAGCCCGCAGTAGTCAGAATTAGCAGGATGCGATTGCTTGCGTGCATGCATAAAATCGCGGAGGTTACTATTCATTTGTGTAGATCGCCGAGTAAGATTAAGCTGCGATAAAAAAACGGAGAAGGCAAGATGGCGAAGGCACCACGAAAGTCGATCGTAAAGCCCACAATTCTTACAGTTGAGAGAAAGATATATTTCTATCGTGCGATACTTGGCAAAAACGAAGATCTATCGCCGATCGCATTTGATCCTTCGCCCGTGTTGGAGATTGTCGACCGCTTGACATTCGACCCGCCACAGCGTTATCAAATTAGCATAGATGGAACAGAAACGCTCTGCATCGTTGACCGTAACACATACCCGCACCGGATCAGACTCTGCAATGTACGTCGATCGGATTTTCCACATGAGGAAGAAAGAGGTGTCTTCGCTCCACTGAGTATCGCTGCGGGGAAGGGTTTGGTTGAGCCCGTTCATGTCGTCTTCTTCGCTGATAACATCGTTGGTTGTGAGTTTAACTTCTACGGACCAAGAATCGGAAAATTGAGAACCTATCTGGCGACCAAAGGCGGCGAATTCTGCCGTGAAATCACGTTCGCGGCGTTGCTACGAAAAAATGCCTCGATGGACCTTAACCGCCTTAGCTCCCTCCGCACTTTTCAACTCAAAATTCACAGCTCATTTGCGGAATCCGTCAAAAAAGCTGATGAAAGATTGGGCAGTGCGTTTGTTCAAGTGAGAGAAGTAGGAGAAGCAGAGACAATCGAAATTTGCCTCAAACCCGCAACACGCTCAGTCCTTCAAAAGCTGTCGTCAAGCCTTTTGGAATCGGCGCGTAAACTTACACGAATGCCGGATATTCGCGAACAAGCTAAAATTTTTAAGGTCGCAGGCGAAGATGAGGAGACAGGAAAGCAATTCGTGATCGATTTGCTGAGCGATCAGCTCATTGCAAAGAAGAAGATCCTCAAGTCAGATCCAAAATCGCGAGCTGTTGACTCAGAGTCTGCTTATCAGGCCATTGAGGAAGCGTACTCAGAGTTGCGGGGTGAATTGGTAAAAATGTCGGGATTATCTGTATGAAACTTCTCGTCAGGTTCGCAGATAATCACTACACGATATTTAGTATTATGGTTGCATCTGCTTCCGAAATTACCGTCGTCTTCTGGGGCGAATGGTACGGCGGGAGGTCTGTGATGTCTAATGCTCTGCAAGGCAACCGGAGTGCCGTCTATGGAGCATTTGCGAGTATCTTCGGATCATTGCTCGGCTTCGTGATTACGGCTGTTTCCATTGTGCTGGGATTCTCAACATCCGAGCGACTTGCCATAGTCAGGAATAGTAAGCATTATCCATCGTTGTGGGCGTCCTTTACGCATACGATCAGAATTTTGGGGCTGGCCACCATTGTTTCAATAGTGTCATTGATTTGTGATCGAGATAGCAATAGTGTGATTGCGCTAACTTATATGGAAATTTATATTGTTTTTTTGTCAGTTTTACTTTTATGTCGAAGCATCTGGGCGCTTGAGCGCGTCGTCGAAGTGGTTGCTAGTCCTGTGAAATCCTCGAAATCGGTGTAATTATTGTTGGGGCGGCAATGGATATTGGTAATGGTTGCAGGAGTATTGTTGTGAATAAGCCCATCCTTCAGCGGAAACCCTCTCGGGAAATGGTAGGATTGAAAATCGATCGTAAGATCGATTAGCGGAATCACTGCTCTTTTAGCTGCGGTAAATTGGATTGTTGTTGCGAGATTCTGAATCAAAGGAGATGTTGATGTCATTAGATCGATTCGCCCTGTCGCGAAGGGCGTGGCTTAGTTCTGCGGCCGGCGCATTGGTGTTGCTTCCCGGGCAGATGGCCCGGGCGCAGGCTCCCTCGGCTATCCGCAAAAATGCGTACGACCTCACGGACCTCGAATGGACTACCTTCGAGCGGGGCGTCGCCGCTATGAAGCGTATTCCGAAGCAAGCGGCTCCGTCGTGGGATTTTCAGGCGAACATGCACGGGTATCCGCCCGGCGAGCCCGGCCCCATTCTTGCCGGGTGGCATACCTGCCAGCACGGCAATTGGTGGTTTCTGCCCTGGCATCGGGCCTATCTCCTCTATTTTGAGAAGATTATTCGGGCTTACAGCGGTGACCCAGGATTTATGCTCCCCTATTGGGACTGGACAAGACCGGATCAGCAGTCCCTACCCGCGAGGTTTCTCAATCCTGACAGCCCTCTCTATGACGGGTCTCGGGCGTCTGAGATCAACGGTGGGTGGCCGATCAACGAAAACGCGGTATCCTGGCCTGTGGTGGCAGGACAGACTACCTTTTCGACCCCGACGAAGGGCTCTGGGATCGGTAGCCAGCGAGTTACATCATCTGGTGATGAGGGTAGTCACGGGGCCATGGAGACCTACTGCCATGACCTTGTCCACGACTCTATTGGTGGGCAGATGGGTAATCCTGACACGGCAGCTCGCGACCCCATTTTCTGGCTACATCACGCTAACGTTGATCGCCTCTGGAGCGCGTGGTTACGAGCGCGGGGTGGAGCATTTCTTCCGCGTGAGGCAATCTGGCTCAATACGCCGTTCCTGTTCTACGGTCCGCTGGGCCGCAGCGGCTACATGACAACTGCCCAACTACTAAATACCGAAACTCTGGGTTACCGCTACCAAGATTACCCGGCGATGCCAACAATGGTGATTGCTATGGTTCCCGGGGCTCCAGGCCAAGACGCGACGCCGGTGCCGGTCGTCGGTGCTTCACCCCAAGAGAAGAAGATTACAATCGCTTCGGCTCTCCCTCCGAGAGCCGAATTAACAAGCGAGCCGCTCACAGTGATGCTCACTCCCGATGCTCCCGGAAAGGCGCGGATCGGTAGTTTGGGAATGCCAATGGCAAAGGCACTCATCCCCGGCGAAGGCGGTGCGGCCATTCCTGTCGAGGGGGCGACACTCCAGATCGTCATCGACGACATTCGCTTCGACCAGTCGCCCGGCAGATTCTATGAAGCTTACATCAACCTGCCCGGTCAGGCGGATGCCGGCGGGCCGGGGAGTTTATATTTCGCGGGCAGCATTTCATTCTTCTCCCTCTCAGCGAGTCACGGCGGCGGTCATGTGATGGGAGATGGGCCCGCCAGTAAATCCGCTGTTATCGATGCAACTGAGGCAGTGGTTCGGCTTCGGGCGGCTGGCAAGCTCGTGGATGACCTTAAGGTCACCCTGATCGAACGTTCGGCAAGGCCGCGGCGGAATATCGTTGGAGCACCGGTCCAGGCCCAGCTTCACCCGCCAAGGGTGACGATTGGAGCGATCCGGCTTCAATACAGCGGAGGCTAATCAAGTGCCGGTACTCGTGGCCAATTTCGGTCGCGAGTACCGGAGTATGTCTGGAGTTGGACTTACTGATAAGCCAGGGCAATTTGAGGAATATTGGAGCACCACCGTGCAGGCGCAAGCCTCTGTCTCGCGGAGGAACCTTGAGGGGGGCCTGGTGGCGAGTAGGATGGGCGGTTGCGGGATGAATGGTTCGTGTGATTGAACGTTTATGGTTCTGTGGTCATCGCGCGAACCGAGGGATGGCAGGCCCCATGGAACGACCGGCGTCGGGTAGCTTCGCGGGATTTTTCACGAAGGAAGTCGTCATCGCCGCGACCGCGCTGGCGGCGATCGGCGTCCACCTGATCCTGCGATTCGGCGCCGGGGGGGGCGGGACGGTCCTCGGGTTCCGCGGGTCCGAGATCCCGCTTTTGTTCGCCCTGGCGTGCGGGGCTCCCCTGGTGTTCGGCCTGGCGGTGCGGCTCGCACGGCTGGAGTTCAGCTCCGACCTGCTGGCGGGGATCTCCATCGTCACGTCGGTGATCCTCGGCGAGTACCTGGCCGGGACGCTCGTGGTCTTGATGCTTTCCGGCGGCCAGGCGCTGGAGAATTACGCCGTCCGCCGGGCGTCGTTCGCGCTCGAGGCGCTCGCCCGGCGGATGCCTTCGCTGGCGCACCGCAAGCGGGACGGGTCGGTGGGGGACATCCCGCTGGGTGAGGTCGCGGTCGGCGATGCCCTGGTGGTCTTCCCGCACGAGACCTGCCCGGTTGACGGGATCGTGCTGGAGGGCAGCAGCACGATGAACGAGGCGTATCTGACGGGTGAGCCCTTTCTGTTGCCCAAGACCCTGGGATCGGCGGTACTCTCGGGGGCCATCAACGGCAACGGGGCGCTGACGATCCGGGCGGAGAAGACGGCCGTCGACTCGCGGTACGCCAAGATCATGCAGGTGATGCGCGAGTCGGAGCAGAAGCGGCCCCGGTTGCGGCGGCTCGGCGACCAGCTGGGCGCGGTCTACACGCCGCTGGCCGTGGTCATCGCGCTGGTGGCCTGGGCATGGAGCGGCGACGTCCTGCGGTTTTTGGGCGTGCTGGTGGTCGCGACGCCCTGCCCGCTGCTGATCGCCATCCCGGTGGCGATCATCGGCTCGGTGTCGCTGGCGGCGCGCCGGGGGATCATCATCAAGGACCCGGCCGTGCTGGAGAAGATCGACACCTGCCGGGTCGCCATCTTCGACAAGACGGGGACGCTCACCTACGGGCAGCCGAAGCTGACCGAGGTCATTCCCGCCGCCGGCTTCAGCGCAGACGAGGCGCTCGCCGACGTGGCCAGCCTGGAGCGCTACTCGCGGCATCCGCTCGCCTCCGCGATCCTCGAAGCCGCCGCCGAGGCCAAGCTGCCGCTCGTCGAGGCCCTGGAGGTCGGCGAGCGACCGGGCGAAGGGCTGCGCGGGGTGATCGACAGCCGGACGGTGCAGGTGACCAGCCGTAAGAAGCTGACCGCCCAGTCCCCGGAGGTCGCCGGGCTCCTCCCCCCGCTCGCCGGCGGCCTGGAATGCGTCGTGCTCTTCGACGGCCGCTATGCGGCCACGCTCAGGTTCCGCGACGAACCGAGGGCCGAGGGCAAGTCGTTCGTCCGCCACCTGAAGCCGAGGCACGGCTTCCAGCGCATCATGCTCGTCTCGGGCGACCGCGAGTCCGAGGTGAGCTACCTCGCCGAAAAGGTCGGCATCACCGAGGTCTACGCGAGCCAGAGCCCCGAGCAGAAACTGGCGCTCGTGCGCGCGGAGACCCAGCGCGCCAACACCGTCTTCATGGGAGACGGAATCAACGACGCCCCGGCGCTGACGGCCGCCACCGTCGGGATCGCGTTCGGCAAGGGGAGCGACGTCACCGCCGAGGCGGCCGGGGCGGTCATCCTGGACAGCTCCCTGGAGCGAGTCGACGAGATGCTCCACATCGGCCGACGCATGCGGTCGATCGCCCTCCAGAGCGCCATCGGCGGCATGGGCCTGAGCCTCATCGGAATGGGCATCGCCGCGGCCGGCTACCTCCCCCCCGTGGCCGGAGCCATCACCCAGGAAGTCATCGACGTCCTCGCGGTCCTCAACGCCCTCAGGACCTCCATGACCCCGAAAACGCTCACCAACTACGACCCCCGACGCACCGATTAACCTGGGGTGTCTACTGCTTGGCCGCCAACCCCCCCCGAAAAACTTTCGAAAGTTTTTCGGAATTCGTGCCGGAAATCTTCCGCAATTGCAACTGACAGGATACGGCTCGCTCCGCGCCCCAAACAAAGGCAGGTGTGCGAGCCCCAGTCTCTTTGGAATCCCGAGCAAGCAGAGACGCGGGAATTCCCGAACGAACCCATTGCGGGGCGCCGAACGAAGCCACTCCTGAAATTGCGGAACGAACCCATTCTCGGGGTGAACGCCAGTCTTGGTAACGACTTGCGTCGAAACGGCCGGGGCCGAACGCGATCCTTGAGAGGGCGATTTTACGAAACGAACCCGGCGCCGTTTCGAAACGAACCCAATTTTACGCGGACAGGGGGGCTCAGGTCAGGCCGGGGATGGGGTCGGCGTGATAGAGGAAGTGGGGTCGGTCGAGGTCGTCTTGCCAGGCGGCCTGCTGCGGAATTCCGAGGGCCTGGTAGATCGTGGCGGCGAAGTTCTCGGGACTCTGGGCGTCGGAGCTGGGGTAGGCGCCGATCTTGTCCGAGGTGCCGATGACCCGGCCGCCTTGCACGCCGCCGCCGGCCAGGAAGACGCTCTGCAAGTGCCCCCAGTGGTCGCGGCCCGGCTGCTTGTAGAACTGAGGCAGCCTGGAGATCCGAGGGGTCCGGCCGAACTCGCCGGCCATCACGATGAGGGTGGAGTCGAGGAGTCCGGTGGCGGAGAGGTCGTCCAGCAACGCGGAGAGGGCCCGGTCGGTGGGGGGGTAGAGGTTGTCCTTGAGGTGCGGGAAGGCGTTGCCGTGGGTGTCCCAGGTCTCGTTGTTCCCCAGGTTCACCTGCACCATGTTCACCCCCGCCTCGACCAGTCTGGCCGCCATTAACAGCGACCAGCCAAAGGAGTTACGTCCATAGCGGTCGAGCATCCTGGGGTCGGCCCCGGCGACGTCGAAGGCCCGTCGAACCTTGGGGTCGGTCAGCATCGAGACCGCCCCCTCGCGGTGGGCATCGAGCCTGGCCGACGGCCCCGCATCGAGCAGCGACTCGCGCTGGCGGTCGAGCCCGGCGAGCAGCTCGAACCGGCGGGCCAGCCTGCCTGCGGCGAAGCCTTCGGGCAGGGTCAGGTCGGGGATCTGGAAGGCCTGCCGCTTCGGGGTGCGTTTCCGGTCCTGGTGGTCGAACTCATACTCGGGGAAGGCCCCATAAGCCGTGGGATCGAAGGCCGAGCACTCGACGAACCAGGGGTCGCGCTTCCGCCCCATGACCCCGCCGAACTGGCCCGGGAGCACCCGGCCCGTGGTGTGAATGAGGCGGTCGGGCAGGACCACTGCCGGCGGCAGGTTGTTCCTGGGCGTCGTCATCGCCCCGGCTACGGCGGCAATCGCCGGGTCATCGCCGGGCTTCGGCATGTTGGGGTCGAACCCGAGCGGAGGCTTCGACCGGCCGGTCAGCATGATATGGTGACTGAACGAATGGTCATTCGACGAATGGGTCAGCGACCTGACCAAAGACCAGAGCCCGCTCCGCTGCGCCAGGCCGGGCAGGTGCTCGCAGATGGAGAGGCCAGGCGTCGCGGTCGAGATCGCCTTGAACTCGCCGCGGATGTCCTCGGTCGCCTCGGGCTTGGGGTCGAAGCTGTCATGCTGACCCAGGCCGCCCGAGAGGAAGACATAGATGACGGATTTGGCCCGGGGAGGCGCCTTCCGCCCGGAGACCTCGGCCCCTCGGAGAACGTCCAGCTGCCCCGAACCGAGCCCGAGCAGCCCGACCCCGCCCGCCTGCAACGCCAGCCGCCGGCCGAACCTGGGGTGGACGAACGAGCCGGACGCCGCCTTGTGCGTGGATTCGGCCATGGCGATGCGGCCCTCGGGGTCATCCGGCGCTGGTTGGAGGATTGTTGGATCCCGATCCTACCACCGGCCGGGCTTGCGTGCCACACGCCTCTCGCAGGTGAGGCTTCAGGGCTTCTTCGGCGCTTCGGGTTCCGGCGTGGCCTTGCGGAAGACCATGAGGGTCCGGCCGTCGCCGGCTTCGGCCTCGAAGGAATCGGGCCTGGTGCCATCGGGGGCGGCCATGCAGATGGTCAGCTCGTCGCCGTCGAGCTTGTAGATGCCCTGGACGACCTTGTCGCGGAACTTGCCGCCGTCGGCCACCACGTCGATTGTCTTCAGCTTGCGGGACGGGTCGAGCGTGACATGGGTGCCCGCGAACCGCTTCCCCTTGCGGGTCCAGTAGACGAAGTCGCCCTCGGCCACCCTGCGGATCTCGGCCAGGATCTCGGCGGCCGTACTCTGGCCGCCTGTCGTATACCGGGTCGGCTCCCAGGTCCCTTCCAGCGTTTTCAGCTCCTCCTTGACCTCGGCGCTTACCGCCTTCGGAGGCTGATCTTGCGCCGGGGCGAGGCCCGCCGAGACGAGGAATGCGGCGGCAAACAAGGCGATCTGGGCGAGGGGAATTGGCATGGCCATCGGGCCTTTCCGTGGTCTGGCTCCGGCCCGTGCCCCGCGGGTTGCAGGGGTTTCGGGCCGGGGGCAGGACCCATCACTACCGACTCTCGGCGCCGGGATCAATGCCGTCGATCCCCCGGTGGGAACATCGATCCGCTCACCTCAGGCGGCCTTGCGGAACCGGGCGTAGCCCAGCAGTCCGAGCAGGCCGGCGCCCATCGACACCAGGCTGGCGGGCTCGGGGACGACGGCGCCGACGAACGCAGCGTTGATGGCGGCGTAGCCCGCCGCGTTCGGGTGGATGTCGCCCGAGGCGATGTTGGTCCACGCCAGCTCATGCCCGATGAACGGGGTGGCCAGGTCGATGTAGGTCGCCCCGAAATAGGCCGCGTCGGCCTGGATGTACTGGTTGAAGCCGGCGAGGATCGGGGCGAAGAAGGCGCTCTCGGCGGAGAACGAGGGGAACGGGTTGTAGTAGCCGGGCAGCAGCAGCCGGGCCTCGGGGGCCAGGGTTTTCAGCTCTGTCAGCACCGTCAGATAGTTGTTCTGGATCGTGTTGAGCGTGGCGATGACCATCGCCTGCTGCTCGGCGGGCGTGGCGGTCAGGAAGTCGAGCCGCTCGCTCAAGGCGAAGATGTCGTTGCCGCCGATCAGGAAGCTGACGGTGCCGATCGTGTTGCCCGCCGCGTGGATCGCGGTGATTGACTGGATCAACAGCGAGTTCTGGGGCGTGGTCGCGTCGGGATAGTTCTGGTTGAGGCCCGGATCACGCTTCGTCCAGCCGGCCGGCGCCACCCCGCTGAAGAACGAGGTTGACAGCTCGCCCGAGACGCCCAGGTTCAGCACCTCGGGCCGGACGCCGCCATTCTGAGAGGCGAGGAAGTCGGCGAACGGCTTGACGAATCCCTGGTCGGCATTCGACGGGACGAGCGTCGACGAGTTCGAAGTGTCGAGGCCGAACGTGATCGAGTCGCCAATCGCGAGATAGACCAAATCGGCCCGGCTCTCGGCGGGTGCCGATGTGACGGCGAGCGACAGGAGCAGGGGAATCAGGGCGATGCGGGGTGTCGGCAGGTGCATTAGCGGGTTAACCTCGAGGACAAAGGGGGCTGGCCGATCCATGGGGGGACATGCCCCGTCTTCTCGCCTGCGCGGCGCGCAACTTCAACCGCCTCGCTGGCCTCCGAGGCGCAGGGAGTGGCTGCCCGGGTCCGCCGAGGCGGGCCGGATCGTTCGCATCCCGGACGAATTCGAGCGGGGAAACCTGGTCAAGACGCCGGGCATCCGCCCAGGGGAGGGGCGAACGGCGACCACCTGTCGTGGACCTCGGCGTCCGTCGCCCCGCGTGGGAGCAGACCGGTCGGGCGAGGGCATCGTCCTTGATGGTGGGTGCGTTCGCGGGCGCCGAGCCTGAGGCCCTCCTGGCATGCCTCGTCGCATGGCTTCGCGGCGACGGATCGTGACCATAGCGGCCATTCGGGCCGATCGCAAGGGACGTGGCGGAAAATCATCCCGGTGGAATCAAGCGGTCCAACGTGATGATGAACTCATGGAGCTTGACGGATCTTCATGACCTGAATGCGAACGCAGAATGCTGCCATGGCCCCATCCGCGTCTCCGTTGTTTAACTTTTATCCTTGCAGTTTGACACCGGCTCTGTACAGTGGACGAACGTGGATGCACCGCGGTGGCCGCAATCCGGCCGACCGCGACCACCCCCCGCCTGCCTCAAGATCGAAACACCAGTGATGAGGGGTCGTCACGATGTCCCGACTCGATCGACTGCGCCCCGGGGCGTGGGCGTCTCGGGCCGCGCCAGGCTTCGCGCTTGCGGCGGCCTTCGTCAGCATCGCCGCCGCACAGGCTGAGGAGCCCGTCAGCTTCTCGAAGCAGGTGATGCCCGTCCTCCAGCGCCGATGCCAGGGATGCCACCAGCCGGGCAAGCCCAACGGCAAGCTCGACCTCACCTCATATGAGGCCCTCAAGAAGGGGGGCGACGCCGGCGCCGGCTTCCTGCCCAGCAAGCCCGAGGCCAGCCCCCTGGTCGAGAACGTCGTCGGCAAGACGCCCGACATGCCTCCGAACGCCACGCCGCTGGCCGCCGAAGAGGTCGCCCTGATCTCCCGCTGGGTCGCCCAGGGGGCCGTCGATGACACGCCACCCGCCGCCCGCGACACCATCGACTCCGCCCATCCGCCGCACTACATCACGCCCCCGCTGATCACCGCGCTGGCCTTCAGCCCGGACGGCCAGATCCTGGCGGTCTCCGGATACCGCGAGGTCCTGATCCACAAAGCGGACGGTTCGGGCATGCTGCACCGGCTCGTCGGCCAGGCCCAGCGCATCGAAGGCCTGACCTTCAGCCCCGACGCCAAGACCCTGGCCGTCGTCGGCGGTTCCCCGGGTCGGTTCGGCGAGGTCCAGTTCTGGGACCCCCAGACCGCCACCCTGAAGTCGGCCATCCGGTCCACCTATGACACGCTCTACGGCGGCGCCTACAGCCCCGACGGCAAGCGGTTCGCGTTCGGCTGCGCCGACAACTCGACCCGGCTTGTGGCCGTCGCCGACGGCAAGGAGACGCTGCGGGTGGACCACCACTCCGACTGGGTCTTCGGCACCACCTTCTCCCAGAACGGCAAGCACCTGATCACCCTGGGCCGCGACGGCGCCATCAAGCTGACCGAGACCGACACCGGCAGCTTCATCGACGACATCGGCAAGAACTACGGCGAGCTGAAGGTGCTGGCCCGCAACCCGAAGGCCGATCAGGTGGCCATCGGCGGCGACGAACGCGTCCCCCGGCTCTACCAGATCTTCCGCACGCATGCCCGCGACATGAACTATACCGACTTCAACCTCTTGAAGGCGTTCGAGACGCAGCCCGGCCCGATCTCGGCCATCGCGATCAGCCCCGACGGCAAGGCCCTGGCCGTCGGAAGCATCGGCGGCGAGGCCCGCCTGTACAATAATGCCGACGCCGCACGCATCCAGACCTTCAAGGGGCACCGCGGCGGCATCTATGCCATCGCGTTCAGCCCCGACGGCAAGCGGGTGGCCACCGGCGGATTCGACGGCACCGTGCGGCTCTTCGACGTGGCCAACGGCTCGCTCATCCGCGAATTCGTCCCGGTCCCCATCGATGCGCCCGCGGTCGCACTGAAGGTCGGCGAATGACCAACACGCGACGACCCGCACGCCCCCGACTGAAGACCAACGAGAGGCTGGAGACGCCCCCCGAACGAACGACCGGCGGCCCCCCTTCGACGGACGACGCGGGCCGCCCCCGCCAGGCGCCGATGACCATGCTCCGACGACCCGCCCGCATCCCCGCCGCCGCCCTGCTGCTGCTGTTGTTGACGGCCCAAGCCGAGCCCGCCCGGGCGGCCGCGCCCTCGCTGACTTCGATGGCCCCGCGCGGCCTCGAGCGGGGCAAGACCGTCGCGTTCACCCTGAACGGGGACGGGATCGGCGGCGCCGGGGTCGAGGTCCGAACCAGCCTGCCCGGCACGCTCGGGCCGGTCGAGGTCGTCGGGCCCAACCAGATCAAGGTCTCGGCCACCGTCCCCGGCGACGCACCGGTCGGCTTCTACACCGTCCAGGCACGCACCGCCGACGGCCTGACGGCGCCGCTGACGCTGGCCGTGGGCGACCTGCCCGAGGTGGCCGAGGCCGAGCCCAATGACATTCCGGGCTCCGCGCAGGCGCTCACCCTGCCGGCGACGGTGCAGGGGGCCTGCGCCGGCACCGACCGCGACTTCGTCAAGTTCGCCGCCAAGAAGGGGCAGGCCATCGTCCTGGAGGTCGAGGCCCGCCGGCTCGGCTCGGGGCTCGACTCGGCCATCACCGTGACCGACGCCGCCGGGCTCACGCTGTCGATGGACACCGACTCGGTCCCCGTCGGCGGCGACACCCGGCTCGTCTTCGTCCCGCCGGCCGATGGCACGTATCTGGCCGTGCTCAACGACATCAAGTTTGGCGGGGCCAACGACCCGTTCTATCGCTGGAAGATCGGCAATTACGCCGCGGCCGACGCGGTCTATCCCCTGGGTTGGCGACGCGGCGAGTGGGTCGAGGCCCAGTGGCTCGGGGGCAGCCTCCCCAGCCCGCTCCGTCTGAAGGTGCAGGCCCCGGCCGACACCGAGGTCACCTCGTCTCCGTTGACGCTTCCCGCCTCCGGGCCGATGGGCGCCTCGCCCCTGCGGATGGTCGTCTCCGACTTGCCCGAACGCCTCGAACCCGACGCCAAGGGGCCGCACGCGCTGGCCGTCGGCACGGTGATGAACGGCCGGATCGCCGCGGCCGGCGAGACCGACGCCTATTTCATCCCCGTGAAGCCCGGTCAGGTGCTCACGCTGGGGATCGAGGCCTCCCGCCTCGGCTCCAGGCTCGACGCCGTGCTCGTCGCCCGCAAGCCCGACGGCTCGGTGCTGGCCCAGTCCGACGAGGGCGGTATGGACCCGAGCCTGGCCCTGACGATCCCCGAAGGGGTGAGCGAGATCAACGTGTCGGTCACCGACCTGCTCGGCCGCGGTGGCCCTTCGTTCGCCTATCGCCTGCTGGCCAGGCCCGCCACGCCCGACTTCGAGTTGCGCGTGAATGTGCCCGCGATCAACATCCCCAAGGGGTCGCCGGTCGTCATCCCCGTGCAGGTGGTCCGCCGCGGCTTCAATGACGCGATCCAGCTGAGCGTCTCGGGCGACCTGGCCGCGTCGGGTGTCGTCGCCACGGGTGGCCTGATCCCCGCGGGCGCCTCCGAGGGGTCGATCCTGCTGTCGGCGGCACCGGACACCGAGCCGAAGGCCCTGGCCCTGGAACTTTGGGGGACCGCCGGGTCCGCCTCGCAGCCGATCCGCCGTCGGGCCCGATCCACGACCGACGGCACCCCCGGCGGGCCCCAGAAGCCGTTCCTCCTGGCCGCCGCGGTGGGAACCGGGCCGACGATCACGCTGGCCGCTTCGGCCCCGTCGATCGTCTTCGTCCACGGTCAGAAGTCGCGGGTCGTCGTCTCCGCCAAGCGTCCGGCCGGCAACAAGGAGCCGATCGCCCTCAGCGTGACCGGGCTCCCCGCGCAGGTCACCGGCGGCACGGCCACGATCGGCCCCGACCAGACGGAAGCGACCCTTGAGTTCGACGTCGCCGCCGTGGCACCCGTTGTCGACGCCTCCGTCGGCCTGGTGGCCAAATACAAGGCGGGCGGCCGCGACGAGACGGTGACGCTCGCCCCGCTGTCCGGCCGCGTGGTCCGGCCCTACTCGGTCGAGGTGCTCACCCCCGAGGTCAAGGCCGCGCCCGGCTCGCGGGCGGCCATCGCCCTGATCGTGCGCCGGGTGCCCCCCTTCGACGGCCCGGTCCACCTGAGCGTCGAGGGGAGCGTGCCGCCGCAGGTCATCATCCTGCCCGTGGTGGTCCCCGCCGGGCAGGCGCTGGCGCAGGTCGAGGTAACCGTCGGGCCTGCCGCTCCGGCGGGGTCGCTCGATCTGCTCGTCCGGGCCGCGGCCGACATGCCGGGTCGCAAGCAGACCAAGGATTACCAGATTCCCGACGTCCCAGTGCGCATCACCGTGACGCCCCCCCCCGCAGTACCCGTTGCGGCCCAATAACATTCATCGAGCCGTGCCGGGCAAGCCGACGACTCATCGACTGATGACCCCGCCGAGGAACGACCCATGAGCCCCAAGACGATCGCCACGCTGCTGGCCTTGGGCCTGCCCCTCGGGCCGGTCGCCGCCCGCGCTGCCGACACCCCTCCGCCGGTCCCCGCCTCGATCGAGGTGATGCCGGCGTCCCTGGAACTCGACGGCCCGCGCGACGCCAGGCGCGTCGTGGTCACGGGCGTCCTGGCCGACGGCCGACGCGTCGACCTCTCGGGCCAGGCCACCTACTCGGTCGCCACCGACGGCCTGGCCGTCGACCCTTCGGGCTTCATCCACGGCCTGAAGGACGGCCCGCACACCGTCAAGGTGGCCGCCGCCGGCAAGACGTTCGACCTGCCCGTCTCGGTCCGGGACGCGGGCAAGCCCCGCCCCGTCAGCTTCGTCCGCGACGTCGAGCCCATCCTCGCCCGCGCCGGCTGCAACGCGGGGACCTGCCACGGGTCGGCCAAGGGAAAGAAGGGATTCAAGCTCAGCCTGCGGGGGTACGACCCGGATTATGACTACGCGCAGCTGGTTGAAGACCTCGCCGGCCGTCGGTTCAACCGGTCCGACCCCGACCAGAGCCTGATGCTCTTGAAGCCCACCACGGGCGTCCCCCACGAGGGGGGCAACGTGATCACCGTCGGCGACCCGTCCTACCAGATCCTCCGCGACTGGATCGCCCAGGGGGCCCCCTCCGACGTCACCACCACGGCACGCGTCGCCTCGCTTGAGGTGCTGCCCAAGATCATCGAGCTGGCCGTCGAGGGCGAGCCGCAGCAGCTCGTGGTGTTGGCCCGCTACCCCGACGGGACGAGCCGCGACGTCACGCTCGACGCCATCTATTCCAGCAGCGTGCCCGACGTGGCGCTCGTCGATGCCAAGGGCAAGGTCGAGTCCGTCCGCCGCGGCGAGGCGGCCATCCTCATCCGCTACGAGGGGGCCTACGCGGTCGACAACGTCACCGTCATGGGCGACCGATCCGGGTTCGCCTGGAAGGACCTGCCCGAGCTCAACGCGGTCGACAGGCTGGTCGACGCCAAGCTGAAGAAGATGAAGATCCAGCCGTCGCCGGCCTGCACCGACGCCGAATTCCTCCGCCGCGTGAGCTTCGATCTGACCGGCCTGCCGCCGTCGTCCGAGACGGTCAAGGCGTTCCTGGCCGACCCCTCCGACAGCCAGGCCAAGCGACTCAAGGTGGTCGACCAGCTCATCGACAGCCCCGAGTTCGTCGCCCACTGGACGCACAAGTGGGCCGACCTCCTCCAGGTCAACCGCAAGTTCCTGGGCGACAAGGGGACCTGGGCCTTCGTCCGCTGGATCGAGTCGGCCGTCTCCCGCAACATGCCCTACGACCAGATGGTGCGCGAGGTGATCGCCGCCCGCGGCAGCTCGTATGACACCCCGGCGGTCAACTACTACCGCACCTCGAAAGAGCCGAGCGTGGCGCTCGAGAACGCCACGCAGCTCTTCCTGGGCGTGCGGTTCTCGTGCAACAAGTGCCACGACCACCCGTTCGAGAAGTGGACCCAGAACCAGTATTACGGCATGGCCGCCTACTGGGGCCAGGTCGGCACCAAGCCTGGCGCCCGCGAGGGGGAGCAGGTCATCTTCGACCGCCAGGCCGGCGAGGTCACCCACCCCAAGGACGGCCGGGTCATGGCCCCGACGTTCCCCTATGAGCATGCCGGCAAGATTCGCAAGACGTCGCGCCGCCAGGAGCTGGCCGACTGGATGACGGCGGCCGAGAACCCCTTCTTCGCCCGCTCGATCGTCAACCGCGTCTGGAGCTACTTCCTGGGCAAGGGGATCATCGAGCCGGTCGACGACATCCGCTCGTCCAACCCGCCGACCAACCCCGAGCTGCTCGACTACCTGGAGAAGGAGTTCATCGCCGGCGGCTTCGACCTCCGCAAGCTGATGCGCACCATCGCCGGCTCGCGCACCTACCAGGCGTCGATCGAGACGAATGACTTCAACCGCGACGACACGATCAACTTCTCGCACGCCACCCCCAGGCGCCTGACCGCCGAGCAGCTCCTGGATGCGATCGACATCGCCGCCGGCCGGACCCCCAAGTTCGACGGCGTGCCGACCGGCTTCCGTGCCAACCAGCTGCCCGACTCGCAGGTGTCGCAGGGCGGATTCCTCGACCTCTTCGGCAGGCCCGCCCGCGAGAGCCCCTGCGAGTGCGAGCGATCCAGCGAGGTCAGCCTGGCCCAGGCACTTAACCTGGTCAACGGCCCGACCATCGCCGATGCCCTGGTCGACCCCGACGGCCGGATCGCCCGGCTCATGAAGACGAAGCCCGACGATGATACGATCGTCCTCGAGATGTACCTTGCCGTCCTCTCGAGGCAGCCCGACGACGCCGAGTTGACCAAGGCCCGGACCTATTTGGCCGGCGTCGCCGACAAGGCCGAGGGGGCGCAAGACCTCCTCTGGGCCCTCATCAATAGCCCCGCATTCCTGTTCAATCGCTGAGACGTGTCGACGGACAGACCTTGAATCGACGGAGGATGGACCGATGATCTCGATCCCAGGACCCGCGGCACGCCTCTGCGACGGACCCAGTCGGCGCGACTTGCTCAGGATCGGCGGGGCCGGCCTCCTCGGCCTGTCCTTGCCCGAAGTCCTACGCCTTCAGGCCCACGCCGCCGAGGCCAACGCCGGCGGCACCGTGGCGGGCCGCGGCCTGCCGGGGTTCGGCAAGGCCAAGAACGTCATCCTCCTGTTCCTTCAGGGTGGCCCCAGCCACATCGACCTGTGGGACCCCAAGCCCGACGCCCCCGAGAACGTCCGGGGGCTCTTCAAGCCGATCGAGACGAAGACGCCGGGCCTCCTCTTCGGCGAGCACATGCCCAAGCTCGCCGGGGTCACCGACAAGCTGACCATGGTCCGCTCGGTCAGCTATACCCCCGTCGGCCTGTTCAACCACACGGCCGCGATGTACCAGATGCTGACCGGGTATACGCCCGATAAGGTCAGCCCGTCGGGGCAGCTCGACCCCCCCAGCCCGGCCGACTATCCCAACGTCGGGTCGAACGTCATCAAGCTCAGGCCGTCGTCCGAGGCCATGCTCCCGTTCGTCATGCTCCCCAGGCCGCTGCAAGAGTCCAACGTCATCGGCAAGGCGGGCAACGCCGGGTTCCTGGGCAAGGCCTATGACCCCTATTACCTGTTCCAGGACCCGAATACGAAGCTCCAGCTCGACGACCTGACCTTGCGAAAGGAGATCTCCGAGATCCGCCTGAAGCGGCGTGGGACGCTGCTCGGGACGGTGACCGAGGGGATGCCCGAGCTCGAGAAGGCGACCGCCAACTTCGCACTGGACAGCTATCAGAGCCGTGCCTTCGACCTGATCCTCTCGGGCCGCGCCCGGCGCGCGTTCGACCTCGACGAGGAAGACCCCAAGACCCGCGACCGCTACGGCCGCCACACCTTCGGCCAGAGCGCCCTGCTCGCCCGTCGGCTGATCGAGGCGGGCACCCGGTTCGTCCAGGTCAACTGGCCGAGCGTGGCCAACGGCGACCCCAACTCGACGGCCTGGGACACCCACGCGGCCAACTTCAAGCCCTTGAAGGAACTGCACTGCCCGAAGCTGGACAGCGCCCTTTCCAGCCTGATCGCCGACCTCGACGGCCGCGGGATGCTCGACGAGACCCTGGTCCTGGCCATCGGCGAGTTCGGCCGGTCGCCGCGCCTGGGCGTCAGCACGTCGGGCAACACCAACTCGCCCGACGGCCGCGACCACTGGCCCTATTGCTACACCGCCGCCATCGCGGGCGCGGGCATCAAGCGTGGGTCGGTCTACGGCAAGTCCGACGACCAGGCCTCGTCCCCCATCGAGACGCCGGTGCACCCGACCGAGCTGCTGGCCACCGTCTACCACGCGCTCGGCATCAATCCCGCGACGCTCATCATGAACCACCTGAACCAGCCCCGAGAGTTGGTCAAGGCCGAGCCCGTCTACGGCCTCTACGGCTGAGATGCTCGGATCGTTCCCGTCGCCCAAACGACAGAGGGCCCGCGACTTCCACAAGGCGGAAGTCGCGGGCCCTTCGTAATTCCATCAAAACAGTTCGGGACTTATCGCTCGCCGGTAACCTTCTGCCAGGCGTGCTTCACGACGTCCTTGAAGTCTTCCCAGGCCCCTTGGTTCTGCTTCTCCCACGACTTGCGTGCGAGGGGCTCGACCTTCGTCCAGTCGCCCTGGTAAGTCTTGTCGCCCGCCAGGTCATAGCCGAAGCGGTAGGCGGGGGCGTATTGCTCGTACTGGTATCCGCTGTCGGCGTACTTGGACGTGAAGTCCTTGCGGAAGCCGGTGTCGTAGGTCTCCCAGGCCGTGCCCGAGACCTTCCCCTTGCCGGCGGTCTTGGTGACCTCGACGTCGGTCTTGCGGACGGTATCGCGGACAGTCTCGGTGCGGTCGTGACCTTCCTTGCCGATGATGACCTCCTCGACGACGCGAGCCTTCTTGGCGACCACGGCCTCCTCGGTCGACTCGTGTAGCTCGAGCGTCCCCTCGCGGAAGGCCGCATCGTCGGCGGTGACCTCGCGGTTCACAGCCCGACGCTTGACGCTGACCTTCTCGTCGTGGAGATGGACCTGCTGCTCGACGGGCGTCTCGATGACCTTAGTCTCGACGTGGATGCCACCCTTCTCGACCTTGCGCTTGCCGACCTTAAGCTCTTCCTCAATGATCGGCACGACGGCCTCGCCGCCGGAGTCGAGGGTGCCCTGCGATCGGCGTTCCCAGGCGGTGCGGATGTACGGCTCGTGGTCCTCGTACTTGCCGGCACCGATCCAGCCCTTCTTCAGCTCGGCGCTGACCTGGTCGTAGCTACGGCCCTTGTGGGCGGACGACGAATAGTTCTCATATCCATATCGGTAAGCGGGCGAGACGTCGGCCCAGGTCTTCTTCCCACGCGTGGCGGCGCCGGAAGATTCCCAATTGCGGCGGAACTCGGGCTCGGCCTCGTTGTAGTCGTACGAATTGCCGGCCAAGCCGCCCGCGGCGGCGCCGACCACGGCACCCACCCCGGCGCCGACTGGGCCGCCCACAGCCCCGCCGATCAGGGCCCCGGCCGTCCCGCCGCCCGCCGCGCCCGCCGCCTTGGCGTCGACCTTCGCTTCGTCTTTGTCGATTTCCCTGGCCATGATCCCACTCCTCCTCTGTCGAGGTTCAAGATGTTGTGGATATGCCGAAGGCGCCGCTGCAACGCTTGGGCCCGGGTGGCTCGTGGGCGACGCCGACGAAGCATGATATCTGAGTGTGAGCAGCAAGCCGCGTGCCGTTCGAGGCTAATTGACCTGTGCGCCTTTGCCGATGCGTTCGACCTCGACGACTTCCGTGCGAAGGGTCACGGTCTCGGCCTTCGACTGCTCGACGCGTCGGCGGGTGATCCTCAACTCTTCCTTGAGCATCAGGCGCTTCTCGACGACGAGCACTTCTTCCATCACGGGGATGATCGTCACGTCCCCCTCCTGGCGCGTGGCGGGGGTGCTGTCGACCCTCCGGTTGACGGCCACCCGCTCGACGTCCAGCTGCTCGCTAATGAGCGGGACGTTGACCGTCTCGTCATGCACGCGTACCGTCTTGCTGATCCGGACGGTGCCCGCCTCCACGGTGCGCTTCGAGACTTCAGCTTGCTCGGCCACGATCGGGATCACGATCTCGTCGTCGTTTTCTCCGCCCGCTGGACCGCGGAGAAGACCGAGTTCGGCCGCACCCAGTAGGAGCTGAAAGCTGCCGTCGCCCCGGTCCTTCAGCAGCGAGATGGGGACGGAGAGGCGACGCCCGTCGTCGAGCAGGACCATCGCGGACCCGGCCTCGGATGTGCCGCCCGCATTCCCATCGGCCCAGGGCTCGACCCTGCCACGCAGGCCGTCTTCGCCGAGGACCAAGCCCGGATTCAGCCGACCCATTGCTGACCCCCGCACCCTTACCGAGAGGCCCTGGCCGTCCCCCGGCCACAAAGGCCGCGAATCGTGGCTCGCCTCATGACAGGGGGGTACCCGGTGCAAAGTGGGTGCCGCCGAAGGGTGGGTCGGATCCGAGAAAGCTCAGAATGCGTCGGCGCTGACGACCTCGCCGCCGTTGCGGCTCCCCAGGGCCTGCCATGTGGCGGGCTGCACGGTGTCCTTGATGAACTGGACGTGGCCGTCGCAGAAGACCGAATTGGCACCGCCGGGATGCCTGCTGCGCGCCGCCACGTTCAGGGAGAGGTTCACCCAGTCGGCGGCCGACTTGTCGCTGTGCGGCAGGCCCCCTCGGCAGTCGTAGCCATTGTCGTTGGGGACCCTTCGGTGGTTGTACATGCTATGTCCCGGGGCACCATACATCCATTTGATCCCTCGCGTGGGCTGGAATCCCGGTGGAGTCGTCGTCAGGCAGCGGGCCTGGTAGTCGGCATCCGACATGATGGGCGGGCCGTCTCCCTTGACGTTCTTGCCCGTGATGACGAACCCCAGAAGCGGAGTCCGCGCGAAGACCGTCAGTGTGTTCAGGCCCGTCGGGGCGCCGTCGACGCTGCGGATCGACTCGCTCATTGCGACCGTACCCGACGTGCCGTCGGTGATCCCCGAGACGCCAACAGCCGAGTTCTCGAACAAGACTCCGTTGGGCGGCATCATCCCGGCCGGGGGCGTTTGCACGACCGAGTAGCCCGACCCGACGTTCAGGAAATAGTTGTGTCCGGCAAACATCCCGCCCCCGACCTGCACCCGGCTCGGCCCCGAGTCCGACGGGCAGAGCAGGGCCGCGAGCGCCGTGAGTGAACCGGTTGAGTTCGCCGCGGCGATGGACGTCGTGTAATCGGGATCGGGGGAGACGTTGAAGTTGATCGCGTTGTAGATCGTCTGCTGCTCCATCTGCGGCAGGAGCTGGGCGTGCGCCCCCCAGCAATTGCCCTGGCCGGCGACGTACGAGTTGTTCCGGCCGGGGGGGAAGACCCCGTGCGCGGAGTGGTAATTCTGCAGCGCCAGGCCGAGCTGCTTCAGGTTGTTCACGCATCCGATGCGCCTGGCGGCCTCTCGGGCGCTCTGCACGGCCGGCAGGAGCAGGGCGATCAGGACCGCGATGATCGAGATGACCACCAATAATTCAATGAGCGTGAATCCACGCCCCCGTCTCTCGCCACCCATGCCCGGTCCCCCCGATCGAAGGAAATTCTCCACGATGATGTCGGGAAGAGTGTGGCAGGATTCCCTCGATGATTCAATCGTATCGATTTTAGGTCGGATCATGGCAGCTTCTCGCGGAGAGTTGGCCCAAGACGATGCGAGAATGGGCTAGACTCTTGATCTGCACCTGACGGGGCTTTAGCGTGATACGATCATGCCCACGCACGATGAGCTGATCAATGCGGTTCGGGAACACAGGCTCAGGCGTCACTGGTCTCAGGACGAGTTGGCGAGACGCTCGGGGCTTTCGCGCGCCGGCGTGAGCGCGATCGAGGTGGGGCGGCTGGTCCCCTCGACGGCGGCGGCTCTGGCGCTGGCCGAGGCGCTCGCGGTGCGCGTCGACATGCTCTTCCGGCTGGCGCGCAAGGCGGCGGGGGCCCCACTCTGGGCGTGGGAACCCGTACGCGTCCCCTGCCGATACTGGGTGGCCGAGGTCGGCGGCCAGGTTTGGCGGTATCCCGCCGAGGCGTCCCCGCTGGGGACGGTCCCGCACGACGGCGTCATCAAGGCCCTGGATTCGGGCGATCCCTTATTTGACGGTATTGAGACAGGATCCCGGGATTGGGATGCGGCCGAGGGTGGGCCGACCCGGACCTTGGTCCTGGCCTGCTGCGACCCGGCCGTCGGCCTGCTGGCGGGGCCTCTCTCCAGGCTCGCGGGCGTCCGCCTGATCGTCCTGCCTCGTTCCAGCCGGTCGGCCCTCGAGTTGCTGGGCCGGGGCCTCGTTCACGTCGCGGGGGTCCACCTATCGGGGCCCGGACTCGACGACGGCCCCGGGGCCGAGGACGGCAATGCGCAGGCGGTTCTAGCCGCGTTGGGCGATGGTTATCGGTTGCTCAGGCTGGCGCGGTGGGAGGAAGGGATCGCCTCGCTGCCAGCCCTGCGGCTGGGCTCGGTGGCCTCGGCGCTGGCGCCGGATCGCCGGTGGGTGGGGCGTGAGCCGGGATCAGGCGCGCGGCAGTGCCTTGATGCGTTGCTGGGAGACCGGCCGGCACCTGAGCACCTGGCGCGCGACCACCGGGGGGTGGCCGAGGCGGTCCGCTCGGGCTGGGCCGACCTGGGCGTCTGCCTGAGGCTGGCCAGTGAGGAGGCGGGCCTCGACTTCATCCCCTTGCGCCACGAGGATTACGACCTCTGCTACCCGGCGCAGCTCGAGGACGACCCCCGCCTGGTCGCCCTTCGCGAGGTCGTCCGCTCGGCCCCGTTCCGGCGTGCCCTGGGCGGACTGCCGGGCTATCAGGCGGCCGACACCGGCGAGGCCCGGGCCGTCGAGTCCGGGGCCTGACGCCGGCCGTCGTCGATCGGTCAGGGGACCTTGATCTCGATCAGCTCGGTGGTGACGGTCTTATCCGCGGATTCGACCTTCATCGACGACTTGAGGATCTTGCCCGGGACCTCGTCGGAGACCCAGGTGCGGCCCACGGCGGGCCCGTGGTCGGTGGGGGCCTCGGTCTCATACCAGCTCGCCTTGTAGTCCTTGCCCAGAACCTTCACGGTCTCGAGTCCCGCCTTCTTGCCCTTGCCGGGGTTCTCGACTTGTTCCTTGGTCATGCCGGGGAGCAGGATGAGCCCCTTGCGGTAGTCCAGGGTGATCGACGTGATGACCTTGGGCTTGCCGTTGACCGTCTCGAACGTCTCCTCGTCGATGACGGCCTTCTCGGGCGTCAGCTTGGCCAGGGTGGCGCGACGCGTCGACTCGGCGCGGACCCCTTTGGTGATGACGATTTCGCGATAGGTGACGCTGGTGCCGACCTTGGCCTTGGCCCAGCTCCGGTAGATCGGGCTCTCGACCTCCTCGGCGGAGGTGGCGTGTGACGCCAGGGCGACGGCGACTGACGCGAGCATGAAGGTCCGCAACATCGGGTTCTGGCTCCGGGTCGGGCGGCTTGAATCGAAGGCGACGCGCCGGCCGTTGGAGCGGGCCGGCGGGGGATTATGGGCCGAGGCCGCCCCACCCGCCAGACTCTTCATCAAACTTTCATCCGACCACATCTGGATCGGATTGGAAATTCCGGGCGAGTTTCGCGGTCTCTTCATCGACTCGACATCGGCCCATTATGGCCGGTCCCTACACTCTCGTCTCAGACATCGAGGCCGGAGAGGCCTTCGCCCTACTTTTCCACTCTTCCGGAGCCGAGCCACGTGAGACTTCGCACCCACCGAAGCCCGTCCCGTCCGGGCTTCACCCTGATCGAGCTGCTGGTGGTGATCTCGATCATCGCCGTCCTGATCGCCCTGCTGCTCCCCGCCGTGCAGAGCGCACGAGAGGCGGCCAGGCGTGCGCAGTGCGTCAACAACCTGAAGCAGATCGGCCTGGGCTTCATGAACTTCGAGAGCGCCAACGGCCATCTGCCGCAGGGCGCCTACGACGGCGACCCGCAGGCCGTCACCGCCTCGGGCCAGCCCGACCTTCCCTCGCGCAACTACACCGAGACCGTCGGGACCTCCTATGAGGACTCGGTCTGCTGCAACTCGGCGTCTCCCAACGGCTGGAACCACTTCTTCAAGATCACGCCGTACATGGAGCAGCAGAACGTCTACAATCTGGCCAACTTCAGCACCCCGCCGATCCATAACGTGTCGAACACGTATAACGGCGACTATGACGTGGCCCGAGTGGCGATTCCCGGCTTCTACTGCCCCAGCCGCCGCGCCCCGACCCGCTACGCGGGCACCCTCCTCGGCGCGGCGACCCTGATCGGCAAGAACGACTACGCCGGCTCGGCCGGGTTCATCCAGGGCCAGATCTACGAGTGCGACGGCTCCAACGGCAACTTCACGCCTGGCCGCCTCGTGCCCCCTCCCCCCAACGGCCTCCAGCCGATCGCCAACGAGCGCAATCCGATCAACGAAGGGGACACGTCGGGGCGCAAGGGTGCGATTATCCACGGCGTGCGTGGCAAGCGGAAGCTGGCCGACTTCCTCGACGGCACCTCCAACTCGATCCTGGCCGCCGAGAAGAGCCTGCCCCCCTCGCGCCACGGCCTCGACGGCGGCGACAACGAGCGCTGGAACAACGCCGGCTGGGACGAGGACAACATCCGCTTCCACTTCGTCCCCGTGCCCGACCAGGCGGCGCCAGCCCTGAACGGCTTCTGTGCCACCCCCTCGGACCCCAGCACTGGCGGCAACCTCTGGCGGCGGATGTTCGGCGGCTCGCACCCCGGCGGCATCAACGCCGTGCTCGGCGACGGCTCGGTCCGCTTCCTCAAGTTCACGATCAACCCCAGCACCATGCGGCAACTTGCGGTCATCGATGACGGCGAGGTCATGAGCGCCGACTCCTTCTGATCGATCGCTTCGACCCCCCACAAAACATCTCCCGATGGAGTTTTACCGATGACGCGTAAGCGAGCCTGCGGTGCCCTGATGACGGCCGTCCTCGGCCTGGCGGCCGGCTGCGGCCAGGATGACACGGTCATCATCAACCCCGCCGACCTGCCCAAGCTCAGCGCGGAAGACATCCGCCAGTTCCAGTCCGAAGACCAGCGGATCCAGGAGGAGGAGGGCGGCGCAGGCCGCGTCTTCGCCGGAAACAAGTCCCGGACGAAGGGCAGAGTCGTGCTGAAGACCAGCCGCTGAACCCGATCCCTCGCCCGGGGAGCCCCGGGGACGAACCGGAACGCCCCGAAGTGCCCGACGGCCGGAGGACTCGAAGACGAGTCGCCCGGCCGTCGGGCCATCGCCGTTGCGGTTGTCGCCGCCGTCGCAGGCTGCTAGAGTCAATGGCTCGCACGCCCGTCGGGCGCCCTTGTCCCCCATCAAAGCGGGGGCGGGGCAAGGAAGCCGGTGCAATTCCGGCGCGGGACCGCCGCTGTAAGCGAGGAGGAGCCCGGGCAACACGCCACTGCGGGGGATCGATGATCCCCGCGGGAAGGCGCCCGGGAGCCGCCTGACTCGCGAGCCAGAATACGGCCCGACGGGTGACCATGGGATGCTCCGGCCCGAGCACCAAGGGAAGGCGCATCCCGGGGTCCGGCGTCGGCCCCGGTGCCTGCCCGCGCGGCCGGAGGCCCTGGCCGCGTCAGGACAGGACCCTCGACGGATGATGATGCGTCTCAGTCGGAACAAGCAAGCGCCCCGCGCGGGCCGCGGCGGCTTCACGCTCATCGAGCTGCTGGTGGTCATCTCGATCATCGCCGTGCTGATCGGCCTGCTTTTGCCCGCGGTGCAAAGCGCCCGCGAGGCCGCCCGCCAGCTCCAGTGCCGCAACAACCTGAAGCAGGTCGGCATCGCCGTGCATAGCTATCTGGCCACGGTGAACGTCTTCCCCAAGGCGGGCTTCGGTGGCTCGCTGGCCAATGACGCGGCGATGAACACCGCGGTCGCCCGGGCCAACCGGATCGTCAGCTGGGGCACCGCGCTGCTGCCCGGCCTGGAGCATGGCCCCCTGTTCAACGCCATCAATCAGGGGGGCTGGTATCTGGAACCGATGAACCTGTCGGCCGCGCAGACGGCGCTCCAGGTCTTCCTGTGCCCGTCGAACCCCGCCGGGTCGGCCATGAAGCCCAACGGCGACAACCAGAGCTCGCCCCTCTTCGGCCGCAATGACTACGCCGGCAACTACGGCGAGCGTGTCCTGCGCTGCTACCCGAAGACCAACTGCCAGAACAACTATGCCGATCAGGGAGACCTCAGCGGGGCAGGCCGGGGCCTGACGCTGCTGGCCGCCAACAAGACCTTGCGCATCCAGGACATCATGGACGGCACGAGCACCACGATCCTCGCGGGCGAGGCCCCCGAGGCCCTGCACGGGCTCTGGGCCGGTCATAAGAACGTGCTCGACCAGAGCGCCCCGATCAACTCGCACTACGGCCGGGGCGCCTCGACTCCCTGGGAATCGTGCCAGGCCCTGACCACCAGCCCGTTGATGGGCCGGATCGGCTGCGACTTCGGCCAGGAGTTCCACAGCCACCATTCCGGCGGGGCAAACTTCGCCTTCGCCGACGGCTCGGTCCGCTTCCTCGCCCAGACGATCAACAACCAGACCTTCGCCGCGCTGCTGTCGCGCCGGGGTAAGGAGATCATCAGCCAGGATTATTGATCCGATCACCCGGCGGGCCGGCGGCGTGGAGGTTGCCGCCCGCCGGCCTTCGGCGGTACGATCGAGCCGAGGAGGCCCATCCCACGATGATCGCCACCGTGAAGCAACTGCTCGCCGGGCTCGGGTCCGGTATCGAGGCCACTCCGGGCGTCTGCGGCGGGCGCCCCCGCGTCGCAGGCACGAGGGTCCCAGTCTGGACGCTCGAACGCTACCGGCGCCTCGGCATGCCCGAGGCCGAGATCCTGGCCAGCTATCCCACCCTGCGCGCCACCGACCTGGTCAACGCCTGGGCCTACGTCGACACGCATGCGGATGAGATCGAGCGTCAGATCGCCGAGGACGAGGGAGAGTCGCGTTGGCCAGGCTCTACGCCGACGAAAATTTCCCCCATGCCGTCGTCGCCTTCCTCCGGACCGACCACGACGTCCTGACCCGTCGCGATGCCGGCCACGCCGGATTCGCCATCCCCGACGATCGCATCCTGGCCCTGGCGCACGCCGAAGGGCGGGCGGTGTTGACGCACAACCGCGTCGACTGCCGCCATCTCCATGAGGCCGGCCTCCCGCACAGCGGTATCATCGCCTGCACGATCGACCGCGACCTTCAGGCGTTGGCCGCAAGGATCAAGGATGCGATCGATGCCGAAGGCGACCTTGCCGGCAAGCTGATCCGGGTCGTCCGACCGCCTGGATAAACGGGCCTCGGAGTCCGTTTGGCCACCTGTCCGGGCGTGGGGCGACGGCGGGCCGTGTGGCGGCCCGCCGTCTCGATTGTCCTCGAATCAAGAACGATTCGTCAGGGCGTTCAGGATCAGCATTTCCAGCTGCTCATACTTCCGGGCCAGGCGAAGTTCCTCGACCTTGGCCTTGTCCACGCCGCGGACGATGTCGACCAGGCGGAGGAACATGGTGCGGGAGTTGGAGAGGTGGAGCATCGAGTCTTCGACGGTGGTGGTGCGCATGGCCTTGATATCCAGGCCCACGCACTCGCCGTTCTTGCCGTACCCTGCCTGCTCCAGGACCCAGACCTGGTCGAACGCACGCCGCAGGTCGGCGGAGCCGAAGGTCTTGTCCTGGTCGTACTTCAGGCCGTTCTGGTCGTTCAGGTGGACGCTCCAGAGCTTCTCGTGCCAGAGGGCGAACGCCATGTCGTCGGCGGGGTCGAGGCCCGCCAGGATCGAGTGGGCGCTCTCGATCAGGACGCCCGACCGCTTGGGGTCGATCGTCTTGTAACCCAGGGCCAGCATGTGGCCGACGGTGGGCGCGTAGGCCTGGTCCATCGGCTCGTTCGGCTTGGCCTCGCCCATCACGCGGATGTCGGGGTCGTGCTCCAGGATCATGTTCCAGGCGTCGAGCAGGCGGCCGTAGGCGGTGACGGCGTCCTTGGCCTCGCGGATGTAGGTCCCTTCGCGGGCCAGCCAGAGAACATAATTCTTGCAGCCGACCTCGCGGGCGATGTCCACCGTCCGCTTGGCCCGGTCCAGGGCATACTTGCGGTCGACGGGGCTGTTCGAGGTGAAGGCACCGTCGAGCGTGTGCGGGTCTTCCCAGAGGCGCGGGGCGACGATCTCGACGACTAGGCCCTCGCCGTCGAGCATGTTCTTGACGGTGGCGATCCCCTTGAGGGTCGCGGGCCAGTCGAGCCCGGCCGGCACGATGTCGTCGTCGTGCATCTGCACGGCGTCGAAGCCCAGCTCCTTGTAGGCCTTGATCTTGCGCGCGTATTCGACTTCCTTGCGGGCGGGCGGGCCGAAGGGGTCGGCGCCGGTGCTGATGTTCCAGGGGCCGAACGAGAATTTGTACTGCGTGGGCGTGGAAGGGGAAGTCGAAGCGGCCATCGCGGGAGAGGCTCCGGGCGGGATCCGAAGGGGGTGGGCACGGACGAACGTGCGAAGCCCCGGGCGCACGGATTTCCGCGCGAAGCCAGGGGCTGCCGCATTAGACTATCACAGCGCGACGCCGAGGTCTTCAGGCCAGCCGGCCGCGTCCCGAGCTTGAACTGCCCCGCCCCACCCGCGGAGGGCCCGTCCGATGAGCGTGGGCCGCCTGATCTGCGTTGTCTTCCTGTTCGCCATCGCCTTCGCGCTCTGGCGCGAGCCGGTCGGCCGCGTGTTCGTGATCGTCTTCGGGGTCGGTCTGGTCGAGGCCTGGCTCGGCGTCTTCGCCCTCATGGCCCTGTTCGAATCGCTCCTGGCCCTCATCGAGGCGGGAGATCCCCCCGAACGCCTCACCGCCCTCGCCGAGTCGACCGTCATCCTGATCGGCTCGGCCACCATCATGGCGTTGCTGGCAGTCATCGCCGGGGCCTTGGCCTGGCGGTTTGCAATCTAGGGAAATCAGCCCGCCCGGGACCCGGTCGTCGCATCAGTCGGGCCGCTTGTTCACACGTTCGGCCAGAAGCGAGACTTGCCGCTGGAGATCGGCCAGGTTCGCGGCCAAGATCCGGTCCTGCGTCCTCGAGATCGCTGGCTTGTACTTTTCGTTGTACAGCGTCAGCAAGATGGCGGTGCAGAGCGAGGCGGCGACGCAGAAAGCGAACCAGATGGTCCGGAGCGTCTCGATGATCGGGGTCTGATGGAAGAGCATCTCCAATGGGAGCCTCGCCAGGAGACCTGCGATCACGGTGGCCAGGCCGACCAGGAAGGCGAGGAAGACCTTGCGGGCCCGGATCTCCACGGCGTCGAGCGAGTTCATGAGGTTGTTCCTTGACTCTTGAAGCCGGGAGGCGGTGATCCCCCCGTCCTGGGCTAGGAGATCGGCGGCCCCTCGTCCGGGCGTTTCCTCATTCATGGCAGATGGCCTCCATCTCGCGGCGAAGTTCGGCCTTGGCATAGTGAAGCCGGGACTTGATCGTTCCCAATCGTTCCCCGACAACCTCGGCGATGTCGTTCAAGCTGAGATCTTCGAGGAAGCGTAATGTCAGCACTTCCCGATGGGGGAGCGACAATCGGCCCAGGATGTGGTGGACAAGCTCGGCATTCTCCAGGGCCTCTCGCTCGTCCCACCCGTGCAGTGCAGGGCTGTCTGCGGCGCATTCCGCGGCGACTCTCTCCTGCAATCGATGCCGCCTCAGATACGTCATCGCCTGATCGTGCGCAATGCGATAGAGCCAGACCCGGAATGCCTCCGCGACGCGCAGCGACACGATCCGGCGATAGGCCTGGAGCCAGACCTCCTGCAAGATGTCAGTCCACTCATCGTCATCGCCGATGAGTCGTCGGATGTAGTACGAGATGCGTCGCTCGTAGATCTCGATCAGGCGCAGGAAGGCGTCCTGATCGAGATTGGTCGCCGCGACGACGAGCAACCGCTCTTGGACCGTGTCCAGGTCGCTTTTCAGGCTCATGGGCGTGTCTCATCGCCTTCACCCCGGGAAATGCGTCGATCTCCTGGAGAGAAGTCGCGTCGTCACGCCGAAAGGTTCAACGCCCGTGTCCAGGACGGACCAATCGCCTCACGGCTCGCGGTGGTCGCGGGGTACGAGGCACCAGCGGATGGCATCCATCTCGGAGAGGCCCTCGGGAATCGGCGGGGCGTTGCCACGGGTGGTGGCCATCCGGTCGAAGAGGGCCCGGCGCAGGCGGTCGCGGGCGGGCGTTGCGGCGGGGTCGTCGATCAGGTCGTGGGTCTCGTCGGGGTCGTCCCGCATGTTGAACAGGTGCTCGTAAGGGCCGGGCAGGGGCCTGCCGGTGGCGTAGCCGTCCTGCCTCTGGCGACGCCCGGTGCCGACGACCAGCTTGAAGCGCTGGGTGCGGACGACCGCCTCCTCGTTCTCGGTATACTCGCTGACGATGAACGCGCGACCCTCGGCGTCGGGCAGGACTCGCAAGAGCGGGACGAGGCTCTTGCCGTGCAGGTCGGGCGGGTCAGGCAGACCGGCCAGGTCGGTCAGGGTCGGGAACAGGTCGACCAGCTCAACGAGCGGATTCACGCGGACGCCCGGCTTCAGGTGGCCCGGCCAGCGCACGAGCAGCGGGACGCGGATGGCGGGCTCGAAGCTGCAATGCTTCTCGAACCGGCCGTGCTGGCCGAGCATGTAGCCATTGTCGCCCACGAAGGCGACCACCGTGTCGCGGCCCAGGCCCGCGTCGTCCAGGGCGTCGATCAACCGGCCGACCTGGTCGTCGGCGTACGACAAGGCCGTGTAATACGAGGCCATGATCCTCCGCTTCTCGTCGTCGGTCAGCTTCGAGAAGACCTTGGGCTGGTCGCGCAGATCGGCCTCGGAGACGGCCGGAACGTTGAACTGGTCGGGCTTCATCCGGCGTGGCCAGTCGCGCGGGAACTTGAACGGGGAATGGGGCTGCTGGATCGAGACGACCAGCGCGAACGGCTTCGGCTTGTCGGGCCCTTCGTCCAGCGTCTGGTCCCCTTTCTTGCGGCGGGCGCGGAGGAACTCGATGGCCCGGTCGGCGATGTAGGTCGACTCCATGTCGGCGCCCGGCAGGTCGACGGGCTCGATGGCGGCGTTGAGCCAGACGGGCGCGGGGTCGTTGAACGGGCGGAACGGCTTCAGGGCCTGCGTGGCCCCGGGGCGCCTTGCGTTCAGGTCCCTGGCCCAGTCGGCGGTGTCCAGCCGATGGGAGAAACCGTGCGTCAGATTCGAGTTGAAGTGCATCTTGCCATAGGCGGCCGTGTCGTACCCCAGGTCGCCGAGCCAGTCGCCCAGGGTGACGACGGACTCGGGCAGGGGGGTGATCAGCTGCGTGACCCCGACGGCGTGCGGCATTCGGCCCGTGATGAACGAGGCGCGGCTGGCCGTGCAGACCGGCGCGTTGCAATAGGCGTGGTCGAACCGAACTCCTTGCCCGGCAAGTGTATCCAGCCTGGGGGTCGCGGCCCGGGGGTCGCCGTCGATCCCGAGCAACCCCCCGCCCAGGTCGTCGCAGACAATCAGCAGCATGTTGGGCCGGTACGGCGGCGCGTCCACGGGCTGCTCGGCGTGTGCCTGCGAGTGCCGTATGTCGGGATGCACCGGCAGCAAGGCCAGAAGCAGGGCGATCCGCCAGTGTCGTCGGGGGCCGGGGAGACGCATCTTGGTTCGGACCTCGGGCTGCGGTGGCCTTGGTTGACGCCCGTCTGAGCTGGAACAGATCAGGGGTAGATGAGGGCTTTCCGGCGGACAGCGGCGAATTGTTCGAGCTCCGCCTTCCAGCCCGCCCTGATGGTCGCGGGATCCTTGCCATCGACGATGCCGCGATACGTCGCCTCATCGGTGATGAACTTCTCCAGGTTGGCCGGCTCCCAGGCGTCGCGATACGTCGAACGCAGGGTCGTGGCCATCCCGAGGAACAGGTCCAGCGGCTCGAAGGACGACCAGTCGGTGATCGCGATGAACACGCCGCCGCACTCCTTGCCGGAGAACTGGCGTTCCGTGGGCGTGAACCGGATCGGCACGAAGCGGACGCCCTTCAGGCCCAGGTCGTTCAGGGCCAGGGCGAACGCCATCGGCTCGATGTAGGGGGCCCCCACGCGTTCGAACGGCGTGTCGGTCCCGCGCCCCGTGGCGAGGTTGGTCGCCTCCAGCAGGCCGACCCCCGGATAGAGCAGGGCCTCGGTCAGGCTGCGCATGTTGGGCGACGGGTTCACCCACATCAGGCCCGTCCGGTCGTACAGATCGCCCCGGCGCCACCCTTCGCAGGCGATGACCGTCAGGTCGGCGTCGATCTTGCGCTCGACGTTGAAAAGACGTGCGAGCTCGCCCAGGGTCATCCCGTGCCTGACGGGCAGGGCGTGGTGCGCGATGAATGACTCATACTTGTCGTCACGGACCGGCCCGTCGAAGGCCAGGCCGCCGATGGGGTTGGGCCGGTCGAGCACCAGGAGCGGGATCCCTCGCTCCTTGGCCGCCACCATGGCCAGGCCCATGGTGCTCGTGTACGTATAGAATCGGGTGCCGATGTCCTGGATGTCATACACCAGCACGTCCAGGTCCTTCAGCAGCTCGGGCGAGGGCTTGCGCTCCTTGCCGTAGAGGCTGTGGACGTGCAGGCCGGTCTTGGCGTCGACATCGTCGTCGACGATCGGCTTGTCCTCGACGCCCCGGATGCCGTGCTCGGGGCTGAACAGGGCGACCAGCTTCACCTCGGGCGCCTTGAAAATGGCGTCGATCGTCGGGGTCCCGTCGCGCAACCGGCCGGTGTGGTTGGTGATCAGGCCGACCCGCTTCCCCTTCAAGGGGGCGAAGCCATCGCGGGCCAGCACGTCCACGCCGCAGAGGACCGGTACACGCTTCCCCTCGGCCGCGGGCGCCGGGGCCTCTGCGACAACCGGGTCGGGCGTCGGCTCGGGCGTCGGGATCAGGGGGGGGCCGTCGACGATCGAGGCCGCCGCCAGCGTGGCCACCTCGCGCCTCAGCGCGATGGGCGAGGGGGCCTTGCCGTCGGGGTGCAGGCGGCTGGCCAGGATGATGACGAAGACGCCCGACTCCGGGTCCATCCAGAGGCTCGTGCCCGTGAACCCGGTATGGCCGAAGCTGGAAGGCCCGAACAAGGCCCCACGCGGCGAGCTGTACGGCGTCGACACGTCCCAGCCCAGCCCCCGACGCTGGCCGACCGGGGTCGCCGCCGGGTCGATCATCGCCCTGACCGACAGCGGGCCGAGGACCCGGTTGCCCCCCGGCAGTTGTCCGCCGCCCAGGATCGCGCCGGCGTAGGCCGCCAGGTCGTCGGCGGTGGAGAAGAGGCCCGCGTGCCCGGCCACGCCCCCCAGCTTCCTGGCCCTCGGGTCGTGGACCAGTCCCCTGAGGGGCGCGGCGCCCCCGCTGGGCTCGGTCGGGGCGATTCGGGTCGCGGGCACCGCGGCCGCCGGGCCGGCCGTCGGCCTGAAGTCGGTGTCCGCCATCCCCAGGGGCTTGAAGATGTTCTCACGTGCGTACGAGTCCAGGGTGCGGCCCGAGACCCGCTCCACCAGCTTGCCCAGGACGATGAACCCCACGTCGGAATAGGCGAACCGCTCGCCGGGCGGCGCATCCAGCGGCAGCTCGGCAATCTTCTTCCAGGCCTCGGCCGGCCCCCCCGCATAGTCGGCGATCGAGTTGTCGGGCGTCAGGCCCGACCTGTGTCGCAGCAGGTGGCCGACGGTGATCCCCTTCTTGCCGTGGTTGTCCAGCTCGGGCAGGTATCTCACGATCGACTCGTCGAGCCGGATCAGGCCGCGCTCGACCAGGATCATCACCGAGGTCGCCGTCGCGACCGGCTTGGTCAGCGAGGCCAGGTCGAAGGCGGTATCGCGCGTCATCGCCTCGATCGCGGGGACGGTCGCCCGCTTGCCCGACGCCTTGGCGTAGACGAGCTGCCCGTGCCGGCCCACCAGCACAACGGCCCCCGGCACCTGCCCGGCGGCGATCGCCTTGTTCACCGCGCCGTCGATGAGCGCCAGCCGCGCGGCGTCCATGCCCACGTCGCCCGGCGGCACCTCGCTCAGGTCCCCTCGCGCGTGGACCGGAATCATCAGGGCGAGCAGGCATAAGCCCAGGGCCAGAAGGCGGCCTCGTGCGGCAAGCTGGACCATCGCGGGAGGCTCCGTTGCAAGGTAAACCGGGTTCAGGATTTGGGCGTTGAAGACGCGGCCGTCGGCGACCAGGGCGGCAGCACGTAGCTGGCCGCCAGCCCCACCAGCACCACCGTCGACGACCCCACCAGCGCATACCAGGGCCACGCGAGCGCCGTGCCGAATGCGGCGTACGACACCGCAGCCAGCCCGGCCACGAACCCCACCAACGCCGACGCCTGCCCCACCCGGGTCGTCCAGACCCCCAGCAGGAACAGGCCCAGGATGATGCCCGTCACGAACGACGCGATCTTCAGGGCCAGGCTCACCACGTTGTCATTCAGGCCGATCGCCCCGAAGGCCACGCCCATCTGCGCCAGGCCCCAGGCCGCCGTCATGGCCTTCGACAGCCGGAGCAGGTGGGCCTCGCTCGCCCCGGGGTGCAGCGGCCGGTACAGATCATTGATCGTCGCCGAGGCCGACGCGTTCAGCGAGCTGGAGAGCGTGCTCATCGCCGCCGAGAAGATCGCCGCCACGACCAGGCCCAGGATTCCCGTCGGTAACTCGTGCGCGATGAACGACGAGAACTCGCCGTCGCGACCCAGCGGCAGGGCCGGGGGGTGGTCCTGGTAGAATGCCCAGAGCGCCACGCCGATGAGCAGGAACAGGGCGAACTGCGCGAAGACCACCAGGCCGCTGGCCATCAGGGCACCCGCCGCCTGCCGCTCGGAACGCGCCGAGAGGTAACGCTGGACCATGATCTGGTCGGCCCCGTGGGTGGCCGTGTTCAGGATCATCCCGCCCACCGCGCCCGCCCAGAAGCTGTATGGCAGCGTGAGGTCGAACGTGAAATCGAACATCCGGAACTTGCCCGCCGCCGCCCCCCGGCTCACCAGCGCCTCCCAGCCGCCGTCGATCCGGTGGACCAGGATCCAGAGAGCCACCAGGGCACCGGCCATATAGATGAAGAACTGGATGACATCGGTCCAGATGACCCCTTTCATCCCTCCCAGATAGGTATAAATGATGGTGGCTGTGCCCATCACCACGATCGACGCGGGCAGGTCCCAACCCGACAGGTCACGCATCACGACCGCCGCCAGGAACAGGCGGAGGCCGTCGCCCAGCGTGCGGGTCACCAGGAAGAGCACCGCCGCCAGCGTCTTCGTCGCCCCGCCGAACCGCTGGTCCAGCACCTCGTAGGCGGTGTAGATCTCCCCCTTGAAGTACATCGGCAGCAGCACCGTCGACACCACCAGCCGGCCGAACAGGTAGCCGATCGCCAGCTGGAGGAACCTGAAGTCCCCTTTGTAGGCGATGCTCGGCACGCTCAGGAACGTCGCCGTGCTCGTCTCGGTCGCCACGATCGAGATCATCACCGCCCAGGCCGGGATGTTGCTCTCGCCGAGGAAATATCCCTTCAAGCCCTTGGCCGAGGAGCCTAGCCAGCTCCCAAGCAGCGTGCAGCCGACGATATAAGCGACGATGATCCCCAGGTCGACCGGGTTCATGTGGGCTCCAAAGAATGCATGCGGCCTTGCGCCAGAGGCGACCCGAGAAGTGATCGCGCGAAGGGGCACACTCTACCGCGGGCCCCGCCAATCTGCCACCACCCGCGTCGGTTGATGAGGCGGCGGGGAACGGCCCAAACCGCCGGCCCCCTTCCAACGGGGGGGCGGCTGGGTATACTGAAACTTGGAGTCTCGACAGGTCGTCCCTCCCCACCTCCCCTCGCGGGTGTCATCGATGAGGCCGGATGGCGTCCAGCCCCGATCGTCGCGCGGACGTGTCTCGCGCCGAGGCCTGTTCCGGCCCGGCTCGAACCTGGGTGGACAGGCTCCGTCGATGCCCACCGCCGTGGCGCCCCAGGCCGGCGACCTCGTTCGCGCAGGCCGTCCCGCGATGGGTACCACCTTCGAGGTCCGGCTCGGCCTGGCCGTCCCGGGCGCCGTCGAGCTGGCCACGCTCGCCCTCGACGTGGTCGATGAGCTCGAGGCCCAGCTCACCGTCTACCGGGATGACTCCGAGATCAGTCGGATCAATGCGACGGCGCATCTCGGGCCGATGGCCATCGAGCCCGGCCTTGCGCGGCTCTTGCGGGCGGCGATCGACCTGGGGCACGCCACCGGCGGTGCTTATGACGTGGCCTCCGGCGCCCTCTCGGCCGCCTGGGGGTTCACCCGCGGTCCCAGGCGTGTCCCCTCGCCCGAGGACCTGGCCGACGCCCGCGCCAGGACCGGCCAGCATCACCTGCGGCTCGACGCGGGGCGCAACACTATCGCCTTCGACCGGCCGGGCGTGGTGCTCAACCTCGGCGGCATCGGCAAAGGGTATGCGATCGACCGGGCCGTCGACTTGATCCGCAAGTACTGGTGGCCGACCGGGGCCCTGGTGCATGGCGGACGATCGAGCCTGTATGCGCTCGGGTCGCCTCCGGGGCAGTTCGGCGGACGCTGGGACGTGGCCGTCCGCAATCCTTTTGCACCCGAGTTGCCCCTGGGCACCCTCCGCGTGCGTAACAGGGGAATGGGCACCTCGGGCGACGCATTTCAGCGGTTCGAGTCGGGCGGCAGGACCTATGGCCACATCATCGATCCGCGCACCGGCGAGCCCCCCCAGGATGCGCCCGCGTCGGTCACCGTGCTGGCCCCCAACGCCGCCGAGGCCGATGCGCTCTCGACCGCCTTCTACCTGCTCGGGCCCGACGCCTCCGCCTCCGTGATCGAGGCCAGGCCCGGCGTCTCGGCCCTGTTTGTCCTGGCCCCCGAATCCCCCGGCGCCCCCCCCCGCCTGCGATCGTTCGGCCTGGATGACGCCGACTTCGTCCCCGACCCCGACGCCGTCGACCCTCGCCGTTTCGTTCCCAAGTTCATCCCGTTGAGTTAGTCTTCCCGGCGGGCCGACCCGCGCGACACGCTCGCCCGGCCCGCTCCCGCCGAACCGATCCGCCGGGGCCGCCCCAATCTCCCCGGGGCCCGCCCCGTCTCGTGAGGAAGGAGCAAGACCCTGGCCGCCTCGACCACCGCACGCTACTACCCCGGCTTCTTCGGTGCCCTCTTCCTGGTGCTGCTGCGCATCGCCATCGGCTGGCATTTCCTCTACGAAGGGCTCGACAAGTTCAAGGTCAACGAGGGGGGCAAGACCTTCAGCGCCGAGGGCTATCTGCGCGGCTCCGCGGGCCCCTTCGCCTCGCACTTCCGCAACCTCGTGCCCGACGTCGACAGCCTGGGCAAGCTCGACCTCGATACCCTCAAGAAGTCGTGGCACACGCGGGCCGATCAGATCGCCGCCCACTACGGCTACGACGGCGCCCAGCGTGCCCGGCTCGACGCCGAGTTGAAGGACACCGAGGCCAAGGCCGACGACTGGTTCCAGGCCAAGGAGAACGCCGAGAAGGGCAAGAAGTACAAGTCCGACCTCGGCAAGGTGCTGGCCATCGAGGCCAACCCCGGGTCCATGTCGTATGAGCGCGAACGAGCCGCGTCCTCACGCAAGGACCTGGACAAGGACCGCCGTGAGCTGGTGGCCCCGCTCGACGCCATGGGGGGTGCCCTGGAAGACGCGATCGTCAAGCTGGCTACGCCCGAGCAGGCCAAGGCCGTCGCACCCTTCGCGCCGCCGCCGACCCAGGTCGACCAGATCAACCTGACGACCAAGTACGCGATGGTGATCTTCGGCACCTGCATGATCCTCGGCCTGTTCACCCCCGTGGCCGCGCTCGGCCTGGTCTGGTTCCTGGCCATGTTCTACTTCAGCCTTCCCCCCTGGCCGGGCGTGCCCAGCCCGCCCAACAGCGAGGGGCACTACTGGATCGTCAACAAGAACCTCATCGAGCTGCTGGCCTGCCTGGTCGTCGCCAGCACCCCCAGCGGCCTCTGGGTCGGCCTGGATGCCCTGATCTTCGGCCGCTTCGCCCGCCGACGCGCCATGCGTGCCGCCGAGCGGCGAGCCGAACGCGATCTCGCATCGTCAGTCTAAATTGTCCCGATTCGTTTGATCATCCGCCCGGCAGCCTAACCGATCCGACACGATCACCCAGAGGGATCCAGCCATGTACCTGACGCCTGAGCAGCGGGCCCTGGGCCGAGACAACGCCAACGTCGTGATCGGCTCCACCCGGCGCGACTTCCTCAAGGCCGCCGCGGCCGTCCCCGCCGCCGGCGCCTTCTACTTCGGCTACGAGAAGATGGGGGACAAGCCCGCCGTCCGCGCCGCCATCATCGGCACCGGCAACGAAGGCTGCCAGGCGATGATCCGCGACCACAACCGCGAATACGTCAACTACATCGGCTTCTGCGACGCACGCCCCAGCCAGCAGGCCCGCGCCCGCGAGGAATTCTCCAAGCACAAGGACTACACCAAGGACGACGTCGCAAAGCTCAAGAGCTACGCCGACTACAAGGAGATGCTCGCCGACCCCGACGTCGAGATGGTCGTCATCGCGCTGCCGCTCTGGCTGCACGCCCCCATCGCCATCGAGGCCATGAAGGCCGGCAAGCACGTCTTCTGCGAGAAGCTGATGGCCCACAATGTGGGCGAGTGCAAGGAGATGGTCCGCACCGCGCACGACAAGAACAGGCTCCTCGCCATCGGCCACCAGCGCCACTACTCAGCCCTGTACGACAACGCCAACTACCTCGTCCAGAACGGCCACCTCGGCGAGATCCGCCACATCCGCGCCCTCTGGCACCGCAACAACGCCATCCCCATGATCGAGAAGGACAAGGACGGCAAGCTCCGCTACGACGGCAAGGGCGACCCCGTCTACCTCCGCGACGACGCCGGCAACGTCCGCTACTACGACTCCTGGAAGCCCGACATCCCCGAGGCCGACAGCAAGATCGACTTCGCCAAGTACGGCTACAAGAGCCTGGACGAGCTGATCCGCTGGCGGCTCTACGATCGGACGGGCGCGGGCCTGATGGCCGAGCTGGGAAGCCACCAGCTCGACGCCTGCTCGATCTTCCTGGGCAAGATCCACCCGCTCTCCGTCAGCGGCGTCGGCGGCTCGTTCTTCTTCCGCGACGGCCGCGAGGTTGACGACCACGTCTTCGTCACTTTCGAGTTCCCCGGCAAGGAGGGGCCGAAGGACAAAGACCGTGTGGTGGTCACCTACTCGTCGATCAACACCAACGCGTTCGAGCCCTACGGCGAGACCGTCATGGGCACCCGCGGCACGATGATCGTCGAGCAGGAGCGCGAGATCATGCTCTTCAAGGAGGCCGACCGCAACAAGTCGGGCGGGGGCCCCTCCCGCACCACCTCCGTGACCGTCGAGACCAAGGCCGGCGGCAAGCCCACCGTCGAGGCCAGCCCCACCGCCGCCGGCCCCTCCGCCGCCTCCAGCCTGGGCGGCCTGGCCACCGCCGACCCCTCGCGCGGCTACCGCGAAGAGCTCGAGCACTTCGCCTACTGCATCCGCCACGGCGACGCTTCCAACTATCACGCCGACGAGAAGCACCGCCCCCGCTGCCGCGGAGAGGTCGCCCTTGCCGACGCCGTCATCGCCCTGACCAGCAACCTGGCCATGCGCCAGCGTCGCCGGATCGAGTACGACGAGCGCTGGTTCGACTACACCTCCCCCGAGGTCCCCGAAGGCGCCGCCGGCACCATCGCCCGCTCCTGAGCATCCAGCCAACCGGCCCGGCGATTTGCCCGAAAGGCCTTCGCCGGGCCGGCCGTTCGCCCCTGGTCATCGGCGAGGTTTCACACACCTGAAACCTGTCCGCCAACCTCGTTCAGACCTGGCGTCGCCCCGGCAAGCCCGAGGCCGAGATCCTGGCGTTCGACAGAACCGCGACCTCCTCGACGGGGGAGGAATCGTGTTGCGGACGTATCGAGTGGCGAGGAACGGATCGGCTAGATCGTCTGCGTCGTGAAGATTGACATGAGCGTCTCGTAATCGACGGGCTTCACGATGTGATGATCGAACCCCGCATCCTTCGACCGCCGGAGGTCTTCGGGCTGGCCGTAACCGGTGACGGCGATGATGAGCGAGTCTTTGCAGCACTCGTCCGACCGTAGGCGCTTCACGACCTCGTAGCCGTCCAGGCCGGGAAGGCCGATGTCGAGCAGGATGATCTCGGGATGGTGGGCACGGGCGGCCTCGATGGCGGCTTCGCCTTCGTAGGCCACCTTGACGTCGTGCCCGAGGAGCTTCAAGAGTCGCGCGATACCCGATGCGCTGTCGGTATTGTCGTCGACGACGAGCACCCTGGAACTCGGCCGGGCGACGCGTGGCAAGCTCCACGGTCGGGGCGGTTGCTGCGGGGTCGACTCGTCCATGGCGGGCAGACGGACCGTGAAGACGCTCCCCTTGCCGGGGCCGTCGCTCAGGGCGACGACGCTCCCGCCGTGCATCTCGGCCAGCTTCTGGACCAGCGTCAGGCCGATGCCCAGGCCCCCTTCGGACCGCGCGATCGTCCGGTCGCCCTGGGAGAAGAGCTCGAAGATCCGTGGCATCAGGTCCGGGGCGATGCCAATGCCGGTGTCTTCCACGGTGATGACGATCTCGGGGCCGTCGTGCCGCGCCGAGAGCGAGATCTTCCCGCCGGCGTCCGTGTACTTCGCCGCGTTCGTGAGCAGGTTGATGAGGATCTGCTCGAGCCTCAGGGGATCGGCATCGAGCCTCAGGCCCACGTTGATGAGCGACAGATTCAGCTCGTGCTTACGCTCCTCCAGGAGCGGGCGGACGGACTCGACGGCGCTGCTGACGATCGGCGAGAGCGTGACGCACTCTTTCCTGAGGCTGATCTTCCCGCGCGAGATCCGAGAGACATCGAGCAGGTCGTCGATCAGGCGTGCCAGGTGCTTCACGTGCCGGATGACGACGTCCTTGGCCCAGACGAGGTCTTCCTCGGTCTCGAGCTGCCCCAGAAGATGCGCCGCGGTGCTGATCGAGGAGAGCGGGTTCCGGAGTTCGTGGGCCAGCATCGCCAGGAACTCGTCCTTCCTTCGTTCGGCCTCCTGACGCTCGGCCTCGATGAGCTTCTCCTGCGTGATGTCGCGACCGATCTTCGACGCCCCGATGACACGCCCCTGAGCATCTCGGATGGGCGAGACGGTGAGGGAGACGTCGATCACGACGCCGTCCTTCCGCATGCGCTTCGTGTGGTAGTGGTCGATCCGCTCGCCTCGGCGGATCCGCTCCAGGATCTTCGGCATGTCCTCGACCAGCTCGGGCGGCATGATCGCCGAGATGTGCTTCCCGATGACCTCCCCGGCGGAATATCCGAGGACGCGCTCGGCCCCCTTGTTCCAGCTCGTGATGACGCCGTCCAGGGTCTTCGAAGCGATGATGTCGTCGGACGACTCGACGATGGCGGCCAGTCGCTCGTTTAGCTCGTGGGCCCTTATCTGTTCCGTCACGTCCCGTCCGACCTTCGAGGCCCCGATGATCAGGCCTTCCGAATTCCTGACCGGGGAGACGGTGAGGGAGACGTCGATGATGGTGCCGTCCTTCCTCCTGCGTTTCGACCGATAGTGGTCGACCTTCTCGCCCCGTCGCACACGGCTGAGGATGGTCTCGGTGTCCTCGATGTATTCCGCCGGCATGAGCATCGAGACGTGCCGGCCGATCACCTCGTCGGCGGAATATCCGAGGAGCCGCTCGGCCCCCCCGTTCCAGCTCGTGATGATGCCGTCCAGGGTCTTCGACACGATGATGTCGTCGGACGACTCGATGACGGCCGCGAGGCGCTCGTTGGCCTCCTCGGCCTGTCGCTTCTCGGTCACATCCCTGAACACCAGGACGACGCCGGTGATGGTTTCCTGATCATCGACGATCGGTGCGCCGTTGGCTTCAATCGGCCTCTCCGTCCCCTCACGGGAGATGAGCACCAGATGGCTCGCGCGGTTCACGTCATGGCGCGTCGCCAGGATCCGATCGACCGGGTTCTCGACGGGCTGCCTGCTCACTTCGTTCACGACGTGGAAGATCTCGGCGAGGGCCTTGCCGCGCGTCTCGGCCGCCGTCCAGCCGGTGAGGAACGCGGCGACCGGGTTGATGAAGAGGATCCGGCCCATCCCGTCGGTGGCAATGACGGCGTCGCCGATGCTCCTCAACGCCGTCGAGAACCAACGCTCGTCGAACTGGGATGACTGGACCGATTCGTTCATAGGTCGTCCGAATGCCGAAGCCGGGGCTCGGGGTTCTCAGTCGCGGGGCGGCGGAGACTCGTCAGCTCAGTCCTGATCGACGCACACTCAAATCGACTCAAGCGAGGAAGGCCGATTGTAGCAGGAAGTGAAGGATTGCGAAGGACCGCGAGCGGGTCGAGGAATCGACCATCCGCGGTTTTTCCCATGGTCCCCCTCGGGCGGATCATCGGCCTGACAACCCTTGGGATGAAGACGAAGGACGGCGTTTCCCGAGCCGATGATCCGCTGTAGACTTCGACGTTGAGAACGCTGAATCCGCCTGTCAGCCTCGCTGAGGCTTGGCGTCAACTCAGCAGTCGTGAAGCTGGGATCCTGGCCTTCGACGGATCAGATGAACGCGCGGGCCGAGAAACCCTGGCCCGAACGCCGCACCGAATTCGACGATCGCTGAGTCGACTTGACGTTACCCCCCGAGTTTTTCGGCGTCGCCTCCATCGTCGGGCATTCTTGACGTTCATCAATGTTCTCGCGGCGCTTCCAGGAGATCGGTCCTTGCGTTCCTCATCCACGCCAATCGCGACGACGGTCAGGCGACGCAGGCGGCGAAAGACCGCGCTGGGCGCCTGGATCTGGATCCTCGGATCTTGCATCGCCGTGCTGATCGCGACCTATCTGATCTTCGTCGAGCCGCCGCCCCCTCGCAAAGTCGTCATCGCCAGCGGCGGACGAGACGGGGCCTATCACCGATATGCCCGGAGATACGCCGAGGAATTGCAGAAGGTCGGCCTGACCGTGGAGGTCCGCGAGACGGCGGGCTCGGTGGAGAATCTGAGCCTGCTGGGGCAGGATGACTCGGGCGTGGCGGTCGCCATCGTCCAGAGCGGCCTGGCCGGCCCGCAGGATGTGCAGCGGTTTCAGGCCCTGGGCAGCCTCTACCACGAGCCCCTCTGGGTCTTCCACCGCGGCGAGAAGCCGATCGAACGCCTCAGCCAGCTCGCCGGAAAGCGCATCGGAGTCGGCCCGACGGGCAGCGGCACCCACGCGATCGCCATGCAATTGCTCGCGGCCAACGGCCTGGTCGAATCTGGGACTTCCTCCGGGAACCCGCGAGCCGTCCTGGTCCAGGGGCCCGTCGCCGATGCCGCCAAAGTGCTGCGGAAGGGAGAGCTGGATGCCGCCTTCATCGTCGCCGCCTTCGAGGCCGAATACGTCCAGGCCCTCCTGACTGATCCCCATGTGACCTTGATGGATTTCGGCCAGCGCGAGGCCTACCACCGCCGCTTCCGCTTCCTGGCCCCCGCCACCCTGCCGGCCGGATTGGTCGACCTCGGCCGCAACATCCCCGCCCGGGACGTCGCCCTGCTCGCCCCCACCGCCATGCTCGTCGTCCGCAACGACTTCCACCCCGCGCTCGTCCCGCTGCTGCTCACCACCGCGACCCGCATCCACGGAAAGGGCGACGAGATCTCCAAGCCCGGCGAGTTTCCCGCCTCATCCTTCTGCGACCTCCCCGTCAGCGAAGACGCCAGGCACTTCTACAAGTCAGGCCCGCCCGTCCTCCAGCGCCTGCTCCCCTTCTGGCTGGCCTCCCTCGCCGACCGCGTCAAGGTGATGCTCATCCCCTTGATCATGCTCCTGATGCCGCTCTTGAGAGCTACCCCGCCCTTGATGCGTTGGCGAGCCAGGCGCAAGATTTACCTCTGGTATTCCGACCTCAGGGAGATCGACCAGAGGCTCGCCGCCGGCCTTTCCGCCTCCGAGATGGACGAGGAACTCGCCCGCCTCAAGGAGATCGAGCACCAGGTCGCCTACATCGAAGTGCCCCTCAGCTATATGGAAGAGTTCTACCACTTGCGCATGCACCTGGCGATGTTGCAGCACCTCTTCGAAATGCGAGCCAAGGGCGAGCCGACCGCCGTGGACGCGTCGCTCTGAGGGGAATTCCGTCCGCCCCTGTCAATTCGGTGTGGTGTCGTTTTCCCCCTTCGAAGGCCATCGCACACCGATCGGCGGTTGCCATTCCCATGCCTTGTAAGCCCTTGACGAAGGCTTGACGACGGAGCATTCACGGGGTGCTCTCATCCTCGATGGAGAGCAGGGCGTTCGCTGCGGCATTCTTGACCGCGCCGGAGCGATGGGTTTTCATCTCGCGAATCGCGGGGATGGCCGCCGCGGCCTTCGGCCCGAACAGGCCCAGGGCCTCGACCGCCCTGAGGCAGGAGTTCCAGTTCCCGGACTGGAGGACGGGCCGCAGGGCCGCGATGGCCCGGTCCGACGATGGTTTCCCTGGCGCGATCATGCCGAGTGCCATGGCGGCCGATTCCTGTCGCTCAAAAGAATTCGCATGCGAGGAATCTTCGAGTAAGCCGATGAGGGCGGGGACCGCCTCCTCGGCCGCCGGCCCGAACTGGCCGAGGGCGACGGCCGCCCAGCCGCGTCGGCTGATGGGGCCCGAGCGCACAACCTCGATCAAGGCCGCGATCACTTCCTTCGCCTTTGCGGTCCGTGGAGCGATCTGGCCCAACGCCGAAGCGGCCTCGCTGGCGGGCTCGAGGTTGTTGAAGGGACCCCGGTATGGTGCCGACTGGGGGTCGAACGGCTCGTTCAGGATGCGGACTAATTCTGGGATGGCGCCGGCGGAGTAGGCCTTGAATTCGCCGAGCAGCCGGACAACTTGGCTCCGCACCTTCGCGTCCGCGCTCTTCAAGCTCGGCATCAAAACGGGGATGACGTTCGGCGTGACGGCGGGTGACTTGAACGCGAAGCTCAACATGGTCAGGCAATGGTCACGCATGGAGGGATCGGGGTCGTTCTCGGCGAGCCGGAGCAGGATGGGGACCCATGGATCGAGCCCCTGTCGGTATGGGCTCAGGCCGCTGACGGCTGCCCTACGAATTTTGGACTCCTGATCCTTCAGGCTCTCGGCAAGCTCTCGGTGCGGGTCGCCGTTTTCGTCAGGAAGCGAGGAGATGGCCTGGATCACCGCGAGCCGGACCCCGGAATCGGGATCGTCCAACCTGCCGATCAGCGCGTGAATGACGGCCTTGCGATCGATCAGGGGAGTCGCCCCGATGACGAACCTCGGTGAGGTGATTAATCCCAGGTTGGTCGCCGTCCTGGACCGAACGTCCGGATTCGAATCCCCGAGGCGGCGGATCAGGGCCGTCGCCGCGGGCTGGACGATCTCATCGCCCGATCTCGACTTTGACTTCAGCGCACAGGAACCGACCGATCCCAGGGCATTGACCGTCGCGAGCCGGACCGCCGGATCCGAATCCTCGAGGCGGCGGATCAGGGACGTCACCGCATCGCGTAAGGACTCCCTGCCAGATCCCGATTCCGCCAAGCTGGAGCCAATCGAACCCAGGGCCTCGACCGCCGCGAGGCGGACGTCGCTCACGTGATCCTCGAGGGCGGCGATCAGCGGGTGAATCGCGACCGAGCTGTCCCCCGCGTTGAGACGCTCCAGCGCCACGATCGCGGTCACACGCTCGGTCGGCTCGCCGGACTGGAGGGCACCGATCGCCTGTTTCTGGATCGCTCGGGCCTCGATGAGCACCGGGTCGTTGTTCTCCGACAGATGCCGCCAGGCCCAAAGGACTGCCCCGCAGCACGCGACCAGGACGACGAGCGTCCTCACGCCCTGGCGGGCTCGGCGACCCTTCCTTGGACCGTCGGCCCTGGAAATCGAAGCGACATCGCTGCTCGAACTCATGAACTGCTCCCGACTTCGTGGCCCTTTGGCGGTCGAGGCAGGCGGAGTCACGGGCGATGCCGCCATGAACCGCCCCCTGCGGGACCCCTGTGTCGCATCGAATTGTATCAACCGGGCAGGTGGGTGTGGAGCGATATGACCGAACGTGTTCCGCGGCAACCGGCGTTCCCCGCGCTCTCGGGTTGTCCGGGACCGAAGAGATGTTGCCGGACCTCCTGGTCTTCTTCGCCAGTGATGCGCGGCGTCTTCTCCCGCTCGCCCTGCTCTTGGGCCGTCATTCGCACGGCGGTCGACCGGATGAGTGCCACGGCGAGGCCGAAGAGGAGAGAAATCGAGGAGATCGGCGCGACTTTCGATTTTCCCACGAGTCGAGACCGATCAAGATGTCGCGAACCACAAATCTATCGGCCGCTCTCGAAGGCGGTCCCCATTGCGCACAGCGGGTTCCGCGCGAACGCGTACTCCTCGACGACCTTCCCGCCGACGATGTGCTCGTCGATGATCCGATCCAGCACCTCGGGCGTCACCGAGTGGTACCAGGTCCCCTCGGGGTAGACGACCATCAGGGGGCCGCTCCGGCAGATGCTCAGGCAGTCGACCTGGGAGCGGTAAACGCGGATGCCTTCATTTGCCAGCGCCTTGAGCCGCGTTTGAAGTCGTTTCCGCGTCTCCTTCCCCTCGTCATGGTCGCCGCGGCAATTTGAGTGAGAGCAGAGCAGGACGTGCCGCGAGAAGCCGCCGTGGCCGTCCAGAGAGATTCCTCGCGACCTGGCTTTCTTCGTTGCCTTTTTGATCCCGTCTTTTGACGAATCGTCCACGCTAGCAGCCCCCCGGACGCTCGTTGACGCACGTTTCTGGTGCATCATCGTAACCGAACGGAGCAGGGGTTAGCGACTGGGGCCCTGGGGGGTAGGCATTGGGTGCGGATGGCCCTGGGGCGATCCGACTGCGCCGGGCTGGTGCCGGTCGAGCCAGTCGATCAGGGGGGGGAAGACTTCGCGGGGGGCGTGGCGGCTCCAGACGAGGTCGCAGTGGCCGTAGTCGCCGTAGTGGCCCTCGGCGGCGCCGAAGCGGAGCATCGTCTTGTCGGTGCTGCCCAGCCCGTTGAAGGTGATGACGCTGGCGGGGACGTCGGCGACCATGTCGGCATCGCCGACGACGAGCAAGGTCGGCGTGGTGATCTCGCCGATTCGATTCGCGTAGTCGATCTTGCCGTCCGCGGAGAGCAGGTGGCCGTCTTCCAGATACGACGCCAGTTGCTTGAACGCCAACCGGCTGGGGGCTTCCAGCGTGTAGCCGTAGAACCTCGAAACCGTCTCGTTGTCGACGTTGTGATCGGCGAAGTAGTACTTGTCCACGCGGCTCAGGCCCGGCGGCCTGTACAACATCAGGGGCCTGGCCCAGCGGCCGGTGCTCGAGAACCGCAGCAACACCCGCAGGTTGCGCGTGGCGCGGATCATCTTGGGGTCGGTCGGGTTGGCAAGCAGCGGTGCGGCGCCCATGCTCACGAAGCTGGCGATCCGATCGCGATGGGGCGAGATCTCCAGGAACGCATACATCAGCATGCCCCCCAGGCTGTGCCCCACCCAGTCGACCTTCTCGTGGCCGGTGACGTCGCGCACGTAGTCGAGCACGGCGGGGACGTCCTGATGGACGAGGTCGTCCATCGACCATTCCCCCTCGCCGATCTCCTTCAGGGGGGTCTGCCGCAGCAGGGTATTCACCTTCCCGCGGGCCCCGACCTGGTAGCTGCCGCCGGCCCCTCGGGTGTCGAAGACGAACACCTGGTAGCCACGCGCGACGAGCTGGCTGGGCAAGTCGTTGTCGGCGATCGTCCAGAACGTGCCGTTCAATCCAAGCCCGTGGCAGAGCACGACGGGACGCTTGTTGGGGTCGATCACCGCCGGGCGGAAGTGCCTGACGCCCAGCATCCAGCCGTCGGCCGTGGCCGCATAGCCGTCGGTGCAGGGGCGTAAGTCGGCGTCCGAGGCGCGGGTTCGCATCGAGGCGCAGCCCGTCAGGCTGGCGCACACCAGGGCGAAAATTCCGCCGACCGCCCATCTGGCGCGCGATCCCTCGCGGTCCATACGGTGAATCAAAGACCGGCCTCGCCTTCCACGACGCCCACCATCCTCGGGCCGTCCCTGGCCCGCACCGCCACACTCTGCCATCTCCGCCCCGATCGATCAAGATCGACCCATGAACGGCGTCGGCAAGTCCTCCGCCGTACTCAGTGTCGGGCCGATTTTAGATCGGCAACCGATTCCTCAGAAATTGGCAAATGCCAGCCCCCTCCGTCGCCAGCCCGCATCCTTTGCCACGCTTGCCGACTCGCGCCTTTCGGCGGGCTAACCCAGGTCTTAAGGTCGCTCTGGAGCCCCCATTTTGATGGCTTTCTCAGAGTCACCGATTCTCGGCCTGTTTCCCGGAGGGATTGCATCGTTCACCCCAGGCGAAAGACCACGTCATGCTCCGCCCCTCTCTGCCAAGCTGGTGGAAATCCGTCTCCAGGCGACGGAACGAGCCCATCGAGATCGCCAGACGAAGCGACCCGGTGCGCCGACTGAAGCCATGACTCCGGCCCGTAATGAAGCCGATTCATGCCGAAGCTATTGGTGAATAACAGGTTGTGGTGACGATGTTCGCCGCTTCGATCAAAGCGGTTCGCTGTCCGGCCTCGGCTTGCCACTTGGCCGGACCGTTGGCGTAGAATCGGGAATCCCATACGACTTCACCCAGGAACCCCGGCATACGGAGCCTCGCGAGCCCGGGTTCGGGGGCGATCCTCGAGGAGCGTCCGCCGTGTCACCTCGCACTTTGCTCTGCATGATGCTCTGCGGACTCGCCCCGACAACGGCCCCGGCCGCCGAGGTTCCACCCGGGCTTTCGGTGCTCTTCCTGGGCGACCAGGGGCACCACGTCCCGGCCCGGCGGTTCGCCCAGCTCGGCCCGGTGCTCGCCGGGCGAGGCATCAACGCGACCTATACCGAGGCCCTGTCCGACCTCAACCCGGCCAACCTCGCCAGGTATGACGCCCTGGTGATCTACGCCAACATCGAGGCCATCACCCCGGCGGCCGAGGCGGCCCTGGTCGAGTACGTCGAGGGGGGCGGCGGATTCGTCCCGCTCCATTGCGCCTCGTTCTGCTTCCTCAACTCGGCCCCCTACATCAAGCTCGTCGGAGCCCAGTTCGCCCGCCACGGCACCGGCGAGTTCGACACCAAGGTCGTCGACCCAGGCCACCCCATCATGAAGGGCCTGGAGCCATTTCGCACCTGGGACGAGACTTACGTCCACGCCAAGCACAACGCCCAGGGTCGACAGGTGTTGCAAGTTCGGGCCGAGGGAGACGCCGAGGAGCCCTGGACCTGGACACGCACCCAGGGCAAAGGGCGCGTCTTCTACACGGCCTACGGCCACGATCATCGGACCTGGGAGCACCCCGGTTTTCACGACCTCGTCGAGCGCGGCATCCGCTGGGCCTCGGGCAAGGGGCCCGTCGTCGACGGCAGGCCTCGGGTGGCGACCGGCCTTGAGCCGTTCGAGTTCGAGCAGGCAGGCGACAAGATCCCCAACTACGTCGCCGGGGCCAAGTGGGGCGTCCAGGCCGAGTCGTCCAACAGGATGCAGAAGCCGCTCAGCCCTGAACGTTCGATGGCCCACTACGCTCTGCCCGAAGGCTTCACGCTGAGCCTCTTCGCCGCCGAGCCCCAGATCAAGAAGCCGGTCGCCCTGGCCTGGGACCACCGAGGTAGGCTCTGGGTCGCCGAGACCTTCGACTACCCCAATGAAAAGCAGCCCGAAGGCAAAGGCCGCGACCGGATCTCGATCTGCGAGGACACCGACGGCGACGGCCGCGCCGACAAGTTCACCGTCTTCGCCGACGGCCTGTCCATCCCCACAAGTCTCACCTTCGCCAACGGCGGCATCGTCGTCCACCAGCCCCCCGAGACCCTCTTCCTCAAGGACACCGACGGCGACGACCGGGCCGACGTCCGCACCGTCCTCTTCAGCGGCTGGAACACGGCCGACACCCACGCGGGGCCCAGCAACCTGAAGCCGGGCCTGGATAACTGGATCTATGGCATGGTCGGCTACTCGGGGTTCAAGGGGAAGGTCGGCGGCGAGGACCAGGAGTTCCGCACCGGCTTCTATCGCCTGAAGGCCGACGGGTCGGAGATCGAGTTCCTGCGCAGCACGAATAACAACTCGTGGGGCGTCGGCTTCAGCGAGGAGGGGCTGCTTTTCGGTTCCACCGCCAACAATTGCCCGAGCGTCTACCTGCCGATCCCCAACCGGTTCTACGAGGCTGTCCGCGGCTGGTCTCCCCGGGTCTTGCAGAGCATCGCCGACGACAACCGCTTCTTCCCCGCCACCGCCAACGTCCGCCAGATGGACTGGCACGGCGGATTCACGGCCGCCGCGGGTCACGCCCTCTACACCGCCAGGGCCTATCCCCCGCACTACTGGAACAAGGTCGCCTTCGTCACCGAGCCCACGGGTCATCTCGTGTCGACATTCTCACTCGAGACGCGCGGTGCCGACTTCGCCTCGCACAACTCCTGGAACCTGCTGGCCAGCGACGACGAGTGGTCCTCCCCCATCGCGGCCGAGGTCGGGCCTGACGGCAACGTCTGGGTCATCGACTGGTACAACTACATCGTCCAGCACAACCCGACGCCCCAGGGCTTCAAGACCGGCAAGGGCAACGCCTACGAGACACCCCTCCGCGACAAGACCCACGGCCGCGTCTACCGGGTCATCTCCGAGAAAAAACCTTCGGTGACGCCCGCGCCCCTCGACCCCGCCGACGGCCCGGGCCTCGTCGCCGCCCTGGCCCGCGATAACATGTTCTGGCGCCAGCATGCCCAGAGGCTGCTGGTGGAACGCGGGAAGACCGACGTGGTGCCGGCACTGGTGGCGTTGCTGGAAGACCGCACGGTCGACGCCGTCGGCCTGAACCCAGGCGCCATCCATGCCCTCTGGACGCTGCAAGGCCTGAACGCATTGGAGGGCGCGGCGCTCGAGGCCGCCTCGGGCTGCCTGGCCCATCCGTCGGCGGGCGTTCGACGCAACGCGGCCCTGGCCCTGGCGAAGGGCAAGTCCAGTGCGGATCGGATCGTCGCCGCAGGCCTGCTCGCCGACCCCGACCCCCAGGTCCGCCTCGCCGCCCTGTTGGCGCTGGCCGAGGCCCCTTCGTCGGACGCCGCCGCGCACGCGGTCGTCGACGCCCTGGCGAACGGACGGATGTCGAACGACCCCTGGCTGACCGACGCCTCGGTTGCCGCGGCCGCCGCGCACGACCTCCCGTTCCTGAATGCCCTGGCCGCCCATCGCTTCGACCGCGATCCCGCCTCGCCGCTACCGGAGGTCGCTCGCCGCGTCGCCGAGCACGTCGCCCGTGGCGAGCCGACCGCGAAGGAGATCGGCGGGCTGCTCGCGGCCCTCACCAACTCGAACCCGAAACTGGCCGACGCCGTCGCGCTGGGGCTGGCCGCGGGCTGGCCCAAGACCCGGTCGATCGCTCTGGACGCTAAGGCGGAGGCCGACCTCGGCAAGCTCCTGCCGATCCTCGGCACCGAGGCCCGTGGCCCGCTCGTCGCCATTTCCGGCCGCTGGGGGGTGAAGTCCCTCGACCGATTTATCAAGGAGATCGCCGATGGATTGCTCGCCACCGTCCGCGACGAGGCCCGGCCCGACGCCGCACGCCTGGCGGCGGCCCGGCAGCTCATCGAGCTGAGCCCCGCCGACGCCGGGGCCGCGACCGCGATCCTCGACCTGGTCACTCCGGGCACCTCGCCCGAGCTGGCCGCGGGGCTCGTCGAGGCCCTGGCAAAGGCCGACTCGCCTGCCGTGGGCGTCGCGCTCGCCGGCCGCCTGGGCACGCTCACCCCGGCGGCCGTTCCCCCGACGCTTCGGGCCCTGCTCGGGCGTGCCGACTGGACCGGCCCGCTGCTAGACGCCATCGCGCGCGGCGACATCCCCGCCTCTCGCCTGGCCCTCGACCAGCGTCAGGCCCTGGCCTCTCACCCCGACCGCACGCTGGCCGAACGCGCCCGCACGCTGCTGGCCGACGGCGGCGGCCTGCCCGACCCCGACCGTCAGAAGGTCATCGACGCCCTCGGCCCGCTCGTCCTCAAGGCGGGGAACGCGGGCAAGGGCAAGGACGTGTTCAAACAGCACTGTGCCAAGTGCCACACCCACGCGGGCGAGGGGGGCAAGGTCGGCCCCGACCTCACCGGCATGGCGGTCCATCCCAAGGAAGAGTTGCTCATCCACATCCTCGACCCCAGCCGGAGCGTCGAGGGCAACTTCATCCAGTACAGCGTCGCCACCAAGGACGGTCGCGTCCTCAACGGCCTGCTGGCGGGCGAATCCAAGGCCGCCGTCGAGCTGATCGACGCCGAGGGTAAGAACGCCGTCGTCCTCAGGGCGGACATCGACGCCCTCGCGGCCTCCAAGAAGTCGATCATGCCCGAGGGGTTCGAGAAGCAGGTCACCCCCGAGGCCCTGGCCGATCTCCTGGAATTCCTCACCGGCCGCGGCAAATACGTCCCGCTCGACCTCCGCAAGGCGGCCACCGCCGTCAGCACGCAAGGCATGTTCTACGACAAGGCCAGCCCCGTCGAGCGCCTGATCTTCGCCGACTGGTCCCCCAAGGTGGTCGACGGCGTCCCATTCGCCCTGGTCGATCCGATGGGCGATCGGGTCCCGAACGTGGTCCTCCTGTACGGCCCCCAGGGGACGATCCCGCCGACGATGCCGCGCTCGGTGTCCCTCGCCTGCCGGACGCCCGCCAGGGCCCTGCACCTGCTGGGGGCCGTCAGCGGCTGGGGAGCAGGCGGGCCCGACGCCCCGCACACCGTCTCGATGATCGTCCGGTTGCACTACGCCGATGGCAAGGCCGAGGACCACCCGCTTCTCAACGGCGTCCACCTGGCCGACTACATCCGCCGGGTCGACGTCCCGGGCTCCAAATTCGCCCTGAACGCCCGGAGCCAGCAGGTGCGCACCCTGTCGATCGTCCCCGGCCGCTCCGAGCCGCTCGACCATATCGAGCTGATCAAGGGGCCCGACGACACCGCGCCGGTCGTCCTGGCCATCACCGTCGAAACCAAGTAACGAGTCGTGGATGAATGAGAGGATTACTTCGAAGGCGGCCCGGCGCGGAAGGTCTCCAGCCATCCCCGCGTCATCGCCGACCCGATATCCGGCTTCTTGGCAAGCTCCTCGGGGGTCTCCCCCCAGTAGAAGCCCACCCAGCCGGCCGCGGTCGCCTTCGAGGCCTCCAGGAACGCGCGGAACTCAGCGCCAGAGCACTTCATCGGGAAGGTCTCCTCGATGACCACGGGCTTGCCCACGGCAAAGGCTTCGAGGGTCTTCAGGTTCTCGGCCAGCTTCCCCGCCTCGGGGTAGAGGTGGACGCAGACGAAGTCTAGCCGGACGGCGACCTTGTCGACGTCGAAGCCCGATTGCAGCCCTGGCCGGTCCAGGCTCCAATCGACCATCCCCAGCGTGACCAGGGCGCGTTTGTCGTGCTTGCGGATCGCATCGGCCATCGCCCCGATCCAGAGTCGGGCGATCTCGGGCCTGGGCCTGCCCGCCTGGTCGAGCGTGATGACCTGGACGAAGTGCTTGCCCGCGAACGCCGGCCCCAGCCAGTCGCCGGCCGCCCGCTTGCCCCCGGGCACCACCGGCTCATTCATCAAGTCATAACAGAACACTGCCGGGCTGCCGGCGCAGACCTTGGCCACGGCCCCCCAGAACTCGGCCTGGGCCGACCAGCGGCCCGCCTCGTCGAGCGCGTCGTACCAGGCCGGCACGTCGGCCATGTGGTAGCATCCCAGCCCGGTCAGGTCGAGGTACAGGCCCAGCCGCTCGGCCACTATCAGCAGCCTGGCCAGCCGGTCGAGATTGGCCGCGTCGGGCTTGCCGGGCTCGGGCAGGAACCGGCCGAATTGCAGGTGGACCCGGACGACGTTCGCGCCAAGATCCTTCATCTCGCGGAAGTCGGCCTCGACCGTGTCCCACTCCGCGTCCCAGTAATCCTCGATCAGCCGGCTTTTCGAGTCGCGATCATAGTTGAATCCCCAGGGTACGAACGATTCCCCCGACGGCACCCTCACGAACCCACGCTTGTCGCCCGAGACCTCGATCCGGTCCATCGCCATCGAGGCGGCCGGGGCCAGCGTCAGCAGCGCCAGGGCGAGCAGTCCTCGCGTTCGCATCGTCGATTCACTCCGGTTAAAATCTCCGTGATCGGAGGCCGTGGATGAACGTCGATCGCCTCGACCATCTCGTGCTGACGGTCCGCGACCTGCCCGCGACGTGCGCATTCTACACCCGCGTGCTGGGCATGCGGGAGGTTCGCTTCGACGGTCGGACGGCCCTCGCTTACGGGATCCAGAAGATCAATCTGCACCAGCGAGGCCACGAGTTCGAGCCCAAGGCGCAGGCCCCCACGCCGGGTTCGGCCGACCTCTGCTTCCTCTCATCCACCCCGATCGATCGCGTCATCGAGCACCTCCGCGCGTGCGACGTGCCGGTCGTCGAAGGCCCCGTCCCGCGAACCGGGGCCACGGGGCCGATCCTGTCCGTCTACTTCCGCGACCCGGACGGCAACCTCATCGAGGTTTCCAACCCGGCAGACACCCCCCAGACCGAGGACCCTCGCCCTTGAGAAACCATGGATTTAGCAAGGATATGCTGGCGGCAGGCTTCGGTGAGCACAGCCTCGAAGCCCCTCTGGGCGCCTCGATGCCGGGCTATTTCGCCGACCGGAAGGCCACGGCCACGCTCGACCCCTTGATGGCCAAGGTGCTCTACCTGCAACTCGGGTCGGTGCGGGGGGCCTTCGTCTCGGTCGACCTCGTCGGCCTTGAGGCACCCGAGGCCGACGCCTGCCGCGCGGCGGTGTCGAAGCGCACGGGGATCCCGGCCGCCCACGTCTGGATCCATGCCACGCACACCCACACCGGCACCATGATCCCGCGCAGGTTCACATCGGACACAGAGGCGATCCTCGGCAAGAGCATGCGCATCGGCGAGGCCGACGCCGGCTGGCTGGCCCAGTTCCCCGACCGCGTGGCCGACGCCGTCGAGGCCGCCGTCAAGGCCGCGAAGCCCGGCCCCGCGAAGCTCGCCGAGACGAGCGTCGAAGGGCTCGCCTTCTACCGCCGGTTTACCGTGAAGGACGGCACCGTCCGCACCAACCCGGGACGGAATAATCCCGAAGTCGTCGGCCCGGCCGGCCACGCCGACCCCACCCTCACGCTCCTCGGCTTCCCCGAGAGCCGCACGCTGCTGGCCATCTTCGGCCTGCACCCCGACACCGTCAGCGGCACCGGCTATTCGGCCGACTACCCGGCGCACATGGCCAATGCCGTGCGGGAGGGACTGGGGGCCGATTGGAACCTGGTCTTTCTGAACGCCGCCTGCGGTAACATCAATCACATCAATGTGCATGACCCGAAGCAGCTGGGGGGCCCCGCCGAGGCGACCCGGATTGGCAAGGCGCTCGGCGAGGCGACCGTCGCGGCCTGGGCCAAGGCCAAACCCATCGAGGTCGACCGCCTGGCATTCGCCTCGCGCACTGTCCCCAGCCGCCTGCGCACCGTGCCCGAGGCCGACGTGAAGGAAGCCGAACGCGTGCTGAAGGAGGAGCCGGGCAAGGCGATGCCGTTCAACGGCTTCCACGCCGCCTCGGCCAAGGTCCTGGGCCGCACCGCCGAGCGCGAGCAGAACGCCGAGATCTCGGTGGCGAGGATCGGGCCGGTGGGCCTGGCGGCCATGCCGGGCGAGGTCTTCGTCGAGCTGGCCCGGCAGATTCAGCACGATTCCCCCTTCGAGCCCACCCGGCTCATCAACCTGACTAACGGCCTGCTCGGCTACATCCCCCACGCCGATGCCTACAAGGAGGGGGGCTATGAGTCGGGCTACCTCTCGGCCCGGTTCGAGCCCCGCACCGGCCACCGCTGGGCCGAGGCCGCCATCGCCCTGCTGAAGCAACTGGCCCAGGGGGGCGGCGCCTGAGCCGGGCCGTGCGAGCCGGGCGGATGTCTGCACGAGATCAACGCCCGGCTCGCACGCCAGGTTGAACGCGTCCGCCCGCCCCTGCTATGCTTTGTCCGTGGTCCCGCACCCCGACACGTCCCAGGTGATGCCCATGTCTGCGACCGCCTACCAGCCCGAGACGTTCCCCCACACCTGGCTGCCGGCCGAGGTCGAGCTGACGACCTGGGGGGCCATCGAGCCCTGGTACCGCAAGCTCGTCGACTGGCCGATCGCCTCGGTCGACGACCTGACCAGCTGGCTGACGGCCCTGGGCGAGCTCAACGGCGCGGTGGGGCAGGTGGGGGTCAAGCGGTACATCGCCATGACCTGCCAGACCGACGACCCCGCCCGCGAGGCCGCTCACCTGGAGTTCGTCCGCGAGATCGAGCCCAAGCTCAAGCCGCTCCAGAACCAGCTCCGCGGCAAGTACCTCGACAGCCCCTTCCGCGCCCAGCTTCCCGCCGACCGCTACAAGGTCTTCGACCGCGCCCAGGAGAACCGACGGGCGCTCTACCGCGAGGCCAACGTCGCCCGCGAGACCCAGCTCGCGGAACTCGAGCAGCAGTACCAGAAGCTCATCGGCTCCATGACCGTGCAGTTCCGCGGCGAGGAGCGCACCCCGGCCCAGATGGCCCCGCTCTACGAGGAGACCGACCGCACCACCCGGCAGGAGGCCTGGGAGCTGGTCGCCAACCGCCGCCTCAAGGACCGCGAGGCCCTGGATGACCTCTTCGACAAGATGATCGCCCTGCGGGCCGAGGTCGCCACCGAGGCCGGCTTCGACAACTATGTGGACTACGCCTACAAGCTTCGCGAGCGGTTCGACTACGGCGTCGACGACGCCGAGCGGTTCCAGGACGCCATCGCCCGGCTCGTGATGCCGCTGGTGACCCGCCTGCAAGAGGAACGCAAGGCCTCCCTGGGCGTCGACCGCCTCCAGCCCTGGGACCTGTCCGTCGACCCGCTCGGCCGCCCGCCGCTCCGCCCGTTCACCGACGTGGAGAAGCTGGCCGAAGGCTCCGAGGCGATCTTCTCGGCCGTCGACCCAGAGCTTGGCGCCCAGTTCGGCTACCTGCGGGCCAATGGCTTGCTTGACCTTGCCAATCGCAAGGGGAAGGCCCCGGGCGGCTATCAAACGACCCTGGAAGACGACCGGCTGCCGTTCATCTTCATGAACGCCGTGGGCCTCGACGGCGACGTCCGGACCCTGCTGCACGAGGGGGGCCACGCCTTCCACGCCCTGGCCAGCCGGGGCGAGCCGCTGGCCGCCTACCGCGAGAGCCCCATCGAGTTCTGCGAGGTCGCCTCCATGTCGATGGAGCTCCTCGGCGCCCGCGACCTGGGGATGTTCTACGACGAGGCCGACGCCGGCCGGTCTTATCGCCAGCTCCTCGAAGGGATCGTCACGATCCTCCCCTGGATCGCCGCGGTCGACGCCTTCCAGCACTGGATCTACAGCGTCAAGGGGCACGACCGGGTCGAGCGCCGCGAGGCCTGGGCCGCTCAGCTCGACCGCTTCGGCGGCAACGTCGACTGGACCGACTACGACGAGGCCCGCGAGGCGTCGTGGCATCGCCAGTTGCACATCTTCCTGTATCCGTTCTATTACATCGAATACGGAATCGCGCAGCTGGGCGCCCTGCAAGTCTGGCTCAAGCACCGGGCCGACCCCAAGGCCGCGGTGGCCGACTATCGCCGGGGGCTCGCCCTGGGCGGCTCCAAGCCCCTGCCCGAGCTGTTCGAGGCCGCCGGCATCAAGTTCGACTTCAGCGAGCAGACCCTCACGCCGTTGATGAAGGCCATCGGCGATGAGCTGGACCAACTCGCCCCGTAAGGTGGTTCTCGCTCGAATGACGCAGGGAAAGGGGACGGGCACCCGCGCTTCGCTGCGGAGCCAGCCCCCTTTCCCTCGAATCAAGGGGCCTTGTGGCCGGGCGGCAGCACCGTCAGCGTGATCGGCGGGGAGCTGTGCTCGGTCCCCGCCGACTCCGCCCGGCCCACCGCGTAGAAAGGTCGCTCCGTCGCCTTCACCCAGGGCTCGGCATAAAGCGTGATCGACCGCTCGACCTGCGTCTCGGTGACCAGCACGCCGTTCAGTCCGATATTCATGACCCTGACCCCGTGCGGCAAGTTCCGCACGTCGATGGGCACCCGCCCCGCGTAGGCAGGGCCGCGGGCCACGGCCAGGGTCAGCATGGCCTGCTCGCCCGGCCGGATCGTCACACCTTCGGGTCTCGCCGCGATTGCCAGGTTGGGGGCCCCGGTCACGGTGATCCTGCCGCGGGCCGGCCCGCCCGGGTCGATCTCGTGTCGGATCGCCTCGCCGGTCCCCCCGTCGGGGTTGGGACCCGAGGCGACCGCCCTCCAGGTCGGCGGCGAATACGCGGGCGCATCGGCGTCCGCCATCACCAGCAGCTCGGCCGAGCTCGCACCTTCCTCGATTCGTGCCGAGGACGCACGGATGCCCGAGGGCAATCCCTCAAGTGTCACGTCCACCGCCCCGTCGTACCCGTCGAGCCGATCTAGGCTCGCCGTCAGCAACGCCGTCCCACCGCGCGGCACGTTGATGTCTTCGAGGGAGAGGTTGACCCGGAAATCGGGCCTGGGCCGACGCACCACGAGGTGATACGCGTAGGGTTGGCCCCCCTCGCCCCGCACGTCCTCGACCCGCGCGATGTACTCGCCGTCGGCCGGGGCGTCGAACGTCAAGCGGCTGTCGCCGCCGAAACCAGGGCCGCCGTCGTCGTTGCGATAGGCCAGGGTCATGGCCGGCGTTCCGCCCGGCGGGAAGCTGGTCCCGGGCGGGTGCAGCTCGACCTTGTACACCGGCTGGGCCATCGGATGCTGCTCGGGCGTCGTCTCCAGGAACCCCAGCCGCAACCCCTGGGCGTTCCTCAGCAGGGCATCGTCGTCGGGCCCCTTGGGCAGGGCCTCGATACGCATCAGGTCTCGGCCGACGAGCAGCAGGTCGTCCTGCGCCAGCTCGGTCCACTGCGTCAGGCGGATGCGTGGGTTGCTGGAAGTGTGATCACGGAACGCCACGGCGGTCTCGGCCACGGGGCGGACCACGGCGCGGGGCACCGGCTTGCCGGCGGCGTCCAGAATCTCCAGAACAGGGTCGAGCGGCGTGCCCAGGCGGCCTGCATACACCTCCACGATCAGCCGCTCCCCCTTCCTGGCGCGGAACCGGAAATGATCCACATCCCCGGCCCGGCCGATGCGTCCCGAGGCACCTCCGGGCGTCCCGACCGCACTGGCCGCGGCGGGGCTGTCATTCGGTTCGGCCTCTTCGACCTGCGTCCCCTCGGCCACAACTACCAGCCGGCCGCGGCCAGCCAGCGGGATCGCGGAACCGGACGGCACGCCCAGCATCGTCCCCGGCGCGGCCTCGGCGGGGGCCTGCACCGTGGCGACCTCGGAGTCGAGGTTCGACCCGCGTCGCTGCACGGTCAAGGTCGTCCCAGGCGCGACTCCCAGCGGGAACGCCTCGACCAGCGTGGGGATCGCCCCGGCGTTGATCCGATAGATCCTGTCCCCGCCCCCGGCGAGCGTCGCGTCCCCGACCTCCAGCCGTAGCACTTCGCCCTTCGTCGGCGTGTACGACAGCACCGCGTCGCCGCCCGATGAGTCGACCTCGGTCAGCGTGTGCCCCCGATCGTCGACCAGCCTCAACGTCGCATCCAGCGGCGATCCGATCGACCTCGCGACCGTTTCGAAGACGATCACCTTACCCGCCTCGCCCTGGATGGTGAAGGCATCCACGTCCCCGGGCTTGTCGATCGTGCCGACCAGGGTCGCGGGCAGCTTGGCCGCGGGCGGCTCGTCCTTCTCGGGCACCTCGGGCGCGGCCGAGACCGCGAATGGGCGGAATCCGGGGATCCCCAGCGGCGTCTGCACGCCGATTTGATGCACGCCCACGCGTGCGTCGGACGCAAGGTCCAGGTCGACCGTCAATCGGTCGGGCGCCGGCTTCTCCTCCGGAACGATCAGGCCGCCCAATCCGGGCTCGGCGAAGATCAGGGACGTGGCACGTCCCACGCCGTTCCCCGTCAGGGTCACCCGAACCTTCGTGCCCCGGACACCGCCGCGCGGGGCGGGCGGATTCAACGACGCATTCCGCGACAACTCAGGCTTCGTGGCCGCGATCGGCGCACCCCCGACCGATCGAAGCGTCGCCTCGACCTTGCCGGTCGCGGCGTCGACACGGTCGAGCGAGCCGTCGTATCGGCCGACCGCCAGCACCTTGCCGTCGGCCGAGATGGCCATCGAGAGCGGCCAGTCCGACTGGCTTCCCAGGCGAATTCTGGGCGACAGGGTGGCAAGCTCCCAGGTCTTGATCGATCGGTCCTCCGACGCCGAGAACAGGGTCAGCCCGTCGCGCGAGACAACCAGCCGCGTCACGGCCGCGTCGTGGGCGAATACCGAGCGCAGCAGGGGCATGCCCTTGCCCTTGGCATCCCAGACCCGGATCGAGCGGTCGACCCCGGCGCCCGCGATCGTCTCCCCCTTCGGCCCGAACACGACGGCATATTGCTCGGCGACGGCGTCCGAGAGCGTGGCCAACTTCACACCGGTTGCCACCTCCCAGACCTTGATCGTCCGGTCCGCCGACGCCGAGGCGAGCCGCGAACCATCGGGCGAGAACCCGACGCCATGCACGGCGTCGGTGTGCTCTTTCAGGGTCCGAACCACCGAGCCTCGTTCCAGGTCCCAGATCATGACGAGCCGATCATAGCCTGCGGTCGCCAGCGTCTTGCCGTCGGGGGCGAGGTCGGCCCCCAGGATTTCGTCCGCGTGCCCTCGCAGGTCGTGGATCTTCGCTTTCGAGGCGACGTCCCAGACGACCACCGAGCCGAACTGGCCGGGTCGTCCGCCGGCGGCGATCAGCCTGGTGCCGTCGGACGTGAACAGGAGCGACGTGATCGAACCGGGGTGACCGGCCAGCGTCGCGAAGGGCTTGCCGTCCGATCCATGGAGCAGGACCTCCCGGCCCACGCCCGCGGCCAGGGTCTTGCCGTCGGGGCTGTGGGCCAGGGCCGTCACCGCGTCGGCGACCTTCGCCTTCAGCGCGACCTTGGGGGCGCCGGCGAGCGGGTCGACCAGCGAGGAGAGCGTCGTCGTCTCTTCGGATGCCCCATCAAACTTCGCGCCCGCCTTGACCCATCGTTCGAGCGTCTCGATCTCATGCTCGCCGAGGGCGTCTTCCTTCAGGGGCATCCGCGGCTCGGCGTCGGCCTGGATGGATTCGATCAGGCCACTCGACTCGGGGTCTCCCGCGACGATGGATTCGCCCGCCTCGCCCCCCTTCTTCAGCAGGGCGAAGGTGGCCATGTTCAGCTTGCCACCCGCCTTCTTGTCGTTGTGGCAACCGAGGCAACGCGCCACCAGGATCGGCGCGACGTCCTTGCGGAAGGACGGGGCATCCGTGGGCGCCTGGGCCAGCGCGATCAGGCCGATCAGGGGGAGGGCGAACATGGCGGGAGGCTCCGACGCGCTGGGACATCTCGATCAGTGATTGAACAGGAACTCTTTGCCCGTCAGGATCGCCCAGTACACGTCCTCGACCGCCTGGCGACGGCTCGCGGCGGCCATCGCGGGATCGGTGATCCCGGCGACCGACTCCGCGAGGACAGCGATCAGGCCGGTACGCTCGGCGTCGGTGGGGCGGCGTGAGAGGGCGGAGAGGTAGAGGCGGTCGATGATCCTTGTGTCGTCAAGCTTGTCGCGGAAGGCAAGGGCGACCGCGCCGTCCTCGGACCGGAGCTTGTCGTTGATGGTGCTGCCGTTGGACAGGTGCAGGGCCTGGGCGATCGAGGGTTCGGCAGACCGCTCGCACGAGCAGGTGCTCACGCGTTCGGGGCGGCCGAAGGCGCCCAGGAAGGTGCTCTCCACCCTGGAGTCGGGCAGTTGCAGGCTCCGGTAGCCGGCCGGGTAGCCGGCGAACGGCGTGGGGACCCCGGCCACATCGGCGACGGCGTCGAGCAGGACCTCGGCCGGCAGCCGACGGGGGGTGAAGTGGCTGAGGAACTTGACGTCGCCCGCGTTGCCGGGCAGGGGGACGCTCGACCTCGCATAGGCGGCCGAGTTCATGATGGTGCGAGCCAGGTGCTTGGTGTCGTACTTGTGGGCGAGGAAGTCGTCGACGAGTTGCTTCATCAGCAGTTCGTCGCTGGCGGGGTTGGTGGCCCGCAGGTCGTCCTCGGGATCGACGAGCCCCCGGCCGAAGAAGTTGCGCCAAATCCGGTTGACGATGGCGCGGGCGAAGTAGGGGTTCTCGGGCTTGGCCAGCCAGTCGGCGAACGCCTCGCGGCGATCGTCGCGGCCGTTCACGTCCAGCGCCGTGTCGTCCAACGGCTGCGGGGCCATGACGCCGCCGGTGCGGGGGTGGCGGATGTCCCCCTCGGAGGCGGCCGTCACCACGACGTCGCCGGCCCCCTTGCCGTCCTTCAGGCGGACGCGCGAGAACAGGTTGGCCATCCCGTAATATTGGTCCTGCGTCCACTTCTCCATCGGGTGGTTGTGGCAGCGGGCGCAGGTCAGCGAGAGTCCGAGGAAGGCCATGCTGGCGTTCTCGGTCAGGTCGATCGGGTCGCGGTGCAGCACGAAATAGTTGCCCGCCCCGTCGGCCAGCGTGCTCCCCCTGGCCGTGATGACCCGCCGTGCGAACTCATCCCACGGCGTGTTGTCGGCTACCGCCTTGCGGACGAACCGGTAGAACGACCACATCGCCTGGGCGGGCAGGTTCTTCGACGAGATCAGGAGCAGGTCCGACCACTTGTACGACCAGTAATCGACATATTCGGGGCTCTCAAGCAGCCGGTCGACCAGCTTCGAACGCTTGGCGGGGTCGGCGTCGTCGAGGAAGGCGGCGACGGCATCAGCCCGGGGCAGGGTGCCGGTGGCGTCCAGGTAGGCCCGGCGCAGGAAGGTCGCGTCGTCGGAGTCGGGCGAGGGGGGAATGCCCAGGGCCCTCAACTTGGCGAGGTTTGCATCGTCGATGAAGTTGCGCCTGGGGGCGTCGTCGAAGACCTGGGCGGGGGGCGGCTCGGCGGCCGGGACGGTGATGGTCGACCGGCCGACGAGGCTGGAGTACCAGACGTTGACGGGGGCTTCGCCGGACCCCTCGACGGTAACACGGCCCGACTCGTCGACCTTCGCGACCGAGTCATCGGCCCCGCTGAACCTGGCCCAACGTGTCACGTCTTCGACCCGGCCGTCGGAAAACCTGGCCTGCACCAGGATGCGCTGGGCTTGCCCACGCTTGAGGATCGCCGCATCGGGATACGTCATCAGGGCAATGGGCCTGGCATCGCCGATTGCGGGCGGCGGCGTGCCGGCCGCAATCCAGCCGGAGAGGATGCGGTATTCGGGCGAATTCACGCCGAACAGGGCGCCGCCGCCGTGCTCGATCGCGCCGGTGGGCTTGAGCAGCATCAGGCTCTCGCCGGGGGCCGTCTTGTTCACCCTGCGGCCGATGGACTGGCGAGTCAGCACGTCGTAATCGACCTCGGCCCCATACCCGCGAAGGGTCAGCCGGAGCCCGCTCTTGCCCGCCGCCGCGCCGTGGCAGGCGCCCGAGTTGCACCCGACTTTCGACAGCACCGGCAGCACGTCATTGCGGAACCCGAACGGCCGATCAATGCCCGAGCCTTCGACCGACACGACGGCCGTGGCGGTCTTGCCGTCAACCTCAGCCCTGATCGTCGCCGTGCCGTCCGACCTGGGAATGACCGTCCCATCAGCCGAGACCTCGGCGACGGCCGGGTTGTCGCTCACGAACTTCGCCGAGGTCTGCGACTCGCCCACCCAGGCTTCGCCGCGGCGAAGCTCGGGCAGGAACCGCTGCGACGCATTCGGCCCGACCAACCGGGCGGACGACGGCAGCAGGTGCAGGTCATCTGCCGCGGCTTGCGTGGCGACGGTGAGAAGGAGGGCGAGCGCGACTCGTGCCGGATGCAGCTTCATGGGGACGGCCTCGGTGGGCTTCGGGGGCGGGCACGCTCGGGTCGAGTCGCGGAGATTCAGAACAATTCGCGGATCGGCTCGACGCCGTGATCGACGACCCTGAGCGGGCGGCCCTGGGGGCCGGGCAGCTCGGTTTCGAGGGGAATGCCCAGGCCTTCGAGGACGGTGGCGGCGATCTCGCCGGTGGTGACGGGGCGGTCGGCGGGGGCGTAGCCGGTCTCGTCGGAGGCTCCCACGACTCGGCCTCCCTGGATCGGGCCGCCGGCGAAGAGGGCCGACCAGCAGCCGGGGTGGTGGTCCCGGCCGCCTGCGGGATTGATCTTGGGGGTCCGGCCGAACTCGCCGAAGGCGAGGACCATCGTGTTGTCCAGCAGGCCGCGGGCGGAGAGGTCGGAGATCAGGGCCGAGTAGGCGGTGTCGAAGTTGGGGCCGACCTCGTTCTGGTAGCACTCGATGGGGCTGAACGGGGCCGATCCGTGGATGTCCCAGGTGATCTCATTGAACACGGTCTCGAACATGTTCACGGTCACGAACCGGACCCCGCGCTCGACCAGCCGTCGGGCGAGCAGGCAACTCTGGCCGAAGCGGGAGCGGCCGTAGCGGTCGCGGGTGGCGTCGGGCTCGCTCTCCAGGGCGAAGGCTTCGCGGGCGGTGCGGCTGGACATCAGGCGATAGGCCTGGTCGAAGTTGGCGTCCATCAGGCGGGCGTCGGGCGACGACTCGAACGAGGCGACGGCGCCGTCGACCACCTGGCGCAAGGTCTTGCGGCGGCTCTCGCGTGCGGCCGTCACATAGTCGGGGGGGAGCAGGTCGGGGACCTTGAACCCTTTGGCCCTGGGGTCGGCGTTGAGCACGAACGGGTCGAAGTTCTTGCCCAGGTAGCCCGCGTTCTGGCCGTGCGGCATGTTGCCGCCGGTGGCGCCGATAGGGCGGGGGAGCAGCACGTGCGCGGGGGCCTCGCCGCGTGGGCCCTTCACCTTCGAGAGCACGCAGCCGACGTGGGGGTGCTCGATGCCGCCGGTGAAGAGCCGGCCGGTCTGCATCATCTGGTGGCCCGTGTCGTGCACGGCGGTCGCCTGGTGGTAGACCGACCGGACGATGGAGACCTTGTCCATCTGCTGGGCGAGCTTGGGGAAGATCTCGGCAATCTGGATGCCCGGCACGGCGGTGTCGATCGGCCGGAAGGGGCCACGGATCTCGTCGGGCGAGTCGGGCTTGGGGTCCCAGGTGTCGAGCTGCGAGGGGCCGCCGACCAGGAACAGCATAATGCAGTTGACGTCGGCGTCTTTCGAGGCCAGGCCGCCCGCCGCCAGGGCGCGGGCCGCAGGCAGGCCGAGGCCCGCGCCGAGCATGGCCAGGGAGCCGGCGTGGAGGAAGTCCCTGCGCGTCGATCCGTCGCAGAAACGCACCGACGAGTTGGCGTCGAGCCGGATCATGGGGGAGATCCCTCCGTTGCACGGGCCGTTCGGAATGGTCGGGGAGACAAGCGGGGAGGGAAGGAGGGGGCCGGCCCCCGGCGGTGGGGGGCCGGCCTCGATGCGTTGCGGGTTGCTCAGACCTTGTCGGGCACGATGAAGGGGGCCCGATACTGCCGGGTCAGCCAGCCGTCGGCCTCGGAGTCATTCACGAACGACTCGGTCGAGGGGTTGATCGTCAGCTTGCGGCCGAGGCGGTAGGCGATGTTGCCCAGGTGGCAATAGGCGCTCGAGAGGTGGCCTTCCTCGATGTCGCCGTTGAGCGTCTTGATGTCGCGAGACTGGACGCTGTCCAGGAAGTTGCCGAAGTGGTTGCCGCCGCCGGTGGTGCCGGCCTGGGGTTCCAGGTCCTTGCCCAGGTAGGCCTGCCAGGTGTTGTAGCTGGTGATGGCCAGCACACCCTCGGTGCCGTAGAAGAGGTCGCCGATGCGGACCTTCATCTCGTCGTTGGTGGGCAGGCCGCGGACCTCGAACTGGAGCAGGGCGTCGTCGAACTCGAAGGCGACGGTCTGGGTGTTGGGCGTCTCGCCGTCGTCCTTGTAGCCGAACCGGCCGCCGCTTGACTGGACGGTCTTGGGGAACTCATTCTTGCCCAGGCCCCAGCGGGCGAGGTCCATCTGGTGGATCCCCTGGTTGCCCAGGTCGCCGTTGCCGGTGTTCCAGATCCAGTGCCAGTTGTAGTGCAGCTTGTTGGCGTTGAACGGCTTCATCTCGGCCGGGCCGGTCCAGAGGTCGTAGTTCAGGCCGGCGGGAACCGGGCCATCGGGCTTGATGCCGATCGACCCACGGGGCTTGTAGCAGAGCCCCTTGGCCATGTACACCTTGCCCAGCTTGCCGGAGCGCAGGAACTCGATGGCATCCTGGATGCCGGTGCTGCTGCGACACTGGGTGCCGGCCTGGACGACCCGGTTGTACTTGCGGGCGGCGTCGACCATCTTCCGGCCTTCGCTAACATTGTGGCTGACCGGCTTCTCGACGTAGACGTCCTTGCCGGCCTGGCAGGCCCAGATGGTGGCCAGGGCATGCCAGTGGTTGGGCGTGGCGATTGAGACGACGTCGATATTCTTGTCGTCGAGGACCTTGCGCAGGTCCTGCTCGAACTTGGGCGCGGAGCCGTAGGCGGCCGAGATGAGGGTGTTGGCCTTGCCGATCACGGCCTCGTCGGCGTCGCAGATGGTGGTGATCCGGGCCCGCTTGTCTTTCAGGTAGCTGGAGACGTGCTCCATCCCGCGACCCCGGACGCCGATGACGGCGACGCGGATCTGGTCGTTGGGGCCCGCTTTCTTGGACTCGTCGGCGGGCTCGGCGGCCTGGACGGCGTGGGAGCCGGCCTCGAATGCGGCCAGGGTCGCCGTCAGGGCGGCGGAATCTTGGAGGAACCTGCGGCGTCCCATCGGGCCCATGGCGCTCACTCCGTCTGTTGGCGGCCTCGCTTCAAATTCAAGGAAAGATGAACCTCATCAGAACGCGGCGAATGTCGCGAGTCAAGCGAGCGGTCCGGGGGCTTTGCGGCGGCCGCGCGGCGGGTTATCGTTGGCGGTCCGCCTCGGGGGACGATCTCTCCTGCTGTCCCATCATCTGATTCGCCCGTCGGCGACCTTGATCCAGTCCCTCCCAGGAGCCGCAACCATGTCGGTCGCCACGCCCCCCGGCCTCGACGTCGCCGACGACCGGGGCGACGAGTTCGCCCAGGGTTCGTTCCGCCCCTATGTGCCCGACTCCGAGGTCCAGGCCGAGCTGACCTGGTCGGCCCTGCTGCTCGGCTCGCTGCTGGGCATCATCTTCGGCGCCTCGTCCTTGTACCTCGTCCTGCGGGTGGGGCTGACGGTCTCGGCGTCGATCCCGGTGGCAGTGCTGTCGATCACCCTGTTCCGGGTGTTGCGGCGGACGAAGGCGACGATCCTGGAGAACAACATCGTCCAGACCGCCGGGTCGGCCGGCGAGTCGATCGCCTTCGGCGTCGGCGTGACGATGCCCGCGCTGATGATCCTGGGCTACGACATGCAGGCCGTGCAGGTCACGCTCGTCGCGGCCCTGGGCGGCCTGCTCGGCATCCTGATGATGATCCCGCTGCGGCGTGCGTTCATCGTCAAGCAGCACGGCGAGCTGAAGTACCCCGAGGGGACGGCCTGCGCCAAGGTTCTCATCGTGGGCGAGCAGGGGGGCTCCAGCGCCCGGACGGTCTTCACCGGCTTCGGCATGGCGTTCGTCTACCAGGTTTTGATGGATAGCTTGAAGGTCTGGGCGCTCACACCCAAGTGGGTGGTGCCCAGGTTGAAGAATGCAGTGGTTGCCTGCGACGTCTCGCCGGTCCTGCTCGGCGTCGGCTACATCATCGGCCACCGGATCGCCGCGGTGATGGTGTCGGGCGGCGTGCTGGCGTATCTGGTGCTGACCCCGGCCATTTCCTTCTTCGGCGCGGGGGTGGCCACGCCGGTCTTCCCGGAAAGCACCAAGAAGATTGCCGAGATGGCGCCGGAGGAGATCCGCAACGCCTATATCCTCTATATCGGCGCGGGGGCGGTCGCCGCGGGCGGGATCATCAGCCTGCTCCAGGCATTGCCCCTGATCCTGTCGTCGATCCGGTCGGGGGTGGGGGACATGAGGCGGTCGGGCAGCGGGCCCGTCTCGTCGCGCCGGACCGACAGCGACCTGCCTCTCTGGCTGGTCGGCCTGGGCGCGGTCGGCCTGGTCGCCACCATCTCGCTAACCAATTTATTCCCCTCGCAGATCGGCACCACGGGGCGGATCGCGGGGGCGGCGCTCATCGCAGTCTTCGGATTCCTGTTCGTGACGGTCTCATCGAGGCTCACCGGCGAGATCGGCTCGTCGTCCAACCCCATCTCGGGGATGACGGTGGCCACCTTGCTGCTGACCTGCCTGGTCTTCGTGCTGATGGGATGGGTCGGCCCCGAGTACCGCGTGGCCGCGCTCTCGATCGCCGGGATCGTCTGCGTCGCGGCGTCCAACGGCGGCACCACGTCTCAAGACCTGAAGACGGGCTATCTCGTGGGCGCCACGCCCAAGGCCCAGCAGGTGGCGATCTTGGTGGGCTCGCTCACCTCGGCGGTGGTCATCGGCTCGATCCTGCTGCTGCTCAACAATGTCAGCACGGTGGTCAGCCGCAAGGCCGAGAACCTGCCGACCATCAAGGCCGACCCCGCCCTGCTCACTGAGAGTGAGGTCGGCTCCGACGGCAAGACTTACAAGGTCTGGCGCGTCGTCGACCCCGTCCCGGGCGCCATGCCGGGCAGATACCGGGTGGACGAGTCGGGCACCCCTGTCGAACTGGTCGACCCGGGCATCAACGGCCGCCTGAGCACGCGTGACGACGGCACGACCGTCCAGAAGTATGACGCCCCCAAGGCCAAGCTGATGTCCCTGATCATCGACGGGATCATGAGCGGGAACCTCCCCTGGGAGCTGGTCATCCTGGGGGTCTTGATCGCGGTCCTGATGCAGCTCTCGGGCGTGCCGGCGCTGGCGTTCGCGGTGGGCGTGTACCTGCCGCTGTCCACGTCGATGCCGATCTTCGTCGGCGGCCTGGCCCGCGCCTGGATCGACCGCAAGCGGACGCCGGCCGAGGCGGAAGACTCCGACAGCAGCCCGGCGGTCCTGCTCTCCAGCGGTTATATCGCCGGCGGCGCGATCGCTGGAATCCTGATCGCGCTGGTCGAGCTGCTGCCGTCGGTGAAGGCGGCCCTCGACGTCTCGAAGGTCTTGCCCGCGGGCTGGTTGGAGAACCCCTGGCCCTCGCTGGGCGCCTTCGGCGTCATGGTCATCGTGCTGCTGCTCGTCGGCGGCGGCGTCCTGTTCAAGGGGGCCTCCGCCGACGCCTCGCCCCGACGCGCCTGAACTTCCAAGGTCGAGTCGCGCCCACGACCGGCCCATCCAAGGAGATCGCACCCGATGCCTTCCCGACCCATCAGACCGAGCCTGTCGATTGCGACGGCCGCCTGTCTCCTGATCGCCGGAGTCTCGACCTTGCAAGCCGATGAGGGGATGTGGACGTTCGATAACCTGCCCTTGAAGCACCTGAAAGACACCTACGGCTTCTCGCCCCCGCCCGGTTGGGTCGAGCACCTCAGGGGTGCGGCCCTCCGGTTCAACAACGGCGGGTCGGGCTCGTTCGTCTCGGCCGACGGCCTGGTGATGACCAATCATCACGTGGGCGCCGACACGCTCCAGAAGATCAGCACCGCCGAGAAGGACTATTACAAGATCGGCTTCCTGGCCAAGACCCAGGCCGACGAGGTGAAGGCCCCCGACCTGGAGCTGAACGTCCTGGTCGGCATCGAGGACGTGACCGACAAGGTCAACGCGTTGGTCTCCAAGGACCTCGACGACGCCGCGGCCAACGTCGCCCGCCGCAAGGCCAAGGCCGAGATCGAGAAGGCCTCGCTCGACGCCACGGGCCTGCGCAGCGACGTCGTGACCCTGTACCAGGGGGGGAAGTACGCCCTCTACACCTACAAGAAGTACACCGACGTCCGGCTCGTCTTCGCCCCCGAGTTCGCCGCGGCCTTCTTCGGCGGCGACCCCGACAACTTCGAGTTCCCCCGCTGGTGCCTCGACGTCTGCTTCTTCCGGGCCTATGAGGACGGCAAGCCCGCCAGGCCCAAGAACTTCCTGACCTGGAGCGCCGAGGGCTCGAAGGAAGGGGACCTGACGTTCGTCGCCGGCCACCCCGGACGCACCAGCCGCCTGTTCACCCTGGACAACCTGAAGTACCTGCGTGATACCGGCCTGCCGTTCGTCCTGGACATGCTCGGCGACCGCGAATCGTTCCTCCAGGAGTACTCGAAGCGCGGCCCCGAGCAGGCCAGGCAGGCCAAGGAAGACCTCTTCGGCTACCAGAACAGCCTGAAAGCCCGCCTCGGCGGCCAGAAGGGGCTCAATGACACGGCCCTGATGGACCGCAAGGCCGCCGCCGAGACCGAGCTGCGATCGAAGATCGACGCCGACCCCGCCAAGAAGAAGGCCTATGCCGACGCCTGGCCCCGGATCGCCGACTCGCAGAAGGCCGCCGCGAGGATCCTGAAGCCGTACAACTTCCTGGAACGCGGCCTGGCCTTCGACTCGACCCTCTTCAGCATCGCGCGGACCCTCGCCAGGCTCACCGAGGAGAAGACCAAGCCCAACGCCGACCGGCTCCGCGAGTACGGCGAGGCCGGCCTCGCCTCGCTCGAGCAGGGGCTCTATTCCGACGCCCCCATCTACCCCGAGTTCGAGACGGCCAAGCTCGGCCACTCGCTGGAGCACTGGGCGAAGGCCGTCGGCGCCGACGACCCGGTCGTCCGCAAGGTGCTCAAGGGACGCACCCCCGCCGAGGTGGCCAGGTCGCTCGTCGAGGGGACCAAGCTGGCCGACGTCGAGACCCGCAAGGAGTACGCCAAGCTGGGCGTGACCGCCGTCGCCCGCAGCGAAGACCCGATGATCCAGCTCGCCCTGGCCGTCGACCCCGAGGCCCGCGCCGTGCGCAAGCAGCGTGAGGACGAGGTCGAGGGGGTCGAGAGTGCCCAGTATGCCCTGATCGCCAGGGCGATCTTCGACGACAAGGGCGACTCAACCTACCCCGACGCCACGTTCACCCTCCGCCTGGCCTTCGGCACGGTCAAAGGGTACGAGGTCGACGGCAAGACGGTCCCCCCGTTCACCACCTTCGCCGGCGCCTTCCCCCACGCGGCGAAGCACGACAACGTGGACCCTTATGAGCTGCCCGCCTCGTGGCACAAGGCCAAGGATAGCGGGGCTTTGAAGCTCGACACGCCGCTGAACTTCGTCTCGACGGCCGACATCATCGGCGGCAACTCGGGCAGCCCGGTGGTGAACCGGGACAACGAGGTGGTCGGCCTGATCTTCGACGGCAACATCCAGAGCCTGGTGCTCGACTATGCCTACGATGACAAGGTCGCCCGGGCCGTCTCGGTCGACTCGAGGGCCATCGCCGAGGCCCTCCGCTCGATCTACTCCGCCGAGGCCCTCTTGAAGGAGCTGACCGGCAAGTAATACGAATCTTGGCCCCGGCCTGATCCGAAGAAATCGCCCCGCGACTCGCCCCGCCTTCGGGGGGGTCGCGGGGCGTCCCGTTGCGCGGGCATTGCGGTCCCAGCCGGTCGCCCCGATGGGCTCAGTAGCTGTCGGCGCCGATGATCTCGCCGCCCATGCGAGTCGACAACTTCTGGTAGATTCCCCCCGATTCTTCCGTCCCCGTATTATTGCCGTACGAGTCGTAAATCATGCCGATCGGGTCACAATTACCCTCAGGGCCGGCGATCGGCCAACTCTCGATCGATTCCTTGATGAAGCGGACCGAGCCGTCGCAGAAACCATAATTCACGCCGCCGGGGTGCATACTCGACGCCGGCTCGATGGGGATGCGCCAGCAGCCCATGTTGATGAACTCCGCCAGCTTGCGGTGGGCGTTGGGCATGTACAGGGTCGACATCCCCTGGTGCGGCCAGAAGGTGGAGTTCCACCAGCGAGGGCCCCACTGGGAGGCCAGCGTCTGCGCATCGAAGATGGCCATCGCCCGCTCTCCGAAGAGGAACGTGTTGCTCAGGCCGTCGCCGATCTCGGCGATCCGGACCGGTCTCTTCGGCAAGATCGTCCCGTTGGCGAGGTTGACTTCGGCCGCGAATATGGGAGACCACGGGGCGTTGTAGACGACCCAGGTGCCCATATTGCCGGCATAGCTGGTGTACTGCTGCCTCAGGCCCGGGGCGGCCGCCTGCCCCTGATAGACCGGGTCCAGGGCCATGGACTTGCTGACGACGGAGTCGCTGGGGCACCAGAGGGCCGAAACGCCGATGCCGGCGACCGTCTCATTGCCCACGGCGAAGAAGGCGAGGCTCTGGTTGTAAGCGTTGTAAGCCGGGGCCTGCTCGTAGTAGGGGAGCAGCCGCACGAAGACGCTGGCGCCGAGATTGTCGCTCGTCAGGCCCGGGCCGCCGCCGGTCGAGTTAGCCATCGGGAGTGAGCCGGTCGCCGCCTCGTAGCTCAACGCGGCCAGTCCGAGCTGCTTCAGATTATTGATGCATTGCATTCGCCTGGCGGCCTCGCGGGCGCTCTGCACGGCGGGCAGCAGCAGGGCGACCAGGACCGCGATGATGGAGATGACGACGAGCAGCTCGATCAGCGTGAAGCCACCTCGTTGTTTGGTCATAATATCGCTCGCGAAGCGGATGAAGTGGGATCGAGAGGATCTTGGCTGATGGAGCCGCCCCCAGCAATTGGGCGTCGAGACTGGATCAAAACCGCCGGACCGGGCCTGCGGCGTCAGCGTGAGGGCCGCTTCGGCTTCGGGGCGACGCCGATCGAGCCGCTGAACTTCGCCGCCTTCACTGCCAGTTTGGGATTCTGCGCTTCGGCCTCCTGGGCTGCGATCAGATTGACCGTGCCCTCGTCGCCGGCCGTGCCGCTGCAACCTTGCCAGGTGAGTAGGCTCAGGGAGCCGGCCAGGCTCAGCAAGCCAATCGAGTCACGAATCCACCTCGTCCCTGTTTCAAGTCGACCATCCATGGATGCCTTGCCGATCTTAATAAGCGGTTTCACTTAAGGAAGTCAACAGGAAGTCGGCTCCAGGATTGTAGAAGATAAACGGACTTCCGGGTGAAAAATCGCGGAAAGGTCGGCAAAAATGGGGCACCCGGCAAGACCGTCTCAGGCCGCATCTTGCGGCGTTCAGATCCATCGGACTTGTTCCGGGTGTGGGCTGGTTGCAACACTTTCGCGCCGGAGAGAGACGCTCAAGCCCCGGATTGAGCCGTCCGGGCGATCGGAGTTTTCCGGAACATCGAGCATAACGCGGCGTAAATCACTTAAATGACGCCAGTAAAGACGGGTGCGGCGGGTTAGGATAAGACGCCATCAATTCTGTCAGAGATGAGTCAGTTATAAAAAGAAAGAGAAGGTTACTTATCAGAATCGGACCTAGGTCGAGTCGCGGTGAGACCGCCGCGGCCTCTCTGCGGATTCCGGGTCCCGAGCGATGCAAAAAGACCACGCCGGCGCGAGGTGCACCGGAGTGGTCAGGTTGTTCAGTCGGGCGTCGTTCCTGCCGGCGTTCAGGCCTGCGGGGTCGACTTGGCGGGGGCCTGCGGGGCCGGGGCGACCTTGCTGGGGGCGACGGGCGCCGGGGCGACCTTCGAGGGGGCCTGGGGAGCAGCGTAGGCGGGGGCCTGCGGGGCCGGGGTCACCTTGCTGGGGGCGACGGGCGCCGGGGCGACCTTCGAGGGGGCCTGGGGAGCAGCGTAGGCCGGGGCCTGGGGGGCCGGGGTCACCTTGCTGGGGGCGACGGGCGCCGGGGCGACCTTCGAGGGGGCCTGGGGAGCAGCGTAGGCCGGGGCGACGGGCGCCGGGGCGACCTTCGAGGGAGCCTGGGGAGCAGCGTAGGCGGGGGCCTGCGGGGCCGGGGTCACCTTGCTGGGGGCGACGGGCGCCGGGGCGACCTTCGAGGGGGCCTGGGGAGCAGCGTAGGCCGGGGCCTGGGGGGCCGGGGTCACCTTGCTGGGGGCCTGGGGCGACTGGGCCTGGGCCGAGGTGGCCAAGGCGGCGAGGGCGAGGCTGGTTCCGAACACGCCACGAATCGTCATCGTTGCAGTCTCCAAAGCGGAAATGAGGAGCGTCGGACGACCGATAGCCGGAAGAGCCGGCGACATGCCGACCGGAATCGGTTGAGTTAGTCTGGAAATAGGATAGCTGGGCATTTCGGGAAGTCTAGCGGAATTTCGTTGGTTCTGCCAACTTTGTGGGTCCGGAAGTCTGGCGTGCCTTTGGCTCTTCTCGGGTCCAGGGTCAACAATTCCGATGCCGGAGCCGCATTGTTCCGGGCAGGCAGGCCGATGGAATGCAAGCAGAGTGCGATTCGCGGCTTGAGCCGGCCGAGGAACTGCGGTTATAACGGCCTGGGGCGGAGAGGCAAGAAGCCGGGGATGCCCGAGGGACCGACCGCGACGCGACGTGCCCGCCCGGCGACGTCGAGGGGAAGGAGACCGCCCGTGCGCCCCGTAGAGCATCCTCCCAATCTCATCAGGCCAACTCTGGTCATGGCCGGGGCCTTCCTCGCCTGCTTCGCGGGATGGGCCGCCCGCGGCCAGGAGCCGCCCAAGTCTAGGACAGGTTCGGCGACCGCACCATCCGAGGGCCAGGCCCCGAGGCGGGCGGTGCCCGAGGGCCTGAACTTCGCCAACGGCCTGTTCCGCGACCGCCGCTACGACATGGCGGCCGACGAGTATGAGCGGTTCCTGGCCGATGCCAAGGGCCCAGACGCGGTCGAGGCCCGCTACGGCCTGGCCAATGCCCGGCTCTTCCAGGGCAAATACGCCGAGGCCCGCGCCCAGTTCGAGGCCTTCCTGAAGGAGGCGCCCGAGCACCCCAACGCCGCGACGGCCCGCTATCGGGTGGGCGAGACCTCCTACATGGTGGGTGACCTGCCCGCCTCGAGGGCGGCGCTCGAGGCCTACACGGCCGGCTCGCCGGGGCACCGCCACCTCGACATGGCCTGGACTTATCTCGGCGATGTCGACTACCGGATGGGCGACTACCCCGAGGCCCAGAAGGCGTACAAGCGGGCCCTGGCCGACTTCCCCGAGAACCGGCTCGCCGACCGTGCACGCTTCGGGCTGGCCCGGTCGCTGGCCGCCCTGAAGCAGACCGACGAGGCGCTCGACGTCCTGGCCGGGCTGGCCAAGATGGGGGGGGCCGACTGGTCGGACAAGGCCCGGTTCGAGTCCGGCAAGCTGCTCGCGACCGCCGGCCGCCATCCCGAGGCCGTCGAGGCCCTGGCCGCGCTCGAGGCCGCCAGCCCCAAGAGCCCGCTGCTGGCCGAGGCCAGGCTCAGGCGAGCCGAGGCGCTCTCCAAGTTGAAGAAGCCGGGCGAGGCCGAGGCGTTGCTCGCCCCCATCGCCGCCGACCCCGCCCAGCCGCTCTCCGGGCAGGCCGCCTACGCCCTGGGGATGGTCCAGGCCGAGCAGGGGCAGGCCGCGGAGGCGCTGGCCACCTTCGACGCCGCACTGAAGACCCCCGCCGGCGCAACGCTGAAGACGGCCTTGCTCTATGGCTCGGCCGAGGCCGCCTTGAGGCTGGAGAAGCTGCCCGAGGCCCGCGACCGGATGCTGAAGGCTTATGAGGCCGACCCCGCCGACCCCTGGGCCGACGACGCCCTGGCGAGGGCCGCCACGCTGGCCCTGGACGCCCGCGACCACGCCGAGGCCACCCGCCTGGCCGAGCTGTTCGCCAAGTCGTTCCCGCAGAGCCCCTTGCGCAATGACGTGACGCTGGTTGAGGCCCGCGCCAGGCTGGCCGACCACGACCCCAAGCGGGCCATCGCCCTGCTGGAGCGGATCCGCGACGAGGCCAAGCCCGAGGGGGCCGACGGCGACGCTGCGCGTTACTACCTGGGCCTGGCCTATCGGGCCGACGGCCAGGTTGCTCTCGCCGACGAGCTGTTCGCCGCACTGGCCAAGGCCCCCGCGACCCCGACCGCGGTCGACGCCCAGTACCTTCTGGGACAAGGACATATGGAAGCCGGCCGGTTCGACAAGGCGGTCGAGCCCTTGAAGGTCTACCTGGCTGGCCGGCCAGACGGAGACGTGGCCGACTTCGCCCTGGCCCACCTGGCCCATGCCCACCTGGAGCTGGGCGACGGCACCGAGGCCAGGGCCGACCTGGATGCCCTCGCGGCCCGGTTCCCGGCGAGCACGGCGCTTCCCACGACCAGGCTCAGGCTGGCCGAGTGGGCCCTGGCCCGCAAGCAGCTCGACCCCGCGATCGAGCAGTTCCGCCTGGTGTCCAAGGCCGGCGACCCCAAGCTCGTGGCCCGCGCGGCCTCGGGCCTGGGCCACGCCCTGATGCAGTCGGGCAAGCCCGCCGAGGCGGCCGACGCCTTCGCCGAAGCCCTGGCCACCAAGCCCGAAGCCCCGCTGGCTGGCGAGATCGCCCTGGCCCGCGCACGGGCCCTGGAAGCCGCCGGAAAAGTCGATGACGCTGTCGCGGCCTATGACGCCGCCCGCGAAGGGGTTCCGGCAAGCGCGACCGGCCCGGCCGTCCTGGCCAAGGCTCGCCTGCTGGCCGACTCGAAGCGTCCCGCCGAGGCCGCCGAAGCCTATGCCGCATGGCTGACCGACCACCCCCAGGGGGCCGACGGAGCCACGGTGGACGACGTGCTGGCCGACCTGGGCTGGGCGCTGGGAGACGCGGGTAAGGTGGGCGAGTCCGATGCGGCCTTCGCACGGCTCCTGGAGCACGCACCCGCCGGCCCGAGGTCGGCCGATGCCCGGGTGAATCTGGCCGAAACCGCCTTCAAGGCCAAGGATTACGGCCGGGTCAAGGAGCTGCTTGACCCGGTGGTGGCCGAGGACGCCAAGGTGCCCGAAGGGCTGCTCCAGACGGCCCTCTACCGGATGGGCAGGACCCTGGCCGCGACGAAGGACTGGCCGGGGGCATCGAAGGCGCTGGATCGGCTGATCGAGGCCAAGGGCGAGACCCCCTACCTCCGCGAAGCCCGGTTCTGGCGGGCCGAGGTCGCCTTCCAGGCGGGCGACAACGCCGCGGCCGAGGCCCGATTCAAGGAGCTTGCCGCCGAGCCGCCGTCGCCGGCCGACCCCCCCGGCCTGATCGAAGGGGCAGGATGCCGTCGGGTCCAGGCCCTGGTGCTGCTCGGCCGCTGGAAGGACGCCCTCGAGGCCGCCGATGCCTGGAAGCTGGCCCACACGTCGGATCCGAGGACGCCCGAGGTCGATTACGCCCGGGGGCGTTCGCTGCTCGGCCTGGCCCGATTCGACGACTCGAGGGCCGCGTTCCAGGCGGTCATCAAGGCCCGCGAGAAGAGCGAACTGGCCGCGCGGGCGCAGTTGATGCAGGGCGAGACCTACTTCCATCAGAAGGACTATCACAATGCCTTGCGCGAGTTCCTGAAGGTTCATTACCTTTACAATGCTCCGGATTGGCAGGCCTCGGGGCTCCTGGAGGCGGGAAAAGTCTACGAAGAACTCGCCCGCTGGGCGGAAGCCGCCGAAACCTATGAGAGGCTTCGTTCGGAATTCCCCACGTCTTCCGTCGCCGAAGAGGCCGGGACCCGCCTGGAGGCGGCCCGCGTGCGATCCGCCGGCCGCCCTGGTCCGGCCGATTCGCGGAGCCGCTGACGGCCCCTGGCCCGCGTACGTCCCACGTTCTGGACGCATGTCTTGCGCTCCCATCTGGTTGGGAAGGACCCCATCCCATGTATCGGACGAGAATGAAGGGCGGCATGCTGGCCTTCGCCGTCATCCTGGTTGTCGCTGGTTCGGGCTCTCCGGCCCTGGCCGACGCCCCGGCCGAGAACCCGACGGTCGAGCTGCTGAACCGCAAGGCCGGTCAAATCGTCAGCCGTGGCCTGGACTGGTATCGCAGGACCCCCGCGGCCGACCGGGTCACCTGGGCCGGGCTGGGTGCCTCGGCGTTCCTGGGCCTGATGGTCCTGGCCGAGCGATCCGTGAGGCTCCGGAAGCGGCGGATCGCGCCGGCCGATTTCATGACCCGGTTCCTGGATCGGCTGCGGGACGGTAAGCTCGACCGAGGCAAGGCGCTGGACCTCTGCGAGCTGAACACCAGCCCGGCCGCGCGGATCGCCCTCTCGGCCGTGCGCCGCTGGGGCAGGCCGGTGGCCGATCTGGAGCGTGCGGTGGCGATCTCGGCGAAGGTCGAGTCCGACCGCCTGCGGCGCAACGTCGGCACGCTTCGGCGGGTCGCGGCGCTCTCGCCGCTGATCGGGCTGCTGGGGACGCTCCTGACGGCCGGGCGGGTCCTGGCCGAGCAAGGCCTGGTGGCCACCTCGCTGGGGCAGTCGCTGATCGCCCTGACCGTGGGTGTTGGGCTGTCCATCGTGGCCTTGGTGGCGTATGACGGCCTGGTCGGCAAAGTCGAGGCCCTGGCCAACACCCTGGATCGGTTCGGGGCGGAAGTCGCCGATGCGATCGCCATGACGGTCCCCGCGGCCGAGGTCAGGGCAGGGCAGGGACGACGCGGGCCGGCCCGCACGCCCCACCAGGTCCGGATCGAGATGCCGGAGTCGATGCGTGCGTCCAAGCGAGACCGGGAGATCGAGCTGGATTGACCGGCCGACCGGGCGGATCGGGGGCCTTGCTTTGACGCCGAAGGTGCTGCGATGACCGGCCTGGACCTCGAGTCGTTCCTCCACCTGTTGCGGGCCGACCTGGGCGCCTGGGCCGCGCTCGGAGCGGCCGCGCTCGCGCTGGCGGCCATCGCCTGGACGACCTGGGGCTCGCGCAAGGCCCTGCGGAAATGCCTCGTCCTGTCGGTCGCGGCGCATGTCGGGCTCCTGATCTTCGGCGGGACGCTGCCGGCCAACGGGCCGGGCGGGGGACTGGTCCAGGCGGTCGGGGCCTCGGGCCTGGTCGATTCCGCCCGGGTCCGCGTCCGGCCCGTGTTCGAAGGGGCGGGCGACGGCCAAGGGGGCGAGACTCAGGCGGGCGGGAAGGGACCGGGCGGAGGCGGCGGTCCCGCGTTCGACCGGCCTTCCGAGTCGATCGCCCTGGCCGATGCCCCGGTGCCGCTGGCCCGGCCCGAACGGTCCCCGAGCCAGCCGGCCCCCGTCGCCCCGGCCCCGTCGAGCCTGCCCGCAGCCTCGGCGGCCCCCGAGGTCGACAGCCCGGCCCCTTCGGCCAGCCCCGAGGACAGGCCGGTGGCCCTGGCCGCATCCGAGGCGGCCCCCGACAGGGCGGCACCCGCCGATGTCTCGGAGATCGCCCAGGCCGAGCCGGCCCCGTCGGCGGCCGAGGTCTCGCCCCCGGGGGCGGCGGATATCGCCCTGCCCGGCGACGCGGGCGGAACGATCCGCGCCGGGATCCGGCCCAGGCGCCCCTCGGGCGTGGCAGGCGTCCCGGCACCGGCCGCACCGCTGGCCGAGGCCAGTCCCGAGCGGCTCCCCTCTCCCCACGGGCCGGCCCCGGCCTTGACCGCCCCGATGCCCCGATCCGAGCCGTCTGGGCCCGAGGCGACCACGTCGGCCTCGGTCGGGCCGACCGAGGCTGCGGCGGCCGAGGAACTGCCCGCCCTGGAGAAGCCCGAGGCGGCCGTCGCGGCGGCCCCCGTGCTGAGCCTCCCCGAGCCCGACCTGCGCCGGCCCGAGCGGCCCGTGGCCGGCGTGGCCGGCACGCCGGAGGCCCCCGCGATGGGGCCGATCGCCGTGGCGAGGGCCACGCCCTCGGGGGCGACGACGGCCAGGACGGGCCTCGGCCCGAGATCCATGCCCGTGCCCGATGTTTATCGGTCGAGGCTGGACCCCAACCGGTCGACCCTGGCCCGGCGGGCGGGGGCCAGCGTGGCCAGCGAGCAGGCCGTCGAGCGCGGCCTCGACTGGCTCAAGCGGCATCAGGACGCCGACGGCCGATGGGACGGCGGCACCGCCCGCGACCTGGAGAACAACGTCATCCGCGGCCAGTCCGACTTCACCAAGCACTGCCCGGCCGGCGAGATCTGCTTCGGCGAGTGCCGCTACTACGACGCCGACACCGCCCTGACTGGCCTGGCCCTGCTGGCCTACCTGGGGGCCGGATACACGCACGCCGATGGGAAGTACGCCGAGGTCGTGGGCAACGGGGTCGACTTCCTCCTGAAGTCGCAGGCCGCCAGCGGAGACCTGCGGGGAGAGAGCCGGGCGGTGGGGATGTACTGTCACGCGATGGCCTCCCTGGCGTTGTGCGAGGCCTATGCCCTGACGGGCGACGAGCGGCTGCGTGATCCGGTGGAGCGTGCGGTCGGCTTCCTGGTCAAGGGGCAGGCGAAGGACGGGATGGCCTGGCGGTATGAGCCCGGGGCCCCGTCGGGCGACACGAGCATTTTGGGCTGGGTGATCCTGGTGTTGAAGTCGGCCCGGGTGGTCGGAATCCCCGTCCCGCAGGCGGCCCGGACGGGCTCGGTGGCCTGGCTGTCGAAGGTTTCCTCCGGCAAGAACGGCGGACTGGCGCGGTATCAGCCGGCCAAGCCGGTGACCCCGACGATGACCGCCGAGGCCTGGGTCTGCCGCCAGTTCCTGGGCATCGGCGGCCCAGGCCTGGCCAGCACCGAGGCGTCGAACCACCTGCTGACGAACGGCCCCCCCGCCAAGGCCTTCAACATCTATTACTGGTACTACGGCACCCTGGCCATGTATCAGCAAGGGGGCCAGGCCTGGGCCCGCTGGAACGTCCAGGTGCGCGACGGCCTGGTCGCCCGCCAGCGCAACTCGGGCCACCAATCGGGGAGCTGGGACCCCGACGAGAGCGAGTACGGCCCTTATGGCGGTCGGATCTACACGACAGCACTCGCCACCCTGACCCTCGAAGTCTACTACCGCTTCCTCCGGCTCTACGAGGCCCCCGAAGTCGCCCCCGCCGACCCCCCCATCCGCCGCGCCGGCGTCCCTCCCCAGCCCATCATCTCCAAGCCGGCGGCCGGGCCGAGGCCCGCCGCAACTCGCTGAACTCGGAGGCAAGCCGCCCGGGGCATACCCCCGTGTTTTTCACCGTTTGACCACCGATCGCAGGAACCGATAGATACTCGGCCCTTCATTCCGCTTGCGTGATTTCGCCTTGTCGAGCGCGTTCAGCTGCATCCAGCCACGCCGAGTCGGGTCGGCCCCCGCCGCGACCAGCATCTTGACCATCGCCAGTGAACAGCCGCCGGCGATCTCCCCCAGCGGCGTATTGCCGATCGAGGCCACATGCTGGGCATTCGCGTCGGCCCCGTGGGCGATCAGGTAGGCCACGACCTCCAGATGTGCCGCCGCCGCCGCATGATGCAGCGGGGTGCGCCCGACGAAGTCGAACGCGTTGATGTCGCATCCCTCGCCCAGCAGTTTGATCACCTCTTCGAGATTCCCGCTCCCGGCCGCTGTGTGCAATTCAATCGGGCCGTCGGGAGGGAAGAACGAGTTCGACGGTTTCTGATTCGCCATCGGCGTTTCCTGGCCTCCATTTCGACCACATCGAGGAATCGAGCCGGGCCTTCCGGCCTGACGACATGTCACCCTCGCCTCAATCTCGGATCTTGGTCCGGCGGAAAAAGTTCGGACAAATCCTCCGGCAATGCCCGGGAAGTTGGGAGGGTGCCCGGGTCTCGTCAGAGCCGTGACCGACGCCCTGGCCCAGATCGCCGCCCTTGCCCGTAAGCTCGACCGAGCGAACCTCGCGACCCCGCGGCACCCAGCGATGCCGCCCGGACCCCCAGGAAGCCCTCGGCCGCCTGCACGCCGATCAGCCCGGCCGTCGTCGGCGACGGTTGAATTGCAATCGAGGAGGTTTCCTCTACAATGAGGGGCGAATCCACTCTTGGCTCGGCACCGTCGGGAAAATGAAAAGGCAGAGATTCGAATGGGAAGAATCTTCGAAAAACGCAAAGAGTCGATCTTCAAAACCGCCGATCAGAAGTCAAAGCTCTTTTCCAAGTACGGTAAGCAATTGTACATGGCCGCCAAGAATGGTGTGCCCGACCCGGACGCCAACCCGACTCTGCGCAACCTCGTCGAACGAGCCAAGCGCGATAACGTCGCGAATCATGTGATTGAAAAGGCGATCCAGAAAGCGGCCGGCGCGGGAGGCGAGGATTTCCAGGCCGCACGTTATGAGGGGTTTGGTCCCGGCGGCTCCTTACTCATTGTCGAATGCTTGACCGACAACAGTACGCGTACCATCGCCGATGTCCGCAGTTGTTTCTACAAGACCAATTCCAAATTGGCTGCCAATGGATCCGTTGTGATGTCCTTCGATCACCTGGCGGTCCTTTCTTTCCCCGGTGACGACGAGGAGAAAGTGATCGAGGCGATCTTCGCCGCGGACGTGACCGTCGAAGAGGTCGAATGCGAGGATGGCACGATGACCATCTTCGTCCCTCCCTCCGAGTTCTACAAAGCGAAAACGGCCTTGCTCGAGGCGTTCCCCGGCCTGGAGCTGGACATCCAGGAAATCAGATTTCTACCGCAGGTCAGCAAGACTCTCAGCGGTGAAGAATTGGGCTCGTTCGAGAAACTGCTAGGCATGCTCCATGATTGTGATGATGTGCAGGATATCTACCACAATATCATCCTTCCCGGTTGATGAACGGCTCTGGCAAGACCCGAGCACCCTCCCATCTGCCCGGCTTTGCCGGGGGTTTTGTCCGAGCTTGTAAGCGCATCTAACCGCACGCGGTGAACGACTTCCGTAATCTTGGCTAAGCCCTTCTCGTCGGCTCGTACTAAGTCAATAGTCGCTCAGCGGGCTGGTCCTCTGGGCATTGCTTTCACTTGGAGGTATATTTATGACAAGAATGGAAGCCAAGTGCGTTGCAGCCTGGCGTGACGCGGCGAAGGATTTGGGTTTCCAATTCTCCTCTCCCTACACCGCCACCGCTTTCAGCGGCGAACGATTTGAAGCTCTCGCCCTCGTGCATGAGTACGGCGGGTCTATCGGCACTCTTATCTCTGTTGGTGGTGAGCCATCGGCAGAAGCCAATTATCCTCGAGGTGACGGTTACTCAGAATCCTGTCTCGGACGAGGTTGCTACACGAGGTACGACCGTGCCACTTGGATTGAGATGCTCTGCGACTGGGGTTTTTGGGGCGATCTTCCATCCGCCCCTGATTGGTACGCGCCTGGCCCGTATTGTCACCGGAATCAGTAAGAGTATCTAATAAGAGAGGGATAATGTTAGACGCTCTAAGGCTGGAAGTCCTCAGGGTGCCATGCTCGCGCGCAGCCTGAGCGCCCATGCGGGAGCCTCGGCCCTGACTTGATGCCAAGGTCGCCGATCATTCGCATCGAATTGTCAAAGAGTCTTAGGGCGCGTGCGGTGGCCTGAGATCAGCAGGCGAGGAGCCGGGCTTCGGCGGCGCGACGGCGGGCCTTGGCCTGGCGGAGCTTCCGGAGGGCCCGGGTGTTGGGCTGGGCGGGCGCGGGCCGCTCGGCCGGGGCCGGTTGCGATGCGGCCTGGGCCTGAATGGCCTGCATGATGGGGGTGAAGTGGCTTCGTTCTGGCGGATTTGACCCGGCTTGATGGGTTCGTTCGGGGGCCTGGTGGGTTCGTTCGACGGGAGGTTGAGGGGCGGGGGCTTCGGGTTGGCCCTTGGCCTTCTGGAGGAGTCCGAGGGCCCAGCGGAGTCGGCGGAGGCTGGCGGCTTCGTAGCGGCGGATGAGGGCGAGGGCGGGGTCGGCGGTGACGTCGAGGCCCAGAGAGACTGCCTCCTGCATTTCGTCCTCGATGGCGTCGAGGACCTGCTCCTTGCGATCGAGGAGTCGGTTCACCTGGTCGTCGACGAGGTTCTTGCAGTGTTCGAGCGGGTTGACGCCTTCGAGGGTGTCGATGGGCGTGGGCTGGTCGCGGAGTTCGGGGTCGATGCCCAGGAGGTCGAGGGCCAGCTCGTCCTGCTCCTCGGTCCAGCAGCCGTTGACGTCGAGGGCCTGGCCGAGCATCCGCCAGCGGGCGGTCAGCCAGTCGCAGCCGGGCGACGACGTGGCCAGCTCCGAGGCGGTCCGGGCGGGCGTCTTCTTGAGCGTGCGGGCCTGAACGGCGATCGAGGCCCTGCGTTCGTCGCCCCAGCAATGCTGGGCGCGGCGGGCGCGGAAGTCGCGGGCGAGTCGTTCTTCGAGCCGGCAACGCTCGATGCGCAGGCTCTCGGCGGCGACGGTCTCGACCAGCGCGCATTCGAGCGCATTGGCCGGTTGCAGCGTTGAGCACAACTCCAGGGTCCGCCCCGCGGCGGCGGCCGTCTCGGCCTCGGGCAACACCAGGCCCGACCCGGCCATCCCGTGCACCAGACTATTGCGCCTGGATTTCGCCTTCCCATCGGCCGTCTTCGGCCCGGTGCTGCGCATGGCGTTCTTGCGGTTGGCGTCGATGCGCTTCTGGCTGACTTCAAGCGTACCCATGGTGCTGCATCGCTTCCTTGGGGTGCGGGCTCGTTGGTGGTTTTCGCCGGCATCGGCGATGGTCCCCGGAGCACGCGGCGTCGCGTGCGCGGGGCTCTCTCTTGAACTATCCTGAAATTCGCGCGTTCCGATCACATAAAATTGAAAATTTGGGAAATTTTCCCCGACATCGGTCGTCGAGGACATTCCCGGCGACCGATCCGATGACGAGCATGCCCTTCTCGTCGGTGTTCTCGCCGGCACCGGTCGCCGGCCCGGTCATCGGGGTGGTCTCTTATTCGGAGCCCGAAATTCGCCGGATGTTGCGCGGAGACGCGTCAGAATTTCGTCGAGATCAGTGTGTGTCTTTGTTGACTCCGATCGCGATCAGTTTGCGGATGTTCTCGCCCTTCGTCGCGACCTTCGGGCCGTGGAGCGGCGGTTGGCGGAGGACGACGAAGGTGTCGGAGCCCTCGGTGATCTCGATCGCCTGGTCGGCGGCGAGGTCGTGGAAGGTCTGGGTCGTCTTGCTCGTCGGCCAGGTGATCGTCAGGCGGGCGACGGACTTGTCGTCGAGGAGGCCGACCAGCTCGTTCAGGCTGTTGCCTCCGAAGCTGCCGTTGTTGCCGACCGTGCGGAAGATCGATCGCGAGGGGCCTCCGGGGGCTTCGATGTCGACGCGGATCTTGGCGCCGATGGCGGAGCGGTTGGTCTGCTTGCCGACCAGCTTGAGCTTGAGCCAGTGGCGGCCCTGGCCGGGGTTCTGGAACAGGGTGTTGTAGCCACGGTCGCCCGGGAAGCCTCCGCCCAGGACCGCGTAGAGGTCGAGGTCGCCGTCGAAGTCCCAATCGGCGAACGAGATGCCGTGGCCCTTCTGGAGGTGGCCGGTGCCGGTGGGGCCGGTGACGTCCTCGAAGCGGCCCCCTCCGACGCTGCGGAGGGTCCTGTCGGGGATCAGGCCCGCGTAGGACATCCAGCCGGTGCCGAGGTGGAGGTCGAGGAAGCCGTCGTTGTCGATGTCGCCGCAGTTGACCGACATCGCCGGGATTGGCCGGCCGAGGCCGACGTCCTGGCTCACGTCGCGGAACTTGCCGTCGCCAATGTTTCGGTAGAGGCGAGGATGGCCGCCGCCCGCGACCGGGAGCCCCATCAGGTCGGCCACCGACTCGGAGAGGGTGCCCGCGAAATCGTTGAGGAAGAGGTCGAGGCGGCCGTCGTTGTCGTAGTCCCAGAAGAGGCAGCTGAAGCTGGACGCCGAGCCGGCGATGCCGACTTCCGCCGCGACATCGACGAATGTGCCGTCGCCCTTGTTGCGATACATGCGGCTGGCCCCGTTCATGTTCGAGACGAAGAGGTCGAGGTGCCCGTCGTCGTCGTAGTCGCCCCAGGCGACGCCCTTGGCGCAGCGGTCGTTCAGGACGCCCGCCGACCCGGCGACGTCGACGAACGTGCCGTCGCCCTGGTTGCGGTAGAGCCGGCTGCGGTTCCGCGGGTCTCGCCGGCCCGCGGTCGGGTTGCCGTCGGCGTTGAGATACTCGCCGCAGACGTACAGGTCGAGGCGGCCGTCGTTGTCGAAGTCGCCCCAGGCCGCCGCCTCCGACTGGATGGGTTCGGCCAGGCCGCCGGCATCGGTGACGTCTTCGAAGGCGCCCGCGCCCGTATTCCGCAGCAGCGACATCCGCATCGGCTTCTCCCAGCCGCCGCGCAGGAGGACGACGTCGAGGTCGCCGTCATTGTCGTAGTCGGCCCGCGCGACGTTCAGGGCGTAGATCTGGTCGTCGAGCCCGGCCGAGGTGGACCGGTCTTCGAAGGTGCCGTCTCCGCGATTGACGAAGAGGGCGGCGCCCTTGTCAGCGTCGAGCGAGGTGGAGAAAAGGTCGGGGAGGCCGTCGCCGTTGAAGTCGTCGAAGATGCTGCCGCCGGCGAGATTCGGGCCCCTGGCATCGAGGCCGACCAGCGGGGCGACGTTACTGAATCGGCCCGGGTCGGGCGTCGCGTCGGGCGGGTCGAGCTTGATCAGGTAGGCCGGCGGGACCTTGTCCGGATACTCGCCGAGGGTCATGTAAGCGAGGTTGAGCAGCCAGCGGACGCGGAGGTCGCCGGGGCGATCTTCCAGATACATCGTGAATTGCCGGATCGCCTCGCGCGAGCCGGCCTTGCGGGTGTGGACGGCCTCGGGCGCGATGGGCAGGATGCAGCTGGAAGGGCCGAGGCAGGCGATGCAGTTGGCCAGCTCCCCTTGACGCAGGGCAACGACGCCGAGCAAGGCCCGCACGTTGGCGCGGAGGTCGGCCGGCATCCCCGGCGTCCCGCTCACTTCCATGGCCCATTCGAGCCACGAGGTCGCCTCGCCGAATCGGCCCTCGGCCATGTGCACGAAGGCGATCTGGCGCCGGAGCTGGAACAACTGGAAGGCTTGCCTGGGCGATTGAGGCGGGTCGGGCAGCCGGTCGTGCTCCGCCTGATAGGCGGCGAGGGACGCGGAGGCACGCGAGTTGAGCGACGTCTTCAACTCCGCGAGGGTCCGATCCTCACGCGCCGGCGCACCGCCGAGGATCGCCCGGTAGATGCCCTGATCGATCTCGGAGCGGTCGACATAGACGCGAGCCGGCGTGCCCGGGGCATTCGGGTCCGGGAAGTTCTCGCCGATCACGAACCTCGCGGCCTGCCTGGCGGCCTTCGACAACGGGGCGACGGACGCGCCCTTGGACGTTCGACTCGCGCGAGGAACCCGCGAGTTCGTCCCCATCCCGAAGAGCCAGACGGTGGCTGCGAGACAACCCATGCTCACGACGAGCGATCGTTTTCCGAGTCGCATCGATCCGCGCTCCTTCTCGAACTCGAGTTTCAAAAGGGTCGCGGCCTGGGCACTGGGGCAACTCATGCGAATCGTTGGCTTATGGCGACCCCAAGCCTCTGCTGATCTCCTAAAAAATAAAACCTCAATCCTTAGGCGTCAGGATCGATTTGCCCGGCCGCGTTGGGTCGAAATTTTTCCACGGACCGGGTTCGACACGACCCGTGATGGGGCGTGATTTCGGTCGATCTGCCGTTCCGGGGAGCCCGGTCCGGGGGGTGGACTCGGGTCTGAGGTGGGGGGAGAATCGGGGCCGATGTCTGGATGAGGCTTTTGGGAGATGGACCGATGAAGATGGGCCCGATTCTGGCGATCTTGATGTGCTCGGCGGCCGTGGGGCAGGAGGTGGTGGCGAAGAAGGCGGTCCCGAAACGGTATGAGCTGGGGCCGGATTCGCAGGTGAAGGAGGGGGTGCCGCAGGGGAAGGTGACGGGGCCGTTCCTGTTCAAGAGCAAGGCGCTGGCCGGGACGGTGCGGAAGTACTGGGTTTATGTTCCGGCGCAGTATGACAAGGCCAAGGCGGCGGACCTGCTCGTGTTTCAGGACGGGGCCAGGGCGATCAACCCGTCGGGGGTTTTGCGGCTGCCGGTGGTGATGGACAACTTGATCGCCAAGGGGGAGATGCCGGTGACAATCGGGCTTTTTATCACCCCAGGGCAGCGCGGGGAGGAGTTCCCGGATTCGATCGGTACCGGAAACCCCAACAACCGGAGCGTGGAATATGACTCGCTGGGGGACGCCTATGCGCGGTTCCTGGTCGACGAGCTGCTGCCTGAGGTGGGGAAGACGTACAACCTGACGAAGGACCCCGAGGGCCGGGCGATCGGCGGTGCCAGCAGCGGGGCGATCTGCGCGTTCAACGTGGCCTGGGAGCGGCCCGACGCGTTCCGGAAGGTGATCAGCCTGATCGGCAGCTTCACCGACATCCGCGGCGGTCATGTCTATCCCGAGATGGTGCTGAAGGCGGAGAAGAAGCCGATCCGGGTGTTCTTGCAGGACGGGGTGCTGGACAACCGGAACCCGAAGCGGCCGACCCGCGACTGGCACTTGCAGAACCTGGCGATGATCGAGGCCTTGAAGTCGAAGGGGTATGACCTGAAGGTGGAGATTGGCGAGGGGGGGCACTCGGACGACCACGGGGGGATGTTGATGCCGGAGATCCTCCGCTGGCTCTGGCGGGATTCCGGGCGCTGAGCGCGTGGTGGCGGCGGGTCTCGCCTAGTACAATCGTCGCGGGCCGGGCGTGGCGATCTGTGTGATCGGGCCGCGCGGGGGCGAGGGTGCCGGGCGGGGGGCTTCGCGGTGGTGGAAGGCTTGCTGCTGTGGGGTCAGGCCGCTACGACGCCGGGCCCCGGGACGGCGGGGGGGACGGCGCTGGCCTTGCAGGCGCTGAGGCGTTGGTGCGCCAGCCTGACGCTCTCCTCGCCGGGGGCGTTGCCGGGCGCGACGGGCCTCTGGTGCTGGCTGGGAGGGCTGTCGGCCCTGCTGCTGGTCTCGGTCGTGCTGCAAGGGCCGAGGCGTGCGCTGGTGCAGCTGCTGGACCCCGCCGGGCATGCGAGGCTGCTGGCGGCGGCGATGGGCCGGCTGCGCAAGGCGGGCCGGGTGGTGGCGGCGACGATCGGCCTGGCGGTCCTGTCATGGACGGCCGACCAGGCGTTGGGGTACTTCTCCCTGTCCAGGGGCCAGGAAGACCTGCTGCGGCTGACCCGGTCGAGGTCGCTGGCGGAACTGGCCGCGGAGCACGGCGTGCTGGCGGCCCTGACGCCGCTACGCGACCTGTGCGGGCTGGCGGACAACACGCCGCTGCTGCTGCTGGCGGCGCTGCTGATCTTCCAGGCGTCGTCGGACCGCTGGAAGGCGGCGACGGACTCGACGAGCGACCTGCTGCGGGCCGGGTCGGGGTGGGCGTCGCTGAGCTGGGGCGCGATGGCGATCTATGCGTTCTACCGGGTCGGATCGAGGGTGATGGGGGCCAGGGATCTGCCGATGGGGGGATGCCTGGGGGTCGAGTCGCTGGTGATCCCCTCGCTGATGCTTTTGTGCGACGGGGCCCTGCTGGCCTGGGTGCTGAGCGAGCTGCGAGACTCGGGCGAGGGGGGCCCCGCCGGGGGCCCGCTGGACCCGATGAGGGTGCTGGGGCTGATGCCCGCGACGTCGTTGGCGTGCCTCGCGGCGATCCCTTCGCGCTACCTAGCGACGTTCACGGTGCTGGCCTATCCGCAGGTGGCGGGGCTATTCCCCGACAGCCGGGTTGCCGCCGCGATGTGGTGGCAGCTGGGGCCCGGCCTGGCGGCGATGCAGGGGGTAGCGCTGGTGACGGCGGGGCTGGCGGGCTCGGTGGCCTGGAACGGCGCCGGCGGCGCGGGGGCCTCGCTGGCGGGGTATGTCCGGCTCCTGCGTGCCGGGGGCGGCCGGCTGGTGGGCGTGCTGCTCGGCGGGGGCGTGGCGGCGGGCCTGGCGGCCGCGCTGGTGTACGGGCTGGTGCTGGCGTTGCCGCCGCAGGGCTGGGTGCTGGCGGCGGCGGACGCTTATGCACACTACGCGACGCTGCCGGTCGGGCTGCTGGTGCTCTCGGCGATGGTGGAGCTGGGGCGGTCGTCGGCGCGCGTGGATGCGATCGAGGTGGTCGAGGTGACGCCGGCGCTGAAGGTGGAGCAGGTCGAGTTCGCCTGAGCCCGCGGGCGTCGAAGCGGCGGGTGCTCGCGTGCTTGACAGGCGGAGAGGCCGAAGGCTGTAATTAGACGTGGGTGGCGGAGCCGGGCATCGGAGGCCCTGACCGTCGCCCTGTCCCGCCCACTCGACGCGGAGACCCAGCTCGACCCTCCGGCCCATTCGGGGGCGGACCTCGCCGGCGGCCCGTCCGGGGCCCCGGATCCCGGGCCCGTCCACCCCCTTCAGCTTGCTCGGCTTGACAATCCGGACCCGCCCGCATCGGGAGACCCCCGGCCCGCGAAGGTGCCGGCCCGGCTGCCCGGCCCGACGCGCGTGCGCCCGATCCATTCGTCGGATCCAACGCTCAGGAGGGAATCCGCTCATGCCCGCAGGAACGGATCTGATCGCCCTGATCGCCGACCGCCAGAATCTGGCCGACTACCAGAAGATGAACTGGCACGGCACCTTCGCCGACTACCTGGACGTCGTCCAGCGCGACACACGGGTCACCCGCACCGCCTATCAGCGGTTGTACGATATGATCCTCAGCCACGGCACCGAGGAGGCCGTGGTCAACAAGGAGAAGGTGACCCGGTTCCGCTTCTTCGACGACCCGACCAACAACGGCGACGACGCCATCTTCGGGCTCGACCGCACGGTGATGAGCCTGGTCAACGTCCTGAAGAGCGCCGCCAACCGCTACGGCACCGAGCGCCGGGTGCTGCTGCTGCACGGCCCGGTGGGCAGCTCCAAAAGCACGATCGCACGGCTCCTGAAGAAGGGACTTGAGGCCTACTCGCGCTCCGACGAGGGGGCCCTCTTCACGTTCGGCTGGCGCGAGGAGGCGATCGACGGCCTGGAGACGTATGTCGACTGCCCGATGCACGAGGACCCGCTGCACCTCGTCACCAACGACCTACGCCCCCAGTTCCTGGCCCAGCTCAACCGGAACGTGGAGCCGGGCGGATACGAGGTCATCATCGAGGGGGACCTCTGCCCGTTCTGCCGCCAGACGTTCAACGAGCGCATGGCTCGTTATGAAGGGAGCCTGGAGCGGGTGCTCCAGGACGTGCGGGTGCGGCGGCTGGTACTCTCCGAGCAGGACCGCGTGGGCATCGGCACGTTCCAGCCCAAGGACGAGAAGAACCAGGACGCGACCGAGCTGACCGGCGACATCAACTACCGCAAGATCGCCGAGTACGGCACCGAGAGCGACCCGCGCGCGTTCAACTTCGACGGCGAGTTCAACATCGCCAACCGCGGCATCATCGAGTTCATCGAGGTCTTGAAGCTGGACGTGGCCTTCCTATACGACCTGCTGGGGGCCAGCCAGGAACACAAGATCAAGCCGAAGAAGTTCGCGCAGACGGACATCGACGAGGTGATCATCGGGCACACCAACGAGCCCGAGTACAAGAAACTCCAGTCGAATGAGTTCATGGAAGCCCTACGCGACCGGACCGTCAAGATCGACGTGCCGTACGTGACCAGGCTCTCCGACGAGGTGCAGATCTACGAGAAGGATTACAACACCCGCAAGGTGCGCGGCAAGAAGATCGCGCCGCACACCCTGGAGGTGGCCGCGATGTGGGCGGTGCTCACGCGGCTTGAGGAGCCCAAGAACGCCGGGCTCACCCTGATGCAGAAGCTGAAGCTGTACAACGGCAAGACCCTGCCGGGCTTCACCGAGGACAACATCAAGGAGCTGCGCGAAGAGGCCGAGCGCGAGGGGATGCACGGGATCAGCCCGCGGTACGTGCAGGACAAGATCTCCAACGCCTTGGTCTCGCACGCCGACGAGCGGTCGGTCAACCCGTTCATGGTGCTCAACGAGCTGGAATCGGGCCTGAAGCACCACTCGCTCATCAACAACGAAGACGTGCGCAAGCACTACAAGCACCTGCTGTCGATCGTGAAGGAAGAATACGAGGACATCGTCAAGAACGAGGTCCAGCGCGCCATCGCCGCCGACGAGGAGGCCCTGACGCGGCTCTGCTCCAATTACATCGACAACGTCAAGGCCTACACCCAGCGCGAGAAGGTCAAGAACAAGTACACCGGCCAGAGCGAGGAGCCCGACGAGCGCCTGATGCGGTCGATCGAGGAGAAGATCGACATCCCCGAGAGCCGCAAGGACGACTTCCGCCGCGAGATCATGAACTACATCGGCGCGCTGTCACTCGACGGCAAGAAGTTCGACTACAAGACCAACGAACGCCTGCAAAAAGCCCTGGAATTGAAGCTGTTCCAGGACCAGAAGGACACGATCAAGCTGACGAGCCTGGTCTCCAACGTGGTCGACAAGGACACGCAGGAGAAGATCGACATCGTCAAGGGTCGCCTCATCCGCACCTACGGCTACGACGAAGACTCCGCCACCGACGTCCTCAACTACGTCGCCAGCATCTTCGCCCGCGGCGACGTCAAGCGCGGCAGCCACTGACCGATCGACGCGGACTCATCGCCGAAGATCCAAAGGGGGCGTGCGGTCAACGGGCCGCAGGCCCCCTTTGACATTCGAGGATGCTCAATCGCCCATCAGTTCAACGCCGGCAGCATGTTGCGGATCGCCGCGATCCGCCAGCCGTCGGGCCCGCGTTTCAGGGTGATCGCCGTCCACATCTCGCGGGTTTTCCCGGCACCTTCGCCGCCGAGCTGCCGGTAGCGGCCGTCGACGAGCGCGATGTCCGGGGAGAGATGGCGAACGGTCTCGACGTCGATGGTGCGCCTGGCCGGGTTCTTCGCCGAGGACGCCAGCATCCCCTTCACCAGGACGTCGCGGCCCTTCCGCCAGGTCCCGTCGGAAACGAGCTGGTCGGCGTCCTCGGTCAGCAGGGCCTCGATGGCCTTCGGATCCTTCGCCTCGCGGGAATCCACGTATTTCTGCACCACCACGCGGATGGCCGCGTCGTCGTCGGCGGGAGCCTGAGCGTGGAGGGGTGTGCAGGTCGCGGCATGAAGGAGGAGGACGCAGGCAATCGCGGGGCAGGGGCGGAGGCGCATGGTCGGGCTCCTCGGAAGTCAGCGGGACGTCGGCGGCCGGTCGTGCCCGGGCCGCTTGATGGCCACCGAAAGTAACCGGATCACCCCCTCGAAGTCACCCTCGCGTGCGATCCGCTCCGAGCAGGCGCGGTATTGCTCCACCATGTCCAGCTCGGGTAAGTGTTCCTCCATCATCGCGCGCGTCTCGGGGGTCAGATCCAGGGACTCGCAGAGGTCGGCGACGCTCCGCGGCCTGGTGTAGACCGATTTGAGGTACTCAAGAACGTCCGGGTCGGGGCCCTTGCTGGAGTATTCGGCGATTTCGAGAGGGGTTCGCTCCTGGATCGTGTCTCGCAAGGTGGGATCCGCACCCCGTTCGAGCAGGAGCCTCACCGTCTCGACGCGGCCGGAGAAGGCGGCCTCCATCAGCGGGGTCTCGGCGGCGTCGATCTCCTTGCGTCGGTCGATGGTCGCGCCCGCGTCGAGCAGCAATCGAGCCTTCTCGGCGTGGCCTTTCGAGGCCGCCATGTGGAGCGGGGTATATCCGTTCATCCCGGTCCGGTGGATGTCGGCGCCCGCCTCGATCAGCATGGAGACGATCTGGGTCGACGCCGGTTCGGTCGACTCGATGGCCGTGAGCAGGGTCGTGTAACCGTCGTCCACGTCCGGGTCGGGGGCGGCGCCATGGTCGAGCATGAAGCGAACGAGGTCGGCGTCGTCGAACTGGACGGCGAACATCAACGGGGCGGTCTCGCAGAGCTCGCGGGACCTGAGGTAGGTCGGGTCGTCCAGCACTCGCCGCCTGACCGCGTCGACATCGCCGCGTTCAAGTGCGTCGGACGTCCAGTTCTCGTCGTATCCGCTGCTCATGTTCGCGTCTCGCACCGCCTCGGTCGCCTGGACGTGCCGACCGGCACCCGAGCGCAAGCGTGGCGAGCCGGAGTTCCTGGGAGATCCTGAGAATTGCCGACCACGCGCCGCCCCGTTGATTTTCCTCCATCGGGTAGCGATCGGCCAGATCCATCCGAGACCACGAGCGACCGGACGACGAGCAGGGCCGGGGGCACTCCGACCCTGCTCGTCAGTCAGTCTTGGTCGCCTCGCCCGGACGGGCCGTTACGGGGCGATCGATCAGCGGGCCTTGGTGAGCTTCTTTTTGGAGTTGGCCGCCTTGCTCTTGTTGATCTCCTGCTCGTACTTCGAGACGGATTGAGTCGTCGGGTCGCTCGGCCCACTGGCCGCTTCAGAGCCTCCACAACCTTGCAGGCCCATGAGCGCAGGCAACGTGAGGAAGAGGATGAGCACGCGGAAACGCACGAGGGCCCTGGCGTTCATGCGAGGAAACTCCCATAACTTCCTGGTGAAGGTGTCCGCGGTGCGGGCGTCCCCGCGCGAATGGGACGCCCGCCCGCTCCGGAGTGTCGCTCGGGACAACGCCCCGGTGTCGAGGGATTGAGCGGGTCTGATCAGTACGCGTCAGAGCTGACGATTTCGCCGCCGTTGCGGGTTCCCAGGCCCATGTAGGTCTGCTGGTTGACGGTGTCCTTGATGAACTTGACGCTGCCGTCGGCCATCATGAAGTTGGCGCCGCCGGGGTGGGTGCTGGTGGCCATCGCGGGGCCGTTCTGCTCGGGCCAGCAGTCGGCGCTGCAGTCGGTCCGGCAGCCCATGACGTGCGGTCCGTTGGGGGGCTGGATCGTGTTGAATAGCGAGAGGTTGAACCCGCCGACGGTCCACCAGCGTCCGGCCCAGTTCGCCTCGGTGACGCCGACCTTCTGGTAGCCGTTGAGGTCGCACTGGGCCTCGAGCTGCTTGAAGAGGGCGAATTCGACCAGGGCATTGCCCGTGACGGGGTCGCCGCCCGCGGTGATGTCCCAGATTCCCGCGCCGCCGCCCCAGCCGTCGGAGCGGCTCCACTTGCCGCGCTGGCCGTCGCCGCCGGCCTGCTCGCCGAAGGCGATGGTGTTCGACGAGCCGTCGGTGCAGTCCCGGAGCCCGTAGCAGATGTCGACGGTGAACAGCCCGTTTGTGGGCAGGCCGATCCCCTGGCCGTTGCTGCCGCCGCCCCGCTGGATCTTGGCGAACGTGCCGGTGCTGGCCTTGTAGTTGTTCTGGATCACCTGGTCGCGCACCCCGTCCGACGGGCAGAGGAACGAGGCGACCTTCATGTTCAGCGTCGTGGCGTTGGCATCGTCCGAAGGTGCCCAGTACTGGAAGTTCAGGCAGTTGAAGGCCGCGCCCTGCTCCATGTACTGCGCCATCATCGCCAGGGCGCCCCAGTACTGCCAGGCCCCGTTCATGCCGTTGGGGCCGAAGCCGGGCCGCAGCTCGCCGATGGGGAAGGTGTCCTGCGAGCTGTGGTAATTGTGGATCGCCAGGCCCAGCTGCTTCAGGTTATTGATGCACTGCGCCCGCCTGGCGGCCTCGCGTGCGCTCTGGACCGCGGGGAGGAGCAGCGCGATGAGCACCGCGATGATGGAGATGACCACCAGCAGCTCGATGAGCGTGAAGCCACGTGACCGTTTCATCATGAGTCTCCTCACAACGCACTGGGTCCGACGGCATGGATGCGCACTCGCCTGACGCAGCGGGAGCATTCCACCCGTGCCAGACGGACGCCCCCCGATCGGTCGGCGGACCCGCCGCGCGACGATGACAGAGGGCACGACTTGTAGGGCACTGAAATCAAGAAGTGACCATCGAAGCCTTCGCCCCCGGAAGGGCACCCCGACGATGGCTCCCTGCAGCATCCGGCTCGGACGCGGATGTGTCAACTAAATTAGGCTTGTTTGAAGAAATTCATCCTCTCCCCATTCCCGGTGTTTCCGCGGATCCATGGCGATCGGGAGCGTCTGGACGTAGTGTTCGCATGGTGGAAGTGGCCATTGTGAACGGGATTGCTTCGGCCTGAACGCTTGCCTGGGCGTGGCTGGTAGGCCCGCGCGTCCGATCTTGGGCGAGGCACGAGCCGGGCGATCGGCGGCCGCGGCGGGGCGAGACTCGCCCGTCCCGCCAACCGAGATTCCCGATGCGTCGGGCCTCGCAGGCGACGCCTTCGCGCCGCGATTCCGGCCCGACCGCGATCGATCATGGATCAAGACTCTTCGACCCGTTGCCGCTCAGCACGTGGTCGAGGTGCCCTGGCGAGTTCGGATGCGGCGCCGGCTCATGGACGGCGTGCGGCCTCGGGGGGCGGGACGTCGCGTCATTTCCTTCCTGGGCCCGCGCGAACGTCAACTACGTTTGCGAGGTGGCTCCTGACGACGCATCCAAAGAGGTCCCGATCATGACGAAGTCTCTCCGGATTTTCGGCTTCGGCCTCGCGGCGGTTCTGGGCATGGGCATCGGGCAGGTCGCGGCCGGCGAGGTCGTCATCCGGTCGAACGCCGTCGGCGGCGACGCGTTCACCCACACCGGGCCGAACCCCCCGAGGGACAAGAGCCAGGCCATCGGGGCGACGGGCTGGAACTACGCCAATGTCCGCGTCGGCGGCACGGTGGGCATCGACGGGACTTACCGCGACCCGAATCCGACCACGGGCTCGACCGGCTCGGTTCACTTCAAGGGGACCGATGGGAATGCCAAGGCGGACGTGGAGCTGTACGCCCCGCTGGGCAGGCTCGGCGACCTGACGAGCCTGAGCTACGACTGGTACCGCTCGGGCGCCTCGGCCGCGACGGCCCACCTGCACCCCACGCTCCGGCTGATCATCCAGGGGAGCCAGGGGATCGGCTACCTCATCTTCGAGCGCGTGTACAACGCCGGGACGGCGGGCCCGGCCCCGTCGGACACCTGGACCCATGAGGACCTGTTCCACACGAACCCGGGCACGGCCGGCAACCCGACGGCCAAGATGTGGGTCAACGGGACCGAGGTGTTCAGCAACACGCTGAGCGATTACATCAACCTGGACCCCGCCCAGACCCTGGCCGGCAACCGGTTCGGGTTCAGCGAGGACAGCCTGATCGTGGGCCTGAGCTCGGGCATCGGGTCGGGCTGGGGCTCGTTCGACGGGGGGGTGGACAACATCGGGATCGGCTTCAACGGGCTGGCGCCGACGGCCTATAATTTCGAGGTTCAGGGCGTCAACCCGGTGCCCGAGCCCTCGAGCCTGTTGATGGGCGGCACCTGCGCGGCCCTGGGCCTGGGGCTGGCCGCGTTGCGGAATCGCAAGAAGCGGCCCGTCGTGGCTTGATCGAACGGGTGTCCTTGGTATACGTTTGAGACGCAGGACTCGTCGCGCGACCCCGGCCCGAAGAGGCCCGAGGCCGTGCGGCGGGCCGACGCCAGCCCCGGGCCCGCCCGACGCGGGACGCGATGGAGCGCACCGTCTCGGCTCGCCGGCGTCGGCCGAGGCGCGGACCGCGGCGGATCGTCCCAAACGGCGAGGGTATCAGGCCGTGGTCCGAAAAATCGAGCGGGACGCCAACCGGTTCAAGCAGATCGTCCGCGGCAAGATCAAGGCCGACCTGCGTAAGTACATCACGCATGGCGAGATGATCGGCAAGACCGGGGGGGAGTTCGTCTCCATCCCCCTGCCTCAGATCCAGATCCCCGAGTTCCGCTACGGCCCCAAGGGGGGCGGCGGGGTCGGCCAGGGTCCCGGCGACGTCGGCACCCCCATCGGCCGCTCGGGCGACGACCCCAGCCAGGGCGAGGGGGCCGCGGGAGACTCCCCCGGCCAGCACATCCTCGAGGTCGAGCTGACCATGGACGAGCTGGCCGAGATCCTCGGCGAGGGGCTCGCCCTGCCGCGCATCCAGCCCAAGGGTCGCGCCAACATCGTCGAGGAGAAGGACAAGTACACCGGCATCCGCCAGGCCGGGCCCGAGAGCCTGCGGCACTTCAAGCGGACCTACAAGAAGGCCCTGAAGCGGCAGATCGCCTCGAATACCTACAACCCCGCCGACCCGCTGGTGATCCCCGTCCGCGAGGACAAGCTCTACCGGTCGTGGAACCCGATCTCGCTGCCGCACACCAACGCGGTGGTGCTCTACCTGATGGACGTCTCGGGCAGCATGACCGACGACCAGAAGGAGATCGTCCGCATCGAGGCCTTCTGGATCGACACCTGGCTGCGCAGCCAGTATGACGGCGTGACCACCCGCTACATCATCCACGACGCCGTCGCACGCGAGGTCGACCAGCACACCTTCTACCACACCCGCGAGAGCGGCGGCACGCGGATCAGCTCGGCCTACAACCTGGCGAACAAGATCATCGAGGCCGACCACCCCCCGGCCGACTGGAACATCTACGTCCTGCACTTCTCCGACGGCGACAACTGGGGCGAGGACAATCGCCAGTGCATCGCCACCCTGCGCGACTCGATCCTGCCCAAGTGCAACCTCTTCGGCTATGGCCAGGTGGAGAGCCCCTACGGCTCCGGCGAGTTCTATCGCGAGCTTGAAGAGGCCTTCGAGGACGTGCCCAACCTGGCCCTCTCGGAGATCCGCAACAAGGACGGCATCTACGACTCGATCAAGGAATTCCTGGGACGGGGCCGCTAGCCAAGAGCAGCCCGGCCCGGACAGGGGGGCGATCGCCGATGTCGATCATGAGCACCGAGCACAACCTGCCGGCCGACCTCCGCGCGCTCCAGGTCGAGATCGAGGGGCACGCCCGCGAGTTCGGCCTGGACTTCTACGACACCGTCTTCGAGGTGCTCGACTACGACGAGCTCTCCGAGATCGCCGCCCTGGGGGGCTTCCCCACCCGCTACCCCCACTGGCGGTTCGGCATGGAGTACGAGCAGCTCTCCAAGGGCTATCGCTACGGGCTCCAGAAGATCTACGAGATGGTCATCAACAATGACCCCTGCTACGCCTACCTGCTGCGCTGCAACCAGCGGGTCGACCAGAAGCTCGTCATGGCCCACGTCTACGGCCACAACGACTTCTTCAAGAACAACGTCTGGTTCAGCCAGACCAGCCGCAAGATGATGGACGAGACGGCCAACCACGGCAACCGGATCCGGTCGGCCATGGAACGCCACGGCGAGGAGACCGTCGAGAGCTTCATCGACAGCTGCCTGTCGCTGGAGAACCTGATCGACATCTACTCGCCGTTCATCAAGCGGCGGGGCACGCCCGACCGGTACGACTTCTCGGCCGCCGGCGAGGCCGAGGGGGTCGGCCGCAAGTTCCGCAGCAAGGACTACATGGATTCGTACGTGAATCCGCCGGAGTACCTCAAGGAGATGGCCCGCAGGGAAGAGGCCGAGGCGCAGAAGGCCAGGCAGTTCCCCGAGCAGCCCGAGCGCGACGTCATGCTCTTCCTGCTGGAGCACGCCCCGCTGAACGCCTGGCAACGCGACGTGCTCGACATCGTGCGGCAGGAGGCGTACTACTTCGCCCCCCAGGGTCAGACCAAGATCATGAACGAGGGCTGGGCTTCGTTCTGGCACTCGACCATCATGACCACCCGCACGCTCGAGCCCTCCGAGCTGGTCGACTACGCCGACCATCACTCGGGGACGATGGCCACGCAGCCGGGCAGGCTGAACCCCTACAAGCTCGGCATCGAGCTGTTCCGCGACATCGAGGAGCGCTGGGACCGCGGCCAGTTCGGCCCCGAGTACGACGAGTGCGAGAACTCCGAGGTGAAGCGGCGCTGGGACAAGAAGCTCGGCTTGGGCCGCAAGAAGATCTTCGAGGTCCGGAGCATCTATAATGACGTGACGTTCATCGACACGTTCCTGACCCCCGAGTTCTGCCGGCGTCACGGCCTGTTCAGCTTCAAGCACAACGACCTGAGCGAGACGTACGAGATCGAGAGCCGCGAGTTCAAGAAGATCAAGGAGCGGCTGCTCTTCGGCCTGACCAACTTCGGCCAGCCGATCATCCGGGTGAAGGACGGCAACCACCGCAACCGCGGCGAGATGTACCTGCTGCACGAGCACTTCGGCGCCGACCTGAAGCTGGACCACGCCCAGGACACCCTGCGCCACCTGCACCGACTCTGGACCCGCCCGGTCCACCTGGAGACGATCATCGACGGGCGGGCGAACCTCCTCTCATTCGACGGGTCGGAGCACTCCGTCCGCCCGCTCGGGGGAATCAGCCATGAGCAGCCTGAGCCGAGACCTGTCCGCCGCGGTTGACTCGATCGATGCCGGCCGCCTGCCCGCGAAGGTGTCCGTCGAGAACGGCCCGCACCGGGTCGAGCTCGACCTGGTGGCCGGCGGGCCCGTGGGCGTCTCGTTCGACCGCCTCGACTTCGCCGCCGAGGGGGTGAACGACAAGACCCCGGCCGAGCTGCGCGGCCGCGCCGACCGCGTCGCCGGCCGATTGTCGTACCTGATGGAGCCGCTGGCCGTCGTCGAGCACGACCCGCAAGGCGCCGGCGTGGTGATCCGCAGCCAGCCCCCCTCGCAGCGAGGCGACGTTCATGCCTACTACGAGGCCAACCTGCGCGACGACGGCCACCTGACCCTGGGCCGGGTCGCCTTCGATGAGACGGACCGCGAGCGTCACCCCGTCCCCTGCCAGCTCACCCGCGAGGCCCTCGACCGCCTGGTCGACGACCTCGCCGACGTCATCCGCTGAGCCCCGACCGAAGGCCGCCCCGGCTGTCCCGGCTGCCATGCTCATGCCACGCAGGGGCATGACGCCGGGGGATCGGGCGGAGGTGTGTCGCCCTGCTCAATGGCGGTCGCGGAGCCAGTCGGCGGCGATGGCGGCGTCGTCGAAGGGGATGACCCCGCTGGCCAGGATCTGGACGCCGCTGCGCCCCTTGCCGGCCAGCAGGACGGCGTCGCCGGGCTTGGCGGCGGCGAGCGCGGCCTCGATGGCCGCGCGGCGGTCGGGCAAGACCCGGACCCGGCCGGGGCGGCGGAAGCCCGCGAGCAGGTCGTCGAGGATCGCGTCGAGGGGTTCGGTGCGTGGGTTGTCGGCGGTGAGGATCACCGAGTCGGCCCCCATCTCGGCGGCGCGGGCCAGTCCCAGGCGACGGTTTCGATTCCGGTCCCCCTCGGCCCCCAGCACGCAGTGGATGCGGCGAGCGCCCAGGGCACGCAGCGTTCCCAGGGCCGAGCTCAGTTCGCCCTCGGTGCACGCGGCGTCGACGCGGACGTCGAAGTCCTGGCCTTCGGAGACCTGTTCGAGCCGCGCAGGCATGCGGGCGGCGGATTCAAGGCCGGCGACGATGGCGTCGAGCGGCAGGCCCAGGGCCCGGCCCACGCCCGCGGCGGCCAGGGCATGCTCGACGTGCCCGCGGCCGACCAGCGAGAGGCTGACCGTGGCCTCGCCGTCGAGCCCGACCAGGCGGAACCGCGAGCCACGCGCGTCGATGCGCTCGATGACGGCGCCGATGCCCGAGTCGTCGCCCAGGCCGAACGAGACGCGGTCGGCGTCCAGGTTGACGGCGCCCAGGAGGTCGGCATCGCGGTCGTCGGCGTTGACCACGGCGGCCCCGCCGGGTCGGACCTGCTTCATCAGGCGGGCTGCGGCGCGTCGGCGCCAGGCGCGGGCCTCGCCGTCGTCGCAGAGCGGGTCGTCCAGGGTAGTCACCACGCCCGCGGCGAACCTGATCCCGTCGGCCCTGCGGCCGTCGAGGGCCTCGTTGGGCAACTCGACGACGGCGGCCGAGCAGCCCCGGTCGGCCATGGCGGCGAGCATCAGCGAGAGCCCTTCGGCGTCGGGCAGCCTCGGGCCGCTGGGGCGGGTGGTCAGGCCGTCGGACCAGTCCGAGGAGCCGATCCAGCCGACCCGCTCGCCGGCCGCTTCCAGGATCGACCGGATGAGCAGGGCGGTCGCCGCCTTGCCCCGGGTGCCGGCCACGCCGACGACCTGCATCCGCGCCGAGGGATCGCCGGCCAGCGTGTGGCAGAGCGACCCGCGGGCCATGTCGGTGTCGGGCACGATGACTTGCAGCCGGCCGACGCTCGACCGGTCTCGCTCGGCCGCCAGCCCCGAGAGGCTCCGCCCGAAGGCCTGGCCGACATGCCCGCGCACCTCAAGCCTGCGTCCCGAGATCGCCGCGGAGGTCCGCACCGTCTCGCGCCGAGGTCGCTCTTCGTTCCCAGCCTCGCCATCAACGCCAGGTTCGGCGATCAGCCGCCTGAAGTGGGCCGAGGGGGCATCCGCCTGCGGGGAACGGTCGATGTACCAGCGAGCCATTGTTGAGCCTCCATGCTGCGACTTCGTTGTGCGGCGGGTTCAATCCCCCGCCGGGCCGCCAGCATCATGCTCGGCCGCCCCGATCCTCACGCGCCCATCGGTGGCGCCCGCGCATTCTGAGTTGACTCGCCCGAAAAGACAATCCCAGTCGGGTTGACGCCTCGGATGATCCGATTTCGTTTCTGGCTCGTCAGGCTGACACGACGATGACCCGGGGATACACCCGGTTCAATGCTTGAGTCGGGCCTTCGCCTGGACCAGCCAGCTCTCGGCCTCCAGCACCCGGTATTCGGCCTCTTCGGCGACGTCGTATTGGATCGATGCTCCCGGAGTCTTCGCCTTGAACTTCGCTTCGTCGAGCATCTCTTTGGCGAATTTGAGATAAGCGGCGAGATCGGCAATCACCTCAGCCTCTTGACCGCCCAGCTCATGGCGAGTCTCGGCGATTCGGCGGCGCCAGGCTGCGATTTCCGGCCCGCTCAGCGCGATGTCTCCGACGTTTGACTTGGCGAGGACCGATAACTCCGCGATGGTCTTGCGAGCCAACGCAACGCGTGCCTCGGCCAGCTCGTCTGTCGTCCGCTCGACCCCCTGGGCCGCATCAATTGGACGTGCCCACGAGATCATCGTCAAGACCAGGGCTCCAACGAGCGCGGCCATCGCATGCCCGAAAACTCGGCCGACGATCGTTGATCGCATGGGGTTATGCCACCATTTGAGAAGGGCTCGGTTCTCACGGAACTTGCGAGTCCGGCGACGATGGCCGGAGGATCCTTCGGCTTCAGATCAGAGTGAATGAGAGTCGGACCATGACGCAAGCCAAGACGACGGTATAAGCGATGCACAGAGCGGCCCCCGCCAGTGCGAGGTTGCGAGGCCAGCCCGGCGTTCCGCTTGTCACCGAAACAGCCCCGATGGCAATCAACGGGGAAAACGGCAGCAGCCAGAAACACACAACGCTCAGGATGGCCAAAAGTTTCGCCAACCGTCCGGGAACGGCGCGGCCGGTGAGTGTGTCGATGATCGAATCTCCCGAACCTGGAAAGGTCAAGATCACCGATCATTGGCAGTCGGTTTGACAGCTGTCAAACGAATTACTCATCAAAAGTGACGACCAGGAATGCAGCGACGGCCGGGGGAGGTTGCCCTCGCCCCGGCCGTCCGTTTGTTGGTTGGAATCCCGATCCGTCGGATCAATGGCGGAAGAGGAATTCCTTGGAGTTGATGAGCACCCAGCCGAGGTCTTCGACGGCCTGACGGCGGTCTCCGGCGGTCAGGTGCTTGACGGAGGCGGCCTGCTCGGTGGCGTTGGGCCGGCGGGCAAGGGCCATCATGTAGAGGTCGTTGGTGATTTCCTCGGGCGTTCCGGTCCCCTTGGCGAGCTGCGCCATCCGGCCGGCGTCGTCGCGGAGCTTGCCGTTGACGGTCGAGCCGCCGATGAGCTGCAAGGCCTGGGACAGGTTGGAGTCGCCCTCTCGCTCGCACTCGCAGGCCAGCTCGCGGGCGGGCCGGCCGAACGTCTTGAGGAACGGGTTTTCCATCTTGCCGTCGGGGATCTGGATCGCCTTGGCACCCTTGGGCAGGCCGTCGAAGGTGGTCGGCATGCCGGTCACCGTCGAGATGGCGTCGAGCAGCACCTCGGCCGGCAGCAGCTTGGTGTAGGCGTGCGAGAAGTAGATCGAGTCGTCGGCGTTCAGCTCATTGGTCCGGGCGCTCAGCTGATAGGTCCGGCTGGTCAGGATCGACCGCACCAGGGACTTGAGGTTGAAGCCACCCTTGACAAAGTCGGCCGTCAGGCCGTCGAGCAGCTCGTCGTTGCAGGCGGGGTTGGAGTCGCGGAAGTCGTCGACCGGCTCGACGATGCCGCGGCCCATCAGGTGGTACCAGATCCGGTTGACCAGGCTCTTGGCGAAGAAGGGGTTCTCGCCGCTGGTGAGCCAGGTGGCCATGTCGGCCCTGCGGTCCTTGGCGGGTGCGTCGTCGTAGGTGGGGCCGCCCAGGGCCTTGGGCTTCATCACCTTGCCGGTGCGGGGCTGGTTCACCTCGCCGTTGGCGGCGGTGAAGACGACCTCCTCGTCGGGCAGGTTCCCCTTCTTCTGGCGGACCCTGGAGAAGAAGGCCGCGAAGCCGTAGTAGTCGTCCTGGGTCCACTTTTCAAACGGGTGGTTGTGGCACTTGGCGCACTGGATGCGAACGCCGAGGAAGAGCTGGGCGGTGGTCTCGACCGAGTTCTCGGGGTCGCGGCTGATGCGGTAGTAGTTCGCGGCCGGGTTGCGGTAGGTCGAGCCGTCGGCGGTCAGCAACTCGCGGACGAACTTGTCGAGCGGCATGTCCTGGGCGAGCTGGGCGCGGATCCAGCGGTTGAAGACGTAGGTCCCCTTGGGCTGGATCAGGCGGCCGTTGGACCGGAGGATGTCGGCGAACTTCATCGTCCAGAAGTCGAGGAACTCGGGGCGGCCCAGCAGGCTGTCCACGACCTTGGTCCGGCGGTCGGGCGACGTGTCGTCGAGGAACGCCTTGACCTCGGCGGGGGTGGGCAGGACGCCGATGCCGTCGAGATAGGCCCGGCGGAGGAACTCGGGGTCGGAGCAGGGCTCGGACCGGGAGATGCGCATCCGGTTGAGCTTGGCGAAGACGGCCTTGTCGATCGTGCTGTCTTGCGGGACGTCGGCGATCTGGAAGCCCGGGACGTCGACCAAGTGGGTCAGGCGGACGTTGGCCACCAGGTTGAGGTAGTGGGCGATGACCGCCACCTCGCCGCTGCGTTTGAACGTGACGTGACCGTCGGCGTCGACCGCGGCGATCTCGGGGTTGGACGAGTCGTAGTAGCAGAGGGGGGTCACGTCGCGGACGGTGCCGTCGGCGTAGTGGGCCAGGGCGAACGTCTGCTGGGTGGTGGCCGGGGCGTTCAGCACGCGGGCGCCGGGGAAGATCTCCAGCTTCACGGCCAGGGTGACGGTGGGGTCATCCTTGGCGCCTTCGGCGATCCAGTCGTGGATGGCCTCGTAGGTCTTGGAGTTGCGGGCCAGGCGGAGGCCGCCCTCGTGGGCCTGCTCGCCCAGGGGCTTGCGCAGGACCTGGCTGGTCTCGGCGGCCATCGGGTTGATGCGCCGGCCGCCCACGTCGCGGCTCAGGACGTTGTAATCGACGTCGGGCAGGTAGCCGCGGAGGCTGAGCTTGAACCCGCCCTTGCCCGTCGGGGTGCCATGGCAGGCGCCCATGTTGCAGCTGGCCTGGCTGAACGCCGGGATCACGTCGTTGCGGAAGCTCACGGGCGAGGGCTTGGTCATGGCCTCGACCTTGACCGTCGCCTTGATCTCGACGCTCCCCTTGCGGGCGACGATCGTGGCGACGCCGTCGGCCTTGGGCGTGACCCGCCCCTTGGCCGAGACGCTGGCGATGGCCGGGTCCAGGCTGACCCATTCCAGGGCCCGCGTCAGGTCACGCGTCGAGCCGTCGGCGTAGGTGCCCGAGGCGATCAGCTGGCGGGTCGCGCGGCGGCCGACGAGGCTCGACTCGGCCGGTTGGATCTCGGTCGAGGCCGGCGTGCCGACCAGGTCGACCGCGACTGGTGCCGGTGCTGATGTCGCGGCTGCCTTGGGCTCGTCGGCATGGGCCCGGGGGGCCAACGGCGACGCGGTCAGGGCGGCCATCCATGCGAGGACGACCGCGGCGCCACGTCGGCGTGCAATCCCTGGAACGTCCATCGATCGCTCCTGTCGCAACATTTGGGTCGGGGGGCGTGTCACCCGCGACGACCGGCGGGATTGCCGGGGGACGCGGGCGGTGGGTTCGATCCGGATTCAGCGGGACAAGTCGATTGGGGCGACCCGGCCGCGTGCGCTGACCCTGCAGTTCAGGCGGGGGCTAACAATCCGAGCATACGCAACCCTGCCGGCCTCTTCAAGCAAAGTCAAACAAATTCGCAGCCTGGGTTGTGCGTCCTCGCTCCCGAGCGGCCCGGCCTGGCGGAGTGTCATGGTGTCGTGGCCTCACCCGTGGGGGGATTTTCCCGGCTGCGGCGACATTGGACGTCCTCGCCCGCCTGCGAAATCTTCTACGAATGCACGCACGCAATGTTCGACCTTCCCCGCTTCAATCCCTCCTCGGTGTCGCGACGGTCCGGGCAGGCGAGAGGGAACCGCGGGACGGCGGGTGGCGTCGAATTCTTGCAACATCAGGTTCCGGAACGAATGGGTGGGGTCCGCCGGACTCGAGCCCTGGTCGAATTTGCCGGCTAGCTTGTCTGGGAGGTTTGCGGGTCATGGATGGCCGTTGAGTGGACTTGCGGCGGTTGTCAATCCGGCTAGAATGCGCGTGATCGCGGCCGCGTTCGCGTGCCGTCTCATCTTGATTGGCCTCGGGCCGCCCATCCTTCCGAGGTCGCGGCCCCGGGGCCTTCCGGTGTGGTAAACTGACGGGGTCGGCGGCATGTCCGCCCGAGCCTCGGGGCGTGGCCGGCGGCCACGCGTGCGGGTGAAGTGAGCGGGTCGCCCCGGAGGGGTCGGCCGGATCCTTTTCACAGGGAGGTGTCGACTGATGGGAGACGCTCGTTGGAACTCCGCGGCCCGTTCCGGCCTCCCCTGGATGCTGCTTGGCATGGCGCTCGCCTGGGGGGCCGGCGTAGGCGGGCCTCCCTCGGTCTCGGCGCAGGGGCCTCTGGGCGTCGATCGCGGTCGGCCGTCGGCCGGCGGCGAGCAGGGATCGCAGGGCTCGGCCTCGGGCACCATCGCCCTGACGGCCACCCTGGGCAGCGGGGCCCAGTTGCTCTATCTGGTCGACACCAGGCTCCAGTCGCTGGCCATCTACAGGGTGGATCCGACTACCGGCAACAACAGCAAGGGGTCGTTGAAGCTGGAGGCGCAGAGGCACTATGGCCAGGATCTGAAGCTGACCGAGTTCAACAACGCACCCCCCGAGGTCCGCTCCATCGAAGCCATGGTGCGGACGCTCCCTCCCAAATAAGCGGCGACGCGGACGTGTACGGCGTCGCGTCGGCCGCCTGAGCCTCGCGAAGCCCGAATCCCACGGCCCGAGTCGGTATACCCGGAACGGGCCGATCTTCTCAGGAGCACGTCCGATGGCGCAGTTCTATACGCTGGAAGAGGCAGCCCGCGTCCTCGGGATGAGCCCCGAGGAGCTGAAGGTCAAGGCGCAACATCGCGAGGTCCGCGCGTTCATGGACGGCGGGACCTGGCAGTTCCGCGTCGCCGATGTCGACGAGCTGGCACGCCGCAGGGGCCTGGGCAGCGACCCCGAGCTGTCCCTGTCCGACCTCGACCTGGACATTCCCGCCGGCTCCGACAGCCACAACCTGGACCTCTCCGAGTTCCAGCTCGGCGTGGTCAACCCCGACCTGGGGCCCCCCACGGTCAACCTCTCGGCCGACTCCGGCGACGACCTGGACATCCTGCTCGACGAGACGACCCTGCCCCCCGGCCCCTCCTCGGGCTCCAGCTCGACGATCCTGGGGATGAAGCCCTCGGGCAAGCGCCCCAGCGACTCCGACGTGCGGCTGGTGCCCGACCTGACCATGCGCGGGTCGAGCGACTCCGACGTGCGGCTCTCGCCTCAGGCGAAGATGCCCAGCGACTCCGACGTGACGCTCATCAGCGACATCTCGTCGGATGACCTGGCCCCGGTCCTCCCCGGCTCGCGGTCGGGCGACACCTCCTTCCAGCCGAGCCCCTCGCTCGGCAGCTCGGACGAGCTCCATGCGATCGAGTCGGACAGCGACTTCGAGCTCTCCAGCCCGTCGTCGAACCTGATCGACGCCCTCCAGCCGGAGTCGGGCAGCGACTTCGAGCTGACGGCCCTGGACGCCAGCAGCGACGAGTTCGAGGCGACCCCGCTGTCGCCGGCCGACTCCGACGTGACGGCCGCCGAGCCGTCGCTCTCGGGCATCAACCTGGGCCGGCCCAGCGACTCGGGCATCAACCTGCTCGGCCCCGGCGCCTTCGACCTGAGCCAGGCCGACTCGATCGAGCTGGCCCCGCTCGACGGCGACGAGCCCGCCCCCAAGGCCCCGCCCAGGCCGGTCACCAGGCCGGCCGCCGCAGCCGCCCCCAAGGCCCCCGACAAGGACATCTTCGAGGACACCGACTTCGAGGTCGACGCCCTCGGCACCGACGAGTCGGGCGACGACCGGACGGTGCAGCTCGAGGCCGCCAGCGACTTCGAGCTGGAGGATTCCGACAGCGCCTCGGAAGTCTTCGCCATCGACGAGGACGACGTCGATCAGAACGCCGCCACCGCCATGGCCCCGGCCTTGCTCGAAGAAGAAGACGATGAGGATGCCTTCGGCGACCTGGGCGGCGCGGCCGCCAGCGGCGACTCGGCCGGCAGCGGCTGGGACGTGGAGCGCGAGGACGACGCCACCGGCTCACGCGCCGCGCCGGCCGCGATGATGGCCAGCTCCGCGTCGTCGGCCGAGTGGGGCGGCCTCTGGGTCGGCGTCCTCGGTGCCGCTGCCGTGTTCACGCTGGTGCTCGCCCTCGTCTCGCTCGACCTGGTCCGCAACCTCTACGAGTTCCGCGGCGACACCCCAGCCTCGGGCCTGATCCGCAGCCTCGCCGGCCTGGTCGGCTGACCTTGGCCCGTTCGACCGTTCGATGATCCTCGATGCCGGGCCGGACGCATCGCCGTCCGGCCCGGTCGCATCCTCCACTCAACGCCGGTCATCGTCCCGAAAGGAGTCGGAACGCATGGGACCCCGCACGATCCCCGGCCCCTCGCGAATCAGGCCGGCCCTGGCCGTCGCGCTCGCCCTCGTCACTGCGGCGATGCCGGGCTGCGGCATGGTCCCGCGCACCCGCCTGGCCGATTGCGCCAAGCTGAGCCAGAGCCTCCAGGCCGACAACTCCCAGTTGAAGGACCAGGTCGTCAAGCTGCGCGCCGAGAACCAGGAATTCGCCCAGCGCGCCGTCGACGACTCGGGCCAGATCCGCCGCCTCTCCGCCGAGAACAACCGGATGGAGCGCAGCATCGCCGCCTATCAGGATGACCGCGAGCGCCTGAACACCGCCTTCCAGGACGTGAAGGAAAAGGTCCATCAGGCGGCCCTGCTCGACGACGCGGGGATGGGGCGGAAGTGATCGGGACACTGATCCGGTCCGCTGCCATGATAGGCGTCATGGTCTGATTTGACATCTGTTGATGCGGGTGTAGGTTCTTTCCGGGGCACCCCGGAAAATTGTCCGGGAGATGCCATCGACCCGGGCCGGAGGCTCGGCGGATCCTCTCCAGTCGGGCTGCCCCGAGGGCTCGCCCGATTTGCTCCCGGGAGGCGAAGATGCTCTCCAGCTTCCGTGATCCGTCCGCGCGGACGGCTAGCCGATCCGCGCGCCTGGCCCGCCGCCCTGGCGTCGAGCGATTCGAGGCCCGCGCCTTGATGGCGACGCTCTCGGTGACCAATGTCACCGATTCCGGTGCGGGCTCGCTCCGCCAGGCGATTCTCGATTCCAACGCCGCCGCGGGCGCCGACACGATTGCCTTCAGCATCGGCTCGGGGCGGCAGACGATCATCCCGGCCTCGCCCCTGCCGCAGGTCACCGACACCGTCGCGATCGACGCGACCACCCAGCCCGGATATGCGGGCACGCCGCTGATCGAGCTGAACGGTTCGAGCATCTTCTATCCGCCGACCGACCCGCCCTCGGCAAGCCCCGTCCCCATTCCCGGCGTGCACGGCCTGGTCATCAGCGCCGGCGGGAGCGTCGTGCGTGGGCTGGTGATCAACCGGTTCACCGGGAGCGGGATCGTCCTGACCGGGAGCGGCCAGAGCCAGATCGCGGCCAACTACATCGGCACCGACGCCGCCGGCGACTTGCCGCTGGGCAACGGGATGGACGGCGTGCTCGTGCTCGACTCCCGCAACAACCTCATCGGCGGGACGTCCGCGGCCGACGGCAACCTCATCTCGGGTAACTCCGGCAACGGCATCCAGCTCACCGCGTCCGGCTTCAGGGGTCTCTCGGCCAACAACAGGGTCCTCGGCAACCGGATCGGCACCGACGCCTCCGGCACGTTCGACATCGGCAACTCCGGCTATGGCGTGGTCGCTTCCACGGGCGGCAATGCGATCGGGGCGGTCACGCCGGCGGGTGCCGGCAACGTCATCGCCTTCAACGGCGGCGGCGGCGTCCTGCTCGGTGCGTTCTACCTGCCGTTCGGGCAGCAGGTGCGTAACTCGGTCCTGTCCAACTCGATCTACAGCAACGCGTTGCAGGGAATTACCGTCAGCTACGGGGCGGAGGTTTCCGTCTTCGGCGCCTCGCTGACCTCGGCCTTCCCGCTCGCGGGCGGCGGGACGATCGTCCAGGGGTACTTCAGCGGATCGCCCGAGACGGCCTACCTGATCCAGATCTTCGCCAATGCCTTCGGCGACCCGTCCGGTGCGGGGGAAGGCCAGACCCTCGTCGGCTCGACGACGGTGACCACCGACTCCGACGGCCAAGCGAATTTCGAGGCCGGGGTGCCCGCCACGCTCGCCCTGAACCAGGTTCTGAGCGCGACGGCGACCGACCCGAACAGCAACACGTCGGGCTTCTTCCGCAACACCCGCGTCGCGGCCACCGCCGAGGCCGACCTGGTCCTCGTCCAGCACGCCTCGCCCGCGCCGGTCCTGTCGGGCGACAAGCTGACCTACCAGGTGACGGTCACGAACAGGGGGCCTTCGACGGCAACCGGCGTGACCATCAAGGGGTTGCTGCCCGCCAACGCCGTCTTCATCTCGGCCAAGACCGACCAGGGGACCGTCAGCCGCGACCAGCGAGCCCTCAACGTCGCGGTCGGCACGCTCTACTCGGGAGAGAGCGTGACCCTCACCGTGGTCGTCACCCCGACCACGGGGGTGGTGGCCTCCAGCGCGTTCGAGGCGAGTGCCGATCAGGAGGATCCGACGCCCGACGACAACACGTCGTCCATCGAAGTCGGGATCACGCCCGATCTGGTCCCCCCCACGGTTCAGGGCGTTCGGCTGCGTGTCGGCCTCCGCTCGATCAACGCCATCGTGCTGACCTTCAGCAAGCCCCTCGACCCGATCCAGGCCGTGAACCCGATCAACTTCGCGCTCCAGCTGGTTCGCGGTGGCCAGTCCAGCAACAACCCACACGGGACCCCCGTCGCCCTGGGGGCACCGGTCTACGATCCGTCGGCCCAGACCATCACGCTGACCCCGACGAAGCCCCTGTCGCTGGGCAAGTTCTACCGCCTGACCCTCAACGGGGTGGGATCGGCGGGCATCACCGACCTGGCCGGTAATCTCCTGGTCGGCAACAACAACAGCGTCGCCGGCGGCTCCTACGTCATCGACGTGAGCCGGGGCGCGGCGACCCCGCATCCCACGCATGTCGTGAAGACCCCGACGCGCAAGCCCGCGAACGTCCGGCTGGTCGAGTCGCTGGTCGGCCGCCGGGTCTTTTCCGGCCCCGCAGGCAGCGTTGTTCCGTCCAGTTACACCAATTTCTCGAACTCCTTCTCCTCCTGAGCCGGGAGCCACCTGACGTCGCGATTGAGGCCCCGCGGGGGCCGGAGAAGGGGTCCCCCATCACCCCCCTCCGGCGCCTGCGGGGCTTGACTTGGTTCCTCTGCGGGACCCATAATCCAAGGTGATGCTGGACGGCTGTCTTCCGTCCCGCTCGACTCTTGGATCTTGCGGCGATGGGGGCCCGGGACGATGACGAGGACTCTGAAGGCGCTTTGCGGCGCCCTGATCCTGGCGGGATCGACCAGCGCGAATGCGGCCGGCCTGCGAGGCGACTACATCGAAGCACGCACGGCCGACGTCTACACCGGCCCTTGCTTTTCCAATGCTGAAATCTTCATTTACGGCGATAGCGCCGTGATGGCCTGGAAGGTGACCGAAGGGTCGTTCAACGGCGTGAAGCTCGACGGCCTGGGCATCGCCGCGGCGGTGCGCGGGACGACGACCTTCTCCGAGGACAAGCCCGAGAAGGCCAAGTCGGTCCTGATCGTCGACCGCAACGCTAACCCCAAGCAGCGCGAGGCCCTCATCGCGATGGCCAAATCGCTGGCCGGCAAGCGGCTGGACTCGGTCGTCGAGGTCCGGACCTCGCTGATCAGCCTGACCGTCGAGGCCCACGCCTCGGCCGAGCCGACCGCGCACCACGGCATGCCCCACGCCCCCCTCGGCACATTCTGGGCCCCCGGCCTGGCCGAGATCAGCACCCGCCCGCTGGGCGACGGCGACCACATGTGCGGCAACGAGACGGTGGCCTACGCCCCGCTCTCGAAGAGCGTCGACGTCCTGCCGGCCTACACGCTGGGCCACCACTTCAAGGCCCCCGGCCTGGGTGGCAACTGGGACGACCCCAACTGCCGGAGCAGCTTCGTCGGCCACTTCTCGCTCTGAGATCCGGCCGAGTATGACTTGCTGAGATCGATCGTCGGCGCGGGCAGTCCGGGCGGTGAAACCATCGCCGGGGATGCCCCGTCGGCGCGGGTCTTCTCGCCCTTTTGACGGCCAGACTCTCCCGGCCGGTGTGCCCTCGGACTCTATATCCATCTTGAGGTTTGCTACTCGCATGCAACGCCCCCGCACCCGGTTGTTGGGACTGGCCCTGGCGATCGCCCTGGCCCCGGCCGTCTCGTTCGCCCAGGAACCCTACAAGGTCGAGGCTTCGAAGGAGGCCCCGCCCGAGGCCCTGGCGCCGGCCGTCAAGGAGGCCCTCCGGCCCGAGGGGTTCCGGGTGCTCGACGCCCAGGGCAAGCCGTTCGCCGAGTTCTGGCTGCGCAAGGAAATCCCCGCGTCGGGCAAGCCCGCCGGCACCCAGGGGGCCGTCCAGTTCCCGATCCTGGCCGAAGGCGAGCTGCTCGGGGCCATCAAGTACTCGGTCGAAGGGGGCGACTATCGCGATCAGCCGATCGCCGCGGGGGTCTACACCCTGCGCTACGGCCTCCAGCCGGTGAATGGCGATCACCTGGGCGTCAGCCCGTTCCGCGACTACGCGCTGCTGCTCCCCGCGGCCAAGGACAAAACGGTCGCCCTCCTGCCGCGCAAGGAGCTGGAAACCGAGAGCGCCGAGGCCGCCGGCACGAATCACCCGGCCATCCTCTTCCTCCTGACCGCGCCCGCCGGGTCCAAGGCCGAGCCTTCGATCGTCCATGACGAGGAGAAGAAGACCTGGGGGGCGATCGCTCCGCTCGAACTGGCCGTCAAAGGCGAGGCCACCCCGGTGCCGCTGCCCGTGAAGCTGATCGTCGTGGGCGCGACCCAGGGGGGCTGAGCCCGCGCCGGTTCCATTGCAGGGGGCGACCCGAGGCCGATCACTGGCGACGCTCGATCTCCCCAGGGAGCAGGACGGACCTTCGCATGCCCTTGCCGCTGCTCGTCGCCGTGGTCGTGGCCTTCGGGCTGGATACGCCCGGCGACCTCGATTTGCTCGCCCCCGCCGAAGTCCTCAGGCGCCTGCTGGAGACGCTCGGCGGGGTTGTCGTCGTGGCGGTCACGGCCGGGGTTCTCGGCCTGGTCCTGGCCTCGGCGGCGCGCCGGGAGGGCGGGCCCACCGTGCGGCTCAGGCGGACCTATCTGCTGGGTTCCCGGGCCTGTGAGGTGCTGGCGTTGGGCACCTTCGCCTGGATCATCCACTCCGTCGGCTGGCGGCAGGTGGTGCGGTCGGGCTTCAACCTGCGCGGGGCGATCCTGGCCGACGAGGTCCTGATCCTGGCGCCGTTCCTGCTGTCGCAGCTCGCCGTCTGGGCGGGCCTGTACCCGGCCGAGCGTGCCCTGCGGTCGCGGGCTGTCCCGTCGGCCGGGGGGGTCTTCGGCCACGTCGCGCGGCGGGCCAGGCAGACGATGGGCCTGATCCTGCCGGTGGTCCTGATCTTTGCCCTGGGTCAGGACCTGGTCGGCCGATTCCTCCCCTCGGCCTCGGGCGACGCCTGGGTCCAGGTCGGCGTGATGGCGGCAATGGGGGCCCTGGTGCTCGTCTTCTCGCCCGCGTTCGTCCGCATGGCCTGGCCGACGCGCCGGCTCGAAGACGGCCCGCTGCGCGACCGGCTGGAACGCCTGGCGGCGCGGCACCGGTTCCGCTGCACCGACATCCTGGTCTGGGAGACCGGCGGCACCGCGGTCAACGCAGGCGTCACGGGCGCGCTCCCCTGGTTCCGCTATGTTTTGCTGACCGACGCCCTGATCGAGCGGCTCGACGCGCGGCAGGTGGCGGCGGTCTTCGGCCACGAGGTCGGGCACATCGCGCACCGGCACCTGCTCTCGTTCGGACTCTTCTTCCTGGGAAGTCTGGGTATCCTGGCCCTGATGGGGCAGGGGATTGAGGCGTACGTCACCCTGCCCGCGGGGGTTGATACCGAGGATCTGGCGGCGACCACCGTGCTGCAATCGGCCGTCTTCCTGGGGCTGGTCGTGGCCTACTTCCTGGGCGTCTTCGGCCTGCTCTCGAGGCGGTTCGAGCGTCAGGCCGACGTCTACGGCTGCCGCGCGGTCTCGTGCGACGTGGACGGCTGCCCGCCGCACATCGACGTGGACGGCAAGCCGGGCGCGGCGTTGACGGGCCCCGCCCCCGGGCTCTGCATCCTGGGCATCCGGATCTTCGCCGAGGCTCTGGCCGACGTGGCGCGGCTCAACGGCATCGACCGCGACGTAAGGTCGTGGCGGCACGGAAGTATCGGCCGGCGGATCGCGTTCGTCGAGGGCCTCGCCGGCCGCCCCGAGGCCGAGCGCCGGTTCCAGGCCGGCACCGTCCGCCTGCGGCTCGGCCTGCTGGTCCTGCTCGCCGGATCGGTGGCCCTGGCGGTGGCGGCCGGATCGGTCGAATACCTCGGCCGCTGACGGGCCTGTCGGTCGGCGTGGGGGCTCGACTGGAGGAAAACCGGGCCGAGGTCGCCTTTGATCCCGGGCGGACCTCTGCTAGAGTGCCGCCCCTGGACGCAGAACGGCCGGCGGGCCGGGCTTCATTGAGGAGGCCCGAAGCACGCCAACGCCCGCGTCCGACCCACGCGACATGGAGGTCGCCCCATGGTCCAGTGGCCGATTCGGATCAAGCTGATAGCCGGACTCGTCCTGGTCGTCGGCATGATGCTGACCCTGATGGGTGGCTCGCTGTTCGGGCTCCACGCCTTCCACAGCAGCAACCTCACCGTCGTCGACCTGCTGCCCGAGCTGGGCGCGTCGAAGGACCTGATCCGCTACGTGGTCCGGCTCGACGGCCACCGACTCAAGGCACGCGGCGACCTGAAAGCCCTCGACGAGGCCGTGCGCGACACGCAGCAGGCCCTGGTGCGTTACTTCGAGGTCTTGAAGAAGAACGCGACCCGCGGCAACCGGGCCGACGATGGCCTGGACGAGCGCAAGCTCGCCTTCCTGATGGACGAGGACCTGCGGGCGATCCTGGTCGCGCTGCACCCGGACGAGCCGGCCGAGCCGATTCTCAAGGGGACCGCGTCCTTCCTGGCCGAGAACCCGACGATGGCCGTCCCGGCCGCCGAGCGAGGCGCGGGCGATGGTGAGGTCCTAGCGCGGGTCGACCGGCTCAACGAGTCGGTCATGCAGCTGCCCGACTTCCTGCATCAGGACCTGTTCACGGTCCTCGGCCTGTCGAAGCGCTATTACGAGTCGAGCCGCGTGATCGTCTGGGCCTCGTTCGTGATGGTCACGGCCATGCTGACGGCGCTGGCGGCTCTGTTGCATCGCTGGGTGCTCTACCCGGTGCGGCTGCTTCAGCGCGGGGTGCGTCGCGTGGCACGCGGTTCCTTCGACTATACGATCGACCTGCGCACGGGCGACGAGATGCAGGCGCTGGCCGAGGCCTTCAACGACATGACCGCGCGATTGCGCGTGACGTATGAAGACCTGGAACGCCAGGTGCACGAGCGTAGCCGCCAGCTCGTCCGGTCGGAGCGCCTCGCCGGCGTCGGCTTCCTGGCCGCGGGCGTGGCGCACGAGATCAACAACCCGCTGGCCTCGATCGCCTTCTGCTCCGAGGCCCTGGAGAGCCGCCTGACCCCGATCCTGGGCCGCGAGGCCGACCTGGCCGACGCCAAGGTGGTGCGCAACTACCTGCGGATGATCCAGGAGGAGGCGTTCCGCTGCAAATCGATCACCGAGAAGCTGCTCGACTTCTCCCGCTGCGGCGAGATCCAGCGCCAGCGCACCGACCTGGTCGGCCTGGTGCAGGGGGTCGTCGAGATGATCCGCCACATGGGCAAGTATCGCGACAAGCAGGTGGCCTTCACCCCCCGCGAGGCCGTTGTGGCGCACGCCGACGCCCAGGAGATCAAGCAGGTGGTGCTCAATCTCGTGGTCAACGCGCTCGACTCGATGGAGGACGGCGGCACCCTGAAGATCGACCTCAGGCGTTCCGAGGGGATGGCCGAGATGTCGTTCAACGACGACGGCTGCGGCATGCCGCCCGAGGTGCTCGAGAACATCTTCGAGCCCTTCTTCACCCGCAGGCGGGTGGGCAAGGGGACCGGCCTCGGCCTGTCGATCACGCATCGGATCGTCAGCCAGCACCACGGCGAGATCCACGCCACCAGCCCCGGCGAAGGCCGAGGCTCGACCTTCACCGTCCGGCTGCCGACCCGCCCCGAGGACGCCGCCCCGGCCGAACCCTCGCAGGGCCAGCGCGCCGCCTGAGTCGGCCAGATCCGCTTCAAGTCCGGGAAGTCCGATCGAACGGTCGGTCCCGACGCGACGTACCAACACACAGCTCCAGGGGCCTTCGGGGCCCGACAAGACACGCAGACGCCTCGCTTCGTCTCATGGAGGAGACCTTCCGATGGAAAAGAACCCCCAGGGTGGGCTCCGCATCCTCTTCGCCGACGACGAGGCCCACCTGCGCGACCTGATGCAGATGGAGTTGCCCAGGCTCGGCCACGAGGTCACCGTCTGCCCCGACGGCACCGCCGCGCTCAAGGCGATGGAGAAGGGCTCGTATGACGTCGCCCTGCTCGACATGCGCATGCCGGGCCTGACGGGCATCGAGGTGCTCAGCAAGATCAAGCAGCTGAGCCCCGACACCCAGGTCATCATCCTGACCGGCCACGCCACCGTGGACACCGCCGTGCAGGCCCTGCGGCTGGGGGCGTTCGACTACCTGACGAAGCCCTGCAAGTGGGCCGAGCTGGAAGTGCTGCTGGCCCGCGTGGCCGAGCGCCGCGACATGACCAACAAGGCGACCGCCTTCGAGGCCCGGCTCAAGGCCGTCGAGGGGAGCCCGACCCTGGTGGGCGAGACCCCGTCGATGCTCGGCGTCCGCCGCCTGATCGACACCATCGCGCCGACGGATGCCAGCGTGATGATCCTGGGCGAGACCGGCACCGGCAAGGAGCTGGTCGCCCGCAGCCTGCACGACAAGAGCCACCGGGCCAGCCACGCCTTCATCCCGGTCAACTGCGGCGCCCTGCCCGAGAACCTCGTCGAGAGCGAGCTGTTCGGCCACCGCAAGGGGGCCTTCACCGGGGCCGACACCCACCGCAAGGGGCTCTTCGAGGTCGCCAACGGCGGCACCCTGTTCCTCGACGAAGTGGGCGAGCTGGACAAGAGCGTCCAGGTCAAGCTGCTCCGGTTCCTGGAGTCGGGCGAGATCCGCAGGGTCGGCGAGAACGACCCGTTCCGGGTCGACGTGCGGGTGCTCTGCGCGACCCACCGCGACCTGCGCGGGATGATCGAGACCGAGCAGTTCCGCGAGGACCTGTTCTTCAGGGTCAACACGTTCGAGATCAACCTGCCGCCGCTGCGCGAGCGCAAGGGCGACATCGGCGCCCTGGCCGCGCACATGCTGGCTCGGTTCGCCTCGCGCCGCGGCCTGGTCCCGCCCGAGCTGACCCCCGAGGCCCTGGCCGCCCTGGCCGCGCACGACTGGCCGGGTAACATCCGCGAGCTGGCCAACGCCATCGAGCGGGCCACGATCCTCTCGGGCCGAGGCCCGATCGGCCCCGAGCACCTGCCCACGTCGTCCCCGTCGCGGCGAGGAGCCTCCGCCACCGCGTCGCCCGCCGCCCCCGCGCTGGCCGGCCCCCACTTCACGATCCCCGAGGGTTCGCCGACCCTGCGCGACATCGAGATGAAGTACATCCAGGTGGTCCTGGAGAAGCACAACGGCAACAAGCCCGCCGCCAGCAAGGAACTCGGGATCAGCCTGAAGACCCTCTACAACAAGATCAACCAGCTCCAGCAGGCCTGAGCGCCGGCGGTTTCCGGCCCTGCCAACTCATCGCGCCTTCGCGGAGGGATCGCATCATGTCGATCACCCAAGCCGGACATCCCTTCCGCGGAGAGCCGACCCCCGAGCGGCCCTGGACCTCGGGCCTATTCGATGCCGTTCGGGCGGAACCTCTCGGGGCGACAATCCGGTGAGGCCAGGCCAATCGATGAGTCCGCGGCATCGCCGCCGGATTTCGGCGGCGAGCACAACGAACTGACGGTCATCACATCCAACCCGTGGGCACCAGGGCCGATACGTCCCGGCTGGCGAACGGGTCTGGAGTGATTGCGGGCAGGATCGGTGAACTTGACTTACGATTTGGCTTAACTTTGGATTTGAACAGACGATGCGGCGTCGATTTTGGTCATCGGATTGGGCCTGAATTCTCCGATTTTGTTCATCTTCGAAAGTTTTAGGTTCAGACTCCGGGCCGATGTCGCTTGGTCGAGATAGAGGCCCCCAGAAACGCTGGAGACTAGCCAGCCTGGGTTGGTCGACGAAGTGAGTGCAGATCTGTCGTGGGCGACGATTGTCGCGTGCGTCGAGATTGCGTTCGGTGCGTTGGAAGTCTGCTCCGGCAGTCAACTTGAGGTCGCGGTCCCCCCCGGCCGGCGAGTGCTCGTGCGTGCCCCTTGGTGCGCCGGGTGTTTGTCCTGTTTCGCGTGTTCAAGTGGACCGGCACAGCTCGGCGGGTTCGCCGTGCGCGCCTGGTTTGTCGGAGTCGACGGATGACTTCAACGACGATGGGATCGGGTCGGTACGCGATGATCGATGCCGTTCGTGGCCTGGTCTGCGTGCTAGTGGTGGTGGACCACGCGGGCATCGCGATCGCGACGCGAGGGACGCCCGGCGATGGCCTGGAGGCCCGACTGCAACAGTTGGTCGTCCAGGCCCTGACCCTGGGGATCGCACCTTCGCTGTTCTTCGTGCTCAGCGGGTTCTGCGTGGCGGCGGGCGTGGAGTCGGCCCGGAGCAAGGGGGGATCGCCGGTCGGATTCATGCTGAAGCGGCTCTGGCGGACGTTCCCGCCTTACTGGGCAGCCCTGATGGTCTTCGCTGGGGTTGTCCTGGCGCTGGATGTGGCCGGGTTGGGATGGGTGTATTCCGGTGGGGTGGCATTGCAGCTGGAATCGCCCTGGGCGCTGAGCTGGCCCCAGTGGGTGGGCAACCTGACGCTCTCGGAGACCTGGCGACCCAGCGTTTTCGGCGGCGGCGACGTGCTGGTCTTCACGCGGGTGGGGTGGTCGCTCTGCTATCAGGAGCAGTTCTACCTGCTCTGCGTACTGGCCTGGGCGCTGGTGCCGCGCGGGATGCACGGGGCCCTGGCGGTGGCGACGATCGGGGCGGCCCTGACCCGCGCGATCGCGGTGGACATCGGGGCGGCGCACCGGATCGAGGGGACCTTGCCGCTGCTCTGGCACGAGTTCGCCATCGGCCTGGCGGTGTACTGGCGGCTGCGGGTAGCCTCGACGGCCTGGGCTCGCCGGGCGGTGGATTTCGGGCTGGCGGGCCTGGTGGTGGCGTGCCTGGCCTCGGGCTCGATCAAGACGGCGGCTGCGGCCGGCCTGGGGCTACTGCTGATCTTGATGCAGCCCTGGGACGCGAGGCTGGTGGCGGTGCGTGCGGCCGGGCCGTTGCGGGCGTGCGGGCGGCGCTGTTACAGCATCTACCTGGTACATCTGCCGTTCGTGACGCTCGTGAACGTGACGCTGTGTCACCTGGGACTGGAGCACTTCTGGGGCCGCGTGTTCGTGCTGCTGCCGGCCGCGACGGCCGTGGCGGTGGCCGCGGGATGGGCCTTCCACCACGTCGTCGAGCGGCGATTCATGGACCTGCCCACGCTCGGCCTGGTCAGCGGCCCATGGACCAGGCGGCGAGTTGCAGGGTCCCCTTGACGGACTTCATGGCCTCGTCGACGGCGCTGTGCTCGAAGCCGCTGTGCATCTTGCAGTTGAGGCAGCGGGGGTCCTTGCGGCTCTCCCAGTAGGCCCAGTCGGTCTTGTCCCAGAACTCCTGGAAGTCCTGGTGATAGCCCTCGCCCTCGATGAGGTAGCAGGGGGCCTTCCAGCCCTTGGGGGTGTAGTTGACGGTGGACCAGGGGGAACAGGGAAGCTCGCGGAGGCCGGCGGCGAACTCCAGGAACATGGGCGTGGCGTTGATCTTGTACTTATGCGTCAGGGCCAGCTCGCGGATGGCCTTGAACTTCTCGTGGATCTGGTCGCGGTTCAGGAAGACGTCGCGCTCGACGCTCTGGTACTCGTAGCCGGGCGAGACGAGGATGCCGTTGGCCTTGAGCCGGTCGACCAGCTCGCAGAGTTCCTTGACCTCGCCGACGGCCGTCTCCTTGTACACGGTGGTGTTCAGGAAGATGGTGTAGCCCAGCTCCTTGCCCTTCTTGATCATCTCGACGGCCTTGTCGAAGACGCCGGCACGGTTGCACACGAAGTCATGCGTCTCGCGCATGCCGTCCAGGTGCACCATGAGGAAGAGCTTGGGGCTGGGGGGGATGACCCCGTAGAGCTTGGTGTCGAGCTTCAACGCATTGGTGCAGAGCAGGACGTAGCGGTCGCGGGCGACCAGGCCGTCGATCAGCTCCTTCAGCTCGGGATAGAGCGTGGGCTCGCCGCCGCAGATGTTGACGATCGGGGCGCCGCAGTCCTCGGCGGCCTTCAGGCAGGCCTCGACCGGCATCCGGTCGGCCAGCTTGCCGGAGTAGCGCTCGACGGAGCAGCCGACGCAGGCGAGGTTGCAGGTGTACAGCGGCTCGAGCATCAGCACGGTGGCATACCGCGCGTTGCCCTTGCGGCGCTGGCGGGCTCGGTGCTTGGCCTGGGCCAGGGTGAACCCCAACGGGTATCGCATCGCCAACCACCTCGCTCTTGCGCCTCCGCCGCCGGCGTGCCGGGGCGGTCCCTCCTGGAACCATGGGTCGTGATCATAACGGATTTGCCGGCCTTGGGAACGGGCAATTCTCACGGGGCCTTGGATGGGTTGCCGGACAACTCGACGCAGCCGTCCGGCTTGACCGATCCGGCGCCGGCGGCCACAATCCCCCCCTTCGCCGCAGAGGTCGCCGGCCGACCTCGCGGCCCGGCCGAAGCAGGCCTCCAGACCCCGAGCTTGCCCACGATGCCCGAGACTCGACCGACCGATCGGCTGGACGCCCTGGGCGTGGCCGTCGCGGTCTTCTGCTGTGCTTTGTGGGGGGGGAACGCGGTCGCCGCCCGGTTTGCCATCCCCGACATCCCGCCGATTGCCTCTAGCGCCATGCGGTTCGCGCTCGGGGTGCCGATCATCGGCCTGTTCTGCGTCTGGGCGAAAGAGCCGCTCTGGCCGGCTCGCAAGTACTTGCCGCTGCTGATGTTGCACTCGATCCTGGCGAGCCTCCAGATCGGGGCGTTCAACTGGGGGACGGGGCACGGCGAGGCGGGCCGGTCGTCGGTTTACATCAATATTCACCCGCTCGTCGTGGCGCCGCTGGCCTGGGCCGTGCTGGGCGAGCGGCTGGGCGTTCGCGGGATCTTCGGCCTGGCGTCGGCGGTGGCCGGGGTGGCGGTCCTGCTGTCGGAGCCGCTGAGGAGGGGCGGGGGCATGACCGGCGACGCGGTGGTCTTGCTGGCGGGCCTGGTCTTCGGGGTCCAGACGATCGCCCAGAAGCTGACGTTCCCGGTCATCCCGCCGACGACCTTGCTGTTCTCGCAGAGCGTGCTGGCGGTCCCGCTGTCGGCGGCGGCGAGCCTGGCGTTCGAGCGGGGAGACAGCTACACGTTCTCCAGCACGGCCGTCTGGGCGGTCGTCTACCAGGGGCTGGCGGTTTCGGGGCTCTGCTTCACGCTCTGGATGCTGCTGCTGCGGCGGTATCCGGCGGGCCGGCTTGCGACCCTGGCGTTCCTGACCCCGCTGTTCGGCGTGGCGCTCGGGCACCTGCTGCGGGGCGAGCCCCTGACCGCCGCGTTGATGGCCGGCGGGGCCCTGGTGGGCCTGGGGATCTACCTGGTCGCTTCGGATCGGACGGCGCACCACCAGCCCGCGGACATCGGCCTGCCGGGCGAGGATGCGCCTTAGTTCCCAGGTCAGGCATGCGGGGGAGTCTTGTGCCGGGGGTGCGGCCGGCCGACGGCGTGGCGTGCCATCATGTTCAGGAAGAAGAGGCCGTTGCCCAGGTAGCGTTTGGTCAGGCGCCTGGGCTCTAGCCAGAGGCGGTAGGTCCACTCCATGCCGGTCTTCTGGAAGACCCGAGGGGCCCGGCTGACTCGGCCCGCGGCGAAGTCGAACGTCGCCCCAACCTGGGCGCAGAGCGGGACTTGCAGCTCGTGCAGGTGCTCGTCGATCCAGAGCTCTCCCTTGGGCTGGCCGAAGGCAACCAGCAGCAGGTCTGGCTTGGCCTCGCGGATCCGGGCGATCAGCGCGGCGCGTTCCTCGGGGGTGGGGGTACGGAACGGCGGGGCGTAGGTGTCGACGATCTGGAGGCCGGGATACTTGGCCCGCAGGTTGACCGCGGCGGTCTCGGCCACGCCGGGCTCTCCGCCCAGGAAGAACATCCGGTAGCCCTTGGCGGCGGCCAGCTCGGAGAGGTGGAAGATCAGGTCGGAGCCGGCCACCCGGCCGGGCAGGGGGGTCTTCTTCAGGCGGGCCGCCCAGACGAGGGGCATGCCGTCGGCCATGATGAAGGCCGCGTCGCCTGCCACCCTTCGCACCTCGGGCTTCTTGTGGGCCAGCATGGCGAAGTTCAGGTTGGCCGTGATGAAGTGCGAGGGCACCCTCGCTTCGACAAGCTGCTCGATCGCGGCCAGCGTCTCGTGCATCGTGATCGGGCTGAGCGGCAGGTCCCAGAGCCGGATCGGCGGAAAGATCGCCCGCGTCGGGGCGGTCCGGGGGGCCGGGCTGGGCGGGCTCTGGCTGGGCTCGGTGGTGGTCGGGGCGCTGCTCATGGGCGTGATGTCGCCAAGGTTCCTGGGTGGCCGCGGCCTGCATCGTGGATGCGGCCGGGCGCCGATTGGCCCCGTCGAGCGTGGGGCGCGGAGGAGCATCAAGGTTTCGTACGCGGCTCCCCCCTGTCAAGTGACACTCGAATTCTCCCGGATTGGTCCGGCCTGGCGGGAGGTAGCCGGTGGCCCCGGGCGCGGGGATAATGGGGCGCCGCCCGCGCGGGCTCGACCACCCAGGCCGGGCCCCTCTCCCGGGTGCGGAGGAGATGCGACCATGGACGACGGCAAGTTCCAGAGGCGTCGACGGTTCCTGCGGACGACCGCGGCCCTCGGCGTTGGCGCGGGGATCGGCCCCGCGGGGCTGCTGGCGGGCGTCACGCCGGCCCGCGCCGAAGACATGAAGCTGGGCCCCGACGCCGTCCGGCTCAGGCCCGAGATCGAGCCGGTCGTGCGCTGGATCGAGGAGACGCCCCGCGAGAAAATCCTCGAGGTCGCCCTCGGCCACCTCAAGGCGGGGCTCAGCTACCGCGACCTGCTCGCCGGCCTGTTCCTGGCGGGCATCCGCAACGTCCAGCCCAGGCCGGTCGGGTTCAAGTTCCACGCCGTGCTCGTGGTCAACTCGGCCCATACGCTGGGCCAGACAGCCCCCGTGGACGACCGGCTCCTGCCCTTGCTCTGGGCGCTCGACACGTTCAAGAACTCGCAGGCCCAGGACATCAAGGAGGGGGACTGGACCCTTTCCAAGGTGGACGAGTCGAAGGTTCCCGGCCCAGGCCGGGCGAAGGCCGAATTCGCCGAGGCCATGGACGCCTGGGACGTGGCCAAGGCCGACGCCGCAAGCGCAGGCCTCTGCCGGGCCGCCGGTGCCGCCGAGACCATGGAGTCGTTCTGGCGGTACGCCGTGCGCGACCAGCGGGATATCGGCCACAAGGCCATCTTCGCCATGCAGTGTTGGCGGACCTTGCAGGCGATCGGCTGGAGCCACGCCGAGCCCGTCCTGCGCTGCCTGGCCTACGGCATGCTTGACCTGGGCGGCGACAAGCCGGGCGTGGTCGGGCCCTACGAGCCCAACAAGGACCTCGCCGCCACCATCCGGCCCGACTGGATCGCCGGCAAGCCCGACCCCGCGGCCACCCGCGCCCTGCTGGAAGTGCTCCGCCAGGCCGACCCCGAAACCGCCTCGGCCGAGGCCGCCGCGATGCTCAACAAGGGCGTCGCCCCCGGCTCGATCTGGGACGCCGTCGCCCTGTCGGGTGCCGAACTCCTGATGCGTAAGCCCGGCATCATCCCCATCCACGCCGTCACATCGGCCAATGCGTTGCACTACATCTACGCGGCCAGCGGCGACGAGACCACGCGCAAGCTGGCCTTGCTGCAAGCCGTCGGCTGGAACCCCATGTACCGCGAGCGGATCAACCCCGCCCCGACCCTGCGGGTGGACGACCTGGCGGAGATGCCCACCGAGGCCAAGGGCGACGCCGCCGTCCCCGAGATCTTCGCGGCCATCAACGCCGACCGCAAGCAGGCGAGCGCCAAGGCCCTTTCCTACCTGAACGCGGGTGGCTCGCCCGACCTGATCTTCGCCACGGCCCGCCGGATGATTTTCCACAAGGGCCGAGACAGCCACGACTACAAGTACGGGGCCGCCGCCTGGGAAGAATTCCGGCTCGCCGCCGACCCCCGCTGGCAGGCCCCCCTCGTCGCCGCCACCATGGCCAACCTCCCCGGCGCCGAGACCCCCGACAGCCCCCTGATGATCCGCGCCCGCGAGGCCGTGGCCCAGGCGCTCTGATTCGCTCACCCGAGGCCGTGCGACCTTCGCATCGCACGGCCTCGGCGTTCGATCCTCGGAACCGGCTTGGAGTCGGGCGATGAGGGGGCGAAGGTGCGGTTGGACCAGTCCGATCATGGCTGCTATCATTATAAGCATGTTGCTTTGTTGCTGGATTAAATCTATAATGAGAAAAGTATATTATGTGTTTGTGTCTATCGCCTCGATCGTCTGCTCGGCGATGATCTTGAGGGCCTCTGGCCAGGGAATCAACTCCTTCGTTGGCTACCTGATTGTCATGGCGACGGCTGTGATGGTTTGCTTGCAGTGGCTGATTTTCCCCTCGTTGGGCGCCCACCCCGGAAAGGTCAGCGATGGAGAAATCTAGACGACCGACCATCCCTCATATCACCTGATCCGTCCGGGTTAGCGCCGAACGATGACCAGCATCCCCGGAGCCGAGACCCCGACTGCCCCTGATGATGCGCATCCGCTGGTTGGAACCACGGCTGAAACAAGGACTTGATTGATGATCCTGGTGACCGGTGCGACGGGCAGCGTGGGCGGTGAGGTCCTGAAGCGGCTCTCGGCGAAGGGGGAGCGGGTTCGGGCCGTGACTCGTGATCGCCGCAAGGTGTGCGACCTCGATTTGCCGGGGGTCGAGTGGATTGAGGGGGACTTTGATCGGCCGGAGACGATGGAGGCGGCCTGCTCCGGCGCGGATCGGGCGTTCCTCCTGACCAGTTCGTCGGATCGGGCGGAGGCCCAGCAGGTTGCGTTCGCGGTCTCGGCCGGGCGGGCCGGGGTCGGGCATCTGGTGAAGCTGTCGCAGCTGGGGGCGGAGCTGGATTCCCCGGGGCGGTTCCAGCGGTATCACGCGGCGGTCGAGGCGGCCATCCGGGAGTCGGGGTTGGCCTTCACGTTCTTGCGGCCGAATCTGTTCATGCAGGGGCTCCTGAAGTTCCGGACCATGATCGCTGCCCAGGGCCTCTTCTTCATGGCCGCGGGCGACTCGCGGGTGAGCATGATTGATGTCCGCGACGTCGCGGATGTGGCCGTGGCGGCCCTGACTGAGGCCGGGCACGAGGGGAAGACTTACAACCTGACCGGGCCCGAGGCGCTGACGCATGACGAGATGGGCGAGCGGCTCTCGGCGGCCGTGGGGCGGAAGATCGCGTTCGTGAACCTGGAGCCCGAGGCGATGCGTCAGGCACTCATGGGCGTCGGGCTGCCGGACTGGCAGGTGGGCGGGCTGAGCGAGGAATATGCGATGTACCGGGCGGGCGAGGCCGCGGCCGTCGAGACCGGGGTCCGGGACGCCCTGGGGCGTGAGCCTCGAAACTTCGACACATTCGCCCGCGACTACGCGCCGATGTTCTCCTGACGCTCGGTTCGGCCCCGTCCCCTATGCCGCGATGGGTTCGTTCCGTCCGGGAGAAGGGCGCGATCGGGAAGCCTCCGAGGCGGTCGGGCTTCGCTCGGTGTTTGCGCCCGTCGCGACGATCAGTGGAAGCGGATGGATCGAATCTCATTCGGCCGCCAGCTTCGCGTAGGACTCCAGGAAGCCGCATTTGGGGCAGCAGAAGGTGGTGACGGGGCGGCGGACCTTGCCCTTGAGTTTCAGGACGCCCGTCCACCAGGTTGAGGGTTCCGGGGTCCCTCCGATCCATTCGGCCTGCGTGTCCCGCCCGTAGCTGTGATCGATGAGGAAGCCATCGTCCATCGGCTGGGAGCACTTCGGGCAGTGGGGTTGCGGCATGAATCCTCCGGGGGGTTTGGTTGGTCGGGACGTCGCGGGCCATTCGTCGGGCTCGGCCCGTTATTGGACAAAGAGGGGGGCGGGGGCCGATGATCGGGGGGCGGTTCGTGGCCTTCGGCGGCGGTTTGTCGCGGCGGGTCGGGCCTGTTCAACCGGATGGGATCGATGCACCAGACGTCGCACGATGAGTGGCACTTCACGGCGGGCGCGGCGGTCAGGGATGTCGTGATCGGCATGTCTGATGGGTTGACGGTCCCGTTCGCGCTGGCGGCGGGGCTGTCGGGGAGCGTGGCGTCGACGCGGATCATCGTGACGGCGGGGCTGGCCGAGATCGTCGCGGGGTCGATCGCGATGGGGCTGGGGGGTTATCTGGCGGCACGCAGCGAAGCGGAGCATTATGCAAGCGAGCGGGTACGCGAGGCCAGGGAGGTGGCCGAGGTGCCCGAGGTGGAGATGGCGGAGGTGGCCGCCGTGTTCCGCGGTTATGGGCTGACCGCCGAGGAGGCTGAGCCGATCGTGCTCGCCCTGAGCAAACGGCCCGAGGCCTGGGTCGACTTCATGATGAAGTTCGAGCTGGGGCTGGAGCCGCCCGACCCGAAGCGGGCCGTGACCAGCGCCCTGACGATCGCAGTCGCCTACATCGCCGGCGGCCTGATCCCGCTGGCCCCTTACATGGCAACGGGGTCGCCCGACTCGGCCCTGAATGCGTCGGTGGCCATCACGCTCGTCGCGCTGCTGATCTTCGGCTACGTCAAGGGGCGGTTCACCGGGGCGAAACCGTTGAGGAGCGCGCTGCAAACGGCGTTCATCGGCGGGATCGCGGCGGCGGCGGCCTTCGGGATCGCGCGGGTTATTTCCTGAAGGTAAGCGAGGGGATTCCGAGGGTGTCGCCAGGTCCGGGGCGCACGTTCCCCGGTGCCCGCCGGTTCAAGGGGCGGGCGTGGCTTGCTCCGAATTGCCAAAGAACGGCGGATGGTCGGGCGGATCAGCGGGCGGCGAGGGTCAGCTCGCGGATGGCGGCGGCCCGGCGGCTGCGGCGGGCGCGGGCCCGGGGGGTGACGGGGCGGTCCTGGTCCTGGCGGCCTTGGCGGGGGGCTCGGGCCGGGACGATGGTCTGGATCTGGCCTGCGAGGCGAGCGGTCAGGCCAAAATAGTCGCGGGCGACGGGTTCGAGGGGGGGCGCTTGCTGCGAGGCGGGCGAGCTGTCGGGCCCCGGTTGGGTTCGTTCTGCCGCGGGGCTCGAACCGCCCGAGTCGGGGCCTTCGGGGGTAGGGTCGCCTTCGAACTCGCGTGCGGGGCCGCGGACGAAGGTGTGGTCCCTGGGGCGTTCCTGGTAGGAGTGGGTCATCTCGTCGAGCGGGGGCAGAGGCTTGTGGCGGCCCTGGTGGAGCAGGGCGATGGCCCAGCGCAGGCGGCGGAAGCTGGCGGTCTCGTAGCGCCGGAGCAGGATCAGGGTGGGGTCGTCGACGGCCGAGAGCCCCAGCGTGGTGGCTTCCTTCTGCTCATCCTCGATGGCGTCGAGGGTCTCGTGCTTGCGTGCCTGCAAGTCGTCGATCTTGTCGGCGACCAGCTCGCGCAGGTGGTCGAGCAGCAGGACGCCGGCGGCTGGGTCGAGCGGGGTGATGAGGTGGTCGTCCCTGAGGTCCAGCGGGATCCCGAGGAGGTCGAGGGCGAGCTTATTCTGGTCGTCGGTCCATCCCCCGGCGTGGTCGAGGGCCAGGCCCAGGGCGTCCCAGCGGGCGAGCAGCCAGTCGCAGCCGGGGGCGGTGGAAGCCAGGCGCGGGGCGATGACGTCGGGCTTCCTGGGCAGGGCGCGGGCGAAATTGGCGGTCTCGGCCCGGCGCTCGTCGGCCCAGCAGTGGCCGGCCCGGCGGGCTTTAAAGTCGCGGGCGAGGTGCTCCTCGTTGCGGCAGCGCTCGATCCGGACGGTTTCGGCGGCGACGGTCTCGACCAGGTTCACCTCGAACGCATTCATCGGCCGCAGCGATGATTGGAACTGCTCGGCGCGGCGGGCGAAGGCCTCGGCGTCCTGCATGGGATGCAGGGTGGTGGCGGCCAGGCCGTGGACCAGGCTATTCCGGCGCGACTTCGCCTTGCCCTCCTCGGTCTTCGGGCCGGTGCTGCGCATGGCGTTACGTCGATTGGCCTCGAGCCGCGCGGTGCTGACGATGAGCTTGGTCATGGGGGCGTCGTCGCTTTCCCAGATCGTGGTGTGCATCAAGTGCGCCTCGCCGGCATCGGCGAGCTAGCCTTGCTCACGCGACGTCGCGCGAGCGGGGCCTCTCATGGAGATAATCCTTTTTGGACGCGAATTAGTTCTGCCTAAATGGGAAATCTCGCCAAGTATTGGGAAATTTCCCCGCGGGGGCGAGCCCAGAATGAGATGGCATCGATGTCTGTGATGTATTTAGACATCTTGTGAGTGCTTGTTTGCTGCTGGCGGTCTAAAATGTGCTATCGATCGGGAGACGACCCGGTGGTACGCTCGCATCGCAAGCGTGGCGGCGGGGAGGCGCCCGCCTTTGGATCGGGGATGGGTCATGTCGGCAGAATTTCAGGTGCCGTTTCGTTATCGGGTCAGCTCGGCGGCCTCCCCCTCCCCCGGCGTGCGGCCCCGGTTCTGGAGGGGCCTGAGGCACGACCCCTGGCAGAGGCTGGGGGTCATGGCCGTCGCCTTGCTGCCGGTGCTGGGCCTGGCGATGATCGGGGCCGGGATGCTGCTCTGGCAATCGGCTCGCGGGATCAAGGCCCAGGGGTTTGCCGCGCTGCTCTGCGGCTGCGGGGCCCTGGTGGCGGCGCTCGGCCCGCTGGTCGGGGTGGTGGCGACGCGGACGGCGCTGAGCACGGCGCGGCGATTCGCCGACGGCCAGCTCATCCCCGGGGTGGTCGTCTCCACAAAACCGCTGGTGGTGATGGCGCTGGCCGACCTGGGCATCGGCCGCCAGGGCGAGGAGTTCGCGCTGGGGAGGCTGAGGCCGAGCACGCTGCCGTCGGAGCCGCACGAGCCCGGGACGCGCATCGCCTGCCTGGCGAGGGTCGCCGCGGAGGGGCACGGGCATTACCTCTGGTTCACCCCGCACCCGATCTGCTGGGGGACCGGCGAGTCCTTCGAGCTGAAACGATGCCTCGACCGCCTGGGTGAGGCCCCCTTCCGGCGGCTGGAGGCCCTGCTGAGACGCGGACCCGTGCCGCAGCAGGACCAGGAGATCGTGGTGCTCGACGCCGCCGACAAGGTGCTCGACATCCGCCATTACTGGCAGGCCGTCGCCTCAGCCCAGGACGAGAAGCGGGCCTGAGCCCCCGGGCCCCTCGATCGATCTCTTGCAAGGCCGCGGCGCGTCTCACGGAGCGCGCCGCGGTTTTTCGCTTGACAGCGCCTTCGGTCCCGCTACCCTGTTATGCGTGGTAGCGATGGCTGGGGGCGAGGACGCATGCTTCCTTGGGAGACGCAACTGCGCAAGGGGGTGGTCGAGCTGGCGGTGCTGGCCTCGATCGCCCGCGGCGAGACGTACGGGTATCGGATCGTGGAGGCGTTGCGCAGCCACCCCGGCCTGGAATTCACCGAGAGCACGGTGTACCCGGTGCTGACGAGGCTGGCGCGTGACGGGTTCCTGGCGGTCCGCACGGCGCCATCGCCGAGCGGCCCGACCAGGCAGTATTACCGCCTGACGGACGAAGGGCGGGCGAGGCTGGACGAGATGGCCGGGCGCTGGCGGACGGTGGCCGGTTCGATCGAGGCATTCCTGCGAGGGGCCCACGAATGACGGTGACGGCAATGCGACTGGACGACGCGCTGCAAGCCCTGGTGGACGCCCGGCTCGACACCATCGACCGGATGCTGATGGGCCACCTGCCCAGGCGCGACCGCCTGGCGATCGTGCAGGACGTGGAGGGTCAGATTGATGAGATGCTCGACGGGTTGGGGACAGAGGGGGTGACCCGCGAGGCTTTGATGTCGATCTTGGCCCGGCTGGATCCGCCCGAGGCTTATATTCCCGAGCCTGAGGGTCGAGAGATGGTCGTTCCGCCGCGTCGGGTGAGCATGCCGGCGGACCTGGGAGTGGATCGGCGGGCGCCGGCGACGGGCCTTGCTCGCCCGGCGAAGGCGAGCGGGATCGTCGGGCTGATCTCGCTGGTTGGCGGTGCGCTGGGGACCGTGCTGGGCTATGTGTTGGCGTTGATGACGGGATCGATGGTCCTGTTCTACCTCGGATGCTTTGGGTCGCTCGGTGCGATGCTGTGCGGCGGCACCGTGGCGATCACGCTGGCGGCCTGTTTTCGACGCGGTGGGGAGTGGGCAACCGTTGGCCTGGTGACCGGGATCCTGGCCGTCGTTTCCTCGCTGATGACGGTGGCGATGGTTTTCACGGGAGTAATCCCCGTCTAGCCTTCGAGCTGGGCCAGCCCCGACGATCGTTGCAACGGTCGCTTCCGGAGTGGGCGTGGTGGCGGGCGTTGGTTCCCCGATCGAAAGCGGCACGGGAGATGCCGATATCGAGAAGGGTTCCACCCGCCCTTCGCATCGATCATGGAGGATCGTGATGAACCGCCGAATTCTCGCCGCCGTCGTTTTGCTCGCCGGACCGGGTTGCTCCATGATCGAGCGTGCCGACACGGCCATCGCTCAGCTTGGGACGGCCAACACCCAGCTCATGACGGCCAATGCGCAGCTGGGGACGGCCAACCAGCAGCTGACGGACATGCAGGGGAAGCTGGTCGAGGCGAATACGCAGCTCATCGCGGCGAACAAGCGGCTGGATGAGACGAATGCGAACATCGCCCGGACGAACGGCAAGCTGGACACGACGAACGTCAGCCTGACCCAGACGAACGGCAAGCTGGAAGAGACCAACGGCAAGTTCAACCAGACCATCGCCGGGCTGGGCGAGACGAACGTGAGCCTGGGCAAGACGAACGAGAAGTTCGACCAGACCAATTCCAAGCTGGGGGTCATCAGCCAGGCGATCGACAAGGTGCCGCTGCTGAGGCGCTGAGCAAATCCGGGTGGCACGGAGGGGACGACGCCGGGTCCAGTGTGGCCGCCGTCCCATGACTTGCCGATTTCGGCGACGAGCCGAGGTTCGTCGCCGAGTCATGTTGCCCGGCATGCGCCATCGAGGCGAGGCCTGACGAGCGTTCGGGCATGGACGCCGGGGCGGTCGTTGACCCGGCCCACGGCTACCGCCCGACGACTCAACCTCTGGCCACCAATCCGACCCCGACCCGGGACGCGGCCGACCGTCTGCGGCAGCCCATGGCGGCGATCAGGCCGGTGGCGAGCAGGCAGAGTCGAGGCGTTCAGGGGCCGTCTCGGCGATCTTCGTTGGCTTCGCGAGGCGCAGCCCATCGCATGACTAGGCCAGCGATGGAGGACGTGAGCACAGCGATGACGATGCTCGCGAAGTCGGGTCTCGACGATCCGACGGGAGAGGCAGCCAGGGAGGCAGCGAAGGTGGCCGGGAAGAGGAGGCCGCGGTCTCGGCGCCCCGAAGCGAAGGCGAGGCAGAGGCCCCCTGGGAACGCCGCGGCTCCACAGACCAGCGCACTGCCGAGGGGGGCGCCGAGGGGATCGATGACCAGCTTCATCGCGCCGACTGTGAAGGCGGCGATGCCTGAAGACATCACCAAGAGAAGGGCCAGATTCATGGGGGGGCGATTCCCTGCCGTGAACTGCGTCATCCGCCGGCCTTGCGGTCGGCGACGAGGGCCTTGTAGGCGGCGACGGCCATGCGGTCGCAGGCCTCGTTCTCGGCGTGGCCGGTGTGGCCCAGGACGGTGGTGACCTTCACCTTGTGGATGGCGAGCAGGTCATCGAGCTGGCGCCAGAGGTCCTCGTTCTTGACGGGCTTGAGGGCGTTGCCCTCCTTGCGCATCCAGCCTCGGGCCTTCCAGCCCTTCATCCACTCGGTCATCCCCTTGGCGACGTACTGGCTGTCGGTGACGACCTCGACCTTGCAGGGGCGCTTCAGGGTGGCCAGGCCCTGGATGACGCCCATCAGTTCCATCCGGTTGTTGGTCGTCAGGTCCTCGGCGCCCGAGGCGTCGCGGACCTGGCCGCTGGCCGGGTGGGCGAGGATGTAGGCCCAGCCGCCCGGCCCGGGGTTGCCGCTGCAGGCGCCGTCGGTGTAGAGCCGGACGAGGTCGGCCGGCGCGCCGGGGTCGGGGGCGGCTTCAAGGACGGCTTCGGGCATGGGGGGCGTCGCTCGCGGGGCTCAGAAGCGGGGGGCCCGGCCCGGGAGACGGACCGGGCCCGGGCCGGCCTTCGGAGAGGGTATCCGCGATCGGCCCGGGGCTCAATACTTGCGGACGACGCCGACGAGGACGCCCAGGATATTCACCCGGTCGCGGTAGATGGGCTTCATCGTCTTGTTGGCGGGCTCCAGGCGGACGCGGTTCTTCTCGCGGAAGAAGCGCTTGAGGGTCGCCTCGCCGTCCTCGTCGCGCACGGCGACGATCTGGCCGTCGCGGGCGTCTTCCTGCTTCTTGATGACGACGAAGTCGCCGTCGGCGATGTGCTCCTCGATCATCGACTCGCCGGAGACGCGGAGGGCGAAGGTTTCCTTGGCGCTCTCCCACTCGCTGAACTCGAGCTCTTCCTCAATCTGCTCGATGGCCTCGATGGGCTGGCCCGCGGCGATCCGGCCGAGCATGGGGATGCCCGAGGGGCGGGGGGGGAGCGAGGCGGGGTCGTCGAGGAGCTGGATGGCCCTCGACATGTTGGGCTCGCGGTGGATCAGGCCCTTCTTCTGCAGGGCCTTCAGGTGGCACATGACGCCGTTGGGGCTCTTGATGCTGAACTCGGTGCCGATCTCGCGCACGGTCGGCCCGTAGCCCCGCCCCTGGATCTTGCCGCGGATGAATTCGTAGATCTCGCGCTGGCGGGGCGTCAGCGAATCGGTGTCGGCCATGATCGGGGTCCCAACGGTGTCAAGGGGCCGGGCCAACGCAGCGGATGCCGAAGGGTCGACTGTCCCTGCTCCGACCGCCGCCGCGCGGTTTTCGGCGAACCGGCAAACCACGCGACGTACGATCACTAACTGGCCCTTTGTCGCTAATGTACACAGGTCGTCTAGCGCACGCGAGAACATTTTCGGAAAAAAGGGCCCACGTCGCGCGGGAGCGGGCCCGCCGCACCTCGGCACGCCCCGGGCGCGGCAAGGTCCCGGCGCCCGCCCGTCCCGCGCCGAGGTGCGGAGGGCGAATGTCATGTCCATCAATGTCATTGGAATTAACGATTCATGAATCGAGACGTCTTGCTCGGTGAGGGCGTTGACGCGACGCGACGTGGAGGCTGCGTGAAGTCAACGCCTTGATGCTTCCTTGCACGCATGGTCACGCGGCGATCTCGGTCCCGAATGAAGGTTGTCTCGCACGGATGACCGGCCTCGAGGGATGCACCCCGGGCCGGTCGTGGAGGCCGGCGAAGTGGGCCGGTCGCGTGTCGAGGAGCACTACAGACGGAGATCGAGACGATGCTGAAGACCTTCCTCCGCCCGATCGGCCTGGCCGCCCTGGCCGCCCCCGCCCTCCTGCTGGCGTCGTCCGCGCCGTCGATGGCCGGCGTCGTCGTCAGCCTCGAGGCGGCCGGAGTGCAGTCGTCCACGCAGGGGCCCGTCATCACCGAGACGTTCGACCGCCAGGACCTTCCCCCCGGCCAGTACTCGTCGATCGTCTCGGCGATCGGCACTTACACCCCCACCTCCGGCGGCGCCTCGATCGTGCTGCCCGACACCTACGGCGGGGCCAACCAGACGAATTACATGACCATCGGCATCGCCTCCGGCAGGGCCCAGGAGGTCACCCTGAACCTGGCCAAGGCCGAGTCGTACTTCGGCTTCTACTTCGCCGCGATCGACGCGACGAACAGCGTCAAGGTCTACGACGGCGTGACCCTGTTGACGACAATCGACCGCACCTCGCTGGCCTCGCTGCTGACCTCGGGGTACTACGGCAGCCCGAACCTTCCCGGGGTGAACACGGGCGAACCTTATGCGTATGTGAACGTGTTTGGCACCGCCGGCCAGACGTTCGACCGGATCGTCTTCAGCAACTTCAACTCGTCGGGCCTGGAGTCTGACAACCACAGCGTGGCCGTGCCCGAGCCGGCCAGCCTCGTGATGACCGCGATGGGCGGCCTCGCCCTGGTCGGATGCGGCCTCCGCCGCCGCAGCCAGAAGTGATCGCGATCGAGCGGGAGGACGCGACCACGGAAGGATTCAGATGAACGACCAGAATGCCGGAAGACCGGCCGCCCGCCAGGCAATCCGCGGGAGGCCGGTCCTTCTCATTCGAACCTCGGGCCGGCGATGGAACGTGCCCCGATGACGCGATGGGGTCTGTAAGATCCTCGTCGGGCGGGCCGTGCGGCCGCCGCTCCCCTTGGTCTTCACCGTCCTCAGCCGCACCGTGGCGAAGGTCGACTTGATCGGGTTGGTCGTCCGGATGAGACGCCATTGCCCCGCCGCCTCGTCGAAACCCAGCAATGCCGCCCGGTCCCCGGCCAGGCACTCGGTCGCCTTCGGGGCCTTCGCCTGATCGATCGACGCGGGCTCCTTGATTTCTCGGAGTGGGAGAGACTCTTGCCGAACAGTCCTCGAACCTGGGCGAGGGGTTTCTCCAATTCCGGCTAAAACAACGCAGCCGGGACGCCACTGGAGTGACACCCGGCCGCATCGGTCGACGTGCGAAGGTCCTCACCTTCCGTGCGCGCCTCAGTAGGGTGCTCGCACAACCTGCGGACGGTCAGCGCCCGGGGCCGAAGCCGCCGGCGCCCAGGCCTGGGCGTACTCCGATACCGGACGCCGGCCCGCCGAGGCCGCCCGGGTTGTAGCCGGGCCGACCGAAATCGTACCCGCCGCCATAGCCGGGATAGCCGGCCGTCCCGCCGTAGTAGCCCCCGTTCGTCGTGGGGTAGCCGGCCGTCCCGCCGTAGGAGACGGTCTGGCCCGCGTAGCCCGACCCCGCGTAGCCGCCCGACGCGGGGGCGCAGGCCGCCCGGCGTCGGTGGCACGCCTCCGAGGACGTCGTCCAGGAGACGACCAGCATCGAGGCGATCAGCAAACTTCCCTTCACGTTGCGCGTCATGATTGCAACCCCCGCGGGACCGCGTGCGCTCGCGCAGAGTCCACACTCTCCCCGCGCGACGCGACTTCGCATAAGTGCCGCGAGCGTCAGCCTAAGCTGCGCCATCCGCAATGTCTACGCATTTCCATCAAGTGTTAATATTTGTGATATCACGCATGATGCTGGTGGTCGCCTTCCCCGGGGCTCGCGTCCCGCATCAAGGTCCCCGGGGGACGGGAGTTGCCCCCCGGGGCTCGGCGGATTGCGCCAGATCTCGCCCCGACTCACCACGCCTTCATGAACCAGAAGATCATGCCGAGGTCGCCGATTCGCTGCTCGGTCACCGGGGTCGGTAGCCCGGCCAGGAAATACCAGTCGCGTCCCACGTGGGTACGCATGCCGGGGGTCAGTGTCACGCCGGTATGACCGCCGTCCACGAGGGACGTGTTCGCGACGGCCGACACGTAGACGGTAAAGTCACCGAACAGCGGCACGTCGTGATCCGTGAGAGTGTTGCCGATGGCGAGCTGGCTGATCAGGTTACTCCCGGTGCCGTTCATCGGGATGCCGAGGCCGAGGCCGCCTCGGATCGCCCAGCCGCCCCCGGGGTTATTCCAGAAGCCGACGGCCGGGACCAGGGTGGTCGTCTTGCCGGCGAGGGGTTGATTGCCGGTTGGGGTCACAATCGCGAGTTCACTTGTTACTGAGAAGTTCTTCGTGTCGTGAAGCAAGAAGCGGGGCGTGAACGACATGTCGCCGAATCCCGAGTGGCTCGTCGTCGGCTGAGTCGTGCCGGTTGGGTTCAGGATCGGCAAGCCGCTGGCGGCATTGTTCCGGACCACGAACGGGACGTTCACGATCAGCTCGAGTCGACGGCTCAGCGGCGCCATCATCGTGTAGGAACCGATGTAAGCATTGCCCTTCGGATCGCTGTTGAACGCCTGGCCGAACGTGAAGAACGACAGCCGGTACAGGCTGCCGTCCATGGCGTTGATCCAGCCTTGACGGGCCGCGCCACCGTCCCCGTTGGGTGACGGCACCCAGGCTTCGTTCCAACCCTCGCTGAAGAAGGTCGAGAGCGGCAGCGGCCGCCAGGTGTTCGGATCGGGCTTGCCGAAGAGCGATTCGCCGATCGTGTCGAAGAACCCCGTCTCGATCCGCGTCGTGCTCGGGATGACGCCGAAGCTTTGGCCGAGCGCAGGCCCGGTGACGGTCGTCGGCGCGGGAACCGCCACCGTCGGGTCCACGGGCTCGACGAGATCGGCAAAACTCCGGGCCGGCGTCGCGGCCGGCGTTGAAGGATCTTGCGCCTGCGCAAAATCCGAAATCGTCAGGAAAGCAACGGCGAGCGCGAACAGGCCGCCTCGCCGGCGGAGAGCCTGGCTTCCTGCCATCGGTCGACTCCTAGAGTATCGGTAGCGGCCATCCTGGCCGCTCGAGGGGGAACGCTTGGTATCGATCGAGGGGATGGCGATACAACCCGGTGAATACATCATGTCTTCGACCCGAGGCTCGTTCCAACTTCGCCCGATTCGGATCCGGGCGGTGGAATTTTCAAATAATTAGGCTACGAGCCGGCTGCCAGTGGATCCCGCCCGGATGGGCGTCACGCTCACGGCCTGGTCGGCCGACCGCGTTCGGAGCCACCCAGCACCGGCCAGTGGGGTGTCGAAATACGACCTGTCACAGATTCTCTGCTCCCGGATCTGATGGACATCGGAGCACTGAAGGTCACGCCGGCGCGGCCTCATGCGCGTCAGAGCCGGGCTTGAAGAGTTGAGGGTCGAGCCGATTCAAGAGCCGCTGGATCTTCGGGATTTGTTCGAGCGCGGCCGCCTCGCCAATCGCGGCGAGCTCCTTCGCCCTCATGAACTCCGAGGGATCGATACCCGTCACGTCCGGCTCGATGACCACATCCGCCGGTTGAACCCCGAAGGCGTTCAGGTTGTAATTCTGAACGAGCAGGCTGCGGAAAATCGTCGGCACGATGCCCGGATAATTCCTGGACAGGGTTGGTTTCTCGGGCGAGATATCGCAGAAACGAGTCTCCAGCTTCGCCGACACACTGACGGCGATCACGAAATTGCAACCCATCGACACCAGCACATTCGCCGGGATGTTGTTGACCAGCCCGCCGTCGATGAGCGCCTGGCCGTTGCGGACGATCGGCACGGAGAGCACGGGCAAGTTGATGCTCTCGAGGATCGCATGCACGGCGTCGCCGCGTTCGCGAACGACCGAGCTTCCGCTCACCAGGTCGAGCGTGACGGAAAGACATGGGATGGCAAGTTGCTCGAGTTTCCAGTCATCCAGGTACTTGCGCAGCATCGGATCGAAGTGCCCGCGGCGATACTTGTACAGGAGGTGCCAGTAGTTGCCTTGCGACAGGTGGCGAAAAATCCAGGAGGGGAGAAGGTCCTTGGCGAAGGAATCGGCGTTGTAGTCGGGATCCAGGCCGGCGGAGTACATGATGCCGGTCATGGCGCCGGCGCTGGTGCCCGCGATCATGTCCACGACGATACCGCTGCGTTCGAGGGCCTTGAGCACGCCGAGGTGCGACAAGCCCCGGGCGGCCCCGCCGCCGAGAGCGACGCCCACGCGCACGCCTCGAAGGTCGTGGACCAGACGCTCCAGTCCGTTGGCCAGGGACCGGCCTGACGGCAATCCCGGCGGCGTTTCGTGGATTTTGAAATCGCGGGAAGCGAGATCGACGAGGTTCGGAACCGTGGAGAGCACGGGGGTGTCACCCCCGAGCAGCCAGGCGATCCCGATCTTGTCGCGCCAGCCCCGGGCCTGCACGTCGATCTCCCTCAGGCGGCGGATTGCACTGTACGCCTCATTTGCCGGGACGAAATAGATCACACGGTCGACGAGTTCCATCAACTGCGCCGTCCGTTCCGGCGTCAGGTATTCGTTGACGTCGAAGATGACCCGATTGACGTCCTGCCATTGAGCGACTTGCTCCCGGATTTCGTCCGACGTCAAATCTCGTCCGTGCTCTCGGAGCGACCGAAATCGCACATTCGGCGAATCCAGTCGCTGGTCCGAATCGCTCAAGACGGCGAGCTTCTCACCGAGGTCGGACAGCCGACGGATGAGCCGTTCGGCCACCGGACGTGTTGCGGGTGAATTGTGGATCAGCGCCAGCATCATCGTCGACCGCTTGGGGGCGTCGCCCAAGAAGATCTTTCGCAAGCTTCTCGCGTAGGTCTTGAGCCACAGGCGGCGCAGGTCCGGCCTGGTGAGTGTCAGCTCGAGCGCCTCTTCATAGTCCAGCTTGAGGACCGTCGTGGGCTCCAGCGCGACGACGCGGATCGGGACCGATTCGCCTAGCGCGCCGACCATCAGCCCGAATTGTTCGCCTCGCTCGATCATTCGAAACAGCGACTCGCTGCCGTTCGCGCCGACGCGTACGGCCTTGAGCCTCCCGCGCAGGACGAAGCCCACGGTGGTGAGCACGACGTCCGCCTCGTGGACGACGCTGCCGACTGAATAGTGCACGACTTGCCCGAGCCGGGCGACTTCCTGGAGGGTCTCATCGGACGCATTCTGAAAGTACTCGTGCACTTTCAGGAGCGGAATGACATCATCGTTCATGGCGGATCCTTTCGAGTTCGCGTCGGATATGATCCCCGAAACCCTCCGCCGGGGCTGCGTTCGCAATGTCGTTCAGGTAGGAGAGTCGGCGGAGTTCCTTGAAAGGAATCGTCCGATCCACTCGACCGTCATGATAGAGGGCCCGATCTAAACGGGCGTTGGCAATGACACGCCAGTCCCAGCGGACCCGCGTGCTGGGAAGCTTGTAGAACGACGTCGTGCAGTTGGTGAACAGCGCATGGTACCAGCGAGGGCTCTCGTACAGTTGATTGATTGTATTCACGTAATCGAGAAACAGCATTTTTAGTTCCTCCACGCTCGAATTGATGTGGTAGAGGTACGCCCATTGGTGCTTGCCGAATTTCGTGCGACGCAGAATGATGTCGCGCTCATCCGCTGCGATAAAGATCAGCTCCTGCTGCCGATAGAGGCTGCTCAAGGCCGAGTATTTCTGCCCCTTCGTGATTCTCGCCTCAATTGACATGCAGATGCGGCCATCGTCTCCGAAGTCAAAGACCAAGACGGGGTGGCCCCTAAGCCCGTCTCCCCAGTCGAAGAAGATGACATCCACTCCTTTGACGTTCGAGAGATGATAAGTGCGGCTCTCCCAATGCGGTGTGAAATCGTCCAGCGTACGGTACTCCAGGTTGCGGACTTTATCGATCGTCACCGCGTCGCCGGTGATGTCAGCCCGCTGTAGCAGCGCCATGCTCGGGTCCCAGTCGCGGTCGTTGGTCGGTTTCAGTCGGTACCACCAAGCGAGGAACAGCGACCCCGCCCCGAGCAAGGCAACGATCGGCAGCCAGAGTGGCCGCCAGACCGCGAACATCGCAATCACGCCGGCGGCCCAGGCCAGCGCGACCCAACGGCCCCATCCAGCTCCGCCACACACGTCGAAGTAAATCGCGCCGACCATCCAGACGGCAACCAAGGCACACACGAGCAGCGATGCTCCCGTGATGATTACCGGTATGTAAGCCATAAACTTTTCTCTTTAAATCGATAGGACGAAGGCCGCAGTGCCGTTCGGATCGCAGACTTGCGTAGGTGACACGCTCGTGCGAACCCGGAGGTGCCGACCGTGTCGAACGCCAAGCCGAGGAAACTCGCCGTCGCCGGGAAACCCGTCGAGCCGCTTCGCCCGGAACAGGCCGAGGCGGTGGGCATCGACGACGACGTCCACGAGGCGTCCTCCCGGCTGCGTCATCCAAGATCCGTGAGGGAAAGTTCCCTCTATGTTGATCCTAGCAGTGCCTGGATTGCGCACGTTGCGAAATTTCGTGAGGATCGGCCACGCCTGGCTAGGCGAATTGCCAGGTCTGACTGCGCGTTCCGCGTGGATTGTCCCAGTCCTGCCTCAAGAGCCCCGCATGCTCAGAGATGTCCTAAGGAAATCTTCAGGGTCGGCCCGAAGGAGCCCAAGCAAGTGACGAGCGAGCCGCACCTTGGAGGCCGAGGCGACCCAGTCTCGGGAGACGCTGGCACTGGTTCGATGGCCAGACGTTCGGGGACCGGGCGCCGCCGGTTCAGGGCGTAGGCGGCGGGGCGGGCGCCGCGGGAGGGGTCGCGGCCGGGGTGGCTTGCTGGGGGCTGACGAGGGCCTCAAGCTTGGGCTGGATGTCGCTCAGGGACTCGCCGGTGGCGACGAGGATTCCCTGGCGGTCGACGAGGAGCTTGAACGGGATGGACGAGATGCCGAAGCGGGCGACGAGGGGGGCCTTCCAGGGGGAGGAGCCGGGCGAATCGTCGACGGCCTTGATCTGCGGCCAGGGGGGCTTCTCGGCCGCGAGGTGGTCCCGCAGCCGTGCGGCCTGATCGTCGAGGCTGACGCCCAGGATCTCGAAGCCGAGCGGCCCGAGGCGCTCGCGGAGGTCGGTCAGGCCTCCGGCCTCGGCCATGCATGGACCGCACCAGGTGGCCCAGTAGTCGATGAGGACGACCTTGCCCTTGAGGTCGGCGAGGTTCACCGCGGGGGCCCCGGGTTCGGGGGAGGGCCCCTTGAAGTCGGCCAGCGGCTGGCCCTTGGCCTCGATCCGCGCGGCCGAGCCGGCGGCGAACCTGGCGATGTCGGTGCCGGGGGTGTGGGCCTCGGCGAGCTTGTACAGTTCCAGGGCCTCGGCGTCCATCAACCGGTGCTCGGCCTCGCCGGCCACCTGGAAGAGCGCCTGCGGGGCCTCCGAGCGGCGGGGCTCGACCTTTCCCAGCTCGATCGTGGCGGCGACGACCGGCTTGAATTGCGCGGGGGACATCACGCGGAGGGCCTCGGGGGTGATGTCGTCGCAGAGGGCACGCAGCTTGAAGGAGGCGATCACCGTCTTGAGGACCTTGGCGTGCTTGCCTTTCTCCATGGCCTGGACGGCGGCGAGCAGCTTGGGCCGCTCCTCGGGGAGGAACTCGGCCTGGCGTTCCAGGGCCACGAGCTTGGCCTGGGCGGCGCTTCGGATGTCGGCCTCGGGGGCGTCGGCGTCGGACATCAGCGTGTCGGCGGTCTCGATGACGGCCGAGCTGTAGTCGACGAAGCTCTTGCGCACCTCGTTGAGGTCTTCGCTATTCCGCCCTTCGAACGTGTCGTCGAGCAGCTTCAGGTGCGCGACGAGGTCGCGCGACTCGCCGGTGGTCCTGGCGATGAACGCACTCCCTCGCGCCGGCGAGGTCCCGTCGGCGCCCCAACGGCCGCACCCCTGGGCGGGCATGGCGGCGAGGGCTGCGGCGAATCCGAGGGCGAGCCTGAGCCTGAGCGTGAGGCGTGGGGCGTTGTCCCCGATCTGAGCGTGCATGGGCGTGGGGCTCCGCGCCTGGTCGGGCATGGGGGAGGGTGGGGCCTGCCGGTCGTGGGCGTCGCGGAGCGGGCTTGCGTCGGGCCCGCCCTCGGGGTTACACCACAACCCGGCCGCCGTCGCCGATCTCGGCCCCCTGGTCGTCGTCAGTCCGGCATACTTAGTGTAGTCCGCCCCTCCGGAGCCCGCCATGACCCCGCAGACCCGCGTCCTGGCCATCCACGCGCACCCCGACGACATCGAGATCCAGTGCGCCGGGACCCTGGCGCTGCTGGCACGGCTGGGCTGCCACCTGACCCTGGCGACCATGACCCCCGGAGACTGCGGCAGCGCCGAGCACGACGCCGAGACGATCGCCGGAATCCGCCGCGCCGAGGCCAAGGCCGCCGCCGACCTGATCGGTGCCGACTACCACTGCCTCGAATTCCGCGACCTGGCCATCTTCAACGACGACCCCTCCCGCCGCCGGATGGTCGAGTTCCTCCGGGCCACCCGCCCCGACCTGATCCTGGCCCCCCCACCGGTCGACTACCTCTGCGACCACGAGATGACCCACCTCCTCGTCCGCGACGCCTGCTTCATCGCCCCGATCCCCAACTACGCCACCCGCCAGTGGGAGCCCGCCCCTCCCCTAACCAAAATCCCCCACCTCTACCTGGTCGACCCGCTCGAAGGCCAGGACCGAGATGCCCGCCCCATCCCGCCCGGATTCCACGTCGACGTCACCCCTGTTTTTCCCCTGAAGCGGGCGATGCTCGCCAGCCACGCCAGCCAGCGCAACTGGCTGATGACCCAGCACGGCATGGACGAGTACCTCGACAGCCAGGACCAGTGGAGCCGCCACCGAGGCGCCGAGGTGGGCGTCGAGCACGCCGAGGGGTTCCGGCAATACCTGGGGCACGCCTACCCGCACGACAATTTACTGCTGGAACTGCTGGGGCAGGATGGCCGGGGGAGGTCGAGTGCGGTCTGACGCTTGACGGATCGCGATCGAGCGGGCCGAGCGAGCGGGGGGCGCCTCGGCGGCATGCGGAGTGCACGCCTTGTCGATCGGTGGTCCCGTGGTTGTCATTCTGTTGATCGAAGTGCCGAATTGCGTTCGCCGACGTCGCCAATCGGTCGGTCAACCGGGATTCGGGGCGACGCGTGTCGGCGGCGGGCGTAGGATGGATGTCCCCGTTCCGCTCCCGGATCTTCTCCGGACGACTCCGATGCGAGCGACGGGATGCTGTCGGATGGATGGAGTGCCTTGCCATGAGCAAGAGATCGGGCGAGAGCGAGTCGACCTTCGTGGTCACCGTGCCGAAGTCCCAATCCGCCGACGACCCGGCGGAGAAGCTCGCGAAGATCGGCGACCTGGAGCCGGTGGCGGGGCATCCGGGAGTGTATCTCCTGTCGGTCAGGTCGGCAAAAGCCGATCACGCGGGGATGCTCGGCCAGGTCCGCGAGCTGCTGGGCGACGGGGCCGATGTGCAGCCCGTCTTGCGGGGCGAGAAGGGCGAGCTGCAGATCCCGACGGGACAGGTGACGGTCCGATTCAAGAGCTCCCCATCGGATCTCGAGCTGCACAAGTTCGCCGGGCCGCTGGGCCTGGACGTCGAGCGGCGCAACGCCTACGTCCCCAGCCAGGTCTCGTTCCGGGCGTCCAAGGGGGCCGAAGGGTCGGTCTGCGATCTGGTCGAGAAGATCCGCAAGTCCGAGGACCTGGTGCACAGCGTTTGGCCGGAGACGCTGAGCAAATATCGACGTGAGTGACCGACCTTCCAGTCGTTCGAGCGCATTCGATTCGGGCCCATCCGCCCGCCCCGGCCTTCGGGGCGGGCTTTTTTGCGCCTCCTGCGCCGCATTCGCGGGGACCGTGTGCTTTTAATTTGACCCGGGCGTCTCGGTTCGCTCCAATGGTCGCCGGCCGGGGAGGGCCGATGCAGGCCCGTTTTCCCGAGGAATATGATTTTATGTAAGGAATGTCATGCACATCTTCGGTGCCGGTGGACAGCGTGTCGAGTTGGAGGAGGTCTCTGCGCAGGTCGAGGCGGGCGTCGGCGGGGCCGTCTTCCGCCTCGCGGGCTCGGAGCAGGCTTCGACGAGGATCACGAGGGCTGCCAGTGCGTTCCTGAAGATGGGCATGCGGGAAGCGTCCCCGGTGGCCATGGATGCCCGCGAGGCCAGGGCGATCACCGCGGCGCCGCCGGCCGTGTTCCGCGAGGCGAGCACGAAGTTATTGCGCATCGTCTATAAGGAGATCGTGATTCGCTTCAAGGCGGGCACGCCGGAGAAGGCACGGGAGAAGATCCTCAGGCAGCATGGGCTGGCCGTCCGCTCGCGGAATCCCCTCATCCCCGACCAGTTCGTGGTTTACGACCGGGCGGGCAAGCGCGCCGGGGCCGGGATCCTGGACGTGGCCAACGCATGCAGGGAGGCTGAGGAGGTCGTCTTCGCCACGCCGAACTTCATCTCCGAGTACACCCGCACCGCCCCGACGATCATCGATGCGCAATGGCATCTGGAGAACCGCGCCAAGGTGCCCGGCCAGAAGAAGAAGGAGGACGTGAGGGCCGCCGATGCCTGGGCGGTGACGCTGGGCAAGGCGAAGGTGGTCGTCGCGGTGCTCGACGATGGCATCGATGTCGACCACCCGAATCTGAAGGCCAACATCCTCAAGAAACCCGACCCGTCGGAGCCGCGTGACCTCCTCGGGCGCGACTTCTTCATCCCGGTCGACCCCGTCGACCCCGCCAGCACGAACCCCGAGCATTTCAATCCCAGGCCCAAGCTGTTCCAATTCCCGTTCAACCAGATGCCCGGCAACGACATCCACGGGACGGCTTGCGCGGGGGTGGTCGCCGCGGTGGGCAGGGCGGGCGGCGCGTTGGGCATCGCGCCGAAGTGCCGGATCCTGGCGGTGAAGATCTTCCACGCCGACAACTTCGCCGCCGATGCCCAGGTGGCCGATGCCATCCGCTATGCGGCGCTGCACGCGGATGTCCTGTCGCTCTCCTGGTCGGGAGCGACGAGCCCCGATATCGAGCTGGCGATCCAGGACGCCGGGGTGCTGGGCCGCAACGGCCTGGGCTCGGCCGTGGTCTGCGCCGCCGGGAACGATTTCGGGTCCCCGGTCGGGTTCCCCGCCTCGCACGCGGACGCGATCGCGGTCGGGGCATCGACCGACCAGGGCAAGCTCGCGTCTTACTCGAATATCGGCCCTGAGCTGTGGGTTGTGGCCCCGTCGAGCGGTGGCAAGGCGGGCATCTTCACCACCGACGTCTCGATCGCGGGCCGCGGGTTCAACACGGGCTCGGCCGCGGCCGGGGGGATCGACGGGCTGCACACCAACAGCTTCGGCGGGACCTCGTCGGCCACGCCGCTGGTCGCGGGCGTGGTGGCGCTGATGCTCTCGGTGAAGCCGAGCCTGACCCGGCAGCAGGTCAAGGACATCCTGGCCCGGACGGCCGACCGGATCGGCACCGATCACGACGCTGCCACCGGCCACAGCGACCGATTCGGTTTCGGCCGGGTGAATGCCTCGAAGGCCGTGGCCGCCGCCTTGGCCATGCCCTGACGGCCTCCCCCTTCCGACCAGGTTGGCCCTCATCCGGTCCGACGTCCCCCGCCTCGACCGGGGCGGGGCCTTTGCCTCAAGTGACCTCGGCGAGGTACTCGTGCGATGGGCTGCGGCGATCCGAGTTCGGTCGTGCCGAGGCCGTCATCTCGGCTTCGGGGCGTCCGGCTTCCGGATCTTGATCTCGTCGAAGGTCGTGGCGCAGAGGATGTCGTCGAAGTAGATGGTGTCGACCGATTTGGTGTGCGGGGCGCGGTGGATTCCGGGCTGGGAGAAGTAGACGGTCTGCGGGCCCTTGGTCTGCACCTTCTTGTCCAGGACCACCTCGCCGTCCCACCAGAGCTTGGCGTTTCCCTTGGCGGGATCCTCCGACCAGTGGATGTGCATGCCAAGCTGGTGCCACTCGCCGACAGTGAAGTCGGCCTCCCAGTGGACCCCCTTGCGGCCCAGGTTGCCGGTGCCGTATTTGACGGATGTGCCCGAGCCGTCCTTCTTGGGCTCGACCCACCAGGTCATCACGTTGTTGTAGCCGGGGGGCGGGCTGCCCTCCCAGTAGAGGAAGTTGTCGCGATCCTTGGGGGCTTCTTTCATGTACATGAAGAGGGACATGAAGGTGTCCGAGCCTTCCTCGACCGTGACCTTGGCCCCGTTGGCCTGGACGCGCAATTGACCCTTATTGAAGACGTTGTCCTCGTGGATCGTGAACCTGCCCGAGTATTTGCCGGAGTGGACGACCTCGGTGTCGACCTCGATATGCCCCGACTTGATGTTCCTGCTCTTGCCGCTGAACTGGCTGAAGTCGCCGGTCTCGAAGTCGGCCTTGAAGAGGATCTCGGCCATCGCCGGCTTGAGGCAGATGAATGCGGCCGACAGCAGGGTGACGAGCGCCAGGCGGCCATGCCGGGTTGTCGGTCTCATCTGTGATCCTTATTGCGTGGTTTTCGCATTTCACTTTCACCGTCAGTCGACCAGCCATGATACGACGCGACCGGGATCCAACGCGAATACGAGGGTGGCATTTCGAACTCGATGGTCGCAACGGGAGGGCCGCCCCCGATCGGCATCGCTTCGGCCCCTGGAGCTGGTTCGCCCTCTGCATGCCTGCGGCCTCGCCAGGCCATTGAACAGCCATTCCTGTCCCGAAGCAATCGCACTCGGACCAGCCCGCATTCTAATAATACGATCATTATTTCAATAATACGATTATCTTTTTGTTTGCCTTATGCTTCTTGCCGCGCGAACCTGAGTCGGCGGCCTGCGAGGCGCCTGGGTAATGACTGGGTCGTGGTGGCCACTCCACCTCTCCGACTCGGCCGTCCTCCCTGGCGAGGAAGCCACCCTTTCGGGCGGCTCCCGATGAGGACAGGCCGTCGAGTCTCGAGCGTTCGAGGCCATGTCTGACCGGGAACACGGACGGTCCGCCGCGAGGTGGGCCCGCCGCGCAAGGAGTGGGATCATGCGAGCGATGACGCGTGGGGCGACTGCGATCGCGGCCGGGATGATCGCATGCTCCGGGTTACTGGCGGTCGCAGGATCGGCGACCGCTGGGGGCAAGATCCTGCCGCCGACTGCCAGGGCGAACGGGCTCAGCCTGACCGACATAGCCCGGATCGTCGCGCCGTTTACGGCCGCAGGCAACGACCCGGCCCTTCTCCAACCAACCCCGGTGCAAGTCCTCCATTACGACCCTGCCACGGCGGAGTTCAGCTTCGGGGACGGCGGGATCACCGCGACCGGCTCGGGTCGATTCACGGTGCCCACCGGGACGATGTTCTACATTCCGGTCTTCAACGCGGACGATACCGGGCTCGACGCGCCCTTCTTCCCGACCGACGACGCCGGCGGCGTCGCGTTCTTCTTCGGCCGCTCGCAGTTCGGGGCCGAGGGGATCACGATCATCGTGGATGGGCAGGCGACCGTGCTCGGCCCCGACTACCTCTCGGGACTCCTCTCGTTCTCCGAGCCGCTGGCCAGTGGCGCCACGCGTGTTCTGACCGTGGGAGCGTTCCTGACGCCATTGCCGCCGGGGACGCACACCATTACCATTCGCGCGGCTTTCACCGGCGCGGCGTTCCCGGACAGGTATGGCCTGGCATTCTTCGCGGAGGACATCACGTATACGGTGGAGGTTGTGCCCGGGCGCCGAGCATCGCCTTGAGGGGCGAGTGACCTCCTGCCGCGTCGGCCTTGCCCCCGTGGCGGACTCAAACATGATCACTTCACGTTTTTTCATGAAGCCGAGGTGCCCGACCCTGGAAGCGACGCCCGCGTGCGGATTCAGGTCTTCGAGGGCGGGCCCAACCTGTCGCTGCATCGCAGCAAGCTCGGGACGAAAACGCGTTCCAACTATGATGCGGCCTATCTCGAACTCGCGATGCGGCGTGGCCTGCTGTTGGCGACGCTCGATGGCAGGCTCAGGACGGCCGCTCTTGCGGTCTGGGTCTCGTCGTTTGCGCGACGGGGCGCACCTCACAAGGGGTGAGCGGCGGTCATTCCTCGTCCATCTCGACCCTGATTGGCGAACGATTTAGAACGGCTTGCGATCCTACGGGGCAGTCTTTGACGGGCCGGGGAAGAGGGCCTGGAGCTGGTCGATCGAGGCGCTGGCATGGCAGAAATTCGGGTCGAGGTGGATCCTGATCTGGTCGAGATCTTGATGGAAGGCTGGATCCTGGCGGAGGGTGGATTGGGCGGCGGGCAGATCGGGGTGGGTGTTGATTGCGTCGGCCTGTGCGCGAAGGGTCACGCGGAGGGAAGGGGCTTGGTCATGGCGGGCCAGGCGGCGGTCGAGGGCGTAGAGGAGGAGGGCGGCTTCCTGAGGGGTTTCCGGGGTGATCGGGCCGGGGGGGGCTCCGGAGAGGTGGATGAGGTGGGCGAGGTCGGTTTCCATGGCGGGGTAGGTGCAGCCGGCGGTGCGGACGAAGGTGAGGGCGAGCTGGAAGGAGCGGGCGTAGGGGGCGGCGATGGGGAGCGGGTCGGGGGGACAGCCGGCGAAGGTGACGGACTGGGCGGCGGCGAGGTCGAGGAGGGCCTGGGTGGTGTCGGTGATCATGGACTGGGCACCGATCAACTCTCGCTGGCGTTTGTCGTATTCCAGGGTGGCGGGGCGTTTGTTCTTGTCGGCGGCTCCCAGGCCGAGGGTGCGGAAGGCGAAGAGGACGAGGGCCGGGGCGGTGTCTTTCAGGCGGTCGTTGAGGGGGCGGCCGTTGGGCAGGCTGTGTTGGCGGCCGTCGACGAGCAGGGGGACGGCGGGGAGGGCCGCCAGGGCGGCGTAGAGGCGGTCGGCGAGGGGTTCGAATTCGGCGGCGAAGGCATCGAGGACTTCGGGGGGGAGGCGGCGGTGGTCGCGTGCGTTGGCGGCGGGGTCTCGGTGGCGATCGAGGAGGGCGAGGTAGATGTCGATGAATGCGTCGTACTGGCGGACGTCGGCTTCCAGATGAGGCGGGATGACGAACGCGCGACCGATGCCGAGGCTGGACTTGCGCATCAGGGCGTGCAGGCGGTTCATGAAGGCGGCGAGGTCGGGCCCTGATTTCGGCTGAGGGGACCGGCCGGTGTCGGTGCGGTGGAAGGAGGAGCCCCGGCGCGGGTCGCTGGCGATGCGCTCCAGGTAGGGGGGAACGCTGGAGATGTTCAAGTGGCGGTAGGCATGGTCTTCGGAGACGTCGAGTGCCGGCTCGTCGCCGATGTGACGCATGAAGAGGACGGCATCCTTCAGGGTGTCCAGCATGTGACCGAGTTGGGCGAAGGTGGGGCTGTCGGTGGCGCCGGCATGGTGAGGGCGCGGTGCATCGCGGTAGATGAGGCGTGCCTGGTAGGCGTCGGTTTGTGTGAGGGCGTCGAGATGTCGGTGGGCATCGTCGGGCATGGGGGGGCGTCCTCGCGTCCTCGCGTCGTCGCGGGTCGGCTTGTGCGTCGATTCAGCGGGGCGTGCGTGGGGCTTAGGTCATTCCTCGCCGCAAGCGGTGAGGGCCATCAGGGCGAAGCCGGTGCCGGCGTGGGTGATGTAGTGGACCTGGTCGACGGTGACGGAGCGGGTGAACCAGCGGCCCGAGGCCCTCTGGTTGGACTTGAGCCAGGCGACGCCTTTGCGGATGGCGGGATCGTCGGTGGGCAGTCCGGCCTGCCGGAGGACGTAGACGACATAGCCGGTTCCGTAGCCGTCGGAGGGGGCGTCCGGCGAGTTGGGGGTGCCGTCGCGCCGGGTCCACTTGCCCAGGGAGGGGAGGCTCCAGCCGCCGTCGGGGCGCTGGGCGGCCAACAGCTCGCGGATGGTGGCGTCGCGGTCGGCGGGGGCGAGCAGGCCGTCGAGGCCGACGGAGGCCCAGAGGAGCATGACCCGGTGGTGGAGGTTGGGGGCGGGGGTAGACTTCAGGTAGGTGACGAGCTTCGAGAGACCAACCTTGGCCGACTCGGACGACTTGTAGTCGTCGGGGGCGTGGCCGACGGCGATGGCGGCCAGGGCAGTGCCGTAGTAGTCGTCGTCCTCGGCGGGGGGGAGGTCGCAGTCGAACCAGTCCCAGGTGCCGTCGGCCCGCTGGAGGGTCCACATCCGGTCGAGCGAGGCGCGGGTGAGGGGGTGGAGCTTGCCGGTGGTGGCCGCGTCGTGGAAGGCGAGGGCGGCGCCGACGGCGACGACCTCACCGTCGGCGATCGGCTTCGACGCCTTCTCGGGCCGGTCCCAGTTGGCGGCACGCCCTTCGAAGAAGGCGCGGACCTCGGCCAGCTCGGGCGAGGGGTCGCCCTTGATCGTGGGGCGGGCCATCATGTGGGCGTAATTCGTGTGGCAGGTGCCGCACTTGCGGGCGCGGGTCCAGTCGACGGAGACCTTGTCCAGGAACTGGCCGCCCCGCAGGAGCGAGAACTGCTCGGCCAATGGCTCGGAGTCGGAGTTGGGCGTCGGCTTTTTGGTGGCGTCGCCGGCATGGGCGGAGTGCGCGCCGAGGAGGGCCAGGGCGACCAACAACCGTGGAAGGAGTCGCGACATCGGTTGGCTCTCCGGGGGCGTCTGTCTCGGGCGTGTGGCCGGCGGCGGGACGCCCATCCTAGCAGGCGCGCGGGGGCCCGCCTAATGGGTCGATGACTCCGCGTCGGGGCCGCGCGGAGTCATCGACAGCCTTGAGTCAGGTCGATGTCGGGAAACCGACATTCAAGGGGAGACGAAGTCGAGGAGCTGAGAGATGTCGAGAATACGGCATCGAATTATGCCGATTTCACTAAAGTGATTTTCAGGGCGAGACGAAGTCGAGGAGCTGGGAGAGGAGGCCTCTCAGCTCGTGGCGGGGGACGATGCGGTCGAGGAAGCCGTGCTGGAGGAGGAACTCGCTGGTCTGGAAGCCTGCGGGGAGGCGGACGCGGACGGTCTGCTGGATGACCTTGGGGCCGGCGAAGCCGATGAGGGCCTTGGGCTCGGCGAGGATGATGTCGCCCAGGGAGGCGAACGAGGCGGCAACTCCGCCCATGGTGGGGTTGGTCAGGACGCTGATGTAGAGGCCGCCGGCGGCGTTGTGGCGGGCCAGGGCCGCGGAGACCTTGGCCATCTGCATCAAGGAGAGGATCCCCTCGTGCATCCGGGCGCCGCCGCCCGAGCCGGAGACGATGACGACGGGGAGCTTCTGGCGGGTGGCTTCCTCGATGGCCCTGGTCAGCTTCTCGCCGACGACGGAGCCCATGCTGCCCATGATGAATCCGCTGTCGGTGATGCCCAGCACCAGGCGGATGCCCTTGATGAACCCCTGGCCGACGATGGCCGCCTCGCTCAGGCCGGTGCGCAGCTGCTCGGCCTTGATGCGCTCGGGGTAGGGGCGGCGGTCGTTGAAGCCCAGGGGGTCGGCGGGCTGGAGGTTGGGGAACCACTCCTCGAAGGTGTCGAGGTCGAGGATCTGGGCGATCCGCCGCCGCGCCGGAACGGTGAAGTGGTGGTTGCACTCGGGGCAGACGCCCAGGTTCTCCTCGACCTGCTTGCGGTAGAGGGTGGCCTGGCAGCCGTCGCAGCGCATGAAGATGCCTTCGGGGACCCCCTTGCTCACGGCGTGTCCTTCGCGTCGGTCGGCGGGTGCGCCTGGGGGTGTCGAGGGCATGTCCGGTCCACTCCTGGTCGTCTCAAGCGGGCCTTCGGTCGGTGTCCCGGCGCCGGCAAGGGCCCCCGGGCTTCGGTCCCGGCGGGTCAGTCGGTCGGTGGCGGGCGTCGGGGCTGGTCAGATCCTGCGTCGTCGGGGCGGGTCAGTGGTCGTCGCCGTTGCGTCCGAGATCGGCGGAGACTTCAATCCGTTCGAATCGGCCGGTGGCGGCCTGTTCCTGAAGCTGGACCAGGGGATCCCGGCGCAGATAGCAGGCGATGAACTGGGCGATGGGGTCGCCGACGACCATGCCGATCGACTCGTCTCGGTGGCGCCTGATCAGGGGCTTCAGCGCCGCCTTGAGTCGTTCGAGGGCATCTTCGACACTTTCGCCTTGGGGGGGGCAGATCGTCAACGGGTCGTCGAGCCACTGGCGGAAGACCCGCTGGTGGCGGCGGCGGATCTCGTCGACTTGCAGGCCCTGCCAGAGGCCCTGGTCGAGGTTCCGCAACTCGTCGAGCCGCTTGGGCTTGAGCGAGAGGGCGCGGCCGACGGCCTCGGCGGTGCGGACGACGCTCTCGCCTGGCCCGCAGTAGATGGCGGCGAGGTGGACGCCCGCGAGCGTCTCGGCCAGGGCGACGACCTCGAGCTTGCCCCGGTCGCTGAGGGGGATGTCGAGGATGCCCTGGACGCGGTTCTGCTCGTCATAGACGGTGGCGCCGGGGCGGATCAAGACCACCTGGGTCATGCCGTTGAAGTCGGCCCGGCGGGTAAGGCCGGGCTGCTGCCTCGTCGGGGCCCGCGGCGGGCGTGATCGGCCAACTCGGCCAGCGCCTCCGCGTAATTCTGTTCGCCGCGGAAGACGGCCGAGCCGGCCACGAACTGGGTGGCACCGGCGTCGAACGCCTCGCCGATCGTCTGCGGGTTGATCCCGCCGTCGATCGAGATCGGCAGGTCGGGGCGCGCGGCGCGGGCCGCCCTGACCTTCTCCAAAACTTCGGGCTGGAACGCCTGGCCGCCGAAGCCGGGCATCACGCTCATCACCAAAATCGCGTCGACGGCGTCCAGGAATGGCTCGATGGCCGAGAACGGGGTGGGCGGGTTGAGCGTGAGGCTCGCCTGGCAGCCGGCCGCCCGGATCCGCTCGATCAGGTCGATGGGATCGGGGACGACCTCGATGTGGAAGATGATCCGATCGCAGCCGGCCTCGATGAAGTCGTCGAGGTAACGCCCGGGGTCGGACATCATCAGGTGGACGTCGAAGGGGAGGTCGGTGACCTTGCGCCACCAGGCGATGACGGGGGCGCCGAAGGTGAGATTGGGGACGAAGTGGCCGTCCATCACGTCCAGGTGGACGCCCAGGGCCCCGGCCGCCTTCAGGGCGTGCAGCTCGTCGCCGGCGCGGGCGAAGTCGCAGCTGAGCATCGACGGGGTGATGAACGGCGCGGGGGCCGTGTCCATCACCCGCAGCCTCTGGGGCCTGGTTCCCGACCGGTCTGACGTCGTGCCCACGCGGATTGGCCTCCCCAAACCAAACACTTCATCGAGCCGGGAACTTGCCGCCGACCTCCCGTTCATCCGCGGCCCACCTTCGAGGGCGGGCCGCGGCGTGAATGTCAGCGGTCGGGGATGACTTTCAGGGAGTTGAACGACTTGCCTTCGAGGCATTCGAGGAAGGCGCCGCCGCCGGTGGAGACGTGGCTCATCTTCTCGGCGAAGCCGAACTGCTCGACGGCCTCGGCGGTCTCTCCGCCGCCGATGACGGTGACGGCCGGTGAGCCGGCCATGGCCTCGGCGATGCCGATCGTCCCCTTGCGGAAGGGCTCGTCCTCGAACTTGCCCATCGGGCCGTTCCAGATGACGGTGCCGGCGGCCCCGACGATGGCGGCGTACTTCTTGACGGTCTCGGGGCCGATGTCGAGGCCCAGGCCGTCTTCGGGAAGGTCGGAGCCGGCGACGACCCAGGTGCGCGAGGCGGGGTCGAGCGACTCGGCCATCAGGTGATCGACGGGCAGGACGAGCTTGTCGCCGGCCAGCTCGAGCAGCTTGCGGGCCTCGTCGAGCTTGTCGGACTCGGCCCGGCTCTTGCCGATCGTGTGCCCCTGCGCCTTCAAGAAGGTGTAGGTCATGGCGCCGCCGATGAGCAGCTTGCTGACCTTGGGGAGCAGGTTCTCGATGACCCCGATCTTGTCGGAGACCTTCGATCCCCCCATCAACGCGACCATCGGCTCCTTGGGCTGGCCGAGGAGCTGGTCGAGGATGTTCAGCTCCTTCTCGACGAGGAAGCCGATTGCCCGGTCCTTGGGCTCGAAGGCCTCGGGGACGGCGACCATGCTCGCTTCGTCGCGATGGCAGGTGCCGAACGCGTCGTTGACGTAGGCGTCGGCCAGGCCGGCGAGCTGGGCGGCGAAGGCCTTGTCGCCCTTCTTCTCGCCCTTGTTGAACCGGACGTTCTCGAGGACGACGACCTCGCCCGGCTTCAGGGCAGCGGCGGCGGCCTGCGCGGCGGGGCCGACGGTGTCGTCGACCTTGGAGACGGGCTTGCCGAGCAACTCGCCGAGTCGCTTGGCGACCGGGTCGAGCTTGAACGGGCCGTCGGTGGCGGGGTCGCCGGTGGGCCGGCCCAGGTGGCTTACGAGGATCAGGGACGCGCCGTGGTCGAGGGCGTAGTTCAAGGTCGGCAGGGCGGCGCGGATCCGGCGATCGTCGGAGATCGAGCCGTCACGCCCCATAGGGACGTTGAAGTCCACGCGGATCAAGACCTTGCGGCCCTCGAGCGTCAGGTCGCGGATCGTCTGCTTGGGCAACGAAGTGGTCCTAGCCTGGGGTCTCGATCGGTCGACGTGCCTGCGAGGTGAGTTGGGCGGGGCCGCCCCGCGTATGGATGCGGGGCGGCCCGATTCGGATCGATCCGTGCCGGATCAGCTGAGCTTGGCGAGCATCGTGATCAGCTCGGCGGTGCGGTTGGAGTAGCCCCACTCGTTGTCGTACCAGCTGATGGTCTTGACGAGGTTGCCCTGCATCACCTGCGTCCAGTCGGCCATGAAGATGGACGAGTGGGGGTTGCCGATGATGTCGCTGGAGACCAGCGGGTCGGTGGCGTACTCGAGGATCCCCTTGAGGGGTCCGTCGGCGGCGGCCTTCATGGCGGCGTTGACCTCTTCCTTGGTCACGTCGCGGGCGAGGACCGAGGTCAGGTCGGTGATGCTTCCGTCCGGCACGGGGACGCGCAGCGAGTAGCCGGAGAGCTTGCCGTTGAGGTCGGGGATGACCTCGCCGACGGCCTTGGCAGCGCCGGTGGTGGACGGGATGATGTTGATGGCCGCGGCCCGGGCGCGGTAGGGGTCGCTGTGCACCTGGTCGGCCACGCGCTGGTCATTGGTGTAGGCGTGACAGGTGGTCATCAGGCCCTTGACGATGCCGAACGACTCGTGCAGGACCTTGGCCATGGGGGCAAGGCAGTTGGTGGTGCACGAGGCGTTGGAGATGATCCGGTCGCTGGCCTTGAGGATGCCTTCGTTGACGCCCAGCACGATCGTGGCGTCGAGCTTGTCCTTGGCCGGGGCGCTCAGGATCACGCGGTCGGCGCCGGCGGTGATGTGCTTCTGCAGCGACGCCTTGTCGGTGAAGAAGCCGGTCGACTCGAGGGCGACCTGGCAGTTCAGGGCCTTCCAGGGGAGGTTCGCCGGGTCGCGCTCGGTGGTGATCTTGATCGTCTTGCCGTTGACGATCAGGGCGTTCTCGCCGACCTCGACGGTGCCGTCGAACCGGCCGTGCACGCTGTCGTACTTCAGCAGCAGGGCCAGGTGCTTGGCGTCCGAGAGGTCATTGATGGCGACGATTTCATAGTCTTGAGGCCTGGCCGCCATGACGCGGAAAACCAAGCGACCGATCCGACCAAATCCGTTGATCCCGACGCGAACCGCCATCTTGTCCGGCTCCTGCCCAGAGAGAGAATGCATAGGGGACGTGCAAGCTGGCCCCGGATGCCCCGCAAGGGGGCGCCCGGGGCCGCGCATTGGTCCTAGAGCCGGATTATAGGAAGGGGCCCGACGGCCTGTCAACGCGCGGAGGCGTGCCGGTCGGCGGCGGGTCAGGCCTTGGGCTCGGCCTTCTCGTCGGCCTTGGGGGCCGGGGCTGCGTCCGGTGCGGGCGCCTCGGGCGTGGCATCGGGCTTGGGGGCGGCGATCGCGGCGGGGGTGCCGTCGGGCGCCGTCGCGGGACGACGGGGGCCGTCGAAGTTCATGTCACGGAAGAAGTTCGGCGCACGACGACGGACCTGGGGGGCGGCGACGGACGGCGTGCCCGCGTCGGCCTGGGCCGTGTCATCCTTGGGGGCGCCAATGACTCGGTCGCGATAGCCGAGCAGGATCGGGTGGAGCTGCGTGTAGACCTCGCGATGGCGGGGCGTGGTGGCCGGCCCGAATCGCAGGTTATAGGCGTGCATGAAGGCCAGCAGGTTGCCGAGGTTCGTGTCCTTCACCGACTCGAGCTCGCCGAGGATCTTGTCGATCGCAGGGCGCTGGATCATCCGGCTCATGCCGGCGAGGGCCTGCAAGTAGTCGCGGGCCTCGGACAGCGCGAGCTTGTCTTCGGGCGGGTTCTTGGCGAACCTGGCCCGCATCCGAGCCACCGGTTCGCGCACGGCGGCGGCCGTCTGGGGAGAGACCGTCTCGCCGTCCTTGGTCTGCTCGAGCGCCTCGTCCATGGCCTTGCGGTAGGCCTTGCGGTCGGCGGCGTACTCGTCTCCGGCCAGCGCGGCGGGCCAGGCGTCGTCGCTGGTCAGGTCGCCGAGGCTGACGACCACGGCCTGCGCGGCGCTCTGGAAGGGGACGTCCTTGATGAGCGCCGCGGGGATCGGGGAGGTCCCCTCACTCTTGCTCCCCTTCTTGGCCGAACCGACCTGGTCGAGCAGGGCGTTCAGGGCCGAGCCGCTTTCAATATCCGTGGAATCGGGGTCGGAAAGCAGCTTGCGTTGGCGGGCCTCGTACCCGTCCTTGGTCCGCTGCTTGTCGCGGGTCTGACGTAGGTACGACTTGCGGTCGAGTTCCCGCTGGGCCTCGTAGAGAAACTGGTTCCAACGCATGACCGCGTCGGCCTCGATGGATTCGGCCTGGGCGGTGTTCAGGTTATAGACCCCTTCGCCTTCGGCGAAATAGCCGAGGCCGCGGGCAAAATCGCCCTGACCGGTGGACGACCAGCCGCCCCAGCCGGGGCTGCCGCCATATCCGCCGACGAGCTGGGCCTGGGCGTCCGCGGCCCCTGCGGCCAGGGCGACGCCAAGGGCGAGCGCCGGTCCGAGGTTTCGAAGCATGGGGGAAGTTCCTTCGAGGGAGGACCTTGGCCCTGGGAAGGCTCGCACGATTGAGAATGGCCCGGGCCCAGGCTGCGTTCAGTCCGATGTGTTGGACTTCAACATAAGCAAGGGCCGTGCCGCGGTGTGCAAGCCGGCGAGCCTTCCCGCCCATCGACGGGGCATTCGTTCAGGCGCCGTTCACGCATGAAGCCAGCGAACGCGCGTCATCCTCGACCGCCATCGCCGAGCAATCGACGAGTCCGCCGGACTTCGCGGGATTCTCCATCCCGACCGCTTTCACGCGTGTCCCCGCAGAGGGACGGGTTCGCTTCAATCCTCGTCGTCGAGCTCGATGAGCAGGATGTCGTCGAGGACGGTCTGCTCCAGCGGCGGCGGCGGCGGCGGCGGCTGTGGTGCGGGCTGCGGTTTCGGCGGCGGTGGAGGGGGCGCGGTCTTCCTCGCGGGGGCGGGCTCGATGATGGCCAGGTCCTCGACCCGGTAGATCCAGGGACCGATGGCGACCTCATCGCCGTGAAGCAGCTGGGCCTCTTCGACGAGGCGGCCGTTGACCCGCACTCCGTTGCGGCTGCCCAGGTCGCGGATCAAGGTGCGATCATAGGCCAGGGCCAGGCAGCAGTGGCGCCGCGAGACCTTGGGAGAGTCGATCCGGACGTCGCAGTCGGGGTGGCGGCCGACGAGCATCACGGGGCGTTGCAGGATGACGAGGGGGGCAGGCCCCGGCGTCAGAGGGACGAGTCGGGCTGGCACGGGACCCGTTCCTCGGCCGGAGAATTGGGGAATCCCTGGTCGCCGGGCATCTGCAGGATCACCTGGATCCGGCAATGCTCGGCCATCCCGGCGGGAAGTAGCTCGCGCACCTTGGCGACGAGCTTGCTTTCTTCGAAGAACGGAGCGGCGGGCGCCGGCTCCGTCGGCGGCCGAGGCATCTCCTCGGCGTCGGGGGAGACGGGCGGGGTGGGCTCGGGCGCGAGCCGCAGCGGACTCTCGGGCGAGCTGCCCAGCGCGGCCCCGAAGGCCCGGCCGTTGCTGTCGACGAGGGTCATCTCCTGGCCGTTGGAGTCTTCCAGGCGGTAGCGATAGTGGGCGATCATCAGCTCATCGCCGGGCTTGAGTCGGCCCACTTCCAGCCGCTGGCCGTTGATCCGGATGCCGTTGGTGCTGCCCAGGTCGCGGACCAGGATCTCTTCCTTGTCGCGCGTCATGCAACAATGATGGCGCGAAACGCGGAGCGAGTCCAACCTCGCATCGCACTGGGGGTGGCGTCCCACCACGACCATCGTGCGATCCAGGGGGATATCCGGTCCATCATCCAGTGCGACCAGGCGTGCGGGCATGTCGTGGTGTCCTATGCCGTTGGGACCGACACCTTTGGGTGGAGAGATTAAACCGCCCGACGTTCCATCTTGATTATAGAGCAGGAAATGCGAGAAGGGAGGGGGCTCCCCGCCGTCATCGGGCCGGACGGTCGAGTTCGCTCCAATGATCTTCCTTTTTCTACGGAGCCGACCGTCCGTTAGGGACAGTCGAATCCGGCCATGCATGCCGGAGTGGCTCCCGGCGGCGGGTCAGGGGGCGTGCGCCCGGCTTGCCACCGGGGCCAGGGTGGCCGGGATCTGTCCCTCTTCGATCAGCCAGGCGACGGCGTCGGCCAGCGACCGCCGCACGGCCCGGGGCTCCAGGCCCAGCTCGGCCAGGCTCCTGCGTGCGTCGAAGTGCATCAGGCGGCGGGCCAGCCTCACGCCGGTGACGGTCGCCTTGGGGGGCCGCCCGCTGACCAGATTCGCCCAGGCCTCACTGGCGTGCGCCGCGGCCAGCGCCAGGGGATAAGGCACGCTCCAGCGCGGCACGGGCACGCCGGTCAGCTCGGAGAGGGTTTGCAGCAGTTCCAGGAGCGTGAGATTCTCGCCCCCCAGCAGGTACCGCCGCCCAGGCCTGCCCCGCTCCATCACCCGGACGAGCCCCTCGGCGGCGTCGCGGACGTCGACCAGATTCAGCGTGCAATCCATCCGCGCGGGGAGCCCGCCCCGGCAGAAGTCGCGGATCAGGCGGGTGGGAGGCGAAGGGCCGCGGTCGCCCGGGCCCACCGGCATGGTGGGGTTGGCCACCACCACGGGCTTGCCGGCCCGTCCACGCTCGAGCGCCTCGTTCTCGGCGAGCAGCTTCGACAGGCAGTAGGGCCCGACGGCATCGCCCAGCGAGATCGTCACGTCCTCGGCGATCGGCCCGTCATTCCTGGCCCTTGTGAGGATGCTCTCGGTGCTGGTGTGCAGGACGCGCCTCGCCCCCGCGGCCAGCGCCGCGTCGATGACGTGCACCGCCCCCAGGTGGTTCACCTCGTCGAACTCGCGGCGGTCGCGCACCCAGAGGTTGGGGTTGGCCGCCAGGTGATAGACCAGGCCCGCCCCCCGCAATGCGGCCTCGACCTGCGCGCGGTCGCGGATATCGGCCCGGACGACCTCGACGGCCTGCGGCAAGTGCGAGACGTCGGCCCCCGGCCGCTCGACGACCCGCACGCGGTCACCCCGCCCGACGAGAAGGCCGACCAGGTGACTGCCGATGAACCCGGCCCCGCCGGTCACGATGGTGAGTCCATTCATGCCGACCTAGTTACCACATCCGAGGCCCGCCGACGAGCAGGATCGGGCCCACTTTCCGACGAATTCGCCCCTCGGCGCCGGGGCTCCGCACGAATGTGGACGAAGCGGAGATCTCGGGCCCGAAATCGAGGTCCAACCTGCCCACTTGAGTCCGATGTCGTCCGGGGGGCACAATGGCCTCCAATGATGATCGGGAAGCGGATGTTTCGAGTCGAGTCAGGTCGATCGTCGCGCCTGGCCGGTGCATGCGGCCCGATGATCCGGGGGGTACGCTCTTGAGCAATCAACGCATCGACGGGGCCATGACGCGGACGACCGCCCTGTTCGCCGGACTGCTGGCCGCGCTGGGCGGCGGGGTCGAGCGTGCCGAGGGGGCCGAGGCGTCGCGGCCGAACATCGTCTTCATCTTCAGCGACGACCACGCCTATCAGGCGATCTCGGCGTATGGCGACTCCCGGAGGCTGCTGGAGACGCCCAACTTCGACCGGCTGGCGAAGGGGGGCGTCCGGTTCGACCGCTGCCTGGTGCCCAACTCGATCTGCGGGCCGAGCCGGGCGACGGTGCTGACGGGCAAATATTCCCACCTGAACGGTTTCTACAACAATAACAACAGCCGATTCGACGGCGGCCAGCCCACGTTCCCGAAGATGCTGAAGGGGGCCGGCTACCAGACGGCCCTGTTCGGCAAGTGGCACCTGGTTTCCGACCCCACCGGGTTCGACGAGTGGTTCATCCTGCCGGGGCAGGGGGCGTACTACAACCCGCCGATGATCCACAACGGAACGAAGGTCGAGCGTCACGGATACGCCACCGACCTCGTCACCGACGACGCGATCGGCTGGCTGAAGGGGCGAGACAAGACGAAGCCGTTCCTGCTGATGCTCCAGCACAAGGCCCCCCACCGAGAGTGGTCGCCCGCCCTCCGCCACCTGGGCCACGACGCCGACCGCGTCTATCCCGAGCCCGCCACCCTGTTCGACGACTACAAGGGGCGTGGCGTCGCCGAGCATGATCAGGACATGACGATCGCCAAAACCATGACCCCCCATGACCTGAAGCTCGACACCCCGGCCCGCCTCGACCCCGAGCAGCGCAAGGCCTGGGACGCCTACTACGCCCCGCGCAACGCCGAGTTCGCCAAGAAGAAGCTCGCGGGCGACGACCTGACCCGCTGGAAATATCAGCGCTACATGCACGACTATCTCGGCACCGTGAAGGCCGTCGACGAGTCGGTCGGCCGGGTGCTCGACACCTTGAACGCCGAGGGCCTCGACGACAATACGATCGTGGTGTATGCCTCGGACCAGGGGTTCTACCTGGGTGAGCACGGCTGGTTCGACAAGCGCTGGATCTTCGAAGAGTCGCTGCGAACCCCGCTCATCGTCCGCTGGCCGGGCGTGGCCAAGCAGGGCATCGCGGACGCGCACCTCGTCTCCAACGTCGACTTCGCCCAGACCTTCCTCGACGCCGCCGGCCTGCCCATCCCGGCCGACATGCAGGGCAAGAGCCTGGTCCCCCTCCTCAAGGGAGAGGCTCCCGCCGACTGGCGCAAGAGCTTCTATTACGCCTATTACGAGTACCCCCAGCCCCACCACGTCCGCCCGCACGAGGGGGTCGTCACCGACCGATACAAGCTCATCCACTTCAACGGCCCCGACCTTGAGGCCTATGAGCTCTTCGACCTGAAGACCGACCCGGCCGAGCTGAAGGACGTCCTCAACGACCCTGCGCACGCCGAGGTCGTGGCCGACCTGAAGCGCGAGCTCGCCCGCCTGCGTGCCGAGTTGAAGGTGCCCGATACGACGGACCCCAGGGCGTTCGGCAAGTCCGCGGCCCGCCGCTGAGATCAACGAACGACGGCGTACAGGTCCTGCTGCGAGCCGAATGCGGTGGGAGGCCCGAGGATTCCCTGCGCGATCAGTCGGGCGAAGACTTCGGGCTGGACGTAAGAGGTGAAGCCGTAATTGCCCGGAGATCGGTAGCGTTCGATCTCGTGCCAGTCGACGTAGACGTGGGTGATGCCCCGGTCTGCGAGGCTGGCGCGGATCGACTCCGTCGGCTGGTCGCGGGTGAGGGTCTCGAGGATCTCGGGGTTGAAGACGGTGTTGTAGACGGCCCGATGGTTCAGGTGGAAGACCGCGGCCTGGCCGACGAGCAGGGGGACGGCGCCGGGAGGCAGTTCGGCGTCGAGCCGCGCCAGCGGCGCGTTGAGGAGCCTGGGGACGCGGGTCCGGAGGTCGGTCAGGTCGGCCGTCCACTCGTTGAGGCCGGTCAGCGAGGTGGTGCACTGCACGGCGTTGCTGGCGATTCCGGCGGCCAGGATCGCGGCGAGGACCATCGTCCCGACCTTGCCGGTCAGGGCGTCGGCGCCCAGTCCGGCCAGCACGGCGAGGGTCGGCAGGATCGGCAGCCAGAAGCGGTCGAGTCGGTGCGTGAACAGCCACCACGACAGGAAAACATACGCCGCATAAGCGGACAGGGCGAGCGCGACCCGCCGGTGTCCCCGGCGCACGAACGCGAGGGGGGCCAGCGCGACGAACAGGGGGGACTGCCAGTCGGACCGGCCGGCGACATCGAGGACTGAATCCACGAAGGCACGCACCTGGATGGGCTTGGGCCCGTGCGCGGGGGCCCACTTGGCGGCCTGCTCGGCGGTCCAGTGCCGGGTGGGGAAGAGGCTCGAGGCCAGCGGATAGACGGGGTTGCCGGTGTCCATCACGTTCTTAGCCAGCCAGGGGGCCATCACCAGCCCGAAGCCGACCGCGAACCGCAGGACAATCTTCGGATCCTTGCGCCGGATCGCGTCGGCCAGGGCGACAACCGCGAACGGGACCACGGCCGAGACGAACCCGGTGTACTTGCAGGCCATCGCGCCGCCGGCCAGCAGCCCGACGAGCGTCCACCACCGCGGGCGATCCGCCGGAGCGGTCGACCAGGCGCGGCCGGCCGCGAAGGCGAGCGCCGCGTGATAGAAGCAGAGGGGCCCTTCGACGTATGGGATCACGGCGAGCCGGTAGATCCAGGGGGTCGAAAGATAGACGATTCCAGCGACCCAGCCGGCGCGTGGAGATCCCCACCGCGCGGCGGTGGCGGCTAGGATCAGGGCGGTCAGCGGGGCATACGAGGCGACGAGCAACTGGCCGGCGAGCGCCCCCCACCACCAGTCGTCCAGGGCTTCCATCCCCAGCAGGTGGAGCATCTCGACGTTGAACGGCATGCTCGTATAAACATTATGCGGCAGGAACGCGATGCGGCCCTCCAGGAAGTATTCCTTGGGCCCTTGCAGGTGATATTCGATGGCGTCGAAGTCGATCGTCGGCAGCATCGACCCCAGCGCCATGATGACCAGGAACGGCGCGGCCAGCAGCAGTGCCGCCCGAGGGGTGCGCGGGCAGGGTTCGCCGTCGGCCTGATCGCGGATCGTCAGGCGCGAGGCGATTCCGCCGGCAATCAGGGAGAACAAGGCCAACCGCACCGACCAGGGGGTGAGCAGCCCCGCGCGGCCGGTGACGAGCGTGAGGCCGCCCAGCAGGCTCGCGCCCACGCCGCCGCCCAGCGCCAGCCGTTCCTGCCGCGTCAGTTGCCCGCGCAGGCCGAGCACACGCAGGGCGAGGTGGCCCAGCGCCAGCGCCGCGCCGGCGATGGCGGCGGCGGCCAGCATCGGCGGCAGGCGCTGGGGGAGGTTCTGCCAGTGGGACAGCTCGCGGGCGGCCTGCGGGAGCAGGGCCCGGTCATTGCGGATACCCGGGACAAGGCCGGGAATCGACCGCCAGAGGAGCTGCGACCGGGTGAGGCGCGGCCCGCTGCCGCTGCCCGAGTTGGGCAGCGGCTCGGCCCAGAAATGGGCGAACCAGGCGAGTTCCAGTACGACCAGGGCGGCGAGCGCCACCCAGATCCAGACCGGGCAGCGCGGGGGCGTGCTCATCGAGGTGCCCCCGGGCGCCTGGTGCTCGATCCATCGCGGCGTGAGCGGGCGGGCATCAGAGGGTCGGGCCGATGTGCCAGGGGGAGAACTCCTCCTCGCCGATGCCGTGGGCCTCGCTCTTGGTCGCCTTGCCGCCGGCGACATCCAGGATCAACTCGAACATCCGGCGGCCGGCCGACTCGATCGGCTCGCCTTCCAGGATCGGGCCGGCATCCATGTCCATGTCGTCGGACATCCGCTCATACATGGGGGTGTTTGTGGCCACCTTCACGCAGGGGGTGGGGCGCAGGCCCAGCACGCTGCCGCGGCCGGTGGTGAAGACCAGCACGTTGGCCCCGCCGGCGACCAGGCCGGTCGTGCAGGTGGGGTCGAAGCCGGGCGTGTCCATGAAGGTCAGGCCGGGCTTGTCCACCTGCTCGGCGAAGCCGACGACGTCGACCAGCGGGGTCGAGCCCGCCTTGGCCAGCGCGCCCAACGACTTCTCGTAAATGGTCGTCAGGCCGCCGTTCTTGTTGCCCGGCGAGGGGTTGTTGTTGATCTCGGCGCCGAAAACGCCGGTGTACCACTCCCACCACTTGATCCGTTCGACCAGCTTCTCGCCCACGGCCCGGGTCACGGCGCGGCGGGTGAGGAGGTGCTCGGCGCCGTAAATCTCGGTGGTCTCGCCCAGCACGGCCGAGCCCCCTTGCGCGATGAGCATGTCGGTGGCGATGCCGAGCGCGGGGTTGGCCGTCACACCCGAGTTGCCGTCGGAGCCGCCGCATTCCAGGGCGAGGCAGATCTTCGAGGCGGGCTGCTCGGTGCGGGTCCAGCCGTTGGCCGTCGGCAGGAGCTGGCGGACGGCCTCGACGGTGGCGTCGACCGTGCGGCCGACACCTCCCTGGTCCTGGATGTTGATCATCCGCGGCGGGCCCGCCGGAGCGGCCTTCGTGTGTCCGCCGACGCCGGGACGGGCGATCAGGTGCTGGGTCTCGACGATGTGCTGGGCGAAGCTGACCTCGCAACCCAGGCCGACCAGGACATAGGCGGCCACGTTGGGATGGTTGGCGATCCCGGCGAGCACCCGTTCCAGGCTCTTGTGGTCGACGCTGTCGAATGGCAGCCCGCATCCCCCCTTGTGGGTGATGGCGAAGACGCCGTCGACATTCGGATAGTCGCGGCGGAAGTCCGACTCGCGGAAGCGGTCGGCGACGAGCCTCGACGTGCTGGCCGAGCAGTTCACCGTGCTGATCACGGCGATGTAGTTGCGAGTGCCCACGCGGCCGTCGGCCCGAAGGTAGCCGGGGAACGTGCGAGGCAGGCCGGCCGGGGGAATCGGCGGATGCTCGGTGGCGTAGGCGTAGTCGCGCTCGAACAGGTCGGCCTTGACGTTATGGACGTGGACCCAGGCGCCGGCCGGGATCGGCTTCGAGGCGAACCCGATGATCTGGCCATACTTCAGGACCGGCATCCCCTCGGGAATGTCGACCACGGCCACCTTGTGCCCCAGCGCGATCGGCTCGCGAATTTCAACGGGGTCACCCCCCGCGCCCACATCGAGCAGGAACCCCTTGGGAATCGGCCGGGCGGCGACCGCCACATTATCCACGTCCCTGAGCAGGACCCCCCGCCGCTGATCGGCCGCCGTCGCCATGCTTGAATCGTCCCTTCGCCAGACTGTTCGGGCCGCGACGAGCCCCGAGTGGCCGCCCGTCGACTCAACGGACCATCTTAGCAATCCTCGGGTTCTTCCACCACAACGCGGGCCACCGCAAACCCAGCCCGCTCCACATCCTTGATGGCCGACCCGGACGAAAATGACCGCAGAGTCGACTCTCATCACCGGGAAAACGGCGAGCTCAATCCCCTCGGGACGTCAAGGCATCAGGAATTGGAAGATCGCCAGGCCAATCTCCGTGATCGGGGCTATCGGATGGAGCGATGTCCCGGCCCCTCGTCGATTTTCAGTTCCAGAATATCGTCCAACTGATCGTCGGATCCCACCGCGAAGATCTGGGAGCCGACCCTGCGAAAGCCCCATCGCTCGTAAAATCGCCGGGCCCGATCATTGTGCTGCCACACGCCCAGCCACACGACGTCGTGGCCGGTACTCCCGGCACGGTCGAGGCAGGCGCCCATCAAAGCGGCGCCAACTCCACGCCCGGCGTGTTCGCCCAGCACGTAGAGGCGGCATAGCTCCATGGGGCGGCGTGCGGTGACGCATGCGGTCTCGCTGCATTCGCGGACCTTGGCGAAGCCGAACATCTCCCCACGCACGCCGGCGACGAGATAAGTCACGCGGGGCTCGGACATGTCGTCGCGAATGTGCGATTCGGTATACGTGGACCGGAGATAGAGGTCCATGTCCGCCGGCGGCGTCGACTTCTCGAATGTCTCCCGGAATGAGGCGTCGCCGATGTGTGCGACACGATGCGCGTCCGCGGTCGTGGCGATCCGCACTTCCACCTGCGAGCCCTCGGCCATGGCGTTGCCCTCCAAATGGTCGCGTAGTCGGCCTACCCGGGCAAGATCGCCGGTCGCCGCCGAGAAGGGTCGCGAACGTAAGCCGGCCGGGCACTCCGAGACGGGAGGCCCGGCCGGCCTGTTTGGATCTGGATTCAGGCTTACTCGGCGGCAAACTTGTAGATCTTGCCATCGAAGGACAGGACGAGGACTTCACCGGCGTGATCTTCGCCGAAGGAGGCGATCTTCAGGGGGGTGGGGCCGACCTTGATGACCTCGCCGGAGGCGGTCGCCTTGCGGTTCTTCTGGCGCAGTCCCCAGATGCGGCCGGTCTCGAAGTCTCCGTAGAGGTAGACGCCATCCAGGGCGGGGACGGCCTTGCCGCGGTAGACGTAGCCGCCGGTGATGCTCCGGCCGATGTCGATGCGGCCCTTGGCCAGGTTCAGGTCGTGGGGGTACTCGGCCAGGGGCTTGGAGACGGGGCTGGCCTTGTCGAGCTTTTGCTTGGGGCGGAAGGGGTGGAAGGACTCGTTGATGCTCCAGCCGTAGTTGCCGCCGTTCTCGATCAGGTGGACCATCTCCCACTTGTTCTGGCCCACGTCGCCGGCCCAGAGGTCGCCGGTGTTGCGGTCGAAGCTGAACTTCCAGACGTTGCGCAGGCCGATGCAATAGACCTCGGGGGCCCAGGCGGCGAACTTGCGGTCGCGGAGCTTGGGGTTGTCCTTGGGGATGCCGTAGGGCTTGCCGTCGGCGGGGTGGTCGACGTCGATCCGCAGGATCGAGCCGTAGTGGTCGGCCGGGTTCTGGCCGGTGGTGTTGGGGTCGTCGGCCGCGCCGCCGTCGCCCAGCGAGATGTACAGGAAGCCGTCGGGCCCGAACAGGATGCAGCCGCCGTTGTGGTTCTCGTAGGGGTCATCCGTCGAGACCCAGATGCGCTGCTCGCTGGCCGGGTCGGCCTTCGTCGGGTCGTCCTTGGAGACCTTGAACCGCGAGACCACGGACCGGCGCTTGTGGCCGTCCGCCGAGTCGTCGGCCGAGTAGTAGACGAAGAACTCGCCGTTCTCGGCGTATTTGGGGTGGAAGGCCAGGCCGAGCAGGCCCTCTTCGTTGCCCCGGTTCATCGGAGCGGGCAGCTGGAGGAAGAGCTGCTTGTCGGAGGTCTCCTTGTCGTCGACGAACGACCAGACCTTGGCCTGGTGCTGCTCGACAACGAACAGGCGGTCGCCGCCGCCGTCGGGGAATTCCAGCGAGACCGGCCGGTCGAAGGTCAGCTTGGGGTAGGCGACCTCGACCTTGAGCTTGGGCAGGTCGGCGGCGTTCTGGGCCATTGAGGGCGTCGTGGCCGTCGCGGAGAGGGCGATCAGGAAGAAGGCCAGGGAACGAGGCATGCAGATCCTTTCCTGGGAGACGGGGGGTTCGGCCGAGCCGGCGTGCCGGTCCCGCGGAACAAAAGAGGTGGGCAACAAGGTCCGTCCGCCCAACCGGCCGCCGATGGCCCCGAGGCCGGGGCCGGGCCGAAATGGCGGAAAGCCTGTCGGGAGAAGGTTTTCGAGGCGTGGGCCTGGCGTCCGGGTCGAAAAGGCCGGGCGTGGATCGGAGTCCGACTGCCCCGCCAGGCCCCGCGCTCCGGGGGACGTTCGCGGCAACATTGTACGTCCGCGGCAACGGGACGCCACGACCGAACGCCCCGGCGACCCTCTCGCTCTATCGAGAGGGTCGCCGGGGCGTCGAAATCTGGGTTGCTGACAAGGAAGTCAGGACGCGTCGGTTCAGGCCGTCCGCCTGAGCATGGGTCTTGGTCTCGTTCGCGTTTCGGCTCAGGCCTTGGGGGTGAAGCCCAGGATGACATCGACCCTGGCCGCAAGCTCTCCGGTGGTCGAGCCCGGCAGCGGCGTGAACTCGGGGGTGATCAGTTCGCGTGCCTTCGGATCGGTGAGGCTCCGGAAGATCCCGTCGCGCTGGTTCTGCTCGTGTCCCTTGATGTAGAACTGAGTCGTCAGCAATTCCTTGCCGTTCTTGCGCAGCTTGACGTGGATGTGCGGGGCGCGGCCGGTGTAGGGGACGGGCTTGATGGTCCGGAAGTAGTATTCGCCGGTTGAACCGGTGAGGAACTTGCCGTAGCCCTGGAAGTTCTTGTCGAGCTTGCTGTGCGCCGGGTCTTCGGTGTGGATGTAGGCGCCGTTGTTGTCGACCTGCCAGATCTCGATGAGCACGTTGCGAAGCGGGTCGCCCTTGTGGTCGAGCAGTCGGCCCGACAGGTGCGTGATCTCGCCCACGGCCGGTGTGATCTGATCATTGATCAGGATCAGGTCGTTGTCGGTGTCCAGCGGCAGCTTGTTGGGGTAGAACGGCCCCTCGGTCTGGCTGGGCGTGCGAGTCAACTCATCGGCGAAGGCCCCGCGCACCATGAAGGCGGCGGCGCCCAGGCCCATCGTCGCGGAGCCGAGGAACGAGCGGCGGCTGGACGGGCGAGATCCCTGGAGGCTCATCGGGCGTTCTCCTTGCAAGGCGGACCAAGGTCTGGAGAGTTCGGGAGAGACGACGATCGAATCTCCGGCGATCAGTTCGCCTCGCCCCCGTCATCGACCGCGAGGAGCAGGGGGCAATCATGCCCTCCGGCCGATCGATGGGGCGCCGCGAGATTCGGTCGGGTGCATTGTCTCGACGTCAAGGATAACGCAAACGGTCGGACGTCGAGGACAGCAACACGTCGCAAGGAATGACCAATCCACCTTCGTTCGGGGGATTGAGATGGAGGAATCTGGGAGCGTCGCGTAAGTTGGGCGGGCCGCGGCGGTCGAATCGTTGAGGATCAGGCCCCCATGAAGCCGGATGTCGTCAAGCAGATCAAGGCGCAGCCGCGGTTGGTCACCGCCGTGCTGCTGGGCGTGCTGCTCTGGTTCGTCTTGCCCGGCGAGCACTCGACCCGCCTGCTGATGGCCTGGGATTGCTCGACGGGCGTCTACCTCGTGCTGGCGATGGCGATGATGGCCCGCTCGAACTTCGACCGGATCCGCGCCCGGGCCGCCCGGCAGGATGAAGGTCAGGCGGTGATCCTGGCGCTCACCACGATCACGGCGGTCGTCAGCCTGGTCGGCGTCATGGTCGAGCTGGCGCTGGCCAAGAGCCTGGAAAACCACGAAGGCTGGCGGCATATCGCGCTGGCCGGGGTGACCGTGCTCCTCTCCTGGACCTTCCTGCACACGATGTTCGCGGTGCATTACGCCCACGAGTATTACGCCGATCCGGAGGGGGGCCTGGAATTCCCCGGCGACGAGTCGCCCGATTACTGGGACTTCATGTACTACTCGTTCATCATCGGGACCGCCTGCGCCACCGCCGATGTGAACATCACCGACAAGCGGATGCGCAAGATCACGACCCTGCACTGCATCGTCGCCTTCTTCTTCAACACCACCATCCTGGCCCTCACCGTCAACATCGGCGCCGGCTTCTTCTGATCCAAACGCGGCCGATGGTGCGGGCTTCTCCGCCGAGCCTCGCCCCATTTCCGCCCCGAGAGCCGTTCCATGGGCCGGCTTCGGCGGCGTCGGACTGGCGTTGTCCGGCCGGACCCGCCTCTGTAGACTTGTCGCGATGCCCCCGTCTCCGGGGCGACGGGCCGCGTGCGATCGAGACGCACGCCCCGAACACCTTCACGTTCATTCATCCCCGCCCCGTTCGCTTCCCTCGAAGCACCCATCTTCATGATCCCGGCATACTCCAGCACCACGACGCCGCCCTGAGCATGCTCTCCCCGAGCATCGCCCGACGATTCACGCTGCGCCTTGTCGCGCCGTGACTGTGCGGTCTGCGGCGCCTGCCGGATTGTCCTTGCGCCCTCGCCCCGTCCCTCGATCGGGGCTTCGGCGGGCTTAACCCAAATGAGTTCGCACCCATCCGATGTCCTCGCCCGCCTCCCGCCGGGAGACAGGCGCGGCGTCGATCCATTGTAGGAAGACTGATGTCTGCACTTCTTGAGAAGATCAGGTCCGAGTGGTTTTCGAACGTGCGCGGCGACCTGCTGGCCGGGACGGTCGTGGCGCTGGCCCTGATCCCGGAGGCCATCGCCTTCTCGATCATCGCCGGGGTCGACCCCAAGGTGGGGCTTTATGCCTCCTTCTGCATCGCCGTGGTGACGGCGTTCCTCGGCGGCAGGCCGGGCATGATCTCGGCGGCCACCGGGGCGATGGCGCTGGTGATGGTCGACCTGGTGAAGTCGCATGGGCTGGAATACCTGCTGGCGGCGACGATTCTCACCGGCTTTCTCCAGGTTCTGGCCGGTTTCTTCCGGCTGGGAGCGCTGATCCGGTTCGTCTCGCGCTCGGTCATCACCGGCTTTGTCAACGCCCTGGCCATCCTGATCTTCATGGCCCAGGTGCCCGAGCTGGTGGGCGGCACCTGGCACGTCTACCCGATGGTGGCCGCCGGCCTGGCGATCATCTATCTGTTGCCCAGGCTGACGACGGCGGTCCCCTCCGCCCTGGTCTGCATCGTCGTCCTGACCCTGGTGGCGCTGGTCAGCGGGCTGCCGCTGCGGACGGTCGGCGACATGGGGCAGTTGCCCACCGAATTCCCGGCCTTCTTGCTGCCGAAGATCCCGCTCACCTTCGAGACCCTGAGACTCATCCTCCCTTACTCGTGCACGCTGGCCGTGGTCGGCCTGCTCGAGTCGATGATGACCGCGACGATCGTCGATGACATGACCGATACGTACAGCGACAAGAACCGCGAGTGCGCCGGGCAGGGAGCGGGCAACATCGTCGCCGGCCTCTTCGGCGGGATGGCCGGCTGCGCCATGATCGGCCAGTCGGTGATCAACGTCAAATCGGGCGGGCGGAAGCGCCTCTCCACGCTTTTCGCGGGCCTGTTCCTGCTCTTCCTGATCCTGGTGCTCAGCGACGTCGTGCGGCGCATCCCGATGGCCGCCTTGGTCGCGGTGATGACCATGGTTTCCATCGGCACATTCAACTGGGGCTCGCTGAAGAGCCTGGTCGTCCACCCGAAAAGCTCCAGCGTCGTCATGCTCTCCACGGTGGTGGTGACGGTGGCCACGCGCGACCTGGCCAAGGGCGTGCTGGTCGGCGTCCTGCTGAGCACCCTCTTCTTCGCCATGAAGGTCGAGCGGATCGTCCACGTCCGCCCCGAATCCCTCGACGGCGGCCTGAAGCGCATCTACCACGTCAGCGGCCAGCTCTTCTTCGTCTCCTCGCACGCGTTCATCCGCGGCTTCGACTTCAACGACCCGGCGGAGCGGGTGGAAATCGAGTTCACCCACGCCCACTTCTGGGACATCTCGGCCATTGCCGCCCTCGACAAGGTCGTGATGAAGTTCCGCAAGAAAGGCGTCGAGGTCGAGCTGATCGGCCTGAATGAGGCCAGCTCGACGATGATCGACCGCCTGGGCACCCACGACAAGCCGGCGGCCCTCGACCTTCCGGTCGGCCATTGATGAGCGGGTGAACGAAGAGATGGGTGGCGGGCGTTGCCGGCATGGAGTGGTTCTCCCGTGGTCGTCCGCCACCCATCGTCGGCCTCGATCAGATCAGCGGCCGGTTGAGTTCCGTGCGATACTCACCCGAATCGGGGCCCGATTCCGGTCCTTTAAGGTATCGTTCCCACAACTCCGAACCCGGCGTGTGGCCGCTGGCGGCGACCCAGGCGTTGAACTCGCCCCAGGCGGCGCCCAGGCCTTCATACGGCCCCTGGTAGATGGCGCGGGCCACCGTCATCGCGGGCCATTGACTTGGCTTGACCCGGCCGGTGGCGGCGATGGTCGCATTGACGGGGACGCAGATCTCGAAGTCGAAGGTGTCCGTGGGCATCCGCAGGTGGTGCGTGAACCAGGGGCCGGCGGGGCTGATTTTCTGGGCGTCGAGGGCGGCCATGATCTCGCCGAGGCCCGGGCCCATGACGTTCTGGATCTCCGAGCGGGCGACGGTCAGGTGAATCATCGCGGTCGGCTGGTCGGCGGTTTCCGTGATCTGCGGCGCGTCGAGCATGCGGGGGTCTCCGTCCCGGCCGAGGGGTTCAGGGGCATCCTTGATGGGGCGGGATCAGCGGACCGCGACTTCTTCGAGGATCTCGTCCAGCCGGTCATAACCGGCGGCCATCCCTTGCTCCATGCCGGAGGCGGCGGCCCCGTCCCGGGCTTCTTTCGACTCGTAAAGCAGGGTGATCGTCAGGGCCGTCCTGTCGCCCAGGTCGGTGAGGACGAGCGTCGCCAGTTGCTCGCCCCCCCCGGGGACGCAGCCGGTGTCGAAGACCTCGGTGCGGACGCTACGCTCGGGCGGGACGACCTCGCGGTAGACGCCCGACATCGACATCAAGGCGCCGTCCGGGCCGCTCCAGGCCCAGCGGAACGTCCCGCCGGCACGCGCGTCTTCCTCGCAGACGGTCATCTCCCAGCCCGGCGGGCCGGTCAGCCAGCGCCTCAGCAATTCGGGCCTGGACATCGTGTCCCAGACCAGATCCCGGGGCGCGTTGAACTCGCGGGTGATGAGGATCTCTCGATCGGTCGGGGTCGCGACTTTCAGGGCATTTCGCATCGGCATCATCCTCCGGGGTTACTCGGGTTTCTTCCCTGCCTTCAACTCGTCCAGCAGGCTGTCGAGGCGGTCGAAGTTCGCCTCCCAGATCTTCCGGTAATCTTCCAGCCATCCGTTGGCTTCGGCCAGCGGCTGCGCCGCCAGGCGGCACGGCCGCTTCTGCGCATCCCTGCCGCGGGTGATCAGGCCCGCCTTCTCCAGCACCTTCAGGTGCTTGGAAATCGCGGGTTGGCTCAGCTTGAAGGGCGAGACCAGCTCGTTGACCGTGGCCTCGCCCTTCGCCAGCCGGGCGAGGATCGCCCGACGGGTCGGGTCGGCCAGGGCCGCGAACGTGGTGTCGAGGCTCGCGATCATCATCGGTTGATCACCTGGAGGTTGTATAGCTAATCGGAAATATAACGGGAGCGATGAGGCCCGTCAATCACCGTTGCGAGCCATGTTGGCCATCCCGTAGTAACCGGACAAAAAACAACGCTAAGGGCGGTCCGTCCCGGAACTCGGCGGCTGGACGACGGCCAGGGACGTTGATTCCGGGACGGGTCAAGGGACGGGTTTTTGGCCCTCCCGCGGCCGGTCAAGCTGCTTCGGAAGGGAGTACCGAAAAGGGGCGTTTTTGACACATGGCCAGGATGCAGAAATGGGCCCGAAATCAGCCTCGAAAAGTGGAAAAGGGTCATCCCCCTCGACTGGTCGACGGATTTTTATCCCTCGCGAAAGGACTTACGTCGAAGGTAAAGTGCGAGGGCTCGTTTAGAGATGGAATCTGACGGATCGGGGAGGATGTCTGCCTGGCCCGCGTGGATTGGTCCACCTTGGTCCCCGCCCTGGACGGTTTGTCCTGGATTTCGGGACCGTCGGGCGGGACTATACGGATCGAGGGCGTGATTGGACATGCCCGGAGTCGGTCGAATTTAGGTTAGGCGGTCGGGTGTCTCCCCATGATCGACATGCACATCCACGCGGTCCATCCGCAGATCCCTGGCGTGAAGCCAACGACCGATCTCTACGATGGCCCCATCGAAGCCCTGGTGGCCGAGCTTCGTGAGCAGATGCAGCGGTCCGGCACCGAGGTGCTTCTGGGCATGGGTCACCTGAATGGTCGAGCCGAGGATCCGCTGGGGGTCGCGTCGACGCTGGCGATCGCGGAATCCCTGCCCGAGTTACGCGCGATCGGGATCGCCGATCCGACTCGCGTCGATACCGACCACCTGCAACGTGTCGAAGCCCAGCTTCAGGCCGGTTTCGTCGTCGCTCTGAAGGGCTACCTCGGGTACATTCATCATGGGCCGGACAGCCCCGGCTACCGACCCTACTTCGAGCTGGCCGCGAAGTACGACTTGCCGTTCATCTTCCACACCGGCGACAACTGGTCGAGGGCGGCGAAGGTCAAATATGCCCATCCGCTCCTGGTCGACGAGGTGGCCGTGGAACACCCTGGCGTCAAGATCGTCATGGCTCACTTCGGCAATCCGTGGTGCATGGACGCGGCGGAAGTAATCTACAAGAACGATAACGTCTGGGCCGATGTGTGCGCCATACTCGTCGGCGATGCGGCCCACTTCACCAAGATCACCTCGACCGGTTACCTGAGGCGGACGGTCGAGCGGGTGCGGCACGCCATCGAGTTTACCGAACGCCCAGACCGGTTCCTGTATGGCACGGATTGGCCGCTGAGTCCCATGGATGTGTACCCCCATTTCGTGCGACAGTTATTCGACGAGGCGGATCATCCGGCGGTGTTCGAGGAGAACGCCCGCGGCCTCTTCAAGCTCACGAAGACCGCCTAACCTCTCGCTGCAGCGGACCCACTCCGCCGCGAGATCCGGCAAGGCTCGACTATGAACGGCGATTTACGATCGTCTCAAAAACGAGCGTTTTTGGGACTCGGCCGGCTTGGCGTTGTTTTTGTCCGTTTGCTACGGGAAGGCCATTTTGTCGCTCGGGCGGGAGAATTTTCCCATTTTGTCCATTTTCTAGGGAGGGAACGCCCCGTTTTCAGGATAGTTCTCCAATAGAGGCGTCTCACTCGCGCGATGTCGCGTGGGCTGGGCCACTCCGCCGACGTCGGCGAGAACTCGCACCCCCCTCGAATCCGCACCCCAGGAAGCGACGCAGCATCATGGGCAAGCTCGAAGTCAGCCAGAAGCGCATCGACGCCAATCGCCGCAACGCCATGCGCAGCACCGGGCCGAAGACCGAGGAGGGCAAGGCGCAGTCGCGCCGGAATAGCCTGATCCACGGGCTCTCGGGCAATGGCGTGGTCGTCCCCGAGCGCGAGGCGCAGGCCGCCCGCGAGCTGGGCGAGCAGCTCGTCTCGTCGCTGCGGCCGATGAACGCGTTCGAGATGGGGCTGGTCGAGACGATCGCCATCGAAGGGGTGCGGATCGATCGCTGCCGGATCGAGGAGCGATTGGTGCGTGACGTCCGCGCACGCAGGGCCGGGGCTTGCTGGCTCGATGAGCGCAAGGCCGAGGCGGCGAAGCTGGGGAAGACCCTGGCGGGCAGTCCCGACGAAGTTGCGTCGCGACTCTCCACCACATCGGCGGGCTGCGAGTGGCTGGGTGTCCGCTGGCGGGCGCTGGGCAAGGTGCTCGAAAAGAAGGGGTCGTGGAGCGACGAGCAGAAATCGCTGGCCCTTGACCTGATGGGCGTCGCGGCCGAGGTTCGCGCGATGGACAGCCCGCTCGACGCCCCCGAGGGGGTTGATGCGGCGATCTATCTTCGAGAACTCGTCGAGTCCGAATTGGAAAGTCTGTCGTTGCGCCAGGAAGAGTCACTCGACGCCATCGACGACGACCTGCGCGAGGCCACTTCGCTGGGCCTGATCGCCGTGGATGACCCGACGCTGGTGCTACTCCGTCGCTACGAGACGGCCAGCTTCCGCCGCCAGCGGTGGGCGCTGGACATGCTGCACAAGGGTCGCCAGAAGCCGGCGCCCGTCCCGACGATGACCCACGACTACGTCGAGCGGCCCCGCCCGGATTTCTCCGTCTGGGGCGCCCCCGATCCGGTCCCGCATGGCGATCACCCCGGGCCAGGCACCGATCCCGACACGACCTCGCCCGGTTCCGATCGGTCCCAGCACGGAACCGATCAGGCGCCGCAAGCCAACCCCACTCAGCCCGCCGCCTCGAAGCTCCGCGCCGATCGAACCCATCGGGCCACCCCCGGCCGATTGGCGGAACGAAGCCACCTGTCGGGCCTCTTTCGCCGCCTGGCCCGGTCGCTCGCCGGCCTGAACGTGGGTTGCCTGGCTGTCAAACCGCTTGCAAGGCCCGATCGACGCCGGTCACGGCCCTCGATGGTCCCGGCCCGGCCGATTCGCCCGGAACTGATCCGCATTCTGGATGCCCCGGCCGCCTGAACGTCGGTTTGGCTCGTTGAACATGCCTTGATCTTTGACAATTCGGGCGAATGAAGGCGTCCTCGCGCGCCGGCCTGGTGAGGCAGGAAGACGAGGCCGACCCGATCGCGCACACATTGCCACGGGGCGGGCTCTACTCACCCCGGTAATGGCGTCGGACGGACTCGACGGCGCGGCGCCAGCCGGCGAGGGTGGCGGCTCGCCATTCCTCGTCCCTGCGCGGGGAGAAGGTCTGGCCCTCGGCGTCGAGCAGGGCGATGGCGTGGTCGGTGGTGGGCCAGTGGTTGATGCCGAGGCCGGCGAGCAGGGCGGCGCCCAGGGCGGTGGATTCGGGGTTGGGGCTGCGGCGGGGGGCGATGCCCAGGAGGTCGGCCTGGAACTGGAGGAAGGGATCGGAGCGGGCCATCCCGCCGTCGACGCGGAAGTCGGTCAGCGGGGTCGGCAGGTCGGCGTTGATGGCGTCGATGAGGTCGGCCACCTGGAAGGCGACCCCCTCGATGGTGGCTCTCGCGAGGTCGGCGATCGAGGTGGCGCGGGTCAGGCCGAAGATCGTGCCGCGGGCGTCGGGCTCCCAGTGCGGGGCCCCCAGACCGGTGAGGGCGGGGACGAAGAGGACGCCCGAGTTGGGGTCGGCGTGAGCGTAAAGGGCGTCGATCTCGGGGGCGGCGCCGATGGCCTTCAGGCCGTCTCGGAACCACTGCACCGCGGCCCCCGCGACGAAGACGCTCCCCTCGAGCGCATACTGGGGCGGGCCGTCGCCCAGGGTGGCCGCCAGCGTGGTGACCAGGCCCCGCGTGGAGGCAATGGCCCGGCCGCCGGTGTGGGCCAGCAGGAACGCGCCCGTGCCGTAGGTGCACTTGGCTTGCCCCGCCTTCAGGCACCCCTGGCCGGCCAGCGACGCCTGCTGGTCGCCGGCCACCCCCGCGATCGGCAGGCCGTCGGGCAGGAACCCCAAACCCCTGGTTCGCCCAAATTCACCCGCGCTGGGGAGGATCTCGGGCAATATTTCCGCAGGCACGGCGAAGAAGTCGCAGAGGTCCGCGGCCCAACGCAGCTGGATCAGGTCCATCAGCAGGGTGCGCGAGGCGTTGGTGACGTCGGTGACGTGCCGCTCGCCGCCGGTCAGGTTCCAGATGAGGTAGCTGTCGACGGTGCCCGCCAGGAGGTCGCCGTCGCGGGCCAGGCGAGAGGCGTCGGGTGTATGCTCCATCAGCCAGGCGATCTTGGTGGCCGAGAAGTAGGGGTCGAGCACCAGGCCGGTGCGCTCGGAGATCCAGGGTCGACTGGCCCGGTTCCGCTCGCAGAATTCGGCCGTCCGCCGGTCCTGCCAGACGATCGCCGGCCCCTTGGGCTGGCCGCCGCGGTCCCAGAGGATGGTCGTCTCGCGCTGGTTGGTCAGGCCGATGGCCGCGACCCGATCCGCCTCAACTCCCGCGTCACCAAGAGCCTGCGTCACGACCGGTCCGACCGAGTTCCAGAGGCCCTTGGCATCATGCTCGACCCAGCCTGGCTTCGGATAGCTCGGGAGGACTTCGACCTGCCCCTGGCCGATCGGCTTCAGGGTGCGGTCATAGACCACGGCGCGGGTGCTGGTCGTCCCCTGGTCGATGACGAGCAAGAGGTCACGGGCCATCGTCGCACGCTCCGGACGCGGCGGCCCGCCTCGACGGGCGCCGGCAACCCGGCCACTATGGTTGAGAGAGATGGAGTTTGAGTCGGGAGACAGGGCGCCTCGCGCGGCCCGGCCCCGAGCGGCAGCATCGTACCACGCCCGACCCCCGGGTCATCCAGGCCCAGAGCCCACGACGACGACACCAGGCCCGATCCGTGGCCATCAACCCCGATAGGACCTGAACCCATGAGCCTGCCCAATCTCTTCAATGACCTCGGCGGCCTGCTCCCGCTGGCCCAGTTTGCCTTCTCGCCCGACATGGCCCGCGACCTGACCCGGATGGCACCGCTGCTCATCCCCATCGTGGCCCTCTTCATCCCGATCATCGTGGTGCCCACGGCCATCGTGATGAAGCAGTCGCAACGCCGCCGCGAGCTGGAGCACGCCGAGCGCATCAGGGCCCTTGAGCTGGGCCGGACGCTGCCCGGAGACGAGCCGAAGCTGAGCCCCGAGAAGCTGAGCGCCGGCATCGGTATCCTCGTGCCGCTGGGCTCGCTGCTCGTCGGCTGGCTGGCCTGCGAGTCGCAGGGCTATCGCGAGGAAATCTGGATCATGGCCTCGGTGGTCTCGCTCGCCGGCGTCCTCGGCGGGACAATTTTGGCGTCCAAGCAGATGGGCATCCGCGAGCGTGAGCGTGTCCGCGCCGCCGGCGATCACCTCGCCGCCCGGCACGGGAAAGGCGAGGCCTACGACCCCGACATGATCGACGTCGTCGGCCGCCGTGGCTGAGCAACACGGGCGAAAAAGGCCGGTTGACCCACGGTGACGCGGGCCAGGCCGGCGGCCGCCCAGAGCCCCATCAGGGGCTCGATGGGGATGTGAAACCGGGCCGAGACAATGGTCAATGTGTGGAAGGCGGCGATGAGTGCCGCCGCGAGCAGGGTCGGTGCCAGCCGCCGCCGCAGGTCGCCGGGCATCAGGATCAGGCCGAGCGCGGCAGCGATCGTCAGCGAAAGGTGGCCGGCCCTGTAGACAAGGTTGCGGGCCTTGGGGTTGGTCTCGTCGAAGAGGACGAACGCCTTGAGGCGAGCCAGGCAGAGCCGGGCGTAGCGTCCGGGCTCGGCGCGGAGGTCATCCAGGGCCTTGCCGAGCAGGTACCGCGACCTGGCCGGCTCGGTCATCCGGGCCATCGAGGCGTAGTCGGCGGGAGAGAGCGCGATGTCGTCGATGCAGCCGGCCTCGTGCCGGGCCGCCCAGAGCGCCGCGTTCAGGGCACCCAGGCTCGACGCAGGCGCGGCCAGGGCCCGCTCGACCGAGGGCCGGACCACCTTGTCGGTCCCGTGGCTCAGGGCGCAATTGCCCTGCCAGAACGCATAGCCGAAGCTGCTCTTGATGGCCACGAACTCGCCGTGAACCAGGGCATTGCGCACGATCCAGGGGGCGACGCACGCGGCGGCCACCGTCGCCATCACCAGGGCCGGCCTGGACGAGGCCCTGAAGCCGCGGTCCAGGCCCATGATCCAGGCCAGCGCGGGGGCGCCCAGTGCCAGGATCGGGTCGGCCAGGGCGACCAGGGCGAGCAAGGCCCCCGTCGCGGACGCATTGCGTAAGGAGTTCGTCCTGTTCGCGGAGTAGGCGTAGGCGAACGTCCAGATGAGGGCGGTCGTCGCCATGAGGGCAATCTGGACGTGCGTGGTCGCGTAGACGATCGTCGGGTGGAACGCGGCGACGGCCCCCGCCAGCAGGGCGATTCCTGGCCGGCCGGGCGCGACCTCGCGGCCGAGGCGGATGGTCCCGGCGACGAGCAGCCCGCCGATCGCGGCCTGGACGAGCTGGATCAGGAGCAGCGAGGCGGGGGTCTCGACACCGCACAGGGCATACGCACCGGCCACGAACACCGGGTAGGCCGGGGCCTGCTGCGAGGTGGGCCCCTCGACGCCCAGGTAGCGGACGGAGAACCCCTTGCCGGCCAGCAGGTTGGCGGCGATCTCGCCGTGCTCGTAGGTGGTCCTCGGCAGGAGGTAGCTCCCCAGCGCGAAGACCGAGGCGACGCGCACCAAGATGGCGGCGGCGATCAGGAGCGACTCGGGGCTGGGGCGACGCGGCTGCATCCGTGCAGGCTCCTCGGCGGGGTGGTCAGGCGGCGGATTGTGGTCGGCGAGGGTCCGGGGGTCAACCCGAGTCGAGCGTGGCGGCGGCCCGGTCCGCTGTGCGACCATTGCCATCCCTGGGGGTGCGGTCCCGCGCCCCCCTTCATCCCGAAGCGATCCAAACTGAATGACGGGGGTCATGCCATGATCGGGCTCGGTTGCGCGGTGGTGTGGGCGGGGCTGGTGGGCCAGGCGGCGGGCGCCGACCCCTTGAATGTGACCCGGGAGGCGACCTGTCGCTGGGCCAAGGTGGCGCCCGTGATCGACGGCAAGCTCGACGACCCGGCCTGGGCCGACGCGGCGGTCATCGACAAGTTCAGCGCCTACTGGGCCAAGAAGAACACCGGCGACGGCACCAAGGCCAAGCTGCTCTGGGACGACAAGGGCCTCTACTACGCGGCCACGATGACCGACGCCGAGCTGACGGCGCACGGCACCAAGCACAACGACCAGATCTGGAACGGCGACGTCTTCGAGCTCTTCTTCAAGGCACGCACCGACCGGCCCGAGTACCACGAGTTCGAGGTCAACCCGCACTCGGCCATCCTCGAGCTGCCGATCCCGGGCCGACCGTTCGACTTCGACGCGCTCGTCAAGCTGCCGCCGGCCGGCTTGAAGGCGGTGGCCGTGGTGGACGGGACCCTGGACAAGCCCGGCGACGTGGACAAAGGCTGGCGGGTCGAGGGATTCATCCCCTGGTCGGCCTTCGCCATCTCCGGCGGCAAGCCCAAGCCGGGCGCCGTCTGGACGTTCGCGCTCTGCCGGTACGACTACGGCCCGAAGGGGACCGAGCCCGTCCTGATGAGCAGCGCCCCGCTGACCGTCGGCAACTACCACCGCTACGAGGACTACGGCAAGCTCACCTTCGAGGGGCCGAAGAAGTGACCTCGTAGATGATGACGCCCCGGTCATACACCGTCCGCACCCGCCCGCCGGCCGCCTCGACATAGCGGCCGATCGGGCTGGCCGGGGCATTGGCGAATCTGTCGTCGTCAACCATCAGGAAGGTCTGACGGCCTTCCTCCGTCAGCCGGGCGATGGCCGCCGGGTCGTCCGGCGGGACGAGTGCCCTGAGCCGAGTCTGCCAGAAGACCTCGCCGGGGTGCCGGGTCAGTACCAGGGCGTCGGGCCTCTTCCCGCGCGCGGCCAGCCAGCGGCAGGCGTCGTCGAAGTCCGCGTGGGTCCGCTCGCGGGCCTGGACTCGAGACGGCAGGGCCGAATAGGCCGTATACGGGACGGCCGCGGCCAGCAGCAACCAGGCTGCCCGCGCCCGGCCCATCGGCCCGACCCGACTCAGCCCTTCGACGGCCCCGACGAGCAGGAACGGCACCAGCGGGACGAGGAACCGGCCGGCCTCGGTGAACGGCCAGGCCAGCAAAAGGGCCAGGGTGGCCAGCGGGATGAGCCCCGCCAGACGCCTCCTCGGGTTCAGAGCCGCCTTGACCAGTCCGTACAGCACCAGCGCGGTCGCCCCGATAGCCCCGGCCGTGGCCGAAGCGGCCAGCCCTGGGGAACGGCCGAACACGGTGGCGACCTCGACGAACGGCCCGGCCAGGTGGTCGGGGATGCGCCTGGCGTAGAACAAGGCCTGCGAGGCGACCAGCGACGGCAGATCGACGGCCGTCAGCAGCCCCGCCTGCGAACCTCGCCCCACACGCAACTGCCAGGCAATCCAGGGTGAGATCAGCAAGGTTGCGGTCGCGCCGACTGCAATCGCCGCCGCGCGACGCTCGCGCCAGGCCAGGTCGACAACAACGGCCAGGACCAGGCAGGCCCCGACGTGCCGGGTTAGCACGCAAGCCGCCAGCAAGACTCCCAGTCCGAGCGTTCCCAACCGGTTCCTCCGGTCGGTCCGCGCCAGGCGATCAGCAGCGTTGACGGCCAGCGCCGTGAGCAGCAGGAACAGCGGCTCCGACTGGATCGACCCGCCGACGCGCGCCCAGCTCCAGTTGAACGCCAGCGCGAGGGCCAGCGGCGCGGCGACCCTCGGACTCTCGACCCGGGCGAACCAGTGGGCGAGGAACCAGACGGCGATGGTGGTGCATGCCGCCGACAGGACGTGAGCGACCCGGTCGGAACGCCCGAACCAGGTCCATGAGGCGGCCAGCGCGGCGGGATAGCCGGGCGGGAAGTGGGCGTGCTGCGGCGCGTCGGGCTGGTCGATCGCCCGGTAGCCGTTGCCTTCCAGGATCGAGGTGGCCAGCACGGCGTAGCCGGCCCCGTCGTAGCGTGGAGGGGCGTCGAGGTCGGTGCTGGAGAGGATGCAGGACAGGGCGATGACCGCGGCGAGCGCCGGCGCGAATCGCTCGAACTGTCGGCCCCACCGGGCGGATCGGGACGTCATCGTCGGGGGCTTCCTCGCCCCGCTGCGGCTCGCGACGGGCGAGCGACGGACCTGGCGGTTGGCGACCGGGGGCTTCGGTCCGGCCCATTGTAGGCCGGGCCGGGGCCGCGTTGGTAGCGGCCCGGTGTCGGCCCGGCTTCAAACGGCGGCGAGGGCGTAGCGGCGAGCGGGAATAGGGGAGGCGGCCCGGGTGGCCCGGCCCAGCTTGTCCACGGCGCGGACCTCGATCTTGCGGACCCACTCGCGGGTCACGCCCAGGCGGCGGCCGACTTCCTTGAGGGTCAGCGGCTCGTCGCCGTCGAGGCCGAAGCGGAGGGAGAGGATCGTCTGCTCGCGCTCGTCGAGCTGGGCCAGGCGGCTACGCATCGCCTGCTTCTCGTCGTCGGCCTCGAGCGCGGCGTCGGGCGGGGCGCAGGAGTCGGTGGCTTCCTCGGGGGTCCAGGCCTCGTCCTCGTTGGAGGCCGTCTCCTGGCGGATCTGGCGTGACCGCATGGCACTCTCGACCATCCGCCGCTGGGCGTCGGACAGCCCGAGCTCGTCGGCCACCTCGTGGAACTCGACGGAGCGGCCCAGGACGCGGGACATCGAACGCTCGGCCCGGCGCCAGCGGGTCAGCAGGCCGATCATGTGGGCTGGCAGGCGGATCGTCGGCGCGGCGTTGGCCAGGGCGTGGCGGATGGCCTGCTTGATCCAGTAGGCGGCATAGGTGCTGAAGCGGGTGCCGAAGGCGGGGTCGAACTGCTGGACGGCCCGGAGCAGGCCGATGTTCCCCTCGCCGACGAGGTCATCCATGGTCAGGCCGCGGTTCTGGTAGTCGCCGGCGATCTTGACGACCAGCCTGAGATTGGCCCGGATCATCCTCGAGCGTGCCCCGCGGTCGCCCTCGGCGATGGCGACGGCCAGCTGCTTCTCCTCCTCGGCCGTCAGCAGGGCGTCGCCCTTGATCTCGTTGAGGTAGACGTCCATCGTCTGGGTCGAATCGTTCGTGCTGCGTCGCATCATCATCGGGTGCCTCCCGTCATTCCGCTCGATCGACTCCGACTCCGATCGGCCCGTTCGGCCCGTCGTCGTCGGATGCGTCCCTACGCCATCGCTCGTCGGGGGGCGACCGGGTTCATCCCGGTAACCGACTCGTCACCCCCTTCAACCGAACCAGTTGCGCGCCGAGGAAAAAACCGGCAGGGTTTTTTGAAAAACTTGTCGGAATTTTAAAATGCGGCTCTTTGTTCGTCTTTGTTCGCTTTATTTTGGCTATTAATAACGACATAACGACGATGATGGACGGAATCCCTTCGATCGGGCGTGTTCGCCGGTTATACTAGGTGGCTAAAGTCAGGCTGCGTCCGGACTCGGGCGATGTGGCCCATGCGGGCGTCACAGGCCCCCGCGATCCGGGGGGCGTGGGTGGTCCTTCGAGGAGCACGGCGATGGACGACGCAGACTTCGCCGGGATGATTTCCAGGGCCAGGGGGGGCGACGACGCCGCGGCCCGCGAGCTGATCTGCCGCTTCGAGGCCGACGTCCGCACGATGGTGCGGGTCCGCCTGCCGAAGCTCCTCCGCAACCGATTCGACAGCCTGGACTTCACCCAGGCCGTCTGGGCCAGCGTGTTCGTCGGCCTGCGGGACGACTCCGACGAGTCGTTCCAGGACGAGGACCAGATGCGCAAATTCCTCGGCGGGGTCGTGCGCAACAAGGTGATGGAGGAGTACCGCAGGCACACCCGGACGCGCAAGTACGACCTCGCGCGCGAGCAGCCCCTCTACGTCAGGCGCAACGGCCGCGACCGGCCGATGGACCTGCCCGGCCACGAGCCGACCCCGTCGCAGGTGGTGCAGGCGGGCGACCAGCTCAACCGCCTGATCGCGGGCCGGACGGACCGGGCCGCCGAGGTCATCGAGCTGAGGCGCCAGAACCTGACCTTCGAAGAGATCGCCGCGCGGATGAAGATGAGCGAGCGATACGTCAGGCGGATCGTGGAGTCGCTCCGGGAACGCTTGGAGGAGCCGCAGTGACGATGTCCCCCCGTCCCCGCCGCGACCGCGCGACGCGAGGCGGCCGGCCCGCCCCCTCGGCCCGGAGGTCCGTCCCGGGGGAGTCACGCCGAAGGCCCGACGCGGGCGCCAGCGCCGGCCCCCCGCTGAAGGCCCGCCGCCCTGCGCAGCCTCCCAGGACGGGACGCGCGGTCGACACGGTCGACTCGCTGCTCGAAGAGATGGCCGACAGCTGGGGACGCGGGGAGAATCCCGCCGCCGAGTCGTTCCTCAGCCGCCTGCATGAACCGTCGCCCGACGATCAGCTGGCCCTGATCTACCAGGAATATTGCCTGGCCGAGGCCGCCGGAGTCGAGGCCGATCCGGCCGACATGCTGGCGCGATTCCCTGGCCACGCAGCCAGCCTGAAGCGGCTCTTCGGCCTGCATGGGGCCCTCGACTCGACGCAGCTGCGCGACGCGATCGGCCCGGTCGGCTCGACCGTCCTGCCCGGCCTGGGCGACCAGGTGGGCCCGTTCCTCCTGATCAAGGAGATGGGCAGCGGGGCATTCGCTCGGGTCTACCTCGCCGAGCAGACGGACATGGAAAGCCGCCTGGTCGTCGTCAAGCTGGGGGAGGCGGCCACGTCGGAGCATCGCCTGATGGCCCGGGTCCGCCACCCGCACGTCGTCGAGGTGATCTCGCACGCGGCGGTCGACGGCGGCGCGTTCCAGATCATGGTCATGCCCTTCCTGGGCGGGGCGACGCTGGGGGCGGTGCTGGAGGAGCGGCGGCGGCGCGGCGTGCGGCCCAGGCGCGGGGTCGACCTGCTGGACGACCTGGACCATGTCTCGGCCCCCGAGTTCAAGGCATCCACCGCGGGCCAGCCCGCGCGCGAGCTGATCTCCGGTCTCTCGCACGCCCAGGCCATGGCCTGGGCCTTCGCTCGGCTGGCCGAGGCCCTCGATTACGCCGAGCGGCGGGGGGTGACGCACGGCGACCTGAAGCCCTCGAACATCCTGATCGCCGCCGACGGCGCGCCGATGCTGCTCGACTTCAACCTCGCGGCCGACGACTTCGCGCCGGGCGCGGCGACCGACTCGATCCGGGGGACCCCCGCCTACATGGCCCCGGAAGTCCTGCGGTCGGGGATCGCCAGGCCCAAGGCGGCGATCGACGCTCACAGGGCCGACCTGTACGCGCTGGGCCTGGTGCTCCGCGAGTCGCTGACCGGGCTGGCGCCGCCGAACGTCTCGGTCTCGGGGCAGGGGGGATTCGCCGCCCTGGCCGTCGCGCTGCTGGAGGCGCGGGCGGCCGAGTCGTTGAAGGGCCGGACCTCGATTGGCTACGACGCGGGCCTGCGCTCGATCATGGACCGCTGCCTGGCCGACGACCCCGCGGACCGCTACGCCCGAGGTAGCCAACTGGCCGAGGACCTCGAGCTCTGGAGGTTGGGACTGCCGCCGGCGCACGCCCGCGAGTCCAGGCTCGTGAAGCTCACCCGCGCCCTACGCAAGCGCCGTCCTCGCGCCGTCCTGGCGTCATTGGCGGTCGCCCTGGCCCTGGCGGTCGGCTCGGCGGTGGCCGTGCGAGAGGTCTACCGCGCCAGCCAGCGCGAGCAGGCCCTGGCCCAGCTCGCCGCCACCTGGGACCGCCACGAGCAGGGCGCCATCCGACTCCAGCGTCAGACTCAGTACGGCGACTGGGGCTCGGACGTGGATCCCGTCGCGCTGGCCACGCGACAGCTCTTGAGCTACCGGGTGCTTCCGCCCGGCGATTGGCGTCAGCGGGACAGTGTTCTCCGACTGCCACCCTTCTGGCGTGAGGAATTGGAGGGCTGGCTTCATGAGCAAGCCTTGCTCCTCTCGATCCAGACCCGTCGCCAGGGCCGCGGAACCGATGATCGCCAGCGGGCACTGGCCTACCTCGATGCCGTTGACCCCTCCGGAAAATCGACGGCTCTGCGATCCGAGCGCCGGCGGCTCACGGGCGAGTCGGGCTCGATCGCCCCGCCCTCGGGCGAGGACCCGCCGGGATGGCTGGAAGACTATCTCCTCGGCGTCGCAGCTGAGGAGGACGACGTGCGACCCGACTCACGTGCGGCCCTGGCTTTCTACAATCTGGCCCTGACGCAGCGCACCGGAGGCTTCTGGGCGCACTATCGCGCCGGGTTCGTCTCGCACAAGCTGGGAGAGTCGCGTGCGGCAGCCGGGCACTTCGGAGCCTGTATCAAGCTGCGGCCCGAGAATGCCACCCTTCTCACCAGGCGCGCCGGCGACTATTTCCTGATGGGCGACCACGCCGAAGCGTCAAGAGACCTGGATGCTGCCCTGAAGCTAGACCCGGAGCTGAAAGAGGCTTACGTCACCCGGCTCCTAGTACGCACTGCGCTGCGGCGAGGCGAAAGCGCACGAGCCGATATGGAAGGCTTCCTGAGCCGCGCACGGTTCGGCGATCCGGCGGCCCGCGCCCGGCTTCAACAGTTGCTCGCTTCGGAGAGTCGGTTCGGCCTGCTGCCCTCCGCGAAGGACCAGGCTCAGGCCAAGGACCTAATCCTGTCCCTTGTGCCAGACGATGTTGACACGCGTGTCAACCACGCCCACCAGTTGGCCAGAGCTCGCAAGCTCGACGAGGCGATCGCCTTATTCGACGAGATCATCGCTGAGCAACCCAGGCATGTACACGCCCGCGCGTTGAGAGCCGGTTGCATGTTCAACCTGCGTCACCCGGGGACGGCTGAGGCCCTCGTCCGCGTCATCGAAGACCCGCAGTTCGAACAGGTCTGCGCCTACGACCCACTTTCGCTTCGACTTTTCGACTACGCAGCTCGCACCCTGGGGAATGAGGGTCGCGAGTACGCCGCCTTGCGTTACGCACGCAATGGCCTTCTCCTAGCTCAGGGGCAGGGCCAGCACGACAAGGATGGAATCAGGAAGGCCATGCGGGCCGAGATGAACTACTCGGTCGCGAGGAGTCTGGATGTCGCAGCGAAGCTCAACCCGTCGCTTAGCGATCAGGTAGCCGGCTACCTGAATGAGGCACTACGCGATAATCCCAAGATCCTTCTCGAAATGGAGGTCGACCCGGATGACGACTTCCCCAGGGCTCGCGAGCACTCAGGCCTGAATCTCGCCCGGATGCTGACCTCTACTCCCCGCTGAACCTCGGAATCGTTTCCGACTCGGCCTGCGGCGTCAGAGACGTCCCGGAAAAGATGAAGAGCCCTGCCGGACCCCCTGGGACGGGCGGGGTTGGAGCCGGCAAGGCTCATCGATCGTCTCATAGAATCGGGCCGAGCATTCAGGTTATCCGGCCAATCTCAGCGGACGGGGCCGAACGGCGGCGGCGGGGGCAGTTCCTTCGGAGTGTCGTAGGAGATGGTGCCGCTGACGGTCATCGACAGGCTCTGGGGGGCCGGGGCGAACTGGGCCGAGGTACCGGGGAAGCTGGCGGCGGGGTAGAGAGCGTAGGAGGACGGGCTCAGCTTGCGTTCCAGGGCTTCGGGGGCGAACTTCGGGTTGCGGAAGCGGTTCATCGATTCCATCTCCAGGTGCATGAGTCTTTTGAGTCTTCGTTTTTGAGTGGGCCACATCGCCCGTCCTTAAGAGATAATCCCTTTTTCGGGATGTTTTCTCCCTAGTATTTCGGTGGAAATCCGAAGTTTGTTTTAAGTTCTTTGTTGGTAGACGTTTATGTCGTGAATTATTTTGGGAATTGTCGAGATCAGGGCGGGATGCCCGGTGGAGATGAGCCGGGAACGTCTCCGTGGGGCGGGGAACGTCCGGTCTGAGGCGGGGGATGACGGCCTAATCCCGTATGTGCAATATCGGGGTGTCGACGCGGATTCGGCCCGGGCGTCAGGGGGACGCCGGGCCGCGATGGATTTGGGATGGGAGGGTCAGGAAGAGAGGGGCGGGGCCTGGATCAGCGGCCGACGCCCGCGGGGCGGGCCTTCGCCGCGATCAGGTCCTTGACGCCGCAGGAGCCGCAGCCCCCGCCCGTGCCGCAGCCGCCCTCGCCGCCGGAGGAGCCGCAGCCGCCCCCGCCGGAAGAGCCGCACGAGCCGCAGCCATGCGAATCGTCGTCGGGCTGGTGGTCGTCTTCGCGTTCATCCTCGGCGTTCACGTCGGCGCCGACGGCCTCGAGCCAGACGTCCAGGCCGCAGCGGACGAGGAACGCGTCGCGCAGGCCGGCGGCCTCGAGGTGGTGCGGGCCGAGGTAGTGGAGCACGGTCCGGTTGCCGTCGAGCAAGGGCTCGGCGTCGACCAACTCGATGGGCCAGACGCCTTCGGCGAGGACCGCCCGGCACGCCTCGAACCGCCCGGCGCGGTCGCGGTCGAGCGTCTCGGCCATCTCCAGGTCTTCGGCCCCCGCGAGCCTCAGCAGCCGGCCGGGCCCGCCCGGGGTCGGGGGTGGCGAGCCGTCGTCGGCCTCGGGCCGGCTGGATTCGAGGAGGATCCGGCCGAGTTCCAGGCCACGTCGGGTCCGGATCACGGCGTCCAGGCCGACGCAGGGGCCGGGGGCCATGCCGGGCTCGTCGGCGGTGAACCAGCCCGTGCGCCGTTCCAGGCCGTAGCGGATGAGGAAGCTGCGAGTCATGCGATCCCTCGGCGCGATCCGAACCGGCCCGCAGCGTACTCGAAGAGGTCGGGCACGCGCGGGCCACTCCAGTCTAGCGGCCGGAAAAGGGCCCGGACAAGGCCGGCAAGACGCGACTGGCAGCTTCGTCTATAATCTTCGGTCAGGCTCGATGCCCGGCGAGACAGGCGCGGACGTTGGCGCCGACCGGGGCCGAGGAGGGGGACCGCGATGGCCCAGACCCGCTGTACGTTCAAGGTCCGGGGGCTGGACTGCCCGGTGGAAGCCGCCGAGCTTCGAAGGGCCCTGGAGGGGTTTCCCGGGGTCTTCGACCTGGGCTTCGACCTCCCGAGGGGGACCATGACCGTGCGGTATGACCCCTCGGCCACCGGCCCCCCGGCGCTGGTGGGCCGGGTGGCCGAGCACGCGGGAATGACGGCCGAGGCGGTCGGCGAGCCCGAGTCGGGCGAGGCCCCGACGCTGTCGTGGTGGGGCCGCAACGGCCGGCTCGCGGCCACCGTCGCGTCGGGCCTGCTGCTGGCGGTCGGCATGGCGGCATCCTGGTCGGGCCGCGAAAGCTGGTCGAGGGTGGCCTACGCCCTGGCGGCGGCGGCCGGCTCGCTGGACCTGCTGCCGCGAGCGCTCAGGGCCCTGCGCGATCGACGGCTCGACATCCACGTCCTGATGGCCCTGGCGGTTGCGGGGGCGGCCTGGCTGGGGCAGTGGGACGAGGCCGCGACGGTCGCGTTCCTCTTCGGCCTCTCCGACCTGCTTGAGACCATGAGCCTGGAGCACGCCAGGCGCTCGATCCGGAGGCTGCTGGAAGTCGCCCCCGAGACCGCCGAGCTGGTGGGCGAAGGGGGCCAGGTCCGGATCGTGCCGGCGGCCGACCTGCGCACCGGCGACCTCGTCCGGGTCAGGGCCGGCGAGCGGGTGCCGATCGACGGCACGGTGGTCGAGGGGCGCTCGGGCGTCGACCAGAAGTCGGTGACCGGCGAGAGCGTGCCGATCGTCCGCGGGCCCGGCGACCGGGTCTATGCCGGGACGGTCAACGGCGAAGGGAGCCTGGAAGTGCGGGCCTCGGGCCCCCTGGGCGAGTCGGTGGTCACTCGCCTGATGGAGCGAGTCCGCGCCGCGCAGGCGGGCCGTGCGCCGGTCCAGCGCTCGGTCGAGCGGTTCGCGGCCGTCTATACGCCGGCCGTGGTCGGGGTCTCGCTGGCCACGGCGCTGGGCGGGCCGCTCGCCCGGCTGGGCATGGGCCTGACGCCGGACTGGGCCGACTGGTTCGGCCGATCCCTCATCGTCCTGGTGGCCGCCTGCCCGTGCGCCCTGGTCATCGCCACGCCGGTCGCCCTGGTGAGCGCCATGGCGGCGGCTGCCCGGCGCGGCGTGCTGGTGAAGGGGGGGCAGTTTCTGGAGGCGATCGGCCGGCTCAAGGTCCTGGCGTTCGACAAGACGGGGACGTTGACGCGGGGCGAGCCTGCGGTGGTCGACGTGGTGGCGGCCGAGGGTAACGCCGGCGACGACGTCCTGCGCATCGCCGCGGCGCTGGGGGACCGCGGCGGACATGTGCTGGGCCGGGCCATCGCCCGCCACGCCCGGCACCTGCGGCTGGACGTCCCACCGGCCGACGAGTACCAGGCGGTCCCAGGCCTGGGGGCCACCGGGCGCGTCGACGCGCAGCGATATCACATGGGTAGCCACCGCTACATCGATGAGTCGGGGCAGTGCGAGGCGGGCTTCCACGAGCGATTGGCGCTTGCCGACGGCCCCGGCACGTCGGTGGCCCTGACCGACGGCCGACGCCCGATGGGGTGGATTACCCTGGCCGACGAGCCCAGGCCCGAGGCCGCCGCCGTCCTGGCCGAGCTGCGAGGCCTGGGGATCGTCCCGGTGATGCTCACCGGCGACAACCAGGCCACGGCCGCCGCCATCGCCGCCCTCCTGGGCATGGTCGAGCTGCGTGCCGGCCTGCTGCCGGGCGCCAAGGCCGACATGATCGCCGAGCTGGAAGCGACCCGCGGGCCGACGGGCATGGTCGGCGACGGCGTCAATGACGCCCCCGCGCTGGCCGCCGCGAGGGTGGGCGTGGCCATGGGCGGGATCTCCAGCGCCGCGGCCCTGGAGACCGCCGACGTGGTCTTGATGGCCGACGACCTGACCGCCTTGCCCTGGCTCGTCCGCCACGGCCGGGCGACCCTGGCGCGGATCCGGCAGAATATCGCCCTCTCGCTCGGGACGAAAGCTATTGTTCTTGTGCTGGCCCTCTTCGGCATGGCAAGCCTGAGGATGGCCGTGATCACCGATGTCGGCACCAGCCTGCTCGTCACGGTCAACGCCCTGAGGCTGCTCCGGGCAGGAGACCGCCGCTGAGAATTGGCCGCCTGGAGGCGGACGGATCCGAACCTCTTGAGGAATCAACCGATGCCGGATGCAGTCGTCAAGTTGCGGACGAAGGGCAAGCCCGGGCGCCGCTTCAGGCCGGCCCTGGCCGAGTTGGAGCCGCGCCTGCCGCTGGCCGGCGACCTGGCCGTACCGACCGCCGATGAGCAGTACATGCTCGAGCTGATCAACCGGATGCGCGCCAACCCGGCCGCCGAAGGCCAGCGGATGCTGGCCCAGGTTCGGGCCGACCCCGTGCTCCAGTCTGCCACCCGCAACTGGGACATGAACCAGTTCGTCCGGGTCATCTCGGCCTTCGCCGCGTCGCCCCCGCTGGCATTCAACACCCGGCTCATCGCCGCCGCCCGCGTGCAGAACGGCGCGATGCTGGCGATGAACAACCAGGTCCACGCCCCCCAGGGATTTCTGACCGACCCGGCCGTGGCCAGGGCGGCCGACGGCCAGGCGTACTACCCGGTGAACAACCTCTCGTGGTCCACGGGCGAGAACATCTTCGCCTACTCGGAGGTCGTCCAGAAGACGCGCCTGCGTGACTACGTGGACTACCTCCACGCCGGCTTCGTCATCGACTGGGGCAACCCGGACTACGGTCACCTGCACAACCTGCTCGCCCCCGGCCCGTCGGGCACCACCTTCGGCACGATCGGGTTCAGCGAGATCGGCGTCGGCCTGCTCACCGGCGCCGTCCCGACCGCACCCTCGCCCAACAGCAACGACGTCGGCCCGGTGCTCGTCACCCAGGAGTTCGGCTGGCACACCGGCAACCCCTTCCTCACCGGGACGTTCTACAAGGACACCGACGGAGACAATTTCTACTCCCCCGGCGAAGGGCTGGGCAGCGTGACGATCACCGCCACGCGTCGCGGCGGCGGCGGGACGTTCCAGGCCACCACCTGGGCCTCGGGCGGTTACTCGCTGGCGATCCCGTCGGGGATCTACGACGTGACGACCTCGGGCGCGGGGACCGACGGGCTGTCGACCGTCGTGACCATCGGCCAGGACAACGTCGGCTGGGGCGCCAAGGTCTCCGCGGTGTCCGTCACGCCTGCGGGGGATACGCCCATCCCGGGCGACTACGACGGCGACCACAAGGCCGACCGCGCCGTCTATCAGCCCTCGACGGCCCGCTGGTTCGTCCGCTCCAGCCTCAACGGATCGACGGCCGTCTACACCTGGGGCGTGGCCGGCTCGACCGACACCCCGGCTCCGGCCGACTACGACGGCGACGGCAAGACCGACCTGGCCATCTACCAGCCCAGCACCGGGCGCTGGCAGATCCGGACCATGACCAGCACCCCGGGCACGCTCTCGGTCGTCTGGGGCCAGGCAGGCGCCGGCGACATCCCCGTGCCGGGCGACTACGACGGCGACGGCAAGGCCGACATCGCCGTCTTCCGCCCCAGCACCGCGCAGTGGTTCATCCTCGGATCGGCCACGGGCCCGCGCGTCGTCACCTTCGGCCTCGCCGGCGTCGACCTCCCCGTGCCGGCCGACTACAGCGGCGACGGCAAGCTGGAGCTGGCCACCTATCGGCCGTCCACCGGCCAGTGGTTCCTGGGAACCGCCACGGGATCGGTGCTCATCAACGGCCATGTCTGGGGCCAGGCCGGCAGCGCCGACGTCCCGGTTCCCGCCGACTACGACGGCGACGGCCGGGCCGACCTGGCCGTGTATCGGCCCGGCTCAGGCCAGTGGTTCCTGAATCTCGCCGGTGCCCCGCCGTTCACCTGGGGGGCCGCCGGCAGCACCGATCAGCCCGCCCCGGCCGACTACGACGGCGACCGCAAGGCCGACCTGGCCGTCTATCGCCCCGAGAACGCCAACTGGTACACCTCGGGCTCGACCGCCGGCCAATCGGCCATCCTGTTCGGCCGCTCGGGCACGGGCACCTCGACGGCGATGCTCGCCAGCCAGGGCGTCACGGCGATCGGCACCTTCACCGGCCGGACCTCGCTGGCCGCCGGATCGGCCGCGGGAATTCAGGCCAGTTCCGCGACTGCGACCAACTCCACGCGCACATCAAGGCCGAGACGTCCGGCGGTTCCCGGCGACGCCGTCCCGGCCCCATTCCCGGCGGGCCGGCGTCGTTGGGCGTCGTTCAAGGGGCGGGCTTGGGCGCGGGCTTCGGTTTGAGGTGCTCGTCGAAGAAGGCATAGGTCTCGGCCAGGGTCCGCTCCATCTCGGCGCCGGCCCAGCCGTGGCCGGCCCCCTCCAGGATATCAACCCGGCCGCCGACGCCCAGCTTCGTCATCGCCTCACGCAGCTTGGTCGCCTGAGTCGCCGGCACCAGCTCGTCCTTGGTCCCCTGGAAGGTCAGGATCGGCGGGTCGTCCCGGGTCAGGAAGGTGAGCGGAGAGGCCTGCGCGGCGAGTTCGGGCTTCTTCACGGGGAGGCCCCCCAGGAAGTCGTGGACCATCACGCCCGAGACGATCGGGAGATCCCGCGCCGTCAGGTCCGTCGGCCCGAAGTAATTCACGATCGCCCGCACGCGGGTGCTCGGCGAGCCGGCCTCCGCATCCCCTTCCAACCCATCCTTGGCATCGGTCAATCCCAGCATCAGGGCCAGATGCCCGCCCGCCGAGAACCCGACCACGCCGACGCGTTCGGGGTCGATGCGGTACTCGGCTGCATGGGCCTTCACCCAGCGCACCGCGGCCTTCACGTCGTGCACCTGGGCCGGGAACGGGAACTCGGGGCAGAACCGATATTGCGGCGACACGGCCACGTAGCCGCGATGCACCAGCTGGTCCATCAGTGGGGCCACGTCCCCCTTCGACCCCCCGCGCCAGCCGCCGCCGTGGATCGCCAGCACGGCCGGGAATGGCCCCTCGCCCAGCGGCCGGGCCACGTCGAGCTTCAGGGGCGTGCCCGACGGGCTCGCATAGACAACGTCCTTGTTCCGGACGATCGAGGGGTCATCGGCGGCGCAGGCGCGAACGCCCACGAAGCCCATCAACGCGAACGCGGCCAGGGCTGCCTTGCTGCCAGATCTCATCGGTTGCCGCCCTTTGTCTTGGTTCATACGGTCGGGACGGCGACCATTGCCAGCACCGAGTCGACGCACTTCCTGATCCCCTCGAACACCTCGGCAGGCCCTTGCCCCAGCATATAAGCCGGAGTGCTCGCCACCTTGTGTTCAAGGTCGGTCACGGCCTCGGTGACGGCGGCCGCGCGGTGCGTGACCCCCATTTGCTCCAGCGCCGCCGCCGTCCCCGTGTCGTCGCCGATGGTGAGCTTGACGTTCACCCCCGCGCGGCCCAGAACCCGGCCCAGCAACGCAGGGGCGATGCAGATGGCGCCGATCGGCTTCCCCTGCTTGTGCACCGCCTTGATGAACGCCTCGACGCCGGGGTCGACGCGGCAATCGGGCCCTGCCGCGGCGAAGTCGCACAGGTTCAGCGCCGCGCCAAATCCGCCCGGAATCACCAGCGCGTCGATCGAGTCGACGTCAACCTCCGAGACCCCGACGATCTTGCCGCGAGCGATCCGGGCCGATTCGGCAAGCACGTTTCGGCGCTGGGCCACCGGCTCGCCCGAGCGATGGTCGACCACCTTGGCCTGGTCGATATCCGGTGCGCAGCAGACCGCCTCGGCGCCCGCCTGGTCGAGCGCCAGCAGCGTCAAGACCGCCTCCTGAATCTCCGCTCCATCAAGATATCCGCAGCCGGACAGGCAGACGGCGACTCTGGGTCGGGACATGCGTTCGAAGCTCCGAGGTGATTCGGTCGGCGATCGCGGGTTCAGCCCGCACGTTTCACCTTGGATCATAACGGATGCCGGCCGCCAGCCAAGCGAGGGGGGGAAGGCCGCGGGGTGGGGCGCGGCCCGGTCTCGCCCGGTCGGTCGGACGTTCAACAACTTCAGGGCTGGCCGGCGGACTCGGCCGGGCGGCAGGCCTCGAACAGGAACCAGTTGCGGCGCTCGGCCTCGTCGATCCAGACTTCCAGCAGGCTGGCGGTCGCCACGTCCTTGTGCTCGTCGCAAAGCTCGTGGGCCTCGCGCATCCGGGCCACCGTCTGGAGGTTGTCCTCGCGCAGCTCGGCCAGCATGTCCAGCGGGGTCACGTAGTCGGCGTCGTTGTCCAGAACGCGCTGGAGCCGGTTGATGTGGCCGATCGACCGGATGGTCGTGCCGCCGAGCTTCCGCACTCGCTCGGCCAGGGGGTCGGTGGCGGCGAAGATCTGGTCGGCTTGCTCGTCGAGCAGCAGGTGGTAGTCGCGGAAGTGCGAACCCGACATGTGCCAATGGAAGTTCTTCGTCTTCAGGTAGAGCGCGAAGAAGTCGGCCAGCAGGGCATTGAGCGATGCAGAGATGTCGTGAGTCGCGTCGGCCGACAGGTCGGTCGGAGTATCCAGCGGGGCCAGCTGCCGCCGCTTCGCACCTTTGGCGTCCATCGTTCGAGGCTCCATCTAAGGAAAAAGGGACCAGGCCAGTTGACCCGGTCGTCGTGTCTAACACCATGCTCGTCTCATCCCACGATCCTACGATCGAAAACCGGGCGATTCACGCGCCAAGATCCCGTTCATCGGTCGTGCGAGCATGCGAGCGAGCCTCGCCCTCGGGGGGTGCGAATCGCTCGCTCGGTCGGCCTCATTGTACGCTCCACCGTCAAGGCCGGTGAGGGGCCGCTCCTTCGTTGGCGTTTGTCAAAACCAGGAGGCCTTGTCCACCAGGTTCTCGGGCGGCTCCCCCGCGACGAACCGGCGGACATTCTCGCGCAAGGTGGCCAGGTGCCGGCCGGCGATGACCGGGGAGTAGCCCGCGGTATGCGGCGTGAGAATCACATTCGGCAGCGACCAGAGCGGGTGGTTTCTCGGCAGTGGCTCGACCTCGAAGACGTCGAGCGCCGCCCCCGCCAATTGCCCCGCCTTCAACGCCGAGACGAGATCATCCAGGACGACGATCGCACCCCGGCCGATGTTGATGAGATAGGAGCTCGGCCGCAGGTGGGCGAGGGTCTCGGCGTCGAACAGGCCCTCGGTCTCGGGCGTGTGAGGCGCCGCGATCACCGCGAAGTCGCTCCAGGCCAGCAGCGCGGGGAGGCCGTCCATCCCCTCGACGCCCTGCACATGCGGATCATCGCCGATCCGTTCGGGGTGGCGGTCAACGGCCCGGATGGTCAACCCGAAGGCGGCGGCCCGGCGCGCGATCTCGCGGCCGATCGCGCCATAGCCCACGATGCCCAGCGTCGCATCGGGCAGGTAGATCGTCGCCCGGTCCATGGCGTTGACTGTGCCGGGGCCCGCGGCAAAGCTGACCCGGGCGTCCTCGCCGCCGATCGGCTCATACTTGCATTCGGCCTGGTTGCGGATGTAAACATGCAAGTTGCGGGCGAAGCAGAGGATGTAGCCCATCACCTGGTCGGCGATCACGTCGCCGAAGAGACCCCGCATGTTCGACAAGGTGCAGGGGTGTGCGACAAGCTCCGGGAAGATGTAGTGCTCCAGGCTTGCCGTGAACGACTGGACCCATCGGAGTCTGTCCGCGCGTCCGAGCATCTCCGGCGTCACCTTGCCCAGCACCGCGTCGGCCCCCGGCATGGCGGCGCTCGCCTCGTCGTGGCCGGACGCGTTGACCCAGATCGCCCCGGGCGCCTCGGCCTGGAGGACGGCGAGGCGGTCGGCGTCGATGGCCGGGTGGATGACGAATTTCGGATGTTCGAGCTTGCTCATCGATCCGTCTCCCCGCGGCAGACGGCCGTCAGATGGCCGGCCACGCGGTCGGCGCCGTCGGCCGGGAAGGGGGGCGGCCCCGGTTTCAGGGAGAACGCCCGATCCAGCGCACGCCCGAGCCGCAACTCGTTGAACTCCCGCTCGGTCGTCGGCACGCCGCCGCCCCATGCGGTCAGGGCCCGGTCGAGCGCCTCGTGCTCGGCGAACCCGACGCGCGGCGGGTAGATCATCGGGGTGCCGGCGGCCATCGCCTCGCAGGCGGTGCCGTAGCCCGCCTTCACCACCATCGCATCGGCGGACGCCGCCAGGTCTGCGCCGGTCCAGTGCTCCGGGGCGACGACATGCAGGTTGGGCAGGTCGTGCCCGGGCGCCGGGTGGAACGCGACGAAGTGGACCCCCGCAAACTCGGCCAGCCGGTGCCAATCCATGTCCGCCTGCCCGTAGCGGCCGACGTAGAAGTAAACGAGTTTGTCGGATGAAGACAATTTTAACAAGCCGCGAAGCTCCGCACCCCGATCGACGCCAGCCGAGCAGACCATCCCCACCTCGATGATCGGAGCTACGTCCTCCATCGGCAGCGCGGGCTCGGCGCGGAACAGGGCGGTGGCATCCTGGTAGGCACGATGCACCTCGGCCACGAACGCGGGGGCGTCCCCCCCCAGGTTGCGGGCGTGAGGCCCATAAATGTCGGCCCAGGTGAAGTTGGCCAGCAGGAATCCCGGAATTCCCGCCCGACGTGCCGCCACCAGCGGCAGCGGAGGCGCGTCGCAGAGCACGGCCGCCGCGCCCGAGGCCCGCAACGCCTCGGCCTCGGCATCCACTCGCCCGATCGACGTCTCATAGATCGAGCGGGCCGCGGCGATGGATGCGGGGCCATCGGTAGCCGCGCTATCCCCGGGCGGGTTGACGGCCCCCGAGTCCGAGACGTGCTCGTGCAGGCCGGCGTCGCGGACCAGCCGCTGGCGCCAGGCCTCGAACAGATTCGGGTGGCAATGGATGTCGACCGCCACGTCGGCGGGCACCCGGTTCAGCACCGCCACCGTCCGATTCAGGTGCCCGAACCCGTGGCTCGTCACGTAGACGGCCAGCCCACCGCGTCGCCCCATGCTCTGAGTCCTATTGGAGATCCAGCGTCCCCGTCGCGGGGAAGGGGGAGCATACTCAACGCCTGTTAGGGGGGGCAATCGGGAAAAAGCCGGGATGAGATGGCCTGACTGTTGTCATAGTGACGGGAGACGGGACCAACGCGGCAACGGGCGGGCGAGGACCGATGGACGTCGAGCAACTCGGACGCCTGATCGACGGCCATTCGGCCGCGCTTACCCTGTATGCCCGCCAGTGGTCGGGCGACCCCGAGGACGCGGTCCAGGACGCGTTCATGGCCCTGGCGGCGCTCCGCTCGCCGCCGGAAAACCCCGCCGCCTGGCTGTTCCGGGCGGTGCGAAACGCCTCGATCAACGCGGGGATCGCCGGCAAGCGAAGGCGGCGCCGCGAGGCCGAGGTCGCCTCTCACCTCCCCCCCTGGTTCGATCCCGACCCCGGGGGCCTGGCCGATTATCCGCTCGACCCCGACGAGGCGCAGGCCTCGCTGACCGCGCTGCCCGACCCGCAGCGCGAGGTGATCGTCGCCCGACTCTGGGGCGCCCTGACGTTCGAACAGATCGGCGAACTCATCGGTGTGTCGTCGAGCACCGCCCATCGCCTCTACCAAACCGGCCTCTCGACCCTGAGAGAACGCCTGGGGGTCCCATGCCGCCCGAGCCCGCCTCGCTCGACCCAGATCTGAATGCCCTCGAATCCGGCCTCGCCGCGCTGCCGCCCTCGCGTCCGCGCCTCGACCGCGACCGCCTGATGTACGAGGCCGGCCGTGCCTCGGTCGGGCAAACCACGAACCGGCATGCGTGGCTCGCGGCGGCTTGCGTCACCGCACTGGCGGTGGTCGAGGGCGTCCTCCTGGTCAATCGGCCGGGACCACGGGTCGTCGAGCTTCTCGTCGTTGATGAGCCGGCCCGGGCCACGGTCCCCGCCGCGGTCAAGTCCAGGCCGGAGCCGATCCCCGCCCCCGTCAGATCCCGCCCTTCCTCGCCGCTCGTCGACGCGTTCCTCGGCGGCGAGACTCCTTACCAGCGACTGACCGGCCAGGTCCTCCGCTTCGGCCTCGACGGCCTGCCCCCCTCGCCCCCCGCGGCCTGGGCGGCTGTCGAAGACTCGCCGAAAACTCCACGCGAACAACTGCGAGACGAGCTGCGCCGAGCCCTCGAACCCGGAGACCGCTCATGAAACGGACCGTCGCCTTGATCCTGATGCTTGCGTTCCTGCCGCCGGGCCTGGCGATGGCGCAAGCCAAAACCATACCCGTCGAGCTGATTCTGCGCCCGGCCCCCCAGCCGGTGCCCGCCCTGAAATATCGGCTCGTTCCCGAGCCCCGAATCTTGATCCCTGGCAACGCCGCCGTGTTCTATCACCGGGGTATCTTGCTCCTCGCCCAGTCCAGCCTCGGCCAGGCCCGCGCCCCCGGCGCGAAGCCGCCCGACCCGGAGAACTCGCCCGAGATGCGCATCTCGCGATGGGCCACCGGCCCCATCGCCCAGCTCCCTCGGGAGGAGGCCCGCAAGCAGCTCGAAGCCTTCCAGGGCCCGCTGAAAGAGGCGGAGCTTGCGGCCATGCGGCAGACTTGCGACTGGGAATTCGACCGGCGGAAGGAGGGCTTCGACCTGTTGCTGCCGGAGATCCAGGAACTGCGCTCGCTGGCCCGGCTGATCGCCGTGAAGGCGAGGCTGGCGATCCTCGACGGCAAGATCGATGAGGCGATGCACTGGATCCAGGTCGGGATGGTGATGGGCCGGCATGCCGCCGAAGGGCCGACGCTCATCCAGGCCCTGGTCGGCGTCGCGATCGACAGCGTGATGGCAATCTGTCTGACCGACCTGATCCAGGCCCCGGGCACGCCGAGCCTCTTCTGGGCCCTGGCCGATCGACCGCGGCCATTCATCGACCTACGCCGGCCGATGGAAGGCGAGCTGACCCTCTTCAACAAGGCCCTGCCAGAGCTGGAAGAGCTCGACCGGGGGCCGATGAGCCTGACGGAGGTGAGGCGGTTCGTCGAACAGATCCAGAAGAAAATCTACAGCCTGACCGGGAGCGCCCTGCCACCACCCGGCGGGATGGGGCAGCTCGGCATCGCCGCGATGGCCGTCAAGGTCTACCCCGAGGCCCGGAGCGGCCTGATCGCCGCCGGCCGGACCGAGACGGAGGTCGACGCCATGCCCGTGGTCCAGGTCTCGGTGCTCTATTCCATCAAGGAGTACGTGAAGCGACGGGACGAATCGTATAAGTGGATCAACGTGCCCTACTGGCAGTCGTATGACCGGGTTGACCCGCGGGGCGACCGGACGATGGAAGCGAAGCTGTCCAGCCCGCTGCTCACCCTCTTCGACTTGCTGACGCCCGCGATCAACTCGGCCCGCCTGGCGACGCTACGCCTCGAACGCCATCTCGACGCGATGCAATGCATCGAGGCCATCCGACTGGACGCCTCACTGCACGGCGGGAAGCTCCCCGCCAGCCTGGAGGCCATCACCGAGGCCCCGACGCCGATCGACGTCATCAGCGGGAAGCCGTTCTCTTATGCGGTCAACGGCGACACGGCCACGCTCTCGGCCCCCGTCCCCCCCGGTGGCCCCAACCACCCGGCCTATTCGATCAATTACCTGATCAAGCTGGCGAAGTGACCCGACCTTCACGCCCGGACCAGCCGGGTAGGAGCCTTGCATGACCCTCTCATGGACCCTGGCCGCCTGCTTGCTCGTCGGCGCCCCCCCGCAAGGGGAGGGCGCCGGAGTCGTGTCACAACTCATCGGCGACGAGGTCGCCGCCGTGGCGAGGGTCAGCCTGACGGGCGGGACCTTCGAACGCTCGGTCCGCCAGATCCTCGGCGCGCATGCCGAGAGCCCCGAACTCGCCGGCGGCCTGAAGTCAGCGGGGGGACTGATCGGCGCGTTGGAGAAGGCCGGGGCCAAGGAGCTCGTCATCCTGCTCGATCCGGCCGACTTCCCCGGCTTTCCGGTCGTCGTCGTCCCGCTGACCGCCGGCGGCAACGCCGACGAGATCAAGCGGCTTTTGACCACGGATGCGTCCGGCCTGCCGTTTCACTGGCCGGCCGCCGAGACGATCCGGGGCGCGGTCGTGGCGGGCAAGCCCGAGGCCCTCGCCCGGATCAAGCAGGCCAAGCCCGCGGCACGCCCCGACGTCGAAGCCGCCCTGGCCGCCTCCTCGAAGACCTCGGCCTTCCTGGCGATCGTGCCCAGCACCGTCCAGCGGCGCGCCCTTGAGGAGTCGATGACCAACCTTCCCCCCGAGCTCGGCGGGGCGCCCCCGGAGATCATCACCAGGGGCCTGACCTGGGCCACGCTCGCCATGACCGATGACGCCAAGCCCAAGCTTCGCGTGGTGCTCCAGGGGAAGGACGAGACCGCGGCCGTCGAGCTGCGCAAGGTCATGGCCCTGGCCATCGCCCGCGGAATTCCTCCCCTCCTCGCAGAAAATCCCGCCCTCAAATTGGCCACAACCCTGGGAGCGACCGAGCGTGCCGAGGCCGGTGCTCGCACGACGTATGAGCTGGACATGGCCGCCGTGGCCCAGGAGCTGAGCAAGCCCCTCATCTCGGCCCGGCTTGCCGCGCAGCGGTCCCAGAGCGTCAACAACCTGAAGCAGATCGGCCTGGCGATGCACAATTATCACGACGCGACGAAAGCGTTCCCGCCGGCCTATCTCGCCGCCAAGGACGGCAAGCCACTGCTGAGCTGGCGCGTCCTGATCCTCCCTTACCTCGACCAGGCCCCTCTCTTCAAGGAGTTCCACCTCGACGAGCCCTGGGACAGCGACCACAACCGCACGCTCATCTCCAAGATGCCCAAGGTCTACGACGCCCCGGCCGCCACGCGAGCCCTGGCCGCCGAGGGGAAGACGACCTATCTCACCCCGCGCGGGGCGACGACGATGTTCCCGGGCGCCCAAGGCGTGAAGATCCAGGAGATCACCGACGGCACGTCCAACACCATCATGACCCTGGAAGCCGACGACCAGGCCGCCGTCATCTGGACCAAGCCCGACGACTGGGAGGTCAAGGCCCCGCTCGACTTGCAGGCCCTCTTCGGACGCTACCAGGGGGGAACGAGCTTCGGGTTCGCCGACGGATCGGTCCGCTTCCTGAAGAAGTCGATCAACCTGCAAGTCATGGATGCGCTGCTCACCAAGAGCGGCGGCGAAGTGATCAGCTCCGACGCGTACTGAGCCCAAGAAGGCGCGGGCCCGCAGATGGTCGGGCCCGCGTCAGTCAACGCACCGCCGACAGGCTCGCCCAGAGCGCACCGCCGACCGTCAAGGCGCCGCCCACGGCCAGGCTCGGCGTGAACGGGTCGTCGAAGAACCAGACGCCCCAGAGCACCGTCAGCACCGGGGCCACGTTGCCCACCGTCGTCACGTGGCTGGCATCCAGACGCCGGAGCGCCTGGTTCTGGAACGCCAGGCCGACCACGGTCACGATCAATGTCAGGTAGATCATCCCCTGCCAGGCTCGGGTCGAGATCCCCGCCAGGGGGGGCCACTCCGGCGTCGTGGCCAGGGCGATCGGGACCGTCAGCAGGCTCCCGGCCAGGAAGGTGGCCGCCAGCGACGGGATGGCCCCGTGGCGCGTCACCAGGGGCTTGCTCACCGTAACGTAGACGCCCCACGACGTCACCGCACCCACGAGAAAGAGGTCGCCCAGCAACACCCCCGGCGCCGAGACCCCGCCCGGTCGAGACGCCCCTTCCGCGATCACCGCCAGGCCGACGACACTGGCCAGCACGCCCAGCAAACGTCGGCGCGTCAAGCGTTCTTGCCCCAGGGCCGCGGCCAAGCCCAGCACCACCAGCGGCAGGGCCGCGTAGATGAGCGCCGTGTGCGAGACCGGTGCCAGCTTCGTCCCGTTCAGGAAGAGGGCCTGGTTGATCGGCACGCAGAAGGCCGCCGCAATCAAGAGCCGCTTCCAGTCATTGCGGAACAGAGCGGCGAGCGCCCCACCTTTGCACGCCAGCGGCAGCAGGCAGAGCCCCGCGATGCCGAACCTGAGCACAGGCAGCAGGCCCACAGGCAGCCCGCGCAAGGCGAGCTTGGCCGCAGGGGCCGTGCCCGAACCGATCAGGACCATCAAGGTTAAACAGACGTAGGTGCGCCACCCCGTCGTCGCCCGGCGTCCCACACCCGGCACCAACTCCACCGCCAGCGTACTCAACGAACCGGCCTCCGCCTCGTCTTGAACCCACGACCTCGCCCCGCTCGCCACCCCGCACGCCCCATTGTGGAGGGGAGATCAAGCCCCTCGGTTCGCCCCGGGCAACATTCGGCGCTTGAAATGCCCGCGGCTTCGCCCCATGCTGGGCCCGTCTTGGAACCGAAGCGACGCACGGCGACGGAGGCCGGTCCTCCGGCCGACGCCCACGCGGGCCGCGCCCCGAGGAGCCACCGCGATGACCTTGCCGGCCATAACCCCAGCCTATCGCCTGCTTTTCGCCCTGGTCCTGACCGTGGTCGTGGTCGCCTCGGGCCAGGACGTCGACCTCGACGTCAAGCCGGGCCTCAAGGACGACCCGGCGGCGAAGGCCATCCGCAAGGTCGTCGACGACAACTGCCTGGCCAGCCGCAACGAAGATTTACCCGCCGCCCTGCGCACGATCCACCCCAAGTCGCCCGGCTACGCCTACACCGAGCAGACCTCGCGGGCCCTCTTCGATAAGTACGACCTGGACTACAAGGTCATCCGCTTCACCTTCATCGGCCGGGACGACCCCTACGCCGTGGCCAGGGTTATCCTTCGCACGGCCAATCGCGGGACAACGTCGAAGTTCTCCAACAACACCACCGACTCGATGATGACCTTCCGCCTCGACGGGCCGGCCTGGAAGCTCTGGACCCAGAGCACCCTGGAAGTTGATGAAGCTCCCTGATCCGCGCACTCCCACGACCGGGGCACTTCCCGGTCCCGTCAGGTCCGCTCGCCCTTGACCGGCCTGCCCGACTGGCCGATCACCGAGTCGAACAGCTTGCGCCAGCGCCCCTGCTGCTCACCCTGGATCGTGTCGAATCGCTTCGCCAGCCAGTCCTGGATGTCGTCGACGCTCTGCGTCTTGGCATCCGCCGGCTGCGTTGCCTTCGCCTGGCGCGGGGGAGCAGGTTCGGCCGCCGGCTGCGGTGCCGGTTCGGGCGCGAAGTGGGGGTGCGGGGGCATGGGGGCGGCGGGCGGCGGGGCGACGGGCGGGGCAGGGCTCGGTGCGGCCTGGATGGCCTTCATCGCGTGAAGCTCGCGCACCAGATCGCGCAGCTGCTCGGTCTCGCCCTTCATCTGCGAGATCTGCCCCTGGTGCGCCTCCTGCTGGAACTTCATCATCGTCATCATGGCCTGGTAGAACTGGTCGAGCATCTGGCTCTGGATGGTGCCGAACTGCTCCAGCACCGCCCGGACGTCCAGCTCCTCCGCCGGCTCCATCCGCGCGGGTGTACGCGACACGGCGGGCTCGATGTAGGTCTGGAGCCCGTTGGAGGTCGCGGGGAAGGCCACTCGCCCGATCAGGGCCTGCGAGTCGCGACGTCGCAGCGCCTTGCCGACCACCCGGGGCGGGGGCGTATTGCTCGAGCCTTCCAGGATCCGAAGGTTGTGCGAGCCGATCCGCAGGACGTCATCGGCCATCAGTCGGGCGTGCCGCGTCAGCTCGCCGTTGACCCGCACACCGTCGCGGCCCAGCAGGTCGACCATCCAGAGCTGGTCCGACACCGAGACCAAGGCGCAATGGAAGTTGGAGACGCTCGGGTGGTCGATCCGGACCCGGCACCCCGGCGCGCGGCCCACCAGCGTGATCGGCCGGTTGATCCGCTTGGGCGCGAAGGCTTCGCCCAGCTCAAGCGGCTCGATCCGCACCGAGAGCGGCGTCTCCGGGTCGTCGGCCTGGGCGGCCAGCGGCGTCCAGGCGGGCGGCTTGCCGTCATCCCGACCGTCCAGCCCATCGGCCACGCTGACCGTATGCGGGCCGAGCTGGAGCCCGCCCGGCACATCGGCCCAGCCGTGGGCCGCCATCCCCGAGGCCCACTTCAGGCCCGCCCGGCTCCCCAGGTCGATCGCATAGATCCGCCCGGCAATCGCCTGGAAATAGACGTGCTTCTTGCTGACCAACCAGTGGTCGATCACCAGATCCGAATGGACGTCCCGCCCGACCACGGCGTAGGGCCGCTCGACGTAGTAGTCGTCCCGACTCGACGCCATCGCGTCGCTGATGCCGAACCGTAACGGGCCTCGGAACCGGCACGCGGCCGCGAAGGCTTCGGTGGGGGGATCTGTCATGATCAAGACCCTTCCGCGAAGGCCGGCATTCCGTCTCGAGTCGTTCCGCCCCAACTCGCTCGAATCTCGCGTGGCATGCCCCCAATCCAACCGATCATGGAGGCCCAATCCCGCAGCCGGCTTACATCGCCCCTAAGTCTAGGACAGAATCAAGGCAGGCAAATGACAAGCCGATGCGGTGATCTGGGAAGATTGTAGCATCGGCCGCGCCGCCCGCTTCAACAGACCAACGCAGGCGCGGTCATCCATCGTTGCATTCTTACCGATCAACGCTGCCGAGTCTTCCCGGTCGCCTCAGAGTGTTGCATTTGTGCAACATTCCAGGGCACGACGGTCAACCGCCAGCCGAGGCTGCCGGACGTGGCTCGTCGCGGCGCCGATCGGCTTTCTGGTACGCCCGCTCGCGTTCCAGCCGGGTCCGCTCGAACAGGTCGAGGAGAAGACTGCGTTCTGACTCGCGAAAGTCGTGCCCATGCAAGGCCATCGCGGATCTCGCGGCCCCGAACAGTTCTTCAAGGTCGAACCCGGGTGCCACGCCTCCGTGCGTCAATGACGCGAATGACGGGACGTGCCTCGGCACCGGCGAGCCGGCCGGTGCCAGGTTGCACATCACGCCGATGGACGTCCCCGAGTCCAGGACGCTCCCCGGCCCCATCCTCGAGTGGTCGCCCACGAAGCAGCCGACCCGGTCCTGGCCGGTGGCGATCGGGTCGCCGCACAGCGAGACGCTCAGCATACCGTCACTGCTGGCCCCTCCGGAGGCGATTGGCCCCAGGTCGACCCATTCCCCCACGTAGGCGTGACCAAGCGTCCCCCCCGAATCCTTGCGGACCTGGCCGTGGAGGATCGACGCCTCGACGTCGCCCGACACCCGGCAGTCGGGCCCGATCGTCGTGCCGCCGCGGATCTCGGCGCGGGAGATGACGCTCCCGCGCCCGATGACGCAGGGGCCCTCAAGCCGCGTGAACGGCCGGATGATCGCCCCCGGGCCGACGATGATCGGACCCAACGTGGTGTCCAGGACTGTGTACGGGTCGATCTGCGCCGTCTCGTGCACGAACAGGCGGTCGACCGGGCCGACCAGGGCCAGGCGCGCCAGGTGGTGGTTGCTGACGCCGACGCGCCCCCCCTCTCGGAAGTCGCGTGCGATGTGCGGCCCGTTCTTCGTCACCAGGTCCCAGGGGCGGTCGATCCACTCTCCCCCGACGTCGAAGCCGTCCAGGCGGGCTGCCAGGTCTTCGAACCAGGGGCCGACGCGACCGGGCTCCAGACCCGGTGAGTCGCCCGGCCCGACCATCGCGAAGGCGGGCCGGCCGTCGCAAAGCCCGACCCAGGTACCGCCGGTCGCCGGGACTTCGAACCCAGAGGGCGGGACCCAGCGGCCGTTGGCCACCACCGTCGGGGCCTTGGCCAGCCAGTCGACCGAGTTCACCACCGTCTGAGGATCGCGGGATCGGCGGATGTCCGCGAGATGAGGCCGAACGACGCACCCGCGCCGCGCCGGGCCCGGGCCGATGTCGAAGGCACGCGCCAGCTTGGCTTCCAGGGTCGTGGCCCCCAGCCGCAGGTCGAATGCGGGCCGGGTCAGCGTCAGCGGCTCGAGGCCTGAGACACCGCCATCCTCCACCAGGCAGAGTCGCATGGAAGCTCCTTCCTCGCATGCAGCATCCGACGGATCGTCCCGGATCCGGCGATCGGCCGGGACTATACCCAGTCCCCTGCAACGCGAGGAGGCCAGCTTCCGTTCCCTTTTCGACTCTCAGGCAAACAGGAACGAGGTCAGCTCTCCGGTCTCCAGATTCAGCAGAGCCGCGCGATAATCCTCGGCCCGATGTAGGGCTCCAGGGTTAATCCAGCGTGTTTTGCCGTGGAGTTCGTCGACCGCAACGTGGGTGTGGCCATAAAAAAGATAGTCCGGAGCGGAGACGCTCAGCCGACGGACCATGTGGCCCGAATGACCGTGCGTGATAGCCAGCCGCCGCCCGGCGATCTCGATCTCGCCGCCCAGACCCAGGCAGGTTCCGCCCGAGTCCTCGATGGCCTTGCGCAACCCCTTCTCGTCGTAGTCGTTATTGCCGAGCACGAAGTAGGCGGGAACGCCCACGCACCGCTCCACGGCGCCCGCTGTCGTCAGGTCTCCACAGTGGAGGAGCACCTCGGCCCCCTCATCGAGCAACCTACGCACGGCCATCTCGGTCCGGGCGAGCTTGTCGTGAGTATCCGAAATCAGGCCGATCCGCATGGTGCCATCGTCCCTGTTCATTCGCCTGTTTGCTTCGCACCGTCCCAAATCGCCATGATCCGAGAATCCGGGGCCCCTCGACAAGCCCAAGCCAATTGTTCGCCCGGAACGTCGGCGGACAATGCCGACGAAAGATTTCCGCGCGGAGTTGACTTGGAACGATTCGCCCGAGTCGTTAAGATCTCAGTTTTCCGCGACGGTTCCCTCCGCCCACGGGCGTCGAGGGGTAGGACGCGCCGGGCCGGATCGCCCGATCGATCGCCGGGCCGCGCCAGGCCGATCGCTTTGAAACACGCTCAAGCCATTGCAACGCCGGACTTTACGTGGCCGGCCCGCCGGGAGCTATCGACGGATGTACGCGATCTTCGAGGATGGTAGTCATCAGTTCCGCGTCAGCCAGGGCGATCGCATCGTCGTGGACCTTCGCCCGGGCGAACTCGGCGACGAGGTCGTCTTCAACAAGGTCCTGCTGTTCGCCGGCGAAGGCAGCCCGGTGATCGGCCTGCCGGTCATCGAAGGGGCCACGGTCACCGCCAAGATCGTCGACCACTTCCGCGGCAAGAAAATTGTCATCCAGAAGTTCCGTCGCCGCAAAGATATGCGTCGCCGCAACGGTCACCGCCAGTCGCACACCACCGTTCAGATCACCGGCCTCGTCGCCCCGGTCTGACGCTGGCCAGGGTTGGCCCGATGACAATTCGATGAACGCAAGGCCGCGCCAGCCCTCGACTTGTTCGAGGTTGGAGCGGCCTTCTCATTTTCTTCTTGCGCCTTACACGGATTTCTGATAGGCGCTCGAAAACCGGAATAGGCGCCTTGGCCGTTTTCTCCTGCACCCTAGATTCTCCATTTCCTCCGTTTCCTCCAGTTTGGCGCCGATACAATAGCGTCGAACACCATCGAAGCGGCCTGCTGACTGTCCAAGCTTTCTGACACTTGCTGTGAGAAGCCCTCGCCCAGGGGCCGTGTTGGACGGACGAGCCCGGTGGTTACGAGGAATCGGCCGAGCTTGACCATTTGTCCAGATGTCCATAGTGACACACCTGAACAGATAGGATAGAATCCGGCCGGTTCCGCAGGATGTGTGTGAACCAAGCGGACGACGTCAGGCGGAGAACGTCCATGGCAACGGTCGAAGATCGGTCGGTTGGGGTCGCAACAGGACAGGTTCGCGCGGGGCGAGCACGAACCGGGATGGCAATCCCTCGCGTTTTCAGCGCGGAAGGGACCAGCCCCTATGACCTCATCGAGTGGGATCTCCGCTCTGCGGAGATCAAGGACGAGCGCGGCAAGGCGATCTTCCAGCAGCACAACTGCGAGATCCCCAAGTCCTGGAGCCAGCTGGCTACCAACGTCGTCGTCAGCAAGTACTTCTACGGCGAGGTCGACACCCCGGAGCGCGAGACCAGCGTCCGCGACCTGGTCGACCGGGTCACCCGAACCATCGCCGACTGGGGCAAGGCCGACGGCTATTTCGCCTCGGAAGAGGACGGCGAGCGGTTCTATGACGAGCTGACCTCACTCTGCCTGAATCAGTACGGGTCGTTCAACTCGCCCGTCTGGTTCAACGTCGGCCTGCACCACCGCTACGGCGTCAGCGGCCCGGCCAACAACTGGCGCTGGGACGAGGAGACGCGCGGCGTCGTCCAGGTCCACAACGCCTACGAGTATCCTCAGGGTGCCGCCTGTTTCATCCAGGCCGTCTCTGACGACATGGCCGATATCATGCGCCTGGCCACGGCCGAGGCCATGCTCTTCAAGTTCGGATCGGGCACCGGCACCGACCTGTCCACCTTGCGTTCCAGCAAGGAGAAGCTCTCCGGCGGCGGCCGCCCCTCGGGCCCCGTCAGCTTCATGCGCGTCTACGACGCCGTGGCCAGCGTCGTCAAGAGCGGCGGCAAGACCCGTCGCGCCGCCAAGATGCAGACCCTCAAGGTCCATCACCCCGACATCCTCGACTTCATCGAGTGCAAGACCAAGGAAGAGCGGAAGGCCCAGACCCTGATCCGTTCCGGGTACGAGGCCAACTTCAACGGCGAGGCGTACAGCTCTGTCCTCTTCCAGAACGCCAACCTCTCCGTCCGTGCCACCGACGGCTTCCTCCGCGCCGTCGAAGTTGGGGGCGACTGGACCACCCGCGCCGTCACCACCGGCCGGCCCATGGACACCATGCCCGCCCTGGGCCTGATGGACAAGATCGCCGAGGGGACCTGGCTCTGCGGCGACCCCGGCATGCAGTTCGAGGACACGATCCAGCGCTGGCACACCTGCCCCAACACCGCGCCGATCAACTCTTCGAACCCCTGCTCCGAGTACATGTTCATCGACGACAGCGCCTGCAACCTGTCCTCGATCAACCTGATGAAGTTCCGCCGCGAAGACGGCTCGTTCGACGCCACGGCCTTCCGCGCCGCCTGCCGGATCTTCATCACCGCGCAGGAGATCCTGGTCGACCACGCCAGCTATCCGACCGATCGGATCGCCTCGAATAGCCACAAGTTCCGCCCCCTGGGCCTGGGCTACGCCAATCTCGGCAGCCTGATCATGGCCAGCGGCAAGCCGTATGACTCCCCCGAGGGTCGTGCCCTGGCCGGCTGCATCACCGCCCTGATGCACGGTCAGGCCTACCTGACCAGCTCCGAGCACGCCGCCCACCTCGGGCCGTTCGACGGCTTCGCCGTCAACCGCGAGCCCATGCTCCGGGTGATGGAGATGCACCGCGACTCGCTGGAGTCGATCGATCGCTCCGCCGTCCCCGAGCTGCTGGCCGAGGCCCGCATCGTCTGGGACGAGTGCGTCGAGTCGGGTCGCGAGCACGGCTATCGCAACAGCCAGGTGACGGTGCTGGCCCCCACCGGGACCATCGCGTTCATGATGGACTGCGACACCACCGGCATCGAGCCCGACATCGCCCTGGTCAAGTACAAGAGCCTGGCCGGTGGCGGCATGCTCAAGATCGTCAACCGGACCGTCCCGATGGCCCTGCGTGAGCTGGGCTACGACGAGCCGACCGTCGGCGGCGTGCTCGACTACATCGACAGCCACGACACGATCGAGGGGGCCCCGGGCCTGCTCGACGAACACCTCGCCGTCTTCGACTGTGCCTTCGCCCCGCCGCAGGGTGGCCGGAGCATCCACTACCGCGGCCATCTGCTGATGATGTCCGCCGTCCAGCCGTTCCTCTCGGGGGCCATCTCCAAGACGGTCAACATGCCCACCGAGGCGACCGTCGAGGACATCCGCAACGCTTACCTCGAAGGCTGGCACCTCGGCCTCAAGGCCCTGGCCATCTACCGAGACGGTTCCAAGGGGAGCCAGCCGGTGAACACCAAGTCGGAGGAGACCAAGGCCAGCGACGCCAGGGTCCTGGCCGAGTCACTTGCCCAGGTCGAGGCCGCCGTTGCTGCCGCCGCCGCCGCGGTCGTCGCCCCCGCCCCCGCCCCCGCCCCCATCCCGGTCGTCGCCGCCCCGACGGCCGTCGTCACCCAGCCCCGCCGCGAGCGCCTTCCCGACACCCGTCGGAGCATGACGCACAAGTTCGACATCCAGGGGCACGAGGGCTACGTCACCGTCGGCTTCTTCTCCGACGGCCGCCCCGGCGAGCTGTTCATCACGATGGCCAAAGAAGGCTCGACCATCGGCGGCCTGATGGACACCATCGGCACCCTGGTCTCGATGGGCCTCCAGTACGGCGTCCCGCTGTCGGTCTTCGTCAACAAGTTCGCCCACCAGCGGTTCGAGCCGGCCGGCTTCACCCGCAACCCCGACATCCCCATCGCCAAGAGCGTGACCGACTACATCTTCCGCTGGCTGGGCATGGAGTTCCTCCCCGGCTACCGCGAGGCCAACGCCCCCAAGCGTGAGCCCGTCGAGGAAGTCTCGGCCCCTGTCGCCCCGGTCGTGAAGGTCAACGGCCACCGCTCGGCCACCCAGGACGACCTCGACCACGCCGAAGCCGTCGCCCATGTGACCCAGCCCGATCCGGCCCCCACGCCCGCCCCGGCCCCTGCCGCCGTGGACCAGCCGCCGGTCTACACGGTGGGCAATCAGCAGGAGCAGTTCGCTCACTTCCAGAGCGACGCCCCCGCCTGCGACAACTGCGGCTCCCTGACGGTCCGCTGCGGCACCTGCTACCGCTGCTTCAACTGCGGAAACAGCATGGGCTGCTCCTGACCCATCGCCGCCCGTATCCGATCGGCATCCACGCAAGGCCAGGACGACCCCCAGGGTCGACCTGGCCTTGCGTCGTTCTCCCATCGGCAATCAACTTGGGAATAGGCAACAGCTTGCCCGTTAATGTTCGTCTCGGACTGAAACTATTATGACGGCAATGCGTCTAACAAAGACTTGTTCCGACCTCAGACCTCGATTCCTACGCGAGATTTGTTTCGAAGATCGCCAAACGAAGCCACTGTCAGTCCCGATCGAAGCCATGATCGCGAGCCACAGGCAAATCTAGTTTCGGCTTAACTCCTTGAAATCAAGGGAATTGCGTCTCGCCTTCTTGGCTTCTTACGAATCGAAGCCATTGGGCCAATAACGAAACGAACCCAGGGCCATGGTTGCTGGACGACCTTTGAACAACCGGGGTCGATCCGGTCGTAGGATGTTCGAGAACCGACGAGTCCGTCGAATTTCAGACTCGGGATCTCGGGGGTGGCATGGAACGCCGAAACTGAGTAGAACAGGTGTGTCCTCGACCGGACCCCGCCCCGCACCCCCGCCTTCCGCGACGTAGACCGTCGGCCCGACCTGCTCTCGCCCCGCTTCCCGAGCTCGCCAATCCCACGCCGCTGTCTCAGCCGTGGTCGGGCTCAGGCCCTCGCCAGACTTCCGCCGACCGCCCCGCCAACGATGCGCCGAGCCGGAGGAGAGATGATCCGACCCGCCCCCAATCCCGCCCGTCGTCGGCCGCAAGGTCTCATTCGTGGATCCTTGGTCGCGATCGCCCTGAGCGTTGGTGTCTACGCCCCCGCCGCCTTCGCCGCAGACGCGCCGCGGGTCTCGTTCAAGCAGGACATCGCCCCGCTGATGGCCCGCTATTGCGTCGACTGCCACGGCGGCGGCAAGAAGGCCAAGGGGGGTGTGGACGTCGCCTCGTTCGACTCCGAGGTGATCGCCCCCAAGGATCGTAAGGTCTGGGAGCGCATCGTCGAGAACATCGAGTCGGGCTCGATGCCGCCGGAAGACAAGCCGCAGATGACCGACCATGAGGTGGCCCGCATCGCCGACTGGGTGAAGGGCCAATTCGCCAGCCCCGACTGCGGCCTGATCGTCCCCGGCCGCGTCACCATGCGGCGGCTCAACCGGGCCGAGTACAACAACACCACCCGCGACCTGCTGGGCGTCGACCTCCACCTCGCCGACGACTTCCCATCGGACGACGTGGGCTACGGCTTCGACAACATCGGCGACGTGCTCACCCTGCCTCCGCTCCTGTTCGAACGGTACCTGGCGGCCGCCGAGCAGCTCTCCGAGGCCGCGATCGTCGCCCGGCGGATCGTGCCCGGCCCCGAATCGAAGCTCCTCGCCGGGAGTAAGGTCCTCGGCACGAACGGCGACGTCTCCGAGCCTTTCAGCGTCCCGAAGGCCGGTCAGTACATCGTCCGCGTCCGCGCCTACGGCCAGCAGGCCGGGAACGAGGCGGCGAAGATGGCCATCAGGCTCGACGGCAAGGATCTCGCCGTCGTCGAGGTGCAGGCCACCGAGGATGCTCAAGGCGTCTACGAAGTCAAGATCGACGCAAACCCTGGCCGTGTCACGGTCTCCGCAGCCTTCCTCAACGACTATTACGTCCCGGCCAACTCGACCGAGCAGGCACAGGACCGGAACCTCTTCATCGAGTCGATCGAGGTCCAGGGGCCGGCCCAGGCCGCCATCTTGCCGGAGTCGCACACCCGGATCTTCTTCCGCGACTCCTCGCCGGGCACGGAACGCGTGGCCGCCAAGGCGATCCTCGAACGCCTCATCGGCCGGGCCTATCGGCGGCCGGCTCGCGGCGAGGAGCTCGAGCGGCTCGTCCAGCTCGTCCTCCAGGTGCAGCAAGACGGCGAGACCTTCGAACGAGGGATCCAGCTTGCCCTGCAAGCCGTCCTCGCCTCGCCGAACTTCCTCTACCGGGTCGAGACCGAGCGGCGCAAGACCAGGCTGGGCGACCCGATCAAGCCGGGCGACGTCGAGGACCTGAACGACTACGAGCTGGCCAGCCGGCTGTCGTACTTCCTCTGGAGCAGCATGCCCGACGACGAGCTGCTCTCGCTGGCCGCCGAAGGTACCCTGAAGTCGCCCGCCACCCTCGAGTCGCAAGCCCGCCGGATGCTGAAGGATCCCAAGTCGCGATCCCTCGTCGAGGAGTTCGGCGGCCAGTGGCTTCAGCTCCGCAACCTCAAGACGATCAACCCCGACCCAGCCCGATTTCCCGGCTTCGACGATGCCCTTCGCACCGCGATGAGGCGTGAGACCGAGCTCTTTTTCGAGTCGATCGTCCGCGACGACCGCAGCCTGACCGAGTTCCTCGACTCCGACTACACCTACTTGAACGAGCGCCTCGCCAAACATTACGGCATCGACGGAGTGACCGGCGACGAGTTCCGCAAGGTGACGCTCACGGGCGATCGGCGCGGGGGCGTCCTGACGCATGCCAGCGTGTTGACCGTCACGTCGAACCCGACGCGGACCTCGCCGGTGAAGCGCGGCAAGTGGATCCTGGAGCAGATCCTCGGATCGCCGCCGCCTCCACCGCCGCCCGACGTACCCGAGCTGGGGGACGAGAAGGGCCAGCTCACCGGGTCGCTCAGGCAGCGGATGGAGCAGCACCGTGCCAACCCGAGCTGCGCCTCGTGCCACGCACGGATGGACCCGCTCGGCTTCGGCTTCGAGAATTACGACGCCGTGGGCGCCTGGCGCGACGTCGAGGGGCCATACAAGGTCGACGCCTCGGGCGAGCTGCCGTCGGGGCAGACCTTCGGCACGCCCAAAGAGCTGAAGGCCATCCTGATGGGCAAGCGGGACGCGTTCTCACGCTGCCTGGCCGAGAAGATGATGACCTACGCCACGGGACGAGGGCTCGACTACCGCGACCAGTGCATGGTCGACCGGGTCGTGGCCGCCCTTTCCCAGGATGAGTATAAATTCTCTCGACTCGTCGTCGAGATCGTCAAAAGCGACCCCTTCCGGAGGCGGGGGGGGCAGGGGAGCGAGCCGTGATGAACAACGCAAGCCGCCTGTCTCGTCGTACGGTGCTCCGCGGCCTCGGGACCGCCATGGCGCTCCCCTGGCTCGAGGCAATGGCCCCGGCCACCGTCCGCGCCGCCGGAGCGGCCGTCGCCGGAGCCCCGCCCAAGCGGCTGGCCTTCCTGTACGTCCCCAACGGCGTCCGAATGGAAGCCTGGACGCCCAAGTTCATCGGCAACGACTACGAGCTGCCGCCGATCCTGTCGCCCCTGGCCTCGCTGCGCAACGACGTCACGGTGCTGACCGGGCTGGCGCAGGACAACGCCCATGCCAAGGGAGACGGCGGCGGCGACCACGCGCGGTCGCTGGCCAGCTTCCTCACCGGCACGCATCCGTTCAAGACTGACGGGGCCAACCTCAAGGCGGGCGTCTCCGTCGACCAGCTCGCGGCTCAGAAGATCGGCCAGACGACCCGGTTCGCCTCGCTGGAGATGGGCTGCGACCGCGGCGCCCAGTCGGGCGCCTGCGACACCGGCTACAGCTGCGCCTACTCGTCGAACATCTCCTGGAGGTCGGAATCGACGCCGGTCGCCAAGGAGATCAACCCTCGGCTCGTCTTCGAACGCCTCTTCGCCAGCGATGCCGGCGGGGCCGCGGGCCGCCGCAATCGCTATCGGGCCAGCATCCTCGACTTCGTCGCCGAGGACGCCCGCCAGCTCCAGACCAGGCTCGGCTCGGGCGACCGTCGCAAGCTCGACGAGTACTTCACCGGGGTCCGCGAAATCGAACGGCGGATCGCCGGAGCGGCGCTCCCCACGCCCGACGTGCCCGATGACTTCACCCGGCCCACCGGGGTGCCCAAGGACTATGCCGAGCACATCAGCCTGATGCTCGACCTGATGGTCCTGGCCTTCCAGGGGGACGTCACCCGCATCTCCACCTTCATGTACGCCAACGAGGGGAGCAACCGCAGCTACCCGTTCATCGGCGTGCCCGAGGGGCACCACGACATCTCGCACCACGGTCGCGACCCGGTCAAGAACGCCAAGATTCAGGCGATCAACACCTTCCACGTCGCCCAGCTCGCCCGGTTCCTGTCGAAGCTCAAGGCCATCCCCGAGGGGGATTCGACCGTGCTGGACAACAGCATGATCGTCTACGGCAGCGGCATCGGCGACGGCGACCGCCACAATCACAACGACCTGCCCGTCCTGCTCGCCGGCGGCTCCAACCTGTCGATCCAGCCCGGCCGGCACCTCGTCTATCCCAAGGACACGCCGATGAACAACCTCTACCTGTCGATGCTCCGTCGCGTCGGGGTCGAGGCCGACCGCCTGGGAGACAGCACCGGTCACCTGAGCGGGTTGGAAGGCTGAGCTAAAGGCATAAGTCTGAGCCTGGAATCAAGAACCATCGATTGGGCGGCGGCCTCGGGCGAAGTCCGGGGCCGCCGCCTTCGTTTGCTCCTGGTCTTGACGAAGAAATACGGCGAAACGCGGCCCGAGCCTGGCGCGTGCTGAATCGGCGACCACCCCCTGGCGGCCGCCCTCGGTCTGTGTATGCTGAATCGGATCCACCCTTCTTGTCGTCTCCGCCCGTACCGCAAACGCCGAGATCCAGCCGCCCCGGAGCCGGGCCCGCGCCCGCACGCGGCCGAGGATCGTCGATCGAGGGTCGCCCGATGCGAAGGATCTGCCCGCGAGGCTGCGCCGCCTGGCTGCCGATGTTGGCCATGCTGGCCTCACTTGCCGCCGATGCCACCCCAGCCCGGGCCGAGCCCCCTGCGCAGAAACGCGGGTCGGGCGCCGCGAGGCCGTCGGGTCGCCCGTTCGGCCTCGAGCGTCGCGTCCCCTGGACCACCTCGAACTTCTCCGGCACCCCCGAGCCGCCCGCACCTTATCTCGTCACGCCGGCGTTTCCCAAGCTGACGTTCCAGTCTCCGGTCGTCGTCGCCGCTGCCCCGGGGATTGACCGCCTGTTCGTCGGCCAGGTTCAGGGCAAGATCCTCTCGTTCCCCGTCGACCCGAACTGCGAGAAGGCCGACCTGGCGCTCGATCTGAAGACGGTCCGGCCCGGCCTGTCGAACTTCTACGGCCTGACGTTCCACCCCAAGTTTGCGCAGAATCATTACGTCTACGTCTGCTACGTCGAGAAGGATGCCGATCCCAACGGCACGCGTCTCTCTCGGTTCACGATGACGAAGACCGACCCGCCGCAGATCGACCCCACCAGCGAGAAGTTGATCATCACCTGGCTTGGCGGCGGCCACAACGGCGCCTGCCTGGCATTCGGGCCCGACGGCTATCTCTACTTCTCCGCCGGCGACGCCGAGCGGCCCACGCCCGCCGACTCCCTGATGACGGGCCAGGACATCAGCGATCTTCTGTCCTCGGTCATGCGCATCGATGTTGATCATGAAGACAAGGGCAAGCCCTATCGCGTGCCGCCCGACAACCCGTTCGTTGACCTGAAGGACGCCAGGCCCGAGGTCTGGGCCTACGGCATGCGCAACCCCTGGAAGATGAGCTTCGACCGCGAGACGGGTCAGCTCTGGGTGGGCGATGTCGGCTGGGAACTCTGGGAGATGATCTATCGGGTCGAGCGCGGCGGGAATTATGGCTGGAGCATCGTCGAGGGGCCTCAGCCCGTCCACGCCGAGGGGAAGCGCGGGCCGACGCCGATCTCGCCGCCGGCCGTCTCGCTGTCGCACTCCGAGGCGTCGTCGATCACCGGCGGATATGTCTACCGAGGCAAGGCACTGCCCGGACTGGTGGGCCTCTATGTTTACGGAGACTACCAGACGGGCACCGTGTGGGGCCTGAAGCACGACGGCACGAAGACGGTCAGCAACGAGGTAATCGCCAGCACGCCGCTGCAACTGGTTGCCTTCGGCGAGGACAACGCGGGCGAGTTGTACGCGCTCGACCATCAGCGGACCCAGCAATTGTACAAGTTCGTGCCCAACCCGGCCGCCGGCGCGACGGTCAAGTTCCCCAGGAAGCTGAGCCAGACCGGCCTGTTCTCGCAGACCAAGGAGCAGGTCCCCGCCCCCGGCGTCCTGCCCTACTCGATCAACGCCGAGTTCTGGGCCGACGGGGCCCACGGCAGTCGCTACCTGGCCCTGCCCGGCAAGGAGCAGATCGAGGTGAGTGACCGCGGCGGCTGGAATTTCCCCGACGGCACGGTTCTGGCCCGCACGGTCGGCCTGGAGCTGGAGAAGGGGAAGCCCGCCAGCCGCAAGAACATCGAGACGCAGGTCCTGCACCTGGAAGAGGGGAGCTGGCGCCCCTATTCGTATGTCTGGGATAGCCTCCAGGAAGACGCGACCCTGGCCGATGCCGCCGGCACCAACCTCTCGTTCCAGGTGGTCGACGCGGATGCCCCCGGGGGGAAGCGGACCCAGGCCTATCGGGTCTCCAGCCGGGTCGAATGCCTGATCTGCCACAACCCATGGGTCGAGAAGAAGACGACGATCTTCGGCCGGCCGTCGGCCTCCCCCCTGGCGGTGTCGACCGGCCAGTGGAACAAGAGCCACGAGTTCAGCAAGGGGAAGGTCGACAATCAGCTTCGCACGTTTGAACATATCGGTCTGTTCAAGTCGCCGATCGGCGCGGTCGCGGGCAAACCCGGCCTGGCGAAGATGGCCGACCCCTACGACAAGAAAGCGAAGCTCGAGGACCGGGCGCGGTCGTACCTCCAGGTGAATTGCTCGCACTGCCACCAGTTCGGCGCCGGCGGCTCGGCCAACATCGTGCTGTCGAACTCGGTGATGCTCGATCAGACCAACGCGATCGACGTCCGGCCGATTCAGGGGACGTTCAACCTCTCCGGCGCCAAGATCATCGCCGCGGGCGAGCCCGACAGCTCGGTGCTCTACTACCGGATCTGCAAGACGGGCGGCGGGCGGATGCCCCGCATGGGGTCGAACCTGGTCGACGAGCGGGGCGTCGCCCTGATCCACGACTGGATCGAGACGCTGCCGTCGAAGGGGAATGAGCCGCCCAAGGTGGCCAATCGCGGCTCGGCCGTGGAGACCAAGGCCCCGCCGATCGACACGCTCCTCGCCTCGACCAGCGGCGCCCTGGAATTGATGAGGTTGGTCGAAAACGACCGGCTCGACGCGGCCGCCAAGCGACAGGCGATCGCCAAGGCGAGCGCATCGACGCAGGTCGAGATCCGCGACCTGTTCGAGCGATTCCTGCCCGAGGCCGATCGGGTGAAGCGCCTGGGCGACTCGATCGACCCTGCGGTGATCCTGGCCACGAAGGGGGATCCGGCCCGCGGCCTGGCCCTTTTCAAGGAGTCGGGCACGCAATGCAAGAGCTGTCACAAGCTCGACGGCGTGGGCCTGGACTTCGGCCCCGACCTGGCCAAGATCGGCGTCAAGTACACCCGCCCCGAGCTCCTGAGGCACATCATGGAGCCGTCGCATTCGGTCGACCCCAAATATGTGGGTTACTTGCTGGAAAGCAAGGACGGGCAGGTCCACACCGGGATGCTCGTCTCCAGGTCGGCCGACGAGGTCGTGATGCGGGGGCCGCAGGAGCAGACCATCCGCGTGCCGGCCGACCAGGTCGAGGAGTTCATCCCCCAGGCCAAGTCGCTGATGCCCGAGCTGCTGCTGAAGGACCTGACCGCGCAGCAGGCCGGCGACCTGCTCGACTTCCTGATGAGCCTGAAGTGAGCCGATGATCGAATCCAAGTCTCGACGTGTGTTGCTGGAAGTTTGCATCGCCTCGGTCGACGACGCGAAGGTCGCCGAGGCGGGCGGGGCGGACAGGCTGGAACTCAACGCGGCGCTCGGCCTGGGGGGCCTGACCCCCTCGCTGGGCGCCCTCGTCGAGGTCCGCCGCGCAGTCCGCCTCCCCTTGATCCCCATGATCCGCCCGCGCCCCGGGGGCTTCTGCTACAGTACGGCCGATTTCGATGTCATGAGGCGCGACCTGGACTTGGCCCTGGAGCACGGTGCCGACGGCTTCGCATTCGGTGTCCTTCATGAGTCGGGCGAGGTCGACCTTGAGCGTTGCCGGATCTTGATGGGCCAGGCGGCTGGCCGAGAGGCGGTCTTCCACCGGGCGTTCGACGTGGTTCCCGACCCGTTCCGGGCGCTGGAGCAGCTGATCGACCTGGGCGTGCGGCGGGTGATGACCAGCGGCCAGGAGGAGACCGCCTACCAGGGTGCGGCCCTGATCTCGCGGCTGATCGAGCGTGCGGCGGGGCGGATCGAGATCCTGCCGGCGGGGGGGATTAACAAGTTCACGCTTGCGGATGTGCTGGAGCGTACGGACTGCGATCAGGTCCACGCGTCGTTGCGTGGGAGCCGGCCCGACCCGTCGACCTCGGCCCGGCCGGCGGTGAGCTTCGGCGGATCGTTCCGGCCGCCCGAGGACCGATTCGACGCGACCGATGCGTCGAAGGTGTCCGACCTGCGAGGGCGGCTGGATCTCAGCGAGGGACTGCGCTAGCGGGCTCGGGCTCGGCGGCCGGGAACGGGCCGGGCGTGGTGGTCTCGGGGGGCGGCTGCATTTCGGCGGGCGGGGCCGCCGGCGGGTTCTCGCCCAGTTGCACGCCGACCGCCTGCTCCAGACCGGCGAGCGACTGGCCGAGGTCGGCTTCAAGGCGGGCAAGCTGGAGCTGGACTTGCAACACTTCCTGGCGGGCAGTGTTCAGGGAGACGTAGTCGGTGTTGCCCGCGCGGTAGTCGCTGGCGGCCAGCTCCAGGGCCTGCTCGCGGCGTGAGAGGACCTCGTCGCGGAGAACGCGGGCGCTCTCCGACTGGCTCCTGGCCTGGGCGAAGAGGTCGGTGATCTCGCGGAACGTGCGGTCGCGGTCGGCCTCATACCGTCGAGCGTCGGCCATGGCGCGGGCCTGGGCCTCGCAGACGGCGGCCCGGTACTTCTTGCGGTAGATGGGCAGGTTGAAGCCGACGACGAAGCCGACGTTGTCGCGACCGTCGGCCATGGGGGACATGGCGTTGCGCCTGGTCATCAGGCTGTACGCGATGCCGAGATCGACCGTGGGGTAGAACTGCTTGCGGGCCAGGGCGACCTCGGTCTCGTCGCGGGCGAGGTCGGCCAGCCTGGTCTGGAGCTCGGGGCGGCTGGCCGCGGCGAGCTGATGCAGGCGGTCGAGCGCGGCCGGCGCGGCGGCCGGGACGGGCTCGGCGGGGGCGTCGAATGCGGTGCTCGGGTCGACATGGAGTTGCTCGGCCAGCGCGGCGCTCGACTCGGCCAGGCCGCGATCGATGTCGATTCGCTCGCGGTCGAGCTCGGCGACGGCGGCCTCGGCGCGGAGGACATCCTGCCGGCCCGAGTTGCCGGAGCGGTTGCGGACCCGGGCGATCTCGGCCACGTCTTCGGCGAGCGTCCGGTTGCGGGCCAGGATCGCGGCGGCCTGCCGGTTGTAGGCCAGCTCATAGTAGGATTGCTTGACCGAGGCGACGACTTCCAGCTGTCGGGTGGCCAGAGTGAACAGGGCCGATCGCACCTCTTGCCCGGCGGAGATGCCCCTGAGGCGGAGGGTGCCGAACCAGGGGAATTGCTGCGTGATCATGAGATCATAGGGCATGTAGCCCATCAGGCTGTACTGCGGGCCGTTGCTGGGGAAGGGGAAGATGGTGTTCTGCGTCATCGGGTCCATGAGCGCCGTGACCTGCGGGATGCGCTCCCTCAGGGCCAGTACGTCGGCCCGCGCGGCCTGCACCTCACGGTTCTCGGCCAGGGCGTGACGGATCAAGGTATCCAGCGAGGCCTTCGCCAGGCCGTCGCCGGCGGGGACCCCGGCGATCCGGGTGGCCATCGGCTGCGGGGGAGTGGTGGCTTCGGCGTCGAGGTGCGCGACCTGGACGACCTGGGCGTCGTCGCCGGCATGCTGCCAGAGCGTCGAGGCGCAGCCCGGGCCGGCCAGCGAGGCCAGCGGCAGCGCGGCCAGGGCCGCGCGTCGCCTGATCGATCGTGTCCGCTCCCGCATGGCGGGCCCTCGCTGGCTGCCGTCCTGGCGCAAGGGGTTACGCGGCCGGCGACTCCGCGCCGGCAGTGTCCTTAGCCTCATCATCGGCACGACCGGGCGTCGAGCTTTGGATTGACTGCGGTTTGGGCCCTCGATCATGGCGTCGGCTCGGCCTTGAGGGGCTTGTACCAGACGAGGTTATGCGTCTTTCCGCCGATGGCCACGACGTCGGGCGTGCCGTCGCCGTCGAGGTCCCCCCCGCGCAGGTCCTGGGCGGCGATGGCGGCGTCGACGACGGTTTTCGTCCAGGCCTTGCCGTCCCAGTCGTAGGCGAAGACGCTGGTTCCCTTGCCCCGGAAGCCGGCGAAAATCTCGTCATCACCGTCGCGGTCGACGTCGGCCACCCAGAGGGCGTGGCCGTCGACGAGGGACGCGTCGAGGACCTGCCGCTCGCCGAATCGGCCCGAGCCGGGCTCGGTCTCGGGGCAGATGACGACCTCGGTGCCGTGCCAGGGCTCGATGGTGGCCAGGAACCTGCGGCCCCCCTTCATCCGGCCGAGGTGGACCTCGCTGGAGCCGGTGCGCGGGGCCGACTGGGGGGCGCCGGGTGCCAGCTTGGTGACGATGAACTTGTCCTTGGCCGGGCGGTCGACCTGGACGCGGGACACGCCGCCCTGGCTGGCGGTGAGGATGTCGGATCGGCCGTCGCCGTTGTAGTCGATCACGTCGATGGCGTGCATCACCGGGAAGGCGGGCTCGAGCGTGCGGCCGGCCCATTCGACCTCGCCCTGACCCGGCCTGGGCCGGAAGAGCCTGAGCGTTGCGCCTTCCTGGTCGAAGGCCGGGCCTTTGGCCGATCGGCCGAAGATGGGTGCGACGACCAGGGTGGGGCCGGGGCCGTCGCCGAAGTTGCCCGAGCGCAGGCGGTGGATGCTCCCAAGGTCGGCCAGCTTGCGGAAGCTCCAGCCGCCGTCGGGCCCTTCCTTCTGGGTGGCCAGGCCGAGCTTGCCCCTGGTCGGGTCGTTCATCGAGAACTCATAGGCGATGGCGACCTCGGCGCGGCCATCGCCGTCGAGGTCGGCGGTGGCGGTGCTGATGATGCCCGGAGTCTGCGTGCCGGATGTGATGATGTGCTTCGTCCAGCTCGGATTTTCATACCAGGCGCTGGTTCCGCCACCCAGGCCGACGACGTCGGGCTTGCCGTCTCCGTTGACGTCGGCGACCTCGACCTGGTAGCCGTCGGGGATGGATTCGTCGAGGACGAACCGGTCGAATTTAAGGGAGCCGGCGAATGCCGGGCCGGCACCCATCAGGGCGAGCGCGAAGGCGGCGGCGAGTCGTCGGTTCATGCTGGGTTGCCTCGGACTAGGTCGGTCGAATTCGTTTATTCGAGGGTCTTGATGCCCCAGCCGGCGGGGGCCCCGGCGGTATCCTCGGGCTTGACGGCGAACTGGCTGATGTCGATGTCGTCGCGGATGTCGCCTTCCAGGCCCTTAAGGCGGTTCTCGAGCTGGGCGACCCGCTGCTCCAGGAGGATGATCCGGGCCTCGACCTCGTCGGCGCGGCGGGGTCGAGGGACCTCGGGGTAGCCGAGCTGGCGCTGGAGGGCCGAGAAGAGGTAGAGCGGATCTCGGCCGCGGTTGGCACGCGCGATCCGGCCTTCCTTCTCGCCGAAGAGGATGGGGAACTTGGGGATGTAGTCCGGGGTGCGGCGGAGGCAGTCCTTGACGTAAAGCTCGGACCGGACGTAGATGAGGTCGGCGAAGTCGACGTCGCCGAGCCGGGCGCGGAGCAGCCTGATGTAGTCGGACCACTCGGCCGAGTAGAACGGGTCGTCGGCCATGGCGGCCAGGCCGGGTCCGTAGCCCAGGCGGTTGCGGGAGAGGGCCTCGAACTGGTAGACGAACAGGCCGGGGGCCGAGGGACCGTCGGCGCGGTACTTGGACTCGCGCTGGAGGATGAGCAGGGCTTGATCCATCGAGAACCGGCTGAAGTCGAGCTCGGCCTGGGCGATGACGTGCGTCTGGAAGGGGGCGAAGTAGTGGCCCAGGCGGGCCATCGCCGGGCTCATCAGGCCGCTCCCCTTGACCTCGCTGAGCAGGAACGAGACGGCCATGGGAAGCTTGGTGGTGGTCAGCAGCTCCTCGCCGATGCGCGCCAGGATGTCCTGCGAGGGAACCCCGTCGAGCATCCGCTCGCGGAAGGCCTCGAAGAAGTGGGCCTGCTCGATGTATTCCTCGCGGTCGAGAACCGGCATTCGGCCATCCCCCACGTCTCGGCGCGGTGCCCGGCGGTCGCCGGCCCTTTGGTTCGATTGTAACCCGACGTCCTCGCTTCAGGCGACCGGCCGGGGGGGCTCCCAGAAGGCGTCGGCCGACCTGGGCCTGGACCGCGCGTAGAGCAGGGCCGCCGCGGCGAACAGGCCGACGGCCAGCAGCTCGGGCGAGAGCGACGAGGCGGCCGTGCGCAGGAGCCGGCCGTAGATCGAGAAGCCTTGCTCGGCCTGAGACTCGAAGTCGAGCCGGTAGAGCCGCAGCAGCGCCTGGCCGAACGGCAGGACCACCGCCAAGCTCGCCGCGACGATCGCCGCGCGAGGTCGCCGGACCTGGATTTGCAGCGGGATGGCCGCGAGCCGGACGCCCCCCTGGCGAATCACGACCTGGGCATGCTCGATGTCGCCGACCACCTTCGGGGTGACCCAGAACGTGGCCTCGACGTCGCCGGCCTCGATCCGCAGGGGCATGCGCGGCGGGTAGCAGTCGCAACCGGGAAGGATCGGCTCGACCTCGACATCGGAGCCGATGGCGATGTCGAACGGGTCGGCGGTGCGCTGGTCGACCCCGGCGCGGTCGATGGCCTCGACGGGGTCCTTCGACACGATGACTCGCAGGGGGAAGAGGCGGTCGGGGTTCATCCGGCGGAAGTAGCGGACCGTCCCCAGGCGCCTGACCGCGGGGACTTCCGGGGCGGGCGGTTCGACCCGGATCTCGGGCGAGAGGCCCGAAGGCGGGAGCGGCGATGCGGGCGAGACGAGCATAGGGGGCGCGAGAAAGGGGGGCACGGCCGGCGCGGGCGGGCCTTGGAGCGGTGGGACACGGATCGGCCCACGGGCAGGGGGCGTGTCGGGGCGGTTGATCTCGGGACTGGGAAGGGGCTCGCCGCCGGGCCTGATCCGGACGTCCAGCCGGATCAACTCCCAGTCGGCCGCGCCCGGGATGGCCCCGTCGACGGTCTGCCCCCAGTCGAGCACCTCGCGGCCGAACCGGACGACCCAGGCGGCGGTGTCCGGCCAGAGGCCGTGCTGCCTGAGGACTTCGCGCACGACCTCGTCGAGCCGCGCGGAGGCGGGCCTGGTCAGCCGTTCGGCGTAGGTCCGGCCTTCATACTCGACGACGACGTGCAGGCGGATCTCGGCCATCGACGGTTGGACCTCGTGGGAGGAAGCGTTGCGGGCCAGGTCACCAGTCGATCGTGGCGACCGGGGCATGGGCCAGGTCGGCGGCGGTCCAGTCGGCCTCGGAAAGCTGGTCGGCCTTAAAGGTGGTGGTCAGCCCCAGGCAGCGCATGCCGGCCGACTTGGCGGCGGCCACTCCGGCGATGGCATCTTCCACGACGAGGCAGTTGGCCGGCGGGAGATTCAGGCGGCGGGCGGCCTCAAGGAAGATGTCTGGGGCCGGCTTCTTGCGGGCGACTTGCAGCCCGTCAACCACCGCGTCGAATCGGTCCGGGGGCAGGCCGATCGCGGAGAGATTGGCGTTCACCTTGATGGCATCTGCGCTGGAGGCCACGGCGATTGCCAGCCCTCGGCGACGGCACTCGGCGACGAAGTCGTGGACGCCGGGCAGCGGCCCGAGCTTCCCCTTGATCAGCTCGATGTAGATCGCGTAAGTCCGCGCCTTGTCGGCGACCGGGTCGAGCGGGATGCCCAGAGCCTCGGCCGGGCCGCCGATGAACCGATCCTCGCCCATCCCGACGAACGGCCGATAAGCCTCATGGCCGACGGTGAAGCCCTTCTCGGCGAACATCCGCGAGGCGGCCTCGGCGATGAACGGCTCGGAGTCGACGAGTACCCCGTCCATGTCGAAGATCACCCCCCGCAGGAGTCGTAAGGTCGTCGGGGGGGCGTCGTGGGGAATGGTCGAGGTCATCGTCGGTCCAGTGCATCGTTAGGTCGGTCATTCCGCCCTCGACAGAACCCTCGCGCCGAGTTGGGTTCGTTCCGCGCCGAGTTGGGTTCGTTCCGCGCCGAGTTGGGTTCGTTCCGCGCCGAGTTGGGTTTGATCTGGTGGTCCATGTGGGGCTTGAGATTACGTTGGTTTTCGACAAAGGCCCATTGAGATAGTCCTGAGGGATGAGGGTTTTGTCCTGCCTATTTTGGGGATCGGCAAAAATAGGCTTGAATGGTGATTTCTGGCATCAAACCGGGTCTGGGGGTTCAGTTGACGAGGTTCGGGACAGGGAGGAGGGGGTACTGGGCTTCGTCCAGGAGTGTGGTGGTGGTCAGGTGGGGGTAAGGGGTGAAGAAGCGGGCCGCCAGGCGGGGGGAGCCGAGGGTGCATTCCTTTTCGAGGACGTAGTACTTGTTGTACTGGTCGATGAGGCGGTTGGCACGGTCGAGGTCGAGGGCGCGAAGGAAGGCGGACCAGCGGCGGTTGAAACGCTCCAGGCTGGCGATCAGCTCGGCGGCGATGGTCTGGATGCGCCTCGGCGAGAGGGGCTGATCGGCCCAACGGGGGGGCTCGGCGCCGGCGAGGGGCCAGAGTACTTCGATGGGGCGGTCGAAGGCGGCGGGCCAGGCTTCGGGGCCGGTCACGGCGCGGGACCACTGGCGGAGGCGGACCTGGACCATGTCGAGCATGCCGGCCCGCTCGCGGCGGCAGCGGTCGTGCAGGCGGGCCAGGACGTGTTCCAGCTCCTGGCCGCGGCGGGCGAAGGCTGGGGTGTCGAACAGGCCGACGAGCTGGCGCAGCTCGGTGTCGACGTTGCCCATCGGGGTCGAGTCGTATCCAGCGTCGTCGGACATGATTGATCTCGCCCGTGAACCTAGCGTGCGGGGGGCTGGGCGGCGGTTTCCAGGGTGTTCAGGGTCCGGCGGTAATGCCAGACCTGGCGGGCACGGCCGAGGAGGTCGGTGCGCCGATCCCAGGAGGCCGAGACCTCGGCCAGGGCCTTGTCGGCGGGCGTGCCGGCGAGGGCCGCGAGTCGGCCTTTGGTCAGGTCGGACAGGTAGCCGGCGGCGTCGTGAATGCGCAGGCCTGGGAGGACCCGAGGGGCCCGCAAGGTCTTCTCGACGGCCTCGGCCCACTGGCGGGCGTCGACGCCGGGGGCCGATCGTGGATTGGGCAACCCCTGGCGGAGCTGGGCGTTGCGGGTGGCGAGCTGGGGAGCGACGCGGTCGGCGCGGAGGCGATTGGTGGTGTCGGGGCCGGCCAGGAACAGGGCGAAGTCGAGCGCCGCAACGCGGGACGGGCCGTCGAGCTTCGCCGCCACCCCCACGAGCCAGCCCCCGCCGTCGGGCAGATAGCTGGCCTGGTTTGGGGACTCGGTCGATTCCCAGGCCTTGCGGGCGGGATCGTAGACGCGGGACGAGCCGGGCAGGGGGGCGACTGCGATCGCGTTGGCGTCGCCCCATTCGGAAGCACGCTCGGCGCGGTCGACGAGCATCGCCACATTGCCGGCCGCGAACGCCGCACGGGCGGCTTTGGCGTCGAATTTGTTCATGCCCGGCGGGCCCGATGGGGCGAGCTTGACGAGGGCAGCCATCGCTTCCACGAACGGGGGGGACGCGACGCGCGGGACCATCGTGTCGGACTCGAACAGGTACGAATACTGGTCGCGATGCTGGCCCGCGGCGGCCGCTCGGGCGAGGAAGAGGGCGTCGGCGGTCCCCTCGGTGTCGTCGCCCAGGGCGAGCGCGATCCCGAAGTCGGGCTGGCCGTCACCGCTCCAGTCCTTGCCGTTGAGCGCGGCGGCCAGGGCGTCGAGCTGACTCCAGGTGGCGGGAGGGGCCAGCTCGACCTTGGCCGAGCTGGCGGCGGCCTTGCTGGCCTCGGAGTCGAGCGCCGCGCGATTCATGACGAGGACGAACCCGGTGCCGCCCAGCGGCAGGGCGAACCGATCGGCGCCGTAGTGGGTCACCTGGTCGCGATAGACGGGGATCAGGTCGCCGGCCTTGAAGGAGTCGGTCTCCTCGACTTTGGCCGGATCGGCCGTCGATTCGGATTCGGCCCTGGGTCTGGGCTTGAGAGCCAGGTCGGGGATGACGGCCAGGACGCCGGCGTCGACGAGGTCGCCCAGGCGTTCGCCCGGGAAGATGAGGAGGTCGACGCCTCCGAGGACCTTGAGGTCCACGGGTTCCTGGCGGACGCTGACCTCGGCTCCTCGGGTGGCCGCCCATTCGCCTCGCTGGCCTTCGACGGCCGATTTCAGGCCCTCGGCGCCGACCATCCCGACGACGAGCTTGACCCCCTTGAACGACGCGGCCTTGCCCACGCCCGGCTCGTCGGCCGCCGGCCCGCCGCAGCCCGATTCCAACACCAGGGCCAACAGCAGGCCCGACACCAAGGCGACTGATCGCATACCCAGCATTCCGATCGAAGCTCCCGGGCCCGGAATCCGGAGGCCCCGGCCGATTCGCCATGCGACGAGTCGAGCGGGCCAGACCATGAGGAGATGGTACGACGGCGGGGCTTGGCGGGTCAAATCGACGCGGGCGGGCGTCCCCAGGGCGCGCGACGGAGGCGGTGCGAGGGTGGCCATCGGGCCCGCCTCGTACCGCCTCGGTTGTCCCGTTAGGTTCTCGAAACGGGCCGGCTCAGACGTCGATGCCCAGGCGGTAACGCAGCTCCTCGAACTGGTCGCGGTAGACGTCGTCGGTCGAGTGGAGATGCTCGGCCTCGGAGATGAATTTGAGGGTGTCGTCCCGCTTCATCCCGTGGCTGAGGAGGATCTCCTCGAACGGGTCGAGGTCATGGGCGTAGACGAAGAGGAGCTTGTGCTCGTCGAACTGCACTTCCATCGGGCCGCCGGGGTTCAGGGCGGCCAGGCCGGTGCAGCCGTCGTGCAGCAGCAGCTGCTCGTAGTCGTACAGGGTGCTCTTGAGGATCACCGTGTCCATGTGCTCGCGGTACATATCCGCGTGCGAGCCCGGCTCGCTCTGGTGGCTGGACTCCATGACCACGTCGACCTCGTCGCCCAGGGGGTCGAGAAGGTCCATGAGCACGTCGAAGAGCTTGTCGGCCGAGACGCTGGCCGCCAGGACGGGCATGGTGCTGCCCGACTCGGGGTCGCGGTACACGTCGCGGCGATACCCTTCGCGGGGGATCACCTCGAGGCCGATGGACGGCCGGACGGCGTCGGTGAGCGTGAATTCGCCGTACTGCCCGACCTTCAGGTGGGCGTCGAGCTGATCCTGGCTCAGATCATCGAAGCTCGTCCGGGGCATGCGACCGGGATTATTACGCAAGACCCGCTCGAGGAATCGCTGAATAAAGCTCATGGGAAAGGGTCCCCTCCTCCCGCAGACGATCATAGAAATAGATGAATGCGAACTGCTAACCTTGGTCGTCGTGTCGGGCCGCCATGGGAGGTTAAGTTCCCGTGACTTGGCCATCCTAGGCGGTTGCCTGACACTGCGTCCGAGGGAGTGAATACCCGCCGAGGGGACGGTTGCCTTCCCGTGGCAACATGACACTGCGGTACTTCTCTATATACCACGTCTGGCGTCGAAAATCTGACGAAGTTGCGAAACAGAGTGGAGCAAATCCGAGAGGCAGACCGACGCGCCAGAAGGCATCCGTTGATCCTCCCAGGAGGGCCGTCCGGACGGCTTGGCGTTCGACTCGGGAGAACTTGAGAGCAAAGTGCGTGCCTAAAGTCTCCCGGGGATGGGCGGCCGATAAATCGGCAGGTACCTGACAGGACTTGAGTCGAAAAATAAATTCAAGTTCGGGTTGCACTGCCCTGTGAGCAGTGACAAAAGTTCATCGGTTGCCCTCATTTCTTGTAACTATTTCCGGCGTCGATCGCGAGGATTGTGGCAATCCTGGGGTTCGTCCGTCGTGTCCCGTCAACGTCCTCGTGTTTCGCCACTCGGGTCAGCAAGGCACTGCCCCGGCGGCGCCACGATTCGCCCTCGTCGAGCTGTCTGTTGAAGGGGTTGCGACGAGAGATTGGATTTTTCGACGCGATCTGGGGAGATGATTGGTTTGCGGGGTTTATAGGGGAAAAATTCCGCGAGGCGAAGGCCCTTGATCCGGGTCGGAGGAGGGTTTGGCCGGGTCGGCCGTCGCCCGGCCGTCGGGGTCTGCTATACTCTCGGTCCGCCCGGGGTTAAGGTGCCGAGTCGGCCGCGTGCCGCTTGCCCAGCCCAACGGCGATCGTGGCCCGCCTCGGCCCCTGGAGGCCGGCGGCCAACGGTTCGGCCGGATTAGGGGCGTGGTCGCCGCGGCCTTGAGCCCCGAGGGGCGAGAAGAACCCGGCCCTTTGACTTTGATAGGCATCGTCGCGTCGGCTCAAAGACGTCGAAGTGGAAGCGAAGGCCCCCATGCTCGACCTGAAATTCGTCCTGGCCAACCTCGACGCGGTCAAGAAAAACTGCCTCGACCGCAACGTGGCGCCCGATGTCGTGGGCGAGCTGGACCGGATCGTGGACCTCGACGGCCGGCACAAGGCCTTGCTCCAGCAGGTGGAAGGCATCCGCCGGCGGCAGAACGAGGTGGCGCAGGCCACCGGCCGCGAGAAGGACGGCCACGCGCGGTCCGAGCTGGTCCTCGAGGGGAAGCGGCTGAAGGCCGAGGTCGTCGGCTCGGAAGACGAGCTGAAGGGGCTGGACGCCGCGCTGAGAACGTCGCTGGGGCGCATCCCCAACATGACCCACCCCGACACGCCCATCGGCGCGCTGGAAGGCGAGAGCGTCGAGTTGCGGAAGGTCGGCACGCCCCGCACGTTCGACTTCAAGCCGTTGGATCACGTGGAGATCGGCAAGCGGCTGGACCTGATCGACTTCGAGGCGGGGGCGAAGGTCTCGGGGCAGGGGTTCTACTTCCTCAAGAACGAGGCGGTGCTGCTGGAGCTGGCCCTCCAGCAATATGCGCTCAATATGCTGGTGAAGGCCGGGTTCACGCCGATCAGCACGCCCGACCTGGCGCGGGTGTCGATCCTCGAAGGGATCGGCTTCAACCCGCGCGGGGAGGAGACGCAGGTCTACTCGGTGGCCGACACGGATCTGTGCCTGATCGGGACGGCGGAGATCACCCTAGGGGGGATGCACGCCGACGAGATCCTGGACGAGGCGAAGCTCCCGCTGAAGTACGTCGGGCTGTCGCACTGCTTCAGGACCGAGGCGGGGGCGGCCGGCCGGGCGAGCAAGGGTCTCTATCGGGTCCACCAGTTCAGCAAGGTGGAGATGTTCGCGTTCACCACGCCCGAGCAGTCGGGGGCGATACACGCCGAGATCTTGCAGGCCGAGGAAGACTTCTTTGGCGGGCTGGGTATCCCGTATCGGGTCCTGGATATCTGCTCGGGCGACCTGGGGGGCCCGGCCTACCGCAAGTTCGACCTGGAAGCCTGGATGCCGGGCCGGGGCGAGGCGGGCGAGTACGGCGAGGTGACCAGCACGTCGGACTGCACCGACTACCAGGCGCGTCGGCTGGGCATTCGCTACAAGCCGGCCGGCCAGAAGGGGACTCGGTTCGTGCACACGCTCAACGGCACGGCCGTGGCCCTGAGCCGTGCCCTGATCGTGATCCTGGAGAATTATCAGCGGGCCGACGGCCTGGTGGACGTACCTGAAGTGCTGCGGCCGATCCTGGGCAGGGATGTGATCGGGCCGCGTTGACGACGTCGCGGGCCCGCCGCGACACGGGGAGAGTGCCTTGATGCTGCGGAATCCGCTGCTCGTGCCCGACCTGCGAGAGCTGCTGCAGGCCGGCGAGGACTCCGCGCTGCGCGAGTTCCTCGCCGAGTACCACCCGGCACGCGTCGCCGAGATCATCGAGGACCTCGACGAAGCCGAGGGGGACGCCCTCTACGCGCTGCTGCCCGGCCGCGAGCAGGCCGGCGTGATGAGCTACCTGGACCACGAGCGCCAGGAGCGCCTGGTCTCGGCGATGACCCCGACGCAGGCCGCCGCGCTCCTGCACCTGATGAGCCACGACGACCGGGCCGACCTGGTCAACCGGCTCGACGAGGACCTGGTCGAGCAGATCCTGCCCCACCTGGCCCAGGCCGAGCGCGACGACATCCGCAGGCTGGCCAGCTACGAGCCCGGCACCGCCGGCGCCGTGATGACCACCGACTATGTGACCCTGCCCCCCAGGCTGACGGTGCGCGAAGCCCTCGATCGGGTGCGGCAGGAGGCGCCCGACCGCGAGATGATCGACTACAGCTACGTCGTCGACACCAGGCGCAGGCTGTTGGGGTTCGTCTCGCTGAAGCGCCTGATTTTGGCCCGGCCGCATGCGATCATCGAAGACATCATGAAGCACGACGCGATCGTCGCGCGGGTGGACGAGGACCAGGAGGCCGTCGCCCGCACGATCGACCGCTACGACCTCTTCGCCGTGCCCGTGCTGGACGACTCGGACATGCTCGTCGGCATCGTCACCCACGACGACGCGATGGACATCCTCAGGCGCGAGCAGACCAAGGATATTCTGGCCTTCGGCGGCGTGACCAGCGACTCGGAAGGGACCGACGACCATCCCTACTGGCAGGGCAGCATCATCAACGCCGTCAGGCGCCGGATCGGCTGGCTGCTGATGCTCTTCTTCACCGGCACCATCACCATCTTCGTCCTGCGTTCGTTCAAGTATGTCGACCAGAGGTTCGAGCACCTGAACTTCGACGTCTTCGTCCCCCTGCTCATCGGCATCGGCGGCAACGCGGGCAGCCAGACCGTCGGCACGATCATCCGGGGCCTGGCCCTGGGCGAGATCTCCAAGGAGGACGGCTGGCGAGTCCTGGTGCGCGAGTGGCTGACCGGCACGATGATGGGCACGATGCTGGGCCTGATCGGCTTCTGCTTCGCCTGGCTGATGCACGGGCAGGTCCGATTCGCCGCCGTCATCGGCCTGACGATCCTGTGCATCTGCATGTGGGCCAACAGCGTGGGTGCCCTCGTCCCCCTGCTGGCCAGGCGCCTCGGCATCGACCCCGCGCTCGTCTCGGCCCCGCTCATCTCGACCCTGGTCGACGCGACCGGCCTGGTCATTTACTACCTGCTGGCCATCCTGATCCTGATCAATCTCCAGGCCTGGTTCTGAACGGCCCGCCTCTCCTCGCCGATCACCCCCGTCTCTCTCATCCCACCCCAATCCATCCCGCCCAGCGACGTGGAGCCGCCATGAAATTCGCCGAGATGACCGCACCGGCCCTGCGCAAGGTGTCCCGCGAAGAGACCTTGATCGTGGCGCCGATCGCCGCCTGCGAGCAGCACAGCCGCCACTTGCCCGTCTTCACCGACGCGATCCTGGTGGGCGCCGTCGCCGACATCGCCGAAGCGGCCCTGCCCGGACAGGTCCTGATGCTCCCGGTGCTCTGGATGGGCGCCAGCGACCACCATCTCCCCTTCGGCGGCACGCTGACGGCCCCGCTGCCCGTCTATGAATCCATGCTCATCGAGCTGCTCCGTCCGCTCCTGAAGGACGGCTTCCGCCGGATCATGCTCCTGAATGGCCACGGCGGCAACATCGACCCCTTGCACGTCGCGCTCCGCCGCCTGAACAACGACTACCCCGACGCCATCCTGACCGGTGCCGCCTACTGGGAGATCGCCCAGGCCGAGATCGGTGCCCTCTGCGAAGGCCCGCGCAAAGTGATGGGCCACGCCTGCGAGATCGAGACCTCGATGATCATGCACCTCCGCCCCGACCTGGTGCAGACCGCCGAAATCCTCGACGACCCCTGCCCCACCCCCGAAGGAATGACCGGCCTCTTCTGGGCCCGAGACTTCGCCCAGGCCACCGACCACGGGGCCGTCGGCTACCCCGAGCAAGCCAACGCCGCCCGAGGCGCCAAGATGCTGCAAGCCGCCGGCCAGGCCGTGGCCGCCGCCTGCAAGGCCGTGCTGGGGTTGCCTTTGCCGGGGAAGTGAATCGCTGCGGGCCGAGGTTTTTCGGTCATTTGCCGCCCAGAGGCCAATCTCTCCTTGGCACCTGGGTTACGATATCGGAAGGATCGGCGGCGAAGGAGGGACGGGAGATGGACCGGATCAACGTGCGGCTCGACCCGCACCTGAAAGAACAATTGGACCTGGCCGCGAGGGCCGAGGGTGTGAGCCCTTCGGAGGTTGTGCGGGCTGCGTTGAGGGAGCATCTCAAGGCGAAGGCGCCTCAGCCGGATTGCTTCGACCTCGCCCGCAAGCTCGGCATTCTCGGGTTGGCCAAGGGCTTGCCGACCGACCTCAGCACCAACCCAATCCATATGGAAGGATTCGGGGAGTGAATGTCTGGAGAGCCCATGACTTCAGGACATGGCGATGATCTTCAGCAAAGGCCGGCCCATTCCCCCGTTGACAAGAGGGCTTCTGTCGACAGTTCCTTCGTATCTCAGGTGGTCTGGCTGGCTGAATAACCAATGGAACGAGTCAGCCGTCGAACCGCTGTTGGCAACGAGATGTCAATCCACGGTTATCGAACTCTGGGAGGCAGCGTTACCAAATGCCTCTCACATCGAGCCGATGCTTACGGCGATCGGCGATGAGATGATCTGGAAGTCTCCTCGCTTCATCCCTCAAGATGAGTGTTTTATTGCGATGAAACTCTGGTGGCATGGCATCTCCGACTGTTGGGAGCGTGAGCGCTGCATGTGGGCGCTCGAGAGGATATGTGGGAAGAGGCCCCCGTCGTCGATCTTGCCTGATATTTCAGGCATGACTCTCGGAGATTTGTTCGGACATTTCCTGGAGAAGCCTCATCAATGAGAACGCCTGTCAAGCCGATCGTTCGCTCTTGAGAATGGCCGCACCATTAACAGCGCCCGGCCTTCGAGGCGGGCGAACTTCGGTCGGGGCTCGGGCGTCCACAAACGCTCCAAAAGCATTTGAAAGCGGGCTTTTCGCCTTCCTCCCACTCAACGCCGAAGACCTGCCCGAAATCGCGACAGTAATGAAACAGTACGAATGGATCGGACTCCTCACGGGCCGAGGTCCGGGTGAGATTTCTATCAAATATCATTCTTTTCGAGTCGCTACGGAGGCGAGATCATGGGCGCTGGCCGCGATGTCCATTCCCTGGTCGATTTCAAGAAGAACACCCCCGACTTCCTCAAGAAATTGAAGGAAACGGGGACGCCCATCGTCCTGACCGCCAACGGCAAGTCGGAACTCGTGGTTCAGGATGCCGTGGCGTATCAGAAGCTGCTCGATGCCTTGGAAGACGCCAAGGTTGCCGAGGGTATCCGGCGGGGACTGGAGGACGTTGCGGCCGGGCGTTTGAGTAGCCTGAATGAGTTCGAGGCTCACGTGAAGTCAACGCACGGGATTACGATCTGATGGACAAAATCCAGATAGCGGCCCAGGCACTTGTTCAGGCGGACGAAGCGCATTCGTGGTTGAGCGAGCATCTCTCGAAGGAGGTGGCGGAGACGTGGTATGGGGAGCTTTTCAAGCAGATCGGCACGCTGACGCTCTTCCCGACCCGCTGCCCGGTCGCGCCCGAATCCGGCGGATCGTCCGAGGTCGTCCGTGAGCTGGCATTCGGGATACGCCGTCATCCCCACAACTATCGGATCTTGTTCGTCGTTCGCGATGAGGTAGTCGTCATCCTGCACGTCCACCGCACGTCGCCCAGGGTGGTCGACTGATCGGATGCGGAACGTCAGGCCCCCCATCGTGGCCGGTCGCTGATCCAGCCCAGGGCGGCGGCGTGGCGGCGGTAGAAGAGGCCGAGGATTCTCATGACGACGAGGGCCAGGTCAAGGGTGATGACCCAGCAGGCCCAGAGGCCGAGGGCGGCCGTGATCGGGTGGCTGGCGTTGAGGGCGAAGTCGAAGAGGCCGATGGAGAGGGTGGCGGCTGCGCCGGCGACGAGGCAGGGGATCAGGTAGCCCCAGCCGACCCGGTAGATGGCCTGGATGACCGTGATCGGGTTCGCGGCGAGCGGGCTTTCGTGGAGCAGGGCGGCCATCAGGGCCATGAGGGCGTAGATGGCCCCGAGGGTTCCCAGCTCAACAAAGATGATGCGGTCGAAGAGGTCGATGTCGCCGCAGTAAAGCCAGTAGACCATCATGGGCAGGCCCCCGACGGCCAGGCCGGCGAAAAGAGCGATGAACCAGCGGCCCAGGCCTCGGCGAATGTCGTCGCCGTCCCACTGCGGCCATCGCGGGTGCTGGACCTCGCCCTGCGCGCTGGCGACGAGCACCCGGCCCAGGTAGAGCAGCATGTAACCCCCAAGGGTGAGGGTCAGCAGGGCGAAGGGTAGGCCCAGGATGATCGCGGGGAGGGCGAAGCCGTGGCCCGAGTTGCCCGTCAGGAGCGGGGCAAACAGGACGATCGTGGGCAGGGTCGCGACCCAGAGGACGGGCGGGTAGAAGAGGAGCAAGGCCAGGCATTCCTCGCCCCAGAAGGGGTAGAGGAAGCTGCGGGCCAGGGTGGTCTCGGAAGTCGCGGGGGGCTTGAGGAAGCCCCGTGAGCGAGGGGCGGCGGCGGCCTTGGGGCGGAACCGGCGGGCGATCGGCTGGTGGGGCTCGGGAGCCTTTTCGAGGGGAGCCGGGACGCGGACTTCGTGGGCCTCGGGGACCTGGAATCTCGCCCCGCAGGAGGGGCAGCGGCCAACCCGGCCGGGGGTTGCTCCGGTCGTCTTGAGGGTCAGGCCGCAGGAACAGATCAAGGAGCCTGGTGGGTTCATGGCCGGCTTGGTGCTCGGGTTGGACATTGCCGCACCTCTCAAACGGCCTCTGGTTAGGACAGGATGTGCTGGCAGGTGTCCATGACTACGGGCTTCGAAGCTTACGTCGCCCCGACATGCGCAAGATCACGACCTCGCATCCGACTCGTGGGCCACGGCCATCTCCGTCGGGGCAAGGCGGTGAACCCGGCGCAGCTGACGAATAGAGTGGGCCGCCATGAGCGACGAGATCGCGGCGGGGAAGGTCATCGAGAAGCCCAGCGACCATACCAGGTATCCGGTAACGAACCGGCATGAATTGAACGCGAAGCCGGGCGCGGAGAAGGAGCGGATCGTCTGGATCTTCGGTGCGAGGTTGGTTCGGGGGTTGACGATATATGGCCTGGGGAAGTCGGCGTCGAAGTCCGGCTCGCTGAAGAAATAGACGCTGCCATCCAGGACCTGCACATACAGAATGCCCCGACCCCAACGGTCGTTGATCAATGCATAGCAATCTTTCGGCCAGTTCGAAAGGAACGACGCAACGAGGAGGGTGACGGACGCGAAGAGCACGCCGCACGAGAGGAGCAAGCCCCATTCCGCGAAGGATCGGCGCATCGGCTGAGCCATGCAGAAGTCCCGGGAATTGATTGACTTGACTGATGAGCCGGTCTTACCAAATTCTCGTCGCCGAATGGAAGAGCTGGCTCGCACGCTTCGTGATCGAAGGATGGACGCGGCGGATGGGCCTTGCGGGGGAGGCGATTGCCCTCGGGCGTCATGCTTATGCGTCGCGAAAGCATGACGCCCGATCCGCCGTCCTGGTCCCTCCTAATTCGTCGTTCCAAGGTCGAGGGCGGCGATCTGCTCGATGGCCGGGGCTCGCAAGGTGCCGAGGAAGTCGAGGAGGCCCTGGCGTTCGGCGGGGGGCAGCTCGTCGAAGCGGCTGGCTGAGCCGACTGCCTCGCCTCCGTGGGCCTTGATGGCGTCTTCGAGGGTTTTCGAGCGGCCGTCGTGCATGTAAGGGCCCGAATCGGCCACCCCCCAGAGGGGCGGGGTCTTCCATTCCAGGGCCGATTGGGCCACGGCGCCGAAGGGAAGTGTGCCGGGCGGGAGGTCTCCGGGGGAGGGGGGTGGCGCCCCGTAGTAGCCCGTGCTGGAGGCCAGCTCGACGCCCATCTCGTGCAGGAGCAGGTCGGAATAGAGGCCGCTGGCCGAGCCGAGGTCGGGCGTGTGGCAGTCGGCACAGCCGACCTTGGCGAAGGCGCGTTCGCCCAGCTCGACGCTCGACCGTGACGAGACGGGGACGACCGAGCGCGGGGCGGGAAGGGCCCGTACGTAGTCGGCCATCAACTCGCACTGGGCGTCGGTCAGGTCGGGCCTGGCGGATTTGGGCATGTGTGCGGGGCTGGCCAGCGAGATGGCCTGCGGGCGGCTGGGGTTGGACAGGCCCAGCTCATTGGCGCAGGCGGCCCGGACGAAGTCGCCGAGGGTGGCGAATTCCCCCTTCCAGCCGAACCGGCCGATCCGGCCGTCGACGAGCCGGGCGACGCGGCCACGGACATTGGGGTCGAGGGCCCCGTTGAGGCCGACCAGCCGCGCGGCGGAGGAGTGTTCGCGCTGGTGGGCGATGATGGTCGAGTCGGTGACGGCGTCGATGATCCCGTCGCCGAAGAGGGCCGGCGTGTTGCGCTGGGTGATGAGGGCCGCGGCGGCGGACGCGGTGCCGGAGAGGTTCCGCGCATTGACCTGCTCCAGGGGCATCCAGGGCTTGGAGGGCAGGGTGGGGTCAACCTGCGCCATCGTCTCCTGGAACTCATCGGAGACGGAGTGGCGGTGGATCACGCCGATGGGAGGGCGTGGGTCGCCGGGCTTGGGGGCGAGCAGGCCGTAGACGGTGACGTTCTTGTCGACCGTGCCGCCGCCGCCGGCCCCGCCCTGGAAGTGGCACTCGACGCATGAGCGGGCGTTGAAGACCGGCCCGAGGCCGTCGCCGCCGGTCAGCCGGTCGCCGGCGGTCCAGTCGCGGCGGAAGAGGATCGAGCCGGCGCGGGCGGAGTCGGCCCTCACCGTCTTGGGGCCGGGGGTCAAGCCCCACTCGGCCAGCTTAACGAACGGGGCCAGCCCCAGGACCAGGGCCACCCCGTGAACGGCGCGCAGGCGGACACGCACGGCCATCGGTCGTCCTCCTCGTCTCGGATTCGTTCGGAAAAGCGGAAATACGCGGATGATGCGTCGAATCGATGGGCGAGATGGCTCCGCCGGGCGATCCATCGGGATCGGCCGGTCGGGGCGGGGCTTCCGTTGAAAGGGCAGTGGCTCGGGTCGATCAGCCGGCCTTGGTGGGGCCCTTGGCGTCGTCGGACTGGCCGGAGCCGGTCATCTGCTCGAGCACGGCGCGGACCTCGCTGGCCTGGCTGGCGTCGAGCGGGTGCGACTTCAGGAGGTGCAGGACGAGCAGTCCGGGCTCACCCTGGTAGAGCTTGTCGACCAGGCTGTTGACCCGCTTCTGGCGGACTTCCTGGGCCTCGACGAGCGGCTTGTAGACGAAGGCCAGCTCGCGGCGGTCGCTTGCAACGACCCCCTTGGTCTCCAACCGGTCGAGCAGCGTGGCGACGGTGGCGTAGGACCACTGCCTGCCGGCCGCCTTGAGGTCCTCGAGCGCCTCGCGCACGGTGGCCTGGCCGCGTTCCCAGAGGACCTTGAGGACGTCGAGTTCCGAGTCGGGGATGGTCGGCGGTCGCTTCGGCATGTCCGGCTGTCCGTCGTCGGCGGGCTCGAGAACGCGGGGCGTAGCCCGGTCGAGCCCGGCGATTGGGTCGTGGGAAGGATTGACCTTCGATCTTGATGTCGGGTATCCTAAGACACTTGTCGCATGAGGTCAACCCTGCTTCGGACAGTTGTCTGAAATTTCGGGCGGGTTGGTGCGCCGGTGTGGTTGGCCGTTGGTTCGAGGTGGTGGCCGATGGGGCGAGCGGTCACCCCGCGCGGGCTGCCATGTCCGGCGTGCGGCGGGCTCCTTCTGCCGATCCCGGGCGGGTCGCCCGACCGCCCCCGGCTGGCCTGCGCCGGCTGTGGAGAGTCGTTTCGCGCCCGCAGGCGAGGCGACCCCGCCGGTGCCCCCGTGGCGGTGCCCATCGGCCACCTCGGCCTGGTCTGGCGTGGCCTGGTCCTGCGGGGCCTGGAAATTTTCTATCGATTGGGGCTGTGCCTGGGTGGTCTGGTCTTGTTCGCCTGCGGCGGCTTCATCCCGGTGCTGGGGGCCTGGCTGCGCGACGAGATCGACACATGGAGCGGCGCCGTGGAGGTCATGGGCGGGGTTCCGGTCGTCGCCGACGCGGCGCATGCCGACGCCGACCTCGGGCCGGTCCTTGCGCGTGCCGACGCGACTCCGCTGTTCGAGGTGGTCGCCGACGTGTCCAGGCAACTCGGGGCGCGGCCGCCCCGCGAGCTGAGGCTGACGTATCTGCCCTGCTGCGGGGTGCTCGCCTGGCGTCGGTCCGAGGCGATGGTGGTCGGCCTGCCGCTGCTAGACGTGCTTGACGTGGGCGAGCTGCGCGCGATGCTGGCCCACGAGCTCTCGCACCTGGCCAACGGCGACGCGACCCGCGCCGCGGCCTCGGCCCGGTTCGTCGAGGCCCTGGGCCGTTCCTTGCGCTCGGGGGGCCCGCGCCGGGGGCCGCTGGCCGCCTGGGCGCGAGCCTGTCATCGCCTGGCTTCCCGCCTGATCGGCCCGATCGCGCTGGGGCAGGAAGTGCGCGCCGACCGCGCCGCGGCGACGGTGGCCGGCGGGACCGCGGCGGCCTCGGCCCTGGTGAAGGTTGCCATCGTCCAGCCCCTCTTCCGCGAGGTCCTGGCCTACTACGATCCCGATCGCCCCGACTTGCCCGACCTCTACAGCTTCTTCAGGGCCTTCTGGCATCGCCTGCCCGAGCAGTCGAAGGCCGCCATGCGGGGGAATCTGATCGCACCGGCCCAGGGCGTGGCCCCCGACTCCGCCGACGACCCGACCCATCCGCCGCTGATCGACCGCCTTCGTCTCTTGCAGACCTATCCGGACACCCCGGGCAGCGAGGCCGACCACGCGCCGGCCGCCCTGACCATCGGCGACGCGGAGGCGCTGGGCCAGATGCTGCACAATCGCCTCTTCTCCCTGCCCGCCGTCGAGCCGACGGTGTACCACCGGGCCGGGTCATGAGCGGGCGACCCGCTGCGGGGCCTTGAACCGTGCTGAGCCCGCCAAAATGGCGAGGCCGGACTCTCTTGATGTCGAGGTCACCGGCACTTCCACGCAACATTGCGTTGTGTTTCATCCCCGCTCATGTTGAATTTGAGACTGGGCTATGGCACCCCGTCGAAATCAGGCGTACAGTTCTGCGGCCGGGCCGAAGGCTCGTTGTGTGAGCCCCCTCGATTGACCGGATTTCATCCTGTTTTGCGGGGATACGAGCGATGAGGTTTGCGAGACGCGCCGCGCTGGCGGGCCTGGGTTCCCTGGGCCTGCTCTGCTTCCCCCTCTTCGCCCAGGAGCCCGCCCCCAAGCCGGCCGGGGAGACGTCGAAGACTGCGGTGCGCAAGTTCGACCCCGCCAGGCGCGTGCCCGACTACTTTGGCCAGATCGGCTTGACTCCCGATCAGCGCGAGATGATCTACAAGGCCCGCGCCCCGCACATCGCCCGGATCGACGAGCTGGAGGCCCAGATCGTCGAGGCCCGCAAGGCCATGCAGCAGGAATGCGAGGCGGTGCTGACCCCCTCCCAGAAGCAGCTGCTGGATGAGCGTCGCCGGGCGGCGATCGAGAACCGGGCCAGCGCCAGGCTCGCCAAGGCCAAGGCCGCCGAGGTCAAGACCGACGGGGTGGCCGCCGGCGCGAAGTGAGCGAGATGGGGCGAGACAGTCCAACCGACCAATCGCCCGTCCATCCGATCAATCAGTCGGATCGGAGGACTTTTGCAATCACGCTGGCCCGCCATTGATCGGCGGGCTAGGATGATTGCGGAGGAATCCGGAAGATCTGGCGATCGGCCGACCCGGCTCATCTCGACCGGGCGGGCGGCGTCGAGGAATTCCGGGGGCTCCGACGCCCGGACCCCGTGCGGGTCGGGCGGGCGGCCGGCCGATTGGAAACGGTCGGCCGCGGGAAGGCATCCGGCCCCCGGTCACGGGCGGATCGGGCCTTCCGCGGTTTCTCCCGCGTTGCGCGGGGAGGTTCCCGATGTCGATCGCATCCCGTCCGAAGCGAACCAGCACCATCCAGGCCGTCAAGCCGGCCCCCAACAGCCCGCAGCCCACCCGGGCCACGCCACACAGTAGCGAAGCCCCTGACCGGGGCAGCATCAGCCGCGAGGCGCCCGAGGGGCGTTCGGGCTGCGTCGAAGGTGCGTTCTCGCACGGCCGGAGCCGGAGCTGAGCGGTCGGGCCAGGATCTGCTCCTGTGCCTCTGGAGGCCCGACCGCCCCGTTCTACCGGCCTTTGTGAGTGTCTCACGCGTCAAGACGCCGAAGACGCCCGTTTCCCGGCCGGTTTGATGGACCGATCGAGCGAGTGATTGAACGCGACCCCGACCGTCCGCAACCTTGTGGGACGGCCGGGGTCGCCGCGTGTTGTGGTCGATGGCGCCGCCGTGCTTGCCCCGATCAGGGGAGGGCCGCGGCCGGCAAGGCGACGAGGCCGGGGGTCAGGTGGGCGAACGTCCAGACGATGGCGCCCACGAGTAGGGCCAATGCCAGGCTGTGCCAGAACACGGCCCGGAGCAGTTGGCCCTCATGGCCTTGCTCGCCCGTGGCCGCCGCGGCCACGACGATCGACTGGGCGTCGATCATCTTCCCCATCACGCCGCCCGTGGTGTTGGCCGCCGCCATCAGGATGGGCGAGAGGCCGAGCTTGCGCGCCGTGATCACCTGCAAGTTGCCGAAGAGGACGTTGCTCGCCGTGTCCGAGCCGGTCAGCGCCACCCCGAGCCAGCCGAGCAGGGTGCCGAATAGCGGGTAGAGCCAGACACCCGTCCGGGTGAAGGCCAGGCCGAGCACGGCGTCCATGCCCGAATATTTCGTAACGAACCCCAGCGCGAGCATCGAGAAGATCGCGCCGAAGGCGGGCAGAAGCCGCCTCGTCGTGGCCGCGAGCATCAGGATCTGTCTGGCCGGCGAGACGCCGAGCAAGAGCCCGCTGAGGGTGGCCGAGAGGAACACGGCCGTGCCTGTGGCCGAGACCGGGACGATCTCGAGGATCGCTTTCTCGCCGTCGTCCCGAGTCGGGGACGCGGGCCCGCCGACGGCCGGTCCTTTGACCACAGCCTTGTGAAGGCCGGGCATTTCCAGGTTCCACGATGTCGTCCGGTCGATGGCCGACTTCACCGCAGGCGTCCCCCAGGCCAGGACTGCCACGGTCATCACGGCGAACGGCATCCAGGCCTTGAAGACCCGGGCGGCGGTCAAGGGATTATCGATGCGAGACTGGGCATGGGGGGCGAGGCCGGTCTCGCCGTCGAATTGCCAGAGGTCCTTGGGGCGCCAGACCTTCAGGAGTATCACGCCGGCGGCGAGGCTGGCGACCGCCGAGACGATGTCGACGAGCTCGAAGCCGACGAAGTTGGACCAGGCGAACTGGACGAAGGCAAACGTGCCGCCGATGACGAGCAGGGCGGGCCAGATACCAAGGGCCCCCCGCCAGCCGGCGAGCGTGATGACCAGCCAGGCGGGGATGATGAGCGAGAGGGGAGGGAGGATCCTGCCCGAGGTGGCGCTGAGGGCCTCGATATCGAGCGCGGTCACCTGGGCGAGGGTCCGGATCGGGATTCCGACGGAGCCCCAGGCAACCGGCGCCGTGTTGGCGATCAGGCAGAGAAGCGCGGCCTTGGCCGGGGGGAAGCCGAGGCCGACGAGGAAGGCGGCCGAGATGGCCACCGGGGCGCCGAACCCGGCGGCCCCCTCGATGAAGGCGCCGAAGCAGAAGGCGACCAGGACCGCCTGAATCCGCCGGTCGCCGGAGAGTCCCGCGATGGACGACTCCATCACCGCGAACTGGCCGGTTGCCACGGCGATGTCATAGAGAAACACGGCCGCGATAATAAGCCAGACGATGCGGAATAGGGCAAAGACCAGGCCGACCCCGGCGCTGGCCAGTGCCATCTGTGGCGGCATTCCGAAGGCACCGACGGCCAGTGCGGCGGCGGTCATGAGCCCAGCGAGGGCGGCCTTCCAGGCGGGGAGGTGGCCCCAGGCCAGCAGGCCTAGCAAGACCAGCACCGGCAGCGCCGCGGCCAGGGTTGAGAGGGGCCAGAGCCCGAACGGGTCGTAGTTCTGCGTCCACACGGGCGGGTCGCTCCCGGTTTCTGGGGGGCATCGGCGGTCGGGCCAGCCGGCCCTGGTCGGGCCGGCGAGGGGCGTCGAAGATACGGCAACGGCGGCGGTTGCGATAGGGCCGGGGCGGGCCGCCGAATCGCCGGCCGGGGGGGCGTCGGCCCCTTGACCGGGGTGTCGCCGGGGGGGTAGTCTTTGAATCACACAGGGCCTTGAAACCCCGGTGCAATCGCGGTGCGGCGCAGTCGCAGACAAGGAGCGGATGGGTGCACATCGAGATCTCGACACGCCACGGTAGCCTGACCCCGGGCCAGCTCGCCCATCTCCGCGAGAAGGCCGAGAAGCTGCCGAAATACTTCGGTCGCTTGATGGAGATCGAGGTGGCCGTCGACCAGGGGAAGCATTCCTGGAACATCGAAATCCTCTGCTCGGCCGAGCACAAGCACGACTTCGTGGCGCACGAAGAGGCGCCAACGCCCGAGGCGGCGATGGACCAGTGTGTCCACAAGATCGAGAACCAGCTACGCAAATACAAAGAACGACTCCAGAACCATAAGGGCGACGTGGCCCTGGCCGACGCGGCCGCCGAGGCCGAAGAGGCCGACGCCGCTGCGTCCGAGTCCGAAGCCACGTCCGAGGCCGAGCTGTCGGATCCTCCCAGCTCGGTGTGACGAGCGTGCGGGCCGAGGGCGACGCCCCTCCGGCAGTGCCCGGTGCCTCCCGCGTCGGGATGGAGCCGGGAAGTTCTACACGCGACGTGTCGTCCCGGCCGCCCCTCTCGGCGTGCGGCGGGCCGATGCGAGCGACGTCTCGGGGGCGATTCGGCCCTACGAGGCGACGGGGAGGGTAGGATGAAGCTTTCGGATTTCGTCGTCCGCGAGGCGATCTTGGTGGACCTGCAGGCGACCTCCAAAGAGGCCGCCATCCGCGAGATCGTCCAGAGCCTGCACGAGGCCGGGCGGATCGGGGCGGCCGACCTGGATAGCGTCTCCAGGGCGATCCTCAGCCGCGAGGAACTCGGCTCCACCGGAATCGGCCAGGGCGTGGCGGTTCCCCACACGAGGCACCCGACCGTCGATCGTCTCGTGGGGACGGTGGCCCTGTCGCGTCGCGGGGTCGACTTCGCCGCCCTCGACGGCGACCCGGTCGATATCCTGTTCCTGCTCGTCTCGCCGCCGAACATGCCGGGCGACCACCTGCGGGCGCTCGAGAACATCTCGAGGCACCTGAAGGACGAGCGGTTCGTCAGCTTCTTGCGGAATGCGAAGACCAAAGAAGACGTGATCGACCTGCTCGACGAGATCGATCTAGGCTCGCCGTGACCTCCGGCTCCGGGCCCGGCGGGGGTCCCCCGCCGGGTGATCAACGCCGCGCCAACCATCCCAGGCCGATCGAGCCGCCGATGAGCCACGACGACCCCGTCGCCAGCCGCCAGGTCGAGATCATCAACGAGTACGGCCTGCACCTCAGGCCGGCCGACAAGTTCGTGCGGCTGGCGCATCAATACCAGTCCGAGATCCTCGTGATTTATCAGGGGACTCAGTTCAACGGGAAGAGTATCCTAGACTTGACCAGTCTGGCCGCCGAGTGTGGCACCCAGATCGAGCTGGTCGCCCGGGGCGCCGACGCCCAGGCCGCCGTCGATGCGCTGGCGGATCTGATCTCGGCCCGATTCCACGAGCCCGAGGAGGGCAGCGACAAGGACGCCGCCTCATGAGGCCCGTGGCCGCCCTCACGGCGGCCGCCCGCGCCCCGAGCGAGAGAGTCCGCGAGTCCCCCGCCCCCGCACTTGCCCCGACCGAGCGGGGCGCGGCGGCCCGGCTCGGCTCTTGCCGCGTCCCTACGTCGAAGCCGCAATCGATGCAGATCCTCCGAGGGGTCGCCGTCAGCCCGGGAATCGCCATCGGCCCGGCCCTCGTCCTGGGCCCGCGGGGCCTCCGCCCCCCCCGTCGGCCGATCGACGTCGGGGCCGTCGCCGACGAGATTGCCAGGCTGGGGCGCGGCCTCGCCGCAGCCCTGGCCGAGGCCCGGGCCGCCGAGACCGACGCCAGGCAACGGATCGGCCCGCAATATGCCGACATCCTCGCCGCGCACGCCCGGATGATCGACGACCCCGTCCTGAGGAACGAGGCCGAGGCCCGGATCCGCCGCGATCAGGTCGACGCCGAGCACGCCGTCGACTCGATCCTCGACGGCTACGCGGCCCGGCTCGAATCGCTCAGCGACCGCCACCTGGCCGCTCGCGCCGCCGACGTCCGCGATATCCAGCGGCGCATCCTGGACCACCTTTCCGGCCGCGGCGCCGGCCCGCTGCACGCGAACCTTGGCCAGCCGGGCCTGGTGCTCACCCACGACCTGTCCCCCAGCGAGACGGCCGAGCTGGACCCGACCCTGGTCCTGGGCTTCGCCACCGAGGCGGGCGGGATGGCCAGCCACACCGCCATCGTCGCCGCGGCGCTGGAGATCCCCGCCGTGGTCGGGCTCGGGCGCTTCCTCGACCGCGCCCAAGCGTCGCATTCCGCGATCATCGACGGTGACGAGGGCCTCGTCGTGCTCGACCCCGACGCGGAGACCCTGGGCCGATATCGGCGGGCCGCCGCCGAACGCGCCGCCCGGTTCGAGCGGCTGACCCGACTGTCCGACCTGCCGGCCGAGACGCTCGACGGCCACGTGGTCCACCTCGTCGGTAACATCGAGTTCCCCGCCGAGGCCGACGCCTGCCTGACGCGTGGCGCCGAGGGGATCGGCCTCTACCGGACCGACTTCCTCTACCTGAACGCCGAGCGACCCCCCACCGAGGAAGAACAGTACGTTAATTATGAGGCGGTGGTCCGGTCGATGCAGGGGCGGCCCGTCACGATCAGGACCCTGGACCTGGGGGCCGACAAAGTCGCCCGGTTCCGTGCCGGGCAGGGGGGAGACCCCGGAGGGCACGCCCGTCACCCGGCCCTGGGCCTGCGCAGCCTGCGCCTCTCGCTGCGCGAGCCCGAGCTGTTCCGGCCCCAGCTCCGCGCCATCCTCCGGGCCGCGGCGCTGGGCGACGTGCGGATCATGCTGCCGATGGTGACCACCCTGACCGAGTTCCGCCAGGCCCGGGCGTTGCTCAACAGCGTGGCCGTCGAGCTCGCCGCGGAGGGGGTGCCGGCCCGCGCCGACCTCCCGCTGGGGATCATGATCGAGGTGCCCGCGGCCGTCGTGATGGCGGACAAGATGGCCGAGGAGGTAGACTTCTTCTCGATCGGCACGAACGACCTGATCCAGTACGCCCTGGCCGTCGATCGGACCGACGAGACCGTGGCCGACCTGTACTCGGCGTCCGACCCCGCCGTGCTCCGGCTGATCGCGATGGTCGTGGAGGCCGCCCGCCGTCGCGGCCTGGACGTGACCGTTTGCGGAGCGATGGGAGGCGACCCGCTGTACACGACCGTGCTGCTGGGCCTGGGCGTGGGCCACCTGAGCATGCCGCCGCACCAACTGCCCGAGGTCAAGCGAGTGGTCCGCGGATTGCGAATGAACGAGGCCCGGGCGCTGGCGCTCCGCGCCCTGGACCAGGACACGGCGCAGGCGGTGAACGTCCTGCTCCGCGCCTCGCTGGGCTCGACGCTGGCGGCGAGCCCGCAGCCCCCTTCGTCTTCGTCGTACCCGGCCGTCTCCCCCGACCTGGACCTACCCACCGGCCGAGGAGCCTGACCCGTATTGCCGCCTCGCGAGGAGGCCCCGCGACCCGAAGGGACGCCGGCCCGGATCGATTGCCCTTTTTCAACCACGTGACGCCCCCGCCCCGGGAACCCCCGGGCCCCCGCCGCGAACGGCCGGGCCCGGCCGCGACGCCGGCGGGCGCGACTCCCCCCGGCCGACGACCCGCCCCCGCGCGGGGCCCGGCCTCCCCTGTAGAAGAGACACGCCCCGGGCGACGCGACCGATCGCGACGCCGCGGGGCCCTGGAAGCCGCCCATGTCGGTCCTCAGTCGGGTGCGACTCCGATTCGCCAAGCAAGGCGACCTCCGCCTGGTCAGCCATCATGACCTGATGCGCTGCCTGGAGCGCCTGGTGCGCCGCGCCGGCTTGCCGGTGGCCCAGTCGAAGGGATTCAACCCCCGGCCGAAGATCGCCTTCGCCCTGGCCCTGGCCCTGGGCATCGAGGGCCGCCGCGAAGTGGTCGACATCGACCTGGAAGAGCCCCTGGGGGCAGACCGGGTGCGCGAGCTGCTCGCCTCGGAGAGCCCCGACGGACTCGAATGGTTCGAGGCCCAGGACGTGCCTATCGGCAAGGCCGTCCAGATCTCCTCAGTTCGCTATGAGCTGCAAGTCCCCGCCGATCGCCGCGAGGTCGCCGCGCGGTCGGTCGAAGTTCTGCTGGCCAGCGACCGCTGGCCGTTCGTGCGCCGCAGGCCCGATCGCGACATCGAGGCCGACCTCCGACCGTTCGTCCTCGGGGCCGAGCTCGACCCCGAGGGGACCCTCCAGATCCACCTGAAGATGACCCCCAGCGGCTCCGCTCGGCCCGAGGAGGTGCTTGACGCCCTCGGCCTGCGCGACCTGCTAGGGTCCGGCGGCGTGCTGGTCCGCACCGACATGGACCTCGCGCCACCCACCGAGTCCGGGCCGACTCCGCCCGCCCCCCCGAAGCCGGCGCCGCCAAGCGCCGCCGGCGAGCCCCCCCCGACGCTCATCGTCGCCGGGGGCCGGGCCGTGGACGCGGAGAACCGCCCTTAACCGCCACGAGATCAACCCGATCGTGCCAGAAAGATCGATCGCATGAAGAAAGAAATGCTCATCAACGTCCTCCAGCCGGAGGAATGCCGGATCGCCATCGTCGAGGACGGTGTGCTCGAAGAGCTCTACGTCGAGCGGACCAGCCTCGAGAGCTTCACGGGCAACATCTATAAAGGCAAGATCGTCAACCTCGAGCCGGCCATCCAGGCGGCGTTCGTCGATTTCTCCGTGGGCCGCAACGGCTTCCTCCACGTCTCCGACGTCGAGCCCCAGTATTATCGCCGGCTCGACGACGACGCCCCCGCCCCGCCGCCGTCCCGCGAGCCCAGGCGCGACCGCGAGGCCGAAGATCGACTCGCCGGCCGGGTCGAGGAACGCCCCCCCTACGGCACTCCTCTGCCCGAAGAGCGGCCCCGCGAAGAACGCCCGCGCGGCGAGCGACCCCGGGGCGACCGGCCCCGCGGCCGCGATCGCGACCGGCCCGACCGCTCCGACCGCCGCCGGCCCGACCGCTCCGAGGTCCGCCGATTTGGCGAGGGGCTCGTCGACGACGAATGGACGCCGACGGCCCGGCCGCTCCAGCCCCCGCCCCCGCCGCAGGCCCCGGCCGCCCCGCCCGTGGCCGCCACGACTGCCCCGGTCGTTGAGCCCGAACGCGTCGAGCCGCCGGCATTCGAAGAGCCGGAGCCGATCCCGTCGTGGTCTCGCGGCACCCCCCGCAGCCGGCCCCAGGCCCGCGAGCCTCGGCCAACTCCGCCGCCGGTGCCCACGCCCGACCGCGAGCCCGAGCCGCAGGCGCCCGCACGCGCCCGTGCCCCTCGCCCGCCCGAGCCGTCCGAGGCCGACCTGCCGCCGAGCCGGACCTTCAGGCGCGAGCCCGAGCCGTCCGAGGCCGACCTGCCGCCGAGCCGGACCAACCGCAACAGGCCCGAGGCGCCCGCCACCCCTCCTCCCTCGTCCCGGACGATCGACCCCGAGATCGAGGAGATGCTCCGCCCCCGGCCGGTGCGCGAGGCGTCCCACACGCCCGAGGATCGCGACCAGCCCGAGGCTCCCGCTTCGTCTCGCGAGCCCCGACGCGGCCGTGGCCGTGGCCGTGGCCGTTCGGCGCCCCTGCCCGAGCATGAAGAGGAAGTCCGCCCGCTGCCCGAGTTCTCGACCGAGCCGGCCTTCGAAGAAGCGGAGCTTCCCGCCGAGCCGCGTGAACCGCGCGAGCCTCGTCGCAGGGGAGGCCGCGACGCCATCCGCTCCCGTGGCGGCGAGCGCGAGGCATTGCCCGAGCGGGCCAGGCCTGCCGGCCTGCCCCCTGCCGCCGAACGGATCGAAGAGATCCACACGCCGGCCGCCCCCGCCCGTGTCCGCCCCCCTGAGCCCGAACGGCCCCGCGAACGCGGTGGCCGCGATCGTGACCGCGATCGTGATCGCGAGGCGGCCCGCAAGCTGAGCGACCGCGCCGGCGAGCCCGGCTACGTCCCGCGCAGCATGCGATCGGCCCGCCCGCCCGAGCCCGCCTTCGAGCCGGCCCCCCCGCCGTTTGGCGGCTGGGCCGAGCAGGATGTCGAGCTGCCCGAAGGTCCCCTGGCCGAGGGGGACGAGGACCGCGAAGGGACCGATGAGGCCGGGGGCGATCGCGGCGAGGCCGGACGCCGCCGCCGTCGCCGCCGCGGACGTCGCCGCGAGCGGCCCCGCGACGAGCGCGAGACGCCCGCCGTCTCGAGGGGCGACGACGAGGACGCCGACCTCGACCTGGACCTGGAAGGGGACGACGACCTGAGTGAAGACCGCCCGCCGGTCATCACCCGCGGCGTCGCGCCCTCGCCCGACGACTTCGAGTTCGACGACGACCTGCCGATCGATGACGAGGATGACGACCTGCTGCTCGACGACGAGGTCGACGTCGCCGCCGTGGCGTCGCCCGACGACGAGATCGACCCCGAGCTCGAGGAGGAGATCCGCCGCGAGATCGAGGAGATCGCCGAGCTGGAGCTGGAGATGGGCCTTCGCGGCACCGTCGAGGCCCGCCCGCGCGGCGGCGACCGAGGCGCCCCCGGCCCCGGCGGCCGCCCCGCACGCGGCCGTTCCAGCGACAAGCCGCCGCTCCAGGACATCTTCCGCAGGGGCGACGAGGTGCTCGTGCAGGTCATCAAGGAGAGCATCGGCACCAAGGGGCCGACCCTCTCGACCTACATCAGCATCCCCGGCCGCTACCTGGTGCTGATGCCAGGGCTGAACCGCGTGGGCGTCTCGCGCAAGATCGCCGACGAGGGCCAGCGCCGCAAGCTCCGCGAGATCATGACCGAGCTGAACCCGCCCAAGGGGCTCGGCTTCATCGTCCGGACCGCCGGGCTCGACCGGACCAAGCGCGAGCTTGCCCGCGACCTGGCGTACCTGCTCCGCCTCTGGAAGGTGATCCTCCGCCGGATCAAGAAGTCCCGCACGCCGGCCGTCATCTACCAAGAATCCGACATGATCACGCGGACCATCCGCGACATCTTCAACTCCGAGATCGACACGATCTGGATCGACGAGCCGGCCGCGTTCGAACGCGCCCACGAGTTCCTCCGGGTCGTCATGCCGCGCTACGCCGATCGACTGAAGCTCTACTCCGACAAGGTGCCGCTCTTCCACAAGTACGGCATCGAGGACGAGATCGCCAAGATCCAGCGCCGCGTGGTGCCCCTGCCCGAGGGCGGATCGATCGTCATCGACCCGACCGAGGCCCTGGTCGCCATCGACGTGAACTCGGGCAACTTCCGGGTCGAGAACGATGCCGAGCGCACGGCGTACGAGATGAACCTGCGTGCCGCCAAGGAGATCGCCCGCCAACTCCGCCTGCGTGACCTTGGCGGTGTGATCTGCAACGACTTCATCGACATGCGTGACGAGCGCAGTCGCCGGGGAGTCGAGCGGGCCTTGCGTGACGCGATCAAGCGTGACCGGGCTCGCACCAAGATCGCGCGGATGAGCCCCTTCGGCATCATCGAGATGACCCGTCAGCGCATCAGGCCCAGCCTGAAGCGGTCGGTCTACGAAGACTGCGGGCACTGCTCGGGCGCCGGCGTGGTGAAGACCGTCGAGAGCATGTCCATCGACGTGATGCGGCTGCTGGCCCTGGCCTCGCAGAGGCAGGACATTCGCCGGATCAACATCACGGTCAATCCCGACGTCTCGACGTACCTGAACAACCGCAAGCGCAAGGAGATCAACGCGCTGGAGACCGACGGGGATATGCTGATCTTCATCCGTCCCCAGGAGGACGCCCCGGCGGAGTTCCTCCAGATCGACTCCTACGACGCCGACAACGCCGAGATCCGCCTCCTGCCCGCGCCGCAGCCCCCGGCTCGCCGCGGTCGCTGAGACGAGATCGAAGTCGAACGCACCGAGGGCCGGCGACCTGTCACGGGTCGCCGGCCCTCGGTCGTTTCGGGGGGCAGCGGATCGGATCAGGCCGAGTGGATCGACTCGGTCGGGTGCGGGTAGACGACCGGCTCGCCCTTCGTCTGGAGGGCGGCGACCTCGGCGGCGATCCGGGCGACGGCCTCGGCCGTGTCGAGGACTTCGAGGACGGTCTCGGCGACGTGCGACTGGCCCGGGGCCAGCGTCATGATCCGGCCCTTCTCGCGCTCATGGGGCTTGGGGTTGGGGAAGTTGGTCCCAGGCTCCAGGCCGGTCACGTAGCCGTCGGCCAGCGGGCCTGTGTTCTTCCAGACGGTGAAGGTCGGCATTTCCGCATGCGAGAAGCGCAAGGCGATGCCCTTGTCGCCGCCTTTGTTGCGCAGCATGGCCAGGGTCCGGCCATCGGGCCCGGCGGAGTGCAGCTTCAGGAAGAAGGCCTCCTCGGCGAATCCTGCGGTGGGCGGGCCGTAGGTTTCGTAGTCGGCCAGGCCCTTCTCGGAGGTCGCGTCGCGCGGGGCCAGGGCCCGGATCGGTGCGACCAGGCGGCTCCCTTCCTCCAGGTGGGGCGGGCCGAAATTCCAGTGGTAGAGCACTTCAAGCTCGCCGGGGGTGTCCTTCAGGTTGATGAACTCGTCGCGCACCGTCACCCGATTTGTCCCGGGCCTGAACGTGACGGTCGTCTTCATGCGGAGCCTGGGGCCGAACAGGCGAGACTCGTCGACGTGGCCCTCGACGACCAGGTCATGCGGTGACTGCTCGTCGACGTGGACGGCTAAATAGTGCGCCGGGAGATTGGCGATCCGGCCGTGGAGGGTCTGCTGGAACGGGCCGTCGGCGAAGGGAGGCCCCACGCTCTCCAGTCCGCAGCGCACCATTAGCTCGTCGAAGCCATCGAGCCAGCCCAGACCGCCGAGTCCCGCGAGGTTGACCAGGCCGGGGTGGACCGGGCCGTCGGTGATGGGCGACTTCCAGCCGAGTGAGTCTCCGCGATAGCTCCCCTTCCAGAGCCCCATGCCCCGGGTGGGGAGGATGGCCAGGCGGAGGCTGCCGCTGTCGACCTCGACGAGGTCGACGCCGTCGGACTTCCCGCCTCGGAGTGTCCTCTTGGTCAGCGAGCCGGCGTCCCATCCGGGCAGGCCGCCAACGCCGGGTGAGAGGTGAAGGGACTCGACCCGGATGCCCCGGGCTGTGTCTGTCAGCACGATCGTCGCCATCAGTCGGTCGCCTTGATCAGTAGGAGAGCTGGGCCGTTCGGGCATGGCCCGGGGTGCTTCGCCGTGTTGGCCACGACCACGCGGGGTGACCAGCATAAGGCGGGGCCCGGCCCTCGGACAGCGGGGCCTTGGCGCGGCGGGGGGGATGGGCCTACATTCTTAGATCACCATGAAGGGCAACGCGGCATCCGTCAGACCCACGCCCCCCGGGCCGTGGGCGCGTCGCCCACACGCCGCGCCGGAGATCACCTCATGAGCGACCCTCGCACCCGCCGACGCCCGAGCCTGGTTGCCTCCGTCGAGGCCCTCGAACGTCGCGAGACGCCATCGCAGGCCTCCATCACCTTGCAGGCCCTGTACGCCGCGTCGGTGCGGGCTGCCCGTCTCCACACGCAGGCGGCCGTCGTCGCTCCGCCCAAGTCCAAACCCGCCCCCCGGATGTACAACACGAATTTCAGCCGGGCGGTGGCCGCGGCCAAGGTCGTGATGGAGAGGCAGGCGGCCTCCTTCGCCGCGAGGCTTGCCTCCGCGCGTGCCGTCACGCCCGCCGGGCTGGCCGTCGCGGTTCCCGTCGGTGGAGCTCCTGCCGTGACTGTCCCGCAGCCCGATTCCGGCCAGACGGCCACCGCCCTGACCAAGGCGAACTCGGCCCTGAATACGCTCTATGACAAGTACCAGGCGTACCTCAAGGGAGGCAGCGAGATCGCCTTCGACGGCTCCACCTCGGGCCTGAAGGTCAGGGGCACGTCGGTGCTCGTCGACGTGCGCGTCACGGGCGACGCCAAGGCGGTGGCGGCCAGCCTTTCCGCCATCAACTTCCAGGTTCAGTCGATTGATGCGAGGCTCAAGGTCATCGAGGGCTACGTGCCGATCGACCAGCTCTCGGCGCTGGACGGGATGTCTTCGGTCGTGAGCATCTCGGGCGTTCGCCCGCCGATGCACGGCTGAGGCCGGAGGGTCGGTCCTCCGGGGCGGTTCCACGGGACGGGTCGGGCGAGTATGATGGCGGGCCGACCCTTCGGGGGAGTCGGGTGCCCGCCGAGGTTCCCTCGCCCCGTCCCGACTTGAACCGCCCCGCCGTCAGGGACCGACTCGCGTCATGACTTATCCATCTGCCCGGCCTGCGTCGGAGTCGCGGTCGAGCCTGGCGATCTGGACCGACCCGAAGCAGGCCAACGTCTTCGGGTCGCTGCACGGCGGCGTCATCCTCCACCTGGCCGATGAGTGCGGGGCCCTCGCGGTGATCCGCCACGTCGGCAGCGGGAAGGTGGCCACCGCGGCCATCGACTCCCTGATCTTCCTGGCCCCGGTCGTCATCGGCGAACGCCTGGATTTGCAGGCCGAGGTGACCTGGGTGGGCCGGACGTCTGCCGAGGCCCGCATCGAGGTCTTCGCCGAGCCGCTGGCCCGGGCCGGGCGGCGTAAAGTGGCCGAAGGGTACGCCCTCTACGTCTCGTTCGACGAGGGGGGGACGCCCCAGGTCGTCCCGCCGCTTGTGTCGGAGACCGAGGCCGACCGCAGGCGCGACGAGGCGGCCGAGACCCGGCAAGTTGCCCGGCTGGCCAGGCGTGCCGAGGCGAAACGCGGATGACCGAGGCCGACCTGTTCGACCTGATCGACCCGATCCTCGTCGAAATGGGCAGCAAGCCCGAGGACGGCGAGGAATACCGCGAGCCGGCGCTGGACGTTTTGCGCTACTACCGCCGGCCGGTCCGTCTGCACTGGTTCCCGGTGCTGGGCCAGGCCCTGTCGGTCGTCGCGGTGGTCCGCCAGCCTTTCGACCTGGCGGGCACCGCCGAGGGGCACCGGGCGATGCTGAATCGCCTGAGCCTGGCGGCAAACGGCCGGTTCCCGTTCGCACCCTGGCGGGCCTCCGGCGAGCGTGCCGTGGCGCTGGCCATGACGGTCATCCAGCTGACCCCAGAGCCGATCGGCCCGGAAGACGACGCGATCTTGCACGCGGCGTTCGAGAAGATTCCCAAGAGGCGGGCTGTGCCGCTGGGGGTCTTGCGGGTGAATCTGGGCCAGGAGGCGATGGCCTTCGCGATCTCGGGCGGGCCCGGGAATCTCTTCCCCGAGCCCGTCGCGCTGGCCGATGCGCTCACGCCCAAGCTGCGGCGTTATGTCCCCTTGATCGAGTTCGAGTAGAGGCCCGCTCGGTACGCGAGCCAGCCGGCTTCGAACCGGTCGAGGGCCTCAAGCAGCGTGGCCTCGTCCACGGCGAAGCAGATCCGGACGTGGCCCTCGCCGCCGATCCCGAAGGCACATCCCGGGGCGATCCCGACCAGGCGCTCGCGGACCAGGCGCTCGCAGAAGTCGAACGAGTCGGTGAGCCCTTCGAGCCTGGGGAAGACGTAGAAGGCGCCCGTCGGGATCGGCAAGGTCAGGCCTTCGATGCCCTTCAGGCGGTCGACGGTCAGGCGGAAGTGCCTGGTGTAGCGGGCCTGGGCCTCGGCGATGAAGGGTTCTCCGTCGTCCAGGGCGACTCGTGCGGCCTCCTGGATGATGCCCGGGGCGTTGCTGACGACGAACTCCTGAAGGTCGGTCATCACCCGTGCGATCTCGGGCGGGGAGATCGAGTATCCCAGCCGCCAGCCGGTCATCCGGTAGGCCTTGGAGAGGCTCTGCGTGACGATCGTGCGTTTGCGACCCTCGGGCCAGGCCAGCGGGCTGGGGGCAACCCGGCCGTCAAAGATGATTCGCTCGTAGACGCCGTCGGCCATCAGCCAGAGGTCGTGGCGCTCGCAGAACTCGATCAGCTTGGCCCAGTCATCGGCCGTCGCGGTCCAGCCGGTCGGGTTGCCGGGGCTGGCCAGAGCCAGCATCCGCGTGTCGGGCCGCACGGCGGCTTCAAGCCGGTCGAAGTCGAGCGAATAGCCCTCGGGCGCGAACGCGAGCGGGACCTCGATCGCATCGGCGCCGGCCACGCGGATGGCTGCGGTGATATTGGGCCAGAGCGGAGTTAGCACGATGGCCGACTGGCCCGCGCCGACCACGGCCTGAACCGTCAGCAGGATCGCGTTCATCCCGCTGGCCGTGACGACCACCTGCCGGGTCGGGTCGACCTCCACCCCGTGCAGGTCGAGCAGACGATTGGCGACGGCCCTGCGGACCTCGGGATAGCCCGCGTTGGGGGTGTAGTAGGTCCGGTTCTCGTCGATGGCCCGGTGCGCGGCGGCCTTGATGAAGTCGGGGGTGGGGAGCGTGTCCTCGCCGACGAACAGGCGGAGGGTGCCCGGGTGGATGTCGGCCAGGGCGGCGATGGCCCGGATCCTGGACGGCTGCACCGAAGCGGCCTTGGAAAGCTGCATGGCGTCTGCCTCCTTGGATGGTCCGGGCCCGGCCTCGACGACTTACTTCATGCGGATGGTGAGGACCGGGCAGGGGGCTTCTCGGACGATTCGCTCGGCGACGGAGCCGAGCAGGACGTGGCTCAGGCCGGTCCGGCCGTGGGTGGCGACGACGATGAGGTCGATTCCTTGCTGAGCGGCGTAGTCGGTGACCCCCTCCACGGCGGAACCCCAGCGGACGGAGATGGCAACGCCGGGGACATTGGCCCAGGTGGGGTCGATGACCTTGTGCAGGGCCTCATTGGCGCGGGCCTCCGACTCGCCGTAGAAGTCGGGCGGAACGGAGGGCGCGAGCATCAGGTCGGGGCCGGCGGGGATGGCCTCGGGCAGGACGTGGAGCAGGTGCAACTCGGCGCCGAACTTCTCGGCGAGCAGGCAGGCCCATTTGACCGCGCCCCGCGCGTGCTCGCTGAAGTCCGTGGGGGCCAGGATCTTCTTGACCTCGATCATGGTCGGCGAACCTCGCGTCGGGGGAGGCGGCGGGTCGCCCGGCCCGCGTCGTTGCGGGCCGGGCCGTTGGCCAGGCCCGGCGATCAGGCGTGGCCGCGGACCAAAGCGTGGAACCGCTTCAGGAGGTCGCGGGTGATGGGGCCGGGGATGCCGTCGCCGATTGGGCGGGCGTCGCACTCGACGACGGGGATGACCTCGGCGGCGGTGCCGGTCAGGAAGCACTCGTCGGCGGTGTAGATGTCGTGCCGGTCCATGATTCGTTCGAAGACGGGCAGGCCGGCCTCTCGCGCCAGGTCGAGGACCGCGGCGCGGGTGATCCCCTCGAGAATACCCGACGCGACCGATGGGGTATGAACCTCGCCCTTCTTGACGATGAAGATATTATCGCCGGTGCACTCGGCCACCTCGCCCTTGTGGTTGAGCATCAGGGCTTCCAGGCAGCCGGCGTTGGTCCCCTCGATCTTGGCCATGATGTTGTTCAGGTAGTTCAGCGACTTGACCCGGGGGTTGAGCGCCGCCGGCAGGTTGCGCGGTGTGCCGGCGGTGATGATCTTCAGGCCGTGCTCATACAGCTCCGGGGGATAGAGGCTGATGGCGTCGGCGATGATGATGATCTGGGGGTCGGTGGTGCGCCTGGGGTCGAGCCCGAGGCTGCCCGCACCGCGGGTGATCACCAGGCGGATGTAGGCGTCGACGAGGTTGTTGACCTTCAGCGTGCTGACGATGGCCTCGGCCATGTCCTGCTTGGTCATGGGGATGACCAGGTGGATGGCCTTGGCCGAGTCATAGAGGCGGTCGACGTGGTCTTCCATGCGGAAGACCTTGCCGGCGTAGGCGCGAATGCCTTCGAAGACTCCGTCGCCGTAGAGCAGGCCGTGGTCGTAGACGCTGATCTTGGCGTCGGCCTTGTCGTACAGCTTGCCGCCGATGTAAACCTTGAGGCTCATCCGAATCGGGCTCCGGCGGGCAACTCGACGGGGGGGCATCCGCCGCCTTGGCGGGCCCCCGCTATACTCGTCGCGCCCGCGGCTCGCCACCTCGCGTCTTGCCGAACGATCCGGATTGGCCGGCCCGATCTGGCCGGAAGTCGCCCCGTTCCCTGAAGTTCAGGCAAGGACCGGGGCAAACTCTTCGATCCGGCCCTCGGCGAGCCGGACGATGCGGTCGGCCTGCTGGGCGATTTGAAGGTCGTGAGTGACGAGTATCATAGTAAGCCCTCGCTCGCGGTTCAAGTCGCGCAGCAGGTCCAGCACCCCCTGACCGGTCGCGGCGTCGAGGTTTCCGGTCGGCTCGTCGGCCAGGACAATCTCCGGGGACGAGCACAGGGCCCGCGCGATGGCCGCCCGCTGGATCTCGCCGCCGGAGAGCTCGGCGGGCCTGTGAGAGAGCCGGTGGCCCAGCCCCACGCGCTCCAAGATCTCGGTCGCCTGCGCCTTGATCTGCTTCCGCCGGGAGAGGTAGCCCATGAAGCCGTGGCGGATCATGTGCGGCAGGATGACGTTTTCCAGCGCCGAGAGTTCGGGCATCAGGTGGTAGAACTGGAAGATGAAGCCGAAGGTCTGGTTGCGGATCAGGTCGCGTCGGCGGTCGGGCAGGTCGTCGATCCGATTGCCGTCGAGCTCGACGCATCCCTTGTCGGGGGCGTCCAGCAGCCCCATCAGGTGCAGGAGCGTGCTCTTGCCCGAGCCGCTCTGGCCGACGATGGCGACCAGTTCGCCGTGCTCGACCTCGAAGTCGACGCCGCGGAGGACGGGCAGCTCGACCTTGCCCTTGCGATAGGCCTTGCGCAGTCCGGTGGCCGACAGGTGGGTCTTGGTCATCCTTGACTGGCTCCCGTGCGGGTTGAGGGTGGTGGGGCGATCGTTCGGTCGGGTCGAGGGCGCCACGGCGTCGGGGCGCCTCGGTGGCGTCATTCGAACCGGAGGGCCTGGACCGGGTGCAGCTTGGCGGCCCGCTGAGCCGGCCAGACGCTGGCGGCCACGGCGATGAACATCGCCCCGCCGACGATCCAGAGCACCGTCGGGTACCGGACCAGGGTCGGGATCTCGTTGAAGTAGTAGATCGAGTCGTCGAAGACCTTGCGCCCCATCACCTTGCTGAGCAGGCCCTCGATCGGGTTGATGTACCGGACGAACAGGAGCCCGCCGACCATCCCCACGCCGCTGCCGACCGCGCCCAGAAGCAGGCCGTAGAAGAGGAAGATCTGGCGGACGCCAGCGGTGCTCGCCCCAAGCGCCTTCATCACGCCGATGTCGCGGGTCTTCTCCACGACGATCATTGAGAAGATGGCCAGGATGCCGAAGCCCGCCACGGCGATGATGAAGAAGAGCAGCAGGTTCAAGATCCCCTGCTCGACGGCCACGGCCGCCAGCAACGGCCCCTGTTTCTGCTCCCAGGTAGAGACCCGGAAATAGCCCGGGCGCAAACGCTCCAGGGCGACCTGGATGGTCATCGACAGCTCGTCGAGATCGGCCCCCGGCATCGCCTTGATCTGGATCTGGTTGACCGTGCCGTTCCCCTTGCCGTCGCCCAGTAGACGCATGTACTGGAGCTGTTCAAGCGGGACGTAGACGTGCTGCGAGTCGTACTCGCTCATGCCGCACTTGAAGTAGCCGAGCACGGGGTAGGAGTCGTACCCGGGTTTCGGCTTGTTGCCCGAGGCGGGAAAGACCAGGTTAATCTTCGACCCGGGGGGCAGGATGATCAGGTCCTTGTCCGAGCCGGGCGGGCGGATCGACGCCAGGGCGTAGCCGACGATGGCGCCGAAGTCGGGCACCTGCTCGCGGGCCTGCTCGCGGAGGTCGTTGGCGAAGAGCTCGTCGTCGGGCTCGTCCATCAGGACCATCCCGGCCGGCGAGTGGGCCATCCGGAACTCTTCCGAGACCTTGAAGTTCGGCTCGATCGACTTGCCCTTGTCGTCGACGAGGAACTCGGCGAAGTCGCCGGTGCCCGCGCGTTCCAGGGGCTTGATGCCGATGATCTGCACCGGCCGGCTGATCGGCTGGCCGCCGCCGATCTCGAACTTCATCACGCCGACGGTCTCCATGGTCGCGGCCATGGCCTTGATCTTGCGGCCGGCGACCTCGTCGATCCGGGCGCGGACCTCTTCATGGTCCGAGAAGCCGTCCATGTCCATCGATTCGACGATGACGTCGGAGAGGACGCCGTGCAGGCGAGTCTGCATCTTCTCGGCGAACCCGGCCATCACCGAGTTGACGACGATCATGGTGGCCACGCCGAGCATCACGCTGACCACGCTGGCCAGGGCGATGTAGCGGGTCTGGAGATAACGCCAGCAGAGGAAATATTTGAACATGGGCGCGTCCTTGCGGTCCCTCGTTCTTCGGTTTCGGCCTGGGGCTGCGCGGGCAATAATCGGGGCGTCAGGCGCCCGGCGGGGCGGGACGCATCAGCGGGAAGAGGACCACGTCGCGGATGCTCGACTTGTCCAGCAGGAGCATGCAGAGTCGGTCCATGCCGATCCCCAGGCCCCCCGCCGGCGGCATCGCGTGCTTCAGGGCGCGGACGAAGTCGTCGTCCATCTTGGACATCGAGTCTTCCTCCTTCTGCCCGGCCAGTTGCTTGGTGAACAGCTCCTGCTGGAGCATCGGGTCGTTCAGCTCGGTGTAGGCGTTGGCCAGCTCCATGCCGTGCACGAACAGCTCGAACCGCTCGGCGACCGACGGGTCCGACGCCTTGCGCTTCGTCAGAGGGCAGATCGCCGCGGGGTAGTCGGTCACGAAGATCGGGCCCCCGAGGGCGTCCTCGACCACCTGCTCGAAGATCTCGCTGACGACCAGGTCGTGGTCCTTGCCGGCCGTCTTCAGGCCCAGTTCCTCGGCCTTGGCGGTCACCCCGGCGCGGTCGCTCATGGCGACGCCGGCATGCTCGGCGAAGAGGCTGCCGTAGGTCCGGCGCGGCCAGGGAGCGGTGAAGTCGACCGTATGCTCGCCCCAGGTCCGCACCGGTCCGCCGCCGACGGCCTCGATGGCCCCCAGGATCAGGGCCTCGGTCAGGTCCATCATCGAGTTGTAGTCGCCGTAGGCCTCGTAGGCCTCCATCATCGTGAACTCGGGGTTGTGCTTGGGGCTGATCCCCTCGTTGCGATAGACGCGGCCGATCTCGAAGACCCGCTCCATGCCACCGACGAGCAGACGCTTCAGGTACAGCTCGGGCGCGATGCGCATGTAGAGTTGCATGTCGAGCGTGTTGTGGTGCGTGACGAACGGCTTGGCCGCCGCGCCGCCGGCGATCGCCTGCATCGTCGGGGTCTCGACCTCGACGTAGCCGCGTCCGGCAAGCACGCCGCGGAAGGCTGCGATGATCTTCGACCGGCCGAGGAACGTCGCCAGGCTCTCGGGATTGTGCGAGAGGTCGACGTACCGCTCGCGGCTTCGTCGCTCCAGGTCGGTGAGGCCGTGCCACTTCTCGGGCGGCGGAGCCAGGCACTTGCCCAGGAACGTCAGGCTCTCGGCGAAGACGGTGATCTCGCCCGTCTTGGTGTGCCCGAGCCGGCCGTCGACGCCGATCAGGTCGCCCAGGTCGAGCTCTCCGGCCAGGGCCCAGCCCGCCTCGCCCACCTGGTTCTTGCCCAAGAAGACCTGGATCCGGTCGGTCCAGTCGCGGACTTCCAGGAAGTTGACCTTCCCTTGCCCGCGCCTGAGCATGATCCGCCCGGCGATGCGCACCTTGGGCCCGGCCTGCTCGGTCGAGCCCGGCTCCGGCTCGGGGATGGGCAGTTCGCGGACCCGGGCGATGGGGGTGTGCCCGTCGAACCGCTGGCCCCAGGGGTCGATGCCCATGGCTTCGATGCGGCGGAGCTTCTCCAGCCGGACGGCCTCAAGACTCTCGTGCGACTCGTCGGACATTCCGCCCCGCCTCGATCAAACGCGACTCGCCATCGAAACACAGCCCGACGGCGCAACTTGAGGCGAATTTTAGGGATTCTACAGATTCGGTCAACGGCAACCCCCTCGCCCAGGACCGAGCGTCCCCGACCGAACGGCGTTTCACCGCCTCGGCGACCGACCCAAGACGGGATCAAAGGCCGGTCAGACGAAGCCGGAGAGGCAGGCCGGAAGCCACTGGCCTGGGCAACAATTGGGACGTTACGATACGCCCCCGCCGCCCAAGCGATGTCCCGCGTCCCGGATCTCTCGACCCTGCATCGCGTTCGGGTCTTCGCCTTCGAGTTTCCATCTCGCCAGAGAGCCGCAGCCCGATGACGAACCCACCGCCGACGCACTCCGACTACCTGGCGCAGAAGTACTTCTCGTCGCTGGACATTTTCCGGTTCTTCAGCATCGTGGCCGTGGTCTGGCACCACTCCCAGGAGGGGTTTGCGTGGTGGCCCGGATCTCATAACGGCTTCTTGGGCGTCGACTTCTTCTTCGTGATCAGCGGCTTCCTGATTGTGACCTTGTTGCTCCGCGAGCGTGATCGGGTCGGCCGCATCTCCTTGCCTGGATTCTATCTCCGTCGATCGCTGCGGATCTTCCCGATCTATTACGGGCTGATCACGGCCCTCGCCCTGGTCTATCTCCTGCGGCCCGGTAGCTCGACGGCCCGGTCGTTCTTCGCCGACTTGCCGTACCAGTTGACCTATCTCTCGAACCTCGTCCCGGCTTCCTCGGTCCTGTTCTTCACCTGGTCGCTCTCCACGGAGGAGCAGTTCTATCTGGCTTGGCCTCCGGTCGAGCGATGGTTTCCGCGGGCCGCTCTCCCCATCCTGGTCGTCGTCCTGGGAGTCAATCAGGCGATCAACTTCGGCCTGCTGGACGCCTACCTGGGCGATCTCAGGCGTCTCTACCTGTTCCAGATCACCTTCACTCCGATCTGCCTGGGCGTGCTGGTCGCCCACGTCCTGCACGCGCCCCGAGGTTACGCCGCGGTCGTCCGGGTGCTCGGCCGGCCCTGGACGCCGCTGGTGCTCCTGGTCGCGGCGTTCGGGGCGTGCAACATCCCCGGCGACCTCCAGGGGTGGCCCAGGCTACTGATCCAGGTGGTCATGACGCTGCTGCTTACCAGCTGCGTGGTCCGCGAGGATCAGGCCGTCAACCTCCTGTTCGGCGCGCATTGGCTCCGGCGGATCGGCGTCATCAGTTATGGGATGTACCTGTACCACATGTTCGTGATCGCGCTCGTGGCGGCGCTGGTGAAGCGGGCCTCGCTGCCGCAGTTTGTCGTCCCGTTTGTGCTGTCCCTGGCGCTGACGGTCCTGGTTGCCGAGCTGAGCTTTCGCTATTACGAGACCCCGTTCCTGCGGCTCAAGGATCGCCTGGGCCAGGGGGCCGATCGGCGGGGCGCCCGGGTCCGGGCCGAGGTCCGCGAGGACCGGCCCGTCGAGACCCTGGGCTGACACCGCAAGCCGTACGCGACGTCCGCTAGGAATCGGCCCGGATGCTGATCGTGGCGACACCCTTGGGGGTGAGCTTCAACGTGACGATGCCCGTGCTATTGAAGTTGGCGCCGACACCCTTCCCGCCCGAGACGACGTACTTGAAGGTCTTGGGCAGCGGCGAGAAGCCGACCTGCTCGGGGCCCTTCAAGACGAGGACGACGTTCCCCTTGTTCGACGTGATGTTGAGCACGCCGGGTGCCCTCGCCTTGTCGACGAAGCCGAGCGAGTAGACCGTGCCGACGCCCTTGGAGTTGCCCAGCTTGTTGAGGTTGCCCTTCAGGTTGCTGAACGTGTAGGTGTCGCCGGCGTCGCTGATGGCCCCCTTCTCGACGGTGTAACGCCCCACGAGCGTGCCGTTGATGGTGGATGACTTCTTGGAGACGAGGTTCGAGATGTCGGACTTGGTGTTCTGGAAGAACGTCGAGATCGATGACAGGACGACCCTGTGTTCCAACCCGTCAACGGCAGGCTTGAATGATTTGCGCATGGATCGGCTCACTCCACAGGGCTTGAACACCCGGATCAACGCAACGATGGGAGCTTCGGCGGGTGACGTCGGCGTCGTCACGCCCGGTGGGGGCGTACGCACGAGATTCATCGAAAAGGCAATGGCGTGGCCGACACCGCCCGCGAGCGACCCGGGCGGGCGCCCTCTGCCCCGATATTGATCAAAATCGTCAATGTGGCGACAGGAACTTGAGGCCGACGATTCCGGCGAGGATCAAGCCCATGCAAGCCAGCCGCCGCGGGTCGGCCGAGTCGCCGAACAGGACGATGCCCAGCAGCACGGTGCCGACGGCGCCGATGCCGGTCCAGACCGCGTAGGCGGTGCCGACCGGCAGGCTCTTCATGGCGATGCCCAGCAGCACGATGCTGGCGGTGGAAAGGACGACGAATCCGGCCGTCGCCAGGGGGACGGTGAAGCCCTTGCTCGCCTTCAAGCAAAGGGCCCAGGCGACTTCGAGCAGACCGGCGACACAGAGGAGGATCCAGGCCATGCGACACCTGCAAGGTGAGGAGTGGTCCGGGGTCGTCCCCGCAAATGATTTGAGACCGGACCGGGGAGCATCCCCCGGAAGGGTGGGGTCGTCCCCACGTCCGTCTGATTCTACGTGATTCGTCCAGGCTCGATTCAGGCGGACTCGGTCGAATCGAGGGGCGGGATGGCCGGGATGGCGCCGAAATCGGGGTTGGGGGCGGGGGACCAGCGGCCGAGCGGGACGACCCCGGCGGGCCCGACCTGGACGGCGCCGTGATGGGCGTCGGACACGGGGAGGTCGGCCCGCATGGTGATGGCCGACGACTTCGGGGTGTCGATGCGCTGCGAGGGGTAAATCCCCCGGTGCCCCGACGTGATGTAGCTGACGACGCACGCGAGCATGAGCGGTGCGGCCAGCCCGCTGCCGAAGAGTTCCATCCCCAGAACGGCGCAGGTCAAGGGGGTATTCGCTGCGCCGGCGAGCACGGCGACGAACCCGAGCGCCGCGAACGTGGCCGTCGGCTGCCCGGTCACCCATGCGAAGGTCGAGCCGAGCGTCGCCCCGATGGCGAACAATGGGGTCACTTCTCCCCCTTTGAACCCCGCCCCCAGCGTGATCGACGTGAAGAGCAGCTTCAACGCAAACGCCCAGAGCGAGACGCCGCCGGGCGTGAAGCTGCGATCGATCAGCGGCAGGCTCAGGCCCAGGTGGTCGCGGTTGCCGACCAACTCCGTCATCCCCAGCACGAACAGGCCGCCGACGAACGGCCGCATCCAGTTAACTCGGATGGCGAACCGGAACGCGTTCTGGATCGCGTGGGTCAGCTCGGCAAACGCCAGGCTCGCCAGCCCGAACGCGACCCCCGCCAGCGCGACCCAGAGCATAAACAACGGAGTAAAGGCCGGCGTCGGCCCCGCGTTGTATTGGTGATGGCCCACGCCCAGCGAACGGCAGGTCATGTCGCCGACGATGCTGCCTACGACGCATGGAATCAGCCCGTCATAGCGGATCCGGCCCACGGTGAGCACTTCCAGCCCGAAGAACGCCCCGGCCACGGGCGTGCCGAAGACCGAGCCGAAACCGCCGCTGATCCCCCCCATCAGCAGAAGCCTTCGGTCTTCCTCCCGCAACCCGATGACCCTGCCCAGCGATTCGGCCAGGCTCCCGCCCATCTGGAGCGCCGTCCCCTCCCGCCCGGCCGAGCCGCCGAATAGGTGCGTGCCGATGGTACCGAACGCCACCAGAGGGGCCATCAGCCACGAGATTGCCCCCTCGCGTGTATGAATCCGCTCGAACAGGAGCGGAGTTCCACCCTCCGACTGCCGCCCGACCTTGTTGTAAACCCACCCGATCGCCGCCCCGCCGAACGGCAGCAGCCAGATCAGCCTGGGATCGGCCTCGCGCGTGTTCGTCGCCCATTCCAGGGCGATCAGGAACGCCGCCGAAGCCAAACCGGAGAGCACCCCGGCGGCCGCGCCGAGGAACGTCCACTCGGCCAGTGAGCGGAGCAGGGCGACTTGTTCGCGAGGATTGATGGACATCGTGCGGTTTCAATCGGCGAAAGTGTGCGCAGAGCGGACATCCGGGACGGGCCGCAGCGGCCTGGGGATGTCGTTCGGAGCGATTGTGTGGTGGGCCCAGCATCGAGAGGGCTTCTTCGAGGTATTTCTAATCTACGCCGTTTGATCGCCGTGGATGAAGGTCACTCCGAATTGTGGGCGTGCGGAATCGGCCCGCCACGCGGCCTATTCATATGCAACGCGCTCGCTGGGTCGCCAGCAGATGGCTGCAGGGCACGGGTCAGGGCGTTCCGGCGGCGGTATGCCCGGATTAGGCTGATCAGCAACGAGGCGGTCACCCAGCACCGCATCGACGACCCGGCAACCCGGAGCAGGTCATCCGGGCGGCGCAGAATCAGGTCGTTTAATTCGCGAATCTGCGGCGAGAATTGCAGGCCGAATCGCGCTGGACAATCTCCTGGACTCCGGGGGGACGTCCGGGAAAATGGGGGGTGTTGGCATCGTTCAACACGTCGTCTTGTCCGTCCAATGCACGTCAAGCGTCGGGAGCGATCCTCGTTGGATACCGCCTCATTCTATTCGAGCGACTACGAAACCGCCCGAAGCCGTTTCCGGGAGGCGGCCGCCGACGCGGGGTTGGCCCTGATGTCCTATCCAATCGACGGCGCGGGTCCGGATGGGATCGAGCTGACCATCGACGTCGCCGTGAGAGAGAGTGCCGGGAGCGACCAGGCGCTGGTCATCTCGAGCGGAGTTCATGGGGTCGAGGGTCCGGTCGGCTCCGCTGTTCAACTCGCTCTGCTCCGAGATTGGGTCGGCCCAAAGGCCGAACCCCCGTCGGTTCGAGTGGTCCTGCTCCACGGGCTGAATCCCTACGGCTTCGCCTGGCGCCGAAGGTTCAACGAGCAGAACGTCGACCTCAACCGAAATCTGTTACTGGAGGGGGAATCATTCTCAGGAAGTCCTCCGGGTTACGCGGAACTCGATGGATTGTTGAATCCGAAGCGTTCCCCACGACGCTGGGAGCCTGTGACGCTCAAATTCTTTGCGGCGATATTCCGGCATGGCATCCCTGCGCTCAAACAAGCCGTGGCGTCCGGACAATACGACTTCCCGCGGGGTATCTTCTACGGCGGCGACGGGCCTTCTGCCGCGAACCGCATCCTCTCCGCGGAATTCGACGGCTGGCTCGGAGACAGCCGGCAAGTTGTTCATCTCGATTTCCACACGGGTCTGGGTGCCTGGGCGAAGTGCCGATTGCTCATCGACTACCCGCTCAGCGAATCGAAACGCGAGCAACTCGGACGTTGGTTCGGGCCGGATTCATTCGAGGCGACGGACCCGAACAAGACGGCGTTCGCGGTTCGCGGGAGCTTCGGGCGGTGGTGCGTCGCACAGAACCGAGGGCGAGACTATCTCTACGCCGCGGCCGAGTTCGGAACGTACAAGCCGACCCGGATCCTCGCCGGCCTACGCGAGGAGAACCAAGCCCACCACTGGGGAAGGGCGACGGACACAGCGACCAAGCGAGCGAAACAGCGGCTTGCAGAGCTGTTCTGTCCGGGTTCGGAGAGTTGGCGGTCGGAGGTCCTGGATCATGGTAAGCGACTTGTGAAGCTGGCAATCAATGGATTGGTCGGAGGGAGCAACCCAATGGCTGCCATGAACGACGCCTAACCTCGCGCTGCGGCGGACCCTCCGACGGGTCGCGAAGGGTGTCACGCCTCGTCCTTGAAATGTGGTTTTCACTCGCCCGTTGCGGCTAGGTCCGCTCCTGTGCGGTCCTGTTGGGCATCGGTAAGACCCAGGGAGTCGAGTGCGGGGGGGGAAAGGGCCGTTGTGTTCGAGACCGGCCGGCGGCCGGGCTTTGAAAGGGAAGGAGGCGAAGTTGCGGTCGCCTCCCACCCGGGGTTAGGGCCAGGATCATCGCTTCTCGGCGGCCGGGGGCTTCTGGCCGAGGAGGAAGGCGAGGAGGTTGTCGAAGTCGGCCTCGGGAATCTGATCGGCGAAGTTGGCGGGCATGGGGGAGATCTGGGTGATGACCCGTTCCTCGACCTGATCGCCGGGGACTCGGACTTCCTTGCCCTGGGCGTCGGCGAGGACGAGGACCTGGCCTTCTTCTCGGAGGAGGAGGCCGGAGACGACCTGGCCGTTGGTCAGGGCGAGGTTCGTGGAGCGGAAGGCCTGGTCGACGTTGCGGTTGGAGTCGAGGATGTCCTCGACGATACGCTCGACCCCTCGGCCTCCGACCCCGTCGAGCTGCGGGCCGACCTTGGCCCCTTTGCCGCCGATCTGGTGGCAGGCGGCGCAGTTCTTCTCGAAGACGAGGCGGCCTGCGTCGGACGATCCGCCGGTTTTGACGTGGCGGTCGCGGCGGGCGGCGAGCATGGCCAGCAGCTTCTCATCGGCGGGGGGGAGGCCGGCGAGGAGCGGCTTGAGGCGTTCGGCCAGGCCGGGGAGGTTCAGGGCCTTGAGCTTCACCTCGACGATCCGGTCCTGGAGCAGCCGCGCCGAGGCCTTGCCGGCGGTGACCGCGGTCAGGAGGGCGTCGGTCCCCTCCTTGCTCCCGGCCAGTCCCGCGGCGATGGCCGTCTGGAGGCGTCCGGGGGCGGTGGGCAGGGCCTCGACCAGGCGGGCGAGGGCATCGGGGCGGTTGGTGCGGGCCAGGGCCAGCGCGGTCTGTTCGCGGAGGCCGGCGGGGGTCTGGGCGTCGGCCAGCACGGCGACGGCGGGGACGACCGAGGCGGCCGGGTCGATCGCGGTGAGCGCATTGATCGCGGCGAGCCGCCTGGGCTCGGGGGCCTTGGCGTCGGCGGCGATGCTTGCGAGCGGGGCGGTGGCCTCGGGCAGTGCGAAGGCCGTGGCCAGGTCGATCCCCGCCTGGGCGGTGTTGCCGTCGGTCGACTTGAGGGCGGTCCCGGTCAGCTCGACGGCCCAGGCTCGGGCCTCGGGCAGGGGCGTGCCCCGTTCCTGGGCGCCTTGCTGGATCGCCTTGAGCAGCGCGATCGAGCGGTTCAGGTCGGCCGAGCCGGCCCTGCGCGCCAGAGCGAAGAGGGCGGCGGTGTCGGCGGCCTCGCCGTAACGGGCGACGTGGTGGGCAAGCTCCGTGGGGTTCGGGCCCGCGGTGCCGGCGGCCAGGGTCTCCAGCAGGAAGTGGGCGGCCGGGGCCGAGGGGACGCCGAGAGCGACGTCGGCGATGGTGGCCCGCGCCTTGTCGTTGCCGACGATGGGGCCGACGGCCTGCCAGGCGGCGTCGGGCCGAAGCTCGTCGCGCAAGGCCATGCGGGCGACGTGCCGCAGGTGGGTGTCGTCGGCCGCGGTCGTCTCGATCAAGGCAACCAGCGGGGCCAGATGCGACGTGTTGGGGTGCCGGCCAAGGGCCTCGGCTGCGGCCCTGCGCACGTAGGCGTCGGGGTCGGACAGGCCGGTTTTGGCCAGTCCTTCGCTGGCCGGGGTCAGCTCATCAAGCTCGCCGACGACCTTCTGGGCGTGGGTGCGGACGGTCGCGTCGGCGTCGGTGGTGCGGGCGGCGAGGGTCGGCTCGTCGAGCGCCTTCAGGCGTGACAACGCCCAGAGGGCCTGGACGCGGGCGGCTGGCTTCTCGCCCTTGACCGTGGCCTTCAGGGCGTCGAGGACTTCGGCCGAGCCCCGGCTGACGAGCTGGTTGGTGGCCTTGGTGCGGACGCTGAGGTTGGCGTGCGCCAGGTCGCCGATCAGGTCGGGCACCGAGGCGACAGTCCAGTCGGCACGCGGCGCCTTGGCGGGCTTCGAGTCGGCGTCCTTGCCTTCGTAGGTGATGCGCCAGATCCGGCCTCGGTGGCGGTCGCGGCCGGGGTGGGTCAGCGGGACCTCGTAGTGGCCGATGATCCGGTTGTAGAAGTCGGCGACATAGAGGGCGCCGTCGGGGCCGAGCTTGATGTCGACGGGGCGGAACCAGGGGTCGTCGCTGACGACGAAGTCGGGCTGGGGGATGGCCAGGCCGGTGGAGCCGTGGTGCTCGAGCCGGTCGTTGTTGATCCGGCTGGTGACGACGTTGCCGATGAAGATTGAGTCTCGATAGGCCGCGGGGAACTGGTCGGCCGTGTAATAGGTCAGGCCGCCGATGCCGGTCGATCCGTGGTCATGCGTCATCATCTCGGGGCCGTAGCCGATCCCGTCGTGCGGCTTGCCGAAGCTGGGGTAGTACGCCCCGCGCAGCAGACTGAAGATGGGCCTGGTATGGCAGTCGGCCGAGTAGAGGTTGCCCAGCGGGTCGAACCCGAGGCCGAACGGATTGACCTGGCCGTGGGTGTAATATTCCAGGTGCGAGCCGTCGGCCTTGAAGCGATAAGTGTTGCCCGACTGGAAGGAGACCGGCTTGCCGTCGGCCCCTTTGACCTTGGACTCATTGTTGAAGCCGTGGCAGGCGTAGATCCAGCCGTCGAAGCCCCAGGTGAACGCGTTGGTCATGCCGTGGGTGTCGCGGAAGCCGTAGCCCGAGTAGAGCGTCTCTCTCGTGTCGGCCTTGCCGTCGCCGTCGGTGTCGGTCAGCCGCTGGATGTCGGGGATGGTGTGGACGAGTGCTTCCTTGCCGCCGGCGATGGGCAGCAGGCCGATGGGGATATTCAGGGCGTCGGCAAAGGTGGTGGCCTTGCGCGCCAGGCCGCCGGGCCCGAAGTCGTCGAGGATGATGACGCGGTCGCGGGGCTTCTGGCCTGGAGGGGCGGGGTAGGGGTATTCCAGGGTCGATGTGACCCAGAGCCGGCCCAGGTCGTCGAAGGCGATGTTCATCGGCTTGTCGATCGTGGGCTCCGACGCGACGAGCTGCATCCGGAAGCCTTCGGGGAGGCGGAATCCTTTGCGCTCCTGCTCGGGCGTGCGAGCCTCGGTGGGCGCCACCAGCTCGGGGGCCGCCGGCGCCTGGGCCTGCGCCCGGGGGGTGAAGGCGGCGAGCGCCGCGGCGATCGCCAGTGCCGCGCCGGCGGCGCGGGGCGTGGTGGGGCTCATCGACAGGTCTCCGGGGAAGTCAAGCGGGCTCGGGCGGGAGGTCGCTCCCTCAAGCGGGACCATCATCGTGGCCGCGAACCGGGGCTGGTGCAAGGGGGCGAGCCTGCGCCTGTTGGGCCGGTTGCGTCGGGGCGGCGTGCCTGGCAGACTGGCGGTCAGGCCCTGGGGTGCCCCTCCCAGGCGCGGTCGTGCGACGCCCGAACCTACGCGGAGACGCCCCATGCGACGCCCCTTGCTGGCGAGAATGCTCCTGTCGGCCGGACTTCTGGCCGCCACCGGTTGGACGAGCGGTGTGGCGGCGAGGGCCCAGGCCCCGACGCCGGGCCAGACCCAGGAGAATCCCTCCGCCCGATTCCTGGCCGCCTTGCAGAACCCCGACGGCGGGTTCGCCCCGGCGCCCGGGCAGGCTTCGACGCTGGGCTCGACGTCGTCGGCCATCCGCACGTTAAAGTTCCTCGGCGGGTCGGTCCCCGACATCCCCAAGGCCATCGAGTTCCTCAAGAGCTGCCAGGATCCGGCCACCGGAGCCTTCGCCCCCAAGCCGGGCGGCAAGCCCGATGTGGCGACCACGGCCATTGCCCTGCTCGTCTTCGCCGACCTGAAGCAGCCGACCAAAGAGCTGGCCGACAAGGCGATCGCCTTCTTCCACGAGAACGCCAAGTCGTTCGATGATGTGCGCATCGCCGTGGCGGGCCTCGAGGCTGTGAAGGCCACCTCGCCCGACTTCCCGCGCTGGGCCGAGATCGTCAACGAGGGCCGCAACGCCGACGGCACCTGGGGCCAGGCGCCCACGAAGGGGAGGATCACCGGCGAACGCATCGTGGCGCTCCTGCGCATGGGGCAGACCCCCGACGAGGCGACCACCAAGGCCGTCGTGGAGGCGATGCGTGCGGGACAGAACCCCGACGGCGGGTGGTCGAAAGACGGCGGCCCGGTCTCTGACACCGGGACAACCTACCGCGTCATGCGCGGGTTCTACATGCTCAAGCAGTTACCCAATCTCGACGCGGTGCGGGCCTACGTCGCCCGCCACGCGACCGCCGATGGCGCCTTTGCGCAAGCCCCAGGCGGCGTCTCCGACGTGGGCGGCACCTACACCGCGGCGATCCTGACCTACTGGGCCAACCTGCTCGAGCACAAGCCGCCGTTCGTCGAGACGGCCGGCTTCACCCCCCTCTTCGACGGCAAAAGCCTGAACGGCTGGGAGGGGAACGCGGCGCTCTGGTCGGCACGCGACGGCCTGCTCGTGGGCAAGTCGCCCGGCCTTGACCACAACGAATTCCTGGCCACCAACGCCAGCTACGGCGATTTCGTGCTGAAGGTAAGCTTCCGGCTGGTAGGCGACCAGGGGAACAGCGGCGTGCAGTTCCGCAGCGTCCGAGTGCCTGGCACCGAGATGTCCGGCTACCAGGCCGACATCGGCGAGGGCTATTGGGGCGGGCTGTATGACGAGAGCCGCCGCAACAAGGTACTCGTCCCCGGCTCGAAAGAGGCGATCGCCAAGCTCAACGCCGACGGCTGGAACCACTACGTAATCCGCTGCTCGGGCAAGTCGATCGTGATGACGCTCAACGGCGTGACCGACGTGAAGTATGAGGAAGATGACTCCTCGGTGGCCCGTGACGGCAGGATCGCGCTCCAGATCCACGCCGGCGGGCCGATGGAGGTTCAGTTCAAGGACATCCTGATCCAGCCGCTACCCAGCCCCACGGCCGAGGGCGACGCCACGGCGCCGGGTTTCCACCTTCGTACGGTGAAGACACCCGGCGGCGACCGCAAGTACACGCTCTGGGTGCCCGAGGGGTACGACGCCTCCAAGGCCTGGCCGGCGATCCTGTTCCTGCACGGGTCGGGCGAGCGTGGCGAGGATGGTGTGATCCAGGCCCAGACCGGCATCGGCCCGGCAATCGCGGCGAACCCGGGTCGATTCCCGGCGCTCGTCGTCATCCCGCAAGCGAAGAAGACCTGGGCGGCAGGTTCCGACGACGCCAATGAAGCCCTCGCGGCGCTGGAAGACGTGACCTCCGCGTTCAAGGTCGACCCGGATCGCGTGGTGCTCACCGGCCTGTCGATGGGCGGCTCCGGCGCCTGGCAGATGGCGGCCAGTCACCCCAAGAAATTCTCGGCCGTCGTGCCCATCTGCGGCCAGGGCAAGCTCGACTCGGTCGATGCGATCAAGGGGCTGCCGTTCTGGACCGTCGTGGGCGACGACGATCGCGACGCGACCGTCCTGAACATGCGCGAGATGGTCGCGGCCCTCAGGTCGGCCGGGGCGAAGGCCGGGCAGACGGAATTCCGCGGAGTCGGCCACAATAGCTGGGACCGAGCCTACAACGACGCCGGCCTGATCGGCTGGATGCTGGCCCAGTCCAGGTCCAAGCCCTGATCGAGCACCGCACTCCATGCAAAGGGAACATCGTCCCATGACGCGCCGTCGATCCTGCCGAGTCTTGCACGGCCTGGCCCTCGTCCTCACGCTCGGCTCGCCGGGCGCATGGGCGGCGGCGCAGGCCCCGCCGTCCGTCAAGGAGGATCCGATCCCCGGGACGATCCTGCTGGAGCCGCCCAAGGCTCGCAAGCCGGCGGCGACTCCTTCGACCCCAGCCGCAGCCCCTTCGACCGAGATCCTCGACTCCGCCGGCATGTTCTCCGAGAACGCCCTGCGCTCGGCCAGGGCGGCCTTGCAGGCCCTGGCTGTCGAACGGGGCGTGCCCGTGACCATCGAGACGGTCGACTCCCTGCGCGGGGTCGACGTGGTCGAGGAGACCAGGCAAAGGGCCGTCGACCTGGACCGCAAGGGGGTCTATATCCTGATCGCCAAGCGCGACGCCAAGCTCGACGTGCTCGTCACCTCGGCCTTCCGCGACCGGCTGCCGTCGGCCGGCCGCAAGGCGGTGCAGGACGCCCTGGTGGCCCAGTTCAAGTCGCGCCAGTTCGACCAGGGGCTCGCGCAGGCCATCACTTCGCTGGACATCGCCCTTCGTCAGACGACGCCGGGCGCGCCCGAGCCCGGGGTGACGGTCGCGACGAAACCGGCCGCGGATGCCGGCCCGGGGGCCTCGTCACCGCTCGTGGCCCGAGGCCAGGTGCGGCTGACCCTGGCGGGCGCCCGCAGGGTGCTGGCCGCGGCCGAGGCCGAGGCAACCCGGCTGAACCTGAAGTCGAACATCGCGGTGGTCGACGACGGCGGCAACCTGCTCGCGTTCATCCGCATGGACGGGGCGAGGCCGGCCAGCGTGGCCACGGCGACAACCAAGGCGATTGCCGCGGCGACCTTCCGCCAGGCGACCGGCCCGCTGCCCGCCGGCTCGTCCAACCCCGACGTCCTGCTGAACCTGGGCCTGGAAAACGCCGCGGCGGCCGGAGGGGGCCGGATCACGTCGCTGCTCGGCGGCGTGCCGCTGCTGGTCGAGGGCCAGGTCATCGGCGCCGTGGGGGTGGCGGGCAGCACGGGCGAGCAGGATGCGGAAGTCGCCCGCGCCGGCCTGAACGCGTTGCTCTCCGACCTGAAGGCGGCCGACGCAAGGCCCTGATCCCGACGGCCCGGCTGCCCTCGTCTGGGAATTTGCCTTCCCGGACCGGAACTGCCGGGCCGCGTCGTGCGCCATCCGGAGGCACGGCGGTCGATCTGAAATGATCTGACGAGGTGGCTTATCCGAGTCGGCCTACCGCTTGGCGCGCGGTTTGCCCTGTGGAACATCCATCTTCACTCGATGAGCGTCCCGAATTTGCGGACGTGGATGTGCCCCTCTGAATCGAGGACTCAACGATGCAGACCGTCGTCGGAATGTTCGAATCGCGCACGGCCGCCGAGGCCGCCATCCAACGCCTGCGCGATGCCGGGATCTCCACCGAATCCATCGGCGTCGCCGCTCGCGACGTCCAGGTCAGCGAGTCTCTCACCGATGACACGGGTGCCAATGACCTGAGCGCCGAAGGGGCGACCGCCGGCGTCGTCTCGGGCGCGGGCGTCGGGGCGCTCGTCGGCCTGGCCCTGGTCGGCACCAACCTCATCCTGCCCGGCCTGGGCCCTGTCCTGATCGGCGGCCCGCTCGCCGCGGCACTCACCGGCGCCGGCATCGGCGCGGCCTCCGGCGGCCTGATCGGTGGCCTGGTCGGCGTGGGACTCCCCGAGGACGAGGCCACGCATTATCACACGGGCCTCGAGGCCGGCCACATCGTCGTCAGCGCCACCGTCCCCGACCTCCAGGCGGCCAACGTCCGCAAGATCTTCGACGAAGAGGGCTCGACCCGGACCTACGCACCCTGATGCCTCGGATGGCACACTGAGTACAAACGAAGACCGCGGCGGCCACCTTGAGCGAGGTGGCCGCCGCGGCTTTTTTTCATCCATTCATGTTCAGGCCGTCGCTGCGATGTCGAATCCGTGCTGCTTGCGGTGGACGGGGCCGTCGTAATCCTTCGAGGACTTGAAGAGCTCGAAGCGGCCGTCTCCGGCAAGGGCCAGGGTTTTGGCCTCGACGGCCTTCTTCTGGTCGTCGGTGTAGGGCTTGAAGGCCCGGACGATCTTGAGGTTCTGGTCGAGGTCCTTCTCGTCGTCCATCCCCGAGACGAGGGTCGAGATGGGCTGAGAGAAGACGTAGTTCAGGGCGTCTTCGACCGCGATGCCCGCCTTGGTGACGATCGAGCCGTTGCCGCCCAGGCTCTTCATGGCGATCGAGCCGATGCCGCGCTTGTTCAGGACCGGCAGGACTTCCTTCTGGAAGCTCCGGTAGTGGGCGTCCATCACGTTGATGGGGAGCTGGCAGGTGGCCCAGTCGAACGGCTTCTCGAGCATCTTCAGGTGGATGAGCGGGTCTTTGTGGCCGGTGAAGCCCAGGTAGCGGACCTTGCCCGACTTGAGGGCTTCGAGACCGGCGTGGATGGCCCCGTCCTCGGCGAAGACCCAGTCGGGGTCGTTGTCGTAGACGATCTCGTGGAACTGCCAGAGGTCGAGGTGGTCGGTCTTCAGGCGCCTGAGGGAGTCGTCCAGGTTCGACCTGGCGTCCTTGGCGGTCCGGCCGCAGACCTTGGTCATCAGGAAGACCTTGTCGCGGAGCTTGCCCTCGTCGAGCGCCTTGCCCATGCGCTCCTCGGCGAGCCCGTCGTGGTAGTCCCAGGCGTTGTCCAGGAAGGTGATCCCCTCGTGGACGGCACGCTGGATGAGCTTGAGGCTGGCCTTCTCGTCGAGGTTCTTGGGGTTGGTCGCGGCGTGGCCGCCGAGGCCCAGCAGCGTGACCATCTCGCCGGTCCGGCCGAGCGGCCGCAGGGGGATGCCCCCTGCGTTGACGCGGTCGGCCTGGTCGGGGGTAGCGGCCCCGGCGATTCCCGCGGCGGCCAGGCCTGCGGTGGTCGCCTGGAGGAACTCGCGGCGATTCGGGGGATTGGGCGTCATCGGGGCTCCTCCGGTTGAGCGGTTGAGTTCGATATCAGGGCGTTTGGGCCCGATCATACGACGTTTGGACGAGAGACTCTGCAACCGGTGCGCCAGGTGTATCGGTTAGGCATGTCATTCGCAAGTTGGGTCGGTCAAAGAGCCCGGGCTTTTTCGGGACTCTGAAGTCATGGCGGCCACAAGGCGCCGATTGAGGGAGAGACATCGATGGCCGATCCGAATCGTCTGAGCGCCGTGGACGTGTTGTCGGTGCGCAGTCGCGTGAGTTGGGGTGCGATCTCCGCCGGGGCGATGGTGGCCCTGGCCATCTACTTCGTGCTCACCCTTCTGGGCGTGGCCCTCGGCCTGGAAGGGGCCGTGCGCGGTCAGCCGAATTTGGGCTTCGGCGCGGCCCTGTACTCGATCATCACGCTCCTGGTCGCGATGTTCATGGGGGGCTGGGCGGTCAGCCGCCTGGCCGTGGGCGAGAGCAAGCTCGAAGCGATCCTGTACGGTGTCATCCTCTGGGGGGTGCTCTTCATGGGCATGTTCTGGCTGGTGAGCGTCGGCGTCCGGGTCGGCTTCGGCGCGCTCCTGGGCCTGACCTACGGCGCCGCGCCGGTGGTCCATGACGGCGGTGCGCCTGCGCCGGCGAGCGGCGGGCTGGTCGATTCGATCGTCTCTCGGTATGACGCCAGCTTCGGCGGCGGCAAGTTCGAGCAGGACCTGAAGAGCATGGGCGTGGACGCCGAGAAGGCCAAGAGCATCCAGTCGATGGTCGACGAACGCCTCGCCGGCATCAAGACCGGTGCCGCGCCCCTGTCTGAGCAGGTCCGCGACGCGGTGAACGACCCCGAGGTGCGCGAGAACGCACGGTTGGCCGTCGACCAGACCCGGCGTGCGACCTGGTACACGCTGCTCGGGGTGTTGGTCTCGATGGTCACGGTGATCGTGGGTTCGCTGATCGGCTCGGGCGAGCTCCCCTCGCCGGTGCCGATCCTGGGCGTCCGCAAGCCGGTCCGACCCGTCTGAGGATCCACCAGACCTCCTTCGATTCGCCCGCCCCGCGCCGTGCCTGGCGCGGGGCGGGCGTCCGTGTCGCCGGGCGATGAGCCGCCCCGACTTCCCCATCGCCGCGACCCGCGACCAGGACCGGGGGATGCTCCCCGGGTGTGGACCCATCCATGGCCTCGTCCCGCAAGACACTGACCGTCGACCACCCGATCGTCATCACGTTCCTGATCTTCGCGGTGATCGGCTTCATGTCGTTTGCCGCCGAGGTCCTGAAGCCGCTGGCGCTGGCGATCCTGCTCAGCTTCGCCCTGGCCCCGCTCTGCCGATTCCTGGAAAGGCGTGGCCTGCCCAGGCCGGCCGCGGTGGCCTTCAGCGTCATCTCCGCGCTCGGGATCTTGGGGGGTGTGGTCTACGTGGTCGAGACGCAGCTGGCCAACCTCGCCGAGAAGCTGCCCGAGTATCAGGAGAAGGTCGGCGAGAAGATCTCGAGAATGCGGCCAATGCAGTCCAAGGCGATCCGGAACGTCGAGCGGGCCGCAACGGCCATCTCCAAGAGGGTCGAGGGAACAGCGGCCCCCGAGGCCGATGGCAAGAAGATCGAAAACGTCCGGGTCGTCGAGCAGACCACCTTCCGCGAGCGGCTCGACTCGACGATCGGCCCGCTGCTGGAACCCTTGACGGTGGCCAGCTTCGTGGTGGTCCTCGTCCTGTTCATGCTCTATACGCGCGACGACATGAGCGACCGGATGATCCGGCTGATGGGCCGGTCGAGGCTGAGCGTCACGACCAGGACCCTGGAGGAGGTGGGCCAGCGGATCAGTCGGTATCTGGCGATGTGGGGCCTGATGAACTCGCTTTTCGGCCTCATCGTCGGCATCGGGCTCTGGGCGATCGGTGTCCCCTACGCGGTGCTCTGGGGCTTCATGGCCGCCTGCCTCCGGTTCATCCCGTATGTGGGCGCGGCCGTCGCGTTCGCGCTCCCCCTGGCCTTCTCGTTCGCCCACTTCGACGGCTGGCGCGAGCCCCTGATGGTGGCGGCGCTCTACGGGATTCTGGAGACGGCGGCCAACAGCTTCATCGAGCCGGTCGTTTACGGTAAGACGACCGGAGTGACGGCCCTTGGCCTGCTGGTGGCGGCGATGTTCTGGACCTGGCTCTGGGGGACCTTGGGGCTCTTGCTGTCGACCCCGCTGACGGTCTGCCTGGCGGTGCTGGGCAAGTCGGTGCCCGGACTGAGCTTCTTCGCGACCCTGATCGGCGAGGATTCGGACGCGGGCACCGAGGTCAAGTTCTATCAGCGGCTGCTGGCGATGGACGACGACGGTGCGTCGGCGATCATCGAGGAGGCGTCGAAGGAGCGGAGGCGCGAGGAGATCTGCGACCAGATCCTGATCCCCACCCTGAGCCATGCCGAGCGGGACCACGCCCGTGGGGAGCTGAACGACCACGAGCGCGCGTTCCTCTGGCGGGTCATCTCCGACCAGCTCGAGGAATGGGAGCAGACGCCCGAGGTTCCGAGCCTGGACGCCTCGCCCGGCGAACTGCCCGCATCCTCGCCGGCAGGGCGTGCCGGAGGCCCGGTCGTGGGCGTCGCCACCAGGGACACGGCCGATCTGCTGGCCTTGCGGATGCTCGCCCTGGTCCTGCGGCCGTCGGGCGTGGCGATCGAAATCGTCGAAGAGGGCGAGTCTCCGCTGGACCTGGCCGGCCGCCTCGATTCGGAGAAGGCGTCGATGCTGGTGATCTCGCACGTCCCGCCCGAGGGCCTGACGTCCGCCCGCTACCTGATCCGCCGGCTGACCACCCAGACGCCCGGCCTGCCGATTCTGGCCTGTCGCTGGGGCGACGGCGGGGAGACCGAGGCGATCACGGGCCGGTTGATTGCGGCCGGCGCCGAGGGGGTCGCGTTCCACCTGGAGGAGGCCGCAGCCACGATCCTGAAGCGGGTCCGGCCCAGGGCGGCGACGGCCCTCGCCCCGCCCGACCTGGTGGGAGCTTCGGGGGGAACGGGGGCCTGAAGGAGGACGGCGACGCGTGCACTCGAATTTGTGGAACGGCGAGGTCCGGGGTATCCTAGGGGGATGAATCCCCGCGGACCCTTTGGCGAGTTCCCAGCCGTGACAAACGACGCTTCCAGGACGCTCAAGGTGACCTTGGAGTACGGCCGGACCGGCCTGGAGGTCGAATTGCCGGCCGACCGGGTCGTCGGTCCGCTGGAGATCCGGGTCGTTCCCCCCCTGGACCAGCCCGAGGCGGCCGTGGCCCTGGCGCTCGAGAAGCCGACGGGAACCCCGCCGCTCTCGCAGCTTGCCAAGGGCCGCAAGTCGGCCTGCATCGTCGTGTGCGACATCACCCGGCCGGTGCCCAACGCGATCATCCTCCGGCCGATGCTGAAGGTCCTCCACGAGGCCGGCCTGGCGCGTGAGGACATCCTGATCCTGGTCGCCACCGGCCTGCACCGGCCCAGTACCGAGGCCGAACGCATAGAGATGCTGGGGGCCGAGATCGCCGGCGCCTACCGGGTCGAGGACCACTACGGCACCCGGCTGGAAGAGCACACATTCCTGGGCACCACCGAGCGCGGGGTCCCCGCCTGGATCGACACCCGGTACGTGACGGCCGATCTGAAGATCACGACCGGCCTGATCGAGCCCCACCTGATGGCGGGCTATTCCGGCGGCCGCAAGCTGATCTGCCCGGGCATCGCCGCGCTCGAGACCGTCAAGGTCTGGCACGGGCCGGCCTTCCTGGAGCACCCCAAGGCCGATTGCGGCTTCCTGGAAGGCAACCCGGTGCACGAGGAGAACACCCTGATCGCCAAGATGGCCGGGTGCGACTTCATCGTGAACGTGACCCTCGACAGTGCCCGCCGCGTGACCTCGGTGGTGGCCGGCGACATGGAGGCCGCATTCCTGGAGGGGGTCGAGTTCGTCCGCGGGATCGTCACCACGCCGGTCGCCCGCCAGGTGGACGTGGTGGTCACCAGTTCGGCCGGTTACCCGCTGGACACCACCTTCTACCAGGTGATCAAGGGGATGACCGGCTGCCTGCCGATTGTCAAGGAAGGCGGCACGATCATCATCGCAGCCGGCATGACGGAGGGCCTGGGCAGCGCCGAATTCCAGTCCTTGTTCAAAGAAAACGCGACCCTGGAAGGGTTCATGGAGCGTATCCTGGGCAAGGACTACTTCGTGATGGACCAGTGGCAGGTCGAAGAGCTTGCCAAGGTCCGTCGCAAGGTGAAGGTCAAGGTCGTCAGCGACGGGGTGCCGGCCGATGTCCTGGCCGCCTGCTTCGTCGAGCCCGTCGCCAGTGTCGAGCTGGCCCTGGCCGACTCGCTGGCCGAGTACGGCCCCGACGCCCGGGTCGCGGTCATCCCCAAGGGGCCGTACGTGATGCCCGTGGTCGCCGGCTGACGGCATTTTGGTTGCCGTTGTTAAGGATGTCAGAGGGCGGGCGTCCCGACGGAGCCCGCCCGATTTTTCTCGCGGAGCGAGCCACGATGAGCGGATTGAGAACCAAGCGTCTTTCCTCCTGGATCCTCGCCCTGACCCTGGTCGCGCCCTTGCTGGTCGCCGACTCGGCCCAGGCCGGCGCCTATGCACGGTATAACCGCCGGCTGCGTAACGCCGAGCGAGATCTGGCGCAGGCCGACCTCAGGGCCGAGCGCCGGGCGATCCGCAGCACCTATTTCACGCCCGTCTTGCCCAGGACGTACGTCGTCCCCGGCCAGTCTGTCCCCGGCGGCGCGCTGGTCCCGCTCGACCCGTTGGTGGTCCCGTCCAGCAGGGTGATCATCAGCCAGCCGACCAGTCGGGTGTACATCAGCCAGCCGACCAGCAGGGTGTTCATCGGCCAGCCGGTCGGCCTGAACCCGGGCTGGTAACCTCGGCCGACGACCGCGAGCGACCCGATCGATCGGCCGGTCCCAACCGAGTGGGCCGGCCGACTCCGTTTCGAAGGCTTGCGGGGCGGCGGTGCCTTGGCGTACTTTGGCTCGCGTCGCTGGCCTTCGAGACTCCCCTCCCGTGGGCCGCCCGTCGTTTGAAGTTCTTGCGCTTCTATCGAGGTGGTCCCCGATCTCATGGCATGGATTCTCCTGGGCCGGTCGATCGTCGTCGCGGCGAACCTGGCGCTCCTGCTTCCCATCGGCTATCTCTTCCTGGTGACCCTGGCGGCCGCCTTCTATCGCCGGAAGCCGCCCTCGGCCGACGCCGGATCGACCCGGTTCCTGGTCGTCATCCCGGCCCACAATGAAGAGGCGGGCGTGGCCTCGACGGTGCAGAGCTGCCGGGCGATGGACTATCCGCCGGGGCAGTTCGACGTCCTGGTGATCGCCGATAACTGCGACGACCGGACCGCCGAGAAGGCCCGCGAGGCCGGGGCCCTGGTGGTCGAGCGCAGTGACCCGGTCAAGAAGACCAAGGGGTTCGCGCTCGAATACCTCTTCGCCCACCTGGCCGAGACCGGCGACCGGGCAAACTACGACGCGGCGGTGGTCATCGACGCCGACACCCTGGTGGATGCCGATCTCCTGCGGCGTTTCTCGGGGCCGATCTCCGGCGGGGCCGACTGGCTCCAGTGCTACTACACGGTGCGGAACGCCGACCAGTCCTGGCGGACGCAGCTTCTGACGTATGCTTACTCGCTGATTAACGGCGTGATGTCGCAGGGGCAGCACGTGCTGGGCCTTGGCTCCGGGCTGCGAGGCAACGGCATGGCGTTCACGTTCAGGGGGATGGACCGGGTCCCCTGGTCGTCGTACGGCCTGGCCGAAGATATGGAGTTCTGCTGGCAGTTGCGCACGGCCGGCGAGCGGGTGACGTTCGTGCCCGAGACGCGGGTCTATGCCGAGATGGTCAGCAAGGGGGGGCAGGGGGCGGCCTCGCAGCGGACACGCTGGGAAGTCGGCCGCGCCAAGCTCAAGGGGATGTTCACCGGGCCGCTCCTGAGATCATCCAAGAATTCTGTTTTGTTCAAGTTTCTTTATTTGATCGACATCAACCTGCCGCCGCTCGCCCGGCTGGGCCTGCTGCTGCTGCTGGCCACGGCCCTGACGCTCGCCTGGGCGCCTACGGCCCTGACGCTGGCCCTGAACGCCTGCCTCTGGGCGGGCCTGGGATGCTACCTCGCCAGTCCGTTCCTGCTGATGCGACTGCCGCTGCGTTACGGGCAGGCGCTCATTTACGCCCCGTTCTATGCCTTCTGGAAGGTGGCCCTGCTGCTCCGGCCCAAGCCCGAAGCCTGGGTCAGGACCGAGCGGGAAGAGGCCTGATTGAGGAAGGGAGCAACGGCCCCGTCGGCCGGCGACGGGGGCCGTTGCTCCGATGGGTCAGACGACGAGGGGGTCCTCGCTCTGCCGGACCTTGGCGCCGTTCTCCAGGAGGAAGTCGAGGCACTTGCGCGGGACCCGGCACTGGAGGGTGACGTGCTCGTCGTCGTAGGTGCGGGTCTCGACGCGGGCGTGCTGGGCGAGGTAGGAGAGCACCTTGCCGTTGCCCACGTCGATGACGACCTCGGCGTCGACGGCCCGCTCGTCGAGGGCCTGGCGCACCGCGTGCTCGAGATCGCCGATCCCGTCGCCGCCGACCGCGCTGATGGTCACCGAGTTGGTGTGCTGGGCGCGTAACACGTCCAGGAACGACCGATCGGCCACCTTGTCGGCCTTGTTCAGGACCAGGATCGTCGGCTGCTTGTCGAGCCCGAGTTCGCGCAGGACGGTGTCGACCGCTTGCACCTGCTTCTCGGCCTCGGGGCTCGACGCGTCGACAACATGCAGCAGGAGGTCGGCCTGGCGGGCCTCTTCGAGCGTGGCCTTGAACGAGGCGACCAGCGTGTGCGGCAGGTCGCGGATGAAGCCGACGGTGTCGGACAGCAGCACGTAGCCGCCGCCTCGGAAGCTCCATCGCTTGGTCCGGGTGTCCAGAGTGGCGAAGAGCTTGTCCTCGACCAGGACCTCGGCCTTGGTCAGGGCGTTCATCAGGGTGCTCTTGCCGGCGTTGGTGTAGCCGACTAGCGAGACCGTCGCCACATCATTGCGGCCGGCGACCTCGCGCTCCTTGCGGGCCTGCACCTTGGAGAGCTTGGCCTTCAGGTCCTGGATCCGTTGCCCGACCAGCCGGCGGTCTTCTTCGAGCTGCTTCTCACCGGGGCCTCGGACGCCGATGCCACCTTTATATCGCGACAGGTGAGTCCACATGCGCTTGAGGCGTGGCAGGGCATATTCGAGCTGCGCCAGCTCAACCTGGAGGTGGGCCTCGTGGGTGCTGGCGCGGGTGGCGAAGATGTCGAGGATGACCTCGGTGCGGTCGATCACCTTGACGGTGAGGGCCTTCTCCAGGTTCCTTGTCTGGGCGGGGCCGAGGTCATTGTCGAAGACGACGAGGTCGGCCTCGTGCGCATCGACTAGCCCCTTCAACTCGTCGACCTTGCCGCTGCCGATGTAGGTGGCGATGTCGACGTGTTGCCTGCGCTGGAGCATGGATCCGGCGATGGTCAGGCCGGCGGTCTTGGCCAGCCCCTGGATCTCGTCGAGGGGATCTTCGGGGTTGAAGTCGCCGCCCGGCAAGAGAACCTTGACCAGGACGGCCTTCTCGCGTTGGTCCGACGTTGCGGTCGTCTTACGTTCAATCAACGTTGGGTCCTGCCTCCGCGTTTGGGTGCTGTCTAGGGACGGGTCATCGAGCTTCAGGCGCGAATTGTAGATGGCATGCCTCCCGGACGTCAACGAAGGGGAGTTCTGGCCGCGACGTCCGTCCGCCGCGGCGAGCCCTTCCTCTCCCTCTTAGTTCGTTGGTCGGGGGGCAACTGTTCGTTCATTCAGGCGATGACGGGCATCGACGCCAGGACGCGGCGCGGCCAGAGCTTGCCCTCTTCAGGCTTCCACTCGCCGATCGCCGCGAGCCGTCCGTCCGGCCCCATCATCGCGACCTCACCGGCCGGAATCGCCGGATCGTCGATACGCAACGGTCGCCCCTGGAGGATGTCGACAATCTGGGCGTCGACGAGGTTCACCCTGGGAAGCGACGGCACGGCACCGATGGGGGGGCGGAGCAGCTCGGCCAGGTTCTCGGCGTCAAGGGTGTCCGGATCTACTGCATCCTCGACCGTGAACGGGCCGATCTTGGTCCTGATGAGCACCTCAACCATCCCGCCGCAGCCCAGCATCTCGCCGATATCCCGGGCGATCGACCGGATGTAAGTGCCCGACCCGCAATCGACTTCCAGCGTCAGCCGGGGCCATTCGTAGGACAGGATCTCGACCCTCGTGATCGTCACGGCCCGGGCCGCCAGGTCGACCACCACGCCGGCGCGGGCCAGGTCATACGCCCGCTTGCCCTCGCGCTTCAGGGCCGAGAACTGGGGGGGAATTTGCTGGATCACCCCGACCTGCGACGCCACCGCCTGCTCGACCGCCGCCCGCTCCGGCGCGACGGCCGTCGGGTCCGCGACCACGGTGCCATCAGCGTCGAGGGTATCGCTCCGGGACCCCAGCAGCACGACCGTCCGGTACGACTTGGGCATCTGCTGGACGTACTCGATGAGCCGGGTTGCCTGCCCGACGCAGAGCACCAGAACCCCCGAAGCCAGGGGGTCGAGCGTGCCGGCATGTCCGACCTTGGTCTTGCGCCAGATCCGAGTCACCCGGTCAACGGCCGCCCGCGAGGTCCAGCCCGAGGGCTTGTTCAGGTTCAGGAGTCCGCAGGGAGCCGCAACGGTGGAAGGAGTCGTCATCGTCAATCTTTGGCCTTCAGAGTGGTCGCAATGGCTTCGATCGGCGCCAACGAAATGGCTTCGTCCGGCGCCCAGAGCATGGCTTCGATCGTCATCTCGCGGGAAAGCGTCACACGGTAGCTTCGGAAATCAGCCGAAATTTTGCAATGCAAGTTCCATAGTCCAAACTCCTTGAGGAAAATCGGCCCGCCGCGGTTGGGTTCGTTCGGCCCGCCGCGGTTGGGTTCGTTCGGCCCGCCGCGGTTGGGTTCGTTCGGCCCGCCGCGGTTGGGTTCGTTCGGCCCGCCGCGGTTGGGTTCGTTCGGCCCGCCGCGGTTGGGTTCGTTCGGCCCGCCGCGGTTGGGTTCGTTCGGCCCGCCGCGGTTGGGTTCGTTCGGCCCGCCGCGGTTGGGTTCGTTCGGCCCGCCGCGGTTGGGTTCGTTCGGCCCGCCGCGGTTGGGTTCGTTCGGCCCGCCGCGGTTGGGTTCGTTCGGCCCGCCGCGGTTGGGTTCGTTCGGCCCGCCGCGGTTGGGTTCGTTCGGCCCGCCGCGGTTGGGTTCGTTCGGCCCGCCGCGGTTGGGTTCGTTCGGCCCGCCGCGATTGGGTTCGTTCGGGCCGCCGCGATTGGGTTCGTTCGGGCCGCCGCGATTGGGTTCGTTCGGGCCGCCGCGATTGGGTTCGTTCGGGCCGCCGCGATTGGGTTCGTTCGGGCCGCCGCGATTGGGTTCGTTCGGCGTCTTCGAGATGAAATTGTCAAAGATCTGACCTGCGTGCTCGCGAGGGATTCAGCGGCGCGCAGCACGTCTGTAGAGTTGCGATTGGCGAGGATTTCCGGCAGGGTTTTTCAAAAATCTTCTCGGATGACCCATCTCAGGATAGGGGGCAGGAGGGCCAGCGTTCGACCGTCTCGGAAGGGTTCGTTAGCCTCGCCAGGTGGCGTAGTCGGTGGCGGCTTCGTAGGCGGCGTTGAGGTTGACCATGGAGGTGTGGTCTCCGCCTCGGTCGGGGTGCATTTCGACGGCCATGCGGCGGTAGGCGGCCTTGATCTCGGCGATCGAGGCGATGGTCGGGAGGCCGAGCGTGTTGAACGCGGTTTTGGGGCCGCTCGCGGACCAGAGGGCGGCGCGGGCCCTGGCCCTTGCCTGCTCCTCGTCGTGGGCGCGTCGGCTCAGGAGTTCGTCGGCGTAGGCCGCGAGGCCGCCGGTGAGGGCTCCGAAGAGGAGGAACCTTGTTCTCGCCTTGCGATCGGAGAGGACGTCGGCCGAGTTGGCGGCCCAGCGCTCGACGATCTCGCGAAGCGCGGGGCTGGTCGCGATCCGCTCCAGGAATGCGGCCTCGGCCTCGTCCCTGTCCCGGTACTGGCCCAGATGAAGGACGATTCGGCTGCGGATCCGCTGCTTGGGCCGGTGCAACTCCACGACCACCCAGATGACCCGCTCGTCCTGATTCTCGGTCATCAGCAGCATCGCGGCGAGACCCTCGGGTGCATGAACGCCTTCCAGGTGTTCAAGTTAGCCAACGCCGGGGGCGCCGTCGACGCGGACTTCCGCCGAGGCGAATCCCGAACCTTCGCCGGGCGCGGTCCTTCCTTGGATTTTCGATCCGAGACCGATGAGACTTCCGGCCCACCTCCGGCGCCAACCACAGTTGGATTGCGTCCCTTGCTCTGCGCCTGAGGGATAAGCCGATTGTTCTGAATGCTTTGGGCCGGACGATTCGCCGCATTCGGTCGTGAGCGGGTCCGAATTTCGGCCTCTCGACGTCTTGGCGGGCCCCATTGGCTTCCGATGGAACTGAAGCGGCAGGACGCCGCGTTGTGTGCCGATCCTCTGCCCAGGCCCGATCCGGCAAGGGGATGTTCGCCTCGCGAAAGGGTCCGACATGGCGTCCTCCCCCTTGATGAACGGCCCATCGGGCTCATCCCGGACCCGAGGAACTGGCCAGACCACGGGACATCGCCTCCGTGGTTCGTCCGCGCGCCCGAGGCCCATCTACCGGCCAGGACTGGCGGACCGGCTCGAGGCGCGGCTTGCCCTGAGCGCCTCGACCTCGACGCTGCCAACCTTGACGATGATCGACGTCGGGACCGCCGATTCCAGGACCCTGACGATCGACTATCGGGTCGCGGCGTCGCCCGGCTCCGACGCGAGTCAGCCGCTCACGTTCGGAATCTATCGCTCGGCCGATGCCGCGTTCAGTTCGGACGATGTCGCCGTCCAGGATGCCGCCTTGATCCGGGTGGCCGTCGATGACAGCGGGGGACCGGCCGCGTCGGAAGGGGCCCATCGAATCTCGCTCAGGCTGCCCGTCGGCCTGCCGATCGACACGACGCATCCGTACGTGCTGGCCGTCGCCAACCCGCAAGGCTCGACGGCGACCACCGACCCGACGCAGGCCGCGTCGTTCCGGAAGTACACGATCGGCGTGGTCACGCACGGCGGCTACCAGAACAAGTCGTGGAAGAATGGGCCCCCCTGGGCGCTGCAAATCGGGACCCTGATGAAGCAGCAGGGCTACGACGCGGTCATCCCGTACAACTGGGTCCGCGAGAGCTCCACGCCCGGCGCCGCCGTCAAGCAAGGCCCTCGGCTGGCCAACCTGATCCTCCGGGCCGCCGAAGGCTTTGCTTCCTCCGACCCCGTCGACCTCCACCTCGTCGCGCACAGCGAGGGGGCGGTGGTGAACATGATCGCCTTGAATCGGATCGAGGCGGAGGGAACGCCGCAGATCGACGCCGGATATGTCGAGCTCACCCTCCTCGACCCCCACGCCGCCAGCAACGCCGTCCCCGGGCGAGATTTCAGCTCCAGCGGCGGGCTTTTGGGCGGGATCGCCAACCTCTCCATCAAGAACTACCAGGGCCGGGCCAACGACCCGCAGGTGGCCATCCCCCCCACGGCCGACGACGTCCAGGTCTTCTACCAGCACACCACGGCCTCGGCCGCCGACACCGTCTACAACCTCTGGGGCCAGGTCCCGGTCGCGAAGGCCGGCGCCGAGACGCACTATTACAACCTGGGCGCGATGAACGTGACCCACTCGGGCAAGAAAGGCGTGGCGAACTGGTACCTCAACGTCATCGCCCCGCCCCTCGGCCAACCCACCTCGCTCCTCGACCCCCTGAAGCTCGACGGAACCCTGGCGACCCCCACCGCAACCACAACCACCGCCCCCAAACCCGACCGCACCATCCTGGGCAACCAGGCCACCTTCATCGGTACCGCCACCCCCGACGCCCTCGTCCGCCTCTACCTAGGCCCGACCGCCGACCCCTCCACCATCGCCCTCGAAGCCCAGACCACCGCCGACCCCACCGGCCATTGGTCCCTCACCACCAAACCCCTCCCCCCCGGCCGCTACCGAGCCGTCGCCATGTCCTACGCCAGCCAACTCCGAACCCGCCCCAGCCTGGCCATCGTCCCCATGGCCATCCTCGGCAGGTTCAGGGTCGAGGCGAAGGCTTGAGCGATCAGTATCAGCCCCGTAGCTGTGACATCCCGCCGGAATTTCAGACGCAGTTCGATGAGATCGCCAAATTGCAGCTGGACTCGTTTGAAGGGGGCAGGTTAGGTCTTCGGAGCCCCTCTCCTCAGTCCGGCATCTGTGGCCGGGACGGGCGAGGCACTAACATAGCAACCGGTAGCGACAGAGGGGGCAGGTCAAACCGCCGGGCCCGCCGGTCGCTTCGCCTGGGATGAGTTCTTCTACGCCGAACACCACAACTTCCACACCCAGAAGGCGTACATGGCGGCGGTAAAACGCTTCCTAGCTTGGGCAGAGACAGAGGGGAAGGAACTGCCGCAAATCAACCCGGGCATGGTTGGGCAGTTCTAGTGGCATTAGGCGGCTCCACCTCCAGGCGGAACCTTCACCTTTCGGGCCTACGGGGCTTCTTCGACCGCCTGGTAAACCGCCATGTGATTGTCCTCAACCCGGCGGCCTCGGTCAAAGGGATCAAGGAAACCGTCATGGAAGGCAAGTCGCCGGAAATCATCATCGACCAGGCCCATACCCTCCTGGCTTCGATCAAAACTGGCAATGTTGTTGGGCTACGCGATCGGGCAATCCTCGCCACGCTCGTCTATACGGCTTGCCGGGCCGGAGCGATTGCGAAGCTGAAGATGAGCGACTTTCAGCATCACGGCGGGCAGTACGTGTTTCGCTTCCAAGAAAAGGGGGGCAAGAGCCGGGAAATTCCCGTGCGACACGACCTGGAAGGCTTTATCATCGCTCATGTCGAATCGGCGGGGGTTGCGACGGAAGCGAAGTACAGATGGTTGTTACGGGCCGGGAACGGCAAGACGAAACGCTTGGGCGACGAGCCGATGAGTAGCAAGACAATTTGCGACCTGGTGAAGCGGCGGCTCATGGACGCCAGATTGCCTTCGCGACTGTCGCCGGCTTCGTTCCGAGTGACGGCAATTGCCGACTTACTGACCCAAGGCGTGCCGTTGGAGGATGTTCAATATCTCGCCGGACACGCTGAGCCGCAAATGACCGGGCTTTACGACCGGCGGCAGAAGAAGGTCACGCGGAGCATCGTCGAACGGATTTCGATCTAAAATCGTCTCGAAAGCGCTTCACGAGCAAACGCAGAGGGTGTTGGCATGCCATTTTGGAATAATGTGCTCTTGGTTCTTGGCTACTTTACGCCAGCTCGCTCACCAATGTTCACAGTGGCATTCGCAGGAACACTAGCAATCGCTATTGCCTCAAGCCATGAACAAAATCGACCGTTGGCAAGCCGTCTGGCTGAAATGATTGGAGTTAGCACAAATTTGGGAAATGATCGCATAAACGTATTTGTAGAATCTGGAGCAATTCAAGAAGGCCAATTGCCGCAATATTCAATTTTGGACGACTCAACTTATTCTTGGTGGCTGATTATATTGCCTATTTTTCTAGTGTTAATCGCATCAATTTTTGTTTCACTGACTCAGTATTCTCATCTGCCGATCGTTCCGCCTCAAGCAGAAGATGACGTTGCAGCCGATAAGGAAGCCGTGTGGAAGGGCCAGTTTAACCTTTCAAGGGCTTTCTGTTTGTCAAGTCCCTTATTGTTTTTAGTATTGACAGTCGTATATATGCCTAGAAATGTGAGTCCAGATTGGAGTTTCTATTATTGGATCAATTACGTTGTTTGTATATTTCAAATAATCATATTTTTTTTATTTATGTTCGCAGAAACTCTCGCCAAAGCCCGTCATTATAATTTGATTCAATTCTCTTTAATTACTACTTGTTTTTTAATTGCTGCATCTTTCGAGAATACTGCAGCCCTTGAAATATCCAATCTCAAAGTTGAATCAGAAAAATTGCACACCGACAAAATTTCGGAACGAACTAAGCAGAAGAAAGACTTGGATGAAGCAAGCGTCGCATTAAACGAAGCAAAGATTGCTTTCCAAGGCGCAACTACAACTACACACAATGCCACCGGTTCGAAACAAGCGGGTGTGGCTGAGGCGGAAGATCCGAAGGCCATTGCCTTGAAAAAGGCAAAGGATAGAGTTGAAAGCGAGGAGCAATCACTGAAGCAGCTTGATGATGAAATACCTAGAGCACAACAAGCTATAGACAAATACAGTAGAACAAATAGGCCAAAAGTGGCTATGTATATGCTATATTTTTTATGGCTTGCTTGCATGCTATTTTGGACATATTATCTAAAAAGAATGACGAAGATTAAGATTGAGTTTAGCAGTCCTCAACAAAGATCTGTCATTGATGAGTCGCATGCGGAATCGTCTTCCAAGAACACTCTATCGAAGGACGCAAATTCGCCAGCAACATCGGTAGCTACTCGTGCTACTGCAGCCGCTGAAAACCGGTCTTATGATGATTTCAGAGATCCTCCAGATTACGCGATTTCCTAAATCTAACAAATCGGTGCCGGTTATGCATGAAGGATATTGATTCTCTTGTTTAGGTTGATTGACAGGTCATTTTGGGTCATCGGGGGCTTCGTTTAACTTTTTGTATGTCAATTAATTATCAAATAACGAGATCGATTGCTGAAGGACTTCATCAACTTCTGGATCAAAAACCTCGACTTGTGGCTGTGATTCTTTTGGCTTATGTTGGAGATTAAACGTGCGTTGATGAGCCTTGCGTAAAATAATTTGGTAGACCATCGGGATGACAGTTATGGTCGGTCCGATGTTCATTGTATCCAAGCCTTCTTCAAGAGTAGCACCAAGTACGTAGGCAAAAATCTCTGTGTTTGACCTGCCCTCTCCGCAGTTACCACTCGCCATGATCGTGCCGCGATCTTTCGGGGCACGTTGGTGGCGACGCTCTAGGGTGGCTCAGTCGGCCTTGATGCGGACGTTGACGGGGAGGTCGAGGGTGGCGGGGGCGAGGCAGGCTCGGTCGTTGCAGGGCTGGTAGGCGAGCTTGAGGTGAATGGTGCGGTCGCCGGCGGGGGTCTCGGGGGGGAGGGTCAGGGTGGCGGTGAGGGTGACCTGGTCCTCGTAGACCTCGACAGGGGGCTGGCCGAGGGGGGTGGACTTGAGGCGCTGGCCGGTGGGGTAGGCGACGTTAGTGAGGGTGGCGGTCTCGCAGGCGGCCAGGGTGAGGGTGGTGGGTCGGGCGGTGTCGGCGGTGGCGGGGTTGGCGTAGGTGTGCCAGCCGGGCTTGTGGGTCAGGGTGACGGTGACGGTCAGGGGGGCGCCGGGGGCAGGCTGTCGGACTCAGTCCGCCAGCGCAGGCCACCGTCATCGCGGTCGAACTGCTGGATCCAGATCCGCCGCAGGGCCTCCAGGGCGGGGAGATCCCGCAGCGATCCAGGCACGGACGGACCGGCGGCGGCCTCCAGCAACGCGAGGCCGTCCTCGCCGACTTGCGTGGCCAGCTCGCGGCGTCCCTCCTGTGAGGCCGGGTCGCGCACAGCGTAGGCACGCCGGCCGTACAGATCGGGCCACCCGGGGCGTGCCCGGGAGGCGAGCCATGCGGGGGCCGCCACCGCGACGCGGTCCAAGGCGTGGCGGACCGCCTCGACGACGCATTCCAGCCTGTTCGACGCATCCACGCGGGCCAGGACGTGAGTCGAGTCAGTGCGCTGCCGGCCGCGCACCTTGATCCAGCCTCGCTCGCGACAGCGAGCCAGGAGCGCGCCGAGGAGCCGTAGCTCGGCCGACCCGGCAAGTAGGCGGGCGCGGGACTCGCAGAGGACGGAGGCGTCGAACCCGGGGTCGTCGAGCGCCAGGCCGAGGGCGTACTTCCAGTCGATCCGTTCGCGGACGCCCTCGGCGGTGCGGCCGTCGGAGAGCCCCTCGGCGAACTGGAAGACCGTTACCAGGGCCAGTCGCCAGGGGACCTCGGCCGGCCGCCCCTTCCTCGGGTACAGCGAGGCGAAGTCGTCGTCGGTGAAGACCGTGCCCAGCTCGTCGCGGAGCGAGAGGTAAGGATTGCCGCCGGGGAAGGCGGCCCTGGCCACGCGGGAGGTCTCGGCGGGCACGGGCTCGATCGGCTGGGGGTGCATCGACATGGGCGACCTCCGTCCGAGAGGAAATCATCTCGGACGGAGCGTAAACGGCCCACATCACTCGTTCCAGAATTCGCCAGCAGGATCTTTTAAAGGGGGCAGGTCACCGTTGACGCCGGAATACCTCCGGTCTCAGGATTGCGTCCTGATCGCGACGGACCACTCAGCCTACGACTGGCCCTGGATCGTCGAGCAATCGCCGTTGGTCATCGACACCCGCAATGCGACCCGGAAGGTGGAGGCTCAGCGCGAGCGGATCGTCCCGGCCTGGCCAGCCCGGAGACGCCGCGGATCATCGATCACTTCGAATTCGAAAGTGAGCGTCCCGCCGCAACCGGTCTAATCCGGTAGCGGCGGGACCCCATTTTGCCGCTCGAAGACGTTTAGTTCGGACGGTTCTTGCGGCGGCCGCCCTTGAGGGTTGGGACCGTCGGGATCTCCTGGCCCGGGAAGACCTGATCAACGCCCGCCGAGCTCGGATTGACGGTGCTGGTCGGGGCCTGGGGCGGAGCCTTGATCGACTTGGTCGAGGTCGTCTTTGCCCCGGAAACCAGCGGTACAACCGGGGCGGTGACCGACCCAAGGGTGGACGGCGTGGTGGGGTTGAAGACGACGTCTACCCAGTAGTTGGTCGCCTTCCAGGTCTCGGTGGGGAAGCCTCCCTCTGAACCATACCGGAAGACACTCCCGTTGGCCGGCACTGACAGTGGTCCGCTGGTATAGGCCGAGGCGAAGTAGTTCGCGTCCGACGCGTAGCTACCTTGCGGAGCCAGGTACGACGCCACGTAAATCGTGTTCGGTTGAATCGTCACCGGCGAGGCGAAGGTCACTTGCTGCCAACCCGAGGCCGTCTCGGACGTGAACGTGGCCGAGGCCAGAAGCTGGCCGCTGCCGCTCCAGAGGTGGCCAACGTGGGTTCCCGTGTTGGTGCCGGCCTTGTAGAAGCGGATTCCGGTGATCGTCCCGGCCATGTTGGAGCTGAACTTCACCCCCAGCTCAACCGCGTTGGCTTCGGGGAACGACGCCGTAACCGGCTTGGACGAGCTGCTCCAAAGCGTGGACGACGTCGACGTTGACGGAGGGGTGGCGTCCGTGCCGGTGGTGAAGGACCGGGTGGTCGTGCCGACCATCAGATTGCCGGTAACGTCCTTGACTCCACTGACGCTGGCGGTGTAAGTCGTCGAGGCCTTCAAAGCCGCCGATGGCTTGAGTGTGGCCGTGTTGGTATTCGTCGCGTAGGTCACGGTGGACGGGATCACGCTGCCGGCGGCGTCCTTGAGCACGAACTTGATCGTGCCCGACTGAATCGCTTCGCTGAAGAGCGCCGTGACGCTGGCCGTCGTCGCCACGCCGGTGGCATCGGCCGCCGGGGTGAACGAGTTGACCTCAGGGGCCACCTTGTCGCCGACCGGAGCCGGCAGATTCATGCTGCCGGCCTGGAACTCATATGCACCAATATCGACACCATTGCCTCTTGGCCTGGGCTTCTTTTCCAGATCGGTCGAGCGAGCGTTCTGAGAGGTCCCGGTATCGATCAGGGTGCTTGTCGATGGGAGGTGGAAGTTCAACCCGGACGCGCTGACGAAGGATTTGGTCAGGTCGAGCAGGAACGAGTGAGTATCGAAGCCGTACTTGCTCTGCCACTGGCTCAGCGTGAGTGACGAACTGCCCTCGTCGGCCGAGAACCTCGGAGCGACGGCGTTGTAATCCATCTTCATTCCAGCCAGACTGGCCGCCGAGGCGATCAGAGTCCCGTCGGTCCCGTTGGTTCTGGCCGAATACAGCACATTGTTGATGATCGTGTTGCCCGTGCTGGCATCGGCTAGCCGAAGCGCCGACTGACCATCGGCTGCCACCATGATTGTGTTGTTGGCGATCAGATTGTTCGTCGAGCCCTGCGAGCTCTGGAGCTGGGCGACGGTGAGCCCCTTGGCGTGGGCGTTGGCGATGATGTTATTGCGAATGACCGAATTCTGGACGCCGCCGAGGTTGATTGCCGAGCCCGCACCATACTTCGCCAGCGATCCGCCCATACCGACGTTGGTGATGATGTTGTTCTCGACCAGGGCTCCCGGAATCAGTCCGTCGCCTCCCTGGCTGACGTCGCCGTTAAGCAGCAAGCCGTTGCCCAGGACATTGGTCACCTTATTGCCGCGGACGGTCGGCCGGACCGCGCTATTGGCCACGTAGATCCCGGTGTCATAGCCCCCGGAAACCGTGTTGTTCTGGACCAGTAGGTCGGTGGTGAAACTGGTCATCATGCCGCACTGATCGATCTGCCGGAGCTGGATCGTGTTGTTGCTGAAATTAACACCGATTCCTCCGCCAGCGGCCCGGAGCGCGGTCCTCCAGTTGGACTGGCTGGCATCGGGGATGATGGTGAACCCGCTGATGGTGACGTAATTGCAGTTTTCCAGGTCGATCGCGTCGGGTGTCTTGCCATTGCGGACGTTGATGAGCGTGCCCCGGCTGGCCTGAAACGTGATCGGAGCCTTCGCGGTCCCACCCTGGGGAGAATTCCAGCCCATGATGAAACCGGCGTAGGTGCCCGCCCGAACCGAGATCACGTCACCGGGCTTGGCAAGGTCGGAAGCGTGCTGAAGTGTCTTCCAGGGGGCCTTGGCCGTGCCGGCAGCCGAGTCGTTGCCCGTTGGGGAGACGATGTAGATGCTCAGAGCCAATCGTGCCTCAAGCAGCTCGATTTGCAACCGAGACCTGGATCGCGAGGGACGGCTTCCATCGGAAAATAAGTTTCGTCCTCGAGATGTGAGCCTAGATAGAATTTTCATCAGTCGGGACTCTCTTGGTAAAAAGTGGCCTGCCCCCGCCGTTGCTACCAGTTGCTATGTTAGTGGCCCGGTCGCTGCGCTTGACCCCATCTCGAGTCCACTCACAACGAGAGTTTCGCTGGGATTTTCGGCCTCTATCCCCTGACCTTGGATGCGGCGAACTCCCCGGGGGTCAGGTAGCCCAGGGCGCTGTGCGGGTGGTCTTTGTTGTAGCCGGCCCGCCACGCCTCGATCTTCGCCCGGGCGTCGTCCAGGCACAAGAACCAGTTCGGGTTGACCCGCCCCGGAAAGTTGGACCAGCTTTTGGGGGGCAGGCCATTGGCGTAGGTGTGCCAGCCGGCCTTGTGGGTCAGGGTGACGGTGACGGTCAGGGGGGGCGCCGGGGGCGAGCTCAGTGGGGGTGGGTGTGGAATTGATTGCCCGCTGGATCCGGCGAGGCTGGGGCGGGAGGTTTTCCAGGGCGGAGTGAAAGGCGTCGGCCATAGCGGATTGGCGACGCGATTCAGAAGAACGCGGCCGGGTCCACCGCGAAGTAAGAGCCCATCGCCGCGGCGACCTTGCGGCTGACCTTACGCCGCCCCGCCAGGATGTCGCTGATCGACGACTGGCTGACCCCCGTCGCCTTCGCGACGTCCGACTGGCTGACCTGGCGGGACTCCAGGAGCGACCGCAGCCGCCGGGCCGGGTCAGTGGCCGGCTCGGGGAAAATGGCCGACTCATGATGCTCAATGATCGCGGCGAGGGCGTCGCGGTACATGAGCTCGCCGGGCCGAGGGTCCGGGGTCAGGGCGACCATCGTCATGACCTCGACGGCCCTGGCGTGGTCCGCGTCGGTGCGGATCGCCCGGAGGGGATAGCGGGTCACCAGGGCGATGTAGTCGGCGTCCGGGGCGTCGGTCGAGGCGAGCGTCGCGGTCCTGGCCATGAGAGTCTCCAGGCCGGCCGGGGCCGGCGGTCGGTGGTGGGACGGGGCGGGAGGCCTCATCCCTTCCACTTGCCCTTGTCGTACTCGCGGTGGGTTCCCACGAAGAGCATGAAGATCATCCGGGCCTCGAAGTCGATCCGGGTGGCGATGCGGAATTTGTTGCCCCCGACGTTGAAAACGACCAGTCCGCCAACCCAGCTCGCGTCGGCATAGGTCGCCTTGACGTCTGCGAAACTGCCCCACTGGGCGTCGCGGGCATTCAAGTACCAGTCGTCGAAGGCGGACTCGGCCGAGGGGTCGGACACCGTCGCCACGAACTCCCGGATCATCCTCCGGCTGATGATGTGGAACCGGGGTGGCTTCGGCCTCGGCTCGGCCATCCGGTCCTCTCCCTCGCTTCGCCATTGCGGGCTCGATGAAGGCTAGTCTATCTGTTTTTGTGAACTAGTGCGCCGTGAAAGTCCACAAAAACAGGATCTCGGTTGTTTTCGGCTGACCTGCCCCGCCGCTGATCATGCCAATCGCGAGGTTCGTGCCCCGATTTTCCGGGGCACGTTGATGGTTTCGCTCCGGAATAGCTCAGTTGGCCTTGATGCGGACGTTGACGGGGAGGTCGAGGGTGGCGGGGGCGAGGCAGGCCCGGTCGTTGCAGGGCTGGTAGGCGAGCTTGAGGTGAATGGTGCGGTCGCCGGCGGGGGTCTCGGGGGGGAGGGTCAGGGTGGCGGTGAGGGTGACCTGGTCCTCGTAGACCTCGACAGGGGGCTGGCCGAGGGGGGTGGACTTGAGGCGTTGGCCGGTGGGGTAGGTGACGTCGGTGAGGGTGGCGGTCTCGCCTGGGGCCAGGGTGAGGGTGGTGGGTCGGGCGGTGTCGGTGGTGGAGGGGTTGGCGTAGGTGTGCCAGCCTGGTTTGTGGGTCAGGGTGACGGTGACGGTCAGGGAGGCGCCGGGGGCGATCTCGGCGGGGGTGGCGGTGGCGGTGGCCTGGACGACGGATTGGGCGGGCTTGATGGGGGTCGCTGCGGCGGCGGTGTCGGTGGCGGGGCGGGCGTCGAGGTAGGCGTCCATTCCGGCGAGCATCCAGGGGGCGCCGGTGGGGTTGCGGGTGAGGATGGCTCCGAAGGCGGTGAGGGCCTTGTCGGCCTGGTCGAGATAGCTGGATTCGTGGGTGGCGGCGGCCAGGTTCACGAGGGCGTGGATGGCGACGCTGTTGCCGCTGGGGAGGGCGTTGTCGAAGGGGTCTTTGGTGCGGGTGAGCAGGCTTTCGTGGGTGTCGGCGGTGAAGAAGTAGCCGCCGTCCTTGGGGTCGGAGAACTCGGCGATCATGCGGTCGGTCAGGTCGCGGGCCTGGGCCAGGCGCTTGGGGTCGTCGGTGGAGGCGTGGAGCTTCAGCAGGGCGTGGGCGAGGAAGGCGTAGTCTTCCAGATAGGCGGCGAGCTTGGCCTGGCCGCCGCGAGAGGTGCGCAGGAGCTTGCCTTCGGGGGTCCGCATCTTGGTGAGGAGGAAGTCGGCAGCCCGCTCGGCGGCGAGTCGGTACGACGGGTCGCCGGTCAGGCGGTGGGCGTCGGCGTAGGCGGAAATCATCAGGGCGTTCCAGGAGGTCAGCACCTTGTCGTCGAGGGGCGGGGCCTTGCGCCTGTCTCGGGCGGCGAGGAGTTTGGAACGCAGCGGGGCGAGGCGGGCTTCGAGGGCTTCGGGGGTCAGCGAGAGCTTGGCGGCGAGCTTGGCTCGCGAGGCGGGCTCGCGGAGGACGTAGCGGTTGCCCTCGAAGTTGGATTTGCCGTCGAGGCCGTAGGCCAGGGCGAAGAGGTCGGAATCGGCGGGGTTGGCCAGCAGGGCGTCGACCTCGGCGCGGGTCCAGACGTAATAAGACCCCTCTTCGCCGTCGGTCTCGGCGTCGAGGGACGAATAGAAGGCCCCTTCGGGCGAGGTGAGCGAACGGGCGACGAAGGCGAAGATGGAGCGGGCCTCGGCCTGCCAGCGGGGGTCGGGGTCGACCTCGGAGGTGGCCAGGAGCGCCGAGGCGATCAGGGCGTTGTCGTAGAGCATCTTCTCGAAGTGGGGGACCGACCAGTCTCGGACGGTGCTGTAGCGGTGGTAGCCGCCCGCGAGGTGGTCGCGGATGCCGCCGCGGGCCATCTGGTCGAGGGTGGTCTGCACCATCGGCAGCGGGGCGTTGGGCTCAGGCTTCGGCCTGGCGAGCTTGCCGTCGGGGCCGACGGGGAGGCCTTTGGGGGCGGTCCGGCGGTGCTGGTCGACGAGGTAGAGGAGGTTCGTGGGCTCGGGGAACTTGGGGCGGCGGGGGGCGTTGGGCGCGTAGTTGAAGCCGCCGAAGTCGGGGTCGAAGGTCTCGGCCAGGGAGGGAACGCCGGAGGCGGCGAGGGCCCGGGTGGGGGCGACCCGGCGGCCGGCGTCGGCGGCGAGCGCCTTGCGGACGGCCTGGGTGAGCCCTTCGGCGGCGGCGTCGACCTGCTTGCGGTCGTCGCGGAAGGCCTCGCGCATGCCGTTGACGACCTGGGTGAACGAGGGCTGGCCGTTGGCTGGCTTGGGGGGGAAGTAGGTGCCGCCGAAGAAGGGGAGGCCGTTGGGGGTGAGGAAGACGGAGAGCGGCCAGCCGCCGCCGCCGTCGCTGAGAATCTGCACGGCGCTCATGTAGATCTGGTCGACGTCGGGGCGTTCCTCGCGATCGACCTTGATGCAGACGAAGTGTTCGTTGAGGAGCTTGGCGACGGCGGGGTCGGTGAAGCTCTCGCGTTCCATGACGTGGCACCAGTAGCAGGCGCTGTAGCCGATGGAGAGGAAGATGGGCTTGCCCTGTGCCTTGGCCTTGGCGAGCGCCTCGGGCCCCCAGGGGTGCCAGTCGACGGGGTTGTGGGCGTGCAGAAGTAGATAGGGGCTGGTCTCGCCGGCCAGGTGATTGGCCGGGTGCTTTTTGGCGTCGGGCTTGTCGTCGGCGCGGGCGATGGCGGGCAGGAGGAGTGCCAGGAGCAGGGCGAGGCCCATGCGCGTGGCTCCGGGGCCGGTCCCCGTTTTCCCGCTCCACCCAAGCGGGAGCCGCCCTGAAGCCTGGGCGAGGTTTCCTTGGCTGATGCTTCGCCGGGGCGTGCCAGCCGGGGTGAGCAGGTCCGGGGCATCGGGCTTGGGGTTCTGGTCGGCGGGGTGGGCTGGCATGGCGGGCTCCTGGCGGCGGGGCCGACTCGTCGAGGAGAGTCAGGGGCGGGTCGGGCCCTGATTGTAGGGGATGCGGCGGCCGGGGGCCAATCCGGTGGGCCTGCCCTGGAGCCGATGGAGTTAGTTCTTGGCCGGGCGATGCCCGGGATGCGATGCTGTGGCGGCCCGGTCGCCGGGTGCACTGGGCCGGCCGCGGGCAATTCTTGCCGACTTACGAGGGGGGTGGTCGTATGGGTAAGGATGCTCGAATCTGGGCCTTCGGGCTTCTGGGGCTGGGAATGGCCTGGGCGGGGGCCGGCTGCGACGGGCTCTCGGGGGAGGACCCCGCGAAGCAATCGGTGGGGCAGGATCGGTCGACGGTGGTGGTCTACTCGGCGCTCGACGAGGAGTTCTCCAGGCCGATCCTGGAGGCGTACGGCAAGGCGGCCAGGGTGAAGGTCGAGGTCAAATATGACGTGGAGAGCACCAAGACGGTGGGCCTGACCAACCTGCTGATCGCCGAGGCGGGTCGGCCCAGGTGCGACCTGTTCTGGAACAATGAGATCCTCAACACGATCAGGTTGCGGCAGAAGGGGCTGCTCCAGGAGTTCAGGCCGCCCAATGCCGACGCCTATCCGATCAATGTCCGCGACGAGAACGGGACGTGGTACGGGTTCGCCGCGCGGGCGCGGATCCTCCTGATCGACACGCGGCAGATCGGCGACGCCGACCGTCCGAGGGGGATCATGGACCTGAATGACCCTCGCTGGAAGGGGAAGGTGGGGTTGGCCAAGCCGCTGTTCGGCACCACGGCCACGCATGCGGCCTGCCTGTTCAACGTCCTGGGCGAGGAGAAGGCGAAGGCGTTCTTCAAGGGTCTGAAGGAGAACGAGGCGCGGGTATTCTCGGGCAACAAGCAGGTGGCGAAGGCGGTGGCCTCGGGGGAGATCGCCATCGGCCTGACCGACACCGACGACGCCATGATCGAGCTGGAGCAGGGGGGGGCGGTGGCGATCGTCTACCCCGACCTGGGCCGAGACCAGATCGGGACGCTGTTCATCCCCAACACGCTCTGCGTTCCAAAGGGGGCGACGCACTCGGAGGCGGCCACCGAGCTGGCGAATCACCTGCTGAGCGCCACCGTGGAGGAGGCCCTGGCCGCAGGCCCGAGCGCCCAGATTCCGCTGGGTCGGACGGCGACGGATCGGGCCCGGATCGAGTCGCCGGAGACGGTCAAGGCGATGAAGGTCGACTTCGAGGCCGCGGCCAGTCAGTGGGACAAGGCGGCGGCGTTCCTCGCGGAGGAGTTCGGCGGCCCCTGAGGCCTGGGCCGTGCGTGCGCGGCCTTTACTTGCGGTTGTTGGCCGGCGCGGCGCCGACGGCGGGGGCCGGCTCGGCGGCGGGGCCGGTGCCTCCGGAGGCGTCGTTGGCCATGACGCGGGTGTAGGCGTTGTGCTCGATCTCGGCGCCGTCGAGATCCCTGTGGGTGATCTGGACGCGGCAGACGGCCTGGCCGGGCTTCACCGCCTTGACCTCGATGACCAGGATCTTGCCGGTGCCCGAGGCCGACGACGGGAGGTCATTGATGAGCGGGAACTTGACCAGGGTCTGGTCGCCGTCGGCCGGGGCATTCTGAGCCGGCTCGTCGGTGCCCGAGACGGTGGCGCTCTCGACCTTGAGGTTGCCGGAGACGATGGCGTTGACCCGGACCTCGGTGGCGTCCTTCGAGCCGTGGTTGTTCATCTCGATGACGAAGAGGGTGGTCTCGCCGACGTCGAGGACCTTGTGCTTGCCGGCGACCTTGAAGTCGACATCGGCGATGCCGGTGACGTCGGTGGTGCAGAGGTTGCTGACCCGGGCCAGTCCCTGCGCCAGGGCCTCGGCGGCGAAGCTGTAGGCGCCCACGCCGCCGAGCTTGACCTGGTAGGTGAAGGTGCGGCTGGCGTTGGGCTCCAGGAGGTCGACGGCCCAGGTGATCCGGCGGTTGGCCTTGTCGTACTTGCCTCCGTCGCTGGGCTGCGAGGCGAGCAGGGTTCCCGGGGGGATGGCGACCCAGGCCTGGGTGGCCCTGGCCTCGGCGGTCCCGCTGTTCTGAAGGGTGATGGTGTAGTTGCCCAGGGTGTCGGTGGGCCGCTTCTGGGGCCCGACGATCTTGAGCTCGAGCTTGGGGGCGACGACGTTGACGGTGCGCTGGACGTTGCTGTTGTCGGCATTGGAGACGACGTCGGGGCTGGTGGCGCTGACGATGCAGGCCTGCTCGCCGCCGAGCGTGGTGTCGACGGAGAACTCATCCAGCGAGACGGTGCCGTTGGGCTCGATCCGTGTGATGGTCTGGTGGAAGTCGCGGCCGAGGGTGGTGTGATTCAGGCCTTGCCCGAGCTTGACGGTGACCACGATGTTGGTGGCCGGGCCGGTGCCGGGGTTGGAGACGTTGATCTTGAACCGGGCCGGTTTCCCCTTGAGCACCCTGGCGGTCAGGGCCTGGGGCTCGACCTTGAGCAGGGGCTCCTGGATCTGGGTGCGCGACTTGCCGCCGGTCTTCATGGAGACGGTGGCGGAGTGCTCGAAGGAGGCGACCTTGATGGCCTTGACCTTCACGTCGATGGTCCGCTCGCCGCCGGCGGGCAGGGTGCCCAGGCTCCAGGCCAGGGTCGGTGCGGGGCTGGCCGGCGGGGGGGTGCTCTCGAGGAACTCGAGCGCCTCGGGGAAGGTATCCCGGACGACGACGTCGAAGGCGTCGGTGGTGCCCGAGTTCTTCACGACGATCTGGAGCGTCGACGGCTTGTTGAGGTTCATCACCTTGGGGGCGCGAACATCGACGGTGACCGAGACGGCCTGGGGGCCGACGGAGAGCTTGTCGCCCGGCAGGATGTAGCTCTCGCCGATCCCGCCGGCTGGGGCGCCCGCGGCCGGTGCTGCGGCCGGTGCCGGGGGGGCCTGAGCGGGGACCGTCTGGGTGTCGAGCTTGTCCGCCTCGGCACCGGCCCCCGCGGGTGGGCTCTGGGGCCGCGCGGGGGTGTTGAACTCGTCGGCGGCCGGCGTGGTGGGGGCCGGCAAGTCGGCGGGCTCGCCCTGGGGCAGCTCGATCGGGGGAGCGCCGGCCGGTGGGGCGGGCTGAGGCTGGGGCTGTAGCTCGAACTGGGGCTCGGGCTTCTGGGACGCGGGAGCAGCCAGGGGGGTGGCGGCGAGCGTGGCCAGGGCCACCAGCCAGGAGGCGGCGATGAGTCGTCGGCCCATGGGGGCGGCCCTTTCCCTCGGGTGCGGCCCCACGCTTCCATGCGTCGGGCATCTCGATAACCGGCTGAAATATCCGAATCGGCCGGATTGGGGAAGGTCAATCCGGGGGACGTCGGGCGTCGACCTCGGCGGCGATGGACCGGGCGAGGGCCTCGGGCGTCTCGTCGCCGACGGGTCGGAACCGGACCTCGGAGAGCCCCCGGAACCAGGTCTCCTGGCGCTTGGCGAACTGGCGGGTGCGGGCCTGCGTGCGGAAGACCGCCTCGGCCAGAGTGCAACGACCGGCGAGCAATTCGATGACCTCGCGGTAGCCGACCCCCTGGGAGGGCACGAGCCCGAGCGGCCTGGTGGCGTCGAGCAGGCCGCGGACCTCCTCGACAAGCCCGGCCTCGAACATCGACAGGACCCTGGCGTCGATCCGCGCATGCATCTGCGGCCGAGGCCGCCAGAGCGCGATCGCGTTCACCCAGGGGGGCGCGGGCTTGTCGTGCTCGGCGTGGTGGCTGCCCAGCGTCCGGCCGGTGAGGGCCAGCACCTCGAGGGCCCGGATCACGCGGCGGCGGTCGCCGATGGGTAGCCGGCCCGCGGTCTCGGGGTCGACGGCGGCGAGCCTGGCGTGCAGGTGGGCATTGCCCCGCTCGTCGGCCTCGGCCTCCATCGCCCCTCGGATCGCCTCGTCTGCCCCCGGCCCTTCGAACAGGCCACGAAGCAGGGTCTTGAGATAGAGCGGGGTGCCGCCGACGAAGAGCGTACGCCTGCCTCGGCCCTCGATGGCGGAGGCGGCCCGCGCGGCCATCTCGCGGTAGCCGGCGACGCTGGTCGAGTCCCAGGGGTCGAGGACGTCGATGAGGTGGTGGGGGATCTCGGCCCGCTCGGCCGCGGTCGGCTTGGCGGTGCCGATGTCCATGCCCCGATAGAGCGTCATCGAGTCGAGCGCAACGATCTCGGCGTCCAGCAGGCGGGCCAGGGCGAGCGCCACGTCGGTCTTGCCCGAGGCGGTGGCCCCGGTGAGGAAGACCGACCTGTGGAACAAGGCTGCGGTTTCGTGCGATTCCATGGGGGCATCTGTCATTCAGGGCGACGTGGCCTGTTCGGTTTCCGTTGGAAGATTGAGGCGGGCGACCTGGTCAGATCAAGCGGGAATGGCGCAGCAATTGCGATCTGGGCAACCCTATTGAAACGGATGAGGGTCGGGGCCGGATGACGCCCTCATCAAACGCGACAGGGCTAGGACTCCGGGCGACACATCCCCGAGGCTTGGTGAGCGACCCATGAATACGCAAGCCACCCAGAAGCACGAGATCAGCGAGGCCGACCTGATCGCCGTCCGCGAATTCCTCGCCGGCGAGCGAGACGAACTGCCGATGATGGGCAGCTCGAGGTCGGGCTCGAACCCCGATCATACCCCGGTCATCTCTCGAGGGATCCCCAGGGCCCGCCTTCGGGCGACCGCGCAGGAAGTCTGACACCCGCGAAAGTCGGCCGTCAAGGGCGCTCAATTACGAGTGGTCGAACGTGCGGATTCTGGCCTTCCCGTTGAGGAAGCCGGTCTCGACGAAAGAGATGCGCGGATTGTCACTGACCGACTCGACGTCTCATCGGACCATGCCCGATGAGACGCCGGAGTCAGGGCGGCATGGGCTCGTCTGCCAGTTGCGCGAGGTTCTGGCAATTGAGGTTCGGGGTGGGAGCGCCGCTGGTTTCCTCGGTTCGATCCGATTCCGTTCGACCGTTGTTCCCCAAGTCTTCGGAGTTCTGTCAGCCAGCGTTCCATGGTCGCTGAAGACCAGGCGGCGATCCGCGGTCCTCGTGCTCTCGACGATGTCCAGGTTTGCGAAGCGAGAGGGACCTCGGCGAGCTCTCATGGTCATGAGGTCGCCGGGAGCCGGAGGAAACTATGGGACGACGGTCGAGACTGGTAGTCTCTCCGTGTGCCATTGTCCTGATCCCGAACAACCCGCGCATCTTCGAGGAACCCCGGTCGAAACGACCTGAGGAGCCCGCGCACGATCGCGGAATTCGGCATCACTCTCAAGCAATCAGGGGCCTTGATCGTGAAGCATCGTCCGACCTTCGCCGCATTCGCCTTCGTCCTCGGGCTTGCGGTGCCGAGCCTTGCAGCGGAAAACGCCGGACCCGTGCGGATGGGGTGCGGCCTGATGACGTTCGATACGGTTCCCGGCTGGGGCCTTAGTCCGGACGGGAAATCCGCGATCGGGCCGTGTCATGGAAGTGTCGTCGTCGACAAGGACGGCAACATCTACACGAGCGCCCACGCCGGGGTCTTCGTCTTCTCCCCCGCGGGCAAGGTGATCCGCAGCTTCCTCGGCGACAAATACTCCGACATCCACGACATGAAGATCCGCGACGAAGCGGGTGGCGAGTTCATCTACGGCGCCCGCAACGCCGCCGCCGAAGGGCTCAAGTTCAACGCCCAGACCGGCGAGATCGCCCTGAAGCTGCCGTTCCCCGAGGAATCCGGTCTGAAGCTGAAGGCATTCAGCCCCACGGCGATCACCGTCGCCCCGAACGGCGAGATCTACCTGTCGGACGGATATGCGAGTAACCACATCTTCAAGTTCGATAAGTCCGGCAAATATCTGTCGCACTTCGGCACCAAGGGGAACGGACTCAAGGAATTCAACACCGCCCACGGCATGACGCTCGACACTCGCTACGAGCCGCCCCGTCTGCTGATCTGCGACCGCAACCACCAACCCAAGGGCCGCCTCCTGCACTACAGCCTGGAAGGTGAGTTCATCGACGAGGTGGTCACCGGCCTGGGCATGCCGACCTCCGCCGTGGTGCAGGGCGACTTCGTCTCGGTGCCCGACCTGCACGGGCGGCTGGTCATCCTGGACAAGACCAACACGATCATCGCGGTGCTCGGCAACAACCCCGATCCCGCGACGGGCAGGAACTACAACGTGCCGCAGGAGAAGTGGGTCGAGGGCGTTTTCAGCGGCACGCACGGCTCATCCTGGGACAAGGACGGCAACCTGTACGTCCAGGACTGGAACGTCTCCGGACGCATCATGAAGTTGGTGCGTGTCGATGAGCGTAAGGTGACCGCCACGAGCAAGGAATCGCGCCGGCACAGCGTCGTCGGCCGCCTTCCGGCGGCCCCTTGATCGAGGGCCGGGCGGTCGAGGGGCCGGGGGTTACATCTCCCAGATCCGCCGGCCGCCCAGATACATGCTGATGAAGCCGTCCTCGCTCACCTTGAGGACGGGTCCGTGGAATGAGGTGCCCAGCGAGGCCAGGGTCCGGGCGCCTTCCACGGCCCTGGCGATCTTGAGGGTCTCGGGGGACATGCGGAGGATGGCACCGAAGGTGATCAGGTGACCTTCGGTGTCGACGACCACGGCCCCGTCGATGCTAGCGATGCATTCCAGCACGGTGGGGTCGACCTCGGCGATGGTCTGGCCACGGACGACGTGGTGGAGCACCTGCTTGGCCAGGCGCGGGGAGAGGTTGTCGGGGTCGGCCGGGTCGTCGGCAATCCGATCCTCGAGGATCCGGTCGCTGGGGGCGATCAACTCGGGGACCGATCGGGCGGGGTCTCGCAGGACGACGAACATGGCGCCGGTGCGGGCCTCGGCCAGATTCAGGGCGGCGTGGAAGATGATCGAGGCGAGATCCTTCGGGGTCGAATTGCCGACGGCCTCGCACCAGGCACCGAAGCGAGCGGGGAGGTCCATCAGCCTCCATCTCGCGTCGCTGAAGGAGAAGGCGAGCGTCCCTGAGGAGAAGACCTTGATCTCCTGCGAGGGGGTCAGCACGACGCAGAGGTTGCCGCCGGCCAGGGTCGCCTTGGCGTGCGCCTGGTAGGCCCGCGGGCAGGGGGCCGGCAATTCCGCCGCCCCGAAGGCGCGGTCGGCCCATCGCCTCACGTCGATGGTGCGCTCCAGCTCCCCTTGCAGGTCGACGAGGAAGACGGTGTTGACGCCGTCGCAGAGGCGGTGGAACCCCTTGATGGCGGTCAGCCGGGCATTGAAGCGGGGGGCGCCGTCGTAGTTGATCCAGCCTGGGAAGGCGGGGTCGCCGTGGGTGCCCATCAGCAGGACCCCGCTGGAAACCCGGCGGTTCTCGTAGGTGGAGAGGGCCGCGACCCGCATGGCCTCCAGCGCCGAGGCGAGCCGCGTGGGCTCGCGGCAGCCGAGGTAGTCGGCCAGAATCATGTCTTCGACGGCGAAATGGAACAGGTCGAACTGGTCGACCCCGACCGGCTCGGTGAGGCTGCGGAACCGGAGGTCGAGCAGCCTCACGATCGACTTGAGTAGACTCCGCTCGCTGGGCAGGAAGGGATTTGGGCTGCCCGGTAAGAGGAAGTAGCGGGTCCGCAGCCACTCGATCTCGACCCCGATGCCGTCGGGGTCGTCGGCGAACCGGAAATGGCCCTGGCCGGGCTCGTCGTCGACGAGAATGAAGCTGCGGTCGCCGCCGAGGTCGAGCGTGGAGTCGGGGAAGAAGTGCTCCAGGGCCCGGCGGAGGAGCGTCTGGTAGAGGCCGACGACTTTGGACATCGTGCGCTCGGGGTGGATGTTCGCGTCCGAGTCCATCATCCAGAGCAGCTCCCGGGAGATCGGCACGCATAGAAACCGGCGGCCCGCGTGTCCCCGCATCGGCCTGCGGTGCACCGGCAAGGCATTGTATCGGCCGACCCGGGCCGAGCGGAGAGTGCGGGGCGGATAGAACCTTTTTCGGTGTCTTATCTCACAGTCTTGAAAAGGCTTGTGTCTTTTTGTGCGGGCTGGGGCGCGGGCCCTGTCCTGCGTGAGGGCCAGCCGGCACGGGTTGATCGGCTCGCCGGGGTCGTTTCGAGTGTTCCCGCGGATGCTCAATTTGACGAGACGGGGGATGCGAGGTGCTCGCCGGGCCTGATTTGTGCAAGGGAAAGACTCAGCCCGATCGACCGCGGTCGATCGGGCGTCGGAACGCGCCCCCCGAGCCTTGCCGGCGGGCGGCTCCCTCCCCGTCCATCACCACAGTCGAGCCCGGTCGCTCGCCCCGTCGAGGAACTCATGGCCTCATCGAAGAACGCATCATCGCTGTCGGATCCGTACAAGCTGCCCATGCTGATCTTCGCCATCATCGCGTTCATGTACTTCTCGGCGGAGGTGCTCAAGCCGCTGGCCTTGTCGGTGTTGCTCAGCTTCGCGCTGGCGCCCGCCGTCAAGTTCCTCGAGCGTCGGCGGTTCAACCGGGTGTTTGCGGTGGTCCTCGTCGGGACGCTGACGCTGGTCTCGCTTGGTGGCATCGGCTACGTGGTCGGCCAGCAGCTCACCTCGCTGGCGGACAAGCTGCCCGATTACCAGGACAACATCGAGGCGAAGCTCAGTGGAGTGCTCCACCCGGGCCAACAGTCGTCGCTGGACAAGGTGACGAGCCTCGCCAATCGTGTCACGGCCAAGATGGAGGGGGCGCCCACCACGTCGGCGGCCCCGGCCACGGTGGCGGCCACCGCCGCCGCGGAGGGGGCCGAGCCCGAGGCTCAGACCCCACAGGCGATCCAGAAGGTGCAGGTCGTCTCCTCACCCTCGTTCCAGGAGCGGTTGCGCGAGGCGATCGGGCCTTATCTGGAGTTCCTGGGCGTCGGCAGTTTTGTGCTCATCCTGGTCCTCTTCATGCTCATCGGTCGCGACGACCTGGGCGACCGGATCATCCAGCTCTTCGGCCACCGCCAGGTGACCCTGACGACGCGCACCAGCGAGGAGATCAGCCGCCGCATCACCCGGTATCTTGGCACCTTCGCGCTGATGAACATCGGCTTCGGGTTGGTTATTGGCTTGGGCATGGCCGTTATCGGCGTGCCCTACGCGGTGCTCTGGGGCTGCCTGGCGGCATTGCTCCGGTTTATTCCCTACGTCGGGCCCGCCGTGGCGTTCGTACTGCCGCTCGTCTTCTCATTCGCCCACTTCCCGGGCTGGATGCAGCCGATCCTGGTGGTCGCCCTCTTCGGCGTCGTCGAGACGGCACTGAACAGCTTCCTGGAGCCGATCATCTACGGCAAGACGACCGGCGTCTCGGCCCTTGGCCTGCTAGTGGCGGCGATGTTCTGGACCTGGCTCTGGGGGACCTTGGGGCTCTTGCTGTCGACCCCGCTGACGGTCTGCCTGGCAGTGCTGGGCAAATACGTGCCCAGCCTCTCGTTCTTCGCCACGCTGCTGGGCGAGGAGGCGGAGCTTGAGCCCGACGTCCGGTTCTATCAGCGGCTGGTGGCGCTCGACCAGGAGGGGGCGATCGCATTCATCGAGGAGGAGGCCAAGCGGGTGCCCCGCGCCGAGATCTTCGACTCCATCCTGGTCCCGACGCTCTCCAGGGCTGAGCGCGACGCAGCCCGTGATGAACTCGACGAGAAGGAACTGGCCTTCGTCTGGCGGGTCGTCGGCGAGGTGCTCGACAGCCTGGAAGACACCCCCGAATTCAGCCTCGCCGCGGCGTCGGCCGCGGCGCCTGCCGACGGCAAGCCGGCCGAGCCGATCACCGTCTTGGGCCTGGCGGCGGAGGACACCGCCGACGCCCTGGTGCTGAGGATGCTGGCGCAACTTGTCGCGCCCGCCGGTTTCACCCTGGAGTTGGAGGCCGACGTCGAGAGCCCGCTGGAGGTGGTCGAACGCGTCGCCGACCGCTCCCCCAGGCTGGTTGTCATCTCGCACCTGCCCCCGGTCGGCCTGTCACAGGCCCGCTATCTCGTCCGTCGGCTCCGCGCCAGGTTTGCCGACCTGCCGCTGCTCGTCGGCCGCTGGGGTGAGTTGGGCGGTTCGGCGACCGCCGCCGAACGCCTCGTCGGGGTCGGAGCGACGGCCGTCCTCTTCAGCCTTGCCGAGGCCCGCGACAAGATCATCGCGATGGGCAAGGGGGCGACCGCCACGCCTCCCGCAGAAGGCATGGGCGTCGGGCTGAGCCGCGAGCCGGCCAGGACGACCGCCTGAACGCTCCTCGCCCGGCGTCTGAGGTTGGATTGACAGGAACGATCGATCCCGAGAGCCCGTTGCGTGGCCGGGATCGATCGTTCGCATGGAAGACGAATCAATCTTTGACCGTCGTCTCGACGGACGCCTGCTTGGTCAAGGAGTCCTTGGTCTTCTCGATGACCGTCGCGGTGGTGGTCTTCGTCTTGTGCAACTCGGCCAGCTCGATCTTCTCGCGGCACCGGGCCATTTCATTCGGGTCGAGGTACAGCTCGGGCATCAGGGACGCGACGCTCGTGTACCCGACAGGCACCTCCTTCGTCTTGCGCCTGTAGATGATCCGGCTCTCCAGGATCGGCAGCGAGTCTTTCTGCTGGGTGGAATTCGTCTGCGCGATCTTGCCCAGGTTGATCTTCTGATTGAAGGCGCTAATCGTCGGATCGGTCTCGATCGCGTACATCCGGCTCTTGTCGAGCACCCGCTGCCCCTCGACGACTTCTTCGGCGCGGACGATCTCGTGGCCTTCCGGGAAGTGCATGGCCATCAGCTCTTCGGCCTGCTTGCGGAAATCCTTCCCTCCATAGGGAGAATTCTGGGGGATGCCGATGACCCCGAACTCGCCGTCCTGATAGATGTAACGCGCGCTGGACGGGCTCTTGCAGCCGGCAAATGCCGGGACTAGCACGGCGAGCAGGGTCGATGCGAGGAGTCGAGACAGCATCGTAGGACTCGCATGGGAGCCGTCGATCGGCGGGCGCTGCCTCGTCGCCTCCGGGCGGGGCCCGACGAGCGGGACTGCGCCACGCAGGCCCCGGGGCCGGCTGTGGGGGGGCGTTCACAAGTCAATTCGTGGCTTGTACACCCAATGGGTAAGACCGTCAATCTGAGCTGCCCGCCGCGGATCCGGCCCCGACGAGGGAGCCGCGGACAACGCCGGCCGCTGCTGTGCCGACGTTGTCCACGCTCCCGTGCGATCCGGCGAGCTAAACCTTGAGCATCTCAACGGCCTGGGCGACGCCCGGCGCAGGTCGGCCGCATTCGCTGGCGGTCACGCGGGCCAGCGAGACGAGCTGCCGCCATCGGAAGGCGGGGCGGATGGAGGTGAACTCCTCGCGTGCCGTTCGGTAATACTTCTCGGCGTGGAGCGCGCCGTCTTCGCTGACGGCAAAGCCGAGCAGCATCGCAAAGACCGGCTCGGGGTCGTGGCCGAGCATTCCGTACCGTTGTACGACTGCGGATGCGATCTCCTGCTGGTTGGCCCTGATCGCGGTCTCGGCCTCCCTCAGCAGGCCCTTCGGGTCGGTGGTCTTGACGGATTCGAGGAAGTCCGCGAGCGGGCGGGGCGACCACTTGCGGAAGTCGGCGTCGCGGGCCTGGCGGTCGCGGGCGACCTCGAAGCCGGCGAGGATGAGGCAGGCGGCGGCGTTGCGCGGATTGGCCACGCGCGCCATGTTCCGCCAGGCGTTGACCGCGTCGCTGGCGTGGACGCCGATCGAGTCTCCGTGGACGCTGCCCGGAGGCTTGCCCGGAGAGGCCCAACGCTCGGGGCGGCCAGCGTCGCGGAGGACGAGCTGGTTCGCGGCCAGCGAGATCGCCTCGCCGACGTCGGATGGGTCGATCCCCTCGGCCAGCGCCGCGGCGACGGCGTCGGCGGCCGATGCCGGGCTCGAGTCGAAGATCGTCCCGCACATCGAGGCGACCCACTCGTCGCCGGGCTTCTTCGTGCCGGGGGAGGTCCTGGGCAAGTGGTGCCGGTCGAACAGGGCGGGAAGGAGGGTGCGTGGCTCTTCGGCCTCGGCGGAGTAGCCGCCGTTGCGCTCGGCCTTGACGCAGTATCGGACCGACTGGCGGAGCATCGTGTGGGCCTGTTCCTTGCCGACGACGTCGAGCAACTCCCAGGCGCGATAGGGGAGGACGACACGGTGGACCTCGGTCTTGTCCTCGACGGCGACGAGCAGGCTGTTGAAGGCCTCTTCGGGCGAGACGCCGGCGATCGCGGCGAAGGTGCGCTCGGCCCGGTCCATGTCCTTGGCGCGGACGGCGTCGCGGAGGTCTTCGGCGGAATTGTGACCGGCCGAGAGCTCGCCCGGCCCGACCGTGCGCAGCACTTCCGAGGCCCGCCCGCCGTGGTCGTGGATGCGTGCGGTGTTGCGGTAGAGCACCTTGATGATGGGCAGGGCCCGGCGGCTTTCGGGCAGCTCGCTCGCCATGTGCAGGGCGGGGGCGAGGGCCATCATGGTGTGGAAGCCGATGTAGTCCTCGCCGCCGAACGTCCGCGCGTTGGCCAGGGTCGCGGCCGCCACGAGCTGCCTCAGATCGGTCCCGCCGCGGATCTTGCCGATCAGGACCGGGACGAGGTCGCTGACCGCCGTCTCCTGCATCAGAGCAACGAGCGGCTCAAGCGACCCGAATGCGAGCCGCTCGCCGCCACCGCCACCGTCCTCGTCGGCACGCGCGGGCGTAAGCCCCATGTCGATGGCCGTGCCGGAGCCGACACTTGCGACCAGCATGCCCCGCCCGACGTCTCCCAGGAAATCTCGACGCGTACCCATCGTGGTCGTCCTTTCGCCCGAATCGAGCGGGATGCTCGGCGGCTCGCTCAGGTCGCAACCGGGATTTCCCAGAACGCGACCGAGCCCGCCGCCGGCGACCTTGACCGAGTCTCTTCAACATGTATTGGACACGACCCCGGAGCCCAAGTCCAGGGGAATGATCGGAAAGTTCGTGGCCGATCGCAACGACCCGCCGCGATGTCCATCCCCGGTGTCAGGCTGCCAATCTGGCAGTTGGCTTCGTTTTCGACCTCCGATCGATGAACTGTCGCAAGTTCAGAATGAGGAGGGTTTCCGACGAGGATGATGGATTCAATGGAACACATCTTACTCAGTCGAAATCGACTGCCATAATGGCATTTGGGTTCGTTTCGTTTTCGCGAGTCACTCGATCATGGCACAAGCCCGGACTCGCCTCGGATTTCAAGTTGAGTGACCATTGGCAAGGCCGTCTGAATTCTTCGGAACAGATGTCCGGGTGTTGCATGCGGATTTTCAACAATCCCGAGGGGCGTCGGGACGCGAGACTCGTTCGACGCGCGTGATGGCCCCGTAGATACCATCGTTCGAACGCGCGATTTCGTCCCTACTTTTCGGGATTTTTCCCGAATAGCTCAGCGATGGGGTTTATCTGCATCTTCAGGCGAAACCGGCGGTCCGGAGGCGACCCCCCACGACTTAATCCAGGCCCAACCGCTCCGCTCGTTGCCGGGCAACGTCGCGGTTGACGAGGTGCGGTCATCGGCCGCGATGTCACCGTCTCGAACGATGACGACCGACCCGGCGGCAACCCGATCGAGTCACGCACCACTCGGATCAACGAGGTGCCGAACATGATGGGAATGTCCCCGATCACGATCCTCGCCGCGACCCCATCGAGATCGCAGGCTCGCCGTGATCGCCGTAGGAGCGTCAAAATAGGATAGTTTTAATTGACAGCTGTGATCCCTCGCTCTATTTTTGCTGCCAGGCTTGATCGGATGACCTTCGAGTGGAGTGTTTCGATGCTCAAGCTTAAGTTCCATCTCATCGCTTTCTCCGCCATCACGATCACTTAGCTCGACAGCTGCAAGTTCTCGCCTCGCCCTGCCGCCCTTCGTCCTGGCCCTCATGAACCCGGCCCGGGTACGATCGACTTCTTCCTCCGACTCACGATCGCTCGTGGCCTCGGGGCCTGGCCCAGCGAGGATACGCCGGTGATCACCCATGCCGAAACGACCTCATCCGCGAAACCCCGACGACTCCGGTTACGGCTCACGGTCCGTTCGGCCATGCTCATTTCCGCACTTGTGGCGGTCGGCTGCTGGATCTACATGGGGACGGTCAAGCGGAAGCTCGGGTTTGTCGTGATCGGCATCAAGACCCACGTCTGGCTCGATATCATCGTCCTCGACGACGCCACAGGAACGCCGCTCCAGGGGGCCGAGGTCGAAATGCCGTGGCTCCACACGGACTGGCGAGGCCGTCCTGAGCTCCAAACCGGCGACCTCCGCAGAGAGAACACACCCGCCCACGAGATGCCGCCCCCGTACCTGACCGATGAGGGCGGGAGGGTCACGGTCATTGAGTCCGCAATCCTCGAAAGGCAGCTCAAGCACCGATTTGGAGGCCTTCTGCCCGTCGCAGGGAGCCCGGAACTCGTCTTTTTTATATTCGAAGGCGTGCGCATCAACGCACCAGGCTACACGACCTGGGTCAACTATCTCGAAGACCTCAGGCTGGAGGATGGTCGCAACTTGATCCTCGGTTCCCGGCTTCCCATCGTGGTCCGCCTGAAGCGAGCCGAAATCGAGGCGACGTCAGCTCGCATGCCACTCCCTTAATTCGCACTTGAACGCAACCTTGATGTATCAACGTACTCCATTCTCTCGTTGCTTTGCGGTGAGCCCCTCTAAGCTCGATTGATGCCGATTTCGGTGGGCCGCCTCGGCGGTAGCATGGGTAGTAGCACACGCTTCCCAGGCTCCCAACCGAGGGCGGCTCTCGATGATTCTACCCGCCGAAGCCCGACCATTGCTTGACGCCCTCTCCCCGGTCTTCACTCGGCCGACCTTGCACCGCTTCGTCACTCTCTTCGGCTCGGCCATCCTTACCACCGGACGACGCACCGTCGCCAACATCCTTCGCTCCGCCGCCCCCCTGGCCCAGGGGCATGTCACGACCTACCAGCGGGTCCTTTCGTCCGCCGAGTTGTCCGCCCTCCACCTGGCCTGTCAACTGTGCCGCATCGTCCTGGCCCTGATCCCGGCGGATCAGGCGGTCATCCTCGTCGGCGATGATACGGTCGATGGTCATCCCGGACGCAAGGTCTACGGCAAGGCCCGGCACCGGGACCCGGTCCGATCCAGCCACGGCTACACCGCCTGGCGCTACGGCCACAAGTGGGTCGTCCTGGCCGTGCTCATGCGCTTCCCCTGGGCCAACCGCCCCTGGGCGTTGCCCGTGCTCGTGGACCTGTACCGCACAAGGAGGAGGACCAGAAGCGGCGGCGGCCCCACCGCACGCCCGCCCAGGTCATTAGCACGCGCTTGCTAGTCATGCTCTTATGGTTCCCCGATCGCCGGTTCGTCTTCGTCGGCGACTCGGGCTTCGGCACGCACGAGATGGCCCGGTTCGCGTACCGCCATCGACTTCGCCTGAGCTTGGTCAGCAAGCTCCACCCCGAGGCCAACCCGTTCGAGCCGCCCCCGGTGTACTCGGGCAAGGGGCGTCCCCCGGTGAAGGGGCCGCGTCGCCCCAAGCCGAAGCAGGCGGTGGCCGGGGCTGAGCTTCAGGTCCAGGAGGTGGCCTGGTACGGCGGGGGGAGCGAGAGGTGGGCGTGACCACCGGCGCGGGTCATTGTAACAAGGCGGGAGAGGGCCTGGTGCCGATCGTCCGGGTGTCCGTCAAGGATCGAACGGGCACGCATCGGGACGAATCCTTCTTCAGCACCGATCCGGCGATGACGGCGACGGCGACGGCGATGATCGAGGCCTATGCCGGCTGCTGGAACCCGGAGACGACCTTCCAGGAAGCTCGGTGTCTTCTCGGATTGGAGAGCACACGGGGCTGGTGCCGGCGGACGGTGCTGCGGGCCGCCCCGTGCCTGTTCGGTCTCGATACGGTGATAGCCCTGCTGGATCTGAGCTTGCCCGAGTCGAAGCGGGTGGAGTGGCCGGGCAAGGTGGGCGTGACTACCTCCGATGCCCAGACCTGCGTGCGTCGCTGGCCGTGGCGGGAATGAGTTTTTCCACAGGCCGGCGGGGGCTTGGCCGTGGATCAACTCCCCGAGTCGCTCCACAATGTCTTGTTCTACGCCTTGGCCCCGGTGGCGTAGCTACTGGCTTTCTGCATCAGTCGAGCTGAGGCCGTATCCGATCGGGAAAATGGGATGTCCAGTTCTCCATTTCTTGAGCCCATTGGTCGTGGGGCGCCCGTCAAGCCGGACATGATGGGTGGTCGAGACGACTTTTCCCTCCCCCCCTTCCCTCGCCGCGGTACAATCCAGTGAAGGTGCCTGGCCCTGGGCCGGGGTGCCGCGATTGTGCGCAAGAGGGGGCCGGGGATGAGCGGGACGATCGATCGGAAGCTCAAGGCGGGATTCGTGCTCGCCCTGGTCGTGCTCGTGGCGAATGCCTCGATCGCGTTCTGGGGCGTCCGGGGCATTGTCCAGTCGCATGAGTGGGTGGACCACACCCGCGAGGTGATCGGCACGCTCCAGGGCGTGGTCCTGTCGATGCGCGAGGTCGAATCGGGCCAGCGCGGCTACATCATCACGGGCGTCGAGGACCACTTGTCCCGGTTCGAGGCCGACCTCAAGTCGGTCGACGCTTCGGTCGACCGGCTCCGCGTCCTGGTGCATGACAGCCCCGAGCAGCTCGCCGCCGTCGAGGCGCTGGGCCGGCTGACGAAGCGCCGCGAGGCGATCGTCCGGATGAACCTGAATATCCGCCGCGAACAGGGGTTCGAGGAGGCGCGTGAGGCGATCTCGCGAGGGCAGGGCCTGAAGACGCTGGCGGATGTCCGCGGGCTGGTCGCCGACATCCGCCACCGGGAAGATTTGCTGCTGGCCCGCCGGACGGCCTGGGCGCGTGCGAGCGTCCTCTGGTCGCTCGCCACGTTCACGTTCGCCACGTTGCTGTCGCTGGGCTTGCTGGGGGCGGCCTATTACCTGGTTCGTCGCGAGGCGATTCTGCGGCTGAGGGCCGCCGAGAGGGTACGCTGCTCGGAGTCTCGCAAGGCCGCCGTGCTCCAGAGCGCCCCGGACGCGATCGTGACGGCCGACCACTCGGGAACGATCCTGGAATTCAACGCGGCGGCCGAACGCACGTTCGGCTATCGGCGGGACGAGGCGGTGGGCAAGGACCTGGTGGGCCTGATCCTCCGCCCATGCGACCGCGAGAAGTTCCGCGAGGACCTGCAGCGCGACGCGGCGGCCTGCCTGAAGAAGGTGCTGGGCCGGCGCGTGGAGGTCCCCGCACGCCGGTCCGACGGCACCGAGTTCCCCGCCGAGTTGGCCGTGACGGCCGTGCCGGTCGAGCATGGCCAGCCGCTGTTCACCGCCTACATCCGCGACATCACCGAGCGTAATCGGACCGTGCAGGCCATCCGCGACAGCGAGGAGCAGGTCAGGCTGCTGCTGGAGTCGACGGGCGAGGGGATCTACGGCGTCGACACCGACGGCCGCTGCACCTTCTGCAACCCGGCGGCCCTGAAGATCCTGGGCTACACCGAAGCCGGCGAGCTGCTGGGCCGCGACATGCACTCGGCGATCCATCACACCAACGCCGACGGCTCGCCGAAGCCCGCCGATCTGTGCCCCATCAAGCTGACGCTGGAGGGTGGCGGCCACAGCCACACCGACGACGACACCTTCTGGAAGGCCGACGGAACGAGCTTTCCCGTCGAATATCGGACCTCGCCGATGTTCCGCGACGGCAAGCCGATCGGCGGCGTGGTCGCCTTCGCCGACATCAGCCGCCGCAAGGCGGACGAGGAGGCGAGGCGCGAGAGCGAGGAGCGGTTCCGGGTCATGGCCGACTCGATCCCGCAGCTCGCCTGGATGTGCCGGCCCGACGGCTACATCTACTGGTACAACCAGCGCTGGTACGAGTACACCGGCACGACCGCCGAGGAGATGGGCGGCTGGGGCTGGAAGACGGTGCAGGACCCCGAGGAGCTGCCCCGGGTCCTGGCGAAGTTCGACGCGGCGCTCGCGTCGGGCGTCCCCTGGGAAGATAGCTTCCCGCTCCGCCGGTTCGACGGGGAGATGCGCTGGCACCTGTCCCGCGCCCTGCCTGTGCGCGACGAGCGCGGGAAGATCGTCCGCTGGTTCGGCACCAACACCGACGTGACCGAGCAGCGCATCGTGTCGGAAGCCCTGCGCGAGGCGAAGGAGCAGGCCGAGGGGGCCAACCGGTCCAAGAGCACCTTCCTGGCCAACATGAGCCACGAGCTGCGCACTCCCCTGAACGCGATCATCGGCTACAGCGAGATGCTGCTGGAAGAGGCCGAGGACGACGGTAAGGAGGCGGCGGCGTCCGACCTGAAGAAGATCAGGATGTCCGGCAAGCACCTGCTCCAGCTCATCAACGACGTGCTCGACCTCTCCAAGATCGAGGCGGGCAAGGCGGAGATGTTCCTGGAGACGTTCGAGGTGGCCGAGATGATCCACGGCGTGGTCGACACGATCCGCCCGCTGATGGAGCAGAACGGCAACGTGATCGAGGTGACCTGCCCGCCCGGCCTGGGCTCGATGCACGCCGACCTGACGAAGGTCAGGCAGTCGCTGCTGAACCTGCTGAGCAACGCCGCCAAGTTCACCGAGAAGGGGAAGGTCGGCCTGAAGGCGACGGCCCTGCCCGGTGGCGGCGGTTTCTCGATGGAGATCTCCGACAGCGGCATCGGCATGACGCCCGAGCAGCTTGGCAAGCTCTTCCAGCCGTTCTCGCAGGCCGACGCCTCGACCACTCGGAAGTATGGCGGCACCGGCCTTGGCCTGACGATCACGAGGCGCTTCTGCAGGATGATGGGCGGCGACGTCACGGCGCGCAGCGAGCTCGGCCTGGGCTCGACCTTCGAGATCCGCCTGCCCGCGTCGGTCGTCGCTCCTGCCGCCGACCCGGAGGTGAGCGGGCCGCCCGCCAGGCAATTGCCCGAGGCGGGCCCCGGAAGCCTCGTCCTGGTCATCGACGACGATCCGGTCGTGCACGACCTGCTGCGTCGGACCCTGGAGAAAGAGGGCTTCCGCGTCGTCTGCGCCCGGGGCGGGCCCGAGGGGATCGCCCTGGCCAGGGACATCCGCCCCGACGTCATCACCCTGGACGTCTTGATGCCCGGGATGGATGGCTGGTCGGTGCTGACGGCCCTGAAGGCCGAGCCGGAGCTGGCCGACACCCCCGTCATCATGCTCACGATGATCGACGACAAGAACCTGGGCTATGCGCTCGGGGCGTCGGACTACCTGACCAAGCCGATCGACCGCGAGCGGCTCTCCCTGATCCTGTCGAAGTATCGCCGCCGGATCGCTTCGTCGCACGTGGCGCTCGTCGTCGAGGATGAGCCGATGAGCCGTCAACTGGCGCGAGACATGCTTGAGCATGACAACTGGACGGTGATCGAGGCGGAGAACGGCCGGGTTGCGCTCGAGAAGTTGGAAGAGACCCACGTCGACCTGATCCTCCTCGACCTGATGATGCCGGAGATGGACGGATTCGCCTTCATGGCCGAGGTGCGCAAGCGCGAGGCCTGGCACGGCATCCCCGTGCTGGTGTTGACGGCCAAAGACCTGACGGAGGAAGATCGGCGGCGGCTCAACGGCGACGTGCTAGGCTACTTACGCAAAGGTGAAACCTCTCGCGAGGACCTGCTGCGACAGTTGCGGCGCGAGGTCTGCTCGAGCCTGCGCCGGAAACCGCCGCCCCTCCCCGCGCCCCCGCCGGTGGCCGTGGCATTGCCCAGGCCGATGGCCATTCCCCTCGGCTAGTTCCCGAGATCACCCCGACCCAGCCAGACCCAACACGGACGCGAGCAGGCACCGACCCATGACCAAGATCCTCCTCGTCGAGGACAATGAGCTGAACCGCGACATGCTCTCCAGGCGACTGGAGCGCAAGGGCTACCACGTCGAGGCAGCCGGCGACGGGATTCAGGGCGTCGAGATGGCGCTCGCCGGCTCATTCGATCTGATTCTCATGGACATGAGCCTGCCCAAGCTGGACGGCTGGGAGGCCACCCGACGGCTGCGCACCGACGACCGGACCAGGACCACGCCGATCATCGCCCTGACGGCCCACGCCATGGCCGGAGACCGCGAGAAGGCCATCGAGGCCGGCTGCGACGACTACGACAGCAAGCCGGTCGAGTTCCCCCGCCTGCTCCAGAAGATCGAAGAACAGTTGAAGGTCAAGGCCGAAGCCAAGCCCTGAACAGGGACGATGGGCGGACGGACGGAAGCAGGCCGAGGCCCGCGGGCCCGCCGCAGAGGAGACGCGATGTTCAAGATCCTGGTGGCCGAAGACAATCCCGAGAACTGGGAGATCCTCTCGCGCCGCCTGACCCGCAGGGGCTACGAGGTGGCCCACGCGAGCGACGGCCGGCAGGCGGTGGACATGGCGGTCTCGGAATCGCCCGACCTGATCCTGATGGATATGAACATGCCCGTGCTCGACGGATGGGAGGCCACCCGCGCCATCCGCGCCCGCGCCGAGACGGCCCGTATCCCCATCATCGCCGTCACGGCGCACGGCATGAGCGGCGACCGCGACAAGGTCATTGCCGCAGGCTGCGAAGACCATCACACCAAGCCCGTGGAGCTGACCCAGTTGCTGGCCCAGATCGAGGCCTTGCTGAGCAAGGTCGCACAGAGCTGAGCGGCGCCGGGGGATGATCTCGGGTCAGCGGCGAATCCGGTTGCCGAGCACGAAGCCGAGCAGGCCGATGAGGGCGACGCCCAGGAAGACGTGGACTCCCACGAGCGTCAGGGCCAGGTCGCTGGCCGGCAGCAGGCGGATCCCGATGCTGCCGGTGGTCATCGCCAGCATGCTGAAGATGGCCAGGTCGACCGGGTTTCTGGTTGTCAGGAAGTGCGGGCCTGTCGGGGTCTCGTGCTCGCGCGCCACGCTGCCGGTGACCCCGTAGATGATGATGAAGATGAAATAGAGCATCAGGACCGAGCCGAAGACCCGGGGGATGCTCTCGCCGTAATCGCAGATCCACTCGACCGACTGGTCGGTGATGTAGGTGGCGTAGGACCGGATGGCCTGCGGCCAGTCGTGCGCGGCGAGGGCCGCTTTCCCGCGGTTCCTGGCCAGCAGCTTCTGCATCCGCCGCCGCTTGCGGTAGGCCCAGGCCGAGGCGTCGTGGTCGCCCTGATTGCCGAAGGCGCGTTCCAGGACGAGGTAGCCCTTGCGAGCCTGGTCGTAGACCTCGGCCCGCTCCTCGCCGATGGCGTCGCCGATCTGCTCGCGGCCGAAGCGGGCGCCATCGAGGTTGGCGCCGCTGAGGTGTACGCCCGAGATGTCGCAGACGGTCAGGTCGAGCTCCTGGAGCTTGGAATCTCGCAGGATCGCGCCGCCGAAGTTGGCGCCCAGCAGCTCGGCCTCGCGCAGATCCGAGCCCCTGAGGTTGGCCTCGCGCAGGTCGGTGCTCTTGAGGATGGCGCCCCGTAGGTTCGCGCCGCTGAGGTCCGACCTGCGCAGGTCGGCCTCGTCGAACCTCGCGTCGCGGAGGTCGCTCTTGGTGAGCGTCGCTCCGCCGAGGTTGGCGCCCCAGAGGTCGACACGCTGGAGGTCTGCCTCCTCGAGCGTGGCCCCGCTGAGGTCGGCAAACCGCAGGCTCGCGCCGTCGAGCTCGGCCTCCTCGAGCATGGCCCCTCGGAGGTCGGCCTTGCCCAGGATGGCGCCGGAGAGATGGGCCGCGGCCAGGTCGGCATCCTTGAGGTTGGCCTCATCGAGCCGGGCATTCTCCAGCATCGCCTCGCCCAGGCGTGCCCCCTCCAGGTTGGACCCGCTCAGGCTGGCCCGGCGGAGGTTGGCCTTGCGAAGGCTGGCGCCCCGGAGGTCGGCGTTGTGCAGCACCGCACCGCCTGTCGCCGGGTCGAACCAGGGGGCCGAGGCGCGGCGACCTCCCAGGCGTTCGAGCGCTTCGGGGCCGAGGTCGACGCCGTCGAGCATGGCGGGCTTGCCGTCGCGGGCCGGGAGTACCAGGCGGTTCCTGGGATGCTCCTCGATCAGGCGCAGGACGATCTCGGCGCGTTCAGCGGGCGTCGCCGCGGCCAGGGCCTCGTAGACCTCCGGCGGCGGCCTATCCGCGTCCGGGGGCGCGTCGGCCTGTTGGATCGTCACGTTGCGGCTCGCTTGGGAGGAGGAATTGCGGCCCGATCTTCGGTCTGATACGGACAAACCCCGGCCATGGTTGGCCCGCAGCCTACGAGAATCAAGATCCACCTTTCCTGGGGAGCATCTCCGCACGATTTCAGCGTGGCGCAGTCGCCGACGGCTTCGAGGCCAGCGCGGGGGCGTCCGAGTCGGCCGGCGCGTACGGGAAGGGCTTCTTCTGGCCGACGCAGCGGTAGAGGTCGACGGTCCGCACCGGCGAACCCCGACGACTGATCTGGAAGGAGCCGATCGGCTCGATCCGGCGGAACCAGCGATCCAGGTAGCCGGGCTCGGTCGACCGCCGGTTGATCGCCATGAAGATGCCGTCGCGGCCGACATAGTCTTCCGGGCGGCTCCAGTAGCCGAATCCTCGCGAATTGGGCGCCTGGTTGTAGCAGAGCACCGGCTTGTTCGACCTTCCTCGCAAGGCGTAGGCGAGCTGCCCCCCCCGATACCAGCTGCTGGCGATCAGGAACGTCTCGGGGTCATCGAGCAGGCCGCGCCGGCTCAACTCGTCGGCCACGCGGTCCCAGCCGATCATGTCGAGCGTCGGGTCGGCCGACGAGGCGACCAGGCCCATCGAGGTCGACTCATCCGCGCCTTTGCTCTGGAAGATCCCCATCCTCAGGTGGGCGAGCACCGCCAGGACGATGACCAGCGGCAGCGCGGCCATCAGACCCACCTCGCGCCGCATCCGCGCGGGCCTCGCCTCCGATCTCGCGGCCCAGGCGGCCCCCACGGCCGGGAACAGCGACAGGAATCCGACCAGGGCCCAGTGCGGCAGCACCGGCTTCAGGCACGAGATCGCCGCGAACAGCCCCAGCGGAAGGACCGCCAGGCAGGCCAGGAACTTCCTGAGGCGAGACTCGGCGTCCGTGGAAGGGCCGGCCTTCAGGCAGCGCACCGCTCCGGCCAGGGCCAGGCAGAGCGGCAGGAAGATCCAGGGGAACAGGTAGAGCGCCTGCAGGCCGATGGCCTTGGCCAGCATGTCCGGCCTTGGCGTCAGGCTGCCGACGGCCCGCCCCCCCTGGAACGCGATCGAGGCCCAGCCGTGCTCGGCGTTCCAGATCAGGACGGGCGAGAACAGCAGGAGCCCCAGCGCCGCGGCCAGGTAGGGCCCCGGGCGTTTGAGCCAGCTGCGCGCCGAGGGCTCGACCAGGATGTAGAGCAGGGTCCCCATCGGCAGCAGCGCCGCGTGGTACTTGCTCAGCATCCCGCCTCCCCAGGCCAGGCCGACCCAGGCCCAGGGGAGCAGGCTCGTTCGGGGCGATTCCAGCGCCGCGGCCAGGCGGTCGAGGGTCAGCAGCCAGAAGAACAGGAGCGGGCCGTCGGGCAGGACGAAGGTCGACGCCGCGGCGGTGTGGTAGGCGCTCACATTCAGGGCGAGCGCCGCATAGAAGCCCGCCCAGGGGCCGTAAGCACGGCTCGCCAGCCGGGCCAGCAGCCAGGTGGAGCCGGCGAACATGACGATGAAGCCCAGCCGCAGCATGATTTCTGACGCATTGCCCCCGCCGAGCAGGGGGCCGACCGCCGCGACCAGGGCCAGCATCGGCGGGTGGTCGAAGTAGCTCAACGCGGGGTGGACGGTGTACAGGTAGTGGTACGCCTCGTCGTTGCCCAGGCCGAGATTGGCGGCCCAGGCGAGCCGGGCCAGGCCCGAGGCCGCGATCAGCAGGAACAGGCAGCGACTCGGCGTCATCGGCAGACCTCGGCATTCGGAAACGCCCTCCGACGTCGGGCGTGGGAGGGGGGCGCACGGCTCCCGCTTCCTCGCGGACGCCGATGCGCCGCGGCATGGTACCGCTTCCTGCCATCCTGGCGACGCCAATCCGGCCGAAGAAATGGCGATCGCGTCGCCCCGCCGCGGCCGATATCGAGGGAATGAGAACGAGGCCCGAAGCGAACCGGCTTGCGGCCACCGCCGACGCTGGTATCATCCGCCCGCCGTACGCCCCGACGCGGCCTCGATTCTGGATCTGGGCGGCTCGTAATCGGAGCGACTCGAAGATGACGACGACTCGCCGGACCTGGCTGCGACGAGGCCTCGGCCTGGCCCTAATTGCCTTCGCCTGCCAGCAGGCCTGGAGGCACGGGCACGACTATGTCTTCGCCGACCAGTTCGCCGAGATCGAGCCTGGAAAGGTCTACCGAGGCGCCTGGCAGAAGCCCTGGCCGATGGAGCGAATCGTCCGCGATCGGAAGATCAAGACGATCGTCGCGCTGGCCCACCCGGATGACCACCCGCTCGCCAAGCAGGAGAAGGCGTTCTCCGAACGTATGGGCGTCCGCTGGGTCCACATCCCGATCGTCGAGCAGCGCGTCGGCGACGACCCTGAGGAGGTCTCGGACAAGCTGGAACAGGCCGCGGCCATCGTCGCCGACCCGGCCAATCAGCCCGTCTATTTCCACTGCCACCACGGGATCAACCGGGCGTCGATGGTCCAGATTGCCTACCGGACCATGTTCTGCGGCTGGACGATGGAGCAGGCCCACGACGAGATCGCCCGGACCTTCGGCCTGGTGACGGTCTCGAAGGGCCCCGACTACCGCCACATGAAGTCCTTCTACGACGAGCGGGTCTTGCCCAGGCGACGAGCCGAGGCCGAGGCCCGCACGGCACAGCTCGGCAATTCCGGCCCGACCCGCTGATCGACATCGATGCGGCCCTGAAGGCCCGATCGAGAGCATCTCGACGCGAGTCGGCACCGATGGTCTTGATTCGGGCCGCACTTTGCCGATAGAATACATGATCCGGTTGAATTTGCGCGGAAGGTCCGCGTCGAGTTCGATCGGCTGGCAAGAACGCCCGGCACTGCGCCGGGGTTTGGGGGTTCCTCGATTGAACATTCGCCCCGCTCGCGTCGGTGACGTGCCCGCCATTTGCGACCTGATCCGCACGTTTGCCGATCGCAAGTTGATGATCCGAAGGTCCCTCGGCGAGCTTTACGAATCGATCCGCGAGTTCTTCGTCGCGGTGGACGACGACGGACGGGTCATCGGGTGTGCTGCCCTGCACGTGTTCTGGCAAGACCTGGCCGAGCTGAAATGCCTGGCCGTCTCCGAACAGGCGCAAGGTCGAGGGACGGGGCGGATGCTGGTCGACGCCTGCTGGAATGCGGCCCGAGAGCTCGAGCTCTCGTCGGTCTTCACCTTGACATACGTGGACCATTTCTTCGAGAAGTGCGGCTACCACAAAATCGAGAAGTCGGAGCTGCCGCACAAGATCTGGAACGAGTGCGTGCGCTGCCCGCTCTTCCCCAACTGCAACGAGATCGCGTTGCTGCGGACCGTGGATTCGGCCACACCCTCGGCCGAACTCGACGAGCACGCCGCCAACGACCTGCTCGTGGCCCAGATGGCTCTCTGAGCGTCCCGGTTCGCAATCCGGCCGGCGCCCCTCGACGGGGCCCGGCCGGGATCGTCGGCCGACAGACACCGCACCGCGCGAGAACGCGAGTCAACGTGCCCCAGACCGACGCGAGCCGACGCCGGCGGACTTTCGCCCTGAGCCTGGCGGTCACGCTGGCGACCTGGGCCGGCATGCTCGCGACGAGCCCTGGGATGTCGATCGCCTGGGACGAGGGGTACACCCTCGGCCGCCTGGCCAGACTCCGCGTCTGGTTCCGCGCCCTGGATGACCCCAAGGCTTTTGCCTCAACCTGGTCTCCCCCATTGCCCGACACCGAGCTGGTGCAGCAGGACGGCCAGCGGGCACCACGGGCCGATCAGGTCGATACTTACGCGAAATTGCTGCTCGAGCCGGCGGTCGTTCGTTGGTTCTGGCCGTTTGCTCGCGCCGAGCCGCACGGGCACCCGCCGTTTTATGCGCTGGTCGGCCTGGTCGGTGACCTGCTCGTACCCGCCTGGGACGAGTTGCCGCGTGCCCGCGTCGGCCCGATCCTCCTCTTCGGCCTGACGGCCGGCGCCTTGTTCTGGTTCTTCGCCGTTCGCAATGGGTATGGCCCGGCCTTCGTGGCAGCCTCGGCCTGGTCATTGCAGCCGCAACTCTTTGGCCACGGACACTATGCGACCTATGACGCGATCCTGACCTCGCTCTGGGTCATGGGCCTCTTGACGTTCGACTCGGCGGTGGAAGAGACGCCCGAGGGCCGACGATGGCCCAGATGGCGCTGGGTGCTCGCGTTCGGATTGGTCGTTGGATGCGCGCTCGACACCAAACTGACGGGTTGGTTCCTGCCGCTTCCTTGCCTGGTCTGGGTCGCCATGTATCGCGACCGGAAAGGCCTGACGACGCTGCTGGTTGGTCTGTTCATCGCGGCGATTGCGGCGCTGGCCATGAACCCGCTCTGGTGGGTGGACCCGATTGGCGGTCTTGCTGAATTCTTCCGGTCGAATCTGACCCGGGGCCAGACTCGCCCGATCCCCGTCCTGTTCCTGGGCCAGGTCTACATGACCCCCAACCAGTCGTTGCCTTACTACAACACCCTGGTCTGGACCATCCTCGCTGCCTCGGTCGGGTTCCTGGCCCTGGCCCTTGCGGGCGTCCTGCGGTCGGTCGTGGGCTGGAAACGGGAGCGATTCGGCATCCTGGTCGCGGGGCACTGGGCGTTCCTGCTGCTGCTGCGTGCCCTGCCTCATGTCCCTGGTCACGACGGGATCCGCCAGTTCTTGCCCGCGTTCGGCATGATTGCTCCGATGGCGGGCCTGGGCGCGGTCTGGATCGGACCCAGGCTTGGTCGCCTGGCCTGGCCGGTGTTCCTGGTGGCGGCCGCGGAAGGGCTGGCGGGCATTGCCCTGATGATGCCGGTGCCGCTCTCGTATTTCAGCCCGATCGTCGGCGGCCTCCCCGGTGCGACCCGCCTGGGGATGGAGCCCACCTACTACTGGGACGCCCTGGACGACGAGACCCTGCGCTGGCTTGACGGGCACACCGGGCCGACGGAGAAGGTCCGGTTCGCCACGTACCCGACCTCCTGGCTTTACCTCCGCGAGATCGGCCGCTTGAACGTCCGGTTCCTGCCCAACCAGCCGGGTGCTTGGGCCTGGTACGTGCTCCAGAACCGGCCCGGAGCGTTCTCGCCAATCGACCGGCTGCTGGTCCGCAACGGGACGCCGGCGCACGTCGTGACCAAACTTGGCGTCCCGTTGGTCTGGGTCTTCCCCTATTCCGACGTCGAAGCTGCGCAGCGACGCCAGACGGCCCAGGATGCCCCACGATGACCCCCCTGACCGGACGCCGCTGGTGGCTGGCTTGCTCGGCCGTGATGGCCCTGACCCTGCTGGCCCTGGTGCCGACGACCGGCGACATCGGCCTGACCTGGGACGAGCCCGCCTATCGGCATAGCCAGGAGATGTCCTCGGGGTGGTGGGAGCGGTTGTCTCAGGCCCGCTCCTGGGCCGACGTTCAGTCGCTTCTCGACAAGGATGCGCTCCTGTTCTATTGGCCCTACGGTCGTTACGGGATCAACTTCCACCCGCCGCTCGCCGGTCAGCTCAACCTGTTGACGTACAAGCTGTTCGGCGGATTCATGCGGGACATCCCGGCGCGACGGATGGCGGACGTGATCCAATTCGCCGCGACCGTCACGATGCTCTTCGGCTTCCTGGCCAGGCGTTACGGCCCCTGGGTGGGCGGAGTCGCGGCCGCCTCATTGCTATTCATGCCCCGGGTCTTCGGCGACGCCCACATCGCGGCCACCGATACACCGGGCCTGTTCCTCTGGGCGGCGGCCTCGCTGGCGTTCTGGAAGGGGCTTTACGAGACGGGTGCCAGACGCTGGCGGGTTCTGGTAGGCGTCCTCCTCGGCCTCGCATTCCTGGAGAAGATGTCCGCAGTCCTCGTAATCTTGCCGATCTGGGCCTGGCTTGCGGCTCATTTCTTGGCAACCCGCAAGACGAGCTTCACCCGCGCCGGCCTGGCCGACTTCGTGCTGACGACCGGGGCGATGTTGGCCCCGCTGGTCCTGGTCCTTGTCGAAATCCGACGCCTTGCCGCCCCCGGAATATTGCCTCTACCGAACAAGATCGACCTGTTTGCCTTACCGCCTCAAATCCAGAGTCCGCTCCCGGCCGCTGTTCTATTGTTACCTTTGGCGATCTGGTTCGGCCGCCGGCTTCTCGCCCGGCTGTGGCCCGCGAGCCCGATCTGGGGTGTTGAGCGGCCCGGCCTGGAAACCTGGCTGGCGATGCTAGCCTTTGCCCCGGCGATTGGATGGCTGGGCAACCCCGCCTGGTGGCGAGACGGAATCGTCCGCCTGGCCCATTACGCCATGCTGAACAGCGGACGCCGAGGCGCTTTGCCCGACATCCGGATCGCCTACTTCGGCCGGATCTACCTGTACAGCCTCCCTTGGCACAATGCCTGGGTTTTGATCGCCATCACCGTGCCCGCAACGATTCTGGCCGCGGCTTCGGTCGGCCTGGTCGCCTCTTTAGGTCGGTCGAGGTCGGACCGGCTTCCTGCCTACTTCCTGCTGCAACTTTGTATCCTGCCGGCCATGCGGATGCTGAATACACCCGCGCACGACGGGGTCCGCCTACTGCTCCCCGCCTTCTTCTTCCTGGCCGCGTTCGCCGGCTGGGGCACGATCATCCTTGCCGGCTGGCTGGGACGGATTCTGGGCGGGCGGTTGGCTCCGAAACTGGTTCGCGCAATCGTTGCCTCCCTGGTTGTCGGCCCCGCAGCCTGGGCGACGGTTCGGGTTCATCCCTACGAACTCTCGTACTACAACGAGCTCGTCGGCGGTCCTAAAATGGCCTGGCATAAGGGTTTCGAGCTGAGCTACTGGTTCGACGCGTTCAATGCCCCGACCCTGGCCGAGATCGAGCGAGTGCTGCCCCGGGGCGTCCAGATCCACACCATCAATGAGAACGACGCATCCCCGACCTTCGACGAGCTTCAGCGTCTGGGCGAGCTTCGACCTGACCTGATCCTGGGTTCCCCCGACAAGACCGTCACCCCGCATGCCTGGCTCTTGACGCATGACTCGAAGGCCAACGCCTTCACACGGCTTCTCTTCGGCATGCATCCCCTCTTCGAGAGCCGGCCCGCGCAGCTCGATGGGGCCCGCGTGGCAGCCGTGATGGGGCCGAAGGCGGTCTCGAGGGCCGTGGCCCTGCAACTGCTTCTGGACACTCCCGGTCGGCCCGATCCCAGGCCGCCCGCCTGGGCTGCGGCACTTGGCCCGCTGGGACGGTTCTGGGGCGTCGGGGTCTCGGTCCTGCCAGTGCCTGGGGTGATCGAAGAGGTCATCGACTGGGCGCGGACCGATCCCGCCGGCCTGCGTCTCGCGGCGCGAGAGGTCTCAACCCGCAAGCCAGCGGAGCAGCTCGGCCCCGACGCCGCGCGCCTGGCCCGGGTCTTCGGCCGGTACGACCAGCCCGGCACCTCGTACTCGGGCAACCTCTTGAACTCGCGGCCCGAAGTCCTGGTCGAGGCCGTCGAGATCCTCATCGCCCGGCCCGACGCCGTGCGGGCCGTCCTGCGCAGGCCCACCTATTCCGACCCCTCGGATTTTGGCGGTAACCTGGATGCTGGCCTGTCGCCCGACGTTCAGGCCACGGCCTCGGCTGGTTCCTGAACCTGATCCCGGACCTTCCGGCCAGGCCCGACGACGGCGATCGCCAGGCCGAGGGCCGCAAGCGCGGTGACCGCCCCTTGCCAGAAGGGCATCGCCGGCCCGTAGGCTCCCAGCAGCACGTTGGCGACCATGTAGCAGACCATCCGGGCGGCCATCTGCGCCGAGCCGTAGGCGCCCAGGATGGCCCCCTGGTCTTCGGGTGAGGTCGACCGCGAGAGCAGCCCCTGGATCGTCGGGGCGGCAATTCCCTGGCCCACGCCCACGACCAGGGTCGCCAGCAGCAAGCCAATCAGCCCGCCGGACATCGCCAGCCCGGCCAGGCCGAGGGTCGCCAGCGCGATACCCCAGATAATCAGCTTGGGCTCACCATACTTCGGAACCAGCCTGCGGATGAGCCCCCCCTGAACCAGGGCGACAACCGCGCCCAGGAATGCAAACGCGTAAGCCGCCTGGCTCGCGTTCCAGCCCAGCCGCTCGCGTAGGAAGAGGCTATAAGTTGCTTCCAAGGTCGACCAGGCCAGGATCGTCAGTGTGCCGATCCCCACCAATCCCCGGATGCCCGGGCTGGACAGCATCGTCGTCAGGCCGCGAAGGCTCAGGGTTCGCGCAGACTGGCCGACGGCCCCCGCGGGGCGGCTCTCGGGCAGGCGGAACACGACCAGCAGCAAGGCGATGGTCGAGAACCCGGCCGCGACCAGGAACGGGAGCCGCAGGTGCAGGTCGGGCGAGACCGGCAGGTCGAGGATCAGGCCGCTCAGCAGCGGGCCCAGGACGAACCCGATGCCGAACGCGGCGCCGATCATCCCGAGCCCCCGGGAACGCTGCTCGGGCGGCGTCACGTCGGCCACGTAGGCCTGGGCCACCAGGATGTTCCCGCCCGAGGCTCCGTCGAGCATCCGCGCCAGCAGCAGCGTGGTGTAGTCGCGGGTCAGGCCCATGATCAGGAACGAGAGGGCGGTTCCCGCCTGGCTGAAGACCAGGACCGGACGCCTGCCGTACCGGTCGCTCAGCCGTCCGAGGATCGGCCCCGCGATGAGCTGGCAGAGCGGATACGCCGCCATCAAGGCCCCGATCTGCATCGGGCTGAAGCCGTATTGCTTGGCGAACGGGGCCAGCAGCGGCATCACGATCGTGAACCCCATCAGGTCCACCAGCACGACGAGGACGATGGTAATCAGTGGGGACATCAGGCGGCCCCCCCTTCGGACGAGGCCGTCGATTGCTTCGCCGCGTCTAACTCCGGCGTCTCGGGGCCGTAGCGTTCCAGTCGCATCACGTCGGCCCTCGCTTTCACCTCGAGGATCAGGCGGGCCTGCGACACGATGGCCGCGTACTCGGCGGCGAACGCCCCCAGGGTGAATCCGAACGTGAGCGTGGCGGCGCTCAAATGCCAGTACGGGTTCAGGCCTTGCGCATCGGAGGCGGCCCCTAACCAGGAGGTCGCCCCGATGGCGGTCATCCCCCAGAGCACGAACCGGAACGCCTTTCGCTTATTCTTCTTCGACTGCACCTCGACCCACTCCGGCATCTGGTAGGCCCCCACCACCTCGCGCACCCACTTGTTGGTGCCCAGGAAGTAGGTATAGACGATCGAATGGACCAGCAGGGTCACCATCGTCGTCGCGAGCCCCATCAGGAAGTGGGTGCCGTGCCAGACGGCCCCCGGGCCCCTCGGCTCGCCCGAGGCGCCGAGGCCCAGGACGAAACTCGCCAGCAGCAGCGAGAGGTTCGTGACGGCCAGGCCCAAGAAAATCCGGTGCATAGAGATCGAACCTGTCGGCGTGCGGGACGGTCGGGTCATTCGAGAGGGGCGCGGATGGCCGGCCCGCCGGCGCGGCGGATCGCCGTTGCCCGCGTTTCCTTCGACCTCAAGGGTACGCGAACCGCACCGGCCTTGGCAACGAGACCCCCCTCGCACCCTGCCGGCCCGTCGCCCGGACATGCTAAGATCGGTTCCCTTTCACGCCCGATCGCCGACCCCCTTCGATGCGCCGGAGCCCCCGACCGTGAACGACGCCTGGATCGCCGACCGGATGCGCCTGATTGAAGCCTCGGGCATCCGCAAGGCCTTCGAGATGGCCAGGTCGATGAAGGACCCGATCAACCTCTCGATCGGCCTGCCCGACTTCGACGTCCCCGAGCCCGTCAAGCGGGCCGCCATCGCCGCCATCGAGCAGGGCCAGAACGCCTACACCGTCACCATGGGCCTGCCCGAGCTGCGCGAGGCCCTGCAAGCCCGCGTCGACGCCGAGTTCGGCCACGCCGATCGCCAGCTGATGGTCACCTCGGGCACCTCCGGCGGCCTGCTGCTGGCCCTCTGCGCCGTGGCCAATCCGGGCGACGAGGTCCTCCTCTTCGACCCTTACTTCGTCATGTATCGCAACCTGGTCGCCCTGACCGGCGCGACACCCGTTTTCGTCGACACCTACCCGAGCTTCGGCCTTCCTCTCGATCGGGTCAAGGCGGCCATCACCCCGCGCACCAAGTGCATCATCGCCAACAGCCCGGGCAATCCCAGCGGCGTCGTGGTGCCGGCCGACGAGATGAAGGCCCTGGCCGAACTCTGCCGCGAGCGCGGGATCCTGCTCATCAGCGACGAGGTCTATCGGGCCTTCTGCTACGACGACCCCTTCGCCACCCCCGCCACCTGGAACGAAGACGTCCTCGTGGTCGACGGCTTCAGCAAGACCTACGGCATGACCGGCTGGCGTCTCGGCTTCGCGCACGGCCCCTCGGCCCTCATCCAGGAAATGGCCAAGCTCCAGCAATTCAGCTTCGTCTGCGCCCCCAGCCCACTGCAAAAGGGAGTCGTCGCGGCCCTCAACCTCGACCTCACCGCGCAGGTCGACGCCTACCGAAGCAAGCGAGATCGTGTCGCCCAGGCCCTCGAAGGTCTCTACGACCTCTCCCACCCCGACGGCGCCTTCTACGCCTTCCCGAAGGCCCCCGAAGCCTGGCCCGATGCCACCGCCTTCGTCGCCGAGGCCATCCGCCACAACCTCCTCGTCATCCCCGGCAACGTCTTCAGCCGCCGAGACACCCACTTCCGCCTCTCCTACGCCGTCGACGACCGCACTCTCGGCCGAGGCCTCGACGTCTTAAGGAAGCTTGCCGAGACCGGGCCGTCGGCATGAACTATCTTGATTCGAGATGATTTCTCGAACACTCCAGGACATGCACGATGAAGACACGAGTTCTCACGGGTCTCTTCCTCGTGACGGCCGCGGCCTGCCTCTCCCTCCATTCGGTCGGGCTCGCGTGCACCGGCATCACACTCATTGCCAAGGACGGCGCGGTGGTCTACGGCCGCACCATGGAATGGGGCCCCTTCGACCTCAGGTCGCGACTGATCATCGTCCCGCGGGGCCACACGTTTCGAGGCGAAACGCCCGACGGGAAACCTGGCCTCTCCTGGGACGCGAAATACGGTGTCGTGGGATTAGACGGAGTCGGTAAAGACATCGTCATCGACGGCATGAACGAGAAAGGAATGACCGTCGGCCTCTTCTATCACCCGGGGACCGCGGCCTATCAGAAGTACGACCCGGCCAGGGCGGGCGAATCGCTGGCGCCGACGGACGTCGGGCAATATCTCCTCACGACCTGCAAGTCGGTGGACGAGGTTCGGAAGGCCCTGGAAGCTGTCAGGGTCGTGCCCGTGGTGGAGCAGGCCCTGGGGATCGTCGCCGCGGTCCACTTCCTCGTGACCGAGCCGAGCGGCAAGGCGGTCGTCGTCGAGTACCTCAAGGGCGAGCTGACGATCTTCGACGCCCCGCTCGGCACGATCACCAACTCGCCGAGCTACGACTGGCACGAGACCAATCTGCGCAACTATGTCAATCTGTCGGCGGTTTCCATCCCGGACAGGAAGATCGGCGACCTGGACTTCAAGCCGCTCGGCGGCGGTAGCGGGATGATCGGCCTGCCGGGAGACTTCACACCGCCGTCCCGGTTCATCCGAGCTGTGGCCTTCTCCAAGTCGGGCCGCACCACGGCCACGGGCGAAGAGACCATGTACGAACTCTTCCGCATCCTGGACAACTTCAACGTGCCGTTCGGCGCCGCCGAAGGCTCGGGGAACGACAATACCGCCGGGATGCGCAGCGCCACGCAGTGGACGACCTGCAATGATACGAAGAACCGGGTCATCTATTACCACACCCAGCACAACCGCCGCGTCCGCAAGGTCGAGCTAAGCAAGATTAACTTCGATGGTCCTGCCGAGCTTGTTCGCCTGCCGCTGGACAGGGAGCAGGCGCAAGATATCGAGGACGTCACGCCGGCGGGGAAGTGACGCGAGCAACTTTGACTCATTTGCCTCGCAACGAATGCGAGTCGCTGGGTGTTCGAGCATCCTCCGATCGAGGTTGTCGGGTACCCCGGCATTTCGAGAAACTTGACGGACGCCGGCGAGGCTGGGCCATCCAAAAATGACGACGCGGCCCGACGTTGATGCGTCAGGCCGCGTCGCTTGCATTTGAGTGCTGGTTGGAGACGCCTAAGCTCAGGCGCTTTCCTTCTTCCGCTCGTCGGCCTTCTTGCTCGGCGCGGCCGCTGCCGCGGGGGCAGGAGCTGCGGCGGGGGTCGGCGGGGCGGGGGAGTCGAAGAGGCTCTTTTCCTTGCGGACGACTTCGGGGGTGACGAGGAACTTCCCTTTGTCCTTGGCGGCACGGTCGGGAAGCTCGTACATCACGTCGAGCATGACGTCCTCGACGATCGACCTCAGGCCTCGGGCACCGGTGTCGCGGGCCTTGGCTCGCTTGGCGATCTCTTCGAGGGCCTCGGGGGTGAACTCGAGGTCGGCGTTCTCCATCTCGAAGAACTTGCGGTACTGCTTGACGAGCGCGTTCTTCGGCTCGGTCATGATCTGCACGAGCGCCGCCGTGTCCAGCGGCATGAGCGGGCAGACGACCGGGAGGCGGCCGACGAACTCGGGGATCATCCCGTATTCGAGGATGTCGTCGGAGGTGACCTGGTCGAGCAGGGCACCGAGCTCGGTGTTGTGCTCGCTCTCGGACTGGCTGCCGAAGCCGATCGTCTTGCGGCCGACGCGGCGGGCGATGATGTTATCGAGCCCGACGAACGTGCCGCCGCAGATGAACAGGATGTTCGACGTGTCGAGCTGGATGTACTGCTGCTCGGGGTGCTTGCGTCCGCCCTGCGGCGGGACGTTGGCCACCGTGCCTTCGAGCATCTTCAGGAGCGCCTGCTGCACCCCCTCGCCCGAGACGTCGCGGGTGATCGAGACATTCTGGCTCGTCTTGCCGATCTTGTCGATTTCGTCGATGTAGATGATGCCGCGTTGGGCACTTTCCAGGTCGAAATCGGCGGCGTGCAGCAGCTTCAGGAGGATGTTCTCGACGTCCTCGCCGACGTAGCCCGCCTCGGTCAAGGTCGTGGCGTCGCCGATGGCGAAGGGGACGTTCAAGATCCGGGCCAGGGTCCGGGCCAGCAGCGTCTTGCCGCAGCCGGTCGGGCCGATGAGCAGGATGTTCGACTTGTCGAGCTCGACCCCGCTCTCGGAGTCCTCGCCGGCCACCAGCCGCTTGTAGTGGTTGTGCACCGCGACGGCGAGCACCTTCTTGGCGCGAGTCTGGCCGATGACGTAGGCGTCAAGCTGCTCTTTCACCTCGCGAGGCGAGGGGATGTCGGTGAAGAGCGTCTTGGGGATGCCCCTGCGGCGCCGCTCCTGGTCGAGGATCGACTGGCAGAGCTCGATGCACTCGCCGCAAATGTAGACGTCGCCAGGTCCTTCGACCAGCGGGCCGACGTCGCGGTAGCTCTTGCGGCAGAACGAGCAATACGCGTTCTTCTTGACGCTGCTCGCGGTGCCCGTCGGGGCACTACCGCCGCCGCCGGGGCCGCCGCCCCGCTTGCCGCCGCCGCCCCCGGAGCTGGAACCCCCCCCGCCGATGTCCTTACCCGATGGCATACCCGTTCCTTTCAACACAACGAGGGGCGATGCGCCGGCGGCGCCCTGCAGAGGCCGGGCGCGATGCGCCGAAGAGCGAACGGGCCAATTGTCCGACACGGCCGAGTCTGGCCGATTCGATTCAATGATCAAGAGAGGCCGGGACGCCGCGGGCCATTGGATCGCGATCTGACATCGTGACCGGACGCATCCGGCCGACACCCTGCGATCGGAATCGCGACGGAAGACCGTCGAGCGTTGACTCCCCGCGGTCGCCAACTTACTCATCTTAGTGGACGAATCGCCCAGGAGCAAGCTCACCACAGACGCTTGCCCCGGCCGCCCATGGCTGAGCCGGCATCGTCGGCGCATCAGTCCGCATCGAACCCCAGCGAGCCAAGCCCCCGCGCGGCCACCCAGGCCGCCAGCTTGCGGGCCGAACCGCTGAGCGGAAGCCCTTCCAAGATCGCGAGATCGGCCCACTCGGCCCGGTCCAGATTCGGCCCCGGGGTCGTCGTCTCGGACCTCCCTACGGCGGCATAGGCCGTCAGCCTGACCTTGTGCTTGGTCACGCCATAACTGAGGGAATGCACCTTCGGGCCGATTGAGACCTCGACCCCCGTCAGCCGCGGAATCCCCCCGGCCAGGTCGCCCTCCGACACCGGAATACGCCCCGCGGGGTCGGCGCCGGAGCGGTGTACCGTCGGGAATTCCCAGAATCCCTGCCAGAGCCCCCCCGCCGACCGGCGGACGACCAGCAGTCGGCCCTGCCGCACGACCAGGGCGCACGCCTCCTCGACGTCGAGCGGCTTTGCCTTCGGGACCGCCAGGGGGATCGAGTCCTGCTTCCCCTGGAGCCGCGCCAGGCAGTCGGCCGCGACCGGGCAGACCAGGCACATTGGCGCCCTGGGCGTGCAGAGGATCGCGCCCAGCTCCATGAACGCCTGGTTGAACCGCCCGGCGTCGACCTCCGGCACCAGCCGCCCCGCCGCGAGCCAGAGCCTCGCCTGCGACTTTGTCGACGCCAGCGGCTCGGGCCAGGAAAGCCAGCGGGCCAGCACGCGCTGGGTGTTGGCCTCGACGATCGGGGCGGGTCGGTCGTACGCGAACGAGAGGACCGCGCCCGCGATATAACGGCCCACGCCGGGCAGGGCGCGGATCGCCTCGGCATCGTCGGGCACCCGGCCACCGTGGTCACGCACGATTGCCCTGGCGGCGGCCTGGAGCTGCCGGGCCCTCCGATAATATCCGAGCCCCTCCCAGGCCTTCAGCACATCGGCCTCGTCGGCCCCGGCGAGCGCCTCGACGCTGGGGAACCGCTCCAGGAACCTGTGGAAGAACGGCACGACCGCCGCCACCGTTGTCTGCACCAGCATCGTCTCGGAAACAAGGATTCGGTATGCGTCGCGATCGGCCCGCCAGGGCAAATCGCGTGCGGCCCCCGCATACCACTCCAGCAGCCTGGCGCGGATCCGGTCGACCCACGCCGCGTCCAGGTCGGGCATCAGGTCGCCCTTGGGATCTGCCGGCGAACCTGCGGCACCCTCATCGCCCTTGTCCTTGCCACGTCGCGCCATCGTCTTCGATCCCCCCCAAGCTCGCCCCGTTTTCATCATAGCCGTGTCCATGCGCGGGGCTCGGGCAACTTGATTTTCTGGAATCTTGGGAATTATTTGCTAAGCGGGGATTGACATCCCGTATTAGGGAGGTATTCTTATGTTGTCGGCCGCGTATCCGGGACATCCGGAAGACGCGGGTCGGGATTGGCCACCAGCTTGGGGAGTCGGACGATGATGTCTCAGACTATCAATTCTCCCGCGTTCGGGACCGGAACGAACGACGGCCGCGGCGACGGTGCCCCGGCGAGCTTCGATGTGCTGGCCGGGCTTTATGCGACGCAGACGCGGCTGATGGGCGAGCTGGAAGTCCTGGGCCGTCGCCGGGCGCGGGCCGTGCGTCAACGGGACGCCTGCGGCTCGATCGCGGTGGTGGTCGACGCGGTGATCGCCCAAATCGACGCCCGCAGGTCCGACGTCCTGGCCGAGCTCAGGGCCAACCGGGCCCTCGCTTTCTCCGCCTGCTGACCGCCCGCCCGAACGAGTCCATCCCCGACGCACGATCGATCGAATGGAGCCGCAACGATGAGCCAGACGATGACCGAGACCCAGACCGTCAGCCCCGCGACCGATCGCCGGATGCTCCTTCGGGCCGCGGATTCCGAGTCCGCACGCCGTCACCGCCGGACCCAGCTCACCGCCGAGCAGCAGGATCTGGCCGCCCGGTACATCCCGATGGCCCAGACGCTGTCGGCCCCCTTGAAGCGGGACTGGCCGTCGGCCCGCGAGGACTTCGAATCGGCCGCGATGCTGGCCCTGGTTGAGGCCGCGCAGGTCTTCGACCCGACGCGGGAGATCAAGTTCGGCACCTTCGCCCGGTTCCGGATCATCGGTGCCCTGCGTGACGTGCATCGGGACCTGCTCGAACGCAGCGGCTGGTCGCCCGACCAGACTGAGATTCCCGCCATCGCGTCGCTGGTCCCCACCATGGAGGAGCACGGCCACGTCCTCGGCATCCAGGACCAGCACGAGGCCGGCCGGGATCTGGAGCTGACCGAGGCCGCCGAGGCGATCCTTCGCAGCCTCCCCAAGCGGCACGCCGAGGCCTGTCGCCTTCTCTATATCGAAGGGCTCAACCAGGAAGAGGCCGCCCGTCGGCTCGGCTATTCCAAGTCTCGCCTTTCCTACCTGCATCGCGAGGCGATCGTCTTCCTGGCCAATTCCTGCGGCGTCACGCCCCGAGTCGCCCAGCCTTCGGAGAATTGATCGACCTGCACTGCCCCCCGATCCCTTGCCTGTACGCTTGTCCTGATCTGAAAGCACCGCGTTCAAAAAACTGCCCAACTTGGATTCCAGACCGAATTTGGAGAACCCTCAGATGCTCGTCCTGAAGCGCAAAGAAGGCCAGTGGGTCGACGTCATCCACCGCTCCGGCGACCGCATGCGGATCCGCGTCTACAACATCCGCAGCCAGGTTCCGCGCCAGCTCGACCTGGCCTTCGACGATGACGCCCGCCACTTCACGATCGAACGTCCGGAGCGGAATCTTCCCGCCCTGGACTCGACCCGCGCCGATGCCGCGGAGGTCGGTGCCATCCCCGCCCCTCATCTGGTCTGAGACAGAGACATTCATGGATGACACAACTGCGAGGGCCGGCGCTCCGAAATCAGGATCGCCGGCCCTCGATGCGTTTCAGCGGCCCGCGACGCGGAAGAACTCGCCGACCGAGCCGACGACGTGTCGCTGCTGCTCCTCGGTCAGCTCGGGATACATGGGCAGCGCCAGGGTCTGCCGGGCCGCGGCTTCCGAGTGCGGGAAGTCGCCCAGGGTGTGCCCGAGGGACGCGAAGCAGACCTGGAGGTGGAGCGGGATCGGATAATAGATCTCGCTCCCGACCCCGCAAGTTGCCAGGTGGGCCTTCAGGCCGTCACGCAGCGATTCCGGGACCCGGACGATGAATTGGTTGTAGACGTGGAACCGATCTGCCTCCTCATGCGGGAGGACGACCTGCTCGCCCAGCCCGGCGCCGGCGAAGAGCTCGCGATATCGGGCCGCGACGGCCCGGCGGCCGGCTGTCCAGTCGTCCAGATGCCGCAGCTTCACCCGCAGGACGGCCGCCTGGAGGGCATCCAGCCGCGAGTTGAAGCCAACCTCGTGGTGGTGGTAGCGGGGTTCCATCCCGTGCACACGGAGCCGGGCCACTTTCTTGGCCAGGTCGGCGTCGTCGGTTGTGACCATCCCGCCGTCACCGAACCCTCCCAGGTTCTTGGACGGATAGAAGCTCAGGGCCGCCGCGTGGCCGATCGCCCCGCACCGCCGCTCGCCTTGCGCCGCGCCGATCGATTGGGCGGCGTCTTCCAGCACGAACAGGTTGTGCCTGGCCGCGACCTCGGAGATCGGGCCCATGTCGGCGAGCTGGCCGTAGAGGTGGACCGGAATCAGGGCCTTCGTTCGCGGCGTGATGGCCGCTTCGAGGCGTTCCGGGTCGATGTTATAAGTGTGGGGGTCGATGTCGACAAAGACCGGCTTCGCGCCCGTACGCCAGATGGCGCCTGCGGTTGCGAAGAACGAGTAGGGGGTGGTCACCACCTCGTCGCCGGGCCCGACACCCCAGGCCAGCAACGGCAGCAGCAGGGCATCGGACCCCGAAGCGCAGCCGACTCCGTGCGCGGCCTGGCAGTAGTGGGCCACTTCGGCCTCGAGCCCCGAGACCTCCGGGCCCATAACGAACCCCTGATTTTCCATCAGCGACAGCACGATCGGCTCGACCTGGTCGCGGATCGTCGCGTATTGGGCCTTCAGATCGAGCGCAGGGACGCTCACTCGCTGGGTCGAGACACTCATCGGGCGTATGCTCCATCGACGCCTGGCCCGTGGCGGGCAAGATCAGTCCGTCCTTGGAATGATCGGTCGCGGAACCGTAGCCCCTGCACCCAAGGGTGTCAATCCCGACCGAAGTGCACTCCTCATTGGCCGTCCATTGGAGCGTAACGTCCTGCCAGATCAGGTGATGGAGAAAAACTCGACGATTCCTCTCCGGCGGCGAGTTGTCCCGCACGCTCTCGCACGAGCTGGTCGAGCAGCGAGTGAGGCCCCAGCGGCACTCCCAGGCGGAATTCGACGTCGGGATGCCGCCCGGCAAGGTCGTCTCGGGCCGCGGTCAAGTCGCGCAGCAGGTGGACGCCGGCCGAGAGGAAGTAGGGGATCATCAGCACCAGGCTCGCCCCTCGATCGACGCAACGCCTTCCTCCTTCGGCAATTCCGGGCTCTGTCAGCTCCAAGAATGACGCCTCGACGATCGGGTGCTCTCCCTCCGCGGCCAGCCGTCCCGCCAGATCCCTGAGGTCGACGTTGGCCGGCTCATGTCGACTGCCATGTGCGATCAGGAGGAGGGCAGTCTGGGACATCGGGGGATTCTCCGTCGGGCGACCCGGATTGATCGAGGCATCACTTCCCTCTACAATATTCAGGTGAGCGACCAGATCCCTCATTTTTCCCGGATGGTCACGCCACGATGACGACTCCAAGCCCCAGAACCCGGTCTGTCCGAGCTATGCTGCTCGTCGGCTTGGTGCTGGCCTGTGCCTGGATGCCGTCGAGTTCCTCGGCCTCCTGCCGGTCCGAAGGCCGCGCTCGCCGTTGCTGCTCAAGCTCGGCAAAATCGGCCTGCTGCCGACCTTCCGCACCGATCGAAGCCACTCCGCTGGCTCCCCTCACGTCGCAGCTCAAGCCCTGCGATTGTGCCCCCGAGCCGAGCCCGACACCCGTGTCGCCTCGCTCGGCACTTGTCGATCAGGCGGGTCGCAAGGCCCTGGAATGGGCCAGTCAGGCGCCGACGATTGCGTCCTTGCAGGACCCGGCCCGGGCCGTGGTTGGTCTCTTCCTGCCCGCGGCAAGCTCGCCGCGCTCGGCTTCGCTCGTTCTTCTCCGCAACTGCCGCCTTCAGATCTGATCTTGCGCGCCGTGATTGCGTCCGCTCGTCCCGACCGCTCCTATGGCCGGGTTGATGGGGCGTTTTCTCATTGTCGCCGGATGGATCTTGGTGGATGATGCCGCGGCTCGCGGGCATCGGCCAAGGTGGGCGGATGGACACTTGCGAGAAGGGGGGGACGCTCCAATGTCCTTCGAAGTTCAGGGCGAGACGCCGCCGACGCGATGGCAGCGATATCGGATGCTCATGAAGGTCGTCGAGCTGAGGCTCAGGTTCATCGCCCTGATGGCGGTTACCGGGCTCGTCTTCGGCTACTGGGACACGATCTGGAACCACTACGAGAAGTGGAACCGGCCGACGATGCAGGCCGCTCAGGCGGGCCTGGGCCTGGAATATTACTGCCCGATGCATCCGAACGTGGTCCGGCCCACGCCCGACTCGTGCCCGATTTGCGGCATGCCCCTGTCGAGCCGCAAGGTGGGCAAGGCGGAGCAACTTCCCGAGGGGGTGACGGCCCGCCTGCAACTGGCCCCACTGCGCATCGCCCAGGCCGGCGTGCGCACGGTCGAGGTGGGCTATTCCAGCATGGAGCAGACCATCACGACGGTCGGCTCGGTCGATTTCGATGAGCGACGCAGGGCACGGATCGCGTCGCGTCTGAAGGGGATGGCGCGGGTCGAATCCCTGGCCGTCAACTTCAACGGCACCCGCGTCAAGGCGGGCGAGCCGCTGGCCGAGCTCTACTCGACCGAGCTCTATCAAGGCATCCAGGAATTGCTCCTCGCCCATCGATCGGCCTCGAAGCCTGGCGCACGGCCGATGCTCGGGATGGGCGATCCCGGCGAGGCCGCGCGATCGGCGGGCGAGAAGCTCAGGCGCTGGGGCCTGTCCTCCGCACAGGTCGAAGCCATCGCGGCCTCGGGCAAGGCGGTCGATCGGATGCCAATCCTGTCGCCGATCGGCGGCGTGGTCATCCGCAAGGCGGTCGTGGAAGGGCAGTACGTGGCCGAGGGAGAGACGATGTTCGAGGTGGCCGACCTCGGGCATGTCTGGGTGAAGGCGCAAGTGTTCGAAGATCAGTTCGCCCTGGTGCGAGTCGGACAGTCGGTCCGGGCGACGGTCGAGGCCTATCCCGGCCGGGTCTTCTCAGGCACGGTCGCGTTCATCGACCCTGTGCTCGACGTGGCCACCCGCACTGTGGGCGTGCGCTACGACCTGGAGAACGCCGACGAGGCGCTGCGGCCGGGGATGTTCGCCACGGTGACCCTGAAGGTGCCCGTCGCCGGCCGACCCGGACAGCGGGTCGCGAAAACCACCCCCCGCGATGCCACGGCCGAGCAGCAAGAGATCTGCCCTGTGACCACGGCCAAGCTCGGCTCGATGGGCAAGCCGATCCCCGTCCAGCTTGCCCAGGGCAAGGTCTGGATTTGCTGCGAAGGGTGCAGCGATAAGCTCCAGAATGCGCCGGCGAAGTATCTGGCCAGGCTGGCCCCCGCGCCCGTGGACGGCGTGCTGTCCGTGCCAGACTCGGCCGTGATCGACACGGGTGCGATGCAGGTCGTCTACGTCGAGGCCGCGCCGGGCGTCTACGAAGGGCGCAAGGTCGTCCTCGGCCCGCGCTCCGGCGACCGTTTCCCGGTCCTCGAAGGCCTCCACCCGGGCGATGTTGTCGTCTCCGCCGGCGCCTTCCTGATCGACGCCGAGACCCGGCTCGACCCGACCTCCGCCGGGACGCCCGCCGAGGCGCCGGCCAAGACCGAGACGCCGCACACGCATGCGCCCGCGTCGACGCGTTCGGCCTCGGCCGCGGACGCCCCCGTCCGACGCTGATCGTCCTGCCGTTGCACCGTTGATGAGATGCCGCGCCCGGGATCGAGGCCCCGTTCGACCATGATCGAGTCCATCATTGAGTGGTCGATCCGCAACCGGTTCATCGTGATCGTGGCGGCCCTGGTCGTCGCGGTCGCTGGGACCCGGGCGATGCTGACGATGCCCGTCGACGCGATTCCCGACCTGTCCGAGAACCAGGTCCTGGTCTTCACCGACTGGATGGGGCGGAGCCCTCAGGAGATCGAGGATCAGGTCACCTATCCTCTGTCGGTCAACCTGCAAGGGCTGGCCGGGGTGAAGGTGGTCCGGTCGTCGAGCGAGTTCAACTTCTCGATGATCAGCATCATCTTCGATGATGCGACCGACTACTACTTCGCCCGTCAACGCGTGCTTGAACGACTGTCGATCGCGTCGACCTTTTTACCGCAGGGGGTGACGCCCTACCTGGCGCCCGACGCGACGGCGCTGGGGCAGATCTTCTGGTACACCGTCGAGGGGGACGGCCGCGACCTGGGCGAGCTGCGCTCGATCCAGGATTGGTTCGTGCGGTATCAGCTCAACAGCGTGCCGGGCGTGGCCGAGGTGGCGTCGGTGGGCGGCGCCCCGCGCGAGTATCAGGTGGACCTGGACCCGAACAAGCTGCGCAGCTACGGCATCAGCCTGGGCGAGGTCTATTCGGCCGTCAGCCGGTCGAACTCGGCGGTCGGAGGCCGGGTCCTTCATATGGGGAATGCGGAATACCTGATCCGCTCGGTGGGCTGGATCCGCGACCGCCGCGACCTGGAGAACACGGTCGTCGCCCAGCGCGGCGGGGTGCCCGTCGAGGTCAAGAACCTGGGAACCGTGCAGATCGGACCCGCATTCCGCCGCGGCGTGCTGGAGAAGGACGGCAAGGAGGCCGTGGGCGGCGTGGTGCTGATGCGGCACGGCGAGAACCCACTGGCGGTCACCAGGCGGGTCAAGGAGAAGATCACGTCGCTTCAGGCCGGCCTGCCCGAGGGGGTGCGGATCGTCCCGTTCTATGATCGGACACCCCTGATCAATAAGGCCCTGGAGACGGTCGGCGAGGCGGTCATCCAGGAGCTGGCCATCTGCACGATCGCCATCCTCCTGATCATGGGCCACCTGGGCGGTGCGCTCATCGTGTCGGTGACGCTGCCGCTGGCGGTCCTGTTCAGCTTCCTGATGATGCGGCTGACCGGCGTGCCGTCGAACATCATGAGCCTGGCGGGCATCGCGATCAGCGTGGGCATCCTGGAGGACCAGGCGGTCGTGATGACCGAGAACGCCGCGCACCACCTGACGAAGCACTTCAAGGGGGAGCCGATTCGCGGTGACATCCGCGAGCTGGTCATCCCGGCCTGCCGGATGGTGGGCCGGCCCATCTTCTTCTCGGTGCTGATCACGATCCTCTCATTTCTTCCCGTGTTCGCGCTGACGGGCCGCGAAGGGAAGATGTTCCACCCGCTGGCATTCACCAAGACATTTGCACTGATCGGCGTGGCCATCCTGTCGATCACGCTGGTTCCCGCGCTCATCCCGATCTTCCTCAAGGGACGCATCAAGACCGAGGACGAGAGCTGGCTGGTGCGGACGATGACCGCCGTCTTCAAGCCGATGCTCGCCTGGCTGATGGATCGACCCCGCCTGGTCATCTGGCTGTTCGCCTGCATCCTGGGGGCCGGTTTTCTCGCCTCGACGCGGCTGGGACGCGAGTTCATGCCTCCCCTGGACGAGGGGAGCATCCTGGAGATGCCCACCAGCGTGCCGCGGATGTCGGTGCTTCAGGCCGCCGAGGACCTGAAAGTGCGCGACGCCGTCCTGCGGTCGTTCCCCGAAGTGGTGCAGGTCGTGGGCAAGGCGGGCCGGGCGGAGACCGCCACCGACCCGGCGCCTCTGGACATGATCGAGACGGTGATCAACCTGCGCGACCGCGAGGCCTGGCCCAAGCGGAAGCTCGAATATGCGGATGCGACGACGCAAGTTTCGGCGGTACTCGACGCACTCGTCGCCCGTGGCCTGCTCATCCCGACGCTGCGAGACGCCGGGGCGGCCCGCGATTCTCTGGTCAACGACGCGGCGATGGCGGTCTCGCAGAAGGTGGACACATCCTTGCGCGAGCTGACGGCGTTGCGGATGGCCGAGTTCCGCCCCGAGCTGGGCAGGGCCCTGGTCGGCGACGCCGTCGACGGCCTGCTCTCGCGTCTGGCCTTGGGCTCGATCGCCAAGCCGCTCGACTCCAAGGCCAGGGCGGAACTCATCGACGCCCTGGCCCCGACCCATGCGAGCCGCCTGGCCCTGGAACCGCTGCCGGATGACGTGACGGCCCTGGTGCGCGACGCCGCAAAACGGCTGGTGTCATCGGGAATCTTGCGTGATTCGGGCGACCTACTCGCCCCGCCGCCGACGGTGCTGGAGAGCGCCTCGGAGACCCTGGGAGAGTGGCTCGATTCGCCCAGGGCCGACCTGTTCACGCGGCTGACCGACGAACTCGCCGAGTCGCACGACCGGCGTTCGGCCGAGCGGACGAAGGCCCTAAACTGGGAGCTGTTTGACCGCGCCGTCGGCGTCGCCACCTGGGGGGCGATCGAAGAATTGATGCGACTTGGAGGCGACCGCAAGCTGGTCGCTCGGCCGGCCGACGCAGAGGAGCTGCGATCGCTCAGGCCCTCGCTGGAAGGGCCATTCTCGAAGCGGCTGCTCCTCTGGCGTAAGACCAAGAAGGACCTGCTCGACGAGATGAACTCGGCATTGCAGATGCCCGGCTGGGGGAACATCTTCACTCAGCCGATCATTAACCGGATCGACATGCTCTCGACCGGGGTGCGCACGCCGATCGGGATCAAGGTTTTCGGCTCGAACCTGGCGGAGATCCAGCGGGTTGGGCAAGAGGTGGCCAAGGCCGTGCGACCGGTGCGCGGTGCGGCCGACGTGGTGGCCGATCAGGTGGTGGGCAAGGGCTATGTCGAGATCGACATCGATCGCGAGAAGGCCGCGCGATACGGCATCCGGGTCGGCGACATCCAGGACGTCGTCGAGGTCGCGCTCGGCGGCAAGCCGGTGACGACCACCGTCGAGGGGCGCGAGCGTTACCCGGTCCGCGTCCGGTATGCGCGGGCGTATCGCGATGACGTGGAATCACTCAAGCGAATCCTAATCGCCGGGCGCGGAGGTCCCTCAAGCGAAGGGGGGGCCGAGCCCGGGATGGGGATGCAACCGGCCGCGGCGGAAGCGGGGCCCGCCGCTCCGGCGCAGATCCCGCTGGCGCAGGTGGCCGAGATCCGGCTGGTGGAAGGCCCCTCGATGATCAAGAGCGAGAACGGCCTGCTCCGCGCTTATGTGCAACTGAGCGTCCGTGGACGCGACGAGGTGGGCTTCGTCGAGGAGGCACGCCGCGTCGTCGAGCGCGAGGTCAAGCTGCCGCAGGGAATGTACCTGGAGTGGTCGGGTACGTTCGAGCATCAGCTACGCGCCCGCAAGACGCTGCAAATCGTCTTCCCCGCGGTGCTGGCGGTCATCGTCCTGATCCTCTATCTGACCTATCGCAGCTGGATCGACGCCCTGCTGATGATGACCAGCGTGCTGGGGGCCCTGGCCGGCGGGGCCATCTTCCAGTGGGCGCTGGGGTACAACTTCAGCGTGGCCGTCTGGGTGGGCTACATCGCCTGCTTCGGCATGGCGGTCGAGACGGGGATCGTCATGCTCGTCTACTTGCGCGAGGCGATCGAGGAGCGTGGGGGACTGGCGGCGATCGCCTCGGTTGCCGACCTGCGCGAGGCGATCCTGGAGGGGGCAATCCATCGGCTGCGGCCGAAGCTGCTGACGGAAGGGACGACGATCATCTCGATCGCGCCGATGCTCTGGGCCAGCGGCGTGGGGGCCGAGGTCATCAAGCCGATGGCGGCCCCCGTGCTGGGCGGCCTGCTCATCGCCGACGAAGTGATCGACGTCTTCCTGCCCGTGCTCTATTTCTCGGCGACCAAGTGGCGCTGGAGGAGGCTGCACGGCCTGAGCTCGTCCGAGGACCATGTCCGCGTGCTTCCAACCGAGGTCATCTGACCCCTGCCGGAATTCAGCCGCCCAGGAGCCAGAGGACGTGGGGCAGGGCACGCTGGAAGGGGACGTCCTTGCGGGCCGACTCCAGGCCGGCGGCCACGCGGTGGGCCTCGTCGACCTTGGGCGAGGCGACCGAGCGGGGCAGCGCGCAGGCGCGGCTCGACTTGATCTGGATGTGGACCTCGGGTGAGGTCGTGCCCTGCCTGGTCAGGCGGAAAGTCTCGTCGCCGGCGATCGACAGCGAGACGTCCATCAACACGGGCGCATTGATCGACGCGTCGGCGGTGGAGTGGATCTCGACGGCGACCTCGCCCCTCGGTGTGTTGAACGTGGCGGTGAGGAGGCCGGGCTCGCGTTTCGGCGATCCCACCGGTCCCCAGCCGAGTTGGCCGGCCAGCCAGGCGATGACCCATGCGGCCTGGCGTGGGGTCCGGTCGATGTCGGGCGAGGTGGCGGAGATGCGGACGGCTTTGATCTTGTCGAGCGCCCCTTCGTTGCAGGGCGGGTCGAAGAACTTGGCCACCAACTCGCGCCAGGGGGTGATGCCGAACCAGGCCGCGTCGCGGGAGAACGGGTGCAGGCCGGGGTCCAGGCCCTTGCGCAGGGCCTCCACGTCGGCGGCGGGGTCGGGCAAGTCGATGATCAGGCGTGAGGCCTCGTCGACCAGGGCTTCGAAGAGGGGCACGTCCTCGCGCGGGTCGTCGGTCCACCAGAGCACGACGGGCAGATCGGCCTCCAGCAGCGGCCGGACGGAGCCGGGGAGGAGGTCGGAGGCGTCGTGGCTGGCGCGGAGGATGATCCGCTCGCTGCAGACCTGCGGCATGCCGGGGGCGGGGAGGTGGCAGAGCGCCGAGACCTCGGCCTCGACGGCCCGGCCAGGCTCGCGGCCGAGGCGCAGGACAATGGCCCGCGAGGGGAACTGGGCCAGGACGACGTCGAGCACCGGGGCGAGCCGCGACTCGTCCTCGGCGCGGCCGACGACGATGAGGTTGGCCAGCACGATGCGTGTGACATTGGGGTTCTCGGGCGTCGGCCCGCCCGATCGCTCGGCCGCGGGGCCCCAGAGTCGGATCAGCTCGGCCTCGATGGCCCGGGGGTCGACGCGGATGTCTTCGCCGTTGAGGAAGGCGTCGGTCGTGGACGTAGACATGGCTTGGTTCGCCCAGGGGACCATCGGTCGTCGGATCGAGATTAGAGTCGTCGCCAGTGGGCGTCGTCGCGCTCGAGCAATTCGTCGGCGGCCTCGGGGCCCCAGGTGCCCGCCGCATACGGCTTGGGCGGGGGGGCTTCTCCGCTCTTCCAGGCGTCTAGGATCTGGTCGATGAATCGCCAGGCGCTTTCCACCTCGTCGGTCCGGGTGAACAGCGTCGGGTCGCCCAGCATCACATCCAGCAGCAGCCGCTCGTAGGCCTCGGGGGGCGGCGAGGCGAACGAGGTGCCGTAGCGGAAGTCCATCCGGACTTCCTGGAGCCGCCGCCTCGAGCCGGGGATCTTGGCCTGGAAGGCGAGGCTCGCCCCCTCGTTGGGCTGGATCCGCAGGACGAGCAGGTTGGCGCCGCCGGCGCCTTCGCGGTCGACCTCGAACAGGGCCGTCGGCGGCCGCTTGAACTCGATGGCGATCTCGGTCGCCCGCTTCGGCAGCCGCTTGCCGGTGCGCAGGTAGAACGGAACTCCGGCCCAGCGCCAGTTGTTCAGCTCCAGCCTCATGCCCACGTAGGTGACGGTCGTGGAGTCGGCGGCCACTCCCTTCTCCTGGTGGTAGCCGGCCACGTCGATCCCCTGCATCGAGCCGGCGGTGTACTGGCCCCCCACGACGTTGGCCGCCACGTCGGCGGCGGTCCACTGGGGCAGGGCCTGCAGCACCTTGACCTTCTCGTTGCGGACGGCGTCGGCCGAGAGGTTGACCGGGGGCTCCATGGCCACGAAGCAGAGCAGCTGCATCATATGGTTCTGGACCATGTCCCGCAGCGCGCCGGCGGTGTCGTAATAACCGCCCCGTCCGCCGGCCATGCCCACCTCCTCGGCCATCGTGATCTGGACGCTGGCCACGTGCTGGCGGTTCCAGAGCGACTCGAAGATGGTGTTGCCGAACCGGAGGGCCTGGATGTTCTGGACCGTCTCCTTGCCCAGGTAGTGGTCGATCCGATAGGTCTGGGTCTCGTCGAGCACGCGGGAGACGTCTCGGTTGAGCGCCAGGGCGCTGGCCAGGTCGTGGCCGAACGGCTTCTCGATGACCACCCGGCTCCAGGGCTCGCTGTTGGGCTCGTAGATGAGTCCGGCCTTGCCCAGGTTCTCGATGATCGTGGAGAAGAACTCGGGCGAGGCCGCCAGGTAATAAAGCCGGTTGCCGCGCGTGCCGTGGCTGGCGTCGATGGCCTCGAGCTTCTCCTTGAGCTTGGCGTAGGCCTCGGGGTCGTCGAACTCACCGGATGCGAAGGCGATGCGCTGGGCGAAGGCGGGCCATGCGTCCTCGAACACGGGCCCGTTGCCGGCCTCCTTGGCCAGCCCGGGCTTGATCTCCTCGCGGAACTTCTCGTCGGACCAGTCGCGTCGCGCGAATCCGATGATGGCGCACTCGGCCGGAAGCTGGCCGGCGCGTTCCAGGTGGTAGAGCGCCGGGACGAGCTTGCGGTGCGTCAGGTCTCCGGTGGCGCCGAAGAGGACGACGGCGCAGGGTTCGGGGGCTCGGGTCCTGGGAAGGCCCTGGCGGAGCGGGTTGGCTTCGGAGTCGACCATACGGTTGGACCCGTCCCTGACCTGGCGTGGCGATGTGACGACTGCCGGGGGTTTCGCCCTGCGAAGACACCCCGGCCGGACGGGGCCAGTGTAAGTAGGACGACTCCGCCGGTTCAAGGGCCCATCGCCGTGCCCCGCGGTCAGCCGGGCCGACGGCCGGCCAGGTTCACCCCATTGCCTTGCCCGGCATGAAAGAACGCCTGACGTGAAGAAATGTCGATAATGTCGACGAGCCCCGCCTGCGTGAACCAACCTGCGACCTCCCGCGTGGTGTGCCTGGAGAGGTACTTGGGTGCGTACCAGTCCAGGGTGTCGCAGACCCTGACCTCGGGGTCGGGGTGCATCGACACGCCGATGGTCAGCACGTTGAGCGCCACCCCGGCCCGGGCGATCAGCCGGTGGCGGCTCGCCATCAGGCGTCTCTTGACGGCACCGACGGGCGCCATCAGGCGGCTGGCCCCCAGCAGGACCGGCAGCGGCAGGCGGGTCGACACGGCGCGCTGGGCGTCCATGATCCGCTCCAGCAGGGGCCGCTCGCGCGGGTAGACCCAGACGACGATCCGCCCGCCGGGGGCGAGCAGCTTCGCCAGGGCCAGGAAGGCGGCGCGGGGGTCGGGCGTGTGGTCGAGCACGCCGAGCGAGTAGATCTGGTCGAACGATCCCTCGGCAAAGGGGGGGCTCAGCAGGTCGCCCCGGGCGACGGCGACGTTGGGAAGGTCGGCCGTCAGGTCGCGCGCGGCGAGGACCGCCTCGCTCAGGTCCAGGCCCACCACCAGTGCGGCACCCCACTCGGCGGCCACCCGCAGGTAGCGGCCCATGCCGCAGCCGCCGTCCATCACGCGGGCGCCGGCCAGGTCGGCGGGGGTCAGCCCCGTCCGGTTGCCGAAGGTCGCCCGGTCCTCCTCGGGCCTGAGGATCCGGAACCGGTTCCACTGGAGCCCGTACGCCGACTTGGTCCTCGACTGGCCTGCCTGGGCTCTCGACTCGGGCGGTTGGTCGGCGGGCATCGCGGGCGGTCCTCGGTCGGTTCAGGTCAAGGCGGGGGGGGCGTCCTGGCGGCGTGCCCACTGGTCCTCGGCGGCGCTCCGGCGCAGGTAGATCGGCTCCAGGGACCAGGGGTCATCACGCCGGCCCGATTCGTACACCCGCAGGGCCAGCTCCGCAAGCCGTTCGCCCTCGGGCCGGGCCTGCTCGGGCGAGCCGGCGACCAGGCCGTCGGGCAGGGGGGAGGCCAGCTTCCGCAGGCCGGGCCCGATCACGAGCGTCCCGCCGTCCAGCCCCAGGAGATAGGACGCGGGCTCGATGCGCGTGGCCTTCGCTTGCCGCAGGGTCGCCCCCGGTTCGTCGCGGGAAAATTCGGCCACGTAGAGGTCGCCGCGCTGGGCGTCGCCGATGACTACCACGTGCAGGACGTCGGCGGGGGCGTTGCAGGCCAGAACTTCCAGGCTGTCCAGGCCGGTGAGCGGGCAGCCCGCCGCATAAGCCAGCGTCTTGGCGGCCATCACGCCGATCCGCAGGCCGGTGTAAGAGCCCGGGCCGAGGCCCACGGCCAGCGCATCCAGGTCGGTGGCCCGCAGGCCCGAGCCGTTGAGCAGGTCGCGCAGGGCCGGGAGCAAGTCGCGGCCGTGGCGCCCTGATGACTCGACATGCGCGACATGGCAGCGGCCGTCGGCGGTGGTCAGGGCCAGGGCGGCCCGGTCGGTGGAGGTCTCGATCGCCAGCAGGTTCAAGTCCAAAGTGTCCCTCGATCCATCGTTGGCGGCGTGTCAGGCCGGCCGGGAGTCCTGCCGTGGCCGTCCGCGTGGCGTCGGTACAACCACGTGCGGAAGAAGCGGGAACGGCGACTCTGGATTTTTCCCCGCGGCCCGGCTAGGATGGCCAAGACGCGGCCGGGGTCTTGACGTCGCGGCGCCTTGCCCCAAACCCGGCCACCCGCCCCGCGAGATCGGGCCCCATCAACCGGGGCCGACGTCGAACCCGGGCCGTCATGACGGACCGAGGTCGGGACATCGCCGATCGCCCCTGTGTTGCTCGGAGGTCCGTCCCGGTGCGCCGCGCCCTGATCAGCGACATCCATGGCAATCTGGAAGCCCTGGAAGTGGTCCTGGCCGACATCGAAGCCCAGGACATCACCGAGATATTCTGCCTCGGCGACATCATCGGCTACGGCCCCAACCCGCGCGAGTGCATCGACCGCGTGATGGAGCGGTGCACGGTGACCTTGCTGGGCAACCACGACCAGGGGGCCATGTTCGACCCCGACGGATTCAACGTCGGCGCCGAGCGGGCCATCTTCTGGACACGAGAGCAGCTGGAGAGCCCGCACGACCGGGTGAACAACGAGCGCCGCTGGGAATTCCTGGGCGAGCTGCCCCGCACCCACAAGGCCGACTCGTTCCTGTTCGTCCACGGCTCGCCCCGCAACCCGCTCAGCGAATATATCTTCCCCGAGGATATCTACAATCACCGCAAGATGGAACGCCTGTTCCAGCTCGTCGAGAAGTACTGCTTCCAGGGGCACACTCACGTCCCTGGGGTCTTCACCGAGGGGTTCCAGTTCTACGCCCCCGACGAGATTGACAACGAATACACCCTCGGCGAGGGCAAGGTCCTCGTCAACGTCGGCAGCGTCGGCCAGCCCCGCGACGGTGACCCTCGCGCCTGCTACGCCATCCTCGAGGACGCCGAGGGGGGGGCCCCCCGCCTCCGATATCGACGCCTGCCGTACGACTTCGAAGCCACGATCAAGAAGATTTACGCCGTCCCCGAGCTCGACCCCTTCCTCGGCGACCGTCTCCGCCAGGGTCGCTGAGCCCCGAGCTAACCCCGGGGCGACCCGGGGGTCGGGCGGCTCGACGCAATGCTCGCGCTCGCGCCCTGGCCCTGCCGCCTCGCCAGCGGACGCACGCGACGACACCCAAGGTCTTGCCCCACGATGAGTCCCGAGAAACGGCTGGTCCTCTTCTTCGTGCTGTCCGTCGGCATGATGCTGACGACGCAGATGCTCCTCGAACGCTGGGGTCTCATCCCCAAGCCCCAGCCGCAGCAGGCCGCCGCACTGGCCGCAGCCCAGGCGAAGGACAAGGAAAAGCCCGGTGAGGTCTCGGCCGACCCCCCCAAGGCCGATGCCCCCGTCGCCGCCAAGGCCAAGGACGACGCCGCGAAGGAGCCCGCCTCCATCGTCGCCGCCAAGGCGAACGAGGCGCCCAAGGCCCCCGATGTCCCCGCCGTCACCAAGGCCGAACTGACCCTCGGCTCCACCGCGACCGACAGCGGCTACGCGCTCGAGGTCCAGCTCACCCAGGACGGCGCCGGCGTGGCCGACCTCCGATCGTCCAAATATGACGCCGAACTGGACGACAACCGCCGCGCCGCACGAAGGCCGCTCTCATTCATCGAGACCAAGCCCGACGATACCGCGCCCCCCTCGCTGAGCTTCCGCCTCGTCCAGCCCGATGGAGCCGGCGCCGAGGCGCTCGCCCCTTCGCCGCTCGACCTGCGCCGCTGGGAGGTCGTCCGCGACGACAAGGGCCGCGCCATCCGCCCCGTCTTCGCCGATCCCAAAGACGCGGACACGGCCAAGCCGGGCGCCGAGATCGGCCAGGAGATCGTCTTCCGCACCAAGGTGCTCTCCCCGGCGGTCGAGGTCACCAAGACCTACCGGCTGGAGAAGGGGAAGGACGCCTTCCGGATGGAGGTGAAGTTCGCCTCCGAGACCGACCAGACGACCTCTTATACCCTGCTCGGCCCGCACGGCATCCCCATCGAGGGGGAGTGGTACACCGGCACCTTCCGCGACATGTTCTTCGGCCGGCTGAAGAGCGGCGCCGTCAAGATTGATACCTACTCGGCCTACGACGTCGGCAAGGCCGCCGCCACCGACGAACCTTATCGCAACACCGAGTTGCCGCTGCGATTCGCCGGCGTCGAGAACCAGTACTTCGCCGTCTTCTTCGCCCCCGAGCCCCCGCCGACGAGCCAGGAAGACCGGATCGACATCGACACCGTCGCGGTCGTGACCCGCACCGACCAGGTCAACGCGCAGAAGAACGACGTCAGCGTCGAGATGCGGACCAGGCCGATTTCCGTCGGCCCCGATCGCACGGTGACGCACGCCTACAGCATCTTCGCCGGCCCCAAGACGAACGAGGCGCTGGCGGCCTATGGTGCCGAGGACCTGGCGTCTTACCGCAAGAACGTCTACTTCACCATCCCCGGCGGCGCCACGGTCGCCAAGTACTTCATCGACCCGCTCCTGAAGCGGATCTATGCCCTGACCGTGCAGGTCGGCGGCTTCTTCGGCACGAAGCGTGGCAGCTACGGCATTGCCATCATCCTGCTGACGATGACCGTCCGCCTCATCATGTTCCCGCTGGGCCGCAAGCAGGCCCTCGCCGCCAAGAAGATGCAGGATCTTCAGCCGCAGTTGACCGCCCTGCGCGTGAAGTACAAGGACCAGAAGGACGTCATCTCCCGCGAGACGTTCGCCCTGTACAAGCGGGCCGGGGTCAACCCGGTCGGCGGCTGCCTGCCGGCCCTGATCCAGTTGCCCATCTTCGTCGGGCTCTGGCAGGCGCTCAACAATAGCGTGGCCCTGCGGCACTCCCAGTTCCTCTGGATCCGCAACCTGGCCGCCCCCGACATGCTCTTCCAGTTCCCCTCGGAGCTGCCGTTCCTGGGCAAGTACTTCAATATCTTGCCCCTGTTCGTCGTCAGCCTGATGCTGGTTCAGATGAAGCTCTTCGCCCCGCCGGCCACCACGCCGGAGCAAGAGATGAATCAGAAGATGATGAAGTACATGATGCTCTTCATGGCCGTCATGTTCTACAAGGTCCCCGCCGGCCTGGGGCTCTACTTCATCACCAGCAGCCTCTGGCAGATCTGCGAGCGACTCCTGCTGCCCAAGGCCAAGCCGGGCGACCTGATCGATGTCGTCGCCGAGGTGGATCCCTCGGGCGGCAATGGGAACGGGGCCGAACCGAAGGTTACCCGGTTCGGCGGGCTTCGCTCACGCTTCGAGAAGCTGCTGGAAGAGGCCCAGAAAGACACGAGCACCATCCGCAACGACCGTCAGCTCACCGACCAGGTGACAGACAAGGAGAAGGATAAGGGGAATCGCGGCGGATCCACACGCCCACGTCCCGGCGGCAAACGCCGCTGATCCGGCCCTCCGGTGACCGACCTCCTGAAGACGCGAACCGCCCGGCCCCTCCGCCGGGCGGTTCGCTTTGTTTCGGGCGTACTGCTTATCATGCGTAAGAGCAGGCGACCAAGATTCGATTGGGATAACGTCACTCATGGGCGCGCAGCAACTGGATCCCGGAGACACGATCGCGGCCGTGGGCAGCCCACCCGGCGGCGCGCTCCGCGGGATCGTGCGGCTCTCGGGGCCCGACGCAATCCCACTGGCCCTGGCCGGCTTCACGCCCGACGACGCGAGCGCCGCGGAGCCCCCGACGGACCGCGCTCACTGGCGGCTCGGGCGGTTGCAAGTGGGCGGGTTCCGTCCATCGTTGCCGGCTTCGTTGCTGCTATGGCCCGGGTCTCGAACGTACACGGGTCAGCCGCTGGCCGAGATCCACACGAGCGGTTCTCAGCCGGTGCTCGCCCTGGTGCTGGCCGACCGCATGCGGCGCGGGGCCCGCTTGGCCGAGCCGGGCGAGTTCACCCTACGCGCGTTCCTCGCCGGTCGACTCGACCTGACCCGCGCCGAGGCGGTGCTCGGCGTGATCGAGGCCCGCAACCCTCGTCAGCTCGACGCGGCGCTCCGGCAACTGGCCGGCGGCCTGTTCGGGCCCATCCAGGCCGCCCGCGACCGCCTGCTCGACGTGGTCGCCCACCTGGAAGCGGGGCTCGACTTCGTCGACGAATCCGACGTCGACCCCATCGGCCGGGCGGTCCTGGCCTCCGAACTCGCCGGGATGGCCGGGGCCGTCGAAGAGTTGGCCAGAACCCTCAGGGGCCGCGACCGGATCGACGGGGCCCCTCGGGTCGTCCTGGTCGGCCCGCCCAACGCGGGCAAGAGCCGGCTGTTCAACGCCCTCGTCGGCCTGGATCGGGCCCTCGTCTCATCCGTCGCCGGCACGACCCGCGACTATCTCTGCGCCCCCTGCGACTGCGACGGCCTCCGCGTCGAGCTGGTCGACACCGCCGGCATCGAGGACGCCGCCGGACCCATCGCCGACCGGGCGCAGGTCCATCGCGCCGACCAGGCCGCCCGCGCCGACCTGCTCCTCGACTGTCGCCCCGCCGATGCCGGGCCGGGCGATCAGGCCATTCCCACCGGCGATGTGCCCGCCCTGATCGTCGTCACCAAGTGCGACCTGTCGGCGGCGCCCGCCGCCGGCACGCTCTCGACCAGCTCGGCCACGGGAGCTGGGCTGCCGGCCTTGCGTGCCGCGATCGCCGAGGCGTTACGCGGAGTCGACGCCGATTCGGCCCTGCCCGCCGGCACCGCCGCCCGCTGCCGCGAGTCCCTGGCCGCCGCCGGCATCGCGCTTCGAGATGCCTCGGCGACGCTCGCCGACGGCTGGGGCGACGAACTGGTCGCGCTCGACCTCAGGCTCGCGGTCGACTCGCTCGGCCAGGTTGTGGGTGCCACCGTCAACGACGACATCCTCGACCGCATCTTCAGCCGGTTCTGCATCGGCAAGTAAGAATGGCCGGGGCGGAGGTCGACGGAGAACGGCCGCGAGACCCTGTCGGATCGCGCGGCCGTCTTATTTGGTTCAGGCGGAAGGATCGGGCCGAGGGCGGCTCACCAGTAGACCCACTCGTAGGGGGGCTCCAGCAGCTCGATTTCCTTCTCGTTCAGGTTGATCTCGTCACCCCGGCGGCGGAAGTCGATCCGCAGGGTCTTGTACTTCACGACCGGCTTTCCTCCCTCGGAGGTCGGCGGGGTGGTGAAGCTGTAGTCGGTCAGGCCCCGGACGTAGATGCTGAAGACGTCGGCCTTGGCGTCGAACTTGTCCCAGACCGCCACGCCGAAGACCGCCTTGTCCAGGCCCGGCTGGTCGCTGGGGGGGATCATCCCCATCACGTCCACGGCGCCCAGCAGCGGGGTCGACGGGTCTTCCCGGTTCTGGATCTGCTTGACGGCCTCGGGCATCACCGTGTCGGGATATTTCTTGCCAGTGCCGTTGGCGGCCAGGGTGAACTCGGGGATGAATGCACGCGGCTTTCCGGTCCGGTTGACCACCTGATAGTACAGGTAGAGAACCTCCTTGCGCCCCTTGCCCGGAACCTCGACGGTCTGGATCCGCAGCGGCTTGAAGGCGAAGTCGAGGACCCAGACACCCTCGCGCAGCTTGCCTCGGACCTTGGCGGCGCCGCCGGCGTCATCGGCCAGGTTCTCGCCGTTCTGGAACTCACCGCTGACCCTGGCCAGCGTGAGCGTTCCCGCCCCTTGGTCGTCGACGTCCTTGCCGGTGATGACCGCGGTGGCCTTGCTGGTCTCGCCGGTGACGGTCTTGCCGACGGTGAAATCGGCCGTCTGTTCGGTGTATCCGAGCTGGGTCGCGCGGTCGCTGGGCAGCGTCCGGGTGTCGATCCACTGCTCGTTGAACACCTCGCGTTTGCGATCCAGGGGGTCCTGGAACCCCTTGGCGGTGCGGCGGATGGGCTTGGTGGGGAGCGTGTTGGCCAGCATCACCGGGGCCAGCGGCTCGGGGCCGGGTAGCGACTCGGCATCCTGTTGCGCCTGGGCCGTCGCGCAGGACAGGATCCCGGCGGTCACGACCGAAAGCATCACCCGGGTCGTTCGGATGGGCACGGCGGATCTCCCTGCGTCGTTGGGACCATCGGACGGGGCGGCTGACCGGTCGGTCGTTTCGGGCGAAACGCGGAAGGCGTGCGTGGCGGCCCGGACAGTGTCAACTCGATACATACAACCGAAGTCGAACGCCGTCAAGTGGATGTATGACCCGCCGCCGGGCAGGGTAAGGTTTGCGCGTTCATCCCAGATTCCCTAGACATCCATTGTCCGACATCCGGGGAGAACTCGCAATCCCGCCTTGGCCCCGAATCCAAAGGCTCGGCCCGGGACCATCCTCCGACCGATATGCTTCAGCTGAGGCTGATTGCGGACGCCGTTCGATTCAAGGAGGGATGCGTCATGGGGCTGGATGAACGAGTCTTGATCGTGCCCGGGGCGGAGCTGGACCGACTGGGGAGATTCCAGGGGTTCTCCGCCGACGTCGACCGCTATCTCGGGGCCCTGCTGGCCCCGGGCCTGGCCGAATTCCGGGCGCGCCGAGAGGTCGAGGACGACCCCGGGTTCAAGCAGATCATCCCTTATGTGGTCTTTCGCGCGGGCGACCTGGTCTTCGCCTACACCCGAGGAGGCTCCGGGGGCGAGGCCCGGCTGCGCAAGCTCCGCTCGTTGGGCGTCGGCGGCCACGTCGCCGAGGAGGACGCCGACGGCCGGGGGACCCTGGAAGCCTACGAGATCGCCCTGAGGCGCGAGCTGGACGAGGAGGTGAAGGTCGACAGCCCCGGTCGGTTGAGCCGGATCGGCCTGATCAACGACGACTCCACGCCGGTCGGCCGCGTTCACCTGGGCGTCGTCCACCTCTACGAGCTCGACCGCCCCGAAGTCATCCCGCTCGAGGACTCGCTGGCCGACCCCGTGTTCCTTCCCGTGGTCGATCTGCCCGCGTTGTCGGCTGAATTCGAGACCTGGTCGCAGGTCTGTATCGAGGCGTTTCTTCGGGGATAAACGGCGAATTTAAGCGGGGCGGATTGATTTTCTCAACAAACGGCTATTCAGGCATGTTTATCGGCTATCATCGTCCCGCGATAAGCCGATATGCCCCGACGTCGGGGCCCACGCCAGCGATCCACCGAGATCGGACCCGGCGGGGCAACTCATGGCACGATCGAAGGCCGAGGTAATCGAGATGTCACATCGCCGTCTATGTCTTCTGCTGGTCGCGGTCGCCGGACTTCTGGTGGCGGGGCAGGCGCCGGTTCAGGCCGAGATTATCGTCAAAATCGTCAAGGTCAAGGATGTCCCCGATCCCAGCCTGATTTATAGCATCGAGCTCGCCCTGCCCTCGGGCTCCGAGATCGCCAAGGGAGACTTCATCACCCTGGGGATCATCCCCGGGCTGGTTATCGGCACCAACAACCAGCCGTCGAACTGGGCGGCGACGTACCCGACCTCCGAGGAGGTGACCTGGAGCTACATCGGGCGGGACCCGCTCTTCGTGGAGACCGGCCAGGACGAGCTGGCCCTGGGGATGTTCACCATCCAGTCGGAGTCCGACTTCGTCCCCCGGTTCCTGGACTACTCGGGCCAGACAACCTCGCCTCTCGACGGGTCGAAGCAGCCGTTTAGCGGCAGGATCGCGGTGACCAACGAGTCGTCGGTCCCCTTCGCCGTGCCCGAGCCTTCGACGGTCGTGATGTCGGCCCTGGGCCTGGCCGCGGTGCTGGCCACCTCGCGCAAGCGGGTTGCCCGAGCGGCTGCCTTCGGCCGATGATCAGGGGGCCTTGGGTCCGGTCGGGGGGCCCGCGCCCAGCAGGGCATCCAGCGCGGGGCCGGCGGCACTCCTCAGGGGGGCGAAGTCGGCGCCGGATCTGAGCCGGTCGCCCAGCGATCGGTCTGCCTGGAGGGCGCCTCGCAGCAGGACGATCGCCCGGCCGGCGTAGTCGTGGGCGTAGGCCTTGCGGCGCTCATCGGGCAGGGTGGTGTCGGCCTCGGCCGAGGCGATGCAGCGGGACAGCAGCCGGGCGGCCTCGAACTCGGCGGCGGGCTTATCGGCCGCGACCTCGGGGATCTCGGCGGCCAGGTCCGAGGCCGGGGCGTGCTCGCCCAGGGCCAGCAGGGTCTCGGCCAGCTTGGTGTCGTGGTCGACCAGGCCGAGCCGGTACATGTCCGCGTTGGGGTTCGATTTCAGGGCCTCTCGCTGCTGGCCGGCGGCCCGCTCCAGCAGCGGCCTGGCCTCGGCCGGGCGGTTGCCGGCGACCTGCACCGCGGCGAGGTTGCCCAGGACGTAGCCCAGATAGCTTCGGTCGTCGGCGGTCCCCCCCTTGCCGGCGATGATCGCGTCGAACAGCTCGACCGACCGGCCGAACTCGGCCCCGGCGCCGGCCAGGTCGCCGCGCGAGAGCTTCAGCTCGCCCAGATTGTTGCAGGCCAGGGCCTGCATCTGCCGGGTCCTGGGGTCGGATCCGTGGTCGGCCACCAGCCGGTCGTTGACCTCCATGATCCGGGCGTAGGTGGCGTCGGCGTCGGCCAGGCGCAGGGCGGCCAGGTTGCTCAGTGCGCCGGAGAGGGCCAGGCGATCGTCGAGGTTCTCGGGGTGCTCGGCGGCCAGCGTTTCCAGGGCCCGCACCGCCCGCCGGCCCGCGTCCTCGGCCTCCTTGAGCTTGCCCAGGGGCTTGAACAAGCCCGAGAGGTTAACCAGGCACTTGGCCTCGCCTCGCTGGTATTCGGGGATGCCCGGCTCGTCGCGGGCCAGGGCTTCGTTGATGCGGAGGGCTTCCTGGTAGTGGCGTTCGGCTTCTTCGGGGTTGCCCAGGGTGTCCTGCAACTCGCCAAGATTCATCAGGGCGTCGGCCTTGCCCTGGCGGTAGGCGGGCACGGTCGGCTGGTCGCGTATCAGGGCATCGTGGGTCGCGATGGCCTCGTTGTAGGTCGCGCCGGCGGCCTTGAATTTTCGGTCGGCCCGGAGCGCCGCGCCGAGGCTGATCTGGAGCCGGCCCAGGTCGTGGCGGTAGAGCATCGTCCGGGGCTGGGCGGCGGTCAGGTCGCGGAAGATCTGGGCGGCCGGGGCATACCGGGCGACGGCCTCGCCGGGCCGGCCGGACTTCTGGAGCAGGTTAGCCAGGTTGATTTGGCTCCTGGCCAGGTCGCGGCGATATTCGGGCCTGAGCGGGAAGTCTTTGGTGAGCGCCTCGTTGACGGCGACGGCCCGAGCGAGCACGGGCTCGGCGTCGCCCAGCCGGCCCGAATCGCTGAGCAGGAGGCCGAAGGCGGTCTCGGCATTGGCCAGGCTCTCGCGGTAGGCGGGCAGGGTGGGGAACTCGTCGGCCAGGGATCGCTGGATGGCCAGGGCCCGGTCGTAGGCGGCCTTCATCGCGTCAAACCGGCCTAGCTCGCGGAAGAGGAGCCCCTGCCGGTCGAGTGTCGAGGCCAGGTCCTGGCGGGCCTTCGCGGGTGCGCCGGGGGCGTTGGCCAGGGCCTCGAAGCCGGCGACCGCCGATTCGAACAGCCGATCGGCGTCGGCGGCCCTGGCATGGACGCGCAGGAGATCGGCCAGTTCCTTGCGGGCGACGGCCAGCTCGCGGACGTAAGCGGGGTTGGCGGGATCCGATTCAAGGAGGGCCAGGTCCGTCGCGATGGCGTCGCGTTCGAGCGCCTCGGCCTCGGTGGCGTGCCCGCCGGCGGCCAGCACGCCGCCCAGGCGAGCCAGGCCGACGGCCCGATGGTGGCGGTGCTCGGGCGTGTCCGGCTGGTCGTCGGCCAGGCGGCCGAGGATGTCGACGCCCCGGCGGTAGGCTCGCTCGGCCTCGGGGTTCCTGCCGAGCTTGCGGAGGATGTCGCCCATCCTCAGCGAGGCCCGGCCGCGCTCCTGGACGGCGGTGGGGTCCGACGCCTGCTGGTCGGCGAAGCGTTCATAGTAGGCCAGCGCCCGCTCCAGGAAGGTGCGTTGGACGTCGTCGAGGTGGTCTTCCAGCCACCCCTCGGCGACGTCGGTGTACATGTCGTCGACGGCCCGGCGCGCGACCTGGCGCTGCTCGCGGGCCTGGTCGCGTTCGCGCCTGACGAGCACGGTCCCCACCGCCAGCGAGGCACCGGCGACGACCAGGGCCGCGGTGGCGCAGGACACGGCCGTCCGATGCCGCCTGGCCCAGCGGCCGGCCCGCACCGAGAAGGGCTCGCGATAGACGCTCACGGGCTCATCGGCAAGGTACTTGCGGATCTCGAGGGCCAGGTCGGCGGCCGAGGCGTAGCGGGCGCCGGGGGCCTTGGCCATCGCCTTCAGGCAGATCGCCTCGAGCGCCCGCGGGACCGATGGGCTGAGCTGCCGCGGCGGGACGGGGGGCTCGTCGATGACCCTGCGCAGCAGTTCGCGGGTGTCGTCGCCGTGGAACGGCGCCTGGCCGGTGAGGATCTCGTAGAGCACGGCGCCCAGGCCGTAGACGTCGGTGCCGCGGCCGATCTGGGAGACGTCCCCCTCGGCCTGCTCGGGGGCCATGAAGGCGGGGGTGCCCATCACCTGGCCCGTGGCGGTCGCCTGGAGCGTCGGCTCCTCGGCCGGGTCGACCGGCCCAAGCTCGTCACACGGCTCGTGGATGACCTCGGGGTCGGGGGCGTCAACATGCTTGGCCAGGCCCCAGTCCAGGACCATGACCTCGCCAAAGTCGCCCAGCGCGACGTTCTGCCCCTTCAGGTCGCGGTGGATGATCCCGCGCGAGTGGGCATAGGCCAGGGCCTGGCAGACCGCCTCGAAGGCGTTGACCAGCGTGGCCAGCTCGAGCGGCGACGCCTCGCCGGCGACGAGCCGCTCGTGATAGGCGCGGGCCGCGTCGCCCAGGGTCCGGCCGCGGACGAATCGCATCGTGTAGTAGGGGAGGTTGTCGGGGCCCTTCCGCGCGAGCTCATAGATCGGCACGATGCCGGGGTGCTCGAGCTGGCCGGTGATGCGGGCCTCGGCCAGGAACCGGGCCCAGACGCCGGAGCTTCCCGACCGCTCGGGGCGGATTTCCTTGAGTGCCACCTCGCGGCCGAGGTCGACGTCGCGCGCCAGCCAGACCTGGCCGATCCCCCCCCGGGCGTGGAGGTGGGTCATGGTGTATCGGCCGCGCGTCTCATGCTCGCCTTGGCTCAACGAGGAGACGATCCTGTGCCCGGGCACTTCGGCGACCGTGGCGTTGGATGAGCCCCCCTCCGTCGGGGCCTCGGCGTCCAGATCGAGCGTGATGTCGTCGGACTTCAGGGCCTTCACGGGCGGCGGGTCGGCAGCGTCCGCGAGCTTGGATCGATGCTCGGTGGCATCGCCGGAGCGGGCCTCCCTCCAGATGGTCGAGGCCTGCGCGTCGGGCGCGGACGCCTGGCCGAGTTCGTCCTCGGTGGACGGGTTTCCGGGCGTCGACCTGTGGTCGGCCCTGGGATCGAGCATGAACGCGACTCCCCCGGCCTTGGCCGGCCCCTTCCCGCCGCGAGGCGACGCCCCGCCCAAGGGAGACAGGCTAACCGCGACGGAGCCATCGACGCCAGTGAATCCGGGCGTGTCGTGGGGTTTCTCACCCCCTCGGCGCCGGGCCGCACGGGCCTGGACATGGGGGCGGCGGGCTGGTCGAATGGCAGTTGGTCGATCGAGCCGGAGTGGGGCCCCGCCTCCCCGCCCGGCCCGCCCGACGGAAGCCGGGCCGTGCGACCCGGACGCCCGCAGCCCCTGCCGGGGCCCAAGCGGGCCCGTCTCGCCGTGCCGCCCCATTTGCCCGATCTTCTCTCTCCCCGCCCAAATGACGACCGAAACTGAACGCGAAGGGTGACCGATGCGATCGAAGCGAATCGCCGCCGTGCTGATGGCCGCGGCAGGCCTCATTGTCGGGGCCGCCGCCCGTGGGGCCGACGACAACGCCCCAGTCACCACACCGCGCTGGATCTGGGCCCCAGGGGCCCCCAAGGAGAAGCAGTCGGTTGTCCTCCGCAAGGAGTTCAAGGTCGCTTCCAAGGTGAAGTCGGCCAAGCTTTATCTGGCCTGCGACGACTCGGCCAATGTCCACCTCGACGGCAAGTCCATCTTCAACGCCGTGGGCACGCACCTGGCGTTCTCGAAGGACCTGACGGCCGCCTTCGCCGGCAAAGAGCCCGGCGCCCACATCCTGGGCGTCCGCGCCCGCAATGACGCCGGCCCGGCGGCCTTCCTTGCCCGGCTCGTGATCGACCTCGAAGACGGCGGCACCCAGGTCGTCGTGACCGACGCGAGCTGGGACGCCCTGGAGCGTCGCGGCGGCGGGATCCCCGACTTCGACCCCGCCGACAAGGCCTGGGTCAAGGCCGCCGAGATCGGCAAGCTGGGCGACGCCCCCTATGTCGCCATCACCGAGGAGTCGCTGGCAAAAGCCGCCCCGGCGCGCGAGGCGACAGCGACCGACCCCTCGAAGCTGAAGGTGGCCAAAGACTTCAAGGTCGAGCTGCTTTACTCGGTTCCCAAGGACGAGCAGGGCTCCTGGGTCTGCATGACCCTGGACCCCAAGGGACGCATGATCGCCTCGGACCAGTACGGCAAGCTCTACCGCGTCACCTTGCCGGCGCTCGACGGCAAGCCCGAGGACATCAAGGTCGAGCCCATCCCCGTCGAGATCGGCGAGGCCCAGGGGCTGCTCTGGGCGTTCGACAGCCTCTACGTCGTGGTCAACTCGGGGGGCAAGTTCCCCACCGGGCTCTACCGCGTGCGCGACACCAACGGCGACGACGTGCTGGACAACGTCCAGAGGCTGCGCGAGCTGCCCGGCGGCGCCGGCGAGCACGGCCCGCACGCGATCATGCTGACGCCCGACGGCAAGTCGCTCGTCATGGTCGTGGGCAACCAGACCGCACCCGTCGAGGTGAATGAGTCGCTCGTCCCCCGCGCCTGGAGCGAGGACATCCTGCTGCCGCGCATGCCCGACGGCAACGGCTTCATGGCCGGCGTGCTGGCCCCCGGCGGCTGCGTCTACAAGATCAACCCCGACGGGACCAACTGGGAGCTCGTCTCGATGGGCTTCCGCAACCAGTACGACGCCGCCTTCAACCGCGACGGGGAGCTGTTCACGTACGACTCCGACATGGAGTGGGACATCAACACCCCCTGGTACCGCCCGACGCGCGTCTGCCACGTCGTCAGCGGCTCGGAATTCGGCTGGCGTAACGGCGCGGGCGTCTGGCCCCCCTACTACGCCGACAGCCTGCCCGGTGCCGTCAACGTCGGCCCCGGCTCGCCCACCGGCGTCACCTTCGGCTACGGCGCCAAGTTCCCGGCCAAGTACCAGGACGCCCTGTTCATCTGCGACTGGAGCTACGGCAAGCTCTACGCCACCCACCTGAAGTCGACCGGCTCGACCTACACCGGTGAGCTGGAAGAGTTCGTCACGGGCGTCCCCCTGCCGCTGACCGACATCATCGTCAACCCGGCCGACGGCGCCTTGTACTACACCATCGGCGGCCGGCGGACCAAGTCGGGCCTGTATCGGGTGACCTACACCGGCAGCGAGTCGACGGCCCCCTCGACGGGCAACCCCGAGGGTGCCGCCGAGCGTAAGGTCCGGCGCGACCTGGAAGCCTTCCACGGCCACGTCGACCCCAAGGCGGTCGACGCCGCCTGGCCCCACCTGGGCAGCCCCGACCGGTTCCTTCGATGGGCCGCTCGCGTCGCCATCGAGACCCAGCCCGCAGCCACCTGGCAGGACCGGGCGCTCGCCGAGAAGTCGAGCCCGACGGCCTCGATCGAAGTCCTGATCGCCCTGGCCCGCCTGGGCGACAAGTCGCTCCAGCCGAAGCTGCTGGAGGCCCTCGACCGGATCGAGTGGAACGGCCTGACCGAGTTCCAGCAGGTCGCCCTGCTGCGTGCCTACAGCCTGGCCTTCACCCGGATGGGCCGGCCCGCCGACCAGGCGACGATCGACCGGCTGGTCAAGCGGTTCGACCCGCACTTCCCCGGCAAGGCGCGTCAGATCAACTCCGAGCTCTGCAAGCTGCTCGTCTATCTCGAAGCCCCCTCGATCAACGCCAAGGCGACGAAGCTACTCGACGACGCGCCGACGCAGGAGGAGCAGCTCGACTACGCCACGTCGCTGCGCACCTTGAAGAAGAACTGGACGCTCGACGAGCGCAAGGCGTTCTTCAACTGGCTGTTGAAGGCGGCCAACTATCGCGGCGGTGCCAGCTTCGGCGGCTTCCTGCGGATCATCCGCGAGGACGCGATCGCCACGCTGAGCGAGTCGGAGAAGGCCAGCCTGAAGGAGACCCTCGAGGCCAAGCCCGTGCTGAAGGAGCCCGCGCCGGCCCTGGCCTCGCGCCCCCTGGTCAAGGAGTGGACCGTCGACGAGCTGGTGCCGCTGGTCGAATCCAAGCTGAAGGACCGCGACTTCGACCGCGGCCGTTCGCTGTTCGGCGGCGCGTCGTGCTTCGCCTGCCATCGGTTCGACAACGAGGGGGGGGCCGTCGGCCCCGACCTGACCGTGGTCTCGGGCCGGTTCGGCGTGCGCGACCTGCTGGAGTCGGTCCTGCTGCCCAGCAAGGTCGTCAGCGACCAGTACCAGGCGGTGGTCGTCGAGACCCTCGACGGCCGGACCGTCACCGGCCGGATCGTCAACCTGAATGACGACTCGATGAGCATCAACACCAACATGCTCGACCCCAACGGGCAGGTGAGCGTCGACCGCAAGTTGATCGAGACGGTCACGCCGTCGCCGACGTCGATGATGCCGCAGGGGCTGCTGAACACCCTGAAGGAAGAGGAGATCCTCGACCTGGTGGCCTACCTGCTGTCTCGCGGCGACCGCTCCAACGCCATGTTCCGCCAGGAACGGGCCGCGGCCGGCCGCTGAGCGACGATCCGACCTTGAAACGAGACGGCCGAGGCCTGCCCGGGAAACCGGAGGGGCCTCGGCCGTCGGCCGTTCGAAGGGGCAGAGATCAGAACAGGACGGGCTTGCCCAGCACCCGGCGGATGACGGAGAACTGGCCGGCGTGCATCATGGTATGGTTGGCCGTGGCCAGGAAGACGTGCCCGAGCGTCGGGGCGAATGCGGCCATGGGGCCCTCGGTCGGACGGTCGAGGTCGGCGTCGGTCAGGGTGTCGAGCGCGGCGATGGCGGCGCCGCGGACCCCGTTGAAGAGGGCGAGATACTCGTCCTTGGTCAGCAGGCCCTCGGGCCCTTCGACGCCCGCCGCCTTCGAGCTATGGCGGTCGGCGAAGCCCGGGGGCAGCTCGGGGAATTTGGCGTCGGGCAGGCCCGCCTGGAGCATGAAATGCTCCCCGGCGATGACGTTGCCGATCTGCCAGGCGACATGATTCGCGTTGGGGACCGGCCGGACCTGGATGTCGGCGTCGGAGAAGTCGGCCAGGTACTTCTCGAGCAAGGATTTGGTCTCTTCCAGGTTGGTTTTGAGCGCGGTGGTCCCATTCATGCGGCGGTCCTTCGGGGCCCTTGGAGATGATGCGGGGGGTCTGTCCGCAAGGCTCGAAGGGATACCAAATTCCGGGCAAATCCGCCATGCGGGCGTCTCAGGGAGCCGGGACCTGGAAGACCTCGAAGCGGTCATTCGACAGGATCGGCAGGGCGTGCCGCGCGGCCAGCCACGAGTCCGTCGCGGCGCCCGGCCGTCTCTCCCGCACGACGACCAGGGGCAGGCCCGCCCAGCGGTCGTCGGGCGTCCCCTCGGCGAAGAGCCGGACGATCTCGGCGTGGCGCGAGGCGAGGTCGGGGGTCTCGAACGGGTGGGCGTCCCAGCTCCGCATCGGGGTCGAGGTGATGCACAGATAAGAGATCGTCGGGTCTTCGCTCAGCAGGGTGTGCCCGCGGAACTCGGGGCCCGAGACGCGGCCCAGCACCTCGCGCTGCTCGGGCGAAATCCTGAGGTCCTGGTTGGCCCTGGGCACGTCGTACCGCAGCGGGAACCTGGCCAGCCAGGCGAGGTCGTCGTTGAGGAAGAGGAGCAACACGAGCCCCGCGGCCAGGCCGCCCCAGGGGCGCCTGAGCCGCCCGCCGAGGTGGTCGAAGAGGCCGACGAGCACCGGGGCGCCCAGGAAGAACAAGGGGATCCAGACGTATCCGCGCGTGAAGTGGATGGGCTGCCGGGCGGTGATGGCGAACTCGTGGTTCGAGAGGGCGAAGGCGACCGCCGCCCAGGCCAGGAACAGCGTGGTCTCCGGGTTGGCGCAGGCGGCCAAGGCCCTCGACCCGTCGCGCAGCCGCCAGGCGGCCAGGGCCCCCACCAGGGCATAAGCGGGCACGAACTGGACGGCGTTGTAGCCCCAGTCGAGGGACATCTGCCGGGCGACGATCCTGTGCGACTCGAACAGGTTCAGGAAGCCCAGGTAGTAGCCCAGCATCAGGCCGAAGACGGCCGTGATCGCCGCGAAATACCCCGTCGTCACCCCCAGGCCCGGTCGGCGCAGGAAGACGACCTCGACGAAGCACCAGGTCCAGAGCACCGACAGCAGCTCGACCCCCGTGAACGGGGAGCTGATCGCCGCCAGGGCCGCCAGAGCGACGGACAGGGCGAACCGTCGGCCGATGGCGGCCAGGACGCAGCCCAGGAACAGGGCGTGGTAGAAGGCCTCGGTGGGGAAGATCAGGTTGCGCCCGAAGCTCATGAACCACCAGCCGTCGATGGGGTCGAAGGCGAAGAGCTCCCTGGCCGTTGGCACCGTGCGCTTGAGCCCCAGGAACCAGAAGGCCCCCATCGCCACCAGCAGCCCGCCCCCCCAGAAGAAGACGACCAGGCCCAGCCGCTCGGACCACGTGCGCAGGCCGACGACCCGGCGATAGAGGGCGATGGCCACGCCCGTGCAGAGCAGGCCCGAGAGGATCCAGGCACCCACCAGGATCAGGCCGATATCCAGGCCGGTCCACTCGCGGACGGCGCCGATGGCCAGGAAGAGGGGCTGGAAGTAGACCCTGGGCTCGCCGTAGGACCAGTCGCAGGGGTTCGAGTAGGTGGGGTGGAAGGTGCCCGAGTCGAAGTGCTCGCGCCCCTTGCCCGCGTACAGCGCCATGTCGTAGACGATGTAGCCGGTGGGCAGGGTCCGGTCGGTGCGGGGCAGGGCGTGGACCAGGTAGGGAATGGTCGCCGGCGCGAACAGGAGCAGGCCGACCAGGGCCAGCCGCCAGCCCGAGAGTCCCTTCGCCGCCACTGGCCCCGAGTCGTCCCGGCTCATTTGCGTTCCCTGGGCCGGAACCATCGGGACAGGGCGCGGTCGAGCTGGTCGGGCGATTCCAGGTTGAGCTGGAGGAGCGCCGAGTTGAGCGAGGCGGCCGAGTCGTAGTTGGATTGGTGCTGGCCGGGAGCGTGCCAGAGGATGTATCGGGGGTCGTTACGGAAGTCGTTGTAGGCGACGACCAGGCTGCCGTCGACGTAGGGCCAGGCGGCCACGACCGGCTTGGAGCTCTTGCCCCCGCTCCTCAGCGAGGGGGTGAGCATCTCGACCTGCTTGGCGTTGGGCATCCCCTGGATGGCCACCTGCCCGGCGCTACGGCCTCGGAGCGAGGGGACCACGGCCAGGCGATAGGGGCCGATGGGCACCAGCCGATGGCCGCCGGCGTTCTTGGCCTGCGAGAGCGAGTCGACGGCTTCGCGGAACAGGGCCCGCAGCTCGCCGAGGGTGACGCGGATCGGGTCGACCCCGGCCAGTCGGGTGGTCCCGCGCTCCTCGAGGACTTCGCCGGCCAGGGCGCCCAGGAGGGCGGGGTTGGCCACCAGCCGCCCGGCGGCCTCGGCGGCGTCCGGGCCGGCGGGCGTCGCGGCCACCTCGCCGATCTCGGGCTCGTCGGCGAATCCGCCGGCCGAGACGTCCAGCTCCTCGGCGACGCGCTGGGGGACCGAGGCGACGATGGCGCGGTCGAGCCTGGCCCCCGGCGCGGCGAGGTGGAGGTTGTCTCGCAGGCCGTCGAGGATCGCCTCGCCGCGCGACCTCAGCCGGCGCTGCCAGCGGGCCCGCTCGATCAGCGGGTAGACCACCTCGGGCCAGAGCGAGGCCGAGGCCGGGTCGAGGTGGGCACTCTGGGTGGCGTACCGCAAGACGGCGTCGCGGAAGCCGGCCCGCTCACGCCAGGCGTCGGCGACCCGGTTCCAGCGCTCGACGAGCCGGTCGTCTACCTCCGTGCGGGCCGGGGCCAGCGCCCTCAGGTCGTCCCACGACTGGGGAATCAGGCCGGGGTTGAGCACTCCCTGGTCGTCGGTCAGGGCCTGCTGGGCGTAGGGGCTGGCGTCCTGGAGCTCCTTGCGGACGCGGCGGAAGGCCTTGCGCCTGGAGACGCTGGAGCGCGAGGCCAGATACCTCGCGACGACCACCGGGCTGAGCGAAGGCCGAACGTCGTGGCGCAGCTCCAGGACCTCGGCGGCCCTGGCGACGGCCTCGGGCGTCCCCCCCTCGATCATCGCGGCCGTCATCGCCAGCATAAGCCGGGCCCGGTCGGCGTTGAGCGGGTCGGTCGTGCGCCTGAGCCGAAGGCCACGGCGGCGTGCTCCTCCCAGCAGATAGGCCAGGTAGTGCCCGCCCAGGTAACGCTGGTTGGCGGACAGGATGAGGGGCTCGGACTCCACCGACGCTAGCGCCCGGACGACCGCCGCGGGGGGTGCCACGGGCCTCGACGGGGGGCGCGCCGGCCCGGCCTCGGGCAGAGGCACGAGGCCCGGCCCGGTCGCCGACGATGACTCGGGGCCGGCGGCCATGATCGTCGTCGCCCCCCGGATCGACCGCGTGCCGGTCATGTCGCCGAGGGTCGTGGCCGAGTCGTCGGGGTGGGGGGCGTCGGCCCTCGAGGAGGAGATCAGGGTGCCGGCGGCGATCATGGCCCGCAGCTCGTCGGCGACGGCCGCGCCCGTGGGGGGCCTGGCGTCGCGGTCCTTCGACAAGAGCCGGACGATCAGGGACTCCAGTGGAGTGCCGATGCGTGGGTTGCGCAGCCTGGGAGGCTCGGGCTCGGCGTTGATCTGGCTGGCGATGACGGCCATCGAGGGGCCCCGGAACGGGGGGGAGCCGCAGGCGCATTCGTAGATCATCACGCCGAGCGAGTACAGGTCCGACCGGTGGTCGAGCTGCCTGCCCAGGGCCTGCTCGGGGCTCATGTACTGCGGGGTGCCGCGGACGATGCCCGTCTCGTGCGGCTGGTGGGCCAGCACCGAGAGCCCGAAGTCGGAGAGCTTGGGCCGGCCGGCGGCGGTCATCAGGACGTTGGCCGGCTTGACGTCGCGGTGGATGATCGCCTGGTGGTGGGCGTAGTCCAGCGCGTCGGCCACGCCGACGAGGACATCCATGCGCACCGGCAGCGGGAGCTTGCGCCAGCGTTGCTGGAAGCTCGGGCCGTCGACCTCCTCCATGACGAAGTAGAAGAGTCCGTCGGCCTCGCCGAAGTCATACAGGCGGACGATCCCTTCGTGCAGCAGCCGGGCCAGGATCTGGGCCTCGAGCCTGAGCCTGGGGCCCACCTCGGGGTCATCCTGGCCGGTCAGCACCTTGACGGCCACGGTCCTGCCGAGCACCTGGTCGGTGGCCTGGTAGACGGTGCCCATCCCGCCTCGCCCAAGTTCCCTGGAGAGGAGGAATCGCCGGTTCAGGGTCGAGCCGATCAACGGGGGCCCCTCGTGCGTCGGGCGGGGGCGTGGTGGTCGTTCCGGGGAAGCGTCATCGATAGAAGGTAACATCCGGGAGTTGGTTAGGGAGCGCCGAGGACGGAGGTGGCCAGGGCCCGGACGGGCTCGACGGGATGGGCCTTCAGGGCCTCGGTGCGCTTGGTGCCGAGCAGGCCGCGGTCGACCCGGCCCCCCTTCACGGCGTCGAGCAGGGCCAGGGCGCGGGCCTCGTCGCGGAGCAGGGCGTCCAGGGCGAATTCGCGGTTATTTGGGCTGTAGTGGTCGAATCCGGAGAGCAACGCCTGTGCCACCACTGGGGCGGGGCCCTTGACGTCGGACAGGGCGCTGACGGCCCCCTGCTGCAACTCAGCGTCGACGCCCTTGGTCAGGTACCGCATCAGCTGGGCACCTCGGCGGTCCCAGGGCTCGGCCCCTAGCATTCGCAGGGCGTCATAGCGGGTGCCGGTCTTGACCTTCTCGTCGTCGGCCATGGCCGAGGCCAGGTCGAGCGCCCGCCGCCATCGCGCGATCAGGGCGTCGTTGCCGGCCACGACCGCGCCGAGCCGCTCGGCCGGCCAGACGCCGGCCAGGGTCAGGCCGTTGATGAGCCCGCCGCCCACGACCACGGCGCGCCAGTCGTCCAGCGGGGCGCCGGGGGCGGGCAACGAGACCTCAAGGATTCTCCGCAACTCGGCCTCGTCGTTGCGCTTGCCGGCGGCGAAGGCGGCCCGCCAGATCCAGGGAATCCGCCGGTATTCCTCGGGCGTCCCGGCCGGCATCCCGGCGGCCATCGCCGAGATCAGGGCCGAGGAGAGCTCGGGATGCTTGGCGATGACGGCCTCGCGCTCCTCGGCCGGCTTCTTCTCATCCAGGACCTGCGCCGCCAGCGCCGCCGGGTCGGCCTGCGCCGCCGCTGCCGCCGGTTCCTGGCCGTGCGATTGCGTCGCCGCCGTCAGCCAGAGCAGCCCGCACGACCAACCTAAGATCCACGCCCGCAAAGTCATGCGTCCCCGCCCCCGAGTCATTGGCCGATTGGAGTGATCACCGCGGACCTCCCCCCGTCCATCAGATTCGCAAGTAAATCCCACGCTTGTCCATCCAGTACAGCACCAGCCAGAGCACCGCCAGCACGGCCGACCCGTGCAGCAGGCGCTCGTAGGCCGGCCCCAGCACCAGGAAGGGGGCCTCGCCCAGGTGGGTCGTGATGTTCTTGGCGATCCAGCTCTCCGTCAGCCCCGACATGCAATACGCCGCGATCGAGTTGCGGCCCACGACCCGCAGCGGGTAGGCCAGGCCCGAGAGCCCCGCCAGGTCGACCGCCGCGTAGAAGCCGGCCATCATCAGGAAGCACCAGCCGCCGCTATAGAGCACCCAGCTCGGCGTCCAGATGCGCTTGACCACCGGGCAGAGCCCCGACCATCCCAGCGCATAGCCGGCCGCCAGGCAGACGGCCCCGGCCGCCGCCAGTCGCAGCATCTTGCCCGACGACGAGGCCGCCGACTTCAGCACGCCGCCGGCGAGCAGGCCCAGGATCATCGTCCCCAGCGTGGGGATGAAGCTCAGAGTCGCGTAGCCGCCGCCGTTGTACTGGAATGGCTCGGACCGGGGGAAGAGGTTGAGGAACCAGGTGTCGAACCGCCAGGCGAGGTTGCTATTCTTGTTCCAGTGCCCGGCGAACCCCTCCATCAGGTGAGGCCAACTCTCGGGCACGCCGACCGCCGAGTAGTCGAATGAGGCATCAGGCAGGGGAGTCAGGGCGAAGGCCGCCCAGTAGCCGACGAGGATGACCGCCACCGCGATGAGCTGGTCGCGCACCGGGCGGAACCCGAGCAGGAAGAGGAACGTGTACCCCAGGCCGATCTGGCTGAGGGTGTCCTCGAAGGTGTAATTCGTCTGGTCGCGGCGCGTCGACCGGAGGAAAATTCCCAGCGCCACAAGCAGCAACGACCGCCAGAGTGCGTGGGCGGTCATCTTGCCGCGCGACTGCCCCTTGGCCTCGCGGGCGGCCAGCGAGAACGGCAGCGCGACGCCGACCAGGAACGAGAACGAGGGCTGGATCAGGTCGTGCAGCGAGCAGCCAATCCACTCGACATGGTCCTGGTGGAAACAGAGCTGCTTCCAGAACCAGCTGTCGGCCAAGGCCTGGGCGACCCCGCAGAAGTGCAGGACCTCGCCCATCATCAGGAACATGACGAACCCGCGATACGCGTCGATCGACGTCAGTCGAGGGGCCAACCCCGTGATTTTCGGCTCGGCCATGAATCGTCCCCTCGCCCGGTTTTCATCGCGCCCGCTCATGTTCCGCCGACCCAGCCAATCTATCGCCGCCGGCATCGCGCATCCAGTGCATAGGCCGAGCGTTGCGGGCCGTTGCCCCCACGCCCATCGCCCCGGACCACGGCCCGCAAGTTCTCGGCACCAGGTGCTTGACTCGGACCCCCCGGTCTGTAAGAATCATCCCACGTAAGCGAACGAGGGGATGTAGCTCAATTGGTTAGAGCACCGGCCTGTCACGCCGGAGGTTGTGGGTTCGAGCCCCATCATCCTCGCTTCAAGAGATCTCCGATCCGACGTCCAACCCCGGCCCGCAATGGCTGGGGTTTTTCGTTGCGCGGCGTCTTGCCGGGATAAGCCGGCTGCGGTCGTGCCGTCAAGGTGGCCGAGATCGGACACCTGGTGAGAACTCCTTGTCCGAGGCCGTTTCGTCGGGCGAACACCCGGCATTCGTCTCGACGTCGAGGCGGAGACGCTGGATCGAAAAAAGTGGCAACGCGTCGGTTGAGATGGGCGGGGTACGCCATCGAGTGCGCACGCGTGGACCTCGCGTGCGCACTCGATGTGCCCGGCGGAGGGCCGGGTGTCAGTACGAGTCGGAGCTGATGATTTCACCCCCGTTCCGGGTCGAGAGTGCCTGGAAGACGCCGTATCTCTGGCCGTTCAGGTTGTAGGTCGGGTTGACGAACTCGATGGCCCTCGGGTTCCACGAGTTGACGGTGTCCTTGATGAACTTGACCGAGCCGTCGCAGAAGGCGAAGTTCGCCCCTCCTGGGTGGAAGCTCGCCGTCGTGACCGCAAAATTCGACTGGCGAACCACCAGCTTCGGCAGGAGCGCGGCCTGGACGTCCGACGAGAAATAGTTCGGGGGGAAGAAGCTCGAATAGGTCGTATCGCCGTAGTCTCCGGAGGTCCACCAGTTGATGCCATACAGTGTCCCGGTCGAGCCCGCGGCGATCTTGCCGTGAGCGTGTTCGCCGTAGAGCATGGTGTTGCTGGTGCCGTCGGTGATCGATTGGAGGCTGACCGGCCCGACGAGGGCGGGGCCGCCGACCTCGGAGAAGGTCCCCTGCATCTGGGCCATGTACGGCCCGCCGTTGCCCCCGTGGAAGGCGTCGTAGATCAGCGGGCCCATGTTGCCGGCATAGCTGCTGTACGTCATGGGGATGGGGCTGCCGTCCCAGCCGTCGTCGGGTTGGCCGGGGTAGCGGAGGCCGATGACCCCCACGTCGCTCGGGCACCAGAGTGCGCTCAGGCCGATGCCGTTCACGGTGCTGTTCTGGTAGGTGTAGATCATGATCGAGCAATTCAGGGCGTTGAAGATGGCCCCCTGCTCGATGTATTGCGTGAGCGCCACGAAATGGCCGAAGTTCTGGTTCTGCAAGGCCCCGTCGATCGTGCGGCCCTGGTGGTCGCCCATCGGAAACGTCTGATTGGCCGACTCGTAGTTCATGGCGGCCAGGCCGAGCTGCTTCAGGTTGTTGACGCACTGGACCCGCCGAGCCGCCTCGCGGGCCGACTGGACCGCTGGCAGTAGAAGGGCGATCAGGACGGCGATGATGGAGATGACGACGAGCAGCTCGATCAGGGTGAAGCCCCGACGCATGCCCGGACGCAGACGCAGAGATTTCATCATGAGATCTCCCGGAACAAGGGACAAGGAAGACGCCCGAAAGGCGGCCGACGGGCCGACTTCATTGGCCCGCCTTCTGCTTCTGTCGATAGTCTCTCAGCTCTCGCGCACTCATCGTCCCCTTGGAGGCCTTCCCCGGCTTGGCACTCCCGGCGATCGAGTCCGGCGGTGGTGCGTTGACGGTATACGTGGTGGACGGATCGCCCGGCTTGACCTTGGGCACATTGGCCTCGCCGCACCCCGAAATGCCGACGACACCAAACCCGATGACGACCAAGGCCGCCGCGAGGGGACCGCGATTTGATCCCGGAACCCGAGCCATCGATTTCATGCCTGACCTCGCCTTCCCGAAGACGTGGACACCCGCCGCCGCATGGGGCCCCGTCGCGTGGAGTGGGCGTCTGCCCGGTGCAGTTCGAAGGCGAGCGGGAACCAACCCCGTCGAGGCGGCGGGCTCCAGCTTGCTGGGGGAAGTCACCGACGGTTCGAACAGACGCCGACCGGATGGGACGCTTGAGAGTGTCGAAATGATGGGGATGAACGTCGCGAATGGGGCGGGGAGGCGCTCCCAGTCCATGCGGGCCGGAATCGGCCCAGAGAGATTCGAAGAGTAACCCGAATCGATCGCTGTACGCAATGAGTGATCTGTCGATCTTCTCAAGTTCTTCTCCGGGGGCTGGGCGCGAGTGATCGGCGGTTGAAGGGAACAAGCCGGAACTTTCACATGATGATCCTGGTAACAAAGTTGCGTCTTGAAGCTGCCGTTCCGTAATTTTGCGGCATGCCTCGCCGTCGCCGGAAGTCGGAGCGACGGGCTCGCGGCGGGAGCGTATCGTGGAGTCTCGACGGGGCGTCCTCTCGGCCTCGGCCCCGGTGTCGCGCCAGGCTCGCGTGGCGAATAGGGATAAGATCCATGGAACGATCGATGCCGCTCGGCCGTCGCGGAGTAGCCTGGCTGGTGGGCGCGTCGGCCGTCGCCGCACTGGTCGGCCTCGGGCTTTGGGTCGAGTTCCGCCCCTTGCCCACCTGGAAGGCGATCCGGGAGGCGTCCGGGCGGCGGCGATGGGCCGAGGCGGAATCGATGCTCGGGCGCTGGCTGCGATCGAGGCCGGATGACGGCGACGCCTGGATGCTGATGGCCGGCGCGATCCGGGAGCAGGGGCGAGAATCCGAGGTGGCCGGTGCCCTGGCGAAGGTCGGGCCGACGTCCAGGGCGTGGGGGCGGGCGCAGTCCATGCTCGGCGAGATCGCGCTGCAGGATCGGGACGCCGCGGCGGCGGAGCGCGCGTTCCGCAACTCTGCCGGCCGGAGCCCCGAGGTGCTCGCCCCGTCCCAGCGGCTCGTCTATCTCCTCAGCCTCCAGCAGCGGCCCGCCGAGGCCCGAGACGTGCTCTGGGGGATGTATCGGACGACCCTCGACCCTCGCCAGCTGGCCGACTTGGTCCTCGCGTTGGAGGCCCCCGAGGCCGACCTCAGGGGGCTTGAAGGCGAGGTGAAGCCGTTCCTGGACAGGACCCCGGCCGACCCCTGGTTGCGGCGGGTCTGGGGGCTGATCATGCTCCAGAAGGGCCGGCCGGCCGAGGCCCTCCCGCACCTGCAAGCCGCGGCGGCGGCCTTCGAGGACGACCCGGGGGGGCGGTTCGCCCTGGCCGAGTGCCGCAGGATGCTGGGCTCGCCCGAGGTCGATCCGGCCCTGCTGGGCCCCGAGCCCCTCGGTACCTCCGACCGGGCCCGCTGGTGGCTGCTGCGGGCCCGGCTGGACGAGGCCAGGGGCCGGCCGGCGGATGCGGAGGCCGATCTGACGCATGTCCTCGAGATCGATGCTGGGCACCGCGAGGCCCATTACCGATTGGGCCAGCTCCTGCGCAGGTCGGGCGACGCGGACCGGGCCGCCGGGCACATCCGGCGAGCCGACGAGCTTCAGGAACGAGACAAGACGCTCAGACTTGAACATGCCAGGCTCCGACGTGAGGGTTTCAGCCGGGACGCTTGCCTCCATCTGGGGACGCTCTGCCGCGAGGCCGGCTTGCCCGACGAGGCCCGGGCCTGGTTCGAGCAAGGGACGCGGTTCGGCCCGGATCGGCCCGACCTCCGTGCCGCCGCGAGCCTGGTGCCCGCGGGCTCGGGAGCCAGGACCAGAGAGCCCGCCCGCCCGGTGCTCGCCTCGCGCCCGACCCTCCCGCCTCCCTCGCCGCCCGCGCCGGCCCATGCCGGTGGCATCCCTCGGTTCGAGGACGTCGCACGCACGGCGGGCATCGACTCTCGGTACGACTGCGGGGCGGGCCGGTCGCTCTCGATCGCGGACACCATCGGCGGGGGCGTCGGCCTGATTGACTATGACGGTGACGGCTGGCTCGACATCTATTTCGTGAACGGCGGGCCGCTGACGGCGGATCTGCGGTCGGCCTCGGGGGCGAACAGGCTCTATCGGAACCGGGGGGATGGGACGTTCGAGGACGTGACGGCCCGCGCGGGCGTGGCCGGGTCGGCCTACGGGATGGGCTGCGCCGTGGGCGATTACGACGGCGACGGGCACGACGACCTGTTCGTCACCGGGCTGGGCCGGACGATCCTCTACCGGAACCGGGGGGATAGAACCTTCGAGGACGCGACGGCCAGGGCGGGCGTCGGCTCGCCCCGCTGGACCACCGCGGCGGGCTTCGCCGACCTGGACGACGACGGCGATCTCGACCTTGTCGCGATCACCTATGTGGAATTGAATGTCAAGGCAGAGTCGCAGTGCCGCGACGAGTTCGGGCTTCCCATCCATTGCTCGCCCCAGCGCTATCGGGCGGAGCCCGACCAGCTTTTCCGCAACAACGGCGACGGGACGTTCAGCGACGTGAGCCGGGAGGCGGGGCTGGAGGTGCCCGACGGGCGTGGGCTGGGGCTGGCGATCGCCGACCTCGACGGGGATGGCCGGCTCGACTTGTTCGTGGCCAATGACACGTCGCCCAACTTCCTGTTCCTCAACAAGGGGGGGCTGCGCTTCGAGGAGCAGGGGATGGCGTCGGGGGTCGCCTTCGACGGCGCGGGCCGGGCGACGGCCAGCATGGGGGTCGTCGCCGACGACCTCAACGGCGACGGACTCATCGACCTGTTCCACACCAACTTGATTAACGAGGGAAGCATCCTCCGAAGCAACCTGGGCGGGGGGCAGTTCATGGACGCGACCCTGTCGGCCGGGCTGTCGGCCCCCAGCCGCCCCAAGACCGGCTTCGCCGCCGCCGCGCTCGACGCCGACAATGACGGCCGGCTCGACCTGTTCGTGGCCAACGGACACATCGACGACCGGCCGAAGATTCAGACCCCGATGGCCCAGACGCCCCAGCTCTTCCTGGGGCGTGACGGCGGCCGGTTCGAGGTGATGGACCCCGCCGGCGACCGCTACTTTTCGCGACCCGTCGTCGGCCGGGGAGCGGCCGCCGGCGACCTGGACAATGACGGCCGGGTCGACCTGGTGGTGGTCCACCGCGACGAGCCCGCGGCCGTGCTGCACAACCGGACCCCGGGCGGCCACTGGCTGGGTGTCCGCCTGGTCGGGGCGAAGAACGGCCGCTCGCCGGTCGGGGCCAGGGTCCGCATCCGGACCCCCGCCGGAGACCAGATGCGCTGGCAGACGGGCGGCACGGGCTACCTGTCGGCCCACGACTCGCGACTCTGGTTCGGGCTCGGCTCGGCCCCGGCCGTGGAACACCTGGAAGTGCGCTGGCCCTCCGGGAAGGTCGAGTCCTGGCCCGACCTCCCGGCCGACCAGATCCTCGAAATCAAGGAAGGCAATCCGCCTCGCCCCATGACGGCGAGCCGGCCCTCCCGATAGGCCAGGAGGATCCGAGGGGATTGCGGGCGTACGACCCGCCTCGTCCCGGCCTTTGACGGGGTGCCTGGGAACGAGCCGCGCGTGCCGTTCCTGTTCGCGGGGTTCGAGCCGCGCTCGCGTTGCTCCGTCTTGTCAAAGAGTGGGCCGTGTGGGGTTGGCTCTGGGGGCCTTGAAGTCTCGATCAGGACGGGGATTGTGCCTCGTAGGCGCGGTGCGCCCGGCCTGACGGGACGGCCTGGAGGTGGTGGTCGGGAGCGGGTGCCGGGGACGTGGGTTGCGGGGCGGGGTCGGTGGCGGTCTTGACCTGGGAGGCGAGGCGGGCGGCCAGGCCGAAGGGGTCGATCCAGGTGGAGTCGGAGGCGTTGGTCGGGTCGAGGTGGGTTCGTTCTGCGCCGGCGGAGTGGCTTCGTTCTGCGGTGGTTTCGGGGCTGTACTGGTGGGGGGCGGGGAAGGTCTCGACGCGGATGCGGGAGTTGCCCTTCCAGGCCGGCTCGGAGTCGTCCCACTTGGGGTTGGGGGCCTGGGCATTGGGGCGTGACTGACCCTTCTGCATCAGGGCGAGCGCCCAGCGCATCCGGCGGAAGCTGGCGGTCTCGTAGCGGCGGAGCAGGACCAGGGTCTTGTCGTCTACGGTGGAGAGGCCCATGGTCGCGGCCTCGCGGTGGTCGGCCTCGATGTCGTCGAGGGTCTCCTGCTTGCGGAGCCAGAGGCGTTCGAGCTGGTCGTCGACAAGCTCCTGGAGGTGGTCCAGGGGGTTGACGCCCTCGGCGGCCTCGGTCGGCGGGTTCAGGTCGCGGAGGTCGGCGGCGATGCCCATCAGGTCGAGGGCCATCGTCTGCTGGGCGTCGGTCCAGGTGCCCGTCTTGTCGAGGGCGTGGCCCAGGGCGCGCCAGCGGTCGATCATCCAGTCGCAGCCGGGGGCGGTCGCCGCGAGCCTGGCGGCGACCTCGTCGGGCCGGCCCGGCAGCGAACGGCCGAGCTTGGCGGCGTCGGCCTTGCGCTCGTCGGCCCAGCAGGTGGTGGCGCGGCGGGCGCGAGTGTCGCGGACGAGCCGTTCTTCGATCCGGCAGCGCTCGATACGCAGCGATTCGACGGCGATGGTCTCGACCAGGCACATCTCGAAGGCGTTGACCGGCCGCAGCGACGAGTTCCACTGCTCGGCGCGATCCCGGGCGGCCTGGGTCTCGCCCTCGGGGACGACGACGGTGGCCGCGAGCCCGTGGATCAGGCTATTCCGGCGGGACTTTTCCTTTCCCTCGGCCGTCTTCGGCCCGGTGCTGCGCATGGCATTGCGGCGGTTGGCGTCGATGCGTTTCTGGCTGACTTCGATGGTGTCCATGGTGCGGCGTCGCTTCCGGGTGGGTGATTCAAAGGGTGTCGCCGGCGCTGGCGTGGCCCGTCCCGCGCGACGTCGCGCGAGATGGGCCTCCTTTGAATACCATCCGAAAAAACGGCCGTTTGGTTCTGTGAAAATCGGAAAAGCGAGGAAATCGTTCCTGGCCGGGCCGGCTTGTCGGGTGAACGGGCGGGACCGGCGTGGGACGTCTCGGGTCACGACGAGACTTCAGAGGGGTAAGGAGGGATGCGCCCGGAAGAGTCGGTTCCTTGCGTTACTGACCGTCTGGTGGCTGGGAAGCCGGGTAGATGGCGTCCAGCATGGCGGCATAGTCCGGGCCGCCCTCCGGGAACCGCTCTCGATAACGAGCTAGGACCGCCCGCAGGCCGCAGACCGACCAAGTGCCCCAACCGTACATCGTCAGGGGCAGGTTGTGGAGCGCATTGGCCAACTCGTGGACCTGCTCGGGCCGATGGTGGACGCCCCGCAACTCGACGAACACCGCGTAGAGCAATTCGCAGAGCTGTCGCCGCTGATTCTCATCCGGCAGAGGGTCGCCCTGGCCCACCGAGTCTTCCCCAGGTCCGCCCATCGGGCCCGACCGCCGATGGCACCAAGGACGTTACCAAAATCAGTGAGACGAGACACATCGGAGCTGTCTTCCTCAACAAGAACTTGGCCGTCTGAAGATCAATAGGCCAGTCGAGGCTGGCCTGCGGATCAGCCGGATCAGCCGGATCAGCTGGATCAGCGGGCGGCGACCTTGCGGCGGCGGCGGATGGTGAAGCCGGCGAGGCCGACCAGGCCCGTGCCCATCGAGACCATGGCGGCGGGCTCGGGCACCGGGGCGAAGGTGAAGTTCAGGGCCAGCCGGTCGCCGTCATTGTAGCTCTGGCCGCTGAAGTTGATCAGGAGCTGCGTGTCGGTGAAGGAAACCTGGCCGGCGGAGAAGCCCGGCAGGGTCGTGCTGCCGTCGACGGTGACCCCGGTGATGCCCAGCGTGCCGGCCGACAGCAGGTTGAAGATGATCCCGTTGAACGGCCGGTTTTGCAGGGTCGGGTCGGGGAGCGACGTGTTGAAGTCGATGGTCAGGGTGTTGGCGCTGAAATCGACCGGCAGGAACGTGACGTCCTCGATGTTTCCCGTCGTCTCGACCCCCGCGCCGACGACGAACGTCGAGGGGGTGAACGATCCATTCGGGTAGACGGTCGAGGTGTCGGGGAAGTAATAGGCGGCGTCGAGCGAGACGCCGGTGAAGTCGGCCTGGGCGGCAGGGACGAAGGCAAGGGCGGCGAGCATGATCAGGGGGGCGTGAAGACGCATCGATGGCTCCTTGATTTCTCTGGATTCGTGACCCGAGAAGGGAGCTTAGCCCCCGACGCCGGAGGCTTACAATCGGCCGATGCCATTAATAAACGTAGGATGTTATGAGTCAACAATTGCGTTGCGGCGATGCGTCATCGGCCGAATCTGTTGGCGTATTTCGAGACTCGGACGCCCTTTATGACGAAACGCCCGCGACGGTGTGTCACCATGTGGTCGCGGCGCAGTGGGGTCGAGGCTGATGCGACGGGCGACGATCAACGGGGGCATCGGCCGGATCGTCGAACCCGGCCAGTGGTGAGGAGGGCTCGCCTCCTTGGTTCGTCCCGGCGGTCCGCTTACGATGACGGCCTGCGTCGTGGGCCCGGGTGTCGGCCGAATGTTCGAGGGGTCGATTGAAATGGTGAAGGTTGATCAGTTGATTCGGGGCATCCGCCGAGAAAGCCAGCTCGCCCTGGGCCTCGGCACCCTCATGTTCCTGCTCGTCGGCGCCGGGAACCTCATCTCGCGCTTCCAGGGCCAGGCGACCATCGAACCGAATGACAGGGCGTCCATCATCGGCCTCACGTCCCTGGGATTCCTCGGCATGGCCTACGGCCTGCTCACGGCCCGCATGGCCGGGATTGCCGAGGCGCTCGCGGCGGAAGCTCGGGCCGTTCCCGGATCGGACACGATCGGTCGAGAAGCCGGCGCCGAGGGGGCGGACTGAGCACGCCCCGCTCGGGGTGTGAGGCCATGTCGTCAACGCCATCGCCTCGGTCGGGTAGGGCGCGACGACTCGGGGCGCCGGGTGCTCGACAGAGATCGGGGGGCTTCATGTTCGAGTTCCACGGCTGGGCGACGATCCGCATTTCCGATCGCGAGTCGGAGTTCGAATCCATCGGGCGCGGGCCGATGGTCGACGCCATCAAGCGAGTCCGGGCGGCCCTCAACGAAGCCCACGACGAATTTTCGGCGTTCGACCTGCGGTCAGCAGGCAATGGGTTGGTCGTCCTCTCCGTGCATGGCCTCCGCAACCATCGGTATAAGCCGGTCATCGAGCTCTTTCGGTGGGTCGCAACCGAGCTGCCCGACTCCTACGGCCTTCTGTACGTCCACGACGACGAGGACGGCGGCAGAGGCTCCGATTACACCAACGAGTTTCGGGTGTGGCGGATGGCTCGGGGTAAGCTTGAGGAACATGCCGACACGCTCCTGTCTCCATACTTCCCGACGGTCGAGCTCCCCGAAACGTTCGACGACTCCGCTTGAGCTTGTCACCGGGACGCCAAGCTGCGATCCCCGATCGCGCGGCCGAATCACGCTTCAATGGTTGTGATTTGCCGTCGAGCCCACGGCCGGTGGACGCAGACTTCCGGGAGAGTAAGGTCGTCATTCACACCCACGGGTCGGGCGGGCAAGGGCCGGGTTGAGGTGGTTCGAGGGGAGTTTCCCGGGCGGATCACGATGAATCCGAGCACCAGAAGGCCAAGCCCCTGTTCAGCGACCAACTCTGGGCACTCAAGGCCATCTCCATTAAACTTACGTCAAATCGAAGTTGGTACGCCTTGTGTGGCGGCGAGACATTAAAGGATAGGAGCATGCGAATTCCGCGATTTCGGTTTACCTGGGCGGGGGTCCTGTCACTCTTGCTGGCAGCTCTATTCGCGTTCTGCATCTTGGCTTACTTGTTAATAAATCCCCGCGATTGGGTCGAAACCGCGATCGTGGGCCTACCGGCGGATACACGATTCGTGTGCCTCGTCGCCGATGGACCACGGGGGCCGAGCGCGATGGATTGGTATCGTTTCAAGTTATTCCCCGTCTCGATCCACCCCAACGGAGATACATGGAGCTACTTAGATTCCAGTGACCTCTCTGACGTCGACCGTCCGCTTCGACGGGCTGTCGGGTGGAGGGCGTCCTTTCGGGTGGGAATCCTGCGGGGGGCGGAGGATGGCCGATGGCAGATCGCCTGGTTCGACCCACCGAAGGGCGAATTGCGGGACCGATCGGTCATCCTCGGTGGAGGGCACTGGGCGGCTCGGTGGCATGATGCGGATGAAATTCAGGAGATGCCACGAAGCCTGCTGTCCTCTATGGGATTCGATTACGCCCTCGGGCAACTTCCAGAACGCGATGGTTTAAATGCACCTGTTCGCCCTTGACGTCTGAAGTAGGAACGAGATGAAGCTCTCGCCGAGGAGATCGCTGCGGAGGTCCGGGCCGTTCCAGGATCGGCCGCGAACGTGCGAGAAGCGGCTGACCAGGGGGCGGACTGATCAAGGCCATCAGATCACGTCCGCCCGCCAGGCGATCGAGCAGATGATGCCGACGGTGACGCATGCCGCGACCGGGGCAAGCATGGGGGGCGGCCCCCATCCTCCGAAGACGAAGATCCACGCGGCTATGGTGAAGATGACCCCGGAAATGGCACCCACCGGGATGGTCCAGGCCAGGGAGAGGAAGAGCGGGGCCGATCGCAGGAGGTGGGCGAGGAGGGCCAGGGGGCCGAGGGCGAAGAGGGAGGAGGCGGATCCCCAGGCGAGGAGGAAGGTTGCGGTCATCGGCAGGGGTTCTCCGCCGCTGGTGATGCCCGCGGAGATGAAGGTGCCGAGGATGAGGGCGGCCGGGATGCCGAGGAGACGGCGACGTCTCGACGGTTCTCCGACCCGGCCGATGGGTGGACTTGGTTGAGCCTCCGGAACTGGTCGCGGCTCGTTCATCGTTCAGCCTCAGTGTCGATCGCATGGGGAGGCTGGACAGGCGGCCGACCTTCCTGGATCGGAAGGTCGGCCGCCGTGCATGCGTTGAGGGTCGATCAGGGGCGGGCGACTTGCTGGCGGGTTCCCAGGTAGGCGAAGAGGTCGAGGAGCTCGCGGTCGGTGAGCTTGTCGAGGAGGCCTTCGGGCATCATGGATTCGTTGGTGTGCTTCTCGGCCTCGATGTCCTGGACGGGGATGACGAGGCGGTCGTTGGCGGTGCGGAGGACGAGGCCCTCGGGGGTCCGGTTGCGGACGAGGCCGGAGAGGACCCTGCCGTCGACGGTGGAGAGGGTGGTGACGCGGTAGTCTGCCGCGACCGAGGCGCTGGGGTCGAGGACGTTCTCGAGGATGTAGTCGGCCCGGCCGCGGTCGGAGCCGGTGAGGTCGGGGCCGACGTCGGCCCCGGTGTCGTAGAGGGTGTGGCAGGAGGCGCAGAGGCGGTCGAAGGCGACCCGGCCGCGGGCGGGGCTGGACGTTTCCAGGCGCACGGGGGTGAGGATGCCTTGATAGCGGGCGATGAGGCTGGCCTTCTCGCCCGAGGTGGCCCGCAAGGTGCCCCAGACCTCCGCGAGGCGATCGGCGATGCGTTTGTCGCCCAGGGTGAGGAGCTGGCGCGCGGTGGTGGCGGTGACGTCGGCTCGGGGGACGGTCCCGGCTTCGAGGGCGTCGATGAGGGCCAGGGCGTAGTCGGGACGGGTGGACAGGGTGGAGACGGCGTCGAGGCGCTCGGCGGGGGTCAGCTCGGGGTAGCGTCCGAGGATGGCCTTCGCGGTGCCCGGGTCGTCGAACGCGGCGAGGGCACGCAGGGCCGACGGGCGTAGGGCGGGGTCGGCGAGCTGGACTTGCAGGTCGGGGGCGAGGCCCGCGGGCCGGCCTTCGACGAGCGCGGTCAGGGCGGCGATCCGCCGAGGGGCGTCGGCCTTGGGGTCGGCCATCAGGGCTCGCAGGGACCTGTCAGCACCCGGGGCGTTGAACTTGAGGGAGAGGACGAGCGCGAGGTCGCGGACGGCCGGGGACGGGTCGGCGGCCAGGGCCTCGGCGACGGCCGGCCAGGCGGCGGGCAGGGGGGCCGACTTGCGGGGCCTGAGGGCCTCGTGCAGCCCTTCCAGGAGCGGGCCGCGGACCGTGGCGTCGGCCGGAAGGAGCAGGGGGACGACCGCGGCGAGGCCGGCCTCGGGCTGGTCGGAGACGATCCGGCGGGTGAGGTACTGGCGGACGATCGGGATCTTGATCCGGGGGAGCAGCGCCGCGGCGCGGCCGCGATCGGCCGTGACGAGGGGCTCGACGGCGTACCAGATCATCAGCGGGAGGTCGGCGTCGGCGGCGTCCTCGGCGCGTCCGACGAGGGGCTCGACGACGGCCCAGCGGTCGGCCGACGGGATGCGCTGGGCGGCCGAGGCGATGGCCAGCCGGACCCAGGCGGAGGGCTCATTGCCGGCCATCGCGACGAAGCGGGCGAGGGCCGCGGGGGAGGGAGCGCCGGCATCCACCAGCAGGCGGATGGCCCATCCACGCAGGTATTCGCTCTCATGCGAGAGCAGGCCCAGCAGCAGGGCTTCGTCGGCGCCGCCGGTGGCGTTGAGGGCCCAGAGGGCGCGGAGCTTCTGGGGGGCGGCGGGCGCGCCGTTCAGGAGCGTGCGGAGGGCGTCATGCACGGCCGTCATGGAGTGGCCGGCGGCGGCCCGTTCCTGGAGGATCCGGCGGGATTGGCGGACGAACCAGTCGTTGCGGTGGCCCTGGAGGGCGACGAGCGCGGCGTCGGGCAGGGTGTTCAGGTTGCCTTTGAAGGGCTTGGTCTGGCCGTAGCTGATCTTGAAGATCCGGCCGTTCTCGCGGTGCGAGCCGTCGGCGTCGGTCTCGTGGCACTCGCCGGTGTCGCTCCAGTCGGCCATGTAGACACCGCCGTCGGGCCCGTAGGTCAGCTCGATGCCGCGGAACCAGGGGTCGTTGACGGTGAGGAAGTCCTTGCCGTGGCGTGCGACGTAGCCCGAGCCCTTGCGCTCAAGGATGTCGTTATTCACGCGCTTGCCATGGAGGTTGCAGGTGAAGACGCCGTTGCGATAGACGTCGGGCCAGTTGTCGCCCAGGTAGAGCATGGCGCCGACGTGTGCGTGGCCGCCGCCGGCCTCGCCGTGCTTGCCCTCGCCGCCGCGCGAGTCGGTCCAGTTGCCGCCGGCCCAGTGGATGTGGTCGGCGCAGGTGCTCATCAGGCCGTAGCTGTTGGTGTTCTCGTCGTCGCCGAACATGCGCTGGAAGCGGGCTCCGGGGACGACCCGGTAGAGGTGCGGGGTGACGCAGTTGGTGATGAAGGCCTCGCCCAGGTCGTCGAAGTCGAGGCCCCAGGGGTTGGTGGTGCCGCGCGAGACGACCTCGAAGATCCCCTTCGTGGGGTGGAACCGCCAGACGGCGGCGCTGACGGGGATGCGCTTGTCGTCGGAGGTGCCGGGGACGCCGACCTTGGAAATCGAGAGGATGCCGTTCATGCCCCAGAGCCAGCCGTCGGGGGCCCAGGACAGGCCGTTGACGAAGTTGTGCTGGGCCTTCTCGCCCGCCCAGCCGTCGAGCTTGACGATGGGGGGTCCGTCGGGGGCGTCGTCGCCGTTGGCGTCGGGGATGAAGAGCAGCTCGGGGGCGGCGGTGATCCAGACGCCGCCGAAGCCGAGGGCGACGCTGGAGAGGTTGGTGGCGCCTTCCCAGAAGACCTTGCGGGAGTCGTGCCGGCCGTCGCCGTCGGTATCCTCGAAGATGACGATCCGATCCTTGCCCTTGGGCCCGCCGCGGAAGGCGGGGTAGGAGAAGCACTCGGCGACCCAGAGGCGGCCCTTGGCGTCGATGTCGAAGCTGATGGGCTGGACGACGTCGGGCTCGCCGGCGAAGAGGCTGGCGTTGAAGCCCTGGGGCAGCTTGATGCTCGCCGCGGACTGGGCCACGGGGACGGGCGCCTTGGGGTCGGGCTCGGCGGCGTGGGCGTGGGCGCCGGCGGCGAGGAGCAGGGCGGTCAGCATGCGGGATCTGCGAGAGGTCATCGTCGATGGGTTCCGGAGGGAGAGCGGCCGGGGGAGAGGCCCGGGCGGGGTCAGGTCAGTTGAAGTCGGCGTCGAGGACGATCCGGTAGCGGGCCTTGCCGGCTTCCAGGTGGGCGAAGGCGTCGTTGATCCGGCTCATGGGGAAGTGCTCGACCTGGGGCGCCACCTTGTGCCGGGCGGCGAAGCTGAGCATGTCGGCGATGCCCACGGGCGGGCCGGTGGGGGAGCCCGAGACCTGCTTCTGGGCGCCGATGAGGTCGTTTGCCACGACGGGGATCGGCTCCATGACGGCGCCGACGACGTGCATCCGCCCGTTGGGCGCGAGCGTGCTCATCAAGGCATGCCAGTCGAGCGTGACGTTGACGGTGATGAGGAGGAGGTCGAGCGAGCCGGCCAGGGCGCGGATGGCGGCGGGGTCTCGGCTGGAGACGACGTGATCGGCGCCGAAGGCGCGGGCCTCGTCGAACTTCGACTCGCTGGAGGTGAAGGCGGTGACCTCGCAGCCCCAGGCCGAGGCGAACTTCAGGCCCATGTGACCGAGGCCGCCGATGCCGACCACGCCGACGCGCGAGGTGGGCTTGATGCCGTGCGTGGCCAGCGGCGAGAAGACCGTGATCCCGCCGCAGAGCAGTGGGCCGGCCGAGCTGAGGTCCAGGCCGTCGGGCAGGGGGATGGTCCAGGCCCAGTGCGCCCGGACACGCTCGGCGAACCCGCCGTGGTGGCCGACGATGGTGGCGACCGCCTTGGCGCAGAGGTGCTGGTCGCCCGAGAGGCACTGGCGGCAGTGCATGCACGTCTCGGCGTTCCAGCCGACGCCCACGCGGTCGCCGACCTTCAGGCCCTTGGCGTACTCGCCCAGCGCCACGACGCGGCCGATGACCTCGTGGCCGCCGACGAACGGGTAAACGCTGATCCCCCAGTCATTGTTCAGGATCGAGAGGTCGGAGTGGCAGAGGCCGCCGTATTCGACGGCGATCTCGGCCTCCTCGGGGCCGAGCGGCCCGGGGTCGTACTGGTACGGGACGAACGGGCCCTTGGCCTCGTGGGCGGCCCAGGCGCGGATGGTTGCCATGGATGTCGGGGGTCCGGGTTCCGAGTTCGGGCGGTCTGGTTTCCCGCTGAGAGCGTACCGTGCGGGGGCGACCCCGCCAACACGCGACCCGCCCGGTCGTGGGATCGGGCACGGGAGATGCGTGCTGGCGCATCGGGCGGGCCGCCGATCGCCGTGGTCGGGCGGGCCCGGTCGCCGGGGGGCGATTTTGGGGGTCCGAGGGATGGCCAAGACGACCGGGGACGTGCTTTTCGAACGGCTGCTGGCGTGGGGCGTCGACACCGTCTTCGGCCTGCCGGGCGACGGCATCAACGGGTTCATGGAGGCCCTGCGGGTCCTCGAAGGGAAGATCAGGTTCGTCCAGGTGCGGCACGAGGAGGGGGCCGCGTTCATGGCGTGCGGCCACGCCAAGTTCACGGGCCGGCTGGGGGTCTGCATCGCCACGTCGGGCCCGGGGGCCATCCACCTGCTCAATGGGCTGTACGACGCCAAGATGGACGGCGCGCCGGTGCTGGCGATCACGGGACAGACGTATCACGACCTGATGGGCATGCGGTACCAGCAGGAGGTGAACCTGCTGGGCCTGTTCACCGATGTGACGGTCTTCAACCAGCAGGTCAACGGGCCGAAGCATGCGCGAGGGCTTGTCGATGCCGCATGCCGGGCGGCGCTCGGCGCCCGCGGCGTGGCGCACCTGAACTGTCCCAATGACTGGCAGGACCTGACCGACGAGGCGGCCTCCGAGATGAACGTCGCCGGCCACACGTCGGCCGCCTGGACCCCGCCCATCGCGGTGCCCCAGCGAGAGTCGTTGGAGTCGGCCGCCGCGCTGCTGAACTCGGGCAAGAAGACGGTGATCCTCGTCGGCCAGGGGGCCCTGGGCGCGGGCGACGACGTGGAGGCGGCGGCCGAGCGGCTGGGCGCCCCGATCGTGAAGGCCCTGCTGGGCAAGGCGGTCGTCCCGGATGACTCGCCGTTCTGCACCGGTGGGCTCGGCCTGCTGGGGACGCTCCCCTCTGAGCTGGCGATGGAGGAGACGGATAGCCTGCTGATGATCGGGACCAACTTCCCTTATCTGAACTTCCTGCCCGCCCCCGGACGGGCGAAGGCCGTGCAGCTCGACCGCGACCCGACGAGGCTGGGCCTGCGCTACCCCATCGACATCGGCCTGACCGGCGACGCCGGCGCGACCCTGCGCGAGCTCGTCCCGATGCTGCAACGTCGAGCCGATCGCGCGTTCCTGGAGAAGGCGCAATCGAGGATGGTCGAGTGGCGCGACCTGATGCGGACGCAGTCGAGCCGCGATGACGTGCCGCTGAAGCCGCAGGTGGTGGCCCGGCACGTCAGCGAGCGATTGGCCGACGACGCGATCGTGACGACCGACTCGGGGACGATCACGACCTGGGCGGCCCGCCACATCGACCTGCGGCGCGGGATGAAGTTCTCGTGCTCGGGCAACCTGTCGACCATGGGCCCGGCCCTGCCCTACGCCAACGCGGCGCAGATGGCCCACCCCGAGCGGCAGGTGGTCGCCTTCGTGGGCGATGGCGGGTTCAGCATGCTGATGTGCGAATTCTTGACGGCCGTGAAGTATGGGCTGCCGATCAAGGTCATCGTCATCCGCAACGACACGCTGGGCCAGATCAAGTGGGAGCAGATGGTCTTCCTGGGCAACCCGGAATACGGCTGCGAGCTCCAGGGCATGGACTTTGTCAAGTTCGCCGAGGCCTGCGGCGGCGTGGGCTTCCGGTGCGAGACGCCCGGCGAGGTCGGCCCGGCGATCGAGGCGGCGTTCGCGTCCCGCAAGCCTGCTCTCGTCGAGGCGGTGGTCGACCCGTTCGAGCCGCCGATGCCCGCGCGCGTCGGGGTCAAGCAGGTGATGCGCCTGGCCGAGTCGCTGGCCAGGGGCGAGCCGCGCGGGGGGAAGATCGCCGTGACCCTGTTCCGCGACAAGATCAAGGAACTGTTCTGACTCGATCCGAAACTCGAAGACGACCGGGGGGATGCCAACGCCGAGCGGCGAGACGCCGATGGGACGACTGGCGGACGGGGCGATCGCCGGCCTGGCGAGCGCGGCGGCGATGCAGGGCCCGAAGGCCCTGATCCCCAGGGCCGCCGCACGATGAAGTGCTGGATTCGTGGCGAGTTGGCGCAACCATCGGGGCCCCACGCCACGCCCTCATTGCCGCTCACGGGCGTGTTCGCCGACCTGCTCGACCCCCGTCGCGACACCCGCAACATGCTCCACGACTTGACCGACATCGTGGTTCGAGTCAGGATCCCCGACCCCCAACGACTGGTCCTGGTTGTCATAGGACCAGGTCACGGTCCGCGCCGTGCCGCCCGAGGCCGTCATCTAGCGCTCGTTGAATTGATGTCCGTCCGAATCGTAGGCAAAAATGACCCGCCAGTGCAGGACCCCCCTCAAGGGCCAGACGGGCGGTTCGGTGGATGACTGCCGGGGTGATCGTGCAATGACTCCGGCGCATGGCGGGATCTCCTGCTCAAGTTCTTTTCAAGCCCGAGTTTGGGATCCCCCATGCGCCTCGTCACCCTCTCTTTGAAAGTGCCGTGCCGGTCGCTGTTCCAGTGACGGCTGCCAACTCAATCGAGGCGTAACGGTTCGAGTGTGGTGGCCGACGAACCGACGGTCACCTTCGGGGCGGTGTCCGGGTTCGCGTACTTTCCCTTCCAGACATCAAACTCAGTGTCCAGCCCCCGTTTATCGGCTCCCGTTCGCAACAACTCGAACGTGACCGCATATTCGCCCGGCGGCGCCCCGTCCACGGGGGCCGCGGTGCTCAATAGGAACCGGCCGTCCTTGCCGGTCACCCCGTTCGGGGTGAAGTCCATGTCGAATTTCGGGTGGAGTGTCACCTTCACTCCTTCGGCCGGCTTGCCCTTGAACAGCACCGTGCCGGACGTCGGCACGGTCCAAGGGGCCGAGATACCTCCCCCGCCGCACCCGACCACCGCCGCGCATACGAGGGCGACCATCACGACGCGGTTAGTATTCACCGATCACCTCGCCGCCGTTGCGGCTCCCGAGCGCCTTGTAGGTGGTCATGTTGATGGTCTGTTTGATGAACTTCACGCTCCCGTCGCAGAGCAGGAAGTTGCAACCGCCGGGGTGCATACTGCGGAACGAGTAGATCGGACTCTTGTAAAGAATGTCTTGCAGGGCGGCCGGGTCCGTGATGCTCCGGCTGTAGTACGGGCCGGTCAGTGTGTTCATCGGCACGGTGGTGCGGCCCTCGCTGTAGTAGTCGCCGCCGCTGGACCCCCAGGCGATCGGGCCGCCCGACTGCACCGGCGTGCTGCCGATGGACACGCTGTTCACCGTCGTCGTGGTGTACCCCTTGAGGATGTTGTGCATCTCGCCGGCGGCGATCGTGTTGGACAGTCCGTCGGTGATGCTCTGGAAATTGATCCTGTACGTGCCGTCGGGCTGCCACCAGGTCGGGTCGGCGATGTGCTTGGCCGCCAGGGCCTGGCCGGTGGCGTAATCCAGGCCGGCGTCCATCCTCGAGATGAACACCCCGTCGGAGGGCGTGAACCCGTACGCCTGCCCCGGTTTGCAGATGTCGCCAGCCTGGGCGGGGGAGCGGACGTCGCAATTGCCGCGGCTCCACCCGTAGCTCGCGTAGTCGGCGAACACCGGGTTGAGTGGTGGCGGCATGGACGGGCACAGGAAGACCTTCAACGGGGCGCTGGCCAGTTGGGCGTTGGTCAGGCCGCCGGACACCGGGGGGACGGTGGAGGTCGCGGCGCGGTTGAGATTGAACTGGTTGTAGAGGTTGCCTTGTTCGAGGTGCGGCAGCAGCTCGAAGGCCACCGGGTAGTGGCGAAAGCGGTAATAGATGTTCTGCATGCCCGGGTTGGTGTCCTCGGCGCCGCCGCCGCAGAAGCTCATGTTCGGTAGTGTCAGCTGGGTGTCGTGGAAGGAATGAACGGCGAGGCCCATCTGCTTAAGGTTGTTCACGCATTGCATCCGTCGGGAGGCCTCACGCGCGGACTGGACGGCCGGAAGCAGCAGCCCGATGAGCACCGCGATGATGGTGATGACCACCAGCAACTCGATCAGCGTGAAGCCAAACCGGCGTCGTCGAAGGGACCTCGTCATGCAAGCACCTTTCTACGGTAAGGGATGAAGCCAAACTGCGATCGGTCGAACTCGGGGGCATCGGATTCGTCGGTCATCGCCAGCTTCGTCGCGTCGGCCCTGCAGCCTTTCCTGCGCTCGGCGGAATGAATCCAGATCGAACGGCTTCGACAGGGGGGCGACCGTCGCCCCGAAGCGGTTCACCAACGGACCCAGAACGTAGGCGGTCACCAGGAAGCACGACAACGCCGACTACCGCTCGCGTAGCCGGAGCAGGACGGTGGCCCCGTCGAGGACCGGCATGCGGACATCGAGGAACGCGGCGCCCTGGGAACCTTGGCCTCGGCCCGGGCCGGCGCGGCGGTCACGACGGCGGTGAAGAGCCCCCACGCCTCGCGTGAGAAGCAGATGGCCTCCTCGTCGTCGGCGATCAGGACCAAGGGCGCGCGGCGGTGGTTCGGGGAGCATGGCCGGCCTGTCGCTTTCCCTGGGTGTCACGCATCCGCGGCAAGGACCAACCACCGCCCGGAGCGGCACCTCGTTCGTGCCGGGACCGACGGTGACGTGCCAAGGGGACTTGGCCGAGTCGGCGTAGCGCCCCTTGAATCGGTCGTGCGTCACAACATCCGCGCACTCGTCCCGCGGCTGCGAGTCGTCTGGCCAGACGACGGTGACGGCGTACTCGCCGGCGGGGGCTCCGTCGCCGGCCGCGTAGGTCGTCAGTCGGTAGGTGCCGTCCGGGCCGGTGCTCGCGACGGGCAGGGCCGCCTGCGAGCCAGCCTGGTCGAGCGGGTGGAAGGCGACCATCGCGTTCACCGCCGGCTGCCCGCTGACCGTGAGCGTTCCCACGACGGGATAGACGGCTGCCTCACGGGGGCCGCCGCAGCCGACCAGGCAGGAGAGGAAGACGGCGTGGACCGACCCGGCGTCAAGGAATACGCGGCGCATCGGCGTAATACCTCGGTTGGACATGACTTCATGGCAACCCCCGTGTCGTTGCGGCAAGCGGGATGAGATTGAGCGGAAAGGCTCCGTCTGCATCTCACTCACTGCTGAGGCCGGCAGTTGCCTGGCGGTCGGGCATTGCAACCATGATGCCAAGCCGTTTCATGCGGTTTTCGCCGTCGATTCGCGTGCGCGTCGCTTCGCGGGTGGTCAAACCTTGTCCACTGGTGGTCAAACCTTGCTCACTGATGTTGATGCGGTCGCCACTGCTGGCCAGACGAGAAGAGTCACGCGGGAATTGCCGGTTGGACGGCAAATAGGGCGAGTGTTCTGAATCGGAAATCCGTCCAATCACCTCGCGCCCTGGCCGTTCGGCCCGCAAAGTGGGCACTGCGAGCGTCACCGACGGCTCGAACGAGGTCGTGGCGATCCTCGAACTGCTCCGCACGCTCGACCTGGCCGGGGCACTCGTGACGATCGGCGCCGCCGGCTGCCAGGTCGAGAACGCACGGATCATCCGCGAGCGGAAAGGGCACGATTTGCTGGCCGTGAAGGACAACCAGCCCGCGCTGCGGGCGACGGTCGAGGCGGTGTTCGATCGGGCGTGCGAGGCCAATTTCGAGGGGGAACGCTGCGACGGCCAGGCCTCGGTCGAGGACGGCCACAACCGGAATGAGGAACGTGACGTGAGCGTGGTCCGCGCCCCGGAGGACCTGCCTTCGGAGTGGCCGGACGTGGCGGCGGTGGTGCAGGTCAACGGCGAACGCGAGGTCGGCGGTGTTCGGACGACGACCGGCCACGACGACCTCAGCAGCGATCGGAGGACGGGGGCGGAGTTCGCCGGTTGGGTCCGGGAACACTGGGGGATCGAGACCGGCCTGCACTGGGTGCTCGACGTGGGGTTCCGCGAGGATCGCAGCCGGATCCGGGCGAAGCACGCCGGGGCGAACCTGGCGCTGATCCGTCGCGTGGCGGTACCGCTGCTGAGGCGTGCGCCGGGCTGAGGGAGTGGGGTGATGACGCGCCTCAAGGCCGAATGGGATGACAACTCTTGACTGCAAGTCATGCAGGGAATCCCTGCATCGAGAGTGCGGTCGCCCTGCCCTTGATCCCCGGCTCGCGGCCGTCGATGCAGAATCCCGGCGGATACTTGGTCGAGGAGGCGGAGCGGGGCATCCCGCTTTCCGCCCGCAGGCAGATTTCCGAGGTGCTGGAGGCGGCCTCGGCCGCGGCGCTGACGTTCGGCTTCGGCGGGACGGCCGGGGCAATCGACGCTGCGGCACGCCCGGCGTTGGGTAAGAGTGTGCGCGATGGAGCAATCCTGGGCGCAGCGACCTGGGGCGTGGGCGATCTCGGTTGGCTGCCCGCGTTGGGCCTGATGAAGCCGGTCAGCCGCCAGGAGCCCCGGGAGGTGATCGTCCCGCTGGTCGAGCACGAGTCGACACGGTCGCCGTCGATCGGGCGCTCGCGAAGGTCCGCCGCGGATCTTGACCGGGAAACGACGAGGGGCCGGGGTTTGAAGCCCCGGCCCCTCGTCAGTCAGGATGATCAGCGATCGGACCTGAGAATCAGGCGACTTGCCACTGGGCCTTGGCCTCGCTGGAGGTCTTGTTCAGGTGGACGTGGGAGTCGACCCGGGCGACCCAGCTGGCGGGGATGATGTGGTGCAGGCCATCGGCGTCGTCGTTCTTGGTGAGCTTGATCGAGGAGCCCTGGACGTGGTCCACGCGGCCGATCTTGGTGCCGCAGGACGCGATGACGTCCATGTGCTCGGTGATGTCGGCGACGGTGCCGGCGGGGCCGTGCTCGCTGTAGACTTCCTTGGCCTTGTTCTCGACCTTCTGGGCGGTCTCGGAGAGGGTGTTGGCGGCCTCGTGGGTCTTCTCCTTGGCCCAGTCGGCGGCCTTCTCGGCCCCCTCGCTGATGGTGTGTCCGGCCTTGGTGGCGGCCTCGGAGATCGAGTGGCCGGCCGCTTCGAGCTTGTCCTTGATGGAATCCGCCATGGGGAAACTCCTCGCCTGCCAGGTCCAACGGTTCCGTCGCCGCAGGTTGCGGGACGCGGTTGACCCATCTGGGAAAGCAAAGGGCGTGCCCAACGCGGGGGTGGGTGGGCCCGAGGTCAGCCCCGGCCGGGCGTCGGCTCGTTGATGGTGATGTGGCCGACGAGGCGTTCGATGGCGTCGGCCGCGCGGTCCATGGGGCGGAAGTCGTCGGCGAATTTGGCGGAGACGGCCCGGCAGTGGGCGGCGATCTCGGTGGATTCCAGCAGCGGCCGCAGCTCGCGGGCCACGGCAGGGCCGCGGAACTTGGCCGGCGGCAGCGATCGGGCGACGCCGAGCCTGCGCATCCGGGCGGCGTTGTCGAACTGGTCGTGGCCCAGCGGCATCACCAGTTGGGGCACGCCGGCGGCCATGCCCTGCGCCGCGGTGCCGATCCCGCCGTGGTGCACCAGGGCCGCGACCCGAGGGAGCAACTGGCTGAACGGGGCATAGTCGACGTGACGGACGCCGGGGGGGAGGTTTTCGGGGACCTGCTCGGCGTGTCGGGTGAGCAGCAGCCCCCGGCGGTTGAGCAGGGTGCAGGCCTCGACGGCGGCCTCGAAGAAAGGACGCCCGTGGATGTTGGCCGAGCCGGGCGTGAACGCGATCGGCGGCGAGCCCGAGGCGAGGAAGTCGACCAGGTCGGGCGTCATGGGGGAGACCTCGCGCTCGTCGAAGAGCGGGAATCCGCAGAGCATGATCTTGGACGGCCAGTCGCGCTGGGGGGGGGCGTACCAGGCGGGGAAGAAGCCGAGCGCGAGGTCGGGCGAGCTGAGCCAGGTGCGGAAGACATCGCGCACCGGGGCCAGGCCCAGCTCGGCACGATAGGCATTCAGGCCCGGCTCGATATTCGGCGCGATGGCCTTGCTGAAGAGGAAGTCGAAGAACCGCCGACGGAACCAGATCGGCCACCATCGGGGGGTCTCGAAGCCCGGATAGACCGGGGGCTCCAGATTGCTGTGCAGGACGGCCGGCTGGAGGTGGACCGTGACCATGGGCATCCCGGTCGTCTCGGCGGCCAGCCGTGCGACCACGGCCAGGGTGCCGCCGACGACCACCGTCTCCCCGGGGACGTGCATCTGCTGGATGAGCGGCAAGGCCTGCCGGGCATGCTCCACGGCGAGTTTCGCGATGATGGGGAAGGAGCGCCTGGGGTGCCAGAGATCGGCGTCGCGCATCGTCTCCTGGAAGAGGCCGGGCTCCCCCAGCGGGATCGCGTCGATGCCGAGGCTGCCCATCAGCGGCATGAAATACTCGCTGATCAGGAACGTGACCCGATGCCCGCGAGATCGCAGGGTCCTGGCCAGCCCGAGGAACGGATGGACGTCGCCGTGGCTTCCGAACGGGACCAGCAGGGCATGCATCGGACTCGGCCTCTTTGGTGCACGGCTTCGTGGACGTTTTCACGATACCATGCGGCCGGCCCGGGGACGATGCGGGGAACGGCCTGGCCGATTCCGACGAGGGAGCCTTGCCTTGAGAACTCGACCTCGGGCCGCCCCGGTGCGATGCTGGCGGCATGGCCATCCCGACGAGTCGACTCTGGAGGAACCGGCCACGCATCGGCGTGACCGGGCTCATGGTTTCTGTGCTGGTCGTCGGCGGCGGCCTGGGCTGGCTGGTCCGCGACGCCCGCGAGCAGGGCGAGGCGATCGAGGCGATCCGCCGAGCCGGCGGGCGTGTCCTCTATCGCTGGGAAGTTGTGGACGGCAAGTGGAATCGCGACGGTGCCCCCCGGTGGCCGAGATGGGCGGTCGATCGGGTCGGGGTCGACCTGCTGGGAAGCGTCGTCCATGCCTACCTCGGGCCCGGATGCAACGATGCGGACCTGGCGCACGCGGCGAGGCTCGGCCGCCTCGAGGAGCTGGACCTGCCCGGCTCCGCGGTGACCGACGCCGGGCTCGCACAGATCGGGCGACTGCCGCGGCTCCGCGTCCTGAGCCTCGACGACACATCAATCACCGACGCGACACTGGCCCACCTGAGCGGGCGAGCTAGCCTGGAAATTCTCCGGCTGGAACGCACGCGGGTGACCGACGCGGGGCTCGCGCACCTGGCGGGCCTGTCCGGGCTCCGGCAGTTGCGACTCGACGGGACGTCGGTCGGCGATGCGGGCATTGCGTCCCTGGCCGGGCTCGCCCGCCTGGAAGAACTGACCCTGAGCAAGACGAGGGTCGGCGACGACGGCCTGTCTCACCTCGCGCGCCTGGCCCGGCTTCGGGTCTTGAACCTGGCCGAGACGAGCGTCTCCGACGCGGGGCCCGCGCGACTGGCGGGGCTGCCCTTGCTCGAGGTCCTGTTCCTCAACGGCACGAACGTCGCCGACGCTGGCGTGGCCGGCCTGGGGCGAATGACGGGGCTGCGGAAGCTCTACCTCTCCTCGACCAAGGTCTCCGACGTCGGGCTCGCGAGCCTGGCCGGGCTCGTCGGATTGGAAGGACTTTATCTGACGGCGACGCCCGTGGGCGATGGGGGGCTGGCGAGCCTCAAGGGCCTGTTGGGCCTCCGGCATCTCCACCTGAACGGCACCGGGATCAGCGACGCCGGCCTCGTGCACCTTGGAGGGCTGACCCGCCTCGAGGAACTGTGGCTGGACAACACCGCGATCGGCGACGCCGGCCTGCGGCCCCTGAAGCGACTCGCCCGGCTCAAGCTTCTCCAGCTCCACGACTCGAAGGTCACGGAGGAGGGGATGGCGGAGATCCAGGGGGCGATCCCGGGCGTTCGGTTCTTTCCCTGAGAGCGGACCCTGGTCCGAGAACGTGTCCGCCTGGGCGGCGACGTGGCCGTCGAGGAAGCGATATGTCGGTTGAGGAATCCGACCTGGTCGTCGGGCTCCTTGATCTTCGCATCCTGGGCGTCGACCTCGTGTGAGATTTCACGAGACCACAAGCCTGGGTCGGGCGGCGACGGCCTGCGTCGCAGGTGCGGAGACGTGGGCGAGCGGCCCGACGATGCCGCATCGACGAGCCATCGAGGGTCCGCGGATCCATCTCGCCCCGGCATCACTCGCCGCGCGAGAACACGTCCGTGCCGCTTTGTTAAGTTCGGCCTAGACGAGCGCGATGCCTTGTTTGGCGTCGCGATCGGCTCTCACTGCAAATCTTGGTGGATTTTATAATTGTCGTGTACGTTGGTCTGTCGAACTCAGTATCCCATTCTAAGCCCGCCCCTCTGCCCGGCCGGTGGCGGCCGGCGGTTCCAACGAAGTTCGGGGTACGAGGGGGGGGCGCGAGGGCGAGGGCTCGACGCGCCAGGGTGGGTACACCTCTGTCATTTCATGTTATTCGAAGGTGTTGTCGATGAAGATGAGCACCGCCAAGAGTCTGATCAAGGACATCATCTGGAAGGTCGACACGCCGCTGACGCGTGGCGCCGTCCGGGGGGCCTGCGCCACCGGCCTGCTGAGCCCCGTCTATGCGGCCTATTACAAGGTCGGCAGCCCGAGGGAGATCCTCGCCGGGCCGTTCGCCGGGATGAGCTATTTCCCGGTCTCGGCCGGCAGCGCCTGGCTGCCGAAGATCCTGGGCACCTACGAGAGTGAGCTGCACGGGCCGGTCGAGGAGGCCTGCCGCCAGTCGCCCGACCTCGTCGTCGACATCGGCTCGGCCGAGGGCTATTACGCGGTGGGGCTCGCCCGCATGCTCCCCGCCGTTCGCGTTTACTGCTTTGACACCGACGCGCGGGCCAACACCTGCATGATGCGAAACGCGAGGATGAACGGGGTGGAAGGCCGGATCGTGCCGGGCGGTTTCTGCACCCCCGAACGGCTGGAGGCCCTGCTGGCGGTGGCCGAGTCGCCTTTGCTGATCTGCGACTGCGAAGGGGGCGAGACCGAGCTGCTCGACCTCGACCGGGCGCCTTCGCTGAGGCGGGCGACGGTGCTCGTCGAGGTGCACGACTTCTTCGACAGCGACAAGATCGGCCGCCTGATCCGCGGGCGTTTCGCCGGGTCGCACGACATCGAGCGGGTGCCGATCGTGGCCCGGAAACCCGAGGAGATGCCGGCCGAATGCCTGGCCAAACTCACGGTTGCCGAGGCCCAGGCCGCCCTGTCCGAGGCACGTCCCCCGGCCAGCGGTTGGCTCGTCCTGAGGCCCAAGGGACGGGCGCAGGGCTGAGGCTGCCCATCAAAGGTCAGGGGCGGAGCTTGCGCTGGATCTTGCGGGCTTTGGTGAGGGATTTCTTGGTCCAGGTGGAGAGGCGGGGGTAGCGGACGGAGAAGTGGCGGATCCGGCGGGCCAGGCCGATGGTGAGGGGGCCGAGGTCGGCGACCGGGGCGAGACGCTCCTGGGTGGCGTGGAGGCGTGCCCGGGTGTCGTCGAGCCGCGAGTGGGCCGAGTCGAGGCGGACGCGGGCGTGGATCAGGCCGGAGCGTGCCTCGTTGAGCCGCTCGAGCAGGCGGTCGCCGCGCGCCTCGGCGGCGACGACGCGGGCACGGGCGGCGGCCAGCTCGGCGACCGTGTCTTGCAGGCTGGACGCGGTGGCCAGGCGGCCCTCGTGCTCGGCGGAGAGCGCGGCCTCGGTGCGGCGCAGGTGGCCTTCGAGGGCCGCCGAGTAGGCCTGGGACGCGTCGAGCCGGCCGGAGAGGGCCGTGGCGTGGGCCGTCGCGGCCTCGTAGTGCCTGGTCAGCTCGCGCGACTGGTCTTCCAGCGTGATGATCTTGCCCGCCTGGGCGGCGACGTGGCCGTCGAGGAAGGCGATATGTCCGTTCAAGAATCCGACCTGGTCGTCGAGCCCCTTGACCTTCGCGTCCTGGGCGGCGACGTGGCCGTTGAGCAGGGTGATGTGCCCGTTGAGGAAGACGGTCTCGTCGTCGAGCCCCTTGAGCCTGGCATCCTGGGCGGCGACGTGGCCGTTGAGCAGGGTGATGTGGCCGTTGAGGAATTCGACCTGGTCGTCGAGCCCCTTGATCCGCGCGTCTTGCGCGGTGACGTGGCCGCTGAGGAAGTCGAACTGGTGGCGGCCGCCTGGGGTGTAGTGGTCGGCGAATTGCTCGGAGAGGCGGCGGGCCAGGACGAATCCGTGGTCGGACCAGGGAGAGGGGGCGGGCGCCTCATTCAGGGCGTCGTCGATGGCCCCGAGGGTCCGGGCGAGGCCGACGCCCAGGAGGTCGGGGCGGTAATAGTGGTCGCGGAAGCGGGCATGCCGGTCGAGGGCGGCCTCGCGGTTGGCGGGGTCGAGCAGGCGGTCGACCTCGGCCCCGAACCCGGCGAGCGGGACGGGCTCGACGCCGACGTAAGCGTTGGGGTTCGCGGTGTCGAAGACGGCGAACGGCTTGCCGGCCAGCGCGGCCTCCAGCGCGACGGTCGACAGGGTGCCGACGACGGCGTCCGAGGCGCGGACGAGGGCGGGAGTATCCAGGCCACCGAAGAGGCAGGCGAACTCGTCGAGCACCTTGACGTTGGCCGGGAGCCCTTCGAGCATCGTGGCGTCGACGTCGTGAACCGGGTGGAGCTTGCAGAGGAAGAGGACGTCGGGGCGGGCGGAGGCGGCCTCGACGAGCGCGGGCAGGAATGCGGCGCCGGCGGCGTGCCTGGGCCAGTGTAGGTTCGTGGCCACCAGCACCGTCCGCCGATAGGCCCCGGCCCAGTCGCCCAGCAGGTCGGCCGCGCTGATGGCGTCGTCGCCATATGCGTCGAACTTGGCGCAGCCGGTCTCCAGGAACCGGGTCGGGCCGACGAGTGCCTCGGTCACGGCCGAGCCGTCGGGGGCCCTGGTCTCGCGGAGGAAGGACTCGCGGCAGTCGGCCGACCAGGAGAGGACGTGGTCGCAGGCGAACGCGACCGGCGTGTCGAAGTCGGTGTGGGGCCAGATCCCGTGCTGGAGCTGGAAAGTCCGGAAGCCCGAACCCTTCGCGGCCAGCACGAAGGCGGCGTTGAGCATGTGGCCGTCGTTGGCCGTCGACTCGGTCGCCACGATCAGCGCCCGGCGCGTGCCCGGCATCTCGGCCCAGTCCACGTCCCTGACCGAAGAGACCTCGACGACGCGGAGGCCGCGCGACTTGAGGTAGGCGAGCATCGCCCTGTGCCGCAGGTCCTCGATGCCGCGCAGGGCGCCCGAGCGGACGAGCACCGTGACCGAGCCGCGGTCGAGGGCGTCCCAGTAGGGGCGGTAGTGGTGGAAGTCCTGATAGTGACCGATCAGGAAGCAGAGATGCGTCCCCGGCGCGACGGGGGACTCGACGGCCGGCGGGATCAGGAGGATCGACGCGAAGGCCGAGGCCAGGGCGGCGCGGTCGACGGGCCCCGAGGGGGCGTCGGCCTTGCGGCGGAGGAGCATGTAGAAGGGCTCGGTGCCGTGGGAGTCGCCGAACGGGTCGATCTTGCGCCAGAGATTCAGGGCGCGGCACGACTCGGTGTCGGGATAGTCCTGATGCCCGGCGATCTCGGCGACCCCGTCGTGGGGGACGACCTCGAAGCCGGCGGCGTCGAAGAGTCTGCGCCAGGTGCGCGGGGGGATGACGGTGGCGTGGTAGAGGTTGTCTCGGCTGGAGGGCCGGGTGCTGACGGAGACGAGCATCCAGCGGCCGGCCAGGTCGGCGAGGTTCGCCAGGGCGGCGGCCATGCCGGGGCGGCCGATGTGCTCGAGCACGTCGAGGCAGGACGTCAGGTGTTGGGCGTCGCCGAGTTCCAGCCTGGAGGCGATCTCGGGGAGCAGTGCATGCGCCGGGGCGGGGTCGGCGCCGATGAGGTTGAAGGGGAGGACGCCCGCCTCGTCGTCGCCGCGCAGGTCGAGCGCCAGGCCCCGGAGGCCCAGGGGCCGGACTCGGCGGACGAGCTCGCCGTTACCCGACCCGACGTCGACGAGGCCGGCGCAGCCGAGCTCGGCGGCGAGGGCGGCCAGGCGTTCGTGGAAGCAGGCGCGGAACGACGTGGCACCGGCGTCGTGGCCGAAGTAGTCGTGCGCGTACAGGCCTTCGTAATCGATGTCCATCGCTCGACCGCCCCTCGTCTGCGTCGCCGGGCGGACCCGGCCCATGCTTCCTTGCCGACGCCCCTGGACCGCCATGTCGAGGGCCGACTCCGTCTTCCCGGCCCCGGCTCCCGGCCGCCGCATCCGGCACGATGCGGCGTGAGCCTCTGGCGTTGGGCCGTCGTCGCGATCGTCGGGTGAGCGACGCTCTTGCAGCTTGCAGCGTGCCTCCCGTCCCGGGGCGCGCGCCGGTTTTGAGGGGCGCGGGACCTGATTCGGCCGGCCGGCTTGCGGGCGGGATTTCCCCTGGCCGCGGGCCGTCCGGTTTCGGCGAGTGAGCAGATACCAGATCGACGGCGAGGGGTCCACCCGAATCGAGGGCCGGGGGGCCCCGGCGGTGCCGGGTTGAATCCGACCCGGAGGGCCCCGACAATGGGGCGAACGCGGCCGATTTCGGGCACATTCCGCGCCCCTCAAGGGGCGTCCGGCCCGACTCCCCCCGCCACCGCCCACATTCCACCCAACGAGATCGCAAGGATCCTCTATGGACGTCCAACGTCGAACACGGCCGCGCCCTGGCCGCGCCGGCTCGTTCCTGATATCGGGCCTGACACTCGTCGGCCTGGCCCTCGCGGCCGGGTCGCACGCGTCGGCGGCCCCCCCCGCGCTCGCGGTTCAGAAGGGAGACCACATCGCCTTCATCGGCAACACCGTGGTCGACCGGATGCAGCACGACGGCTGGCTGGAGACGCTGCTCCAGGCCCGGTTCCCCGGCGATGAGCTGGTCATCCGCAACATGGGCTTCTCGGCCGACGAGCTGACCATCCGACTGCGGTCGAAGGACTTCGGCACGCCCGACGAGTGGCTGGCCCGCACCAAGTCCGACGTGGTCTTCGCCTTCTTCGGCTCGAACGAAGCGTACGGCGACCCGGCGACGTATCGCCAGGATCTCGACGCCTTCGTCAAGCATACGCTCGCCCAGGCGTATGCCGGGAAGGGGGCGCCGCGGCTGGTCCTGTTCTCGCCCATCGCGCACGAGGGGGCCAAGGGCCGGCCGCTGCCCGACGGCGCGGCGCACAATGCCCTGCTGGAGAAGGTGACCGCCGCGACGGCCGAAGTGGCCAAGGCCAACGGCGTCGCGTATGTCGACCTGTATCACCCGTCGCTCAAGCTGTTCGCCGAGTCGGCCGAGCCGCTGACGATCAACGGGATCCACCCCAATGAGGAGGGGAACCGGCAACTGGCGAAGGTCATCGACGGCGCCCTCTTCGGCGAGCCCGCCCCGGCGGTCGACGCCAAGGCGCTGGACGCGATCAGGGCGGCGGTCCTGGAGAAGAACCACTACTGGTTCAACCGCTACCGGGTGGTCGACGGCTACTCGACCTACGGCGGCCGGGCCGACCTGAAGTTCACCGACGGCCAGACCAATCGCGTCGTCATGGACCGCGAGCTGGAAGTGCTCGACCTGATGACGGCCAACCGCGACAAGGCGGTCTGGGCGGCGGCCAACGGCAAGACGCTGGCCGTCGACGACTCGAACACGCCGCCGTTCATCCCGGTGAAGACCAACAAGCCGGGCGAAGGCCCCAACGGCGAGCACATCTTCCTGGATGGCGACGCGGCCATCGGCAAGATGACGGTTGGCAAAGACTTCAACATCAACCTGTTCGCCTCGGAGAAGCAGTTCCCCGACCTGGCCAAGCCGGTGCAGATGTCGTTCGACCCCGCCGGCCGCCTGTGGGTGGCCGTCTGGCCGACGTACCCTCACTGGAAGCCCAAGGAGTCGATGAATGACAAGATCATCATCCTTGAGGACACCGACGGCGACGGCCGGGCCGACAAGCAGACGACCTTCGCCGACGGGCTGCATTGCCCCACCGGCTTCGAGTTCGTCCCCGGCGGCGTGCTGGTGGCCCAGCAGCCCGACCTGATGCTGCTGAAGGACACGAACGGCGACGACAAGGCCGACGTCCGGACCCGCGTGCTGCACGGGCTCGACTCGGCAGACACCCACCACGCGGCCAACAGCTTCAGGCTCGACCCGGGCGGGTCGGTCTACTTCCAGGAGGGGACCTTCCACCACACCCAGGTCGAGACCCCCTACGGCCCGCCCGTCCGCTGCGTCAATGCGGGTGTTTATCGCTATGAGCCCCGCACCCAGAAGTTCGAGGTCTACGTCTCCTACGGGTTCGCCAACCCCCACGGGCACTCGTTCGACCGCTGGGGCCAGGACTTCATCACCGACGGCACCGGCGCGGTGAACTACTTCGCCGCGGCCTTCTCGGGGCACGTCGACTATCCCCGCAAGCACCCCGGTATGAAGCCATTCTTCCCCCAGCGCACGCGGCCCTGCCCGGGCACCGAGATCGTCTCCAGCAAGCACTTCCCCGACGAGATGCAGGGCAACTACCTGGTCGGCAACGTGATCGGGTTCCAGGGGATCTTGAACTACAAGATGCGCGACGAGGAGTCGGGCTTCGGCGCCGAGGAGGTCGAGCCGATCGTCTCGTCGAGCGACCCGAACTTCCGCCCGTCCGACCTGGAGATGGGCCCCGACGGGGCGCTCTACTTCCTGGACTGGCAGAACCCGATCATCGGCCACATGCAGCACAACCTCCGCGACCCGGGCCGCGACCGGATTCACGGCCGGATCTACCGGGTGACGGCCAAGGGACGCCCGCTGTCCATCAGCCCGAAGATCGCCGGCGAGCCGCTGCCGAAGCTGTTCGACCTGCTGAAGGAGACCGAAGACCGGGTCCGCTACCGGGTGAAGCTGGAGATCGGCGACCGCAAGACCGAGGACGTGCTGGCCGCGCTCGGGCCGTGGGTCGCGGGCCTGGACAAGGCCGACCCCGACTACGAGCACAACCTGCTGGAGGCCCTCTGGGTCAAGCAGAACCACGACTCGGTGGATGTTGACCTGTTGAAGCAGCTGCTGGCGGCCCGCGACTACCGGGCCCGCGCCGCGGCCACGCGCGTGCTCTGCTACTGGCGCGACCGCGTGCCGGGCGCCCTGGGCCTGCTGAAGACCCTGGCCGCCGATGCCTACCCGAGGGTGAGGCTGGAAGCCGTGCGGGCCGCGAGCTTCTTCACCTCGCCCGAGGCGATCGAGGTGGCCTTGATCTCGGCCGAGCAGCCGTCGGATTATTACCTCGATTACGTCCGCGCCGAGACCCTCAAGACGCTGGAGCCCTACTGGCGCAAGGCGCTCGCCGAAGGCCGGCCGGTCGAGTTCAGCAGCGAGGCGGGGGCCCGGTTCTTCCTGAAGGGAGTGGGCACCGACGACCTCCTGAAGATGAAGCGATCGGTGGCCGTCGCCTCCGAGATCCTGCTGAGAGGCGGGGTCGACACGGCAACCCGCGGGCAGGCTCTGGCCGACCTGGCGAAGGCCCGTGGAGTGAGCCGCGTCCATGCGTTGATCGAGTCATTGAAGGCCCGCGACGGCCTGGAGCCGAACGCCAGGTCGGCCAGCCTGGCCGAGCTGGCCGGGCTGCTGACCGACGTGCCGCAGGCCGATCTGGCTGGCGTGCGCAAGGATCTTGAAGGGCTGGCGACGGGCGCCGCCCGCCCCGACACGCGTCAGCTCGGCTTCGCCGCGCTGGTCGACGCCGATGGCTCGGCCGAGGCGGCCTGGACGCTGGCGACGAAGTCGGCGTCCGCGCTCCGCGAGTTTCTCGCCGCGATCCCCCTGGTGCGTGACGCCAAGGTGCGCGAGTCGCTCTACCCGCGAGTCGAGGGGCTCTTGAAGGCCCTGCCCGCCCCCTTGGCCTCGACGAACGCCGGCAAGGGAGTCGTCGGTCGATATGTCCGGGTCGAGCTTCCGGGGCCGCGTCGGACCCTGACGCTGGCCGAGGTCGAAGTGATCAGCGACGGCCGGAACGTCGCGCGATCGGGCAAGGCGAGCCAGAAGAACACGGCCAACGGCGGCGTGGCCGCCCGCGCGATCGACGGCAAGACGTCCGGTGCCTACAACGACAACGGCCAGACGCACTCCGAGGAGGGGACTGACTCCCCCTGGTGGGAGGTCGACCTGGGCGCGGACGTGCCGATCGACTCGATCGTCATCCACAACCGCGTGGATGGGGAACTCGGCCGGCGGCTACTCGGGTACACGCTCAAGGTGCTCGACTCAGGGCGCAAGCTCGCCTTCGAGAAGGCGGGCCAGCCGGCCCCCGAGCCGAAGGCGACCCTGACCCTGGAGGGGAATGCCGGAGACGTGGTGAGACGGGCCGCGATGCTGGCCCTGACGTCAATCCCTGGTCATGAGGAGCGGACCTTCCGTTCGCTCTCCGCGCTGGCCCGAGCCGGGGTCGACCGCGACGCCGCCGTGCTGGCGCTCGGCCGTCTGCCCAAGGCGACCTGGCCGAAGGACGAGGCGGGCCCGCTGCTCGACTCGCTGGCAGCCGCCCTGGCGGCCCTGCCCGCCGCCGACAGGACCACGCCGCAGGCCCTGGAAGCCCTGCAACTGGGCGACCAGCTCACGGGCCTGCTGCCCAAGGACGCCGCCCGCGCCGCCCGAGCCAGGCTGGGCGCGCTGGGGGTGCGGATCATCAAGATCGGCACTGTCTACGAGCAGATGCGGTACGACCTGGATACCATCGCGGTGCAGGCCGGCAAGCCGGTGCAGATCGTCTTCGCCAACATCGACGCCATGCCGCACAACTTCGTCGTCGTGCAGCCCGGCTCGCTGGAAACCGTCGGCCAGCTGGGCGAGGCGCAGGCCACCCAGCCCGATGCCGTCGCCCGGCAATATGTCCCCGTCAGCGACAAGATCCTGATCTCCAGCCGGATGATCCAGCAGGGAGAGTCGCAGAAGCTCGACTTCAAGGCGCCCGAGACGCCCGGCGTCTATCCGTACGTCTGCACCTATCCGGGCCACTGGCGGCGGATGTTCGGCGCGATGCGGGTGGTGGAGAACCTGGATGACTACCTCGCCGACCCCGAGGGCTACCTGGCCGCCAACCCCCTGGCGGTGAAGGATGAGCTGCTGAAGCTGAGCACGACCCGCAAGGAGTGGACCTATGAGGAGCTGGCCGCGGCGGTGACCCCGGTCGCGCACGGCCGTTCGTTCACGGTGGCCAAGCAGGTCTTCCGCAAGTCGAGCTGCGTGTCATGCCACCAGCTTGGCGGCGAAGGGGTGCCCATCGGCCCCGACCTGACCAAGCTCGATGCCAAGCTGACGCCTGCCGACCTGCTCAAGAGCATGCTGGAGCCCTCGGCCAAGATCGACGACGCGTATGCCCAGTTCCTCTTCGACACCGAGTCGGGCCAACTCGTCAGCGGCCTGGTCGTCGAGGAGACCGCCGACGCGTTCAAGGTCGTCGAGAACCCGCTGGCCAAGGCGACCCCCCTGGTCGTCAAGAAGTCGGACGTGGTGGCACGCAAGCGGCTCAACACGTCGATCATGCCCAAGGGGCTGCTCGACACACTGAACCGCGAGGAGATCCTCGACCTGATCGCCTACATCGTGGCCAAGGGCGACAAGGCCCACCCGCTCTTCAAGGGGGGCCACGAGGGCCACGGCAACGCCCACTGATGGGCTGATCGACGAGCCTTTTTTTGCCGACGCCCCGCCTTCCTCGGACCCGAGGAGGCGGGGCGTCTGTGCGTCACGGACGTTCAAGGATCAAGGAAGGATGTCGACTCGATGCGTTGGCTGTTCTCGGCGGTGGCCTTGATCTCTGGGGCGGCGCTGGCGGTTCAGGTGGGGATGAATAGCGAGCTGCGGGTGCGGATCGGCCACCCCCTGATCGCGGCCCTCTTCTCGTTCCTGGTCGGCACGGCGGGCCTCGTCACTTACCTGGCGATCGCCAGGCCGGGCTGGCCGACGGGCGAGCGGATGGCGGCGGTTCCCTGGTGGGGCTGGATGGGCGGCATGGTGGGGGCCTGCTACGTGGCCACGGGCGCGGCCTATGCGAACCGCCTGGGCGCGGCGTCGTGGCTGGCGCTGGTGGTGACCGGCCAGGTCCTCGCGTCGGTGGCCCTCGACCATTTCGGCTTGGTCGGCTTCCCGGTTCATCAGGCTGGATTGATGCGACTGGTGGGCGTCGCATTGCTGCTTGCGGGGGTGGTGATCGTCCTGCGATCGTGAGCGGAGGGGGCGGATTCCGGGAGAATCGTGCAAGACGCGGCGTGCGCCAGCGAATACCCTACGGGCCGAACGTCGTTACGGACGCGCCGATCGGACCGTTCGATTGGCACTCGCTTTGCACAACTCTCCTGCGTCGGACATCCGAACCGGACGAGAACGCTCGATCCGGTTGAACCCCCAAGGAACACGATCGATGACCAATCGCACCAACTCCGCCCTCGCCCTCTCGTCCCTGCTCCTCGGCACCGTGCTTTGCTTCACGGGATGCGAGAAGGGGCCCGCCGAGAAGATGGGCGAGAAGGTCGACAATGCGGCCCAGGACGCCAAGGACATCGTCGTGCCCCCCGGCCCCGTCGAGAAGGTCGGCCGCGAGGTCGATCGCACCGTCAATCCGTGACATCCTGGCTTCGTGAAGCCAACGAAGCGCCAAATCAATCCGCCAACGCCCGGCCACCCCTTCCTGGGGCGCCGGGCGTTGGCGTTGATGACGCTGGTTCAAGGGAATTCGAGCAGCGCCGGGAGGATCTCGCCGGCCTTGCCGTACAGGCTCAGGTTGCTGTCATCGGAGGCGGGCGTCGGTTCGAGATTCACCTCGATGACCCGGCCGCGTGCCTTGCGAATCATGCCGGCCGCCGGATGGACCACGGCGCTGGTGCCGACGACCAGGAGGAGGTCGCTCTCCCTGACGGAGTCCAGGGCGGCTTCCCAGAGGTCCGACGGCAGCGACTCGCCGAACCAGACGACGGCGGGCCGCATCAGGCCATCGCAGGCGTCGCAGCGGGGGAGTGCGGGCAGGACGATGCCGGCGGCGTCGACGGTCTCGAGGCAGTCGATGCAGCGGATCTGCTCGATGGAGCCGTGGATCTCCAGCAGGTTGCGGCTGCCGGCCCTGCGGTGCAGGCCGTCGACGTTCTGGGTCACCAAGGTGAAGGCCGGGACGCGGGCTTCGAGCCTGGCGAGGGCGTGGTGCGCCGGGTTGGGTAACGCCCCGGCGACGATCGACCGCCGCCAGTTGTAGAACTCCCAGACCAGGTAAGGGTCGGCGGCGAAGGCCTCGGGAGTGGCCAGGGCGAACGGGTCGCGGCCACGCCAGAGTCCGTCGGGGCCTCGGAACGTGGGGATTCCGCTCTCGGCGGAAACCCCCGCGCCGGTCAGCACGACGACGCGCCTGGCCTCGGCGATCCAGGAGGCGGCCAGCGTCCGGTCATCCATGAGTGAGGCCCGTGCCTGTCAGAATTCGGGCAAAGCCCCGCGTTTCACTGCGCGGACGACCATCAGGGTGCCGGTGCCCAGTAGGCCGAAGGGCATCGCGATCATGAACAGGATGCTCCAGAAATAGCCCGTCTTGAGGCTCTCTCCGTTGCCCTGGGCGGCGATCGCTTCCTTGCAGTTGGGGCAGGCCGAGGCGTCGCCAACCCACACCAGCAGCAGGAGCAGGGCGAACGCGAGGATCGGGAGGAATCGGCGGGCCTGTCGCATCGGGTCTCTCCTGCGGGCGATTCGCGTCGATTCCATTGTAGGCCGAGGCGGATCCCAGGTCGAGGCGGGGGTCGTTCAGAGGCCGGTCGCCACGGGCATCTGGTAGAGCATCCAGTAGATGATGACGCCCGTCACCGAGACGTAAAGCCAGATGGGGAATGTGACCGCGGCGATTCGCGCGTGCTGCTCGAACTTGCGCTGGATGGCCCGGACCAGGGTCATCGTGACCAGGGGGACGACGCCGAAGGTGGCCAGGACCGTGTGAGACAGCAGGATCGTGAAGTAGGCCGTGCGGACGGGGCCGACGCCGAGGAATTTCACGCTGCCGACCTGGTAGTGGTAGACGAGGTAGCAGGCCAGGAAGACAGCCGAGACGGCGACGGCGGCGGTCATGCAGGCGGCGTGCCCGCGCCAGCGACCAATCCGGATGAGCAGCCAGGCGACGACCAGGAGCACGGCGCAGGTGCCGTTGAGCGTCGCGTTGATCGCCGGCAGGCGTCGGACCCAGGGGGCAACTTCACGCGCATCCTCCGGGCGATCGAGCGTGCGGGCCCGCGTGACGAGGTCCCGCAGGGCCTCGGCATCGGAGGCGGGGAAGGTGCCGACGACCTTGTTGCCGACATCCACCAAGGCCAGGCGGTCGGAGTGCGAGACGGCCTCGGCCCCCTCCTTGCGGTCGGCCTCGGAGGACGCCTGGACCCCGAGGCGGAAGCCCTTGAGGATCAGTTTGTAGACGTCGTCGGCAGGCCCGGTGAGGAACCACCAGAGGTCGGGGTCGGCCGAGAACGATGAGGCGTAGCGGGCCAGGACGTCGGGGGTGTCGTGGTCGGGGTCGACACTGATGCTGACGAGCTTGACGCCGGTGCCCCCGAGCTGACCTTGCAGCCCCTTCATGGTGGCCGTGATGCGGGGGCAGGAGTTGGGGCAACGGGTGAAGATGAACGAGGCGATCCAGACCGAGGGGGCGAGGTCGGCCTCGGTGATGACGCGTCCGGATCGCTCGGTGAGGCGGAAGGGGCCGAGTTCGAACTCGTGGCCGGTCAGGTCGCGCGAGGCGGGCGGGGGCGGGCCCGCCTTGTGGGTGAATGTCGCGGCGAGCAGTCCGCTGATGAGGATCGTGCCGGCGACGATCGAGAGGCCGAGGCGGTAGGAGCGAGCATTCACGGCGAGTGATGTCCTGACATGTGGCGGGGCCCCCGGCCGTTCAAATGGGCCGAAGGCCGTCGCTTGGCTGCCGATGGTTCAGTGGCCGACTCGGCCCGGGCTGGTGCTGGAACCGACCCCGGGGGCGACCGGCGCCGCGACGGCGGCCTTGTCGTCGTCGGCCGTGGAGTAGTCGCTGACGTAGTGGATGGCCATGTCCGGGTAGAGGCCGCACATCAGGACCATCGCCAGGAAGCCGGCGGGGACGAGCATGTAGTAGACCCACTTCCCCTCGAACTTCAGATGCATGAAGAAGATGCCGACGAGCCCGGCCTTCACCGTGGCGAGCGTCATCAGGCCGAAGACGAGCAGGGTGAAGTGGTCGGCGAAGACCTTGGCGTAGAAGTATTCGAGGATCGTGAAGACCAGCAGCGCACCGAAAACGCGCAGGTACGTGCCGATGTGCGACTCTTGTTCTTCGGCGGACTCGGTCTCTTGATTGTGCGCCGTCGCGTCGAGCTGGGCCATCGAGGGGTTCTCCGGTGGGATACGTCGGGCGCCCGGCCCGGGTCAGACGAGGTAGACGACGGTGAAGAGGATGATCCAGACGAGGTCGACGAAGTGCCAGTAGAGGCCGACGAGCTCGACGTGGCTGTGCGATCGCTGCGTGAACCGGCCCTGCATCGCGCCGATCAGGATGCAGGTCAGCCAGACCACGCCGGCGGCGACGTGGGCCCCGTGGAAGCCGGTCATTGTGAAGAAGCACGACGCGAACAGGCTGACATCCGGAGTGAAGTGTCCCGTCGGGCTGACGCCGATGGGGTAGTGGTGGCCGAACATCAGCTGGTAGTACTCGACGACCTGGACGCCCAGGAAGACCGAGCCGATGGCGACGGTGGCCGCCAGCCAGATCTTCAGCTTGGCGAGGTCGCCACGCTGCACGGCGGCCAGGGCCAGGACCATCGTCAGCGACGAGCAGATGAGGATGAACGTGTTGGTCGCCGTCATGTCGATCGACAGCGGATTGACCTGGTCGTGGTAGGGCACCGGCCATTTGTAGAAGGTGACGCCCTCGGTGGTCGCCATGGTGTCGACCGGCGTGTTGGGCGAGTAGGCGGTGGAGTACGACGTCTCGGGGCTGCCGGCCCGCAGGACGATGTAGGAGCCGATCAGGCCGGTGAAGAACATGACCTCGGTGGCGAGGAACAGCCAGATGGCCACCTTGCCGGGCGTGACCGGCGCGACGGCGTGAGCCTTGTGGGCCGCCGCGGGGGTCGAGTCGGTGAGGGTCGGGAGTGCGGCGGTGGCCATCGTGGAGAGTCCTCGGAGGGAGACGGGCGCCCGCCTGCTTCGGCGAGGGGGCGCGACGTTCGGTCACTTCGCTGCGGGCGGCCGGGGCCGGCATCGGCCGCCCGGGGTCGTCTTCGATCGGGTCTTCGGCTCACGCGGGCGACGGATTCAGCAGCAACAGCAGCAGGATCGCGGGCAGGTAGAGGAACGACGTATAGAGCAGCCGCCTGGCCGAGGCGTCATTGACGTCCATCCAGAATCGGGTGGCCTGCGTCAGATAGTAGAGGCCCAGGCCAAAGGCCCCGGCGAAATACCAGGGGCCGGCCATGCCGACGGTGCAGGGGAGCAGGCTCGCCGGGACCAGGGCCAGGGCGTGCGCCATGGCCTGTCGCCCGGTGATCTTCCCCTCGGGGTCGACGTTGGGCAGCATCAGGTGGCCCCCCCGGGCGTAGTCGGCCCGATGGATCCAGGCGATCGCCAGGAAGTGGGGGAACTGCCAGAGGAAGACGATGAAGAAGAGCGCCCAGGCCTCGATGCCCACCCGGCCCGTGGCCGCCGCCCAGCCGATGACCGGCGGCAGAGCGCCCGGAATGGCGCCGATGGCCGTGTTCAGCGTGGTGATCGGCTTGAGCGGCGTGTAGGCGAAGACATACAGGACGAAGGTGAGCAGGGCCAGCCAGGCCGCGGGCTGGCGGGTGGCAAGCACAAGGATGGCCAGCCCGGCAAGCGCGAGCGCGGTGCCCAACGCTGCGGCCTCCAGAGGCGCGATCTTGCCGGCGGGTAGGGGACGCTTGGCGGTCCGCCGCATCAAGGCGTCGCGGTCGCGCTCCAGGTACTGGTTCCAGGCGCTGGCACCGGCGGCGACCATGCCGGTTCCCACAAGTGCCGCCAGCAGCGGGAGGCCCGAGACGCGACCCACGGTTTTGGCGCCGAGCATGAAGCCGGCCGCCACGGTGACGAGCACCATCGTCACGAGCCGCAGCTTGGTCAGCACGGTATACGACTGGAGCCGGGCGGCCAGCCATTCGCGGCCGCCGGTCGCCAGGCCTGGATCGGCCAGGATTCCGGCCGGGTCGACGGGTGTTGCGGTCTTCACGCCATCGCCTCCTGGGGCGCGACGGATCGCGAGGGGGAGGACGTGGACATTGCGGGAAGGCTCGACGTCGTCAGGTGGCGGGCCGCCCGGAGGGCCAGGACCAGCGACACGCCCAGCAACAGCGCGGCGTTCGATTGGTGCCCGGTCCTGAGCATCGCCTGATAGGTGGTGACCACCCGCTGAATGCCGTCGAAAGGCCTGAGCGTCCACCAGGCGCCGATTCCCAGAAGCACTTGCAAAGACACCGACGCGATCAGGAGCCGCGAGGCAGGGGCAAGCTCCGGGCAGGCGGCCCGATTGCGAAGCACCAGGATGGCCACCGCGACGGCGGCCGGGGCGACCAGTGCCGCGAGCGTTGCGTGGACGACGAGGCCAGCCCCATAGTGCCTCAGCCAGGCGCCGGCGACGACCTGGGCATAGACCAGGGCGACCAGGCTCGCCGTGATGATCCGGAGCCTGGACGGGTCAGGCCTGGGGGCGCCGGCCTCGATCCAGCGGCGGCCGGTCAGCACGAAGAGGGCGACGAGCAGGGCGAAGAAAGCCTGGCCGGTGCAGCCGTGGACGGCCGCCAGCGTCGTGGACATCCAGCGCACCCGGAGGCCGCCAAGGATTCCCTGGCCGACGACCGCCGCCAGGGTCAGCCAGCCCATTGCCTTCATCCAGGGCCGTTGATCGCTCCACTGGAAGTAGATGGCCAGCACGATCGTCAGCAGGCCGACGGCGGCGCCGTAGAGCCGGTGGGAGTGCTCGATGAACACTCCCCAGGCCGAGTTCCAGAAGTCGTAAACGAACATATTGATGCCGAACGTCGTCGGCCAGTCGGGCACGGCCAGGCCCACGCGGTAGGTGGTCACGGTGCCGCCGACGAGGAGCAGCGGGAACGTGAGCAGCGCCGCGAGGGCGGCGACCCAGTTCGGGCCGCGACGATATCCGGTCGTGGTTCGGGCCGCCCGGATCGGGTCAGCCTGCGGGCTGGGGTTCATCGACGCCTGCCGGGTGCCTTTGGGGCGGTCTGGGCGGCAAAGCCGCGTGATGGGAAGCGGGCCAAGGCGACGGCCCCGAGCTTGTCGCGGGGCCGTCGCCGTCGGCGGACGATCGGGGCGGGTCAGGCCATGACCGGGTCGAGCGGGGGTGCATCGGCCGGCATGGGCTCGGTCTGGGGCAGGAAGTCGGCGGCGGCACCCGGCACGCTGAACTCGTAGGCCGGGTGGTAGACCGTCGGCAGGGTCTCGAAGTTGTAGTACGGAGGGGGCGACGTGGTGGTCCACTCCAGCGAGTTGGCCTTCCAGGGGTTCGGCCCCGCCTTCTCGCCGCCGACCAGGCTGTAGAAGAAGTTCCAGGCGAAGATGATCTGGCTCAGGCCCAGGGCGAACGCGCTGTAGGTCATGAACTTGTTCATGCCCGTGATCCCGGCGTTGTTCAGGTAGCCGTAGATCAGGGGGTCGGCGATGCGCCTGGGGTGGCCGTGCATGCCGACGATGTGCATCAGGAAGAACGTGCCGTTGAAGAAGATGAACGACAGCAAGAAGTGGATCTTGCCCAGCCGTTCGTCCATCAGGCGGCCGAACATCTTCGGGTACCAGTAATAGATGGCCGCGAAGACGCCGAAGGTGCTGCCGCCGAAGAGCACGTAGTGGATATGCGCCACGATGAAGTAGGTGTCGTGGATGTGCATGTCGACCGGGGTGGCGGCCATGAAGATGCCCGACAGCCCGCCGATGATGAACATGGCCACGAACGCGATGGCGTTGAGCATGGCGGTGGTGAACTGCACCCGCCCGCCCCACATCGTGCCCAGCCAGTTGAAGACCTTGATGGCCGAGGGGAGCGCGATCATCATCGTCGAGAGCATGAACGTGGCGCCCAACGCGGGGTTCATGCCCGACTGGAACATGTGGTGGCCCCAGACGATGAAGCCCAGCCCGGCGATGGCCGCCGTGGCGAAGACCATCGGCTTGTAGCCGAAGAGGGGCTTGCGCGAGAAGGTGGAGATGATGTCGGAAACCATCCCCATCGCCGGCAAGATCATGATGTAGACGGCCGGGTGCGAATAGAACCAGAAGAGGTGCTGCCAGAGGATCGTCTGGCCGCCGCCGACCTTCTCGGGGCCGTTGCCCACCACCCAGTTGGCCGGGCTGAAGAAGTTGGTGCCGATGGTCCGGTCGAGCAGCTGCATGACCAGGGCCGAGGTCAGCACCGGCAGGGCGAAGGCCTGTAAGAGCGCCGTGATGAACAGGGCCCAGACGGTCATCGGCATCCGGAACATCCGCATGCCCGGCGAGCGGAGCATGATGATGGTCGTGATGTAGTTGATCGAGCCCATCAGCGACGAGATGCCGGCGAAGAGCAGCCCGACCAGCCACCAGGTCTGGCCGCTGAGCGACCCGACCGTCGACTGGAGGAACGACGAGAGCGGCGGGTACGACGTCCAGCCCGCCTCGGCCGAGCCCCCCTCGACGACGAACGAGTTGAGGATCGCCACGAAGGAGAAGGGCATGGCCCAGTAGGAGAACATGTTCAGCTTGGGGAAGGCCATGTCCCGCGCGCCGATCATCAGCGGGATCAGGTAGTTGCCGAAGGCCCCCGAGAGGATCGGCACGATCACGAAGAAGATCATCACCGTGCCGTGCATGGTGAAGAGCTTGTTGTAGAACTCGGGCGGCATCCGGTAGCCCTGGTTGGCCCAGAGCGTCTGGCTCAGGATGGGCATGGGCGACCACGGCCAGGCGAGCTGCCAGCGGATGGCCATCGCCATCAGGCCGCCGAGGACGAAGAAGATCAGGCTGGAGAAGAGGAACTGGATGCCGATGACCTTGTGGTCCTCGGAGAACACATAACGCCTGAGGAAGTTGGTCGGCTGCGCGTGGATGTGGTCGTGGCCGTGGTCGTCAGACCCGTGCCCGTGGCCGTTCCCGTGCGCGTCGGCGGTATGGGTGGTGCTCATGGCTCGGAGGTCATCTCCCCTGGGGTCCGACGGCGGCGACCGTGTCCCGGTTCTGTTCGTTCAGGGCGCGACCCATCCACTCGTCGAAGTCCGACTGAGAGCCGTGGACGGTGACATTGCCGCGCATCTTGTAGTGGCCCCAGCCGCAGAGCTCGGCGCAGACGAGCTCGTACTTGCCCTGGGTGTCGGCGTCGAACCAGACGGGGATCGTCAGGCCGGGGACTGCGTCTTGCTTGATGCGGAGCGCCGGCAGGAAGAACGAGTGGATGACGTCGGAGGCCTTCAGGTAGATCAGCGACTGCTTCCCCTTGACGAAGTGCAGGTCGTTGACAAGCTGGAGGTCGTCGCCGGTGTTCAGCACGCCGTCGGGGCCGGGGTACCGCATCACCCACTGGAACTGGCGGCCGGTGATCTCGGCCAGGGGCTGGATCTTGGGGGCCGACGACCGGAACTTGATGTCGGCCCAGGTGCCCATCTGGTACAGCGCGATGAAGACGAGGATGGCCGCCGGGACGATCGTCCAGATGACCTCCAATCGCTGGCTACCGTGGAAGTATTGCGCGACCCGGCCCGGGGCGTCGGCGAATCGCCAGGTGGCCCAGACCAGGGCGATCTGGGTGCCGATGAAGACGACGCCGGTGATGACCAGGATCAGGATATAGAGGCTGTCGATGCGCCGGCCGATGGACGAGACCGACGTCAGGCCCCCCTCGGGGCCCGCGGGGAGCCACCAGTCGGGGTCGAACGGCGAGTAGACGAAGCTGCCGACGGCGAAGACTGCGGCCGCGGCGAAGAGGAGGGGCCAGTAACGCACGAGGGACGCTCCCAGGGATTCTCAAGGCGAAGAGTGCGTGTGTCCGTGCCGCCCGCAGAGGCCTTCATGCCGACCTTCGCCGCCGACCGGGGCGGGGCAAGGCCGCGGTCGGGGCGGCAGGCCGTTTGATCAACGCCTGACCGCGACCCGGGGGTCTTCGGCCGGCGCCGGGCTCGTCGTCGGCGAGGCGGCGTGAGCCGGGGCCGCCGCGGGGACGGCCGCGGGCGTGCCGGGCAGGGTCGCCCCCTTCAGCAACGTCGGGTCATAGGGCAGGGCGAGGACGAAGTTGACCAGGTCCCAGATCTGATCCGGCTTGATCAACCCCAGGTGGGCCGGCATCTTGGCGCCATTGATCCCCTTGGCCAGCCGCCAGTAGAGATCCAGGGGGCGTCGGCCGCCCTTGTAAACGCCCCGGGTGAGGTTGGCCGGCCGCAGCGGGTCGCCCCACTCGTCGACCGACGCCTTCCAGAGTTCCTTCTGCTTGTCGGTGAGGGCCTCGACTCGGGTCGGCATCCCACTGGGGTCGCCCCGGAAGACGACCTGCGTGAAGGTCGCCTCGTCGATGAAGCTGGGGCCATTGCCGCGCCCCTGGGCGCCGTGGCAGCCGGCGCACTCGACCTTGTTGCCGGTCTTGTTCAGGCCCAGGAACAGCTCGCGGCCGCGGGCGATGCTCTCGGGGGTGCTGGGCGGACGCGGGGTCTCGGGGGTGACGACCTGCGAGTCGGCGGCCTTCCACTTGGCGAAGACGCTTTGCGCGATCTCGACGGCGACCGTGTCGGAGATCGCCTCGTCGGCGGTCTCCTCATCGGCCACTCCAGCCTCGGCGATCAGGCCCAGCTCGGTCTCGCCCCGCATGCTCAGGAAGAGCAGGTAATCGATAACCTGCTCGGTCTGACGATTGCTCATCAGGGCCTCGAAGGCGGGCATCGAGGTGCCGTGCAGGCCGTACTTGAGGGTCTTCCGCAGGTCTTCGCGGGTCGGCTTGGCGCCGGTGGGAGTCGAGGTGAACTTGAAGAGGCCCTTGCGATAATCGCGGGGGCGGGGGAAGAGGAACGACGCGGTCGGGCCGTTGCCGGCGCCGTCGACGCCGTGGCAGTGCAGGCAGTGCTTGCGGTAGAGGGCATAGCCCCCTTCCTGCGGCTCTCCCAGCAGCTTGCCGGTCGACTTGCTGGCCATGTACTGGCCCGACGCCTCGTCGACCCGGGGCAGGGCGATGGGCCGGACCTCGGTGCGGTCCCCCTCTCCTTGCTGGATCAGGTTGGTCAGGTGGACGCCGCCGTCGGGGAGGCCGGAGCCGGCGGGGACCTTGATCTGCTGCGGCGTGGGGCCGTACAGATTGGCCATCGCCCGGGTTACCGCGGCCTGGAGCTTGGGCTTGTCCTTGAGGTCAATGCCCAGCTGCGCGTTCTCGGTGTAGCCGATCGGGCCGGCATGGAACGAGTCGCCGCAACCGGCCAGGGTGAGCGAGCCGACGACCACGACGAGACGAAACCGCGATGTCACGCGACGATCCTCCTGGCGCGAGGCCACGGCTCATCGTCTCCCGGGACGGGCAACGCCCCGCGACGCCCCTGCAACATGGCAGGGCGGCGGGGCGGACGTCCGGGGTGTCAATGAGGACGGACCCACGCCCACTTGACTCGGTCTGGCGCCTAAAGGCTGATCGTGGAGCGGATTCTGCTTGTTCGAGGGGAAGGCGGCGCTTCATCGGGACGAGGCCGCCATTCAACTCCCGGGTAATGGTACTAGTGGACTCAGGCCCCTACAAGGCCGCCCGAAATTTCGTTGTGTTCGTTCTTTCCGAAAATTTCGAACAACCGCGACGACTCCACGTGGGCGGGATGGCTCGATTCGTCCGCCGCGATGGTCGATGAAAATCCGGTGCGCACGAAAACGACGAATGCCATCCCCCGATCTCCCCGGACGCGGCCAAGGTCGCGGTTCGGATATGACCACCGATGGTGGGGCGAGGCCCCCCCGCCGGCGGCCGTCGACTCGTCGTACTGGTCGGCCACCCGCAGGCCGATCCCCTGCCTCCTCTTCATCTTGCCCGCGCTGTTGGCCTATGAGCTTGGCGTCGCCTGGCTGGGCGGGGGCTCGGGCACAATCCGGGCGGGGGCCGATTCTTGGATGCGGCACGCGCTGGGCGTCCTGGGCCTGACTGATCGATGGCTCCCGCCGCTGGGCCTGGTGCTGGCGCTCGTCGGCTGGCAGGCGGTCGACCGCCGCGACTGGAAGTTCTCGCCCATGCTCTTGCCGGGCATGGCCGCGGAGAGCCTGCTCCTGGCCGTGGCCCTGATCGGCCTGAGCCGCGTTGTCGACCTGGGGTTTACCCAGATGGACGGGCCCGAGGTCCTGGCTGCGGGCCTGGCGCATCCGGCGGCCCCCCTGGTCGGGTTCCTGGGGGCGGGGCTCTATGAGGAGGCCCTCTTCCGCCTGGCACTCGTCCCCTTGATTTACGGGGCCGCGCGGCTGATCCTTTTGCCGGGGGTCATCGCCGGCACGCTGGCGATCAGCGGCTCGGCCCTGCTGTTCTCGCTGGCCCATCATGCGGGGGCGCCCGGCGAGTCGTTCACCTGGTTCGCATTCATCTTCCGCTGGCTGGCCGGGGTCTACTTCGCCTGGGTGTTCGTGGCCCGCGGGTTCGGCGTGGCCGTCGGCACGCATACTGCTTACGACGTGATCGTTGGCTGGTTCGGCTGGCACTTCTAGCGTGACTGGCAACGGAGACGGCGAGTGCGATTCATCCACCTATCCGATGTTCACGTCTGGCGTTACGCCTGGAAGCCCTGGAAGCTGTTCAGCAAACGCGCCGTCGGCATGATCGAGCTGGTTTCGGGCCGCGCCGGTCGGTTCCGCCTGGAACGTCTCGAAGAGGTCGTCGCGCGGATCGAGGCGCTCAACGCCGACCATGTGCTGATCACCGGCGACCTGACCACTACGGCGCTGCGGCACGAGTTCCACGTCGCCAGGGCCGCCCTCGAGCCGCTGCTGGTCGACCCCGAGCGTGCCACGGTGATCCCCGGGAACCATGATCGGTACACCTGGGGTTCGGTGCGGTCCAAGGAGTTCGAGACGCACTTCGGCGAGTTCGCCCCCAGGTCGACGTTCCCCTGGCTGCGCCGGCTCGACGAGCGCACGGCCATCCTGGGGCTTGATCCGACGCGTTCTCACCTCTCGGCCACCGGCCGGCTCCCTGAGAAGCAATTCGCGGAGGCCAGGGCGCTGCTGGCCGACGAAGCGAACCGGCCCGAGCGGCTGATCGTGGCGTGCCACTATCCGCTGGAGGCCCCGACCTTCTGGGCCGGTGAACTGGCCAAGAAGCGGATGAAGAACGCGCCCGAGGTGGAGGCCTGGCTCGCCGGCCTGGGGCCTCACCTCTATTGCTGCGGCCACGTCCACGCAGCCTGGGCGTTCCGACCCCGGGCCGTCCCCGAACAGCTCTGCCTCAACGCCGGGGCGCCCTTGATGCACGACAAGATCGGGACAAGGCCGCCGGGGTTCCTGGAAGTCGAGCTGCACGAAGGGATCGTGAGCGTGCTGCATCACGCCTGGGTGGAGAACGACCGCTGGGAAGTGCGGCCGATGCACCAGGATCCGGCATTCTTCGACGTCGGCGAGCGGGCCGCCGGCACCGCCTGACGCGGTGAGACGGCGGCCCTGCCGGCTTGTTTTAGGAGCGGTCCGGTCTTACTTGGTGGCGACGTGGACGAGGGCCCGGGCCCGGCCGATGGCCCGCTCGCGGTCGTCCTGTTCGAGGTCGCCGACGGCCCGGATGGCCTGCGCCTTGGCGAGCTCGGCCTTGGCCGCGCCGGCTTCGATGGCGGCGGCCGGGATGGCTCGGCTGGTCAGGACGGTCACGACGTCGTCGCGGACCTGGACGAAGCCGCGGTCGACGAAGTAGCGGCGGACCTGGTCGCCGACCTTGGTCCGCAGCTCGCCATAGCCGAGCCGGCCGATGACGGGGGAGCGTCCGGGCAGGATGCCCAGTTCCCCGTCGTGCAGGGGGACGGCGACGAAGTCGACCATCTCGTCGATGATGGTCTTCTCGGGCGTGACGACCAGGCATTGGATGCGGTCGCCCGGCTTCTTTCCGGCGTGGGCCTCGGCGAAATCGGCCGTGGACATGGTCGGGGCGCCTTCTTCTCTCGAGGGGGCGATGCGGTCTCGGGCGAGCCGTCAGTGCGTGGGCGACGATCGACGCGCCGCGCGGCCGGTTAAATGGCCCGCGCGACGCGTTGGGTTCGATTCGCTTCGTCTGGCCTCAGCGGGCCATCTTCTTGGCCTGTTCCTCGGCCATCTCGACGCTGCCGACGTAAAGGAAGGCGCTCTCGGGCAGGTGGTCCCACTTGCCGTCGCAGATCTCGCGGAAGGAGCGGATGGTGTCGGCCAGGGTGGTGTACTGGCCGGGCTTGTTGATGAAGACCTCGGCGACGAAGAAGGGCTGCGACAGGAACCGCTCGATGCGGCGGGCGCGATGGACGATGGTCTTGTCGTCTTCCGACAGCTCATCGACGCCGAGGATGGCGATGATGTCGCGAAGCTCGCGGTAGCGCTGGAGGATTGTCTGGACGCGGCGGGCGACCTCGTAATGCTCTTCGCCGACGTATTGCGGGTCGAGAATTCGGGAGGACGAGCCGAGCGGGTCGACGGCCGGGTAGATCCCCTTCTCGGAGATCGACCGCGAGAGGACGATGAAGGCGTCGAGGAAGCCGAAGGTGGTAGCCGGCGCGGGGTCGGTCATGTCGTCGGCCGGGACGTAGACGGCCTGCACCGACGTGATGGCCCCCTTGTTGGTGGACGTGATCCGCTCCTGGAGCGCACCCATCTCGGTGGCCAGCGTGGGCTGGTAGCCGACGTTCGACGGCATCCGGCCCAGCAAGGCCGAGACCTCGGAGCCGGCCTGGCTGAACCGGAAGATGTTGTCGATGAACAGCAGGGTGTCGGCACCGGTCGAGTCGCGGAACCACTCGGCCATGGTCAGCGCCGAGAGGGCGACGCGGAGGCGGGCGCCGGGGGGCTCGTTCATCTGGCCGAAGCACATGACGGTGCTGTCGATGACGCTCTTGCCGGAGGAGCCGATCTTGGTCTCCTGCATTTCCAGCCAGAGGTCATTCCCCTCGCGGGTGCGCTCACCGACCCCGGCGAAGACCGAGTAGCCGCTGTGCACCTTGGCGATGCGGGCGATCAGCTCGGTGAGGATGACCGTCTTGCCCAGCCCGGCACCGCCGAAGAGGCCGATCTTGCCGCCGCGGACGAACGGGGTGAGCAAGTCGATGACCTTGATGCCGGTTTCCAGCATCTCGGTCTTGGGGGACAACTCGTCGAACCGAGGAGGGTCGCGGTGGATTGGCCAGCGCTCTTCATGGGGGACCGAGCCGCGACCGTCGATCGGGTCTCCGAGCAGGTTGAAGACGCGGCCGAGGGTCCCCTTTCCGACGGGGACGCTGACGGGCCCGCCGGTGTCCTGGACGGGCATGCCGCGGACCAGGCCGTCGGTCGAGCCCAGGGCCACGCAGCGCACCCGGTTGCCGCCGAGGTGCTGCTGGACCTCGCCGACCAGGTGGATCCGGACGCCCTTCTGGTCGGTGTCCACGACGATGGCGTTGTAGATCTCCGGCAGGTGCCCTTCGTCGAACTCGGCGTCGAAGGTCGAGCCGATCACTTGGGCGATCCGTCCCGTCGCGGTCGCGGTGGCCATGGGCGTCTGATCCCTTCCTCTGTGTCTGACTGTGCGTTTGAGCCGTCTGGTGTCTGCGTGAGATCCGGGGTGCCCGCCGCGCCGGTCACTGGTGCGGGCGGTCGGGCGGGGCGGAGCGAGGGTCGATTATTCGAGGGCCGCGGCGGCTCCGATGATCTCGGCCAACTCGCCGGTGATCTGGGCCTGGCGGGCCCGGTTGTAGAGCATGGTGAGCGACTTGACCATCGAGTCGGCGTTCTCGGTCGCCCCCCGCATGGCGACCATCCGGGCGATCTGCTCGCTGACGGCCGCGTCGAGGAAGCACTTGAACAGCCGGACCTTGAACGAGACGGGGACGATCTCTTCGAGGATCGAGCGGGCGTCGGGCTCGAACTCGTAGGGAACGCGCCTGGCGGCCGGCGTCTCGGCCTTCGCCGCGAAGGCGGCGGAGTGGCGGATCGGGGCGGGGGTCTCGGCGACTTCAACGGCGGTCATCGGCAGCAGTGTGGTGACGACGGCCTGCTGCCTGGACGCGTTGATGAACTTGGTGTAGACGACCTGGAGCCGGTCGATCTGGCCGCGGACGTAGAGGCCGATGTAACGCTCGGCGATCGCGTCGATCTCCTCGAACTGCGGCTTGTCGTCGAACTGGGTGAACGACGCGTCGGTGGGGATTCCGCGGAACCGGAAGTAGGAGATCCCGCGCTTACCGGCGACTTCCACCGAGGTGGAGACGCCCTCGGCCTGCTCGTCGAAATAGGTGCGAGTGGCGGCGCGGATCACGTTGCCGTTGTATCCGCCGGCCAGCCCGCGGTTGGAGGTGAGCACCAGGATCAGCGACCGCTTGACCTCGGCCCTGGGCTCGAGCAAGGGGTGGCTGACGTTCTGCGCCGTCGCTCCCAGGTCGGCCACCAGCTCGGCGATCTTGCGAGTGTAGGCCTCGGCCTCGGTGGCGCGATCCAGCGCCTTCTTGAATCGGGCGGTGGCGATCAGCTCCATCGTCCGGGTGATCTTGCGGATGTTCTGCACCGACTTGCGGCGCTTGATGATCGCGCGGGCCTTGGCCATCGGGGGATCTCGCGTGGAGCTGCGTCGGAGCGTCCGGGTTCGGTGCGGCCCTCTTCCCGCCGCGCGGGCGCGGCGGGAAGAGGGCTCGGGGGGCCGCGTCTCGTCTCTTGGGTCAGACCGCCGCGACGGCGGCGGTCTTCACCAGGACGGCAGTGGGGCGGAAGGCTGCCTTGAACTCGTTCAGGGCGGCCTTCAGCTCCGAGATGATCTGGTCGTTGAACTTCTTCTCCTTGAGCAGTTGCTCGCGGAGCGCGGGCTTGGCGTCGCGGACGAAATGGAGGAACTCCCGTTCGAACCGCTGGACGTCCTTGATCGGGACTTCGTCGAGGAAGCCCTCCGAGCCGGCGTAGATGCTCATCGCCTGGTCGACGGCGTTGAGCGGCTGGTACTGCGGCTGCTTCAGCAGCTCGACCATGCGGTAGCCGCGGTCGAGCTGGAGCTGCGTGGCCTTGTCCAGCTCGGTACCGAGCTGCGCGAAGGCTTCCAGCTCGCGGAATGCGGCCAGGTCGAGGCGGAGGCCGCCGGCGACCTTGCGCATCGCGCCGATCTGGGCCTTGCCGCCCACGCGTGAGACGCTGATGCCGACGTCGATGGCCGGGCGGACGCCGGCGAAGAAGAGGTCGGGCTGGAGGTAGATCTGGCCGTCGGTGATCGAGATGACGTTGGTGGGGATGTAGGCCGAGACCTCACCCTCAAGCGTCTCGATGATCGGCAGCGCGGTGAGCGAGCCGCCTGAATTGGTCGTCTTGACGACCTTGTGGCCCTGCGAGAAGTGCTCCTTCAGCGCATGGGCCGCCTCTTCGGCGCCAGGCACGCCGATGTAGACCTTGCCGTCGACACCCGCCGAATCTTCGATCAGGGCCTTGGGGTCGTGCGACTCGGGCACGATGACGTACTTGTTGGCCAGCTTGGCCGAACGCTCGAGCAGGCGGCTGTGGGCGTAGAAGACGTCGCCGGGGTAGGCTTCGCGGCCCGGCGGGCGGCGGAGCAGCAGCGACAGCTCGCGGTAGGCGACGGCCTGCTTGGAGAGGTCGTCGTACACAACGAGGGTGGCGCCCCCCTTCTCGTACATGAAGTACTCGGCCATGGCGCAGCCGGCGTAGGGGGCCAGGTACTGCAACGGGGCCGGGTCGCTGGCGCCTGAGGCGACGACGATGGTGTAGTCCATCGCGCCGTTCTGGCGAAGGACTTCCACGAGCGCGGCGGTCGTCGATTCCTTCTGGGCGACGGCGACGTACACGCAGATGACGCCGGTCCCCTTCTGGTTGAGGATGGCGTCGATGGCGATTGCGGTCTTGCCGGTCTTGCGGTCGCCGATGATGAGCTGACGCTGGCCGCGGCCGATGGGCGTCATCGCATCGACGGCCTTCAGGCCGGTCTGCATCGGCTCGTCGACGGGCTGCCGGGCGGCAATGCCCGGGGCGATCGACTCGACCAGGCGGCTGTGCTCGGTGACGATCGGACCCTTGTTGTCGATCGGCGCGCCGAGCGGGTTGACCACCCGGCCGACCATCGCCTCGCCGACCGGGACGCGCAGCAGCTCGCCGGTGGCGGTGACCGTCTCGCCCTCGCGGATGCCCGTGAAGTCGCCCAGGATGATGACGCCGACGCTCGACTCTTCGAGGTTCAGTGCCACGCCCTTGACGCCGTTGGCGAAGGAGACCATCTCGCCGGTCATGACGCCCGAGAGCCCGTGGATGCGGGCGATGCCGTCGCCGACCTCGAGGACCCGGCCGACTTCGGACCGCGCGACGCCGGCCTCGAACTGCTCGATCTCACGCTGAATGACTGAAGTGATCTCGTCGGCTCGAAATTTCATGCGTCTTCCCTTCGATCAGGCCCTGCCTGAGTTTCTCAAGTCGACTTTTGACCGAGGCGTCGTAGACGTCGTCGCCGACCTGGATCACCAGGCCGCCGATCAGCGAGGGGTCGACGGCCAGGCTCAGCACGGGTGTGGCGCCCAGCATCGCGGCCAGCCGGTCATACAAGGCCGACTGCTGCGACTCGTCCAGCGCGACGGCCGAGCGGATCGAGACCGGGCGGCGATTGAGCCGGCCGTCGAGGATCGCCCTGGCCTTGCGCGAGACGGGGCCGAGCAGGTCCAGCCGGCCGTGCTGGTTGAGCACCCGGAGGAACCTGGTCAGTGTGTCCGAGGCGCGACCGCCGAACGTCTCCGACAGGATCCGGTCCTTGTCGCTCGTCGACAGGGCCGGTGAGCTGAGCATGGAGGCGAACCGGCGGTTGGCCACGAAGATGTCGGCCACCAGCTCGTCGAGCTCGTCGAGCAGCGCCGAGGCGTCATCCCCGTTCTGCGCGACGTTGACCAGGGCCTCGGCGTAGTTGCGTGTCAGCTCGGGCGCCGCATCGTCGAGGATGGTGCGGTGGTAGACCTCGGGGGCGGTCTCGGTCATGAGTGGCCCCCATGGCCGTTGGCTGCGGGCAGCTCATTCGTGGCCATCTCGACGAGCCGGCGATGGTCGTCGTCGCCGATCGACCGGGAGAGGACCTTGCCGGCGACCGAGACGGCCAGGTCGGCGGTCTTGGTCCAGATCTGGTCGAGGGCCTCGTCGCGGGCCGTGCTGATGTCGCGCTGGGCACGGACCTTGGACGCCTCGGCCTCGGCCTGGGCCTTCTGGACGATGTCGTTGGCGACGACCTCGGCCTCCTGGCGGGCCTTGACGAGGATGGCCTGGTGCTGCTGGGCAACCTGGTCCATGAGCCGCTTGTGCTCGAGGAGCAGCTGCTCGCTGGCGTTGCGGGCCTTTTCGGTGTCCAGCAGGACGTGTTCGAGGTGCTCCTCGCGCTGGTGCATGGCGGTCATCAGCGGCTTCCAGGCGAACTTGCCGAGGACGGCGAGCAGGCCGAGGAAGACGACGGCGGTCCAGACGGCCAGCGGGAGCTGCACGGCGAGGATATTGGGCGACTTGGCCTCGGCGGCGGCGGCGTGTTCGGCGACGGCGGTGTGGGCCGTGGCCTCGGCGTGGGCGACCTCGTCGGAGGCGTGCTTGGCGATCGCGGCCGGCGAGTGCCCGTCGGCGGCCTGCGCCCGGGCCGGTCGGGCCGGCGCCAGGGCCACGCCGAGCAGCATCAGCGCGAGCGCCAGGTTCGAGAGCCGGGACATGGGAGGAGACCTCGTGAGGCGAGACCGGTCGGGCTTGGGTTCGACGCGACGGGCGGACACGGGATTGCACCCCGGGCCGCCCCGGCACGCCGCGACGCGGAGTGACGAGGGCCTGGGCGGGCGGGCCGGTTCGAGACGAGGGCGGCCCGCCCTTGGTGGCCCGGGATCAACCGGCCAGGATGAAGCCGATGATGATCAGGGCGAAGAACGTGACGCCTTCGATCAGCGCGGCCGAGATGATCATGGCCGTCTGGATGTTGGAGGCGGTCTCGGGCTGGCGGGCCATGCTCTCGACGGCCGCCTTGGTCAGGCCGCCGATGCCGGCCGCGGCGCCGATGATGACCAGGCCGACGGCCAGGGCGCGGAGGTCGGAGAACGGATACGCGACCACGGCGGCGGTGCCGGCGGTGGCCTGGGCCATGACCTGGGCCTGCATCAAGGCGAGGGAGACGATGGCGAGGGCGGCGGTCTTCACGAGTTTCATCGCGGACGAAGCTCCACAGGTCAGGGTGCTGCCGGGTGCGGCGGGCCGATCGATGGTCCGCCGGGGTGGGGTGAGGGAGCGTCCCTCGCCCGGTTTCAGGGGCCGAGGCGGGCATGGGGCTGTTGCGTCGGACCGATCCCGACGGCCTTCGCCCACCCGCCGGGATCGATCAGTGCGGGTGCACCGCCGAGCCGATGAACAACGCCGACAGGAAGGTGAAGATGTAGGCCTGGAGGAACGCGACGAAGAGTTCGAGCAGGCTCAGGGCCACCGAGCCGACGATGCTCGCCGGCATCACCACCGCGAACAGATTGCTGTGCTCCACCACCAGGATGAAGCCCAGGATGACCGCCAGCACGATGTGCCCGGCCATCATGTTGGCGAAGAGCCTGACGGCCAGCACGATGTGCCGGATGAACAGGCCCGCCACCTCGATCAGGAACATCAGGCCCCAGAGCGGCGGCTTGAGCAGGGCCGGGACGTCCAGGTGCGGCACGATGCCGACCCAGAAGCCGACGGGCCCCATCGCCCGGCTGCCCGCCAGGATCACGGTGCCCAGCGTCATGACGGCCAGCACGGCCGTGACGTTGATATTGCCCGTGGCCGACGCCCCGCCGGGGACCATGCCCAGCAGGTTGCAAGTCAGGACGAAGAAGAAGAGCGTCCAGAGATACGGGACGTACTTGTCGGCGTCGTGGCCGCCGATGGCCGGCCTGGCCACCTGGTCCCGCACGAACAGGAGCAGCGTCTCGAAGAGATTCTTGATCGGCCCCCGGGTCACCGGCGACCGCGCGATATGACGCGCCAGCGGGATGACGATGAGGGCGATGAGCACCGCCGCCAGCAGTTCCATCACCATGAACCGGGTGATCTGCAGGCCGAGGACATTCGGGAGTTGGATGTCCCAGAACGGCAGCTCGATCGAGTTATGGTCGATGACGTGGTCGAGCGGGTTGTGGCTGTGACCTTCGGCCATGAGAGGGGGCGTCCCGGTTGGATCCATGGTCGGCGGAGAGTTCGACGCCCTGCGTCGAGCGTCGGCTTCGGAGGTTGTGTCTGGTGCCCGTCGAAGGTCAGGCCGGCCGGTCGTCGGCTCCGGGCCCGATCCCAGTCTTGGCGATCTTGAGCAGATGGGCCATGCCGACGGCAAAGCCGAGGGCGAAACCGACGAGCACGCCCCAGGGCTTAATGCCCAGCCACCGGTCCAGAGCGACGCCGGCCAGGGCCGGGAGACTGAACTCCAGCCCGATCGTGGTCACCCGGGAGGCCCAGTCCATGCCGACAGACAAGGACGAGCGGCGGATCGGTTCCGGCATGTCAATCATCCTTCCCCCTCAGCCCCGGACGGACGCCCCGCGGCCAGCCTGCGGCCCGAGGGGCCGCGGCGAGTCGGAGGGGTCGGCACTCTGCGTGATCCGCGGGGGGAGAGTCTGCCTCGATGAAAGAGGTTTTACCCGTCGCGTCCAGGGGCTGTCAACACCCTGGAAGATTCTTCGAGAAATTTTTCACAATGTCGAGGTCGTGGCGATAAGCCTTGGGGATTCCGCCGGTTTGGTCGAGGTCGAATCGGGCATGCGGGGGGTGTCTGAGCGTTGCAACGGGGCGGATCTGTCCGAAGTCGGACACCCTCAGGTGTTTCGTGCTTGACAATTCATCCGAAGTTTGATATCTCCAAGCAGGCTGGTAGTACGGCGTTAGCTTGACGATTCGTGACCCAAGGCCGACATGGGGTCGAGATGATTCCACCCGCTTGTTGGATCACCACGGTTTGCCCCGACTGAGGCGGCGTCCTCCGCGACATGCGGTGGGGACGGCCGCCTTTTTTGTTGGCTTCGATCTTCGATCGCCGGGGGTATTTGCGTGCGAATCGTCGGCGACCGGCCTCTCCTCAAGGAGTGGTCGGCCGCGCAGTCCGGGAGGCAGGGAGTTTTCCGGATCGGCCCACTCATGGAGGAATCCCCGAGTCCTCGGATCGCCCGCGGCTGAACGCGCGAGCCGCCGGCGGTGACGGAGTGGTCCCGCATGACCGTCGAATCTTTGAAGGACAGTAACAAGAAGGTCCTGGCCCGGATGGCCAAGGACCAGGGGATCGTCGGATGGCACGCGATGCGTAAGGATCAATTGATCCGTGCGCTCAGCCTGCCGCCGTCGGCGTCGCGCATCGAAGGAAGTAAACCGGCCGATCGCGAGAAGCCGAAGCCCAAGGCGGCTTCGTCCACGCGCCGACCCGCTGCGTCGCAGGCGACCTCGCTGGCGACCCGGCCCCTGGCGGTCTTCCCCCCCAGGGCGCTGGACCATGCCGCCGTGAAGGATCGGATCGTGGCGATGGTCCGCGACCCGTACTGGCTCCACGTCCACTGGGAGCTGAGCCGGTCAACCCTGGCTCGGGCGCAGGCCGCCCTGGGGCAGGATTGGCATGGCGCCCGGCCAATCCTGCGCGTCTTCGACGTGACCAGCGAGGACACCACCAGCGCCAGCGAGCGGCACCTCCGGGACATCGAGATCCACGGCGGGGTCAACAACTGGTACATCGACGTGACGACGCCGCCCCGGTCCTTCCGGATCGACATCGGCTACCTGTCGAGGCGCGGCAAGTTCTTCGTCCTGGCCCGGTCCAACGTGGTGAGCACCCCCAAGGCGGGCGTGACCGACCACCTGGATGAGAACTGGGCGAGCGTCCAGGAGCAGTTCCAGAAGATCTACAACCAGTCGGGCGGGCCCAACGGCTCGGGGGTCTCCAACGACCTTCGCGAGCTGTTCGAGGAACGCCTGCGACGTCCCATGTACAACCCGTCTGTGCAGGGCCTGGGCACGGCCGGCCTGCTGCTCTCCCGTGGCTTCCACTTTGAACTGGATGCCGAGCTGATCGTCTACGGCTCGACGGAGCCGACGGCCCGCGTCACCTTGCAGGGCGAGCACGTCCCTGTGCGTCCCGACGGCACGTTCACCGTCCGTTTCAGCATGCCCGACGCACGCCAGATTATCCCTGCCGTGGCGACGAGCGTGGACGGGGTCGAGGAGCGGACGATCGTCCTGGCCGTCGAGCGTAACACGAAGGAACTCGAGCCGATGATCCACGACGGCAATGAGGCCTGAGAGGGACTCTCGCCGCGGCCTGTCCGCTTGCCCACATCCGATGACCTTCCGCGACGCCGCGCGGCCCGCCCTTGGAGGACGGGCCGCGCGGCGCCGTGCGTTGTCGGTTGTCCCGCCGTCGATTCCCGCCTACACTTCCAGGGTGAATGCGGCGGCCCACGCCGGCCCGCCCGATCGAGGCGACCGGCCGGCCTCGCTCGCACTTCGGAGGGATCGCCTTGAGCAAAGACATCAGCACGATCCTATCCGCCTGGGAATTCGACCCCGACGAGATGCCGGTGCGGATCGTGGCCGGCGACGACGGCCGGGATAAGATCCAGACGCGGGTGGATCTGGGGCTGCTCCAGATGGAACTCGACGGTCGCCCCGACGGTGGCCGGCCCGAGGGCAAGGAGTCGCTGCTCGACGCCCTGGAGGCACGGGTTGCCGAGGCCACCAGCAGCGGCTCGGTCACCGACTTCGAGCTTGATGCTCCCGAGTGCGCCGCCTTGATGCGCGAGGGGGTCCAGTACTACCAGCGTTATCTGGCCGCGTTCCACCTGGAGCGGTACGACCTGGTGGCCCGCGACACGGCGCGCAACCTGAGGCTCTTCGAGTTCGTCAGGCGCCACGCCACCCGGCCTTTCGACAAGCTCCAGTTCGACCAGTATCGGCCTTACGTCACGATGATGCACGCGCGAGCCAAGGCCCTGCAGGCGTTGGCCTTGAACGACCACGCCGAGGCGATCGGTGCCGTCGACGCGGGCATCGCGGCCATCCGCGTGTTCCTGGAAGAGTACGACCAGGCGACCCGCGAGGCCGACTGCATGGAGTTGGGGTTCCTGCTCCGCTGGCGCCGCGAGCTTGAGCGTGACCGCCCGGTCGGCCCCCTCCAGCGTCTAGAGCAGCAGCTGGCAGTGGCCGTCGAGCTGGAAGACTTCGAAGAGGCCGCCTTGGTCCGCGACCAGCTCAGGCGTCTACGAGGCGAAGGCGTGGCCCCCGGCCAGCCTGCCTGATCGCTCGCGAGCCATGAGACCGGCCGCCGTCTCGCCCCCGACCTCCCGGTCGGGGCTGGGATGGTGGCTGCGCGCCGAGTAGACTCGAAACCAAGCCGATCCTCTCCCCTTCGGCCCTCCTCCCCCGAGGACTCGACGACGGGCCTCCCGCCGTTCGTGTCCCTCCCCGCTTCGCCTGCCCGCCTTCCACCACCCCGAGGTCCACCCTCCCATGAGTAGTCATGCGCAACGCACACGCCGGCGTTTCCTGGGCGAACTCGGCCTCGGCCTTGGCGCCGGCCTGACGCTGCCCGGCCTGGCGACGCCCCTGAAGGCCGCGGCCCCCGGCTCGCGCCTGAAGGTTGCGGCGGTGATCACCGAGCTCACCTATCGCAGCCATGCCCACGTGATCCTGGAAAACTTCCTGGAGCCTTATCTCTTCAACGGCAAGAAGACCGAGTCGGGCATGGACGTGGTGGCGTTGTACGTCGACCAGTTCCCCGCCAAGGAGATGTCGCGCGAGGTCTCTCGCGAGTACAAAATCCCGATCTATCCGACCATCGCTGAGGCCCTGAAGTGCGGTGGCAAGTCGCTGGCCGTCGACGCAGTGCTCTCCATCGGCGAGCACGGCACGTATCCGGTCAACGCCAAGGGGCAGATGGAATATCCCCGCAAGCGGTTCTTCGACGCCATCGCCGCCGTCATCGAGGAGTCGGGCAGGCCGGTCCCCGTCTTCAATGACAAGCACCTGTCGTATCGGTATGACTGGGCGAAGGAGATGTACGACACCGCCGTGCGGCTGAAGATCCCCTTCATGGCGGGAAGTTCGGTGCCGCTGGCCGAGAGGCGGCCGCCGCTGTCCCTTCCCGCGGGGGCGAAATGGCTGGGCGCCGTCTCGGTGCACGGCGGCGGCGTGGAGTCGTACGGCTTCCACGGGCTCGAAGTCCTGCAATCGATGACCGAGTCTCGCAAGGGGGGGGAGACCGGCGTCTCCGAGGTCGCGCTCCTTACCGACGACGCACTCTGGAAGGCGGCCGACGACGGCCTTTGGTCGACCGAGCTGGCCGACGCCGCGATGGTCGCCGAGCTGGGCCCGGGCACGCCCACCATCCGCGAGCTGGTCAAGACGAAGGACTTCGCCTCGCACAAGTCCCAAGGACTGCTCGTCACCTATCGGGACGGCCTGCGCGGGATCGTCCTGCGGCTGGGCTCCAGCGCGACCCGCTGGAATTTCGCCTGCCAACTGGAAGGCGAGACGGCGCCGCGGGCGACCCAGTTCAACGTCGGCCCCTGGCAGAACCGGAACCTCTTCCGGGCGCTGTCGCACGCGATTCAGGCCCACTTCCGCGATGGCAATGCGCCCTACCCGGTCGAGCGCACGCTGCTGACGACCGGCCTGCTCGACGCCGCGATGGACTCGATGATCGCCGGCGGCAAGCCGATCGCCACGCCCCAGCTCGATGTCGGCTACAAGGCGATCAACTTCGACGCCTACCGCGAGATGGGCGAGACCTGGAAGATCATCAACGATCAGACCCCCGAGCCCAAGGGATTCGACACCAGCTCGCGCTCCCGCTCCTAGTCTCTGCACCCGTTGCGGCCCGGATGGCGCGGGATTACCGTGGAATCGCCGTGACATCTGTCGTGCGTGCCGCCCATCGAATCGTTCGGTGGGGCACGCCGGCCTCGGGCATGTGAGACCCTCCCATGCGTCAACACCTCGTCCGTCTCGCCGCGCTCATCGCGTGGGCCGCCCCGGTTGTCGCCTCGGCCGGCGAGATCCTCAACGTCGGCGACCCGGCGCCCCCGTTGACCGTCTCGAAGTGGGTCAAGGGTGAGAAGTTCGACACGTTCGAGCCCGGCAAGACGTACGTCGTCGAGTTCTGGGCGACCTGGTGCGGTCCCTGCCGGGCGAGCATCCCGCACGTCACCGAGCTGGCCCACAAGTACAAGGAGAAGGGCGTCCGATTCGTGGGCGTCGACGTCTGGGAGAATGACACCGACCTGGTCGAGCCCTTCCTCAAGGAGATGGGCGACAAGATGGACTACGGCGTCGCGCTCGACGCCGTGGCTGAGAAGAGCGAGCCCAACGAAGGGGGGATGGCCAAAGGGTGGCTGAAGGCAGCCGAGGAGAACGGGATTCCCACCTCGTTCATCATCAATGACGGCAAGATCGCCTGGATCGGCCACCCGATGGAGATGGACAAGCCCCTGGAGAAGATCGTCGCAGGCGACTGGGATGCCGCCCGCGTGGGCAAGGAACGCCTGGCCGAGAAGACCAAGGAACGCAAGTTGAGTGGCGTCCGCCGCAAGGTCTTCACCGCCTACCAGCAGAAGGACTACAAGGGAACGCTCGCGGCGATCGAGGAAGGGACCAGCGGCGACGCCGAGCTGGCCAAGGAGTTCGGCTGGGTGAAGTTCGCCGCCCTGGGCCAGAGCGGCGAGATCGAGCCGGCCCTGACCCTGGGCAACGAGTTGTTCGAGACTTACAAGGATAATGCCCCCTACCTGAACAACCTCGCCTGGGTCCTGGTCGACCCCAAGCGGACGGGCGATCTCGATCCCAAGCTGGCCGAGCTGGCGCTGAAGATCGCCCGGCGTTCGACCGAGGTCTCCAAGGACGACCCGGCTAACCTCGATACTCTGGCCGCCGCCCAGTTCCGCAACGGCGACGCCGAGGGGGCCCTGGCCACCGAGGAGAAGGCGCTGAAGCTCGCCCAGGAGTCGATCAAGGACAAGGATAACCCGGTCCTGAAGCAGTTCGCCGAGACCCTGGAGACGTACCGCAAGGCCGCGTCCAAGAAGGGCGAGAAGTGATCGCACCCGGCGGGTCTACCCCCTCGCCGATCGGTTGACCCGTGGTTCCCCGGGGCGGTTTTCCCAGGCCGTCCCGGGGAATGCGTTTTTTGCGTGCTTGACCCTGGCTTTCGGACGATTCGCGGAGAGGAACCCATGAATCCTGCCTTGATGATGATCGTCGCATGGGCCACGCTCGTCGGCGCGGTCGGGGCCGCTGAGCCTGCTCGCCGGGTGTCGAAGGCCGAGGGGCTGCCGCGCAAGGTCATCGTCGGCACGGCGATCTTCCGATCGAGCGGGCCCGCCGGCGACGCCGGGCAAGAAAAACGGATGGCCGCGCTGGTGGATCTGGTCGACACAATGGCCCGGAAGGCGGAGCAGTCCTATCCTGGGCGCGGGCTCGACCTGGTCATCCTTCCCGAGACCGCGGCGACGGCGAGCGGAGGCCCCGCCTCGACGCGGTCGATCCGGCTGGTAGGGCCCGTGCGCGAGGCCTTCGGGGCTCTGGCACGCAAGTATTCGACCTATCTGGTTGCCACGATGGATCTGGTCGAGGATACGCCGGCGGGAACCACCTATTCGAATTCGGCCGTGCTGTTCGACCGCAAGGGCGAGGTCGCGGGCATCTATCGCAAGGTGCACCCGGTCGCCTGGGTCGGGGTCGACAATCTGGAAGGGGGGATCACGCCGGGCCGCGAGTTCCCGGTGTTCGAGTGCGACTTCGGCAAGCTCGGCATCCAGATCTGCTGGGACATGGTTTACGAGGATGGCTGGAAGGCCCTGGCCGAGAAGGGGGCCGAGATCGTCGTCTGGCCGACCGCCTCGCCCTCCACCAAGCAGCCCGCGTCGAGGGCGGGGACCCATCGGTATTACATCGTCTCGAGCACCTACCGCGAGGACGCGACCGTCTTCGAGCCGACCGGGATGGTCGCCGCGCAGATCGAGTCGCCCGAGACCGTTCTCGTCAAAGAACTGGATCTGAGCCACGCCTTGCTCGGCTGGTCGGCCGGATTGAACGACGGCAAGGCCCTGACCGAGAAGTATGGCGACCGGGTCGGCTACCACTACGACCGCCGCGAGGACATCGGCCTGTTCTGGTCGAACGACCCACAAACCTCGATCGGCACCATGATCAAGAGCCTGGGTCTGGAAGAGATCGACGCCCAGATCGCGAGGAACGGCCGGTTGCAAGACGCGGCGCGGGGCGGCCCTCCGCGTTGAGCGTCAGCCCGCTCTCCGGAGCAAGGAGACGATCCTAACCGGGACGGCGAACGGGAAGAATCGATGGCCAGGAGTGTCGCGACGTCGACCGATCGTGCACCCTGTCGGGGCAGCTTCGCGATCAGGATCAGGGCGATCGCGAAGGCCCCGAGGAAGGCGACGAGGCGCCCGCATCCACCGGGCAGGGTGGATCGGAGTATCATGATTTCACTCAGCGTCGTCGGATTTCGAATCGCCAGCGAGTCTTGCCGATCTCTTCGAGCCGACGACCTTCCCAGAGATCCCTGGCGAGTGCGGTCCACGGGGCTTCCTGGCCGTCGTCGAGCAGGAGGGTGTTCAGGTTCAGGCCGTCGGACAGGGTCTCGGCAGGGACGACGCCGATCTGCCGTCCTTCGCAGCGGATCTCGTAGTTGCCGGGAGACAACCCTTCGACTTGAAGGAGGTAGCGTGAGTGGGCTTCGAGCGGCGCCGAGTGGCGAGGGGGGAGCGGCCCGGGGGGGAGGAGGGGCAGGACCTCGTCGATACGCGTGAATGCGAGGACACCGTCTTTCGACTCGGCCGCCTCGATGGCGCAATGCACGGTGGCAACGACCCTGCCATCGGCCGAGATGGCGGCTTCACTGCGGGCCAGGGGGAGGTTCAGGCGGTCGAAGAACAGGAAGCCCCAGGCGACGTAGGCGGGGTCGGTCAGGTGGATCTTGTCCTTGAGGATCGAGTAGGACGGGTTGATCTTCTGGTTGGCCAGTTGCAGGGTTTCGAGCGGGTGGTGGATGTCGACGACCGGCCAGCCGCGGAGGCGGCCCTGCTCGAGCATCGTCTCGGCATAGAGGGTCCGCTTCTTCGCCGCGGAGACGCCCGACTTGCGCGTGTCGGCGGCCTGCGGGGTGACCAGGATCACGCGGGCGCCCGCCGCCCTGGCCTTATCGATGCACTTGCCCATCGTTTCCAGATAGTTGGCCAGACCCGCGCGGCCGGCCCCGGCGTCATTGCCTCCGTAGTTGAAGACGACGAGCGTGGGGGGGAAGGCGTTCAGCCAGGCGTCGAGGTTGGCCAGCCCGGTGGCGAAGGTCCCCCCGCCGGTGCTGAACTTCTTGAATTCCAGCTTCAGCGAAGGGTGCCGCGTGCGCAGGAGGAACTCGACGGTCCGGGGCCAGACGCCGATGTTGGTCGAGGAACTGCCGATCCAGGCCACGCGATCGCCCGCCTTGACGGCGGCGGGCGGCGTAGGCGCGTCCTGAGCGACGGATGTGGCGGGCCGGGCGAGCAGCAGGGCGAGCAGGCCGGTAAGCTGCAACACGATGCGAAACTTGATGATCACTGGGCGGATCCTGTCGCTCGGAGAACGCGATGGTTATGCAACGGGGATACGGTTCAGAACCAGAAGAGGCCGTTGGCGAGCATTGAATTGAGACATGAGAGTAACCCGGCCACGACGAGGGTGCCGATCGCCAGGCGGCGTCCTTTCGACAGAAGCAGGGCGACGAGTCCCAGGATGGAAACCGTGGCCAGCCCCATCGCCGAAAATCCGACCCAATCCGGCTGTCGGTGCACCGCCGGGATGACGCCAACCAGCAGGCCCGGCAGAATCGGCCACATCTTGATCCAGTGGAGGCGGTAGGCGTCCAGCGGGTGCGACGTGAAGGCCAGCCAGGCGTAGGGGGCGTAGAGGCAGAGCAGGGCGGTAAAGATGCGCGGGGCGAGGCGATCGAATGCCCCGGGATTCATGGTGTCGAGCATCCTCCGAGTCGGCCGGCCCCGCACTTAGTGGGAGGCCGGCCGACTGGATGGTTGTCCGGGTCAGCTCACCTTGCGGAGCTTGCTGACGCGGCCGGTGGTGACCCATTCGGTGACGAAGATGTTGCCGTCGCGGTCGAAACAGGCGTCGTGCGGGTGGACGAACTTGCCCGGCATCCAGGTCGAGGCGTCGCCGCGGATCTTGAACTTCTTGACCTCGGCGAGCCAGGCGGGGTCGTCGCCCAGGTGGACGATGACCTTGTTGTCCTTGTCGAAGAGGGAGACGCGTGCGTGAAGGTCGGGGACGAGGAGCACATCCCCTCGGATGTCGAGGTGGGCGGGGAAGAGGACCTCGCTCACGACAGAGAGGGGCTTGCCGTCGAGCGTGAAATACTGGAGGCGGGCGTTGGCCCGGTCGGCCACGACCAGCGAGGGCTCGCGACCTGGACGGTCGTCGAGCCAGAGGCCGTGCGGGGTCTTGAACTGGCCCGGCGCGTCGCCGGTGCCACCCCAGGTGCGGACCCACTTCGCGGCCTTGTCGTACTGATGGATATAGTTCGATCCGTAGCCGTCGGCCACGTAGAAACCGCCGTCGGGGGCGAAGGCGACGTTGGTGGGGCGGAAGCCATCTTCGCTCTTGTAGACGCCCGACTCCTCCGGGAAGCCCTTGGTCCAGACGACCGCGCCCTTGAGGTCGGTTTTCAGGACCTTGCGGTGGGCGACGTCGCAGAGATAGAGATACTGCGTCCCCCCCTCGTCGCGGAGGTCAATGCCGTGGCCGCCCGGGTAAATTCCCTTGCCGAATGAGCGGACGTACTTGCCGTCGGGGTCGAAGACGACGATCGTGTCGACGGGCGTCTGGGCGTTACCCTGGTGCTTGATGTAGACGAATCCGTCTTTGTCGACGGTGACTCCGTGGGTGGTCTCCCACTTGATCGAGTCGGGCAGGGTGCCCCAGCCGTGGTGGCATTCGTACTGATGCTCACCCTTGCCGATCACCGGGGTCTGGGTCCCGGCCTTGTCGGCGGCGTGGATGAACGGGCCGGTGGCGAGCGAGGAGGCCGCCGCGGCGACGCCGGCTTGCTTGAGGAAGTCGCGGCGCTGCATGGCAGGCTCCGTGTCGACGGGCGTTAGTCGAGTGATGGATTGGGCGCGAGGGGCGCGGGCCGGGCACGGCGCGGCGCACGCGGGGAAATGTAACGTGCACCGGGGCGCCGGGCCAGGGTTCAGGCGATGATCTGGCGGATGGGCCGGCCGTAGTCGATCTCCAGCCGCTTCTGGCCGGGGATCTCCAGATTGCGGGGGTCGAGGCCGAGTTGGTGCAGGACGGTGGCGTGGATGTCGGTGACGTAGTGGCGATCTTCGACCGCGTGGTAGCCCAGCTCATCGGTGGCGCCGTGGACGACTCCCCCTTTGATGCCGCCGCCGGCCATCCAGGCGCTGAAGCCGAACGGGTGGTGGTCGCGGCCGTCGGCCCCCTCGCTGCCCGGGGTCCGGCCGAATTCGGTGGCCCAGACGACCATGGTGTCGTCGAGCATGCCCCGCCGCTTCAGGTCCTTGAGCAGGCCAGCGATGGGCCGGTCGACCTGGCCGCAGAGGGCCGAGTGCCCCGCTTTCAGGCCCGAGTGGCTGTCCCAGGCCCCTGCGCCGCCGTTGCCGCCGTGGAAGATCTGGACGAACCGAACGCCACGCTCGACGAGCCTGCGGGCGGCCAGGCACTGCTGGCCGAAGGTCTTGGTGGTGGCGTTGTCCAGGCCGTAAAGGGCCTGCGTCTGCGGGCTCTCCTCGGAGAAGCGGACCACGTCGGGCACGGCCATCTGCATCCGGAAGGCGAGCTCATAGGACTTGATCCGGGCGCGGAGCGCCGGGTCGTCCGGGTAGCGCACTGCGGACATCCGGTTGAGCTTGCCCAGCAGCTCGAACTCGTCGCGCTGCTCCTCGATGTAGACGTCCTTGCCGGGGGAGGCGAAGGGGAGTGGCGCGGCGGGGTCGATCTCGAGACGGATGCCGTCGTACTCGGGGCCGAGGTAGTTGGCCCCGTGGCCGTTGGCGCCCCCGCAGCAATCGGCGATGGGGTCGCCCAGGACGACGAATTGGGGGAGGTCGTCGTTGAGCGAACCCAGCCCGTAGCGCACCCAGGACCCGATCGAAGGGAAGGGGCCTTCCAGGACGTGGCGGCCGGTGTGGAACTGGAGCTGCGCGCCGTGGTCGTTGTCGGTGGTCCAGAGCGAGCGGACGACGGCCATGTCGTCCACGCACGAGCCGACCTCGGGGAACCAGTCGCTGACCTCGATGCCCGACTGGCCGCGCGGCTTGTAGCCGACCTGGAGCGGGTAGAGGGTATGCCGCGTCTGGTGGCTGCCGTCCCCCTCGACGAACGAGCGCAGGTTCTTCAGGTGGGGGCTGGAGAGGACGTCCTTGTTCGGCGTCTCCAGGATCGTCTTGCCGGCATACTTGGTGAGCGCCGGCTTGGGGTCGAAGCTCTCCATGTGGCTGGTGCCGCCGATCATGAACAGCCAGATGACGTTCTTCGCCTTGGGGGCGAACTGGGGCAACCCCGAGGGGGGAGCCCAGGCCTCGACGTCCGAGTGGTCGGCCGCGCGAGCGACCCCGTCGCGGAAGAGCATCGCGCCCAACACCGCGCCAGTGAAGCCCATGCCCATGTCGGCCAGGAACGCGCGGCGATTGGGCTGGGCTGAGTGCAGGGGCGGTGTCATCGGCGGGGCTCCGGTCCGGGTTGTGCGTGGGGCATGCATCCCGGCGTCAGCGGACGGTGACGAAGTCGTTGTGATTGAGCAGGACGAGGACGAGGTCTTGCCTGGCCCGCAGGTGGGGCTCGGCGGCGGCGGGCACGTCGCTCGGGGTGCCTTGCGGGAAGAGGGTCAGGCCGGATTGGTTCGCAAGCCGGGCCGTCTGATCGGCGAGGTAGGCGACGCAGGCCGTGCGCTCGGCTTCCTCGGGCGGACGGCCCAGTAAACGGAGGAACGCGGCGTCGACGAACGCGGCGTGGTGGTCGGGCGTGGGCTCGTCGCCAACTTCGCGGCTGATCGTCAGGCCGAGCCGACGCGCCGAGGCCAGGCCGAGCGGGCTGTTGGCCAGGGCGAGCGCCTGGTGGGGCATGACGGTCTCGTCGCGGCGGTAGCAGGCGGCGACGTTGGCCGAGTCGAAGATCTTGAGGAAGACCATCTGCTTCTCGGCGGCGTGGCGGTAATAGATACTCCGCCTGCGGGTCACCAGGCCGGTGGCCTGGTCGAGGTCGGGGCCGCCCATGGTGGTGTCGAGGGTGCCGGCGACGTGCAGGAGGTTATCCCGGACGATCTCGGCCTCCATCCGCCTCGGGTTCATCCGCCAGAAGGCGAGGTTACCGGAGTCGATTGCGAGGTTGGGGTCATCGTGGGGGGCCCACGAACGCATCCGGTAGGCCCGGCTCGTGACGATCAGGCGATGGAGCCGCTTGAGGCTCCAGCCGTGATCGGTTAGGTCGACGGCCAGCCAGTCGAGCAGGGCCTGGTCGCGCGGGGGCTTGCCGTTGACGCCCAGGTCGGCCACGGAGTCGACGAGCGGGGCCCCGAAGTGGTGGAGCCAGACGTGGTTGACCGCGACCCGGGCCGCCAGCGGGTTGGCCTTGGCGGTGATCCAGTTGGCCAGGGCCAGACGGCGGCCGGTGCTCGTCGTCGGGTAGGTCGGGCTCAGCGGGGTGTGGCCGGCCGAGGTCTTGGCGGCAGCAAGTCGCGCCTTGTCGCGGCCCGCGATCGCGGCGGCCAGCCTGGTCCGGGCCGCGGCCCGGTCGGGATCGGCCTTGGCCGAGGCCAACGCGTGCTCGGCGAGGTCGAGGGCGTCGTCGGCCTTCAGCCCCACGACCCGGCGCTCGGCCTGGCCCGCCAGGACCGAGGCGAAGAAGGCGGCCTTGGGGTCGGCGGACGCGTTGAGCTGGGCATCATCGGCGGCGATCCGGCGGCGAAGGGCCTCGCGGTCGCCCATGGCGATGGCCAGAGCACGCCAGGCGGCGGGCCTGCTGGCATCGGCGACCGTTTCGTAGGCTCGCTCGGCCGCCAGGACGGCCGCTTCGGCCCGGGCCAGTTCCTCAACTCGGACGAACGGCCGGAGGCCCGGTGCGGCGGCGGTCACCGGCAGGGTGATCGCCGAGATCGGCAGGTCGCCGGCAAGCACCGAGGGCGCTGCGGCGTTGATCGCCCGGCCGGTGTCTGGCTTCTTCTCATCGCCCTTGCGGAAGAGATACGTCGGCTTCTCGGCCCCGGCGTCATAGACCCGCGTCAGGCCGTCGAGGTCGGTGTTGGGTTGGCCCGGGATCCGGTCGGTGCGGACGTCGTGGGCCTCGAAGACGGCGCGGGCCTTGTAATAGTCGGCCTGCGAGAGCGGGTCATACTTATGATCGTGGCAACGGGCGCAGGCCAGTGTCAGGCCGAGGAAGGCCTTGAAGGTGTGGTCGACGGTGTTCTGCAACCAGCTATTGCGGTTGAACTTATACCAGCTGCGGGCGAGATAGCCGGTCGCACGTAGGGTGTCGGGGTCGTCGGGGGCCACCTCGTCGCCGGCGAGCATCTCGACGACCATCCGGTCGTAACCCTTGTCGCGGTTCAGGGATTCGACGATCCAGTCGCGCCAGCGCCAGATGTGGGGGCGGCTCTCCCGGATCTCGGCGCCGAAGCCGGCCCAGTCGCTGTACCGCCAGGTGTCCATCCAGTGCCTGGCCCAGCGTTCCCCATGACGAGGGCTGGCCATCAAGGCTTCGACGGCCCGCTCGTAGGCGTCGGGCCGGGTGTCGGCCAGGAAGGCGGAGAGCTCAGCCGGGGTCGGGACCAGGCCGGTGAGGTCGACCGAGACTCGCCTGAGCAACTCGGAGGGGGTGGCCTCGGGGGCGGGCGTCAGCCCTTTTCGTTCGTGGCCGGAGGCGAGGAAGGCGTCGACGGGGTTCTCGGACCAGCCCGGGCGGGCGACCTTGGGGATGGGGGCCTGCACAGGAGGCTGGAACGACCAGTGGCGGCGCGGGTCGGCCATCGGCGGCTCGTCGCTCGGAGACTGACCGCCGCTGGCGATCCAGCCGGAGATCCGGTCGATCTCGACCTGTGTCAGGGCCTCGCCTTCACCCTCGGGGGGCATGCGCCGGTCGGTCGGGGCCTTGATCAGCTCGACGACGAGGCTCGATTCGGCGTCGCCGGGCTCGATGGCCGGCCCGCCATCTCCCCCTTTGAGGATCGCCTTGCCGGTGTCAAGCCGCAGGCCGCCCTTGGTCCGCAAGGCGCCATGGCAGGCGATGCAACGCTTGGTCAAGATCGGCTTGACGTCGCGGAGGTAGTCGACGGGAGAGGGAGCAGGGCCTGCGGTGAGGGCCGCGAATGCGAGGATCGAACTGATGCAGATCATCACTCACCCCGGGGGTTGGGGGGCGGGGCGTCGGGCGGGTCGAACAAGGGGCGTTCGCATCGATGATGGAGGATTGTCGGATTTTACCCCGGCCCGAGCCCCCGGGCAATCGCCGAAGGCTCGGGCAAGGGGCCGAGTGAGCCGATCAGGGGGCCTTCGGCGTTTCGGGGGCGGGGGTTACGGCCGGTGCGGGTTCGCTGGGCTTGAGTGCATCGAGGGCGTTCTTGCTCTTTTCTTTCAAGCTGTTGCCGGCGTCCTTCAGGACGTCGCCCGTCTTCTTGGTGAGGTCTTTGGCCTTCTCGCCGATGATCTTGGCTTCTTCTTCGGCCTTCTCCTTGAGCTCTCCGAGCTTCTCGCCGGCCTTGTCGACGGCGGCGCCGGCCTTGACGCCCAGCTCTTTCGTCGTGCTAGCGGCGGCGTCGAGGCCCCGGTCGATGGCGGCTCCGGTCTTCTCGGCGGCGTTGCCGGTGGCTTCCATCGCGCCCTTGACGGTCTCGCCGGTGGCCCCGCCGATCTTCTCACCGGCCTTGGCGGCGCCGGATTTTAGCGAGTCGCCCAGCGCGGCGCCGCCGCCTTCGATCTTGTCGCCGGTCTTGTCCAGGGCGTTGGCCGTGGCGTTGGCGCCCGTCTCGACCTGGTCGGAGTTGCAGCCGAGGCCCATCGTGCCGATCGAGGCACAAAGTACGATCGGCAGGAACAGATTCTTCCGCATCGAAGTCACTCCAGGGGAACGATCGCATCCTCGCGCCGGGCCATTCTGCACCGGTGTCGATCGCTTATCACGCCCCATTAGATCAGGCGACCGGGGCGGGCGAAAGGGGCGGACCGCGTGATCGCTCAAACGGCGGGTGGAGCGAGATGAGAACGACCCCGCGTGCCGGGCTTGGCACGCGGGGTCGTCGTTTCGTCGTCGGCCCCTTTCGGGGTCAATTAGGACTTGCCGTGCTTCTGGGCGCTGATGTTGCTGTTCAAGTTGCGGAAGACCTGCCGCTGGGCGGTCGCGGGGATGACCGGCGTCTTGTGGGTGAACGTGATGGTCTGGTTGGCCTTGTAGCGGCTGCGGGTGAAGACCGACTTGCTCAGGGTGTTGGCCTTGCCCGCCTCGCCGTGCTTATAGAACTGCTGCTTGTTGGCGTTGACCCTACCGGTGAGCCTCGCCTGGAACCCGCCCTGCGGCAGGAACTGCTGGTAGGCCACCCGCAGCGGGATCGCCTTGTAACCGCCGAGCTTGGAGAGGGCGGCCACCGAGGGGACGAGCTTGCCGCCGTTGGGCGGGATGAAGGTCGTCGGGACGAAGGCGCCCGGGAGGACTGCGGCAGTCGCACCTCCGCCGCCGCCGCCACCGCCACCACCACCGCCGCCGCCACTCGTGATGGTGACGCTCGTCGAGCCGACCCATCGCTGACTCGAGGCGGTCCCGGTGGCCAGGGTGCGGCCCGAAACCGTGAAGGTGGTGGCAGACCCGGCGACCAGATTCAAGGCCGACCGCGGGCTGATGGTGACGATCGCCTCGGGGATGCCGTCGCCATTACGGTCCGTGTCGGTCGTGATTGTGGCCGTCGGGAACGCGACGCCGTTGACGATGATCGTCGTCGGGTCGATCTGGGTGGCCGGCGCGAACGGCGGGACGGCGGTGGCGACGCTGTAGACGTAAATCTGCAGCTGGTCGGGCGTCGTGGCGGAGATCGAGAAGGGCGCCACGGGGCTGCCGACGCCGATCGTCGTCTGGATCGAGGTGTCGGTGGGTGTGCCGACGCCGAGCGAGGAGAATTGCAGGCCGAAGGCACCGCCCGCAAGCGCCCTGGAGGTGGTGAATCCCAGACCGGCGGAGCCGACGACCAGACTGTTGTTGAACGTGAGCAAGTTCGAGGCGGTCGTGATGGTGCCCAGCGGCGAGGCTGCGGACACAGCGGAGCCGAGGAACCCGGGCCCCTGGCTGTTGCTGTTGACGAGTCTCTGGCCGGCCAGGATCGGGTTCGTGTCAACGTTGGCGAGCGAGAAGGTGCCCGTCAGGTTGAAGTTACCCGGCACGACGTAGACCACACCGCTTCCGTTGTTGAAGGAAGGCCCGCCGATGGCGATCGAGCTGCCGCTGATCAGGTTGTTGACGTTCCGCTGGGGAATGCCCGTCACCGAGGAGCCGGATCGAGAGCCAGCTTCGCCGGTGAACTGGACCCCGGTGATCCCGTTATTGAAGGCGGCCAACGAGACCTGGGCCACGATTCGAGTGGTCGTCGTGCCGCTGACGGTACCCCGAGTTCCGTAGATGAGCGAGGTGGTGCCGGCGTTTCCGCCGCCGCCAGGCGCTCCGATTAGGAGATCGCTCAGTCCGTCGACATTGAAGTCGCCGGCGGTCGCCAGTGCGAAGCCCGTCAGGTCGCCGTTGCCGGCCCCCTGGAAGACAATGCCCGGCACGGCCGTATCGACGCCCGACACCGGGGGCGGCGCGGCGACCCGGCTCAGGAGGACGACGGTCTGACCGTTGACGAGGAGCGACTGGCTCGTGAGCGTCGCGCTGCCGTAAACCATGAAGGCCCGGCCATTGCCGATGCCGGTCTGCGGCGCGCCGATGATCAGGTCATTGATCGCCGCGCCGCCGGCGCGGACGTCGCCGTCGAAGTTGCCGGCGGAGGAGACGGCCAGGCCGGTCTGATCGCCGACGGCGGCGCCCACGAAGGTAATGCCGGGGACCGTCGTCCCCGTCGTCTGGCCGACGCCGGTCAGGTCGATCGTCCGGGTCGCGGTCGAGGTCAATGCCGCGCCTGAGACCAGGTAGACGGCCCCGGTGGCCCCCTGGCCGGCCACGCTGGCGCCCGGGGCACCGATGGCGATGTCGGGGATCCCGTCGGCGATCACGTCGCCGACTCCGGCCACAGAACGGCCGATCTGGGCACCGACACCCGTCCCGACAAAGGTCACGACGTTGATGCCGGTGGGGTTGTCCAGGTTGACCGTCTTGGACGCGGTCCCGGTCCGAAGCAGGGCCGTGGAACCGTACACGAGATAAGCACGGCCGACGCCGGCGACGCCGCCGGAGGAGTCGAATCCTCCGGGAGCCCCGATGAGGAAGTCGGAAAAGCCGTCATTGTTGACGTCGCCCGCGGCGGCGACAGACGCCCCCAGCAGCGAGTTGGAATCGTTCGACGTGAAGATGATCCCGTCGAAGTTCAGCGTGGCATTGCCGTTGGCGGGGTTCGTCTGCGCCGTGCCGCCCAGGTCGTTTTCGGGGTTGCCGACGACGCCGAGGTTGCCGATGCGCTGCTGCGCCGTCAGGCCAACAAACGGGGTCGGTCCGGTCACCGAGCGGTCACCGAAGACCAGGTAGGCGTTGCCGATTCCCCCGGTTCCAAGCGCCAGCGTGCCGCCGCTGTTCACGATCGTCGGGGCACCGATGAGCATGTCGTCCGACGTGGTCGCGGCTGCTCCATGGGTATTGCCCACCTGGGCGATGGAGAAGCCGATGCCGGCGGTCGGCGTGGCCCCGGCGAGCTCGATGCCGAGCGGCGGCGTCGCCGTCGCCACTGTCGACAGGTCGACAGTGAGCAACTGGCGAGGTTCCAGCGTCTCGGCCTTCAGCGTATAGGATCCGCGACGACGCGCGGCCGGCGATCTCGGATCGCGATTGCCCCAGAGCATCGGAGACTCCCTCCTCCAACCTTGTCGTCGCGCCGCAGCGACCCGCGGTCGCGTGCAGACTCCCACGAGCTGGTCGCCCCTCATCGCCCCTTCCGAGGGCGAGTTGGGCCGGCCTGGCGCCTACCGCGCCGTCCGCTCATGGAGCCCTTCATCGCTAGGAGTTTCGACCGGCGACACCTCCCGAATCCACCCAATCCGGCGAGGCATAGGCCGACCCGTCGTTCTTTCGGAGATATTCGATTCAATCGGCAGAGTCGTTGCGGCCGATATCCTTCGCTGTGAGGGGAGACGGCGCAACGGACTGCGCCTTCATCCCCAAAAGGTGAGGACCGCCGTCCCGCGTGACGGGCCGGACACTCGCCTCAGTCGCGAACTGGCACCCGCCCCGGAGGCCGAAGGCTATGCCGTCGTCAAGGAATCGGAAGGCATCCCGATGCCGACCTCGCCGCAAGGCACTGGCCCTCGGCCTGCTCTCGCTCGCACTCGGCACCCAGGCCGGGTGCGGCCGCGAGTTCTTCCGCAACTGGGCCGACCAGGACGTTTCGGAGGCGGTCTTCGAGAAGAGCCGAGACCCTCGGTTCCGCATGGAACTCTTCTCCATCGAGCCGCCGGCCCTCTCGCGGTTCGGCGATCCCTACGACCCGGATCGCCCGCCGGCCCCCCCCGATGACCGGGCCGCCGAGGCACTCTCCCCGGTCCCGCAGTGGCCCAACCACCGCCTGATCATCCCCGCGGAGGGGACCGGCTACCTCGACATGCTCGACGAATGGGCCAGGACCCAGACGAACGACGCCGCGAGGGAGACGGTCATCGGCAGTCCCGGCCGGGTCGGGCCGCCCCTGATCCCGCCGACGGTTCCTCCCGACTCCAGGCCTCCGCTGGCGCCCGACCTGCCGGCGACGCCGATGCCCCCTGGCGACCCGAATCCGGGGACGTCCGGCGCGTCGTTGTCGCCTACTCCCCTTAAGAGGCAGAGTGTCGCGCTCGGAGTCCCGCCGGTGATCAAGATGGCGGCCGCACCCCCCATCCGCCGCCCGAAGTATGACCTGGGTGTCCGCCTGGCGGCCTACCAGGACACCGGCCTACCCATGCCCGTGCCCGCCCAGGTTCCCGCCGCGGGCCAGCCCGGCACCCCCGACCAGCGTGACACCCAGGCCGGCCGCGAGGCCCCGACCAATTCCCCCGAATCGGCCAAGCCCACGGGCCCCATCCGCGTCGAGCCCCGCGTTCCGGGCGACCCGAACCCCGCCCCCGGGCCCGCCCTGGAGCCGGTGAAACCCAGACTCGACCAGACCCAAGATCAATACGAAGCCGCCGAGGCCGTCGCCTCGGAGATGGCCGGGATCCTCATCCCCGAGGCCATCACCTTCAACGAGGCCCAGGTCGCCGGGCTCGACCCCAATAGCCGGCCATATAAGGTGTCGATGGAGCAATCCTTCGCACTGGCGCTGATCAATAGCCGCGCTTACCAGTTCCAACTCGAGAACATCTACACCAACAGCCTGGCCGTGACGCTCCAGCGTTTCGCCTTCCAGCCGCAGTTCATCGCCGGCCTCTCGCCGTTGACGGCCCCCGCGGGCGCCGGCCTGGCGGTCAACCCCGGCAACAACTTCCTCTACAGGACGGTCGAGGCCCCCGGGGGCCAGGCATCCGCCCTGACGCTGGGCCAGGTTGCGGGCATTGGCAAGCTGTTCACGACCGGCGGCCGCGTGCTGGCCAGCTTCGCCAGTCAGACGGTCTTCAACTTCACCGGGAGCAAGCCGACCCAGCCGACGGTGCAGTCGTTCCTGCCCATCTCCATCGTCCAGCCGTTCCTGCGGGGCGGCGGTCGCGCCGTCACGCTCGAGGCCCTGACGCTGGCCGAACGCAACCTGCTCTATGTCGTCCGCGGCTTCGCCAGGTTCCGCCAGGAGTTCTTCGCCAGCGTCATCGTCGGCACTCCGGTCACCAATCAGGGGACTGCGGTCGACCCGATCCAGGGCTACCTCGTCGTCCTCCAGGAACTCCAGCAGGTCGAGATCTCACGGAAAAACCTGGCGGCCTACGAACAATTGTATAAAGTCTATAAAGAGCTCGCGAAAGGCGAGCCCTCGGGCCTGACGCAGCTCCAGGTCGACCAGATTCAGTCCCAGGTGGAAAGTGCCCGTCAGCGATACCTGAACGACACTTTCGTCTACAAGACGAGTCTCGACCAGTTCAAGATGCAGCTCGGCCTGCCCCCCGACCTTCCCCTGATCCTCGACCGCTCCCTGCTCAAGGGCTTCCGCAGTGTCTTCGACGAGATCGACCTCTGGTTCATGAACCCCAGGCGGGACATCAACGACCTGCCCTTGTTCGCCAACCGGCTCCCGAATCTCGAAGACGTGAACATCGACGGCCGGTCGGTCCTGGCAATGGTCCGGGCCGGCGAGGAACGCCCCGAGCAGGAAGATGCGCTCCTTCAGATCGCGGTGAGGGTTGCCTTCGAAAACCGTCTCGACCTGATGAACGCCCGGGCCCAGCTTTACGACGCCTGGCGAAATATCCGGTTCACAGCCAACGCCTTGCAGGGCATCTTCAATGTCGCGGTGACCAACCAGATCCTCACCCCGCCAAATACAACCAACCCGTTCGGCTTCATCGACCAGGCCAAGCAGTTCTCGCTCGTGCTCAACGCCGAGCTCCCCTTGGTCCGCGTCGCGGAGCGTAATAACTTCCGAACCGCCCTGATCACCTACCAGCGTCAGCGGCGAATCTTGCAGAACGCCGAGGACTCGATCAAGCAGCAGGTCCGCCAGGAGCTCCGTCAGCTCCAGCTCAATTACCAGAACTACGAGATTGCCCGGATCAACCTGGTGCTCAATCTCAGGCAGAAGGACCAGGCTCAGGAGCAGATTATCGCCCCGCCGGCCGCTGGCGGAGCCAACACCGCCAACGCCGCCGTCCAGACGACGAACGTCATCAGTGCCCAGGGCGGCGTGGCCAACGTCGAAGGCCAGCTCGTGAGCCTCTGGCTTGCCTATCAGACTCAGCGGTTGTCCCTGTATCGCGACCTCGGCATCATGCCTTACGACGAATGGGAGGCCTACAGTGAACTTTTCCCTCCAAAGCCAGCCGTCCCCGGGGGCGGCGACGCCCCCGCCGGCGGCGGCCAACCTGCCGGAGGCAACCCGCCGGCCGCCGCCGCGGAAGGGCCGCCCGCTCGTTAAAGCCCTGGTGCTGCTCCTGGGCGTCGCCGGCCTCGCCGTCGGCGCCCTCGCCTACGGGATCCCCGGGGCCGGTCGGCCGTTCAATAACCTCTTCGCAGCCTCGGCCACCAACATCCCGCTCTGGGAGGTCAAGGTTGCCAACCTCCCCATCACCATCTCGGACAAGGGGAGCCTGGAGAGCTCGGACAACAAGGACGCCTTCTGCGAGGTCGAGGGCCAGGCCCAGATCATCAAGATCTTGCCCGAAGGCACCCGAGTGAAGAAGGGCGACCTGGTCGTCGAACTCGACAGCTCCTCGCTCCGCGACCAGCTCAGCACCCAGAAGATCAACACCCAGCAGGCCGAGTCGTCCTACCGGCAGGCGACGCTCACCCGCGAGGTCGCCGAGACCGCGGTCATCGAGTACAAAGAAGGCACCTTCAAGCAGGACCAGGACACGGCCAAGGGCGAGATCGCCCTGGCCAATAGCGAGCTGACTCGCGCCGAGGACCGCCTGGCATGGTCCGACCGCATGGTCGGCGTCGGCTACGTCTCCAAGGCGCAGAACACCGCCGACCGCCTGTCCCTGGAGAAGGCCAAGTTCACCCTCGAGCAGTCGATGACCAAGCTCGACGTGCTCCAGAAGTACACCCAGAAGAAGACGATCAAGGAGCTCGAGGCCGAGGTCGAGAAGGCCAAGACCGACGAGAAGGCCAAGGAAGCCACGCTCGAGCTGGAGGTCATCAAGGAAAAGAAGCTGACCCGCCAGATCGAGAAGTGCATGATCCTGGCCCCGGGCGACGGGCTGATCGTCTACGCCAATGACCCCAACCGGTTCGGCGGCAACAACCAGCCGCAGATCGAGGAAGGGGCCACCGTCCGCGAGCGGCAGAAGCTCTTCAGCCTGCCAGACGTCAGCAAGATGCGCGTGAACACCAAGGTCCACGAGTCGATGATCGACAAGATCTCGACCGGCCTTCGCGCCCTGGTCCGGGTCGACGCCTTCCCCGGAGACGAGCTGAAAGGTCGCGTCGCCAGCGTGGCCCCGCTGCCCGACCCCAACAGCTTCTTCAGCTCCGACATCAAGGTCTACACCACCCAGATCCAGATCGAGAACGGCCCCCCGGGCATCCGCCCCGGCATGACCGCCCAGGTGCAGATCCTGGTCACCGAGCTGGTGGACGTCCTGAGCATCCCGGTGACGGGGGTCCTGCCGTTCAAGGGGAAGAACTTCGCCTATGTCCGCCTGCCGCAGCAGCAGGGCTTCGACCGCCGCGAGATCACCCTGGGCCTGACCAATGACAAGCTCATCGAGATCAAGACCGGCCTGAAGGCGGGCGACATGGTCGTCCTCAACCCCTCCACGCTGCTCTCCGAGGACGAGAAGCGCGAGGCCGCCTCGGCCACCAACAAGGCCGGCACCAAGAAAGACTGGGGAGCGGACGGCAAGGGAGCGCCCGGCATCGGCGGACCCGGCACGCCCGGCGTCCCGGGGGCACCCGACGCTGGCGGACCCGGCGGTGAGCCCAAAGCCAAGGGCAAGGCCAAGGGGGCCCGCAAGGGGGCCGGCGGCGGGATGGCCGCCTTCGGCCAGAAGTTCCAGAATATTAGCGCGGACGACCGCGCCAAGATGAAGGACGCCAGCCCCGAGGACCGCAAGGCCATCCTGCTGAAGGCCGGCTTCACCGAGGAAGAGCTCCAGCAGATGGAGCAGATGCGTCGCGACGGCGGCGGAGCAGGTCCGGGCGGACCCGGCGGCGGCGGCCCCGGAGGTCCTTCGTAATGGATTTCACCAACGCGTCCCGGCCCATCGTCAAGCTGGTCAACATCAAGAAGACCTATGTGATGGGCCACGGGCCGAAGAAGGGCGGCTTCTTCGGCGGCAAGCGGGGCCCCGACCAGCGCGTGACCGTGCACGCGCTTCGGGGGGTCGATGTCGACATCTTCCCGGGCGAGTACGTGGCCATCATGGGCACGTCCGGCTCGGGCAAGAGCACGATGCTCAACCTGCTCGGCTGCCTGGACCGCCCTTCCAGCGGCCAGTACCTGCTGGGCGACCGCGACGTGGCCCAGCTCTCCGACGACGAGCTGTCCGAGGTGCGCAGCCGCTACATCGGATTCATCTTCCAGTCGTACAACCTGATCCAGCAATACACCGTCGTGGAGAACATCCAGCTCCCCCTGACGTATCAGGGGGGGGGCGAGATCTCCGAGGCGCAGCAGGTACGCACCGAGGAGCTGGCCAAGCTGGTCGGGCTTCACGAGCGGCTCGACCACAGGCCAACCCAGCTCTCCGGCGGCCAGCAGCAGCGTGTGGCCATCGCCCGGTCGCTCATCAACGACCCCTATATCATCCTGGCCGACGAGGCGACGGGCAACCTCGACACCCAGACCAGCTACGAGATCATGGACATGCTCGGCAAGCTCAACGACGCGGGCAAGACCATCATCATGGTCACCCACGAAGACGATATCGCCGAGCATGCCAAGCGCATCATCCGGATGCGCGACGGCCAGATCTACGACGACGGCCCCAGCCCCCGGATGCTCCAGGGGACCGGGCCGGCATCGCGGGCCGTCGCCGCCCACTGAGCGATCACGACCCGGGCGGGCGAACCGGCGACCCTGGTCACCTCCGCCCGCCTCACGCCCCTCACGCTGCCCGCCTCTCACGCCATTGCCCCAATCCCCGCCCGACGAGTCGACCGCCGGGATGAACCAACGTGGTCCCGCCCCCTCTGGCGGGGAGTTGTCTTGCCATGCGACGAATCCTCAAGAGCCTCGGCCTGGGCCTCAAGAGCCTCCTGCTGCACAAGCTGCGATCGGGCCTGACGGTCCTGGGCATCGTCTTCGGCGTCGCGGCGGTCATCTCGATGCTCGCCGTCGGCGAAGGGTCCAGCCGCGACGCGCAGGAGCGCATCGCCGCGCTGGGCGCCACGAATATCATCTTCCGCTCGATCAAGCCGACCGAGGAGAGCCAGGCCAGCGGCGGTCGGCCCTCGCGCATCCTCAACTATGGCCTGAAGTACGACGATTACGAGCGGGCCATGGCCACCGTCCCGACCATCAAGCGGGCCCTGCCGATCCGCGAGATCCGCAAGCAGATCCGCTACCTCAACCGATTCCTCGACGGCAGTGTCGTCGGCACCACGTCCGACTACCTCGAGTTCAACCGCCTGGAGATCGACAAGGGGCGGTTCCTCACCGAGAGCGACAACGAGAAGTACCAGAACTACGCGGTGCTCGCCTCCGACACGGCCAAGACCCTTTTCCCGTTCGAAGACCCGATCCGCAAGAGCGTCAAGCTTGGCGGCGACTACTACACCGTCGTCGGCGTGACCCGCGCCCGGGTCGCCTCGGCGGCCACCGGCGGCGGCATGTCGGGCAAGGACTACAACAAGGACGTCTACATCCCGATCAACACGTGCAAGCTCCGCTTCGGCGAGCGGATCATGGATAACCGCTCCGGGTCGATGTCGGTCGAGGAGACGCAGCTCTCGCAGATCACCTTCCAGGTCGCCACGACCGAGGACGTCAGCCCCACCGCCCCGCTCATCGAGGCGGCCATCCTGGGGGGGCAGGGCCTGAATGCCGACAAGCCGTTCCATCCCAAGAAGGACGTCACCATGACCGTCCCCTTCGAACTGCTGGAGGAGGCCAGGCGCACCGCCAGGCAGTTCAGCATCATCCTGGGGACGATTGCCAGCATCTCGCTGCTTGTCGGCGGCATTGGCATCATGAATATCATGCTCGCCACGGTGACGGAACGGACCCGCGAGATCGGCATCCGCCGCGCCCTGGGGGCCAAACGCCGGGACATCGTCCAGCAGTTCCTCATCGAGACGATCGTGCTCTCCGGCGTCGGCGGCATCCTGGGGGTCATGATCGGCTTCCTGATCCCGTTCCTGATCCGCTGGTTCCTGCCCGACCAGAAGACGATCGTGACGACCAGCTCGGTGCTCCTGGCCTTCGGGATCTCCGTCGGCATCGGCATCCTGTTCGGGATCTATCCCGCCCGTCGCGCGGCGATGATGGACCCGATCGACGCCCTGCGTCACGAGTGACCCCCGACGCAGGGGGCCCCAGCCCGGCCCCCTGCGTCTGTCCGAGTCGCCCCGGTCGAATGGCCTTGCAAGGCGGGCTGGCGGCGACTAGGCTGGACTTGCAGTGGACCGCGGCTCCGGGCTTCATCGACGCCCCGGGGTCGCGGCGTTTGCATTGAACGATGAGTCGTTTTCACACGATTCAATCTCAACGACAACTTTACGCCAGGCCACCCAGGCGCCCTCGGGCCCCGGACGGCCCGGTCGCACCCGCGGACCGACCCGCCCGATAGATGGAGCCGCCCGGAATGTCCAGCGATCGCATCCCGATGACGAAGGAAGGGTACGAGAAGCTCAAGGCCCAGCTCGACGTGATGAAGAACGACGATATGTCTCGCATCGCCGAGCAGATCGCGCTGGCCCGAGGCTTCGGAGACCTCTCCGAGAATGCAGAGTTTGACGCCGCAGTCGAGGCCCAGGGGATGCTCCAGGCCCGCATCAACGTGCGGCAGGATGAGCTCGCCCGCGCCATGATCGTCGACAAGTCGACGCTCCCCACCGACCGGGTCGTCTTCGGCTCCAGGGTCCGGGTCCTCGACCTCGGCCTCAATGAAGCGGAAGAATTCATCCTCGTCGGCCCCGGCGAGGAAGACTACGACCTGAACAAGATCCTGCTGACCTCCCCCATCGGTCAGGGACTCGTCGGCAAGAAGATCGGCGAGATCGTCGAGATCGCCATCCCCAAGGGGAGCCTCCGGCTGAAGATCGTCGAGATCCTTCCCGAGTGACGAAGAGGCCCGCGAGCCCGGCCAGCAACGAGGGGCCGGGCGACGATCGAGCCGTCACAGCGAAGCCGATCCCATGTGGTTGACGGCTCGGCCCGTCTACCCGGCCCAGTACTGGGGCGCCGGCGCCAGGATCGTGAGCGGCCGGCGCAGGATCGGATGCTCGACCGTCAGCGAGCGTGCGTGAAGCGCGATGCGGCCCGGCAACGTCCGCGTGGAGCCGTATGCCACATCGCCCATGATCGGCAGCCCGTGCGATGAGCACTGGACCCGGAGCTGGTGCGACCGGCCCGTCTCGGGCTTCAGCACAAGCCGGGTCAGGCCGTTACCCGGCCTCGGCCCCATGGCACGCTCGAACCGGGTGATCGCCCGCCTGGCTCCCGGCTCCCCCTCGGCCAGGACATGGGCAATATTGTTCGGGTCGGGCGGGCCCAGCCAGTCTTCCCAGACACCGAATGAATCTTTCGACTCCCCCTCGGCAATCGCCCAGTACTCCTTGACCACCCGCCTGGCCTCGAACTGGCTGGCAAGCCTGCGGGCGGCCATCGGGGTCTTGGCCCAGAGGATGACCCCCGAAACCGGCTTGTCGAGCCGATGCACGGTGCCCAGGTAGGCCGCCGAAGGGTCATCGGGGCGCAGGTAGGCCCGGACGAGGTCAACCAGCGATTGCCGGCCCGCAGGCCCCTGGGTCAGCAGGCCCGCCGGCTTCGAGACCGCCAGGCAGTGCGCGTCCTCGAACAGGACCGGCGGCATCTCGAAAAGGGGGAAGACCACCTGCGCTGCCGGCTCGGCGGGATCGGGGCCCGGCTCGTCGGTCATTCTCGGCATCCTTGATCCGCGGCCTCGGCCGCCAAAGGGGCCGAGGATACGCGGTGAGCCCCCAGCCCCACAAGCCAGCCTCACTCGATCAGCGAACGCCTTCGATCGCCGTCGCCGACACCTTCGGGGCCACGATCGGGTGGCCCCCCGGCCCGATCTCGATCTCGATCGGCTCGGCGTCCACATAATCGACGTAGCCGATCATCATCTCGTCGAAGGTCTGGTCACCCCAGTGCACCGCACGCTTGCGGTCGGGGTTGGCGGGGTTTCCGGCCGAGTTGTCGTAGTGGGCCTCGCAGTCGATTCGGGATCCGGCCGGCAAATCCATCGGCTCGGACAGGGTGTAATAGCTCTGCCAGGCGAAGTCATAGGCCGGCACGCTCAGCAGGGTTTTCGTCTCTCCGCCGGTGGTCAGCGAATACTTGAAGCTCTTGCCGCGCAAGTGCATGTGCGGCATGAAGCTGAGGAGCCTCACCGGCTTGTCGAGCGTATGCGTCGAGGTCACCGGATGATTCGCCGCATCGGGCGGTATCAGGAATTTATCCTGGGCGATGCCAATGATCCTGGCCTCGTGCCTGACAGTCCCTTTCGCCAGGACAAACCCGACTTTCGACCGGTCGACCTGACGCTTGCCGTTGGGGGTGTAATGAATCTCGAAGACCAAGTCGGAGCCGGCCGGAATCTTCTTGGCGATCCCCTCCGGAAATCTCGACGGCATGTCGCCCGGGGCGTAGCCGCAGAAGTGGAGCTTCTGGCCCTTGGGGTCGTCTACATAGACGATGATGTGGTGGACCACCGATCGGGCCCCGGGGACGGCCTCGGCAGCCTGGACCCAGACGTCTTCCTTGAAATTCGTCGGCACCCGGAACCGGACGTAGGGAAGGGCCCCCTGCGCCGCAACCTGATAATCTTCGGGAATCTGGAAGACGAGGTCGGGCGTGCCGATCGTCCAGCCCTCGGGGTACGTGCGCGGGGCCGGCACCTTGGCGGCGTCTCCCAGCGGCGCCCCCTGGTCGACCCAGGCGATCAGGGTCGACCGCTCGCGTGCGCTGAGCCGGCGGTCGTTGGAGAAGTGGCCGTAACGCGGGTCGGCATGCCAGGGGGGCATGCGCCGGTCGTCGACGACCTCCCGGATCGACGCGGCCCAGCGCCTGGCGTCGTCGTAGTTGTTCAGCGTGAAAGGGCCGACCTGGCCAGGGCGATGGCACGACTGGCAGCGATCCTGGATGATCGTCGCCACCTCGCCCGCGTACGTCACCTTCCCGACCTCGACCTCGGCATCTTCGCCGGTTTCCTTCAGGCCCTGGAGGATCTCGGCGGAGGCGGGGCGGACCAGCGTCCGGGTTGAGGCGACCCGGGGGGCGACCCGCTCGATCGGGCAGCCGGCCACCTCGGTCGAGGATACCCTGACCTTACGGCCGGCCAGCACATCTTCGATGGCGGCGACCAGAAACTCCTCCGAAGGCTTGGGCTTCCGGCTGGTCTGGGTGTACTGGTCGTCGATGGCCCCGCGATAGACGAGCTTCGCCGATCCATCCATCAGAAGGACCTCGCAGGTCCGTTCGGCCAGCAGCGAGTCGGCGACAATGTTGCCCGGGTCCTTCAGCACCGGGAACCCGACGCCGAACTCCTTGGCATGGGCCGCCACTCTCTCAGCCGACTCCGAGGCGTTGGAATTGATCGCCAGGAACCGGACCTTGCGGCTTGCGTAAGCTCGATTCAACTCGTCGAGCCTTGGCAGATAAGCATTGCCGACGGGGCACTCGACCCCGGTGAACACCAGGACGACGGCCTTGCTCCCCCTGTATCCGTAGAGGGAAAGCTGGCCATCGGTCGTGACGTCCCGTAGCGTGAAATTCGGAGCCCGCTGCCCGACCATCCTCGAGGCGGTCGAACCAGGGGGGGGCTCGGGCCCATCCTCGGCCACGACAGCGACCGAAAAGGCACCGATCAGCACGATGGACAGGGCAAAGGCCCGGGGCGACATCGCGCCGGGTCTGTTCGTGGGAATTTGACCCATGGCGCAGAAGGCTCCGGGCGAAGGAGTTGGATCACCGAGAATGTAACCCGGCGTTGGTGGTCGAAGTTTCGGATTTTCGCGAAGTGATGTCAAACCGAGCGTCGAGAGGCCGGGCATGTTGCCGGCACGCCCCGATGACCCGAAACGACTGGCCAAGAATGTCTCCTGCGGTTAAGCTAATTGGCGAAGCGATCGGCGCCTTGCACCCGATGGGGGGCGTCGCATCCGAATCTGAGAGTCGGGCCGACAGACGGGGTTCACCATGCGTTTGGAGGCAGTGATCCTGCCCGACCTGGGGACCGGTCCGGACGAGCCGATCGTCGTCAGTTCCTGGTTCGCCTGCCGGGGAGACGTCATTTTCGAAGGCGATCGCCTGGTCGAGGTCCTCGTCGGTCCGGCCACGTTCGACGTCCACGCGCCCCGCTCGGGACGCCTGGCCGAGATCCGCGGGCTGGAAGACGACCGGGTCGAGCCCGGCTCCATCCTCGGCTTCATGGCCGTTGGCGACGATGTTGACCTCGATTCCGACGGCGAGCCGCCGAGAAGGGGCCATCACGCCCCATGACGCTCATCCAGGAACGATCCGCCGGCGTCATTCCCTTCCGCCGAGAGCCCGAGCGGGGCCTGCTCTACCTGGTCCTCCACTCGGCCACGGTCCGGAACCCGCGCGCCAAGTGGGAATTCCCCAAAGGGGGGATGGAAGCCGGCGAGACCCAGCGCGAGACCGCCGCACGCGAGTTCTCCGAAGAGACGAGCCTGGCCCTCTGGGACTTCGTCGAAGGGTTCGAGCGCAGCCTTTCCTACACCTACGTCCGCCGCGGCCGCAAGGTGCTCAAGACCGTCACGTATTTCCTCGTCGAGGTCAGCGATCCCGGGCCCCCGACCCGGTCAATCGAGCATGTCGAAGACCCGTTCGGGCACTGGTATTACTGGGGTACCTTCGATCAGGTCACTCACCTGCTGTACCACGCCAAGATCCGACAGGTCTTCGCCGAGGCCGATGCCTGGCTCCGAGGGGTCGCCCCGGCCCATCCAGGCCAGGATACTGCGGCCACCGAGCCCCCCGAACACCTGGGAGCTTAGCCCAACCCCGCGAGGCCTTGGATTGCCTCGCGGGGTCGCTGCGTTTCCTCAGCCGGCCGCGGGCGACGTCGAGCGGGCGATCGCGCGGTCGGCCTTCGCGGGAACCGGGGCGGGCAGGTTCTCGGGATGGGCGACGACACGCTGGCCGTCCTTCAGCCCCGAGACCACCTCGGCGAACGATGAGTTGGAAACGCCCAGTTCCAGGCGATTCCAGGTCCAGGAACCGCCCCGGCCGTCGTTCGAGGCGATCGCCGCGTAGGGGACATTGGAGATCCAGCGGACCGCTTCCAGGGGGACGCGGGTGGCTTCCTTGCGAGCGTCGACCAGGAAGGTGACCTCCGCGCTGAGGCCCGGCCTCAGCCCCTCGAAGACGCCGCCGTCGATCTCGACGTTGGCGTAATAGATTCGGGTATCGGAGAAGGGGCCGTTGGCCGGCGCAGGGATCTGGGTGATCTCGCCGACGACACCCATCAGCGGCCGATCGGGGAAGGCATCAATCTGGATGGATGCTCGCTGCCCGGTCTGGATCTGGGCGACCTTCGACTCGTTGATCCGGGCGCGGACTCGCATGCGCGACGGGTCGGGTAGGTTAAAGATCGCCTGCCCCTCGCGGACTGTGACCCCTTCCTGGATCTCCTGGCCTTCCTTGCGCCCCCAGGGGTTCGTCGAGGCGGCGTAGACGACCACGCCGTCGCGGGGGGCCCTCATCGTGCAGTTGTCCACGGTCTTCTTGAGCCGCTCCAGCCGGTTCAGGTCGATATCGTAGGCCGATTGTTGGGCCAGCATGTCAGACTTGCTGGCCTGAATCTTGGCTTCCAACGCCTTGATCAGCCGGATATTGGTGTATTTCTGGAGGCGACCGTCCATCCCTTCGGCCTCACGCAAGGCGATCTCGGCCTGCTCCAGGCCCTGCTTGTCGGCCCGCACCAGCGACTTCGATCGCATCCCCTTGGCTGAGGCCTCGAGCGACCAGGCGACGTTTTGTTTTGCACGGTCGTATTCCACCTGGCAGGTGGTGAGGTACTGGCGGATGAGCTGGGTGTCCTGGGGGAAAACGCCGTCGCGATACTCTTGCAGGTTAATCTCATTGACTTCGAGAATTGACCTGGCCTGGTTAACCCATGCCTCGGACTGGGCCACCTTGATTTCCTGGGCCTGGACCGCGTCGCGGAAGCTGGCGCTGTCGAGTTCGCAGACGATGTCGCCGGCTTTGACGTGCGTCCCTTCGGGCAAGATGGAGATGATGCGGGTCGCCCCCTGCTTCTCATCGCCCATCCCGCCGCCTCCACCTCCGCCGCCGCCTCCACCACCCCGGCTGCCTCCGCTCCGTCCCCCACCCCCGCCCCCGGCTGCGCCCGCCTGTCCCTGTCCGTTCGTCTGCGAGTTGGAAGTTTGCCGGGCCTGATTCGCACGCAGTCCGACGTGCGTCGGGACGGTCATCGTGAAGCTGCGAATCGTCGGTCGCTTCACAGCGGTCCCCCCACCCGAGGCGTCCGAGCCGAACGATGACCCCCCACTCGCACCGGCGGATGAGGCCGACGCCCCTGCCTTTGTCGCCCCGCCGGACCCCGCCTTGGCTGTTGCGGAGCCCGCCTTGGTCATCCCCTTCGTCGCGCCGGAGGCCGACTTGGTGGTCGTGGTCGCGGGGACGGTTCCCGCCGCGCCGCCGCTGTTGTTGGTACGGTTGCCCCCCTGCTGGGTCGTCGTCCCGCCGACGGTCCCGATCAGGGCCTCGACACGGCACTTGACCGTCTCGTTATTCGAGCTTTCCAGGGTGCCGGTCTCGACGACCAGCATCTGCATCTCGCCCCGATCGATGGCGAGCGTCTCGAGCGCCGCCACCTGAGTCCCCAGCATCCGATTCAGGCTCACGCCGGTCTCCCAGGCCCGCAAGCCCGCGGCACCGGCGAGGAGCAGTAGCACCGTCAGCGGCACGAGCATGAGCCTGGAAATCCCGCGGGATTTCGGCGGCGGGATGACGACCCGAGCGATGGGCGGGGGCAACTCGCTGGGACCTGGCAGGGGTGCGGCTTCGATGGACATCGCTCTCCTCTCCCGACGCTTCGATGTGCGATGGGTCCGGCTCAATCTGGGCGAGACTCAATCGGGCGGCCAGGACCGGTCCGAGGCCGAAGGAGCGAACGGAGTTATAGAAGGGAAGGCCGGGGCCGACCTCATCGTGCGTCATCGTTCGACCGAACGGACGTCCCGGGATGAGGCCTCGATATGAAGTCGCTGGGCCGATCCGATTATGTTCAAACCGTCGGGGCGATTCAAGTCCGACAGAAGTCCCACTCCCGGCATGTGAGCCGGTTCGGGATGTTCCACCTGATATCGGCGTCGGCCCGCGTGCATCCGTCCCAAAAACCCGGAAAAATCCCCGAACTTTGCCGGGCAGGTCGGTCATGAGGTCGTGATTTCGAGCTTCCCCGCAGCCTCATACAGCCCGTATATGTCTCGGGTGTAGGCAAAAACCTCCGACAGCCGACCAGCCGAGGCGGGCCGACCCGTCGGCTCGACCGCGCCGACAATCCGCAGCGGCCGAGGCGCGACCAGTGCCGCGATCCGGCCGACATCCGCCACGTCGAGGATCCTCGGGACGAGCAACCCCATCGGGACGCCGGACCACTCACCTGGCCCTTCCGCGACGTAGCTCGCCAGGACTCCCTCCAACCGGACCGAGGCGGGCCGGTCGTCGAGGGCGGCGGCCCCCAGGGCCATCAAGGCCGCCCCCCCCATCCCGATGATTGTATAAGGTCGCCGCAGCCCGGCGATCTGATCGAGCGCATCGAGCCAGGCGATCGCGTCCCTGATCCAGAGGCCGAGGAGGGGCTTGTCCACCCAGAGCGACCACTCCGTCTCGTTGTGATCGACCACCCCCCTGACGGCTGAGGTCGGCGGCTTGCCCAACCCGATGGCGCGCAAGTCGACCGTCAGCACGTCCTGGCCTGAATTCAGAAGGGCGCGGATCGCGGGATCGTCGGCTGCGGCCATCCCGTCGGGCCTGAGCAGCAGGGTTGTGCCGGCCGGGTTCGCCCCTGCGGCTCGGATTAGGCGGCCCGTCAGGGTGATCCCACGTTCGGGCTCGATCTCCAGGCGTTCGCCGCCTGCGTCCTTGATCACCCGGACTGGCCCGGCTTTGAGGGCGGGACGTCCATGGCCGTCGAGGATCTCGGCGAGGCTGGCCTTGAGCTGATCGGACTCGGCCTCCCAGCGAGGGGCATGGTCGGGAGCGGGGGGCAACGCCGCCAGCCTCGCCCGACCTTCGGCGAGGGCGAACACCGGGATCGTCGCCACCGAATCGGGTCGCGGCGTCCCTTCGGGGTAACACCTCAGCGTTTCGACCTCTTCCAGGACGATCGCGGGCTCGGGGACGGGCGAGCCGTCCCCCTTGCCGTGCAACCAGCGTTCCAGCCAGCCGTACATGGCCTCGCGCATGGCCTGGTTGTAGTCATGCCCGCTGTCGACGACCACATGCGCAACCTTTTCGGGCACGCCCAGCTGCGTGAATCGCTCGCGGGCGTAATCGAGGCTTTTCTTCGCCTCGCCCGGGCTGAACTGGATGGCGTCCTTGCTGGCATTGATGACAAGCAGGGGCCTGGGTGCGACCATCGCCAGCAGGTCGCCGGTCGTGGCGTAGGCAAGTCCGCCGGGCAAGACCTCGCAGACGCAGCAGGCGGTCTCTGTGTAGGCCTCGTACGTCCCCACGCCACAGACCGGCACCACCGCGGTAATCCGCTCGTCGAGCGCCCCGGCGTAGAGCGACTGATTACCACCGCCCGATGCACCGGTAATCGCCAGTTTCGTCGCGTCGACCTCGGGCCTCGAGATCAGATAGTCGATGGCACGGCGGTTGTCGTAAACCTGAAGACCGATCAGCGGGACACCCGCCGGCCAGAGCGAGCCGCCGGTCAATGCGCCATGGTAGGTGCCCGACGCGGGCTCGATGGCACGTTCCCCCGCGCCGAAGGCGTCTACGCAGAGCACGACATAGCCCAGCCTGGCCAGGGCGATGCATCGGGGCTGGACGTGTACATCCATCCGTGCCCATGCCCAATGGCCGTGCACGCTCAGGACCGCGGGGCAGCTCCCGGCTAGTTTCGGCTCGGGCCGATAGAGGTTGGCCGTCACCCGCACTCCGGGCCGGCTCTGGAATGTCAGCCGCTCGATCGCATAGCCATCGCGGTTGATCACACCGAGGATCTCGGGGGCCAAGTCGCAGGCCTCCTTCGGCATATGCCCAAGCGAACGCGAGAGCCCCTCCTTGACCCGACTCAGTCTCGCGTTCCACGCCTCGGGAGAGGCCGGGGCCACGACCGGCCCGCGGCTGCTCGGCAAGCTGGATTTGATGAACTTCGAGAAGGCGGCATTCGTTGGTTCGGTGGGCTGCCTCATGGCGAGACCCTCGGGGACTCTTGGGGCGGGGTCAATCTTCGGACGAAATTTCGTCAGGGCTCTCACCGTAGCCAGGCCGCCCATCACGGGCAAGCGCCCGGGCGCTTGGTCTGTCTATGGCGAGGGTTGCGGCGAGGGTCCACGGGTCTAAGCATGGAAAACGAACCTGAGGATCGTGGCGATTATGGGGATTGAGTTGAGAATAAGGGCTAATTGGGGGCTTTGCGGTGCTTGAAATAAATTTCGGTTCCTGGAAGATGGGCTAAAGTTCGAGTGTGCTTCGGCCGAGAGGTCGGGGCGTCGTGCTGTCTCCGGCCCCAAAAACGTCTCCGGCGCAACTCCGGGCCGGACTTCTTCTCTCGACCTGATTCGATCCAGACGGATCGCCTCGCACCGGTCTGATGGCGGGCCCTTGAAGGGTCTTTGCCGCGTCCGGCTCCCCAAGGATGGCTCCGGTGGCTTGCGTCGTCCCGCTTGTGGCGGGCCCTCGCGGGTTGCCGCTCCGTGCCTCCGACGATCGACCGACACCAACGAGACGAGCGGGAGCCGTCACCATCATGACGCGACAGGGAATCCTCGCGCCGGCCCCGGCCAGGCGACGATCGTCGAAGTTCCGCCCTCAGTGCGAGGCGCTGGACGTGCGTGCCTTGATGACGGTCGTCCCCGGCTATGATTATGTGCTGAGCGGCCTGTCCTGGGCCAACCCGGCGAAGATCACCTACAGCGTGGCCCCCGACGGCGTGTTCTGGGACCGGGCGACGAACAATCTGGCCGCCGAACTTGACGCCAAGATCGGGCCCAATGTCTGGCGCAGGGAGCTTGCCAGGTCGCTCCAGACCTGGGCGTCGGTGGCCAACATCAACATCGTCGCGGTCAACGACGGGGCTTACGCCCAGAACGCCACGGGCGCCGCGCAGGGCGATCCCAGGTTCGGCGATATCCGCTTCGGCGGCTTCGGCTTCGCCTCATCGGGCGTGCTGGCGCAGACCTACTTCCCGCCGCCAAATCTGAGCACGGCGGGCGGAGATGTCGAGGTCAACACCTCGCAAGCCTGGCAGATGGGCAAGGGGCTCGACCTCTTCAGCGTGATGCTCCATGAGACCGGCCACTCGTTGGGCCTGGACCATGTGAAGGACACTCAGGAGGTGATGCGGCCCGTCTACGGGGGCGTCCTGAGCGGCCTTTCCGAGGGCGATATCGCCGGGATTCGGGCGATTTACGGTGCAAGAACGGCCGACGCCATGACCCTTGGTGGAAAGGGGACGGCACCCTCCAACGCACTGGACGTGACGCCTGGCCTGAACTCGGCCTACGCCGCCGTGCTGGGGGGATACAGCCTGGCGACCATCGGTCAGGTCGAATACTTCTCCGTCGTCGCGCCGTCGAACGCCACGGGAGCGTCGCTGGTCGCCTCGGCGGTGGCTTCCGGGTCGAGCCTGTTGAGCCCCTCGATCACCGTCTACGACGCCTCGATGCGCCCCATCTCGTCCGCCGCGAATCCCGCTTCATGGGGCAATGATGTGACGGCGGGCGCGGCCGGAGTGGTCGCGGGAAATCGCTACATCATCGGCGTGAAGGGTGCCACCAACGACGTCTTCGCCGTCGGCGCCTACCAACTCGCCCTCTCCTTCCAGGGGATCAAGGCCTCGGCCCCCGTGCCGGTCGCGCCCATCCCCGTGCCGGTCGCGCCCACTCCTCCGGCGATCGTCCAGGTTGTGCCCCCGGCCACCCCCATCTCGCCTGTCGGGCCGGCGGGGACCCAGATCGAAGCGATTGCGGCCGACCGGTTCGAGGCGAATAACACGTCCAGGGTGGCGACCCGCCTGGGCATCGTCAATCGAATTAGCGTCGGGGGCCTGAGCCTCCATACGCCCTCGGACGTCGACTTCTACACCTTCCGTGCGGCGAAGTCGGGGGCCTTCTCCGTGCAGGCCCCCGGTCAGAGCCTGGTCGTGCTCGACACCGCCGGCCGGGTCCTGGCCCGAGGCGTCGGCACGGTCACGTTCAAAACGGCCCGCGCCGGGTCGCTCTACAACGTGGCCGTCGGCTCGTCCAATGGCGCGGCCGTGGCGAATTACACGCTGACGATCGCCTCCCAGCCCAAGGCCCAGGTCGTCGTCCAGGCCGGTCGCAAGGTCAAGCGTTGAGCGAGCCCTTCGCGGTCTGCGGGCCCGGTCCGCAGGCCGACCCGGCGGGTTTGAACCGGCGTCCCGGGGTATGGTAGCTTGACGTGGTCGACGGCCCCTTCAGGCGCCAACTTTGGCTTCGGAAGGGGCCCCACCCGACCCGCCCTCCCGCGGGCCGGGGCACCCCAGCCGCTAGGAGCGACCCGTGGCCGAGTACACCCTGCCCCCCTTGCCGTACGACTTCAGCGCCCTGGAACCCTCCATCGATGCCAAGACGATGGAAATCCACCACGACAAGCACCATCAGGCCTATATCACCAACCTGAACAACGCCCTGAAGGATCACCCCGATCACCAGGGTAAGACGATCGAAGACCTGATCTCCAACCTCGACGCCCTGCCCGAGGCGATCCGCACCGCGGTCCGCAACAACGGCGGCGGGCATGCCAATCATTCCCTGTTCTGGCTGATCATGAAGCCGGGCGGCGGCGGCGAGCCCACCGGCGCGATCGGCGACGCCATCACCGCCGAGCTCGGCGGCTTCGCGGCCTTCAAAGAGGCCGTCAACAAGGCCGGCGCTACTCGCTTCGGCTCGGGCTGGGCCTGGCTGGTCAAGGGCAAGGACGGCAAGCTTGCCGTCACCTCGACCCCCAACCAGGACAGCCCCCTCATGGAGGGGAAGACCCCGCTGCTGGGCGTCGACGTCTGGGAGCACGCTTACTACCTGAAGTATCAGAACCGCCGTCCCGACTACCTCGCCGCCTGGTGGAACACCGTGAATTGGGACGAGGTCAACCGCCGCTACCAGGCCGGCAAGTAAAGTCCGGAACAGCTAGCCCATCTCAGGTCGAGAGTGACAGGCCGCCCGTGCCCCGGCTCGATTGCCGGGGTGTCGGGGCGGCCTTCTTCGCTGAACTTGACCCTTTCTCGGCGTCTTGTATGATGCCGCCGTCGACGGGCGGGTTCGAGGGTTCGAGCCCGGCTGTCCGGACCGGCCCCCTCGGTGCCCGCTTCGATCCGTCGACCCGAGGGGCAGGCCCAGGCCGGCCTCGGCCGCCTGCTTTCCTTGGGCAACGCCCCGAATGCGGGTCGTTCGCCCGCCGAGAGATCACAGAGGAGTGCTTGCCGATGGATCGGCTCAATCGAACGCTGGCCGCATGCGGCCTCGGCCTGTTGGTCGCGACGTCGGCGACGGGCTGCCGGAGCACCAAGTCTGAAGTCCCGCCGGGCCGCCCTTACCTGGGCGACGGCCGCCAGGCACCCCCCGCGGTCGGTTTCAGCACTGACCCGAGCACCCCCACCGGGGCCATGGCCGGCATGCCCGACCCGAACAATCCCGCCCGAAGCGCGCCCACGTTCGGCCCGCTGGGCAATACCCCGAACGCGATGGCCGGTTACGGCAACCCGACCGGCGGCCGATACGGCCCGCCTGGCACCTCGGGCACGACCGATCAGGCACCGCCCCCGGCCAACCTGACGCCGGAATACAACGTCGTTCCCGCGTCGACCTCTGCACCGCTGCCTGCCGCCGCGCCGGCCCCCGCCGTTGCCGCGCTGCCCCCGCTCGACCCGGCTCCCGCCGTCGCCGCCCCGACGACGGCGCCGGCGACTGGCTCGACGCTGCCCGCGGTCGAGCCCGAGCCGCCGGTCTCGCTGCCGTCCGCGCCTCCCGGCTCGGAAGAGTCCACCGCACCCTCCCCGAACTGATCAAGGTTCGCGGTCGATCAATCGACGAGCTCGCCCCCCGACATGATGCGGGGGGCGAGCTCGTCGTCGTTCAAGGGCGTCCTATCAAGCTTCGCCGAGCTCATGCTCCATCGCCCGCACGACCTCGCGGAACGCCTCGTCGTCGATCACCAAGAGGTCGACGGGATTCCTATCGAGGTCGAGGAGCGTTAGCATCTCGGCGGTCCCCGAGGGGAGCCCGAGGCCACGGCTCCTCACCTCCAGGGCGCGGGCCAGAATCTCGTCAACGCTGAACGCGACGGAGGCCCTCGCAAGCCTGGACGCGAACTCGGCCAGGTCGGACGCTGGGAATGGCCCCTTGCCGGCGAGCCTTGCACCCTCGGCGATGTTTGTCAGCGAGCCGGCAAAGAGGTCGCAGGCGCGTTCTTGTTGTCTGGTCGGTTTGGTGGCCATCAGATGTGGCAGCTTTCCTGCCCGCGCTTCTTGAGGTAGCCCTGGTGGTACTCCTCGGCCCGGTAGAACGGCGGGGCCGGCGAGATCTCGGTGACGACGGGACGCCTCAGCTTGCCGCTGGCGTCGAGCGCTTGCTTGCTGGACTCGGCCGCCAGGCGCTGGTCCTCGTCCTGGTAGAAGATGGCCGAACGATACTGCGAGCCGACGTCCGGCCCCTGCCGGTTGAGGGTCGTCGGGTCGTGCGACTGCCAGAAGACGTTCAGGAGCTGGTCGTAGCTCACCAGGCTGGGGTCGTATTCCACCTCGACGACCTCCGCATGCCCGGTGCGGTCGGTGCAAACCTGCTGGTACGTCGGGTTGTCAACGTGCCCCCCCGCATACCCGACGGCCGTGGCGGTCACGCCAGGCATGCGGCGAAACGTCTCCTCGATGCCCCAGAAACAGCCGGCGCCGAATGTCGCCTTGGCCATGGTGTCGATCTCCTTCGGGGATGGAACTGGCGGCCCGCGGGATCAAGCCGCCCCGGGCTCGCATGCCCATATTGTAGGCGTCGCCGGGCCGACGGGAATGCCCCAGGCCCCGCCCCTCGGCCGTGCTTGGGGTTGTCGACATGCCCCCCGTCGCTACAATCCGCCGCGCCTGCGCGCCCTCGACGCGCGGGAACTGGCCCGGACGGAGAAGCCGCTGCCGATGAATTCACGCATGCGTCGCCTGGCCTGGATCGTCGCGGCCTCGGCGTGCCTGCTGGGCCTCTGCGCGTGCCTGGCCTGGATTTGGGACGACCTCTTCGCCAAGCGGTTGGCCGTTGTCGAGCCCGGCCGGATCGTCCGAGGGGCCTGGCAGCGTCCGGGCCCGCTCAGGCGGATCGTCCGCCACGAGAAGATCAGGACCATCGTCACGCTCACGGCGATCAACCGCGACGACCCCAAGTATGTCGACCAGGCAGCCGTCGTCGCGCAGACGGGCGTCGACTGGGTGATCGTGCCGATGCGAGGTTCACGCGGGACCGTCGAGCAGATGGCCGAGGCGGCCGACCTGATGGCCGATCCCGGGCGCCAGCCCGTCTACATTCATTGCGTCGCGGGCCACCACCGGACCAGTCTGGCGCATGCCGCCTACCTGATTCGACACAAAGGGTACTCGGCCGACGCCGCATGGGGTGCCCTGGCCGCGTTGTCCTGGACCCGGCCCGACGCCGCCCCAGACCGCGGCGACCGGGCATTGATCGAATCCTTTGCCGCCTCCCAGGCGAACGGAACTCTCCGATGACCGACCGGCCAACCTCCCTCTTCCGGGTCCGTGTGCGCAGAGCGGCGCTGGCCCTGTTCGTGGCTGTCTCGCCCCCATCCGGCTACTTCGCCTATCGCATGTTCACGGGGAATCTCGCCGTCGTTGAGCCTGGCCGCATCTATCGGTCCGCCCAGATGAATGCCGGACAATTGACCGCCACGATCCGCGACCAGGGCATCCGTACGGTAATCAACCTACGCGGCCGCAACCCGTCGAACTCCTGGTACAACCAGGAACTGGACGCAACCCTCAAGGCCAGGGCGACGCACGTCGACCTGCCGATGGCCAGCGACCAGTGGCTCGCCCGCTCGCAGATCAGGACCCTGGTCGAGACCCTCGACACGTCCGAGTATCCGATCCTGATCCACTGCCAGTTCGGCGCCGAGCGCACCGGTCTGGTCTCGGCCTACAGCGTCCTGCTGCGGCCCGGGGGGACGATGGAGGAGGCCCGCGGCCAGTTCTCGGCCGCCTATCTGTTCCTGCCGATCAAGGACGGGGCGACCATGATTGCGCAGCTCGATGCCTACGCGAGCTGGCTTGGCAACCAGAAAATCGCCCATGCGCCGGAGCACTTCCGCCGCTGGCTGGCCGACGAGTACCGGCCGGGCTCTCCCAGCCGCGAGTTCTGGCCCTATGATCCCTACCCGCTGCGAGTCGTGATCTGGCCCGAAGGGGCCGGGCCCTACGCCAAGACCGCAGGTGTGAATCCCGCGGCCCGCGTCCGTTGAGCCAAACGAACCCGACCGAACAACCCGGGAGCTCGCCCGCCATGGCCGAGACCGACGAGATCCTCATCCGGGTCCGCTATGCGGAGACCGATCGGATGGGCCTGCTGCACCATGCCAATTACATCGTCTACTTCGAGCAGGGGCGTACCGAGCTGCTGCGTAAACGCGGCCTGTCTTACAAGGATGTTGAGGACGCCGGCCACTTCCTCGTGATCGTCGACCTGACATGCAAATACAAGCGGCCGGCGCGGTACGACGACGTGCTGACCCTTCGCACCACGGTGTCCAGGATCACGCACGTCAAGATCGTCCACACCTATGCGTTATTGCGCGATGGACTGCTGCTGGCCGAAGGGCAGTCGACTCTCGCCTGCGTCGACCGCGAAGGTCGTCCGCAGGCGTTGCCCAAGTCGCTCACCTGATCAGATCAGGCGAGTTCGGCGACCTCCGCAGGGACGAGCTGATCGACACCGATCCTGTGGCAGAAATCGCCCAGGGCCTCGCCCGGCAGGTGCTCGGCCTTGAAGCGGGTCAGCACCGGTGTCAGCTCTGAGACGACCTGTCCGTAAGGGATGTAGTCGCGGAACTCGACGTTCAGGCGATCCCCTTCGGTCCGGCCGCCGAGGAAGATGGTGTAGGTGCCGGCGCCAGGCGTGCCGTCGGCATTTTTCACAGCCGAGCGGCCGACGAGGCCGATGTCCGAGTTATACGGCCGGGCGCAGCCGTTGGGGCAGCCGGTCATGCGGACGGTGAAGACCTCGTCCTGCAAGTCGAGCCGCTTCAGCTCCGCTTCCAGCTCGTCGATGAGCGCCGGCAGGGCACGCTCGGCCTCGGTGACGGCCAGTCCGCAGGTGGGCAGGGCGGGGCAGGCCATCGACCATCGACGGACGTTCGAGACGTCCTCGACCTTGGCGATGCCGTACTCTTCGAGCAGCGATTCGATCTCGGCCTTCTTCGAAGGCTCGACCTCGCTGAGGATGATCGACTGCTGGCAGGTCAGCCGCGCGGGGGTGCCGTACTTCTGGAAGTAGGCCCGCAGGCCGCTGGCCAGCCGCAGGCTCCCGGCGTCCTTGATCCGGCCGTTCTCGACCGGGATGCCCAGGAACAGCTTGCCATCGCCTTGCTCGTGCCAGCCCAGGTGGTCGTCGACCTTGGTCACGACCACGTTCCTGGGGTCTTCCAGGGGGCGGCCGAGGTATTCCTCGACCTTGGCGCGGAAGGCGGGCAGGCCCAGATCGTAGATGATGTACTTCAGCCGCGCCCGCTTGCGGTCGGCGCGGTTGCCCAGGTCGCGGAAGACCTTGAGGATCGCCTCGCCGACCTTGAGCACGTCCTCGCGGGGGATGAAGCCGAGGTGGTGAGCCAGCGCGGGGAAGGTCTTGTCCGCGCTGGGGGTCGTCCCGAGGCCGCCGCCCGTCAGGACGTCGTAGCCGACGATCTTGCCGTCCTCGACGATGGCCAGGTAGCCGAGGTCATTGGCGTAGATGTCGGTGCAGTTGTCGTCGGGCAGGGCGAAGGCGACCTTGAACTTGCGGGGGAGGTAGGCGGCGCCGTAGAGCGGCTCGACGGAGTCGTCGCCGGCGGTGGCAATTTTCTTGGGGCCTTGCTCGGGCAGCAACGGGTTCTTGATCGGCTCGCCGTCGAGCCAGAGGTCGACGTAGCTCGACGACCGGGGGGCGAAGTGGACGGCCAGGGCGTCGACGTCGGCCTGCATCTGGTCGCGGACGCCGTCGCGGATGGGGGCCGGGCAGCAGAGGACGTTGCGATTCACGTCGCCGCAGGCGGCCAGGGTCGAGAAGAGGGTCTCGTTGACGATCTTGATCGTCGAGGCGAGGTCGCGCTTCAGGACGCCGTGGAGCTGGAATTCCTGCCGTGTGGTGATGCGCAGGGTGCCGTTGCCGACGGTGCTCGCTAGCTCGTCGATCGCCAGGTACTGGGCGGCCGAATGGATCTTGCCGCCGGGGATCCGCACCCGGATCATCACCGAGTAGGCCTTGTCCAGCCCTTCTCTCTTGCGCTGGGTGCGCTGGTCGCGATCGTCCTGCTGGTAAGAACCGTGGAACTTGAGGATCGAGGTCGCATCCTCGGTGAACTGGGGCAGGCCGTTGCGGGCCTCCTGCTCCATGTGGACCCGGAGGTACTGGCTGGCGATCTTGATCGCCTCGACCTTTGTGGGCTTGCCACCCCGATTCGGATCCATACCGCAACCTCCGCCCGCCGCCCGCGTCATGCCGGCGCCGACCTGTTTGATGAGACCTGGAGCAACCTCGCTCGACGTTCGATTCTAGGGAAGCACCCCCCGCGATGCAACCGAACCCGACCTGTACGTCGACACCGCGGCCCCTCCCGAAGTTCACGCGAGACCCCGTTGATGGGCACAGGCCGCGCTCTCACGCCGGCTTTGGCTCGACGTCGCGCCCGAACTTGGTGTGGTACCGGCTGTAGCCGAAGTAGATGGCCAGGCCGATGATCAGCCAGACGGCCAGCCTGATCCAGTTGTCCTTGCCCAGCGAGAACATCAGGCCCCCGTTGACCAGAATTCCGAGGCTGGCGACCAGCGGCAGGCAGGGGGTGCGGAACGGGCGTTCGACCTCGGGGTTGGTGCGCCTGAGGATCCAGACCGAGGCGCACACGACGATGAACGCGAAGAGGGTCCCCACGCTGACGAGGTCGGCCAGAAATCCGAGGGGGGCCAGGGCACCCGCCAGGGCGACTATGAAGCCGACGAGGATCGTCGACTTCCAGGGGGTCTGGAATCGGGGATGGATCTCGGAGAAGACGGCTGCGGGGAGCATCCCGTCGCGGGACATGGCCAGGAGAATCCTCGGCTGGCTGAGCATCCCGACCAGCAACGAGCTGGTGATGCCCAGCACGATGCCGAACGTCACGAGCGTGGCGGCAACGTCCTGACCACGCGACCGGAAGGCCGCCGCGATCGGGGCGTTGATGTCGATCCGCGAGGTGGGGACCATCCCGGTGAGGACGGCCGTGACGGAAACGTACAGGACCGTGCAGATCAGGAGCGAGGCGAGGATGCCGATGGCGAGATCGCGCCTGGGGTTCCTGGCCTCCTCGGAATGGGTCGAGATGGCGTCGAAGCCGATGTAAGCGAAGAAGATGCGCCCGGCCCCCTCGGCCACGCCCCCCCAGCCCTTCTCGGGGTGCAGGAACGGCGTCCAGTTGGCCGGGTTCACATAGCGAACGCCCAGGCCGATGACCATCAGGATCACGACGAGGTTCAGGATGACCATGGTCGCGTTGAAGCGGGCGCTCTCCCGGATGCCGACGACGAGGACCGCGGTGATGAGGGCGCAGATGAAGACGGCCGGGAGGTTGCACCAGGCCTGCGCGTGGGAGCCGTCGGCCAACTCGACGATCTTGAGGAAGAACCCCTTGCCGACCTCGAAGTCCCACGGAGATGACGTCAGCCTCGGATCGATCCGGATGCCGAAGAGGCCGCGCAGCAGTTCGACGAAGTAGTCTGCCCAGCCGACGGCAACGGCCGACGAGCCGATGGCGTACTCCAGGACGAGGTCCCAGCCGATGATCCAGGCGACCAGCTCGCCCAGGGTCGCGTATGCATAGGTGTAGGCCGAACCCGCGACGGGGACCATGCTCGCCAGCTCGCTGTAGCAGAGCGCCGCAAAGCCGCAGCCGAGGCCGGCCAGCAGGAATGAGAGCATCAGCGACGGGCCCGCATGGTCGTGGGCCGCCTTGCCGGTCAGGACGTAAATCCCCGCACCCACGGTGGCGCCGATGCCCAGGGCGGTCAGCGCGACCGGCCCCAGAGCCCGGTGGAGGCGACTCCCTTCCATCTCTTGGATCAAGACTGCAATGGGCTTCCTGGTCCAGGGGTTCGAGGGGCGTCGCATCCGGGGGGAGACTCCTTGCTTGGGGTGGCGGGCGTACGGTTCAGTCGACCAGCTTCCGCACCTGACGGGCATTGGCCAGGTAGACGAATGCGCCCACGATGCCGCCGCCGTACATCAGGACGCGGAAGGCCAGCATCGCGAGCGCCCCGTTGGGATGCTTGACGAGGTCGAAGAGGCGCTCGCTGACCTGCTCGCTCAGGCCGAGCGAGCCGAACGGCAGCGGCGCGGCGGTGGTGAACAGGGTCAGCGGCACCATCAGGAAGTGGTCTACCAGGCTGGGGACCCCCGCGGGGAAGAGGGTCCGGCCCATCAGGTAGAAGGCGGTGACGTTCAGCGAGTGATTGCCCATCGACATCACGATGGCGGCGCCCACGACGCCGAGCCGCCCCCTGTAGGCGGCCGCCATCTCCTTCAGCTCATTGAAGACGACGGAGAACTTGCCCTCGCGCTTGCCCGCGTTGGGGAAGAACCTGGTGACCAACTGGCCGAAGATGACGACCAGGCCGACGAACCCTGCACCGACGGCGCACCAGGCCAACACGATGAGGCGCTTGACCTCGGGGCCGGTCCCCGGGCGGTTCCAGGCGAAGGCGCCCGCGATCGCGGCCAGCAGGAACAGGCCGAGCAGGCCGACGATCCGGTCGACGATCATCGACGAGATGGCCAGGGTCTTGCGGGACTGCTCCCGGCTGAGATAGGCCGCCTTGACGAGGTCTCCGCCGACGGCGCCGGGGATGACCAGGTTGAAGACGTTACCGATGAAGCCCAGGCGAAGGGCATCGCGGAACGGGAACGGCAGGCCGAGCGCCCGCACGAGGGTCCACCAGCGGTAGAAGGTCCAGACCAGGCCGAGCATGTAGATGCCGAAGGCCACCGCGATGGGCCCCGGATCGAGCGGCCTGTTCAGGACCTTGCGCAGCTCAACGCGGTTGCCGTAGAGTGTCCAGGCCAGCAGGGCGAACGCGACGAGCGCCAGGGCGACGTTCACCGCGGTGCTGCGGCGGGCGGGGCGGGCGACTTGCGACATGCGGGGTGGACTCGCGGGGGAATGAAGACGGCGTCCCTTGCCCTCGGGCTCAGAGGGAGCCTTTGGTGGAGGGGACGCCCTGGCCGCGCGGGTCGATCTCGGAGGCGGCACGCAGGGCCTTGGCGAGACCTTTGAAGATGGCCTCGCTGATGTGATGGGTGTTGCGGCCGTAATGCAGCAGGACGTGGAGATTCATCCGCCCCTGAGTCGCGAACGCCTGCCAGAAGTCGGCGACAAGCTCGCTGTCGAATGTGCCGATCTTGGGAGAGGGCATCGGCGCGTCCCAGGCCCAGTAGGGACGGCCTCCGAGGTCGACCGCACAGGTGACCAGTGTCTCGTCCATCGGCAGGACGCAGTGGCCGTAGCGGCGGATCGACTCCTTGGTCCCGAGCGCCTTGTCGAAGGCCTGGCCCAGGCAGATGCCGATGTCTTCGGTCGTGTGGTGGTCGTCGATCTGCACGTCGCCGTTGCATGCGACGGTGAGGTCGAACAGGCCATGGCGGGCGAACAGTTCCAGCATATGGTCGAGGAAGCCTACGCCGGACTTCACCTCCGAGCGGCCGGAGCCGTCGAGGTCGAGCGTCAGGCGGATATCGGTCTCGCGGGTGGCGCGGAGGATCTCTGATGTGCGGCTGGCCACGGCATCGGGCTCGGAAGGTCGTCTGGGCTCGTCGGGATTGGCCGGAACGCGAGTGGGGCCGCGAGCCCCGGCGGCGTCCCGGCCGCAAGGCTATCAGATCGGCCAATCTGTTGCATCAGGGGCAAGCCCGAACCGCACGGTTCTTCTGAGCCGACCCACAGAGGCAGGCGGAATGCCGGCCTGCCTCCTTGAGCCCGCCCATGCCTCTATGTTTCAGTGGAGAAGTTCACCGTTTTCGCATGTTCAATCAGGCTGCATCGCGAGCGATTCTTGCCAGGCTAGGCGGTCGCAAGATTCGAGTCGAGCGACTGGGCTGCTTAAAGAAGACTGGCAAGAATTAGGGTTGTCGGAACGTGCGTCACCCGCGTGATCATTTTCCGGATGAGTTCGCTCTGGGAGATGGAGGTGCAGGGTGGCAAAGGACCTCAGGGTGAGGGGCAGGCCTCCCAGCTTGACGGGCACTCAACGTTTGCTACGCTGAGATCGACGATTTGCCGGACCGGCCGGTTCGCAACCCCCGGTGCGGCCAGGTCTACGGCAGCGGAACAAGAAGGCAGGCTGCGATGTCCTCGGAGCACGATCTCGATCAGAAGAAGATCCGGGCGCAGTCCCTCTTCGCCTACGGCAACGACGCCGCGATGAAGGGGAATCTCGATTACGCGATCGACATGTATCGCAATGCCTGCAAGCTCGTGCCCGATGAGCTGATCTTCCGCCAGGCCTTGCGCGGGGTCGAGCGGCGGAAATATTCCAACGAGCCGAAGAATGTCGGCCGGATGGTGGGCGCCAAAATCCAGCCGATCCGCTTGAAGATCAAGGCGGCGAGGGCCAAGAGCCATTGGGGTTCGATGCTGGAGGCCTGCGAGGAGGTCTTCGTCCAGAGCCCCTGGGATATCTCCACCACGCGCGACGCGGCCGAGGCCGCCGAGGAACTGGGGTTCCTCAGGACCGCCCAGTGGCTCTTCGAGTCGGTGCAGGCGCAGGTCGAGAAGGACGCCGGCTTCTTCCGCGCCGCGGCGGCCATCCACCAGAAGAACGAAGACTGGCAGAAGGCGATCTTCTGCTGGGAACGAGTCAAGCAGATCGACCCGACCGACGAGACGGCCAACCGCCAGGTCAACTCCCTGTCGGCCAGCGCCACCATCAAGAGGTCGGGCCTGGGAGAGGCGATCAAGAAGCGCGAAGACGAGGGAGCGTCCATCGGTCCCGACCAGGCCGAGCTCGACGAGTTGAAGAAGCCGAAGACAACGCCCGAGGATCGCTACCTGGCCGAGATCCGCGAGGATCCCACGCGAGTCGGCCCGTATCTCCACCTGGCCGAGCACTACAAGAGCAAGGACCTGCTCGACGAGGCGGAGAAGATCCTCTCGCAGGGCCTGAAGGCGGCCCCGACCGACGAATTCTTGCGCGGGGCGCACGCCGAAGTGCAGCTGACGCGGCTGCGAAGGGCCGTCGAGGGATGGGCCCGGCGGGTCAGGAAGCTGCCGGATGATGCCGAGGCGAAGGCAAAGCACCTGCAACTCTCGCAGATGCTCAACGAATACGAGCGGAAGGACCTGAAGCGTCGGATCGTCGCCAGGCCCGATGACATGAACCTCCAGTTCCAGATGGGCCAGCTCCTCGCCAGGGTCGGCCGGCACGATGACGCGATCGCCGCGTTCCAGCAGGCACGCAACACACCCAACCTGAAGGTGCAGGCCCTTTACGCGATGGGCCAGTCGTTCGAGGCCAATGGCGCCTCGAAGTTAGCCGAACGCACCTATCAGGAGGCGATCAAGGCCGCCGAGCCCGGCGACCGGACGACGCTCAACGCGCTGCACTACCGGCTGGGGCGGGTCGCGGAGTCCAATGGTCATCTGGAGATGGCCGAAGAGCATTATAACGAGGTCGCTGCCAGCGATTACACGTATCTGGACGTGGCAACGAGACTCAAGAACTTGAACCAGAAGCCCTCTCTGTGATATCCTGTCCGGTTCTTCGCCCCGTCGTCGTGCCGTCGGTTGCTGCCCGATGTCACGCCGGGGTGTTGCCATTGCCCCAAGCGTCGGGGCCGGGTCTCGCCGGACCCATCCCATCCCGAACGATCGCGGGACGCCCTGGCCGGCGTCCTGCCCCGGAGAGTGCTGACCAGCCATGCCGAATACCCCGTCCGCGATCAAGAGCCTGAAGCAGAGCCAGAAGCGTCGTCTGCATAACCGGATCACGAAGAAGGTGATCAAGACCCTGTCGAAGCGCACCTTCGCCAGCCTGGTCGCCAAGGATTTCGACAAGGCCCAGGTCGACTTCCGCGCGGCCACCGCCAAGATCGACAAGGCCGGCGTCCGCCGCGTCTTGCACCCGAACACCGCAGCCCGCCGCAAGAGCAAGCTTGCCCGCGACTACGCGGCCGCCCTGGCCAAGGCCAAGGCCTGAGCCGCGGAGAATCGCCCCTTGCGGCGATGAAATCCTAGCCTTCCGGCCCGCGGCCTCGTCGCGGGCCGGGCGAGCTAGTTGGTCCTGCTCAATCCCGGCTTATTCCTCGCCCTCGGACCCGCACGGCCCGCCCTCGGGCAGGAACCGGCTCAGGGGACAGGGAACACAATTCGGCCTGCCAGCCCGGCAGAACTCGCGGCCGATGCGATCTAGCGTGATGCTCAGCCGGATCAGCTCGGCGGGGTCGTCGGTTCGCATGAGCGTCGAGCGAGCTTCTTCGTAATCGGCCGACTCGTCGATCCAGCCGTGGCGGACGAGGATCCTGTACGAAGCGCGGTCGACGGGATAGGTCGCCAGCCCAAGGGCGTGCAAGGCGATGGCGTCGGCCGTGTTGGGGCCAATTCCCGCGATGGCGGCGAGTTCCTCGCGGACTGACTCGGCCGAGCGGGCGGAGGCGAGCCAATCCTCGTCGACCGATTGCTTGTCCAGGAGCCAGGCGGCGAGCCGCTTCAGGACGGCGCGAAGCTTGGCGAACGGCTTGATCCCGGCGACTCGGAGGATTTCCTCGATTTCCTCGTCGTCGGCTTCGGAAAAGGCCACGAGGTCGTCCAGCCCTCGGTCAGCCCATCCGGCCAGGATCGACCGAACGGTCACGGCCTTGAGGGTCCGACCCAGGATGATGGCCGCGGCGGCCATGAACGGGGAATCGCCGCCCAGCGCGAGGGTTCGCGGGGCAAGCTCGACCAGAGTTGGGTAGGCTTCGGCGAAGCTTGGCATGCGACGGCTCGTGTTCGCAGTCGGCCAGGTCGTCGTCTCTGGGAGTATTGCCCCCTCGCCCGATCGCCGTGGGATCAGATCAGGTCGAGGGGGCTGCGTCGCAATCCGGCTCAGCGGGGAGCGGCGGGCGTGGCAGGGGCCGGCGAGAATGGCTTTGCGAGCGGGAAGCCGGCGGCCCCTTCGGTGGTCTTGGGAAGTTCGAGGCCTTCGTTCAGCAGCGGGGCGCCCTTGGCCGCCTCCTGCTTCGCCTGCTCGGCCTGGGCCCGGATCATCTCGTCGAGGCGTCCGACCAACTCCTGGGTCGAGTCAGCGACAGGTGTTCCCGGGAGTGCCTGGAAGGCAAAGTTGTCGGGGGGCAGCTCGGGGTTGAACTTGACGTTGGAGTAGACCAGCTCGATCTTGCTGGGCGTGACCTTCAGCGGCTTGGCCTGCTTGCCGATCACGCGGCCATTCTGGTCGCGTGGGCTATTGTCCGCGGGCGAGGCGAGGACCGAAGGGACCTGGCCGATCAGTTCGAGCTGGTAGGGCCAGCCGTCTTCCTTGCCAACCCAGACGGTGACGATGCTGGGGATATAGGCGGGCAGGGGGATCGACGGCGGCAAGGGCTGGCCGTTCGCGGTCGTCAGTCCGTCGCGGCTGATCCAGGTCCCTCGGAAGATGTAGACCGGCTTGCCGTCGAGGGTCGCTTCTTCCTTCTGGTCGAAGCGGACGACTTTGCGCAGGCCCGAAAGCAAGGTGTCGGGCCCGGTGAAGCCGAGCGAACCGATGATCTGGTCGCGGAGCTTGGGGTCCACGCCCGGTGTGTTGAGCTTCTGGAAGATGGGGATGATGTCGAGCTTGCTGTAGCTCTGACTCTCGAGGACCTGGCGGAAATCCCAGAGCGTCTTGCCGTCGCAGACCTGGAGCAAGGTTCCCGTGGAGTTGCCCAGGCCGCTGACGGAAAGTTTCATGTAGAGTCGGTTGTCGACGTCCTTGAGATACTTGCCGTTCAGCATGAACTTCTGGCCAAGCATCTGGACCGACTGGCGGATATCCGCGGAGACGCTCTTCAGCCCTACAATCTTGAGGATTGCGGCGTCGATGAGTGCCTCCGCCTCGGTCGGCGGGGCGACGATGGCAGCAGATCCGGGCTCAACGGCCGCCGCGGGGGCGGGGGTCTGGGCGGGATCGGCGGGGGTCGCCTGGGCCTGGACGAGCACCGGCCAGAGACCGACGAAGGCCAGGGTCAGGATGGTCCGGTTCGTGGGCATAGTGGGGTGACGCCGCATAGACTCAAGGAACGGGTGGGAACGCCCGATCTTATCGCTAGACGTCGCGACGGACAACCCCGGCCGAGCGATCCGACCGGGCTAGGTCGCCGCGAAAGCCGGCCGGGATGGAGCCTGCAAATGGCCCCGTCCTGGGCGACGCATCGTTCGAGACCAGGATGGCGAATCTCCCCGTGGACCGAGGCCCGTGGTGGGGGCGGATGAGCACTCATCCGCACCACCGCACGAAGGCCGAAGTCGCGGGGTCGGGAGGAGTTCCGATGCAGATGATCGGTGTGTTGCTCCTGGCGGCGGCCACCGCCGGTGCCGGGTTTGGAAAACCCGGTGTTGGCGGCAAGAAGCTGCTGCGTCACCACGCGGTGGTGAGCGGCGAAGCCCCTCCGGGCGGGCCGATCCAGCCCCCCATGGGTGGTGGCGGTCCTGGTGGCCCCGGGCAGGCCGGCCGGCGGTTCCCCAGCGTCCGCAGCCAGATTTATTTCCTCGATCCCGATGGGATGAAGATCGGCTGGCAGACCTCGGGCGGCCCCAATGGCGAGAAGGCCTACCTTCCCGCACAGCTGGAAGTGCCCGCTCGCTATAACTTCATGCAGGGATTCATTTACCGCCTGAAGATCACCGACATCCCCAACCGCCCGAACACGGCGCTCTACCCGACGCTGGAGGTCGCACCCTCGACCCCCGCGACCGACGCCTACCTGACGCACAACCCGATCCCGGTCCAGTTCACGGCCGAGGACTTCGAGCAGGTGGTCGACGGCGGAAACTTCGTCACCAAGGTCATCTACCTGCCGGATCCCAAGTACCAAGAGCTGGCGATCGCCGGCGTCGAGACCCTGGTCTCCACGCGGCTCGAGCCGGGCGTCGATCCCATCCTCGAGGCGGACAAGCGGGGGACCATCCTCCTGATCGTCCGGCTCGGCCAGATCGACCTTGAGATGCAGCAGGGCGGGGCCCCGATCATCGGCGGTCCGGTCAACTCGGCCCCCGGCATCGTGAGCACTCCCGGCACGCTCCCCCCCGGCGTCATCTCCAGCACTCCGATCGAGAGTGCCCCGGTGAGCCCGGCCTCGCCGATCGAGTCGTCGGTCCCGGCCGACGCCCCGGCTCCTGCTCCGGCCCCGGCTTCACCCGAAGCGGCGACCCTGCCGCCGGTGCCGTCGGCCCCTTCGCCCTCGATCCCCGAGGTCGAAGCCCCCGCCGTCGCCCCCGCGCCGACTCCCGAGTCGGAGGCGTTCCTGGCCCCGCCGTCGGCCCCGGCTCTCGCCGAGGTCCCGGTGCCCGTTCCCGCCCCGAACTGATCGTTTGATCCGAGCGGGCCGGTCTTCAGGTCCGCACGCCGGTCACGGCTCGACCCCGGCGGGACGCGCCACCAGTGGCGCCCCGCCGGGGTCGTCGCGCGACACGCCGGCGAGCCCGATTGTCGCCAACGTGTCCGCGCGGTCGACGTTGCCAAGCGAGTCTTAAGGGGCGCCGCCACACTGAGGCGGGCCCGACGGGGACGAAGCCATGATCCGAATCGGAAGGAAACGACGCGCCGGGCGGCTCGCCCCGACCTTGCTGGCCGGCCTCGCCATCGCCGCCGCGTCTGCTAGCGCCAAGGCGCAACAATACATCCCGCCGTCTCCCCCGGAGACGACCCTGCCGCTGCCGACGATTGGAGCCGCCGAGGCGCCCGGAACGGCGGTCGTCGGCGGGGCACCCGCGTCGGCCCCAGCACCGGCCCCGCTGCTGGCGCCCGAGGTCCAGGTCGTCCGCTTCTCCCTGCCCGAAGGGGTCCGGGTCGAGATGCTGGCGCCCGCCACCGAAGCCCTGCCGCCCAGCGATCGGGCCGACGAATACACGTTCGCCCTGAAGATGGGGACCGGCTACAGGCTCAAGCTGACGAACCTGCCCAATCGCCCGGGTGCCGAGATCTACCCGGTCATCGAGGTCGTCGGCCACCTCCACAGGCCGGTCGACATCGACCCCGTCAAGTTCCCGATCCGCGTGCTCCTGCGGCTCGAAGACATCGAGGACGTGGTCGACACCGGCCGCTTGGTGACGCACGTCATCTATCTGGAAGAGCCCGAGAACGCCATCCCGGTCGACCTCAAGCGGGACGAGATCCCGGTGGCCACGCTCAACGCCGCCGAAGACCCCCTGAAGGTCGCCTCGGCGCTGGGCCGCGTGATGGCGGTCATCCGGCTGGGTGGTCGCCGCCCGACGCCCGACGAGCTCTCGGTCGAGGCCAATGGCGGGGCGACATTCCTGCCCGTCGGCAACACCCCATGCCCGTTCACGGTCAATGGCGGCGATCAGTGCAATGTCCCTTGCGGACCCGTGCGCGGCACCCCGCCCCCTCGTGATCGCCCCTGGCTTCCCGGCGATGAGTACCTCTGCGACGGCGGCGACGGCGGCACCCCGGTCCACTTCGGCGGCGACGGCGGCCTGCGTGGGATCGACCCCCGCGACGCGGTGATCAAGTTCCGCGCCGAGCCCAAGGCAAACTTCTTCCCCGATCGACCGAGGGTCCTCCCCACCAACCGGGTCTGCATCTACGCGCCCAGGTTCGCCGCGGTCCGGATGGGGACCGGCCTGAACGAAAATAAGGCGGTCGTCGGCCTGCGCAACGCCGAGTATGTGGCCCGGATGGACACGGCGACCCTGAAGCAGGGGCCGATCCGGGTCGACCAGAACCAGACGGCCGAGATGAATCGCCACCGGCTGCGGGCCTCGGGCGTGCTCGGACGCGTTTATGTCGGCGAGCACTCTGAGCTGCGTGTTCTGAGCGGCTACGACACCCCGACCTCGATCTCCGGGTACCGGATCCGCCAACTGGCCGAGATCAGCAAGACCCGCCAGAAGGTCGAGGCGAACACCACCCGCATTGCCGCGGTGACGTTCAACAAGCCCGAGAGCGTCAACGTCACCGGCATCGTCGAAGGTGCCGGCCAGATGGTGATGAACTGGAAGCCACGCGAGACGGTGGGGGTCGAGGAACCCCCGGCCAAGCCCGGCCTGGCGGTCATCAAGCGGGTTGACGCCACCACGGCCGAGCCCGGCGACACCGTCACGTTCTCGATCACCTATCGCAACATGGGCAACACGCCGATCGGATCGGTCTCGATTGTTGACAGCCTGCTCCCCCGCCTGAAGTACGTGGCCAATAGCGGCCAGGGACCGAAGGGGGCCGTCTTCACCGCCGAAGAGAACCGGGTCGGCTCGACTGAGCTGCGCTGGGACCTGCCGGGCAAGGTCGCTCCGGGCGAGGAAGGGGCCGTCATGTTCAAGGCCATTGTCCGCTGAGGATTCGTGACGGAAATTGATCCGAGCCATCGAAGGGCGGGGTGCTCGATCCAGGGCACCCCGCCCTCGCGTTTGATTGCGGCGTAGCAGCCGGGCTAGGCCGAGGGTAAGCTCGGGGGTCTGACACACATTTCGGGATGAGGAGACGGCTTCTTGGCTCGGACAGGCTTCTTCCTCTCCCTGGACGGCCCCGACGGCGGCGGCAAGACGACGCAGCTCGCGGGCCTGGTCGACTGGCTACGCGGGCTGGGGCACGAGGTCGTCACCTGCCGCGATCCCGGCGGCACGCCCCTGGGCGACTCGATCCGGTCAATCCTGCTGGACAGGGCGACCGTGGGCCTGGACATCCGCGCCGAGATGTTCCTGTACATGGCGAGCCGGGCGCAGCTCGTCGCCCAGGTCATCGTGCCGGCGCTCGACGCGGGCAAGGTGGTCGTCTGCGACCGCTTCCTGCTGGCTAATGTCGTCTATCAGGGGTATGCCGGCGGCATGCCGGTGGACCTGCTCTGGAAGGTGGGCGAGGTTGCCACCCACGGCCTGATGCCTGACCTGACGGTGGTGCTCGACGTGGACCCCGACGTGGCCGCCGCGCGGGTGGGCCGGCCCCGCGACAGGATGGAAGACCGTACCGAAGAATCAAGGGCCCGGGTCCGCGATGGGTTCTTGCGGGCTGCCGAGAATTATCCCGGCCTGATCGCCGTGATCGACGCGGGGGCCGAGCCCGAGGTCGTCGCCCGTCGACTGAGAGATGAGGTGGCTCGTGCCCTGGCACTCAATCCGCGGACATGATCGGGTCGTCGAGATGCTCCGGCTGAGCCTGGAAGCGGGCCGGCTGCCGCACGCGCTGCTATTCGTCGGCCTGGAAGGGATCGGCAAGAAGGCGTTCGCCCTCAAGCTGGCCCAGACCCTGCTCTGCGAGCGCAGGCCCGAGGCGGCGCTCGACCCTTGCGAGCAATGCGCCGCCTGCGTGCAGGTCAAGGGGGGGACCCATCCCGACCTGCTCCAGGTGGCCCGCCCCGATGAGAAGCACGACCTTCCCATCAAAGTCATCCGCGACCTCTGCATCGACCTGGGCATGAAGCCCGCCCGCGGCGCGCGCAAGGTGGCGATCGTCGACGATGCCGACGACCTGAACGACGAGGCGGCCAACGCGTTCCTGAAGACCCTGGAAGAGCCGCCGCCGGGAACGACCTTGATCCTCATCGGTACGTCGTCCGAGGTGCAGCTCGACACGATCGTCTCGCGCTGCCGCGTCGTCCGATTCGACCCACTGCCCGAGGCCGAGTTGGCCGAAGTCCTTCGCGAGCAGGGGGTCTCATCCGACCCCGACGAGATCGCCCGTCTCGCCAGGCTCGGCGAAGGGAGCCCTGGCCGCGCCAAAGGGTTGGCAAGCCCCGACCTGGCCGGTTTCCGTCGCGCGATGCTCGAAGACGTCTCCAACCCGCATGGGTTCGATCCGTCGGCCCTGGCCAGGCGTATCGAGGAGTTCAGCAAGGCCGCCGGCAAGGAGAGCATCGACCAGCGCAATCGGGCGAGCCTCCTGATCGGCGAGCTTGCCCGCTTCTTCCGCGGTGTCCTCTGGCAGACCGCCGGGTTGGAGCCCCCTTCGGTCGACCCCGCCGACCTCGAAGCCGTGCGGACGCTGGCCCCCGTGCTTGAGCCCGAGGACGTCTTCCTCCTGGCCGACCGCTGCCTGACGGCCGATTACCATGTGGCCCGGAAGGCGAATTTGGGCCTGCTCCTGGACTCGCTCACCCACGATCTCGCGGCGATCATCCACCCGCAATCGGGCCGGGGTCGCTGACATCCAGGATAGTCAGCGGCCCCGGCGTTGGTTCGTTAATCCGGCAGTTAGGTCACTTGCTGTCGTCGGCCAGGGCGGCCTCGATGGCCTTGGTCACTTCCTCGGAATCGGGCTCGACCTTGGGGTCGAAGCGGGCGACGACTTCGCCCTTGCGATTGACCAGGAACTTGGTGAAGTTCCAGGGGATGGGGCCGGCGAAGGAGCCGTTGGTGTCCTTGCTGGTCAGGTACTGGTAGAGCGGGTGGATGCCCTCGCCCTTGACGACGATCTTGGAGAAGACGGGGAACGTGACCCCGTAATTCTTGGAGCAGAACTCCTTGATCTCCGAATCGGTGCCGGGCTCCTGCTTGCCGAACTCGTTGGCGGGGAAGGCCAGGACGCTGAAGCCCTTGTCCTTGAACTTGGCCTGGGCGGCCTCGAGGCCCTCGTATTGCGGGGTCAGGCCGCACTTGCTGGCCGTGTTGACCAGCAAGAGCACCTTCCCCTTATACTGGGTCAGGTCGACGTCCTTGCCTTCGATGCTCTTGAGGTGGAAGTCGAGCACGTTCTTGGCGTCCTTGGCCAGGGCCGGGGCGGCCAGGGCGGTGGTGGCGGCGAGGGCGACGGCGATCATTCGGATGCTCACGTTGCGGATCCTTTGGGGTGCTCTGGGGCGAGGGCGAGGCCTGTCGGCCCGGAACGCCGCCGCGCCCGCAGCCCGACAAAACCGTCGGGCCGATCGATCTATTTAATGACAAGGTATGGGCGAAGCAATAGGCCCCGCCCCCGGCGGAGGTCGGAGACGGGCCATGACCGAGGGATTCACCGCAGGCGCCGACAGGGCCCTCAGACGCGCCGGCGCGCGGGCCAGCCGCAGGGGCAACGGCCTGGTCACGCCCGCCGACCTGCTCGCAGCGCTTGCCGATGAGGAAGAGAGCCGGGCCGTCTCCTGGCTCAGTGAGGCCGGCATTGCGCCGACGCAACTCCTGGATCTTCTGGGAGTTGAGGGGGAACCCGGGTCGGACGCGCCCGAGGAGGAATCGGCCCTCCCGCACGCCCTCGATCTCCGCGCCGTGCTATCCGACGCCACATCGAGGGCCCGCCAGCTCGACCGGACCGTCCAGGTTGGCACCGAGCACCTTCTGGTCGCGATCCTCGCCAGCGTCCCCGAATTGTCACGGCAGATCGAGGGACTTGGGGTCGACCCGATCCTCTGGATTGATCGACTCCGGGACGAGTCCACGGGCGATTCGAGCCCGATCCCCCTGGACTCCGATATCCCGCCCCTCGACCTGGGCGAGCCGGGCCTGAGCACCGACCTGTTGCGCCTGGTTGACGCCTCGGCCAACCGCGTCCGCGAAGGCCTTCGCGTGGTCGAAGACTACGTCCGGTTCGTGCTCGACGACGCGTCGCTCTCGCGCCGGCTGAAGGAGATCCGCCATCGCTTCGCCGAGGCCTGCCGGGGCCTCGATGCCGAGGGGCTCACCGCCGCGCGCGACACCACCGGCGACGTCGGCACGCACATCATGACGGCCTCGGAGCAGTCGCGCGAGAGCCCCAGGGCCGTGCTTACCGCCAACTTCAAACGCATCCAGGAGGCGTTGCGCACGCTTGAGGAATACTCCAAGCTGGCCGACGTCTGGCTCGCCGGCCGGTTCGAGGTCCTGCGCTACGACGCCTACACCCTGGAGAAGCGGACCATCGCCGCCGTCGTCGCCCATCGCGAATTGGGCGAAGCTTGCTTGATGGTTCTCGTCGGCGGCCTGCCCACGCTGGGCGACCTGACCTGGGTGGTCGGCGAGGCCCTCGCCGGCGGCGCGGACGTGATCCAGCTCCGCGAGAAGGACCTGTCCGATCGCGAGTGGCTGACTCGGGCGCGAGAGGTCCGGATCCTCACGGCCAAGGCACGGGCCAGGCTCATCGTCAATGACCGACCCGACCTCGCCCGCCTGTCCGGCGCCGATGGCGTTCATCTGGGGCAGGACGACGTGACCGTCCGCGACGCCCGACGCGTCTTCGGAACCGCCGGCCTGGTGGGCGTGTCGACGCACGAGATCGCCGACGTCGAGCGTGCCCTGCTCGATGGCGCGAGTTACCTGGGAGTCGGCCCCGTGTTTGATTCCGGGACCAAGTCGTTCGACAGCTTCGCCGGCCTGGAATTCGTCCGGCAGGTGGCCGAGACGACGACGGTCCCCTGGTTCGCGATCGGCGGGATCGACGAGGAGAACGTCGGAGCGGTGATCGAGGCCGGGGCCCGGCGCATCGCCGTCAGCGGTGCCGTCGTCCGCGCCGAGTATCCCCGCAAGGCCGTCGCCACGCTCCGGGCCGCCCTGGACGCGGCCCGCTGAGCGTGCGAGCGTGGCTTACAGCAAGACGTCGTCGAGGATCATGACGTAGTTCTGCCTCAGCCCCGCCTCGAACTCGTAGACGTCGTCGAAGTCGGTCCTGGAGTCGTTGGGAGTCTTCTCCAGGTCGCCCGAGGCGATGAGATTGTAGACGATCTCGCCGATGTCGGAGGTGGAGCGGATGCCCCAGCGAGCGAGTACGGCCAAGGCCATCAGCCCGTAATCTCGCAGGGCCAGCTTGCGGGCCCCCTCGCAGAGCTCCCGACCCGAGACGTGTCGGGCCCGCTTGCGCGACTTCAGCTTCGACTTCGCGCGGGCCTTGGCCTTGAGGACCTTGGTATATTCCAGGGCCTCGAAGACGAAGAAGTAGGCGTGGATCGTGTACCGGGCGTCTCGCGCGACCACCCGGGCCAGGTCATCTCGAAGGCTCATCGGACATTCCCCCGCGGCCATGCCGGCGCCGGACGCTCACGGTTCGGCGCGATCATCGTCCTCTTCCCTGGACGTCGTACGCGACTTCGAATGCTCGACGCCGAGGATCTCGCCCGGCTGGACGACGACCCTCCGCCGATCCTCATATTCCACGATCATCGTGCGAGCGAGGATCTCAAGCGCCAGCACACGCCCCTGTCCGCGCTCGGTGATGACCCGGGCGCCGACCGGCGGCAGCTCACGCTCGTGGGCCTGATAGGTGTCGAACTCGTAGCGGAGGCAGCACTTCAGCCGCCCGCACCGCCCCGAGATCTTCGACGGGTCGAGCGTCGTCTTCTGGATCTTGGCCATCCGCATCGAGACCGGCGGCATCCGTGACAGATGCGTGTTGCAGCAGACCGGCTTGCCGCAGTCGCCGTAGTCGGCCAGCAGCTTCGCCTCGTCTCGCACGCCGATCTGCCGCATCTCGATCCGGGTCTGGAAGCTCCGCGCCAGGTTCTTGACCAGCTCGCGGAAGTCGACCCGCTTCTCGGCCAGATAATAGAAAACCAGCCGCTCGCCGCCGAGGATTGCCTCGACGTCGACCAGGTCCATCTGGAGCCTGGCCTGGGCGATCATCTCGCGTCCCGTCTCCATCGCCCTGGCCTGAACCTCGAGCAGCCGCCTCGACGCGGCGAGATCGCCCTCGGTGGCCGCCCTGGACACCTGCCCAGCGATCGGGTTCTGCAGGAAGAAGGCCGTCCGGTCCGTGGCCGGGCAGAGCACCTCGCCCAGCTCCGTCCCCCGGTCGGTCTCGATGACCACCTGCTGCCCGCGAGGATGCTCCTGGCCTTCGACCCCGTGGAACTCGCCGAGCACTCGCATCTGGCCATACCGGACGACGTACGTATTCGCCATCAACGTCGCCCTCCGCCTGGTTGATGCGTCCCGGTCATCACGACGATTGCCGCCTATCTTCAGACTCTCCAGTATAGCGAACCTCTCCGAAGAGGATAGGCCGGGTCTGGAGACGGTTGCCGAGAGGGTAGATCGATTGCTGGAATGCGTGCGGACAAGTGAAATCGAACGGCAGACAACATGCTATCATCGGAAGATGGCCGGTTCCTTTTCTGTCGGGCTTGGGATCGAAGAGGATTGGCCACTTGCGAATTCCTGACGAAGCGTTGGTGGTTCGCTGTGGTCAGCCACCTTACTCGCTCCCCAAGCCCCTACACGAACGCTGCGACGAGCATGAAGGGGTGTATGGATTCTCAGTTCAGTCAATACCCGGAGCAGGTTTCATTCAACTTGCAGCGTGGTGCTTGAACAATCGTGTTGGACTGACGACTGTCGGCGAGATTCGTTGTCTGGGATATGATGTAGTGGTGACATCGGGCAGGGGACGTCATGCCACGGTCGTTGTCCCTCGGAATTGGGATGCGGCGGCGGCCCGTCTGTTGGGGGCACTCTTTCAGGACGTCGTGAATCCAGTTCCCAAGGCAGAGAGGCTGCGATGAAGACGGTCTTCGCCGATTTCAACGCGATGACGGAAGCGGGCGATCTTCGGCTTGAATTGAATGGTTCAACGCGAGATCGACGAGAACAGAACATCAAGATCGGCGACTGGGTATGGTTGAGCGACGGCGAACTCTTCGTCGGTGCCCTAGTCCGAGCCGATGAACAGGAAGGTGTCGTAGGAACACCCCGCTGGCGGACACTGGTCCATCTCGATGATGACGATGCGAAAGATTACTCCCGAATCGCCATCCAACTTAATCGAATCCAAAGTCAGCCCTCACTCGATGTGGATGCCGCCGCCCAATCCTTTCGACTGCTGACGATTCTCGGATCCCTCGACGCACCAGAGGGTGTTCCTAGGATCCCGCGTGGTGTCTTCCATTACTGCCGGGCAGTGGACTTGTCACTCCTGGATGAGCCGCAACTTGCATTGGTCGAGATTGTCGCGGCCAGGAATGGTCAATCAGGCAATCCGTATTACGATCTTACATATTTGGACATCCTGTCTCGAGTTTCCCCTGCCCTTGCTGCCGAAGTGTCGCTCACCCTCGCGGCGGACCCCAACGCCACGGCGAAGGTTCTAGCCGCTTGCATCAATGTCCGATCTCAATTGACTCTCTTCGGATCAGATCAACGGTTCGAGACTGCCGGTCAGGAAATCCTCGGATGGATCGGACGATTCGACCGGTTGCCGGACCGGGGGGATGTTCCTGCTTCGATCGTCGCATTGGTCTATCTTGTCCGTGGCCTTGTCTTGCTCCGCTCGGGCCGCCGGGACGAAGCGCACCATGTCTTGAGGATTGCGCAACAGATCGATCCGAGTAATCCGTCTATCGCGGAATCGGTTGGACTCGAGTCCTTCGATGACCAAGCTCGGGATATCGTTGCAAGACTCCGTGACCGGGCCTCGCTCCATGCTGCCTGACGCGTTTCGACTTCCAGTTGAACAAGGTTCTCCCAGCCGATCGTCCTCGGTCACTGCCCCTTGTTCAGCCGGTCGAAGTAGCCTTTGACCTGCTTCTCGACTCGCCTCGGAACTCTCTGGTTGGTGAGGGCTTCGGCGGCGAGGCCGGTGGCGGTCTCGAGGTCTCCCTGGACCTGGATCTGGCTCTCGCCCTTCATCTGGCGGCTTGGCGGGGCGAAGCCTTCGAAGATGGCCTTGCCCTTGGTGGGGTCGATCTTGACCTTGGTGGTGTAGGACGCGGTGTCGTCCTTGGCCTCATCTCGGTCCCCCTCGCCCTGGCCTTTCCCTCGTCCCTGGCCTTGCCCTCGGTTCTGGCGGCCGTTCATCATGTTGGCCATGCTCTCGCCGAGCTGGTTGACCCCGTCGCCCCCGGTCATCCCGCTCTTGGCGTCCTGGAGGTCGGCGAGGGCGTCGTCGAGGGTTTCCAGCTCCTGCATGTTCTTGGCCATCTCGGCGAGCTGCTTCTCGGTGGTGCCCAGTTGCTCGGCGGCCTTCTTCATGTCGCCCTTGGCCATCTGCTCCTCGGCCTTGGCCAGGGTCTCGGCCAGCTTCTTCAGGCCTTCCAGGTTCTTTGTCTGGTCCTGGAGCTTGGCCATCTCCTTGTTGAACTGCTCCTTGGTCAGTCCGCCGTTCTTGACGGCCTCTTCGAGCTGCTTCTTGCGCTGATCCATGTTGGCGAGCTTCTGGAGCTGCTGCTTCATCTCGCCGACCTGCTCTTTCAGCGCCTTCTTCTCGGCCTCGTTCATCTTGCCCGAGGCCATCTTCTCCTGGAGCTTCTTGATCTCGACGGCGGCCTTCTGGAAGTCGGCGTTGGCCAGGGCCTTCTTGAAGTCGTCGGCGGGGCCGTCGCTGGACATTTCTTTGAGCTGCTGGAGCTGGCGATTCACCTGCTCGGGGGAGCCAAGCTGCTTCTGGCGGTCCTTCACGGCGTCGGTCAGCTTGTTCAGCTCGACCAGGGCCTGGTCCTTCTTCGCGAGGGGGGCCTTGGCGATCTGGTCGGCGGCCTTCTCGATCTCGGCGAGGATCTTCTGGGCTTCGGAGAAGTCTTCCTTGTTCATCGCCTTGCGCTGGCTGGCGATGCGCTTGGCCAGGGCCTTGGACTGGGCCTCGACCACCTTGGCATCGAGCTTCGTGGCGGCGTCCTTCCCTTTGGCCGTCCTGGGGCCGGGCCACTGCGGGGCGTAGAGCAGGCCGATGGCCACGAGAGCGGGTAGGAGCGGGACCCAGGATCGGCCGGGCGGGCGGATCCCGAACTTCTCGGGGATTGCCAGCTCCTTGACGTGACGCACGGTGTCGGCGATCAAGGCACGGCCGGCCGGGGTCTCGTGGAGGTCGGCGGGCAGCGTCAGCGCGGTGCCCAGGCGCTCGTTCAACTCGAACGCACGGTCGATGGCGATCGCGGCGTCGACCCGGCTCGGGCCGCGGAAGACGGCGTATGCCAACGCCCCGACGAAGCCCAATCCCAGGGCGATCGCCAGCGGGGCCCATGCGGGGCCGGGCAGCGGCCGGCTGAATTTGCCGGCGCCGATGGCGATGGCGGCCAGGGCCAGCGTGATCGCCGTGCACCAGACGAGCGCGGTGAGGAACCTCCGGATGCGCAGGCGCCGCCAGACTTGCCCGATCGGCCTGTCCAACTCTTGCATGGCTCGGCTCTCCTGAGCAGGGGGCGTCTGGCGGAGTTCGATCGACCGAGGAGGGCTCCTCCGACAGCCGTCATATCAACCAGTGTAGGCGACCCATCGGCGGGGAGCAAGCCGTCCCCGGCCCCGGAGGCAGGTCCCGGGGCCGAGGTTGAAATCAGGGCTGCTTGTAGACCGATTCGGCGGCGGCGGCGGCCTCGTCGGGGCTCGCCTTGTGGCCCAGGTCGTTCAGGCAGGTGGCCAGGGCTCGCAGCACGAGGTCGACGTTCTCGGGCCTCGACCCGTAGCCCATCAGGCCGATCCGCCAGGCCTGCCCCTTCAACGAACCGAGACCGCCGCCGATCTCGATGCCCCAGTCGGCCAGGAGCCGCTTGCGCACGGCCAGGTCGTCGATTCCGGCGGGAATCCGGACGCAGTTGAGCTGCGGCAGTTGGTGGCCTTCGACCGTGACGTAGGGGATCCCGATCGCGGCGAGGCCGGCCTTCAAGGCCAGGTGGTTGGTCTTGTGGCGGGCGATCCGTGCGTCGAGGCCTTCTTCCAGGACGACGGCCAGGGCCTCGCGCAGGGCGTAGTTCATGCTGATGGGGGCCGTGTGGTGGTAGAAGCGGTCGCTTCCCCAGTAGCGCTGGATCATCGACATGTCCAGGTACCAGCTCTGCACCTTCGTTTTGCGGTTGGCGATGACCTCGGCGGCCCTGGCGTTGAACGAGACGGGGGCCAGGCCCGGCGGGCAGCTCAAGCACTTCTGGGTGCCCGAGTAGATCGCGTCGATGCCCCAGGCGTCGACCTCGACGGGGATGCCCCCCAGGCTGGTCACGGCGTCGACGGCGATCATCGCGCCGGCCTCGTGAGCGATCTTGGCGATCTCCTCGATCGGCTGCCAGGCGCCGGTGGACGTCTCGGCCTGGACGATGCCGACGACCTTGGGGGAGAATTCCTTGACGGCCTTGCGGACTTCCTCGGGGTCGAAAATCTCGCCATAAGGCCGCTCGATCGACTTGACCTCGGCGCGGCTCCGCTCGGCGACGTCGACCATCCGCCCGCCGAAGACGCCGTTGACGCAGACGAGCATCCGGTCGCCGGGCTCGATCAGGTTGACGACGACCGCCTCCATCCCCGCCGAGCCGGTGCCCGAGATGGCCATCGTCAGGCGATTCTCGGTGCGGAAGACCTGGCGCAAGAACCCCTGGGTCTCGTCCATCAGGGCGATGAACTCGGGGTCGAGGTGGCCGAGCAGGGGCATGCCCAGGGCTTCGAGCACGCGCGGATGGGCCTCGCTGGGCCCGGGGCCGAGCAGGACCCGTGGCGAGGGGTGGAACCGGGGGATCGACGTCTTCGAGGTCGGCTGGTCGGCGATGGCCAAGGTTCGGCTCCTGGAACGGACGCGGGGGCGGGGCAGGGGGGAGGCCGTCCGTGCGTCCGTCTCTCTCGGGTCGTCAGTCTCGGGCTTGCGAGGAAACTTCCATGTTAGCGGCGGCCCCGCGGTCTTTCACCAGGGCGCTGATCGCCTTGAAATTGGGATGCCTCGAAGACTCGGTCCATTCGAAGAGGATCGCCTCGGTGGTGGAGACGACGACGCCGGCCCGCTCCAGGCGGCGCAGGGCGAATTCGTAGTCGACCTGGTGACGCGATGCGACGGCGTCGGCGGCGACCTGGACGGTCAGGCCGAGTCTCATCAGTTCCAGGGCGGTCTGGGCCACGCAGATATGGGCCTCGATGCCCGCGAGCGTGATGTGGCGTAACGACCGTTCCGCGATCAGGAGGACCAGCTCGGGGACTTCCCCGCAGTGGAAATTCGTCTTGGAAAGCCGGTGGGCCACGCGATCGGCGATGGCCGCCACCGACGGGCCGAGGCCCTGGGGGTATTGCTCGGTGGCGACGACCGGAATCTCGAGCAGGCCGGCCCCGTCGATCAGCCGGGCCGCGTTACCGACGACCTCGTCGCGAGCCGGGATCTTCGCCAGCAACTTGCCTTGGAGGTCGACGATGAGCAAGGCCGCGTGCTGGTGAGTGAGCCGTTCAAAGGACGTCAATGCAAGGCCTCCAAAATCGACCGAGAACCGTCGCGGGATGCCGAGAACGATCGCGGGATGCTATGGGCGGGGGCCGCCGTTGGTCAAGTCTGGGGAAGACGTTCAATTTGACTCGTTGGAGCCTATTTTTGGTTGATAAGACTTTGCTTTTGTGCAAAGGTAATCCACACAGTTTGTCCTAATCCGACGTCTTTTTTGCCCGCCACGCGATCGAGCTTGGCGGCGTCGGGGTATGCGCGGGATGAGCTAACTCTCTCCTCCATTCCGTCCTGCCGGGAGGCATTTCGATGAGACTTCGGGCATCCGTCCGTCGGGGATTCACCCTGATCGAGCTGCTGGTGGTGATCTCCATCATCGCCGTCCTGATCGCTCTTTTACTGCCAGCGGTCCAGTCGGCACGCGAGGCGGCCCGCCGCGCGCAATGCATCAACAACCTGAAGCAAATCGGCCTGGCGTGCCACAATTATGGCGACATCAATGGGATCTTCCCGTCGCAGGTCGGCGGAATTCCGACCTGGTTCCTCCAGTCGGACTACCGGACGAGCTGGATGGTCCAGATCCTGCCGATGATCGAGCAGACGAACCTGTTCAACGCCTACAACTTCGCGGCGGACCGGGCGGCGTACTCGGCCACCAACACGACGGTGATGGCCACCCCGATCAACGGCTACGTCTGCCCGAGCTACCCCGGCCCGGTCCTCCAGCAGGGGCAGTCCGACTGGAATGGCTATGCGGGGACGATCGGGACGGCCCCGGCCACCTGGTTCATCGCGGGTACCTGCTACAAGGGGAACCTGGGCGACAACACGACGGGACCATTCCCGGGCTCGAATAATGCCTACGGCGACCTGAACGGCACCCAGCCGACGGCCACCGGCATCTTCTGGCGTGCCCAGATGGTGGTGAGCATCCCCTCGATCACCGACGGGACTAGCAACACTCTCCTGACCGGCGAGGCCCTGCCCAACACCTGCAACTGGAACGCCTGGTCGGAGAGCAACTCGTCGGTCGCCACGACCTCGATCCCGATCAATCAGAAGGTCAACAAAGATCGGGGGAACCCCGGCTACTGCTACGGGTTCCGCAGCCAGCACCCCGGCGGGATGAACGTCGGCATGTGCGACGGCTCGGTCAGGTTCCTCAAGGAGACGATCAGCCCGCTCGTCTACCGGGGGATCAGCACCCGCGCCGGCGGCGAGGTCCTGAGCTCGGATGCGTACTGAACACCTCGCTGCGGAGCCTCAACTCATGACGATGCAGACCGTTCGGGTCCAGTTCCTCGCGGCGGCCGTCGGCCTGGGGCTTGGGCTGGGATGCCAGGCCAAGTCGGACTACCCCGAGACCGTGCCCGTCTCCGGGAAGGTGAGTTACCGCGGGCAGGCGCTGCCCAAGGGGACGATTACGTTCCAGTCGGACGAAGGTCACGCGGCCACGGGCCAGATCGGCGAGGGGGGGCAGTATCACCTGTCCACGTTCGGCGAGGGCGATGGGGCAGTTCCGGGCCATCATCGGGTGATCGTCATCGCCAATGACGGCGACGAGCACCTGATGCCGGGGTCGTCTCCGGGATACAAGAAGCCGACGGATCTCGTGCCCAAGAAGTACGGCAAGGTCGAGACCTCTGGGCTGGAAGAAGTCGTCTCGAAGGACAAGACGTCCTACGACATCGACATCAAGTGAGCATCGGCGGCGGCCCGCGCCCCGACCGGGGCCGGGCCGCCGCAGGCCTCCCAACTTCCCCTTCCCGGCCTGGGGCCCGGGACACGGCGTGATCGGCGACCTTGCTCGCCGCAGCCGTGGGGATTAAGATGGAACGGTCGAGTCGTGGGCCCAACCTTACGGCCCGCGTCCGGCGTCCATTCGGGTGCCTTCTTCGGGCTCCCCCGATCACTCCTGAGTCGGCCGCTCCGTGACCGATCGTCCGATCGAAAAACCCCGGCTCCTCGTCATCGAGCGAGATTCCCGAGCCGGGGCTTCGGCCCGCGACCGCCTCTCCGACGAGTTTCAGATCACCGTCGCGCGGAGCATGGCCCGTGCGCTGGTCTTGCTGCGAGAACGCGAGTTCTCCGGCGTCTACGTCGACTCGACTCAATTGTCCGCGGTCCGATGGGCGGGCGTCATGATCCAGGCCGATGAGATCCTCGAGGCCATCGCCGACGGGGTCGCGGTGGTCGACACTGACCTGAACATCGTCTGGGTCAACCCCGAGTTCCACCTGCTGGTGCCGCCGGAGAACGACCCGATCGGCCGGCAGTTCTACCGGGCGCTGGGGTCTCCCGAGATCGTCGGCACCGAGCCCTGCCCGTTCACCACGGCGGTTGCCTCTCGCACCACGTCGGCCACCGAGCTGCGGGTGAACGCGAACCGGTTCCTGCGGGTGACGGTCACTCCGGTCTTCGACCGATCCGGGACGCTGACGCACCACATCGCCCTGACGCGTGACATCACGAGCGAGACGCTCCAGCAGCAGAAGATCGACGCCATCCACAAGGCGGGCGACGAGCTGGCCGACCTCAAGCCCGAAGAACTCGCCGAGATGGGGGTCGAGGAGCGCACCGACCTCCTGAAGTACAACATCGCCCGCCACATGCGCGACCTCCTGGGCCTCGACTTCATCGAGATCCGCCTGCTCGACCGGACCAACGACCGGCTGGTCCCCCTGCTGACCGAGGGGATGACCCCGCGCGCCGCGACCCGCGAGCTGTTCGCCCGCAAGGAGGGCAACGGAGTCACCGGCTTCGTCGCGGCTACCGGCCTGAGCTATCTCTGCACCGACACGGCCAACGACCCGCTCTACCTGGAAGGGGCCGCCGGGGCCCGCAGCTCGCTGACGGTCCCGCTGAACTATCACGGGACGGTCATCGGCACGCTGAACGTCGAGAATGGCCAGCCCAACGCGTTCGACGAGAAAGATCGGCAGTTCCTGGAGATTTACGCCCGCAATATCGCCGCGGCCATCAACACGCTGGAACTCCTCCAGGCCGAGAAGATCGGCGCCGCCAGCGCCTCGGTCGAGGCGATCAGCCGCGAGCTGGCGCTGCCGCTCGACGAGATCATCTCCGACGCCACCACGGCGCTCGACCGCTACGCGGGGCACGATGAGGACATCATCGCTCGGCTGAAGCACCTGCTTTATCGGGCCCGCGAGATCCGGGGCCTGATCCACAAGGCGGGCTCTGAGGTGGCCTCCGAGGGCAAGCCCCCCGGAGAGCGCGTGCTGCCGAAGCTCGCCGGCTCCCGGGTGCTGGTCGTCGACGCCGACGAGGCGGTCCGCCGCGCCGCCCACCAGCTTCTGGGGCGCCACGGTGCGATCGTCGAGACGGCCCAGAACGCCCACGAGGCCATCGCCCTGGCGAGGCAGACCCCTTACTCGGCGGCGATGACCGACATCCGCCTTCCCGACCTGGACGGCTACGAGATCTTCCGCCGGTTGCGCGAGGTCCAGCCCGGCATGCCGATCATCATGATGACCGGGTTCGGCTACGACCCGGCCCACGCCATCGTCAAGGCCCGGCGCGAGGGGATGCAGTCGGTCCTCTACAAGCCGTTCCGCGTGGACCGTCTGATCGAAGCCATCGAGCTGGCGGTCCGCCCGCCCGCTCGCCCGGAAGAACCCCCGCCCGCTCCCCCGGAAACGCCTCCGCCCGGCGGCGAAGGCGACGCGAAGGATTCGCCCCCGTCCCCGCCTCCTTCCTCGCCCGAGCCCACTTCCCTATGACCTCATCCCTCGCCTTGCTGACGGACGCGCTGGCCCTCGTCGGCCACGGGTCCGTTATCATCTGGACGATGAACGTCACCGACGGCATGGGCTACGATCGCCCGGGCTCTCGGTTCTGGCCTCGCGTCGCACTGCTCGGCCTCGTCGCGGTCGGCCTGGCTCTCCTCGGTGCCATGCTCGCCGGCTGGCCCGGCTGGGCCTTGCCGTTGCGGGTCTACTCGTATGCCTGCGTCGTCCTTGCGGCGCTGGTCATCCCCGGCCTCGCCCTGGTCCGTGGGCTGCGGCGCAAGCCGGCCGGGATTCGCGGCCGCACCGAGACACTCGACTTCGCCCGGCTCGACGGCCGCGACACGCTCATTGGCCCGGGCAAGCGGGCCTGGATGCTCCGGTTGCCGGCCAACGAGGCGCTGCAACTCGACGTCCGTGAGTGGGACCTCCACGTGCCGGGCCTGCCCCGGGCGCTCGACGGCCTGGCAATTACTCACCTGACCGACCTGCACTTCTCGCCGACCTACACCAGACGCTACTTCGACCGGGTGATTGATCAGGTCGCGGGCTGGGACGCCGACCTCGTCCTGTTCACCGGCGACCTGGCCGACGACGACTCGGCTGTCGACTGGGTCGTGCCGGTGCTGGGCCGGCTGGAGGGCCGATTCGGTCAATTCTCGATCCTGGGCAATCACGACCGTCGCCACCACCCGGCGCGGCTGCGGCGGTCGCTCAAGGCGGCCGGATACGTCGACCTCGAAGGGACCTGGACCACGCTCGACGTGCGAGGCCAGGCCCTGGCAGTCGGCGGATCGTCATTCCCCTGGGGCCGGATGCCCACCGGCCGCTGGCCGGTTGACGCCGACTTCAGGCTCCTGATGAGCCATTCCCCCGACCTCTTCCCCTGGGCCGCCTCCCGCGAAGTCGACCTCATCCTGGCCGGCCACAACCACGGAGGCCAGGTCCGGCTGCCGCTGCTCGGCCCGATCCTGATGCCCAGCCGATTCGGCCGCAGGTACGACCGAGGATTCTTCGCCAGCGGGCGGACCCGGATGTACGTCAGCCAGGGGATCGGGGCCAAAGACCCGCTGCGCTACGGCGGCTGCCGCCCCGAGGTCGCCCGGATCGTCCTGCGAGCCTCGGGCATGCCGGCGGCAGGTCGGACGTTGCTCCATGAGCAGCTCGATGAGTCGACGATCTCTTGAACCCTGCCGCCGGACCCCCTCCACGCGGGGCCCGGCGCGGTCGTTCCCGCCTCAGACCGTGGGGTAGACCCAAGGGGCCCGATAGTCGCGGCGGAGCAGGGCGTTGGCCTCGTCGTCGCCGATGACCCGCTCTTTCGCGCCGTCCCAGGCCAGGGATCGGCCGAGCTTCATCGAGATGTTGCCGAGGTGGCAGATCGTCGTCGAGACGTGCCCCTCTTCGATGTCGGCGACGGGCCTCGATCGGGCCTCGATCGCCTCCAGGAAGTTCCGCCAGTGGGCGCGGTTGCCCGGGATGATGTTGGCGTCGCCCTCCTCGTGAGGCTTGACCGTCTCGCGGACGAAGTCCATGTGGACTGGCTTGCCGTCGCCTTCGGGGATGAAGTCCCACTCGTCGATGGAAACCTTCAAGGTCCCCTTGTCGCCGTAGAAATTCACGCCCCAGCCGTACTTGGGGTCGTCCTGCTTGCCCCAGGTCCGATGCTCCCAGATGGCGGTCAGGTCGCCGTAGTCGAGCGTGATCGTCTGGGTGTCTGTCGTGTTGGCCTTCCCCTTCTTCTCGACGTAAATCCCGCCGCTGGAGCTGACCGACCTCGGGTAGCGGACGCCCATCAGGTAGCGTGCGGCGTCGAGCATGTGCACGGCCATGTCGCCGGTGATGCCGCTGCAATATTCGGTGAACTTGCGCCACTGGCGGGGGTGGGTCAGCACGCTGTAGGGACGCATGGGCGCGGGGCCGGTCCACATCTCGTAGTCGAGGTTGGCCGGTGGCGCGGAATCGGGCGGGTTGGCGTCGCCTCGCATGTGCCAGTAGCAGTACGCCTTGACCAGCCCGACCTTGCCCAGGTGCCCTTCCTTCAGGAAGTCGCGGGCCTTGACGATGTGCGGCGTGCTCCGGCGCTGGGTGCCCACCTGCACCACCCGCCCGGTGCGCCTGGCGGCGGCGACCATCGCCTTGCCTTCGTCGACGGTGTGCGAGATCGGCTTCTCGACGTAAACATCGGCCCCCGAATCGACCGCGGCGATCATCGTCAGGGCGTGCCAGTGGTCGGGCGTCGCCACGATGACGATGTCCAGCTCGCGCGGCTTGAGCATCTCGCGGAAGTCGGCGTAGGTCTTGGGCCGCTTGCCCTGCGCCGCGTTCATCCGGTCGGCGCTCTCATTGAGCAGGTTCGAGTCGACGTCGCACATCGAGACGACCTCGACGTCGGCCACATCGCGCAGCCGGTCGAGGTCGTAATTGCCGAACCAGCCGCAGCCGATCACGCCGACCTTGTACTTCTTGCCGGCGACCATCGCCCGAGCCCGGCTTTCCGCCGCGCCCAGCGCCAGACTCCCCGCCGCCGAAGTCTGAAGGAACCGTCTCCGGTCGATCATCGTCATGCCTCATCTCAAGGTTGGAGCCGACCCAGGGCGAGTTGGAGTGAAGTCCATCACCCTAACGAATCCCGACGTGTCGGCCAAGCCTCCGAAGAGCCGCGTAGGGTGAGTGTCGACCCGTGTACGAGACCCTGTTACGGAACCTGTGGCTCCGGGATTCGAAGCGACACAGACCCTTTTAATCATTGAAGTTACATATGCTAGGGGCGGTCTCGAGGAGCCGATCCCAGGTGCCTTCCGCAGGGCTAGGTCCAGGGATTTGATCTCCCGAGTGTTCGATTGATTGCGTGCGGAATCCGATCTTATAAGTTTCATTATGATGTTGAATCGGCCAAGTTACTCTGCAATGATCTGCAATCCAACCCTCCCGCCAAATTCCGGCATGCTGTCTAAAAAGGAGAATCCTTCATGCCGAGCCGCGGTTCGCTTCCATTTCGCGGATTGCACGCAGTCTTGCTTGCGGTCATGGCCGTAGGTCCGATCGGCTTCTTAAGCGGTTGCGGTGGATCCGACGCTCAAACCCACGTTGCGGTCGACAAGGAGAAGGAGGCGACCGCCTTGAAATCGATGGCCGACTTCTACGCGAAGAAGCAGGGCAAGTCAAAAGGGCGGCCCATTCGCTGAGGCCAGCCCGGCGGCACCTCGTTTTCATCAATCCGACCTCTCGTCGATCGTCCCTTATTCAACGGTGGGGTCGTTCTCTCCTCCCATTCATAGGATATGTGATGAACCGAAACGTACGACGCGGCTTCACCCTGATTGAGCTGCTGGTGGTCATCTCCATCATCGCGGTGCTCATCGCATTGCTACTTCCCGCCGTCCAGGCGGCTCGCGAGGCGGCCAGGCGTGCCCAGTGCATCAACAATCTCAAGCAGGTTGGCCTGGCCATGCATAATTATCACAGCGCAATCGGCTCGTTCCCGATGACCAGCACGACGGCGATCGCCGAACCCGGCGGCGGGCCGACCAGCTGGGGGACCTGGAGCGCGCACTCCTTGCTTCTGCCCTATCTCGAACAGAAGCCGATCTACGACAACATCAACTTCAACTGGACGAGCTGGTATGGAACCGGTGGGTTGCAGAACCTCACCGTCTTCACGCTCAAGTTGAATGCCTTCGTCTGCCCCTCCGATGGGTTGACCGGCCAGGAGAACACGAACAACTATTTCGGCTCGGTCGGCACGACCTCCGGCTTCATGAACAACGCCGACTCGACCGGGATTTACGCGTTCGGGCGGACTTACGGCATCTCGAACATCAGCGACGGGACGTCGAACACGATCGCCTATTCCGAGGCCCTTGTGTCGACCACTCCCGGCACTGCCAAGCAGACCAAGTGGCGTGATGGCCCCGCGGCTGGAAGCGACGGAGGGGCCGCTTATCGACTCCTCGACGCGACGCAGAACCTGCCGGCCCTCCTGCAAGATTTCCAGACCTGCAACACGAACTTCACGACCACGCCCAACTATGGGCAGCGGGGCTACCGCTGGGGCCTGGGCGGCCTGGGCGAGACGCTGTTCCAGACCCTGATCCCGCCGAACTCCACCAACTATCCCTGGAATTCGTGCCGGCTGGACTGCCCCGGCTGCGGAGCCCTTCAGACCGGCTACTTCAACGCCAGCAGTAACCATCCCGGCGGCGTCAACGTGACGATGGCCGATGGCAGCGTGAAGTTCATCAAGTCGACCGTCAACCAGCAGACCTACTGGGCACTCGGCACCAAGGCCGGCGGCGAAGTGATCAGCTCGGACGGCTACTAAGCCTCGCGCGTCCCTGAAAATTGCCTCCCCCTCGTGATTGATGGCGGAGCTCGTTGCGGCCCACCCCCGGATCGGCCGATCCGGGGGTGGGCCGTACGTTTTCGCCCCCGGGCCATGCCCGACGAACCCATCACCTTCAACGATGAGAGTTCCGCACGTGTCATCCACTAAAATCGAACCTTCGCCAATCCGGGCCTGGGCCCTGGCGCTCTTGGCCGGGCTGGTCGCGGGGCTCGCCTCCTGGCTGATCGGGGAGGGCCTGAACGGTCGGATCCAGCCGAGGCTCCTCGCGACCAACGGTTTCCCCACGCCCGAGGAGGCCCTCGCGGCGGCGAACGCGAGCAAGGCGGCCGTGGCGCTGCAGATGTCCGTCGCCTACGGCACGCTGGGGGCGGCGTTGGGCCTGACCCTCGGGCTGGCCGGGGGGGGCATGCGTCGCGAAACGCGTTCCGCCGGGGGCGCGGCGGCCATCGGGGCGATCCTCGGAGGCGTCGTCGGGGCCGTCCTGCCCCAGGCCGTCGTGCCGGTCTATTTCAAGTACTATGACCCGGACAGCGATGACCTCGTCCTGGCGATCCTGACCCTCGGCGGGATCGCGGGCGCCGTCGGCGCCTCCGCGGGCGCGTCGCTCGGGATGGGCCTCGGCGGACGCGGACGGATCAGCCGGGCCGCCGTCGGTGGCCTGGTCGGGGCCATCGCCGGAATCGTCCTCTACGTGGTTGCCGGCACCCTGGCGTTCCCGCTCGACCAGACGACCAAGCCGATCTCCGCGACGTCGGGCTCCAGGCTCGCCGCCCGACTCCTGGTCGCGCTGTTCGCCGCCGCGGGCGCGACGATGGTCGTCCGGTCAACGCCCAAAGCTCATCCCGTGTCGTTCCAGGATGCCTGAGCCGGGTCGATCTGAAGACCCGGCTCGTCCCTCGATTTCGAAGAAGGTCCCGGTCGAATCCGGCACGTGGCCGAGCCGGGCCTTCGTTCATCGGGGCTGGATGCCGGGGGCGCGGGCAATGGGCGTGGCCTGGCCGGCACCCGGGCCTTCGAATCGGCGGATGGTCAGGTCGTCGAAGAAGACCTCGCCGAAACCGATCAGGCCGAGGGTGACGTACAACGGGCCGTCGGCGGGGGCCCGGCGATAGATGGGGACCTCACGCCACTCGGTCACGGCGTCGGTCGTGCGGAACTGCAAGGTCTCGCCGCCGAGGGAGTCGCGGATGAACAGGCCGCCGGCGCCCGGGGTGACCATCCGGGGCATCTTCACCCAGACCGAGATCCGCGCCAGCTCGCCGGCCTTCATCTCGATGGACGGGGAGCGAACGGCCGCGGCGGGGAATTCCATCGTCGGGGAGAGCATGTCGCCCGAGATTCCGGTCGCGGGCATCACTCGCAACGCGAGTGCGTTGCCTTCGCGGCCCGTGCCGGCGGGGATGAGTCTCACGCTCGGCTCGACGTCCTCGTAATTCTTGCCCGCCTGGAGCCAGCTTGCCTTGAAGGCGGCGGCGTCCTCGAACGTGCCGTCCTGCAACTGGTCCGGGCCGTAATTGGGCTCGTCCATCTTGTCGAGCCAGAGCCAATTCTGGGACAGCAGGTTGAACGAGAGCAGGGGGGCGCTGGCGACGGGGCTCAGCAGCGGTCCCGGAGGCCTGCGCGGCTTGGGCGGTGGGTTTCGCGTCTTCTTGCGCTGGGTGTCCGACGGATCGGGGGGCGGCGAGAGGGCCTTGTTCATGGCGGTGAAGGCCGAATCGAACTGGAGCCGCATCAGGTGCCTGAGGTAGCGGCCGACGCGGCGGGCTTCGCCCCAGGCCAGGGCGTAGTCCTCGCGTTCCATCGCCTCCCGAGCCGCGCGGATGTGTTCGTCGGCGTCGCTGATGAGCTGGTTGGCCCCCTCGATCGTGTGGCCGTCGTCGGCCAGTCGACCCTGGACCTCGACCACCCACTCGCGATGGTCTTGCGCCTGCGCGATGGCCATCTGCACGGCCATCGGCCGGACCTGCTCGATCGCGGCGGCCAGGCGGCCGGGCATCGACTGGTCGGTGGTGACGAGGATGGTGGCGGTGCCCGAGAACTCGGGCAGGGTGATCCTGATTCCGCCGGGGACCTGCTCGCGATCGAGCACCTTGACCTCGCCCGGGCTGATCTCAAAAGCCTGTGAGCTGATCGGGGCGACGACGGTGATGGTCATGTCATTGATGGCCATCTGCGACGGCTGGAACTGGCTCCCCGCGGCGAAGTCGGCCACCAGCAGCAGGCTCCCCTTTCGGTCCTTGGTCCGCAGCCGGGCAGCCTTGGTCGTGGGCAGCGGCTTGGCCTCGTCCTGCTTGCGCACGCTGTTGGTCGTGGTGATCACGCCGACGGGGGGGAGCAGGCTCGGCTCGGGGGGATAGGCGTCGAGGATGTCGATCGGGCCCGCGCGGTCGGCCAGGATCGACTCGAACAGGTCGAGTTCCTCGTTGAGCAACGCCAGCTCGTAGAGCATCATCCGGCCCTGCTCGCGGGTCAGGTCGGCGTCTCCGCGGAAGACCAGGCCGCGGTAGCCCGACATCAACGCGGCGAACGCGGCCAGCCGGACCTGATCGTGCTGCACCCGGGGCTCGCCCCAGCCGGGCGGCACGTCGCCCCCCCAGACGGCCGAGCGGACGTCCTTTGAGCCGCTCAGCGGGATGTCGGCGTAGAAGAGGGCCTCGGCATTGTTCAGGGCGGTCAGGGCGCGTCGGCTTGCCATCGCACGCTGGGCCCAGAAGATCTCCAGCGAGCTGCCCCAGTCGGGGTATCGGTCGCCCAGCAGGTCGAGGCCCTTGGGCGGCATCGTGTAGGAGGCGTATTCGTCGGCGACGTGACCGGTGGCGAGCGTCACGGGCAGGTCGGTGTTGCGCAGGCCGGTGACCGCGTCGCGAATCCGGTCGAGCTCGGCGCGCCGCGTCTCGGGGTCTCGGGCCGCGCCGAGCTCGTCGCCCAGGTGCCAGGCGAGAACCTCTCCGGGCGCCGAGAATCCTTTCGCCGCGGCGACAAGCTCGTCGGCCGTCGGCTGGGCGTCGCCGGAGCCGACGGAGAGCTTGGGGATGATCTTCAGGCCCTTGGCGACGGCCTTGTCGATGAGTTCCTTGGGGGCGTCGACGGGCACGCGGATCGCGTCGAACCCGGCCCGACGCAGGGCTTCGATGTCGGCGCCTGGGGCGTCGATCGCGGTGAAGAAGTACGGCTGCCCGTCTCGGGACAGCCGATTGCGCACCATCGAGACGCCGGCCGGAACATCCTCGTCGGCGACGTCGCCCGCGGCGGCGGCCTCGGGAGTCCGCGCCGGCCTGGTCGGGGCGGGAGTCGCCCCCTCGGGCACGGGGCTGACGCTCAGCTCGTCCAGGAAGACGTCGGTCTGACCCTGGCCCGAGTAGACGTTGAGGATCAGGGCCTCCAGGTAGGCCCCTTCCAGCGGGACCGTGCGGTGGGTCGCCGTGCGCCTGATCTGGACCTGACGCCTGACCTCGTCGGGGAAGTTCTCGATGACCAGGCGCTGCCAGCGGTCGGTGTTCTCGTAGATCGTGCCCGGGACCATGATGAAGTAGGGGCGGCCCTCCTCGTCCAGGTCCTTGGGCAGGATAACCTTCGCCAGCAGCCGCGTGCCCGGCTTGCTGGCTCGCACGTAGAGCTGGACGCCCAACTTCGGCCCGATGAGGGCGTGCGGCAGCGGGTAGCTGAAGTAGAAGTTGCTGCCCAGGCCCGCGTTGAACGTGATGCGCTCGGACGACTTGCCGTCGTGCGCCGCGCGGCCGGTGCGCTCGTGGGCCTGCAGGGCGATGCTGGCGTCGGAGGTCTCCTGCGTCCAGGCGATCTCGTCGCCCTCGAACCCGTCGCGCAGGGTGACCCCCGGTGGGGCATCGGCGTCGATCTCATCGGCGTCGTCGGCGGTGGCGAAGGCCACGCCCAGGATGCACGCCATGATCGATAATGCGAGGGCTGCAGATCGGAACGGATGTGGCGCCACCATAGGTCATCGACCTCCTTGTCGACTCGCCTCCTCCGGGCCCTGACGCGATTCCGAGATCGCCCCCGCCGAGGCGACGGCACTCTACCCACGCCCCAGACATGCGCGAAGGTCAACCCCGGCTCGACCTCGCCGCCCCGCGGGCGTTAGACTTGCCCACCCGGCCGCTTCGACGCGGCGTTTTCATGAGCCAGACCAAACGGAACCAGCGAGCATGTCGACCGAGGCCGCGCCAGCGAAGAAGAGCCGGGGCGTGGCCGGCCAGGTCCCCGCGGGCTTGCACCAGGCCCAAGCGGTCGACTGGGTGAGCGACGCCGGCCTGATGGGCCTCTTCCTCATCTTGACCTGCCTGCTCGGGGCCTTTCCGCTGAAGGACACCGACTTCTGGTGGCACCTGCGCACCGGCGACCTGATCCGCGGCGGGGCCCCCATTCCTCGCGTGGATGATTACACCTACACCGTCGCCGGCACCCCCTGGATCGACCTCCACTGGCTGTTCCAGCTCGGTCTGAGCTGGGGCTACAACTACGGCGGGGTGACGCTCCTGAACGTGATCAAGTGCGGGATCACCGCCCTGGCGGTCTTCCTGCTCGTGACGTCCAGGCGACGAGGCCTGCCCCTCTGGGTGACGCTGCTGGCCTGGCTGCCGGCGCTCTACGTGCTCAGCGGACGCATGTACATCCGGCCCGAGACGCTCTCGCTCCTGTTCCTGTCGGTCTACGTGGCCGTGCTGATGCGCTGGGATCGAAGGCCGAAGCTGGCGTTCGCCCTCATCCCGACCCAGATCCTCTGGGTGAATAGCCAGGGCCTGTTCATCCTGGGGCCCGTCCTGCTCGTCTTCGCCCTGGTCGACGCCCTGCTCAGGCCCGGCTCGCTGGACGAGGCGAAGCTCCCCTGGTGGAAGACGATCGCCTCGGTCACCGTCGGCGTAGGCCTGGCCTGCCTGGTCAACCCTTATGGCCTGGCCGGGGCCCTTTACCCGCTGACGCTTTTCTTCGGGACAATGAGCAACCCCATCTTCTCGAGGACCATCGGCGAGCTGGAATCGATTCCGTCGTTCATCGCCAAAAATGGGCTCACCAATAGTCCGCCGCTGATCGTCCACCTGGCGACGATCGTGGTGGGCGCGCTCAGCTTCCTGGTCCCGATTTTCTGGCTCGCCTGGACACGCGTCCGCGACCGCTCGCTGAACAAGGCGATGGCCAAGGTCAATGACCTGGGGCCGACCGCCAAGAAGCCGAAGAAGGCCCCGCGCAAGGGGGCCGAGGCCGTTGCGTCGTGGCGGCTCAGCCCGTTCCGGTTCCTGCTCTACGTCGCGTTCAGTGCCCTCAGCCTCCAGGCATCGCGCAATACCCACCAGTTCGCCGCGATGGTCGGCAGCCTCACCGCCTGGAACTTCGCCGAGTGGGCCTCGGCCGTCACGGCGAGGCGTGCACGGCTGGGCCTCGGAACTTCTGCGACCGTCCCGCGCATCTTCGTCGCGGGCCTGCTCGCCCTGGCCATCGGCCTGGTGGGTTCGGGCGTGCTGCATCGGTGGTCGGGCGAGGGCCGCACGGTGGCCCTGGGCGAGGAGCCCCTCTGGTTCCCGCACGAGGCGGTCAAGTTCGCCGGCGGCGACGGCATGCCCGGCAAGTTCCTGGCCTATCACATCGGCCATCCGTCGCTTTATGAGTACTACTTCGCACCGGAGAAGAAGGTCTTCGCCGACGCAAGGCTCGAGGTGATGGGGGCCGAGCACTACGGCAAATACGTCGAGTTGCAGTCGCTGATCACGGGCAACAAGCCGGCCTGGCAGGGAGAAATGGCCGCCGCCGGATTGCCCGTCGTGCTCGTCGACCACGAGAACAACTCGCAGGTTGGCGCCACGCTCAATGGCCAGGGGGGGTACCGCTGCGTCTGGTTCGACCCGATCGCCGCGGTCTATGTCCACTCCTCGGTCTCCGGCAAGCCCGCCGTCGACTTCGCCGCTCGCCACTTCCGGCCCAGTCCCGAGACGACCCCCAACGGGGTCGAAGCCCTCCGCGCGTCGGCCCGCGCCCTGCGATATCACGCCTCGGCGATGCTGGAGCAGGGGAGGGGCGGCCCGGCCAGGCCCCTGATCCTGCTGGGGCTAGACTACGCCCGACGCATCGTCGAGGCCGACCCGTCGAACGTCGAGGGCTGGAAGCAACTAGCCTTGCTCGAAGTCATCCGCAATCCCGTCCCCCCCTCATCCCGCATCTCTCGCTCCCGCTTCAGGTTCGATCCTCTGATTGACCTCGGTTCGGCGCGGGTCATCTACCTGCTCAACAAGACGCTGGAACGGACCGGTGACGAGTTCACCCCTCTGTTCACGCTCGCCGGCACCGCGCTGGGCCGCAATATGAACGAGACCGGCCTGGACGCCGCTGAGCGACTACTGAAGCTCACACCGATCAACCCCACCCAGCGCAACTCACAGCAGTCCCTCAAGCCCAGCCTGAGCCAGGTCCGCGCGTCGATGGGCCCCGAGCCGTCACTGACCTGGAGCAACCTCGGCCAGCTCGACGGGCTGGTCAGCGACCTGCTCGATCGGGGCCGGATCGCCGCCGCGGCCGATGTCCTTGAGCGTGCCGATCGACCCGAGGCCCGCCCCTGGGATCGGGCCGATCAGGCCGCCTCGCTTCGGCTTGCTCTCGGAGACCCGGCCGGCGCCCGCGCCCTCTGGCTCTCGGCCGTCGGCAACACGCGTCCGGCCCTGCTCCTCGCACGCGTGGGCGCCACCTATTATGTGGAAGGGAACCTCGAAGGGGCCAAGCTCGCCTTCGCCGAGGCGCTCACCAACGAGCCGAGGCTCTTCGACGCCGCCTACGGGCTGGCCCTCGTCGAGCAGGACAACGGCCACGCAGGCCCCGCCGTGGACGCGGCCAGGCTCGCTGTCGAGGTCGCGCCGGATGACACCGCACGCCGGGCCGCCTATCAGATTCAGGAGCTGGCCGGGCCCTTCGGCTCGCCCTTGAAATGATCGTTCGACGATCGGCTGCCCCCGGTCGCGGCTTGTGGCCCGTCTATCCCTGCGCTATGATACGTGCTTCACCTGGGAAGACGACTTTCCCGATCATCAATCTGATTTGAACTCAGTCATCCGGTCGGACGTATGGCTTTGCCCCGACGCGGCCGGACTTTTATGGGAGTGTTTGTATGGCCATCGGCGAATGGACTCGGGGGCGAATTTATGATGACATCACGCAAACCGTCGGGAATACCCCGCTGATCCGCCTGCGTCGGGTGACCGCCGGTTGTGTCGCCGATGTCGTCGCCAAGGTCGAGAGCTTCAACCCGCTCTGGTCGGTCAAGGACCGGATCGGCGTGGCGATGATCGACGCGGCCGAGGCCGAGGGCAAGATCAAGCCCGACACCATCATCGTCGAGCCGACCAGCGGCAACACCGGCATCGGCCTGGCCTTCACCTGCGCCGCCCGCGGCTACCGCCTGATGGTCACCATGCCCGAGAGCATGAGCCTGGAACGGCGCAGGCTGCTGAAGGCCTTCGGCGCCGAGATCGTGCTGACCCCCGCCGCCGAGGGGATGCCCGGCGCCGTCCGCCGCGCCGAGGAGATCGCCAAGACGACCCCCAACGTCTTCATCCCCCAGCAGTTCAAGAACCCGGCCAACCCCGAAATCCACCGCAAGACGACCGCCGAGGAGATCTGGCGAGACACCGAAGGCAAGGTCGACATCCTCGTCTGCGGAGTCGGCACCGGCGGCACCATCACTGGCTGCGGCGAGGTCTTGAAGGGGCGCAAGCCCGGTGTCCAGGTCATCGCCATCGAGCCCACCAACTCCCCGGTCATCACCCAGACCCGCAGCCACCAGCCGATCAAGCCCGGCCCGCATAAGCTGCAAGGCATCGGTGCCGGCTTCATCCCCGACAACCTGAACACCTCGATCATCGACGAGGTCATCCAGATCCGCGACGAGGATGCCTTCGAGACCTCCCGCCGCCTGGCGAAGGAAGAAGGGCTGCTCGTCGGCATCTCCTGCGGCGCCGCGACCTTCGGAGCCCTCTCCGTTGCCCGCCGCCCCGAGAACGCCGGCAAGCTCATCGTCGTCGTCCTGCCCGACCTCGGCGAGCGCTACCTCTCGACCCCGCTCTACCCCGAATAACCCCGGCCGAGATGCCAACACTCACTCCCGGAAGCCGAGCCCCGTGCTCGGCTTCCGTCGATTTCGCCTCGGACCATCCCGCATGAGCCACGACCCGCCCGCCGCGACCACCCCGGCCCCGCTCCTCATCCCCGAGAATCACCTCCGGGCGATGATCGACCACTGCAAGGCGGTCGCTCCGCACGAGGCCTGCGGCCTCCTCTCCGGCGTCGCCCCCCTGATCTCGGCCTTCCACCCCCTGAACAACATCAAGGCCAGCGAGACCCGCTACCTCGCCGACCCCGCCGACCTCATCCGCGCCGTCGAAGCGATCCGCCTGGCGAAAACCGAAATCCTCGCCATCTACCACTCGCATCCCCGATCACCCGCCATCCCCAGCAAGGTCGATCTGGCCGAGAACTATTACGACGACGTCCCTCGGATCATCGTCTCCCTGATGGGCGACACCCTCGACGTCCGCACCTGGCGTCTCTGGCCCGACCGCTACGCCGAACTCCCCTGGGCCGTCGCCCCCTGAGAATGTCTGACACTCACCGTCGGAATAGACCGCCGATTCGATCCGCCATGGCCGAGAATCGATTGGTGAGCGCGATTGTCATCCGGTGTCGGCGACAGTTTGCGGCTGCTTCTCAGACCAGGGTCGCCCGCTCCAGTATCGCAGCTCGATCGTCTCACCCTCGATTGGGTAATTGGCATCGCTGGCGGGCTCCTCCGTAACCCAAGCGTCTCCGATCTCACCGGGGATGGTCAGGATTGCGATGACCGACCTATCGTTGATGAGGTTGTCGACGAATCGACGGACGGCCACGGTCTGTGCCAGCCCTGAGATCGAAGCCAAAATGTCGGCGTGAGTGTGCCAGGAATAGCCGTCGAAGCCCAACGTCAGGTCGCCATCGCGATCGGCGAAAATCAGGAACCGCAAGCGGCCGTCCGGACTGACATGATCTTCGAGGTTTTGCATAAGGTTCTTCCTGTCAGTGTGCTCCCGAGCCAATTCGCTGGGGCTCCGAGTCTATGGGGTCCGTCCCTGTTCCATCGCTTTCAGAAGTGTCTCGACCGCCTCGTCGAGGTTCTCATCGGAAACCTTCTTGAAGCGAATCACTCCCTCGGCGTCGAGAACATAGATGGTCGGGAAGTCAACGACGCCCCACCTCGTGGAGATCGGGCCTTCCGACCCACCGTCTGCCCAGCAGCGCCAGGTGATCTCGCCGGACTCAATCGACTTCCGCAGCGTCTCCTTGCCCTCGTCGGTGTTGACGCTCAGCAGCACGAACGGCTTTGCTTTCAGTTGCTCGATCAATTTCCTCTCATGGGGGTACATCGCCCGACAGGGGCCGCACCAGTTGCCCGAGAAGGTCAGGACCACGACCTTGCCCCTATGTTCGCCCAGCGTGAACCGCTTCCCATCAACATCCTCGCCGTCGATCTCGGGTGCAACGTCCCCGATCTTCAGTTGCCGCAGCTCGGACAATTCGCCCTCGGCTAGCTCGGCAAGCGACCTCTCACCGTATCTGACGGTGCCATACTCCGAGATGGCAAGTTCGAGCAGCGTGATCGCTTCCGCCTCGAGCGTCTCCGAGTTCTTACGCCGCACGGCCGCGATCCTGTCCTTACCTCGGGACCGCTCGAAGCCTGGGAGCCAGTCGGGGTTCTCCCGCAGCCTTCGCACCATATGGGCCTGGTACTTCAAGGACTGAGCCAGGGCATGGCAGGCGAGTCCCTTCGCTGTCCGGCTTGGATTCCGGTCCATGACGGTGCGAATGAGGCCCTCGGCGGCTGGGAGGTGGAATAAGGGGAAGAGCTTCTGGCAGACATCTCCCATCCTCTCGTCCGCGACGTAGTCGCGTGCCATCATTCGAATCGCTCGCTCCGACCGATCCGATGGACCCGCCCCGGCCGTCTTGATGACCAGGATCAGGGCATCGAGCGCCGTGGGATCGTCGGGATGATCCCGGGCCAACTCCAGTGCTCGATCCGCATTCACAACCACCCGTGCATTGAACTCATTATCAACTCTTCGCCTCTCGACTTCCGTCTTGGCCTCGGGCCACTCCCTCTGAAATTGTTCCGACACCCCTTTCTGTAAGTCCCGGATCGATTCCAACTGTTCCTTGGGAGATTGCGGCCCTGGTAGCTCCGAGGCCGCAAAGACCAGCAACCCCAGCACCAGAGGAATCATCGGGTGAACTCCGTGGACTTGAGAGACAGCCAACGACAAAAGTCAGACGTCAATGACGTATGTAACAGGAGAGACAGTTAGGCGGCAAGGGCACACCGGCGGCGATTGGCGCCAGCACGAATCGCTCGATCGCGGGGTGGCATGGGTGATTGATCCGATCAGTTCACCCTCAACTCGATTGGCTGCGGGCCGAGGATGAGCAAGAGCGACGAGGCACGAATCACGGGATCCGACGAGGTAAATGCCGGATCTCAGTGAGTTCGCCTCCCGGCTTCCGGCGGATCTTCGAGGGATGATCCACCGGCGCGACTCCCAGATTCGCCGCCGTGCTGACAAGCCGTTCCAGGTACGCTGATCCGCCTTCTGGCGACCACGCCCCGATCATGAGCCGGTTGAATCGGCGACCCCGGGCGACTAGACTCTGAACCCCGACCGCTTTTCGAATCTCTTCAGCGAGGCCGACGCCCAGCTATGCAGCGCACCCTGATCATCCTCAAGCCCGACAGTGTCCAGCGCCGGCTCGTCGGCCCGATTCTCTCCCGGTTCGAAGCCAAGGGGCTCCGCATCGCCGCCCTGAAGCTCATCCAGGTTGACCGCCCCCTGGGCGAGAAGCACTATGCCGAGCACGCCGGCAAGCCCTTCTTCGATGGGCTGATCGACTTCATCACCGACGGGCCCGTCGTCGTCGGCGTCCTGGTCGGCAACGAGGCCATCGCCGTCGTCCGCGCGATGCTGGGCGCCACCAATGGCACCGCCGCCGCCCCGGGCACCATCCGCGGCGACTTTTCCATCAGCAAGCAGAACAACCTCGTCCACGGCAGCGACAGCGTCGAGAGCTCCGTGCGCGAGATCGCCCTCTGGTTCAAGGCCGAGGAACTCGTCGATTACGAGATCGCCGGCAGCCAGTGGGTCTTCGACGGGGCCTGACCCGATGCCCCCGAATCCGCGCAAGATCATCTTCCCGAACCCCTTCTACGTGGTGCTGCTGATCGCCAGCACGCTCTTCACGCTGACGGTGTTCGCGTACCTGATCGGCCCGTCCGTCGCCCGCCAGGCCCTTGAAAAAGGGCCCGGCGGAGGTGGCCCCGGTCCCACCTCCAAGGCCGTCACCGCCTGGCTCGACCGCAACGGCCCTTATCTTCTGGCCGCCGAATTCGCCCTCATGCTCGTCTCGGCCCTCCTCGCAATGGGCTTCGACCACCGCTTTCCAGAAAAGCCGGGCGGCAAGGCTGCCGATCAAGGCAGCTAGAGTGTTTCTCGCGCAGGTGGCGATCACGATTGGGGGCATCCCCCGGGCTGGTCGCGAGCAAGGAGGCGACCTCCTGCGAGATCGGGCAGCGGCGCCATCTCAAGCGAGTCTCACGTCACAGCCGCATGATCCTCGGCTGCCACTCCCCGGTTCGGGGCTCGACTCGACCCGGACGTCCCGGATTCGTATTCAGCACGCGGTGCGATAGGCCGGCCACGATGAGCCGAGAAGACGGGACACCAGGGAGAAGTCCCTCTCGTCATTCACCGGCCGCGTCAACCGGATTGCGCGGCTCGGCCCTCGTCCTCTCCCGGGCGAATGGAGACGCCGCCGGTACGCTCTTGTCATCCTTAAAATCTTGAAGAACAGTGGATTACGTTCTTGGTGATGGTCCGCATCGCTCTCTTGTCCGCTCATCAATCTTCGGCTCTGTGGATCGATCAGGTCGCCCCGATCTTTGCGGTGAATTCCTTTGGATTTCATCGGTTATTCATATTGCTGCGTTAGCATGCGAGGTACCAGGCAGGTAAGTCCTGCGGTTCCTCGTACCCCGTGGGAGGGCATCCCTAGTGAGTCGATCCTCATCGCGCGTCGCCGGCGCCCGGCTGGCGGCGTTGTCAACGGTCGTGGCGTCCCTCATGGCCTGCCAGTCCGGTTGTGGCGAGGGGGAAGGCCCGAAGCTTGACGTGCCGACCTATCCCGCCTCGGGGAAGGTCCTGCGGGCTAACGGCTCTCCATTGCCCGGTGGGATCGTCGTACTGGTGCCCCCAGACCCCAAAAGTCCGAAGGCCACGGGGCCGATCGCGAGTGACGGTACGTTCAACTTGAATACCGACGGCATCGCGCCAGGCGCTCCGGCAGGCGATTACAAAGTCCGGATTGAACTTGATCCGGAGGCAGACATGAGCGTCTTCGGGACGAAGCGTGGGCTGCCGTTCCCGGCCAAATACGCCAAGGAATCCACCTCCGGCCTCACCGCCACCATCCAGGCCGCTGGGGTGAACGAGTTCACATTCGCGCTCAAGTGATTCGTCCTACCCGGCATCCGCGTCAACCACGCCTCAATCCCCCCCGTCCGTTCGAGAGAACTCAATCCATGAGTCGTTCGATCTTCAAGGGCGCCCGGCGCCCCGGTTTCACGCTGATTGAATTGCTGGTGGTGATCTCGATCATCGCCGTTCTGATCGCGCTGCTGCTGCCGGCCGTCCAGTCGGCACGCGAGGCCGCACGGCGCATTCAGTGCACGAACAATATGAAGCAAATCGGCCTGGCGATGCACAATTACGAGAGCACCAACAGCACGCTTCCCCCCTCCGGCCAGGGGACGAACTTCGCCAACAGCCCCCCGACGACCATCTTCGACGAGCCGGGCCTCTTCGTCCGATTGCTCCCCTTCCTCGAGAACAGCGTCATCAGCAACGCTTACAATTTCAACCTGCCGTATACTCACACCTCGGGCTCGAACAAGACGGCCTGCGGCACGTCCATCGGCGCCTATCTATGCCCGTCGTCGGTTCGCGAGCCCAACGGCGGCCTCGACGCCCTCGACCCGGCCGAGGCCTCGCTCACCGGGAACCTCCGGATCGGCTACGGCGTCCAGGACTACGGTGCGCCCTGCTACACCGATATCAGCGCCACTGGACTCACTGGTGGAGTTGGGTCGACCGCCATCACGCCGTACCGGAACAACCCCGACCGGGCCGACGGCCTCCTCAAGGTCAGCCAGACCAGGCTCTCCGAGTGCACGGACGGCCTTTCCAACACGCTCGCGGTGGCCGAGGATGCCGGCCGCGATGCCCGCTATATTGCAAACACCCAGTTCGCCAACGGCAACAGCTCCGCCGTCATTAAAATTGCGGATCGCGATCAGTATTTCGACGCCGGCCTTCCCCGCCGTTTCTGGCGCTGGGCCGAGGCCGACGGCGCCTTCGGTGTCTCTGGCTCGATCAACAACAACAAGTCGAAGATCAGCCTGGGCCGCTACTCGACGTCGTACCCGACCCCCGGCGTCGATCCCACCGACGGCATCAACAAGGTCAACAACAACGCGGCCAACAACGACGAGATCTTCAGCTTCCACCCCGGCGGGGCGAACGCCCTCTTCGGCGACGGGAGCGTGAAATACCTCAAGGAGACGACCAACGTCGTCATCCTGCGGGGCCTGGTCACGCCCAAGGGCGGCGAGGTCATCTCGGCCGACTCCTACTGAGCCGGGTGGTCAATTCGTCTCCTTGAGATCGGGCCAGGAATGATTGGTCACCGACCCGGACCGGGTCTGAGATCATCTTCGGACTCCCTCTCGTCGAGATCAATCGCAATGGGCGGGCGTCGGACACTTTGCTCCGATGCCCGCCTTGCTCATCTTCCGCCGCGCACTGATCCCACCCGCCGCACGTCGCAACACACCGGTCGCTTGCTCTGCCGACACCTCGGGCGGGTGAAATGGAACTCTCGCCTCGTGCGTCGCCTCCACACCTTCACAGCGGAACATGGACCAGAAAAAGGGGACCGTGCCCCGTCCTGAGATCGGGCAATATGGGCGTATGGAGGCTTGGTCCCCACCATCGGGCGTTGCCAATCGAGTGTTCGTCGAGATCTTGCAGTGTCGCCCTCAGAGTGGTATCAAGACGTCGAGGATTCCGGGAGCGTTCGTGTCTCGGGGCGTGAGACAATCCCACGCTGCCTGTCGCCGCTCATCTTCCGCAAGGCCTTTAAGAATAATGGGTTAGAAGTCACTCGCTCGACGCGCCGCGGGGCCGGCCCGCCAGGATGTGCGGGTGCCCGTCTCCCGTGAGTACCCCCGTTCAGCCGATTTGAGAATGGGATTGGCTCAGTCGCGAGTCTCGGGTACCTGGCACCGATCAGCCGAGGCTCTGGCGAGAACCGTCGGAACGGGGCCGCCGAGTCAACTCAGCCAGCGCTCCGACCCAGGAAGGGAAGCCCTCGATGGCTCCGAGCAAGGACGTTCGTCAGCAGATCGCCTCCCTCCGCGCCGAGGTCGAGCGCCACTCCCGCCTTTACTACAACGACGACAGCCCCGAGATCTCCGACAAAGAGTTCGACCTGCTCCTGAAGCAGCTCGAGCAGTTCGAACTCGCCCATCCCGAATTCGCCGACCCCGACAGCCCCACCAAACGAGTGGGGGGCGAGCCCCTGGCCGCATTCGTCACGGTCACCCACGCCGCGCCGATGCTCTCGATCGAGAATACGTACAACTTCGACGAGGTCCGCGAGTGGGAGGCACGCGTCCGCAAGGGGCTTAACCCCGGCGAGACCGTCGCTTACGACGCCGAGTTGAAGGTTGACGGAGTCGCCGTCAGCCTGCGGTATGAATCTGGCAAGCTCGTACTGGGCGCCACCCGCGGCGACGGCGAGCGCGGCGACGACGTGACGGCCAACTTGCGGACTGTCCGCGGCATCCCGCTCAATCTCGCCGGAGAAAATCCGCCCGCGATCCTCGAAGTGCGCGGCGAGGTCTTCATGACCAACGCCGAGCTCGTCCGCCTGAATGAGCTGCGCGCGGCCGCCGAAGACCCGCCGTTCGCCAATCCGAGGAATGCCACGGCGGGATCGCTCAAGCTGCTAGACCCCAAGCTCTGCGCGGTGCGCCGCCTCAGGTTCGTCGCCCACGGCCTGGGCGAGTTCCGCGGCCTGGAGGCGAAGAGCTACACCGAGATCCTGGGCCAGCTAAGCCAGCTCGGCATCCCCATCAGCCCGTATAACGCCTCGTTCGACTCGATCGAGGCCGTCATCGAGCACGCAACGCTCTGGCAGACGAAGCGCCATCAGCTCGACTTCCAGACCGATGGACTCGTCGTCAAGGTCGACGACATCGACCAACGGAAACGCCTCGGCTCGCGCAGCAAGAGCCCACGCTGGGTGATCGCCTACAAGTACGAGGCCGAGCAGGCCATCACCCGAGTCGTCGGCATCAGCATCCAGGTGGGCAAGACCGGCAAGCTGACCCCGGTCGCCGACCTGACCCCCGTCAAGCTCGCCGGCACCACCGTCAAGCGGGCCAGCCTCCACAACGCCGACGAGATCGCCCGCAAGGATGTCCGGGTCGGCGACACGGTCGTGATCGAGAAGGCCGGCGAGATCATCCCGCAGGTCGTCCGGGTCGAGGTTGAAGTCCGCGACGGCACCGAGGTTCCCTACCAGTTCCCCACCATCTGCCCCAGCTGCGGCGCACCCGTCGCACGCCCCGAGGGCGAAGTCGACTTCCGCTGCACCAACCCCGCGTCGCGCTGCCCCGACCAGCTCAAGGAGTCAATCCGCTGGTTCGCGCACCGCGACGCCATGGATGTCGAGAATTTGGGCGCCAAGATCATCGATAAGCTCGTCAACAAGGAACTCGTCCGGAGCCTGGCCGACCTCTACCGCCTGAACGAAGCCACGCTCGCCGACCTGGATCGGATGGCGGCGAAGTCTGCCAAGAACCTGGTTGACGCCCTGCAAGCGTCCAAGACGCGCAGCCTCGACCGATTCCTCACCGGCCTGACGATCCGCCACGTCGGCACCCGGACGACCGAGATCCTCGCCGAGCGGTTCGGAACCCTTGAAGCCCTGCGTGCCGCGACGCTGGCCGACCTTGAAGCGACCCCCGGCATCGGCCCCGTGGTTGCCCTGAGCATCTTCGAGTTCCTGCAAGACCCGGAGAACTACCGCCAGATCGACGACCTCCTCGCCGTCGGAGTCAGCCCGTCCCCGGTGAAGGCAAGGTCGCAGGACGAGGGGGCCTTGCCCCTGGCCGGCAAGACGTTCGTCATCACGGGCACCCTGCCCGAGCGATCGAGGGAAGAGGCCGAGGCGCTCATCAAGCAACACGGCGGCAAGGTCACTGGCTCGGTCTCCAAGTCGACGTCCTATCTCCTCGCGGGCGAGAAAGCCGGCAGCAAGCTCGAAAAAGCGAAGCAACTGGGCCTCGTCATCCTCGACGAGCCGGCCCTCGTCGCGATGGTCGGGGAGGGCCCCTGATCGCGACTTGGAGAGATTGAGGAACGACCTCTTGCAATCGCCGAAGTCGCCCCTATACTGTCCCTTGTCAGTCGCGTCCAACAGACACGCGACGCAGCGAACGGGCCGAGCGAAGGCCGTTTGCTCTTGGGCGGGAGTAGCTCAGGGGTAGAGCACCACGTTGCCAACGTGGTTGTCGTGGGTTCAAATCCCATCTCCCGCTCCATTTTCTTTCTCTTCCATCAAGGGCCGTCGGCGATCGCTCGAACGCTCGGGTGCGTGATGGCGGGATCGAGCCGTAGCGGCCCATCCGCCAGAGGGAACGCCCGCGATGAGCACCGGCGAGCACGAGCACGAGACTGCGGTCTCGGCCGAAGATCCTCGCATCGAGTCCGAGGAGCAGGGCAGCGGGGCCACTACGGCCACCGAAGAAGCCCCTGCCAAGCGTAAGCTCGATCTGGACGTTCAGATCAGCGACGCCGGGCCTTGCAAGAAGCACCTGAAGGTGGCCATCCCTCGGGCCGACGTCGACAAGGAGTTCGACGAGTCCTTCGGGACCATGAAGCGTCAGGCGCAGGTCCCCGGCTTCCGGCCCGGCCGTGCCCCGCGTCAGTTGGTCGAGAAGCGCTTCCGCAAGGAAGTCTCTGGCCAGGTCAAGTCGAACCTGCTCATGGCCTGCCTTGAGCAGCTCGACACCGACTATAAGCTGAAGCCGATCACGTCGCCTCAGCTTGACGTCGAGGCCATCGAGATCCCCGAGACGGGGCCGATGCTCTTCGAGCTGGATATCGAAGTCCAGCCCGAGTTCTCGCTGCCAGCCTACAAGGCCCTCTCGGTCAAGCGGCCCGTCCGCCAGGTCACCGAGGCCGACATCGACGGTCAGGTGCAGGCGTTCCTGGAACGCTATGCCCAGCTCGTCCCCAAGCTTGAGGGTGGCGCCGAGGTTGGCGACTATGTCACGGCCAATCTGAACTTCCACCTCGACGGCAAGACGCTCAACGAGGTCAAGGAAGTCCAGTTCCGCCTCTATCCCGAGCTGCGGTTCCAGGATGGCGTCGTCCCCGACGCCGCCGGTGCCCTGGCCGGAGTGAAGGCCGACGAGAGCCGCGAGACGACCGCCATCATCGGCTCGTCGTCCCCCAGCCCCGAGCTGCGTGGCAAGACCATCGCCGTGACCTTCCAGGTCCTCGACCTGAAGCGTCTGCGGCTCCCCGAGGTCGACGCCGCCTTCTTCGAAATGACGGGCTTCGACGACCTGGCCGACCTCCGCGAAGCCCTCAAGGGCATGCTCGGTCGCCGCTACGAATTCCAGGCCCGCCAGGATGTCCGCAAGCAGATCCTCGATGCCCTGGTCTCCGAGACCAACTTCGAGCTGCCCATCGACCTCGTCGGCCGCCAGGAACGCGGGACCGTCCGCCGGATGGTCGCCGAGCTGCGTGACAGCGGCCTCTCCGAGTCGCAGATCCGCGCCCGCGAGGCCGAGATCCGCGCCAACGCTCACGAGAGCACGCTGCGGAGCCTGAAGGAATTCTTCATCCTCTCGCAGATCGCCGAGGTCGAAGAGGTGAAGGTCGAGGAAGCCGATTTCGAGCAGGAAATCGAGGCGATGGCCGCCAGGACGGATGAGAGCCCCAGGCGCATCCGTGCCCGGATCGAGAAGGAAAACCTGGCCGACTCGCTGGCCACGCAGATCCTCGAACGCAAGACCATCGACCGCATCCTCGAGTTCACCAAGGTCGAAGACGTTCCCCTCGTCCTCGAGGAACGCGACGTCGAGACCCTCGACGAGGCGGCCGTGGCCGCCCCGCTGGAATCCCCCGAGACAACCCCCGAGCCGACCGAAGGCCAGGGTTGAGCCAGGGAAGGCAATCAGGGCCGTGACCTCACGGCCTGAGTGTTCCGAGCGTCTGCCCCTCTTCCACTCGTCCAGTACCCCCCGGCGCCGCGCGGCGCCCGGGGGTCGCGCCCCGGAGGATGTCGCCGATGTTCGACCAGCATCCGCTCGCCAGCCCCACGATCCAGCGCTATAAAGACTATGCGCGCCAGCGCCAGATGACCCTCGGCGACTTGCTCCTGGAGAACCGGATCATCTTCCTCGAAGGTGTGATCCGCGACGACTCGGCCAACGCCACGGTCATGAAGCTGCTCTACCTGCAATTCGAGAATCGATCGCAGGGTATCTCCTTCTACATCAACAGCCCGGGCGGCAGCGTCAGCGCCACCCTGGCCATTTACGACACGATGCAGTTCATCGACTGCCCGATCGCCACCTATTGCATTGGCATGGCGGCCTCCGGCGGTGCGGTGCTGCTGGCCGGCGGTGCCAAGGGCAAGCGGTACTCGCTGCCGCACTCCAAGATCATGATCCACCAGCCCTATGGGCAGGTCGGCGGCCAGATCTCCGACATCGAGATCCAGGCCCGCGAGATCATGGACAACAAGCGGATCATCAACGAGATCCTCGCCAAGCACACCGGCCAGCCCTTCGACGTCGTGGCCCGCGACACCGAGCGCGACCGCTACCTCACGGCGATCCAGGCCAAGGAATACGGCGTCGTCGACGAGGTGGTCGGCCACATCCCCAGCTCGGCCGTCGCCGGCGGAGCCGGAGAGGCGGCCAAGCCCAGCGCCTGACCGATTACGAAACGAACCCGAGAACATCGCCGCCGCCGCGTACCGGCCCATATGCCGGCGCGGCGGCCCTCACAAGATCCGCGGCCTGCGCCCGACGCCCCACCCCGAGGACCTCAGCTCATGGCACTGATCCCCATCGTGATCGAGCGGAGCGGTCGCGAAGAGCGGGCGATGGACATCTACTCGCGCCTGCTCCAGGACCGCATCATCATCCTCGGCACGGCCATCGACGACCACGTCTCCAACTCGATCGTCGCCCAGATGCTCGTGCTTGCCCACCAGGATGCCAAGGCCGACATCCACCTCTACATCAACAGCCCGGGCGGCAGCGTCACCGCCGGCCTGGCCATCTACGACACGATGCAGTGGGTCCCCTGCGACGTGGCCACCTACTGCATCGGCCAGTGCGCCAGCATGGGCTCGCTGCTGCTGGCCGCCGGAGCCAAGGGCAAGCGCAACGCCCTGCCGCACGGACGGATCATGATCCACCAGCCGCTTGCCGGCATGGAAGGCACGGCGACGGAGATCCTGATCCACGCCGAAGAGTTCATGCGGATGAAGAAGCAGCTCAACGGGATCTACCAGAAGCACACCGGCCAGACCCTCGAGAAGCTCGAGGCCGACACCGACCGCGACCGCTTCATGTCCCCCGAGGAGGCCCGTGACTACGGCCTCATCGATAGCGTGGTCGACCGCGAGCCCCCGGTCACCCTAAATAAAGACGCCATCTGAGCCAGGTTGCCCCGCTCGGACGCGACAATCAACACCGGCCCTCGACTCCCGCTTGATGCGAGGGTCGAGGGCCGTCTGCGTTGTGTCCATGGCAACCAGAATCGTCGAGAATTCGCGGGATGGAACCTCACGATGGGCGACTTTCAGAACTCGCCCCGATCGGCCTTGACGGTTCCCGCGAAAACCGTAGTCTATCCCTTGTACCCCGGGTCACCGAGGTACGGACCGGGGCGTAGCGCAGTTTGGCTAGCGCGCTAGACTGGGGGTCTAGAGGTCGTGGGTTCAAATCCCGCCGCCCCGATTCTGTGCAAGATGTTCACGTTAAAGGGCTTGCGGCCGTGTGCCGCGAGCCCTTTTTCTTTGCGCCGTGTGACTCATGACACAATTCTGACACAGAGTTGCGGTTGTATTGGTCCTGGGTCGGCCCGAATCTCGGCCACTCAATCTACGGTCTCCGCGTCTCGACGTCGTCCGTAAGTCATCAAGGACGGCAAGAATCGATCCTCTTTTCCTTCCGTGTCGGCTGGCGTCGCTGGCGGTGAGAGACGCTCGCGCTCGGGGCCTTCGACCGTTACACTTCGAGGCATGAGTCCTCCGCTTCGCACCGAGTTCGACTCCATCGACTTCCTCGTCGTCACCCCGCGCACCCGCAACTGTTCCCTCATCGCAACTTCACCCAGACGTTGAGAAGTCGCCCGACGTCTCTCGGCCTGTCGCGGAAGTGGCGTTTGCCTTCTTGCCCGGGTTCGATCCGGGGCTGTGGGATGAGACTTCTCATCAACGAACGGCGGGGTCGTCCTCGCGGCCGGACTGCCGGGCGAATCGGGTTGGAGTGACGACCATGGAGTTGGCAACCCTGGGCGAGACCGGCCGGGTCCTCTCGCGGATCGGGCTGGGGCTGGCGGCCCTGGGTCGCCCCGGTTACATCAACCTGGGGCACGCGAGCGACCTCCGGGGCGACCACGATGTCCCGGCGATGGAGTCGCGAGCATTTTCTGTCCTCGACGCCGCGCATGCGGGCGGGGTCCGCTACTTTGACGCCGCCCGTTCCTACGGCCGGGCCGAGGAGTTCCTGGCCGGATGGCTGGCCACGCGGCGGATTGCCCCCGCCGCGGTGACGGTCGGGTCGAAGTGGGGCTACACCTACACCGCGGGCTGGCGGGTCGAGGCCGAGCGGCACGAGGTCAAGGACCACTCGCTCGGCAACCTGCGTCGTCAGGTGGTCGAGAGTCGGGGCCTGCTGGGGGGGCACCTGGACCTGTATCAGGTCCACTCGGCTACGCCCGGCAGCGGCGTGCTGGATGATGACGCCGTGCTGGAGGAATTGGCCCGGCTGAAGGGGGACGGCCTGCGGATCGGACTGTCGCTGTCCGGCCCCGGGCAGTCCGAGACGCTGCGGCGGGCGATGGCCGTGGAGGTCGGGGGCCGGCGGCTGTTCGACGCCGTCCAGGCCACCTGGAACCTGCTGGAGCCCTCGGCCGGGCCAGCACTCGCCGAGGCGCACGCGGCCGGGATGGGCGTCATCGTCAAGGAGGCGCTGGCCAACGGTCGGCTGACGCCGCGGAACGACGACCCGGACTTCGCGTCCAGGCGGCGGGTGCTCGAAGCGGAGTCGTCCCGACTGGGTGCAAGCCTGGACTCCCTGGCCATGGCCGCCGCGCTGGCCAACCCCTGGGCCGACGTCGTCCTCAGCGGGGCGACCACGGCGGAACAACTCGCCTCGAACCTGGGAGCGTTGGCGGTCGTGTGGGATGACCGGGCCGGCGAACGAGTCCGTCAGTTGGCCGAATGCCCGGAAGAGTACTGGGCCACACGCTCCAGGCTGCCGTGGAATTGAGCGGAGACCTCCGGGGTCCGCCGAGCTTCCTGGCGGCGGACCCGGAAATGGACGCGGTCCAGCGATAAGGCCTCGGTGCCCTATCAAATCGCCCGCGAAGGCTTCACTCGGGAGATCGGACCTTGACGAAGTCGAGGAGGCGCGATGTCGAGCAGGTGGCGGAGACCGGCGGGCGGGGTGTTCGCCCGAAGTTCGTAGAGCTCCGCGCTTGGTACGAACTGGGCAGGCTGAATCCGGCCGGGCCCGGAGAGCTCGCCGCGGGGGCGCGTAAACTCGGGCTCGCGCGCGAGATCGGCCCGGCGACGCTGCGCAAGGCGAGGCAGTTTGCTCGCACCTATTCGGCCTCCGAGTTGGAGGCATTGCTGGCCCAACGCACCGGGCGCGGCAAGGCCCTGCGCTGGTGCCACGTCCGCGAGCTCGTCGCCGTCGAGGACCGCGGGGTCCGGGCCGAACTGGAGCGTCAGGTCGCCTCCCGGGGCTGGTCGGTCCGCGAGCTCCGCGAAGAGATCCGCCGGGCCAGGGGGGGCGGACGGGGGTCCGAGGGGGGACGCAAGCATCGCCGGCCGGCGTCCGCCGAGGCCGGCCTCGCGCGGGTCATCGAGACGTGCGAGGCCTGGCTCCGGTTCCGGGAGACGGTCGTGGCAGTCGAGAAGGTCGGGCTGCTCGCCATGCTAGGCGAGGCCGCGGTGGCCGATCCCGGCGAGTCGCTCCTCGATCGGATGAGGTCCGCCGAGAGGGTACTCGCGAAAGTCGCCTTCGAGGCACGCACCCTAGGGGGCGTGATTGAGGCTCATCGGACTTCGGCCGAGGCCTCGATCGTGAAGCGAGCCGCCTCGGAAAAGGCGGAGGCTAGGCGACGGAAGAGGGCCGCCGGAGCCGGGAAGTCTTGACGGACGATCACCGCCCAGTGCAGTCCGGGATCGAGGCCGCCGCTTAAATTCGGGGCGTTTCCCGTCATCAATCGGTGAAGCCGGATGCCTAGCATCCGACTCTCCCCGATCCCGATGTGAGACCACCCCGGAGCACCGCCGCATGAGCCACGTCGTCACCGTCCAGGCCGAGGTCCGCGACCCGGTCGCCGTCGCCGCCTCCTGCCGCAGGCTCGGGCTGCCCGAGCCCGTCCGCGGCACCGCCCACCTGTTCGAGCGTCCCGCCGCCGGGCTGCTCGTCCGCCTGCCCGGCTGGCTCTACCCCTTGGTCGTCCAACCCGAGGACGGGCGGCTGGAGTACGACCACTACGAGGGCCGCTGGGGCGACCCCGCCCAGCTCGGCCGCTTCCTCCAGGCCTACGCCCTGGAGAAGGCCACCCTGGAGGCACGCAAACGCGGCCACTCCGTGCTCGAGACCCACCTGGCCGACAGCTCCGTCCGGCTGTCCATCCGCGTGGGGGCCGGCTCATGACCCGCTACATCGAGGTCACCGTCGACCCCCTCGGGCGCACGACGGTGCGCACCGCGGGCTTCGCCGGGCCGTCCTGCCGCGAGGCCTCGCGGTTCGTCGAGGCGGCCCTGGGCACGGCCACCGCCGAGGTGCTCACCGCCGAATTCCACCGGACGCAGCAGGCCGACCAGCCGCTGCGGCAGTCCAGCTGAACTCGGCCACGTCCCACCCTCGCCTCAATACCCCCATCTCCACATCACCGAGGAGTCTTTCCATGACGCTCTCCGAGCGCCTGTCCGAGTACGTGCGCGCCTGCTTCACCGGCCTCTGGGTCCGCTCCCGCGAGCACGCCGACGCCCTGGCCGAGATCGCCGCGATGTGCCGCGACAACGGCTGGTCCCTGGCCACCTGGGACGTCGAGCATGGGCTGAGCGTCGCCGGCCAGCCCGACGCACCGGCCGGCATGGCCGCCGATCCCCTGGCCGCCGTCCGCGCGATGGCCGCCCTGGCCACCCCCGGCGGCACGGCGCTGCTGGTGCTCGTCAACTTCCACCGCTTCCTCGCCTCCGCCGAGGTCGCCCAGGCCCTCGACGCCCAGGTCCACGCCGGCAGGCAGTCCCGCACCTTCGCCGTCATCCTGGCGCCGGTCGTCCAGCTGCCCGCCGAGCTGGAGACGCTCTTCGCCGTCGTCGACCACGAGCTGCCCGGCCGCGACCAGCTGGGGGCCATCGCCCGCGGGGTGGCCACCGAGCCCGGCGAGCTGCCCGACGGCGACGGCCTGGCCGCCGTGCTCGACGCGGCGGCGGGGCTGACGCGGCTGGAGGCGGAGAACGCCTTCAGCCTGTCGCTGGTCCGCCACGGCCGCCTGGCCCCCGAGGTCCTCTGGGAGCTGAAGGCCGCCTCGCTGGGGGCCTCGGGCCTGCTGTCGCTGCACCGCGGCGAGGGGTCGTTCGCCGACCTGGGCGGCCTGGACGCCCTGAAGCAGTTCTGCTCGCGGTCGCTGCGGCGGGGCGTGGGCCACGCGGAGGCCCTGCCGCGGGGCGTGCTGCTGCTGGGGGTGCCGGGCACGGGCAAGAGCGCCTTCGCCCGCGCCCTGGGCAACGAGACCGGCCGGCCGACGCTGACCCTCGACGTCGGGTCGCTGATGGGCTCGCTCGTCGGCCAGACCGAGGCGCAGGTGCGTCAGGCGTTGCAGGTCGCCGACGCGATGGCGCCGTGCATCCTCTTCTGCGACGAGCTGGAGAAGGGGCTGGCCGGCGTCGGCTCCGGCTCGCGCTCCGACGGCGGCGTCTCGGCGCGGCTCTTCGGCACGCTGCTGACCTGGATGGCCGACCGCAGGAGCGACGTCTACTTCGTCGGCACGGCCAACGACATCTCGGCGCTGCCGCCGGAGTTCGCCCGCGCCGAGCGGCTCGACGCGGTCTACTTCCTCGACCTGCCCGGGGCCGCCGAGAAGGAGGCGATCTGGCGGATGTACGCGGGCCGCTTCGGCCTCGACCCCGGGCAGCCGCGGCCCTCCGACCGCGACTGGACCGGGGCGGAGATCCGGGCGTGCTGCCGCCTGGCGGCGTTGCTGGAGGTGCCGCTGGCCGAGGCGGCGGCCAGCATCGTGCCGGTGGCCACCACCGCGGGCGAGTCGATCGAGCGGCTGCGGTCCTGGGCCGCCGGGCGCTGCCTGTCCGCCGACCGCCCCGGCCTCTACACCCGGGCCATCGCGGCCCCGGGTCGCACCGGCCGCGGCATCCGCCGCGCCGACCCGTCGTCCAACTGACCCCGAAGTCCCTTCCTTCAGGACGGGTCCCGTTCGATCGCATCAACCCCACCCCCGCCACCCGGGGCGCTCGGCCCGCACGCCGATTGCCCCTCCACATCACCAGGACAAGCACCCATGACCACGATGATCGACGATGTCAGGACCCAAGCACGGCCATCGGCCGCCGCCCCCGCGGCCGAGCGGCTGCGCGCCACCATGGCCGCCGCCCGCGTCTCGTTCACCTGGATGGGCACCCGCAAGGCCCTCTCCGCCGACCAGAACGCACGCGCCGCGGAGGCCTTCGGCGCCGAGGGACGGTCGCTGTCCGCCGGCAAGAAGCTCCTCGACACCGGCCACGAGGCCTTCCGCGCCGTCACCGCCATCCGCGGCCGCATCGACGCCTACTGGAAGGGCGTCTCGCTGCCGTTCCCCGAGCCCGGCGTGCGGCTCGTCCGCCACGCCGACCTGGAGGACTTCGCCGCCGCGATGGCCGCCTCCAGAGCCGAGCTCGACGCCGCGGTGGCCGCCCTCGACCGCCGCTACGCCGGCCTGGTCGCCGCCGCCCGGTTGCGGCTGGGCACGCTCTTCGACGCGGCCGACTACCCGGCCTCGCTGGCCGGCCTGTTCGCCGTGGAGTGGTCGTTCCCCTCCGTCGAGCCGCCGGAGTACCTCGCCGGGCTCTGCCCGGGGCTCTACGAGGCCGAGCGGGCCCGCGCCTCGGCGCGGTTCGAGGAGGCGGTGCAGCTGGCCGAGCGGGCCTTCGCCGAGGAGTTCGCCCGCCTGGTGGAGCACCTCTGCGAGCGGCTGGAGGGCCGCGACGGGTCGGGCCAACCCAAGGTCTTCCGCGACTCGGCGGTGGAGGGCCTGTCGGCGTTCTTCGGCCGATTCCGGGCGCTGAATGTCAGCTCCGACGCCCAGCTGGAGGAGCTCGTCGCCCGGGCCCAGCGGCTCGTCGGCGGCGTCTCGGCGCAGGACCTGCGCGACGGCGACGGCCTGCGTCGGCGCGTGGCCGAGGGCCTGGGGCGGGTGGGCCAGGGCCTCGACGGGCTGCTGGCGGACCGGCCGCGGCGGCGGATCGTCCGGTCGACCGCGTCCTCGGCGACGGGGGAGGCGTGATGGACCTGATCATCTCGCCCGGGGGAATCATCCGGGCCGTGTACGCCGAGGCCATTCCCCTGGAGGCCCTGGGCCCCGTGCAGATCCGCAGGGCGAGCCATGTCGAGCCCGACGGCGCGGGTCGGTGGTGGGCCGACCTGGGCCCGGCCGCCGGCCCGGTGCTCGGGCCGTTCGCGACTCGCAGTGAGGCGCTTCGCGCCGAACTCGACTGGCTCGGCCGCCACTGGCCGCCGGGTCCGAGGTAGCCCCCTGCGTTGATGGCGACCCGAAATCCACCGACAAATTGGAGGCCGATGATGCAGCGAAGAGCGGCCGTTCCACCCCGCCCGGACGGCCCGTGCCGGATTGTCCCGTGCCCGATGTGCGGCTCGTCGCGCGAGCTGCCCCTCGATGCGTCGGGCCGTCCGGCCCTGGCCGAGTGCATCCCCTGCGACCTGCTCTTCGAGCCCCGGGTCCCGCCGGACGCGAGTCCGGGCCGGGGGCGGCGTCCGGGTGCTTAACGTTAATCGGCGATCGTCCCGCCCCGTGCGAGGACACTCGCCCCTCCTCCCGAGGAGGATCCCATCGATCCCGACCCCCTCGATCGGCCCGGGCCGGCTTGCCGATCGATGGGCGGCGGCAACCCCCGGACGGCTCCGGCCATATCCGACCCCGACACCCCCCTGCGGAGGACCGATGAGCGATGAGTGCGCGGATGAAGCTGAACGTGGCCTACCTCAACGGCTGCCTGCTCATGGCGGTCGCGGCCGGCGCCCTGGCCGGGAGCCCGGCCATCGGCCTGCTGTCGTTCCTGGCCCTCGCGGCCGGCGGCCTGGCCACCGGCGCCATCCGGCCGCGCCGACGTCGCCCCTGGCGTGATGGCCGGCCTCCCCGCCGCGGCACTTGCCGCGGCGGGGAGGCCGCCGCCTTTCTTTTAGCCATGCCCCGTCCTCTGCTGCACCGGGGGAGAGTTGCCGGGCGACATCGAAGGGCCCTCATGATGGCCGAGCGGTCGAACAGCGACGGGTTCAACGCGAACGACCTGCTCCTCAAGGGCTCCGCCGACTGGCTCTCGGGGCAGAAAGTGCCGGACATCGACAGGCTCGTTCCGCGGGTGGAAGAAGCGACGCGGGCGTACCGGGCGTGCAGGAGCGGCTCGACGCCTCCCATGAGGCTTCTGGTCAGTCTTGCGACGACGGCCAAGGCGAGCCGGGGAAGCCGAAAGGTGGCCGATCGAATCCATCCGGCTTGCCGGAAGCCTGAGCGTCGGATGGGCCGAATCGTCGTGCGAGTTCTGGGTCCTTGACTCATGATTGATTGATCGCACAATGGGATCCCGCCCGCTGAATCCGAACCCCCTGCCGAAGAACGGGCCGAGTTGACGCATGCCGAACGTCCCCGCGGGCCCGATCCCGGAATCCCTGTCGGCCGCCCTCCTGGATTTCCCCTGGATCCAGGCGATCTCCGCCGCGGAAGCCTCGCTCTGCCTGATCGGTCTGGCGGTCGTGATCGGTGTCTTCGTCTGGGCGTTCAGGACCCAGCCCATCCCCTCGCCCCCTTCATCCGGGCGATCGGGCGGCGCGGAAGGACCGGATCGCTTCGTCTGGCCGCGGCCGCGCGAAGAGGATTTGTCGCCGTCGCCGAGTTCTCTCCGAGATCCGGGCTTCGTTGGCGAGTCGAGTCCACCCTCCTCTCGCGGTGATTCCGGCCGGACGAGCGTCGACGGCCGTGGGGAGGATCTGCCGGGCCGGGTCGACTCCGGGCTTCCTCGGACGCGTCCGGGTTCCCCGATTTCTCCCGATCCGGACGACTTCGTCGTGCGGGCCGAGCGGCCATCGCGTCAATGGGCTCCATCGACCCCGATCGAGCTCTCGGAGACGGAGGATGCCTTCGACTCTCCCGTCCCCGCGCCGCCGCCGCCGACATCGCCGAACGTCATGTCGATCAGCCTCGACCCGTCGCGTCTCCTCTCGGGCCTGACTCGCCACGTCCCCGTTTCGCCCCCGCAGATCCTCACCTGGCGAGGCAGGGGAGAGACGATCCACGTCGGCCGTTACGCGATCCGAGATCCGCTCGTGTATACGTCCGGAGGCAGGGGGAAGCACGACGAAGCGTCCTGCATCGACCTTGCCCTGAAGGTCGGCAAGCCCGTGGTCGAGCCGCGGGGGAGCCTCGGATACTGGCCGAAATACGCCCACATCACCGCCGATCAGCGGGCCAATTACCTCCAGTGGCTCGCCGGCGGCAGGTCGGGGCCTCTCGACGACATCGGCTATGCATTCCTCTTCTTCTACGGCCTGGAGCGGCGATTGCTCGTCGACGGGGAGGACCTCAGCCTCGTCGCCAAGGAGGCCGTCCGATTGCTGGAGACCTACACATTCTCCGGGTCGTTCGACGGCTACCTGAGCCGCTTCCTCTCCTACTCGCTTGCCAAGGTCGACATCGGCACGCTCAAGGAGGCCTGGTTCCGGGCCGTGTTCGAGAGGACCCGATCCCGGAAGGACGAGCAGCACCTCGCGGTCGGGCTCGCCTGGCTGTTCAAGCAGCAGCGGCCGCTCCCCTCCGCCTGGGCCTTCCGGCTCGCCAAGCTCGACCCCCGGTCGCCGCGGAGCGTGGTCCTGGACCGACTGCCCGACCAGTTCGGCTTCCTCTTCAGCAAACGCTACGCCGAGCAGTTCGGCGACGGCCTGAAGCTGCGCGTCGCCAAGCGGGATCGCGAGGTCTCCTATCAACTGGCCAGCCCGTCCCTGCACGAGATCCTCGGCGCCCGCCGCGGCCTGGAGCCGGTCCGCGTGCCCAACGTCCTGGGGATCCAGAGCCAGTTCGCGCCGCTTGCGAAGATCTGGACGGCGTGCATCGAGGAGCTGAAGCCGCTGAGCCGGGTCATGGCGAGGGGAGTCGAGGTTGCGACTCGCGCCGCGTACGACGCCCTGCCGGAGGGCCTCAAGTCGGACCCGAGCATCCGGATAGGCTGCGGTGGGAGGCGATCGCCTCGAGTCATGCAGGGGAGGACGGGACGGTCATCGTCGAGGTCGGTCCGCTCGCGGACATCCACGGGATCGAGCCGCGGCCGAGGCTGACGGCCAAGCAGAGCGAGTCGCTCGCCGCCACGGCACACGAGGTCGGCTTCGTCATCGAGCCCGACTTCCGGGTCGACGGCAGGCCCTACGGCCGGGACGACCTCGTGGCACTCTTCCGGCCCGAGGAGGAGCCCGCACTGCCGGCCGATGGCAAATACGCCGCCGCGGCCCTGATGCTCGAGCTGGGCATGTCCATCGCCGCCGCCGACGGCGAGATCGAGGAGGATGAGGTGGACCACATCGCGAGCTTCCTGGAGTCCCAGTTCCTGCTCGACCCGCCCGATGTCCGAAGGCTGGAGGCGCTCAAGCGGGTCTTCCTAGGTCGGCACCCGTCGATCGGCGGGATCGGCAAGAGGCTCAAGGCCACCCTGGACGCAGGCCAGCTCGAGTCGGTCGGCGAATTCCTCGTCGGCGTCGCGGCCTCCAACGGAGCGATCGACAAGAAGGAAGTCGCCGCCCTCCGCTCCGCCTATCGGGCCCTTGGCATCGCGGCGGGTGTCCTCGATCGCACGCTCGAGGAATACAGCAGGAGCCTCAAGGAGCCGGTGGAGGTCGTGCCCGCGACGGGGCCGTCGGCCGGCGGGGAGGCGATCCCGCCCAGGCCGTCGACCGCGGCGAAGGCGGGATTCATGCTCGACCCGTCGGTCCTCGAACGACTCATGCGGGAGACGGAGCAAGTCGCGAAGCTCCTGGCCGAGGCGATCCCCGGGGACGAGCCCGACGACCCTCCTCCGGCGCCGATCGCCACCATTCCACCCGCGGCAGACCCGCGTCTCGACGGGCTCGAGGCCCGGCACGCATCGGCTCTCTCCGAACTGATTGGCCGCCCTTCCTGGACGCCCGACGAGTTCGAGGAGGTCGTCCGTCGCCATTCCCTCATGCCCTCGGGGGCCATGGACGGGATCAACGATTGGGCCTATGATCGCTTCGATGACCCCATCCTCGAGGAGGACGGCGGCCGTCTCCTGGTCCGCATCGGACTCCTGGCGGGGGAAAAATGAGCAGCCCGATCAAGCCTCGCGAACGTGACGCCATCCTGACATCGCTCCGGGCGGGGGTCGTCCCGCGCATCGGCCTGCGTCACCTGCAGGTGGGGCGGCGGGACGAGGTGGCGGCCGTCCTGGACGACCTGGGGCGGGTCGAGCAGGGCGGGGCCTCGGTCCGCTTCGTCATCGGCAAGTACGGGGCCGGGAAGAGCTTCTTCCTCAACCTCGCCCGGGCCGTCGCCCTCGAGAGGAAGTTCGTCGTCGCCCAGGCCGACGTCACCACCGAGCGGCGCATCCACGGCTCGGGGGGGCAGGCCCGCGGCCTCTACGCCGAGCTGATGCGGAGCCTCTCGACCCGCGCGAAGCCCGAGGGCGGCGCGATGCCGAATATCGTCGAGCGGTGGGTCGCCGATGTCGACCACGAATGCCGCTCTGCGGGCGGCGCCGACCCGGATGTCGCGCGGGCCATCGAGGACCGCCTGAAGCCCCTGCAGGAGCTCGTCAGCGGCTACGACTTCGCCGCCGTCGTCGCCAAGTACCTCCGAGGCTTCCAGTCGCACGACGAGTCGCTGATGGCCTCGTCGCTGCGTTGGCTCCGGGCCGAGTACCCGACGAAGACCGAGGCGCGGGCCGAACTCGGCGTCCGCACGATCATCGACGACGCCCACTTCTACGATCAGCTGAAGCTCTTCGCCGCGTTCACCCGCCTCGCGGGATTCGCGGGCCTGCTGGTCAACATCGATGAGATGGGGGTCCTCTCGCACCGCCTCAACAATGCCCAGGCGCGGAACGCCAACTACGAGGCGATCCTCCGCATCGTCAACGACTGCCTGCAGGGCAACGTGTCGGGGATCGGCTTCCTGTTCGGCGGCACCGACACCTTCCTCGAGGACCGACGGCGGGGCATGGCGAGCTACGAAGCCCTCGGGACCCGGCTCGCGGCGAACGCCTTCGCACGCGACGGCCTGAAGGACTTCTCCGGGCCGGTGATCAGGCTGCCGAACCTGGCCCCCGAGGACCTGTTCGTCCTGCTCCACAACATCCGGGACGTCTTCTCGCTCAGCGACCCGGCCAGGCACCTCATCGACGAGGAGGGGATCAAGGCCTTCATGGCCCATTGCGAGACGACCCTCGGCGCGGACTTCTTCCTGACGCCCCGCGATGCGGTGAAGGCCTTCGTCGGCCTGCTCTCCGTCCTCGAGCAGAATCCCGGGGCCGACTGGCGGCCGCTGCTCTCGGGCACCGCCGTCGAGCGGACGCCCGACCCGGAGGTCGAGCCGGTCGCGACGGATGTCGGGCGACCGAAGGGCGACGACGACCTGGCGACCTTCCAACTCTAGGGCCATGAGCAACCAAGACGTCCCCTCAGGCAAGCCGGCGGCGTTCTCGCGACTGCACCCAAAGGTCCAGGAGTCGCTCTACCGGATGCGCTGGACGAAACTCCGGCAGATCCAGGTGGAGGCCATCCACGAGATGCTCGACGGCGACGGCGACCTCGTCATCTCCGCCAACACCGCCGCCGGCAAGACCGAGGCGGCCTTCCTGCCGATCCTCTCGCGGATCGTCGACGACCATCTCGGCGGCGTCAGGGCCGTCTACGCGGGCCCGCTCAAGGCCCTCATCAACGACCAGTTCCTGAGGCTCGAGCGGCTCTGCGAGCTGGCCGAGGTCCCGGTCCACAAGTGGCACGGCGACGTCGGCAAGTCGGCACGGAAGCGGCTCCTCGAGCGGCCGTCGGGGATCCTCCTGATCACCCCGGAGTCGATCGAGTCGCTGTTCATCAACCACCCGCATCGACTGGCGACGCTCTTCCCCAGGCTCGAGTTCTTCGTCATCGACGAGGCCCATTCGTTCCTGGGCAATGAGCGGGGGGCGCACCTGCGGAGCCTGATGACCCGCCTGGGCGAGAAGAGCGGGGTGCCGGTGCGGCGGATCGGACTGTCCGCGACCCTCGGCGACACCGCCGCCGCGATGCGGTGGCTGAGGCCGAACGATCCCGCGAGGGTCCGGCTCCTGGTCGACAAAACGCGGAAGGCCATCCGCCTGAAGCTGTCGGGATACCTGCGTCCGCTCAAGGAAAACGCGGGACTCTCACCCGCCGGTCCGATGGACGAGTCACTCCCCGTCGACGACCCCCTCCTGGCCGACGTCTTCGAGGCCTTCCGGGGGAAGTCGGCCCTAATCTTCGCGAATCGCAAGGATCGCATCGAATACTACGCGGACCTCGCCGGCCGAACGGCCGAGCGTCGCGGCCTGCCGAACCCCTTCCGCGTCCACCACGGGTCGCTGTCCAAGGGGGAGCGGGAGGAGACCGAGGATGCCCTCCGCGCGGGCAAGTCCGTCGCCACCTTCTGCTCCAGCACGCTCGAGATGGGCATCGACGTCGGCAGCGTCAAATCGGTCGGACAGATCGGGCCCCCCTGGTCGGTCGGCTCGCTGTCCCAGCGGCTCGGGCGCAGCGGCCGCGGGGACGGCGAATCGTCGGAGATCCGGATCTACGTCGAGGACGACTTCCCGGGCCCGGATGCGTCGCTCCTGGACCGCATCTTCCCCGACCTCCTCCAATCGATCGCGATGACGGAGCTCATGCTCGCCGGGTGGTGCGAGCCGCCCGAGGTGGATCGCCTCCACCTGTCCACCCTCGTGCAGCAGATCATGAGCACGATCGCCGAGTCGGGGGGCGGCAGGGCCGATAGCCTCCATGCCTCGCTCATCGCGAGCGGCGCCTTCCCGGCCGTGGACGGGCCGACGTTCGTCCGGGTCCTGAGGAGCATGGGGAAGGCCGACCTAATCGAGCAGACGCCCGAGGGGCTCCTGATCCTGGGCATCGCCGGCGAGCGGATCGTCCGCAGCCGCGACTTCTACATGGCCTTCACCGTCCCCGAGGATTACCGGGTCATCGACCGGGGGCGGCACGTCGGCAACATCAGCCCGATCATGGACCCGCGGATCGACGGTTACATCATCCTCGCCGGCCGACGCTGGATCGTCCTGCAAGTCGACCGGGATCGGAAGGAGATCCTCGTCGAGCGGTCGCCCGGCGGCAAGGCGCCGTCCTTCTCGGGAGGGGGAGGGCAGGACATCCACCCCAGGGTCCGCGAGGAGATGAGGTCGCTCCTGTTCCGGGACGACGTCCCGTCGTATCTCGACCCGTCCGCCAGGGAGATGCTCGAGAGGGCCCGATCTTCGGCGAGGGAAGCCGGACTCGACCATCGCGCGTTCGTCGAGGACGGCCCGGACATCGTCTGGTTCACCTGGACCGGCTCGCGGATCCACCGCACCCTGATCGGCCTGGGGTGCCACATCCTGGGCCTTAAGATCGGGGAGGACGACGACGTCGCGATGACGTTCTCGAAGTCGACCGAGCATGACATCCGGGCAGCCTACGCGGGACTCATGCACGAGTCACCCGACGTCGAGCAGCTGGCGTCGAAGTATCCGGGGCGTGCCATCGAAAAGTATGAACCATTCCTCTCGGACGATCTCCAGTCGCTCGTCTTCGCGAGCCATTGCCTCGACATGGGAGGGGCCCTCCGCCTGATTGCATCGCTCGGCGAGCCGGAGGGATCGGGAAAGGGGATCGGCCAAATTGTCGGGAATCCGAGCAGGTTACGCGAGCTTCCCGCGCCGCCAGGATAGGACTGACTCAATCGCGTGATGTCAGTCCTGGTCGCGCGAAACGCTCCCTGCCTGCGGCTGACCATCGACTTCCTCGACGCCGTCGCCGAAGACGAGGCCAGGAGGATTGCGACAAGGAACAGGGAGGCGCTCGCCGCCTACCGCCCGGACATGCGGGTGACAAAACGGGTCAGGGCGTTGCACCCAAATGGCGTGCCGGCAGAGGTCGTCGCCTGCATGCTCGGCGCCTCACTGCCGCAGTGCCGCAACCTCTCCCAGGAGGCACGCGAGGCGGGGGTGGCCCACCGCAGAAACGCCGAGGAGGCCTACCGAGACAACGCCGGCTGGATGGCCGAGCTGCGGGCCCAGGGCCTCAGCCAGGCCGCCATCGCCAAACGCCTCAACGACGAGGGGCACACGACGCGTAGGGGCAAGGCGTGGGGGCAGGTCCAAGTCGGCAGGGTGCTCAGGAGGGCGCAGGACGCAACATGATATTGGATAATTTACAGCACATAAAGGCGCTTATGCGCCTTTCGCTCGGGCGGATCATCCTTCATGCCGCATAATCGACACGAGTCCAACCAAATAAACATAATTAAAATGCTCAGATTCATGATATCTGCTTGGTCGTAACTGGTCGGGATCCGACGGCGATTACATTGGGCATTGATCTCGGACTGTGGCGACGGATTCAGCTTCGCCAATGATCCCAGGCCCAACTTATGGCCTCCGGGTGGGGTTTCTTCTCCAGATGCTCGAGAGAGTGGTTGGGCACCCCGAGCCGAGCGGCATCCGGGCCCGTCTCGCGAAATTTGATGCAGAACGTCGTCGGCTCGATGGCGAAATGGCCCAGGTCGAAGGCCCGATGATGCGTTGCGCACAGCACGATCCCATTCCTCGGGTCGTCCGACCCGTTGGCTTTCTTGGGTCGAAGGTGTGCCGCGTCGAGCAGCTCGACGACATCGAAGCCGCAGACGACGCACTTCGGGCCGTAACGCTGGAGGACGCGGAACTTGAACCGCTGCTGGCCTTCGCGGGCGGGGACCACACGCGTCTTGCGGGACGCATCGTCGATCAGTTGGAAAGGTCCCTCCGGGATCGAGTCCGCTTCCGTCGTGGTGATGATCGCTGCCGGCTGTTCCTCGAAGCTCACGAGGAACGAACCGCATTCGTCGTCCCAGGCCTCGATCCTACCGAGTCGGACGTCGCGCGTGGCGGCATTCGGCGAGGGATAGCTGATCACGAAAACGGGCAGGCCGAGGCGGCCGGCCGCCTTCGTGGCCTCGACCTCGGCCCGGTCACGTCCGTCGCCCCTCCGGGTGCTCGGGTAGTGATAGATGATGCAGTTTTCGGCGAGGTCATCCGCATAGGACCGACCCGTGTGGAGTAAGCCCACGGTCACGCCATCGCGGGCAGGGCCGACGGACCCCGTGACGACCTTATTGACCCAGATCCCTTGGGCACCGCCGAAGATGCCGAGCTCGCGGAGGATAGAGGGAGCGACTCTCAACGGTCCTCCGGCTTCTGACAGGCTCGACCACATCCCACGGCGCCGCTCGCGTTCTTGCACGATCGCCTCGGCCACGACGCCAACTCCCGGGGTCCGCCTCACGACGTCGAAGCCGAGGCGACGTAGGGCCGAATTGGCCTGCCCGTGAGCTTCGCCTCCGCTGAATTCGTCGGGCCGGAGGAAATGCCCCGCCGAGTGGCGGAAGGCGAGCCCAATCGCGGCCTTGGGAGGGTAGCGTCTGCCGTCGTGGACCAGCTCATAAACGGTGGGTTCCCCGAAGGGATGCTCGGCTCCAGCATCGAGCTCGGCGAGGGCGAGGAGGACATGCTCGCGGGTCAGATTTTCGGGGATGGCCCTGGGCATGAGTTGTCGCCTCTGCTCCTGGCAACGATCGTAGGAGCGTGACGATTAGCACCGCAACGCAACGCTCCATGACGAGCTGCGAGACGAAGGTAACCACCGGAGTCCCCCCGGTCGATGGGCAGCCCACGGCGGGTGAGAAGGCCTGGCTTCCAGATCGGCCCGGCCCGTTCGGTCCGACGGCCACGGGCATCCTTTTGCGGAAAAGATTCGGCAGGTCTCGGCTCGAGCGATCACGACACAGCTTTCAGATTTCGACGACTCGACCCCGCTTCCTCCGCAAGATATCCACGATGTAGAGCTCGCACGCGGCCTTGCTCACCAGGTTGCCCTGCGATAAATATTGGCCGACTGCCTGCTCGTCCAGGTGACGGTTCTCGAGGAGGCGTAGCAGCACGCGGTTGCACGCCAGCTTGAGCTGGCAGTCATAGTGCTGTTTGAGGGCGACCTACGCATGGAGGTCACGCGGATGGTGACCTCGGAATCCCAGAGGCGAGGACTGACGCTGAAGAGCTTGCAGTCGCTGCCGTTCGCATTATCGACCCATGCGTCTGAGTTCAGAGTTGAGCGTCGGGGTTGAAGTCAAGTACCCGATTGATGAGCTGATCGATCTTCCTCCCGGTCTGGTCCCGGCCGGCTTGGCGGACGATCTCCACGGCCCTCAATCGGTGATCGCCCCTCGGAAGATCGGCCGAGTTGATGCCGAGCTCTTGCGCGATCTGGGCGAGTTGCCCCTCGGTCAGGTCGGCCACAGCATCGTGCAGAAGGCGTGCGTCCGACCTCGCCCGTCCTTCGCTCGTCGGGCCGCTCTCGGAAACCACAACATCGCCTCGCTTCTTTCTGGGGATCGCCTCGCGATCACCTGCCTGCTTCCCTCGACGAGGCGTCCCCGGGCGGCGCGGCTTGCCGGCTCGCAGGTCGGTCCACGCCGGCCGGATCGCCTGCCCCGGGCTCAAGGTCTCCACCCTCCGGAGGAGCTCCTCGATGATTATCCGGCCCTTCTCGCCCCAGGCGCTGAAGACGATGGTGCCCGCCGCGCTTGGGCCGTCCGGCGTTATGGTCGAGTCGAGGCGGACCACCGTGTCCGCCTCCGGGTCGCGGAAGCAGCAGCCGTAGCGCCAGTAGTCGGCGGTGTCCCCGCTTGCCTCACCCAGCATGGCAAGGAGGCTGCGGAGCAACCCGTCGTGCAGGAAGCGAAACTCCACCCGGGCCGCCACCTCGGCGGACCCCGGGTCGCGTAATCGAATGTTGGGGTTGTTCAGTTGAAACTGGGCCAGCGTGGGCAGGTGGTCCGGCGCCACGTACTCCCACTCCCGGTCGTGCGTCGGGCCAGTCATACGGAAGCGGAAGCAGATGCCGCAGCCGAGCATCATGTCGATGAAACGCGCCTGATCACCGAGGCTGTGCCCCTTCTCGTCCCAGAGCCAGATCCCCAGATCGTCGCAGGTAAACCGGCCGCCACTGCGACGAAGCCGATTCACGCATCGGTCGCGGTGGAGCACCGCGTAGATCGCCTCCAGGGCCCAGCCCTGGTCGAGCAGGATCTCGCCTCGGAACAGGCCCGGTCGGTAGAAGAGGAATCCCGTGCGATGGAGGTAATCGGCCAGCGCCTTGGGGTCGCTCACGTCTCCCCGGCCCGCCTCGCAGAGCTCGACGAATCTGGCCCAGGGGACGGTGCGATATTCTCCCTCCGCCGGTTTCCTGTCCTGGTCGGCGGCGAGCCAATCACGCAATCGGTCGCGGACGCGTACCCGCCCCGCCCCGATCTTCAGCGGGGGGCGTACTTTGATCAGGTACTCCAGCGCCGACTTGAGGTAGGGCTTGAGCCGATCCAGCCCGTCGCCCTTCTTGGAGCTGGCCTGGATCACGTAGGCCCGCTTGAAGTCGGCGTAGGCGTCCTGCTCGACCCTGCCCAGCTCGGCGGTGGGGTCGTCGAAATGGCTCTGGACGATGATCACGGGGGCGTCGACGCCCGCGACCGATCGGACGAAGTCGAGCCAGTAGGCGAGCGGGCGGTTGCGCATCGCGAGCCCGTCGTGCACGACGGCGCCGGTTTCCATCTCCGGGTGCCAGAGGATGACGTAGAGGGCGTGCTTCTGGAGGAAGAGGGCGTGGGTCCCGTGGTAGACGTCCTGGCCGCCGAAGTCCCAGATGCCCAGGTGGACGGACCTGGTGTCGTCGACGCTCAGGGGGAATCGTTCGATCTCGACACCATGGGTGCTCTCGATCGAGGGATCGAAGGCCTTGCCGCACAGGCGGCGTCGCAGCTGGGTCTTGCCCGCACCGCCATTGCCGAGCAGGAACAGCTTGACCACGTCGTCGTCGCCCGCCGCGAAGTCGGCGTCGGCGTAATGGGCCCGCACCTCGTCGCGAACGTTCTCAAGCTCGCCGCCGTACACTCCCTCATCGAGGTCGTCGAAGTGGCATCCCTGCAAATAAAGCTGGTCTAACTGGTCAAGGAGCGGTCGAACACTCGAGAAACTCCGCAGGCTTGGGCACCCATGCAGGTTCAGTAACGTCAAGTTGGTCAGCTCGGACAGCGACGAGATGTCTGCGAGCCGATCGCACCCGCCCAGGTCCAGCGAGGTCAGCCCGGTCAGACCGGTCAACGCAGAAATGTTCTCGAGCTGCTTGCACCCGCTCAGGTCCAGCGAGGTCAGGCCGGTCAGCCCGGACAGAGCCGAGATGTCCGCGAGCCGCCTGCACCAGCCCAGGCCCAGCGAGGTCAGACTCGCGAGTTCTTCAATCTGTTCCGGCAACACATCCAGCCCCAAGGCGCACAATTCGAGCCTGAGAGATCCATTCACACGGGCCGCCGCGATTAGGCGACGGGCTTCGGCCATGGCTTTGTCAGGCGACATCGAGGGGCCCACCAATTCAACCCCGGATTTCCCAGATGAACCCCTGAGCATGGCACAGGACTTGCGCGAACCTCCCTGGTTTTCCTGGGTATTCGCTCTCTTCCTGCCGTCATGACAGGAGCTTCTGATGGGTGACTGCCAAACCGAACCGCTCCGACCCCAGTTCGACCGCCGCCTCCGCCTCGAATTCCACGGGGCCAAGGTGACCAGCGATGCCGGCCTGCTGGCCTACCGCGAACTCGACGACGCCCTCCAGCTCACCGACTCGGCCGCCGACGAGCTGCACGACACACGGACCGGCCGGAACACACGCCACGGCCTCGCGGCCCTCTTGCGTCAGTCCCTCTTCAGCCGCCTGGCCGGCTACGAGGATCTCAACGACGCCGAGCGATTGCGCGTCGATCCCGCGATGCGCACCGTGGTCGGAGGTCGCGCCAAAGACCATCCCGCCGCCTCGACCAGCGAGATCGGCCGGTTCGAGACCGAGACGCTCACGACTCGCGAGAACCTGAACCGGCTGATGGACCTGTCAGGCGAGTGGATCAATCGCGCGCACCAGAACCGCAAGCTCACCCGGATCGTCCTCGACATGGACAGCTCGGTGAGCGAGACCTACGGCCAGCAGCAGGGCGCCGCCTACAACGGCCACTTCGGCTGCACCTGCTACCATCCCCTGTTCGTGTTCAACCAGTTCGGCGACCTGGAGCGCGTCATGCTCCGGCGGGGCAATCAGCACAGCGCCAAGTTCTGGCGGCGGGTGCTCCTGCCGGTGATCGCCCGCTACCGCGAGTTGAAGATCCCCAGGTTCTTTCGAGGCGATGCCGCGTTCGCCTCGCCCAAGCTGTTCCGGCTCTTGGAAGCGGAGAGTTACTGGTACGCGATCCGTCTGAAGGCCAATGCCGTTCTGGAGCGACAGATCGCCCACCTGATGAGGCGACCCGTGGGCCGCCCCCCGAAGAAGCCGAGAGTGATCTACCACAGCTTCCGCTACCAGGCGAAGTCGTGGGATCGCTCGCGTCGGGTGGTGGCCAAGATCGAATGGCACGCGGGCGAGTTGTTCCCGCGGGTCGGCTTCGTGGTCACCAACCTGAGGCGGAGCCCGAAGCGGGTGATCAAGTTCTACAACGGCCGCGGCACGGCCGAGCAGTGGATCAAGGAGGGCAAGAATGCGCTGAAGTGGACGCGGCTGTCGTGCCGCCGGTTCAAGGACAACCAGGTGCGGCTCCAGTTGTTCGCCCTGGCCTACAACCTGGGGAACTTCCTGCGCCAGCTGGCGCTGCCTCGTGAAGTGAAGCACTGGAGCTTGACGACATTGCGTGAGAAGCTGGTCAAGATCGGGGCCAAGGTTGTCCACCACGCCAAGGCGGTGACGTTCCAGCTGGCGGAGGTGGCGGTGCCGCGTGCGTTGTTCGCAGCGATCTTGGTCCGGATCGGTCGGCTGCGAGCCAGCCCCCAGCCGGCCTGGGAGTGATCTGGTCAGATCGTGGAGGCGGGTTCGTAACGATGAGGGCGGAGACGGTACGCCCATGAGTCTTCGAGCGAGGGCACAAAGGCCGTCGCAGAAGCTCGAGGGCGTGCTCGGGAGGCGCGATGAGGCTCAAATCCATCGGTCAAATCCGGAGGCGAGTTGACCGAGCCCATCCGGCATGCTGGAATTGGTTCGTGGGGCACCATCGAGGGGGCCAAACCGGCTGGTCTCATCGGTCATCTGGGAAATGTCGGTTTAGGTCAACCCGCGATAGCGCTCGGATCATGAATGTGCATGCCAACGTCAGGAGCAACTGAGGGAAGGTAAAGATCATTGTGAAAAAGAGCTTCAGACTGAGGTCTTCGGGGAGATATCGCCCCAGGATATACAACGGGAGGATTGGTATTGAAAGGAAGAGAGAGGTCGAGAACGTCGCATTCGGGAACATCCGTCCAAACGCGATAAAAATGAGGAGGATCATCGAACCGATGGACACGAATTTGACGACGAACGGTGCATGTCGCCAGTGATGCCCCGTCAGGGAATAGAGCCCGAGCAGGACGAAATTCATCATCCCGATGACCCCAAAATCCATTCCAAAATATTCGAAACCGAAGAGTGACCATGGCTGGAAGATCTTCTGGATCCAGATGTATTCCATGAGGATGACCACTACGGCGATAAGCAGAGCCGTTAGTCGAATAAACTGGATTTGTCGAATTCTAGAACGAGCATTGATAAATGTCGGGAAGTATCGTCGAAATGTGGGCCGTTCCATAATTGGACCTTCGACCTTCTGCCTGCAAGGCGAAGCCGACGCCGTCCCGTCGAGAATGCCCAAAAGACAACGGGGTTCCAGCTGACTTGCGCCAGCTGCAGGCCTTGCCCGTTGTGAGACCGGGAGTTGGTGAATATCGGTCAACCTATGATCCGCGAGATTTTGGGCAAGCCGATCGACGAAACTCGGGGCATGCCCCCGAAATTGGCAGGGCTCACTTCGCCCCGGGCGTCCGAGTTCAGAGGAGGGCGTCGGGGTTGAATCTGCGTACCCGATTGATGAGCTGATCGATCTTCCCCCCGGTCCAGGCCGGCACGACGGACGATCTCCACGGCCCTCGATCGGTGATCGCCCCTCGGAAGATCGGCAGGGTTGATGCCGAGCTCTTGCGCGATCTGGGCGAGTTGCCCCTCGGTCAGGTCGGCCACGGCATCGATCAGAAGGCGTGGATCGGGCGCGTGAAGAAGCGGAAGCGATCGGGATCCTGCCTGGGGAATATTCGCCGGCTGCGGGACGGGGCCCGCCCAGTCGAGTCCCTTGGGCAAGAGCTCCCCGCCCGCGTAGAACGCGAGCGGAAAGTTAATCGTCAGCTGGGAGGTGTCCAGGATTGGGATTTGGTCACCCCGCGCACGCTTCGGCACCGACTGGCTAATCCAATGAAGGACGTCGAGGAAATAGGCCCGGCCGTCTCGTTGCCGACACCCGTACCCGGCGAGCGCCTCAAGGAGAGCCTCGGTAAAGACGCTGTAGTGCTTGCCGAACCAGGACTTCTGGTCCCTTCCGCAGCTCGAAATAAAGGCTCGCCCGTTCATGCCCCCTAGCTCGGAATAGTCGGGCAGAAAAGGGCCGTCGACGAAGGAGGAATCACGCGTGCTTCCCTTCGAGGCCTGCCCGACGGAGGAGATCCCCCCTGCGTGGCAGCAATCGAGCAGGACGAGCACGCCTTTCGCCGGGATCCTCCGGATTTTCTCGCAGAACTCGGCGTCCGTGATGGCGGTGCGCGCGAAATCGTCGGGATCGAATCCCTCCGGCAATAGGTAGTACTGACCGACGTCCGCCCGCTTGCCCCCGTGACCCGAGTAGTAGACGATCGCGATCGACTCCTCATCCCTGCAGCAACGCTCCGCGAGGTCGTCCAGCGCAGCGAGGATGTTCTCCCGCGTGGGACGGTCTGTCGCCGATACCGCGCCTCCGACCAGCACCCGGACCTGACCGGCCGGATAGCCGCATCTCCGGGAATCCATCAGGAGGTTCGCCACCGCCTTCGCATCGCCGATCGTCACCGGCAGATCGTCACCGACCCCGATAATGACTGCGTGCCCTTGCATGAAACATCGAGGGCTTGCCATGGGATGTCCACCGTGACCGGAGAAAAAGGCCACCAGACGCCCTCGGGGACGCCGGGCGGAGATGTACGAGGCTTCGATGCACCGAGGGTGACGCTTGCCCGGGGCTGCCGATACGCGAGATGGTCGTGCGAGACCGGCCCGTGGGTCGTAGCCGTGGCATCAAGCCCCCGCTCGGATCTCTCGATGGAGCGAGGCGAGGAGTCTCAATCCTTCGCCGAAGTAGACGAATGCCGCCCTGGGATTGGACGGCTTATTGGGCCTGCTCTCGAGCCGGCCCGGCGGGAGGCCCAGCAGGTTGGTTGCCAGGGACAGATGATAGCGCATCTTCCATGTCGAGTCCCTGGGTCTCGCCAGCTTGGAGGGGGGGGATCTTCCGCGAATTGTCGCAGGCGGGCCTCGATGATGCCGATCCCGTCGCGAATCTCCCCGGGGATATCCAGGCGATAACGCAGGGTCCAGGGCGTGGACGATGTATTGAGCTCGTAATCTCGAAGTCGATCCGCCTTCTCCACGGCCCAGGTCACCATCAAGTAATGCGAGATCTTCGCGATATCGAACACGTAGTCGCCGTCGCCCCACTCCTTCGGGTCGATGAGCTTGACCCGGACGAGCGATCCCTCCGGCCGGAGAAGGATGTTCTCGGGGTTAGGATCGCCATGCACGAAGGTCGCAAAAGCGGGCAGAAAGCGATGGGAGATGCGGTCCCAGTCGTCACGCAGCCCCTCGGCGAGTTCCGAGAATGGGGGGACGGGTTCGTCATTGATGAGCCCGGGACGATTCAGCAATCCGAACAGCGCGGCTTGATCGGGGTCCGAAGGGCCCGACGGACCGCTTGCGAATCCCTCGAGACGCTCGAGCCGTCCGAGGTTAATGCGCCTCACGTCCGGCAGGATCGGCACCTCGGGGCGGGCGGCCGAGCTGGCATAAGCGGCGAGTAGCAGGTCCAGTGCGGCGTTCAGGAAGCGAGCGACCGACGCCCCGTCATCCTGATGCTTCACGAGCAGTTCCGCCATGTTCCCGAAGCCGCGAAAATGCTGCATGATATAAGCGAACGGGGGCTCATCGTCCTTGATGGCATAGATCGTGGGCAGGGCGGCCCTCAGCTCCGGGGTCAGGTCCTCCCGGATCGCGGCACGACGGAGCATCTTCGCCTCGCGGACCAGCTTCGGATCGCCCTGATACTTCACGACGAATCGGAGCGGGTGGCTCACGAATTCGACCTTGTCGGCCGTGCTCCCCGAGGCCGGCGAGTGGTGCTCGAAGCTCTCATCGAGCGCGTCGACGAGCAGGCCCTCTCTTAATGCCTCGGTCACCATTGCTCGCAGGATCGTCATCTGCTGCGGCGTCAGGTCCGAGCCGGACTTAGGAGTCGGGCAGAAATAACCTGACGGATTTTGCTTCTTGTTGTGGTGTGAGCAGCAATGGTCCGCTTCAGGGGCAGGTTGGGCGTCACAACCCGACCCGGACGAACGGATACCAGAGGCCCCGTACCACAATCGGCCCCATATTGGTGCGGACGTGGTTTTCCTCCAGGTCGGTGTACTTCACGCCCTGGATGACCTTGAGCGAGCCGTGGTCCGATGGCAGATAGTCGGCATAGCCGAATAACCGGATGATGCCAAAGGCGTCGTCGAGGTCGTATGCGGTGACGCCGAAACCGAGTGGCCCGTTGCGACCGGGTGGGACAATCCAGAACGCGGTCAGAAGTTCCGTAACCACGGGAATTGTCCCGCCGCCCATAGACCAACCTCAGCGAACCGGCCCGCCGAGCGAGTTGATAATATCAGGAATCTCAGCGATGAACTGCCCCACCATCATGCGTATGCCCTGCCTGCCACTGGCCGGTCCCGAGGCCCTTGCATTGGCCCGCCGTTCCCTTGCTACTTACGACCCTTCTCCGGTGAGATCGTGTAGTTCCACTCCCCGTGGAAGTCGTCCTTCTTGATCCTCACCGCTGCGAGTTGCTCGTCACTCACCTTGATCCCGACCCCGTACGGGCTGTTGTCCAACTCCGCTTGGATCTTCAGCCCTGCCTCGTTCCGGGTGTTGCCGATCAGGTTGACGATCACGCCCAGGCTTCGCAGCGGCCTGCCTCGCCAGTTCTGGGTGATGTGGCAGAACATCCGGTGCTCGATCTTGTTCCACTTGCTCGTCCCCGGCGGGAAGTGGCACACCTTGATCCTCAGGCCGATCGCATCGGCCAACTCCTGGGCGGCGACCTTCCACAGGCGGAGGCGGTTGCCGTTGCTCCCGCCCCCGTCGGCGGTGACCAGCAGTTCCTTGGCTTTCGGGTAGACCTTCGAGCCCATGTTGGCCCACCACCGCCGCAATGACTCGGTGGCGAAGTAGGCGGTGTCGTGGTCGATCCCGACGCTGACCCAGCCCTCGTTGGCCGTCATGTCGTAGACGCCGTAGGGGATCGCCTTGCCCAACTCCTTGTCCATGAAGTCGTGCGTCCCGACCTCTTCGGGGCGGCCCTCGGGCTGATACTCCCTGCCCCCGTTCTTGAAATCCCCGACCAATTCCTTCTTCTTCGTGTCCACCGAGACGACGGGCTGGCCCCGTCTCTGGAACCGGCATACTTGGGCGTTGATGTACTCGAACTGGGCGTTCCGATCGGGGTGCGATGCTCCTTCACGGGTCTTCCGGTTGGACTGCAAGCTGTAGTTGAGTCGCCGTAGCAGAACGGCCACGGTCCGATAGCCGACACTGTGACCTTGCCCTTTCAACTCTTCGGCGAGTCTGCGGGTGCTCTTGCAGGTCCATCGCAACGGGGATTGGGGATCACCCCGGGTGACGGGATCGACAAGGGATTCCAAATCCCCCAAGAGCGAGGCGTCGTGTTGAGTGGCCGTCTTTCGACCTCCACCCCCACGACGGACACGGCCATGTGGGATCTCCAGGGGATCGGGTGAGACGCCCGCTTCGAGTTCACGAATCCCCAGGTCGATCGTGTTGTGCGAGAGTCCGGTAGCCGAGACGACGGCGGATACGCCGCCCCATCCGATCTCGATAGCTTCGGCGGCAGCCCAGTTCCGCCGCATCCTCTCATTCATGAGAGGAAGGAGCAGGTCGAACTTGCGTCGGAGGTGTTCGACTACAATGGGGTCCGGCATACCGTCAGCAAAACGCTCGGGGCCAAATCTGTCAAGTTATTACTGCCCGATTCCTAACGAAGGACGTCGAGCTGCTCGGCACCAAGTGCCGGCACTTGGTGGGCGGCCGCCCTTTTGCGTCGAGGAGGCGGGCCACCTGAACCGCTCCGCCTCCCCCTCGACCGGCAAAGCGATACGGCCTCCAGAAGGTCTGCCGGGTCTTCGGCCTGGCCTGGTCCACCGCCTACTACCTCAAGGCCCGTGAGGCCGTGCCGCCGGAGCAGAGGCCCGTGCCCGGGAAGAGGGGCTCGGCCGGGGCCGCCACCGACGCCGCCATGGTCGTCCACATCCGCAGGGTCCTGGCCGACTCGCCCTTCCTCGGCGAGGGCTACCGCAAGGTCTGGGCTCGCCTCCGCCAGCAGGGCATCCGCACCGCCCCCGAGCGGGTCCGAAGGTTGATGCGGGAGCACCAACCTCCAGGCTCCCCGCCGGGGGGCAACGCCCACGGCCCGAAGGCCCACGACGGCACGATCACCACCGAGACGCCGGATGAGATGTGGGGCACCGTCATGACGACCACCGTCACCACCGGCGAGGGACTGGCCCACGTCTTCGAGGCCGTCGATCACTGCACCTGCGAGTGCGTCGGGCTCCACGCCGCCAAGGGTAGCAATCGCTTCGAGGCCCTGAAGCCGCTGAGGCAGGGGTGCGTGAGCACTTCGGCCACTTCGAGGCGAAGGCCGCCGAGGGGCTGGCCATCCGGCATGACCACGGCAGCAACTACCTCAGCGACGACTTCCAGCGGGAGTTGCGGTCCCGGGCATTACCAGCTCGCCGAGTTTCCTGCGGGAGCCGGAGGGGAACGGCTGTGCCGAGCGGTTCATCCGGACGCTCAAAGAGCAACTGCTCTGGGTGCGGGCCTTCGCCACGGTGTCGGAACTGGTCGAGGCGTTGCGTGAGTTCAAGCGGACCTACAACGACCTATGGCTGATCGGTCGTCACGGTCATCGGACGCCCAGCCAGGTCAGGCGAGACATGGTAAATGGCAAGTCGGCAGCGGCGTGAGTAGCATCAAGTCCCCGTCCAGAGAATCCCAAGGGCGATACATTCCTCCGACCGAAGGACGTGCCAGATTTTGCTTGAACGGCGAGGCTGGGTCAATTCCAATGCGTGTTAATCCGAGCGGGGTAATTCCAGATCGATCTCAATCTCCTACGTCACCTCTCCTTCGCCCGATCGAACTCCTGAGAAAGCAACTCCATGAGTCGGAAAATCTTCGCGCTGCTGGTAGGCATCGATAAATACACGAGTCCGATCCCCAAGCTTGACGGTTGCGTCAACGATATCGAAGCTTTCGGGGCCTACCTCTCGGGGCGGACCGATCAAAATGAGGACGTCTCGTTAGATCTGCGTCAACTTAATAATGATAAGGCCACGCGAGCTGCCGTGATCGACGGATTCCGCGACCACTTGGGAAAGGCAAAGAAAGGCGATATCGCACTCTTCTACTACAGCGGCCACGGCTCGCGCGAGCAGGCTCCCGAAGAGTTCTGGAAGATAGAGCCGGATCACATGGACGAGACCATCGTCCTCTTCGACTCCCGCGATCCCGATAAGTACGACCTAGCCGACAAGGAGCTGGCTCGGTTGATCGAGGAGGTCGCCGATAACGGCCCGCACGTCGCCGTGATCCTCGATTGCTGCCACTCCGGATCGGGCACCCGAGACCTCGGCACGGTCGCCCGCCTCGCCCCGACCGACCGTCGCCCGAGGCCCATCTCGACGTTCCTCGCGGGCGCGGGCGAGTCGAAGACCATCAAAGGGGGCGACTCGGGCTGGGGGGTGTCGGGCGGGCGGCATGTCCTCCTCGCGGCCTGCAGATCCGACGAACTGGCAAAGGAATGTTCCGGCAACGGCAAGCATCGAGGGGCGTTCTCGTTCTCCCTCTGCGAGGCTCTCAAGAGCGCGGCAGGGACACCGACCTATCGCGACCTATTCTCCCGAGCCAAGTCGCTGGTCTCGGGCCAGGTAAAGGACCAGTCGCCCCAGTTGGAAGCCACCCGCGCCGACGACCTCGACGCCGTCTTTCTGGACGGGGCATTTCGGCCCTCGCCGGCTACTTTCACCGCGAAGTTCGCCAAGGGCCGCTGGGTAATCAACGGCGGCGAGGCGAACGGCATCCCGCCTCTCGCCGGGGGTGAGACGACTCAGCTAGCGTTCTTCCACTTCGACGCCCCCGAGGCCGACCTCCTTGCCATGGACAAGGCCGTCGCGACGGCCAGGGTTGACGCCGTCCTCCCGGCTTCCTGTCTGCTCACGATAGAAGACGGGAAAAGCCTCGCCGCCTCGGAGACATTCAAGGCCATTATCATCAGCCTGCCGACGCCCCGGACCGGCGTCGTCCTCATAGGCGACACGGCAGGGGTCACACTCATCCGCGATGCAATCTCCAAATCATCGGTTGCCAAGAAACCCTCCCCGTTCATCCGCGAGGCGTCGGACGGAGAGGCTCCCGAGTTCCGGCTGACGGCCAGCGACGGCCGGTTCGTCATCACGCGGCCGGAGGACGAAAGACCCCTCGTAGCCGAGATCGAGGGGATCGATGAGTCAGGCGTCGAACTCGCGGTCAGACGGCTCGAACACATGGCGAGGTGGACGCAAACCTTGCGGCTTGCCAATTCTGCCAGCTCGATCGGGCCGGATGACGTCAAGCTCAGCTTCATAATTGACGGCGATGAGTGGAAGGGCTCAGACATCCGGATCGAATACCGGCCCGACGCTGGCGGCACGCCGGTCGCGCCAACGTTCCAAGTCAGCATGACCAATCTGACGAAAAAAACCTTGTACTGCGGTCTGCTCGACCTCACCCAACGCTACAGGATCTCGGCCGAGATGCTCCCCGCGGGCTCAGTCAAGCTAGAAGCGGGCCAGACCGTGTGGGCTAATGATGGCCAGCCGATCACCGCCAGCGTCCCCGACGAGGTCTACGAGAACGGGGTCATCGAGTACAAGGATTGGCTCAAACTGATCGTCTGCACCCAGGATTTCGACCCTCGCCTCCTCGAACTCCCGACTCTCGACACGCCCCGGTTCCGAGATGAACAAACCAGAGCCCTGTCCCGCAACGGGAGCTTGAACCAGCTGATGGAGAAGATCGCCACGCGTGAACTGCTCCCCGCCCCCGCTGCGCAGATCGACGACTGGCAGGCGACGAGCGTCGGGTTCACCACCGTCCGCCCCCTGGCGTCCACGCCCTTGCCTGGGACCGGCAAGGCTGCCAGCCTTGCCGGAGGCGTGACCCTCGATGGCCACTCCGGCCTCAAGGCCAACGCGAAGCTGACGACGACGAGCCTGTCGACTCGCGACCTGGGCAGCCTCACTCTGCCCCGGATCCTACTCGACGACCCGGCCGTCGTCCGACCCTGGACCTTCACAGCTAGTCGGGGAACCGACCCTGGCCTAGGCGTCTTGGAACTGACCGAGGTGGAAAACCCCGAGGTCATAACCCCGGAGAACCCACTTCGGGTCAATGTTCCCCTAGCGATCGGGGCGGAAGAGCACGTGCTCCCCATCGCCTTTGACGGCGAATTCTTCCTCCCGCTGGGCGGGGTCGAGCGGCGGGACGCGGGCTCAACAGTGATTTCCATCGATCGCCTGCCACCGCCGCTGGCCGACGGCCGATCGCTCGGCGGCGCGATCAAGATCTTTTTTCAGAAGATCGTGGGCGAGACGGTCGGGATCGAAACCCCGTACCCAGTCTTCGGCGTCGCCAACGTGGACCCCGATGCCGCCGTCGAAGCGATCCGCGATCCCGATGAGGTCCGCGCCCGGGTCCAGAGGGCCAGCCGGATCGTACTCTTCGTCCACGGGATCATCGGCGAGACGTCGACGATGGTCCCCAGCGTTCGACTTGCTAAGCTGCCTGGCCAGACCCCGGTGGCCAGCCTTTACGACGTGGTCCTCACCTACGACTACGAGAACCTCAACACCACCATCGCAGACAACGGCCGCCTGCTCAAGCAGCGGCTGGAGGCGTGCGGTATCACGCCGGGGAACGGCCGGGTGATCGACATCGTGGCTCACTCGATGGGCGGCCTGGTCTCTCGCTGGTTCATAGAGAAGGAAGGGGGCAATCAGGTCGTCCGGAGGCTCATCATGCTGGGCACTCCTAACGACGGCTCCCCCTGGCCGCAGGTGACGAACTGGGCGACCATGGCCATCGCGCTAGGGCTTAACCACCTAACGGTGATCCCGTGGCCGTCCGCAGTGCTAGGCGCCCTACAGAAGTCGGCGGAGAGCCCGACAAATGCCCTGAACGAGATGATTCGCGGATCGAAGGTCCTCGCGGACCTCTCGGCCGCCGACGACCCAGGCATCCCTTACGTGATGCTCGCCGGCAACACGTCGCTGATCCCCGAGGCGACTCAGGAGCCTGCCTCTGGACTGGGGAGTCGGCTGTCTCGCCTCTTCTCGCGGCTCACCTCGCCTGCATTCCTCCACGACGTGGCCAACCCCTTCTTCCTCAACATGGAGAACGACGTCGCGGTGTCGGTCACGAGCATGCGGAACATCTTAAATGCCCGCAAGCCGGTTTACGACGTACGCCCGGTCGCATGCGATCACCTGAGCTACTTCAAAGACCCCGCCGGCCTCAAGGCACTGGCAACCGTCCTGGCCGAGGGCTTCGGGCCCGACGCCCCATAATTTTCCAGTGACGGTCGGACTTCCACGGTCATCAGCCCGATCTTTCCCCGATCGGGCTGATGATCCCTCGCCCCCAACAGGCGGCACACCTCCGAGATCATTCGAACGTATTCATGAAGACAATCACATTCTGGATCGGACCGAAAGCGGGCGATCCCGCGGCCTACCCTCTGGAGATGCGTTATGATAATGGCCTGGTGAAGAAAGCCACCCTCGTTGCCTCCGAAGTCACCAACGAAGGCGTCCTGAAATCCCCCGGATCCTGGAGAGGCCGCGAGCTGGGAGGCGAGGACTCCCCGGACCCGGGTGCAACCCATCAGAATAAAGAATTCGCCCGATGGCTCTACGACCTCATCTTCCGGGGAGATATTGCGGCGGAATGGAACCGGATGTACGGCGATGGGGAGCTCGAGCGGTGCCGGTTCATCCTCGAAATCGAGCCCGATGAATTGCGGGGGCTTCGCCTGGAACAGATGGGACGTACGCCGATCTTCCCGGCCCGCCTCACGAACTGTTCGCTGGTCCGAGGCAAACGCTTTAGTGAGGGAACGACCCCGTTTCGCGACGGAACCATCCGGATCCTCGTGATTGTCGGCTCGAAAGAACGCGATGAGAGCGTGCTCGCCGAGCAGGAACTGGAGGCGCTCCAGAAAGTCATCGCGGAGGCGATCGATGGGCCGGATCTGAGGATCATCCAGCAAGGCAGTCGCGAGGAAATCGCGGCCCAATATCTCCGGTTCAAGCCCCAGATCCTTCATTTCATCGGCCACGGTCAGCTCGACGAGGAGGGGCAACCATACCTGGTCCTCTACGACAAGACATTGAAGATCAATCATCGTTGGTCGCTCGTAGACATCGACGGCGACCTCGGAAAGCATTCCCCCGCCTTCGTCTTCCTCAATGCCTGCCACACGGTCGATGCGGCGGGGAAGGTGCTCGACGCCGCCGGGAAATCGGATAATCGGAGGGCGATTGGGTCGATCTCGGATTGGTTCCTCACCCGGTTTCGCGCCAGGGCTGTCCTCGGGATGCACGCTGCGGTCCGGGGTGATGCGGCCGGCCAGCTTGCCGGTGCCCTGTACCGGGCGATCCTCGATGGCGAACCGATGGACGTCGCCCTGACGACGGCACGCAACAAGATCGACCAGCTCAAGGGGAACGATCCGAATCGGGGCTGGGACTGGGCAATCCCCTATCTACGCGTGGCCGTGCTGCCGGATCAGGTGCTCCGCAATGCCGCTAGCGTCCAGCTCTGCGTGCAACAGGCGGACATGGTCGCTGCCTTCAAGGATAATTTCCTGTCCATCGACCGCGTCGACGAGCGTGGATGGTTCCTGGAAGCGATCCAGTTCGAGCCGAATAGTTCCAAGCTAGTCATGGTCCGGGGAGAGAAGCTAGTCGGCAAGACGGACATGATCCGCTGTTGCCTGATGTCGGCCGCGAGGCGAAGCCGGCTGATCAAGCACGTCGAGCTCGACCCGAAGCGGGGCGAATCTTTCCTCAGTATCCTCAGACTCCTCTGCGAGGGAGAGGATGACACGCTTGTATCAAAGCCGCTCCCGGGGCGTGCGATGGCGAAGTTCTATCAAGTCCTGAACTGCGTTCTCGACGGCAATAATCCGCGAGACGCGCAGCGGCTCGCCGGATATCCCACGACGGCCGAATGGATGCGCGATGGTGTGCTCCGGCAACTCCCGAGGAATGGAGGCGACCAAGAGCAGGTAGAACTCCTCTTCTCGGCATTCCGCGAGTCGCTACTCGAAGTCCCCCACGCCGCCCGGGAGGACCTCGCCGCCAAGCTCCGGGAGCAAGGCGATGAGGAGGCTGCCGGGCGTGTCGACGACGATACTCGCCCTTTCCTCCTCGTCCTCGACCCGGTCTCCCTGTCCGGGATCAACTCCGACACCTACTCGAAGTTCCTGGTCCCCTATCTCTTCAAGCCATTCGCGCTCGGCAAGCTGCCGGGCCTCGTCTTCGCCATGGCTCTCCAGGGGGAAGACTACAAGACCCTGACCGAACGGATGAACTTGAAGCCGAATCCGATCGACGTCCAGCAGATCGAGGCCGAGAAGTTGGTGCCGCTGGCTACGGATTACCTCCGAAGGCTCTGCTCACTTCCTGAAAATCTGGCTAAGGAGGTCGACCACGAGGGCTGGAAGGTGATGACAGAGGGTTTCGCGGCTTCTCTGAAGAAGAAGTCGGCGAGATGGAGCCCTTGGATGCTTAAGTCACTGGCCGGCCCTTATATCGGAGAATCGTTGAAGTGAGCAATCCGAGCAACCCGATTGGGCGTGTCCTGGAGATGCTTCTGAGCGGCGCGACGCCTTCGGAGATCACGGTCAAGTCGACCTCCGAGACGGACCCCGTGTCCGAGCGGAAGCTGCTGCGCCGCTGCGCGGTGGCCCGGCGTTTCGATAAGGAGCTCGCCGGAATCCTGGCCGAGTTGCCGACGCCTCTCCCAGATAACGTCCTTTTCGACCGCCTGACAAGCAACCCCCTGGTGGAGCGAGATCCCAATCGGAAGGATTTCTATCGGATCGATCCGGAAGCCATTGAATTGCTGATCATGGAGTGGGACGAGGGGAGGAACCTCTTGAGTCCGCTGAGGCGGAGGCTGGCGGCATACCACCGCGAGCCGTCGCATCCAGACCCGATCGAGGAGCTCTACCAGCTCGCGCGCTTCGACACCGCCGGGGCCGAGTCACGCTTCGAAGAGCTATTCAGCGAGGCCGAGGAGGGGCCGGACCTCGCCCGTTGCGCCGAGCTCATCGGCATATTCTCCGATCTCTCCCCAATCCCGGAATCGCTCCGGAAGTCGATCGAGGCCCGCCGGGCGAGGCTCAACGCGCGTTCGTTCTGGCAGGACGAGTTCTACCAGACTGGTAGCTACCTGGAACGCGAGAAGCTGAACGCCGACCTGGGACGCCTGATGGCGGGCGACGGCCTCGCGGGCCGGACCTACCAGATCCACGCCCCGGGTGGCACGGGCAAGACCATGTTCGTCCGATGGTCGATCTCGCGATGGTGCGTCGAACGGCGGATTCCATGCGCCCGGATCGACTTCGACTTCGCCAACTCCGGGGAGCTGGCCTCGCGTCCGGAAGCCCTCGCGCTTGCGATCGCGGCACAATGGAATGGGCAGATCCCCGGCGAGCCACTGGTCAATCTGATCGGCCGGTTATCCGGGCCGTCCCAGAGTGGCTCGTCCAGCCCTTTGGCCGAGCTAGCTAATGTGCTGACACTCCCCGACGGGGTCAATGCGTTGGTCGTACTCGACACGCTGGAAGAGGTTCTGATTCCGCACCGGCCGCGACTCCTTGAGATACTCCGACATTTGAAGGTTCTCTGCGAGGAATCGCCGGGGAGACGAGTGCGGGTAATGCTGGCCGGGCGATACGACCTGGCGGAAAAGCTGGAACCGGAAGAGTTCGCGGTACTCGGCACCGAGCCGATCCAAGCGGAGATCTCGCCGTTCGATGAGCGAGAGTCCCGCGTGTATCTTACCGAGATCCGCGGCTTGTCAGGGGCCGACCGTTACCAGGCCGATCGGGTAGCGGCCGCCATCGAGCGTTCGCGAGGCAACCCGCTCAAGCTCCGGCTCTTCTCCGAAATCCTGATCGGCGAGCCCTCGCTCTCCGGCGACGACATCCGCGCGAATCTCTCGGTCGAGGTGGAATATCTAATCCGCCGCGTCGTCCTCCGGATCGGCGAAAACGAGCGAGACCCCGAGACCGGCCAGATCGGCGAGCTTCAAAAACAACTGCGCTGGGTCCTGCGGTACGGAGTCGTCCCCCGGAAACTCACGCTCGAATTCCTTCAGTCAGGCCCGATCCGGGAACGGATCGAGCGTGAGGCGACGGGGGAGAAGTCGGAAGATAGGCCGGAGAAGGGCTTGGAGAATCTCCGGTCCGACGCTCCCGCGTTCCCCCGCGCAGCGACCGTACCCATCTTCCAGGATCTCTGGGAAGAGCTCCGTAAATATGCAGGAGGATCATCCTGGGTGCGGGTGGCCTCGGAGGCCGGCGAGGCCGATGCGTTGGTCTTCACGCCGGATGTGCTCAACCCGATGCGTGCCCTGCTCATGGAGCAGGAGCATAACTTATTCGCAACGCTCCACCTCGAGGCCCTCGAATATTTCCGGGCGGAGGCCGAGGACGCCCGGAAACATGGCCGGGGCGACCGGGTCCGGTGGCTCCGCGAGGTCGTCTATCACGACTTCCAGCGCCGGGGCGAGGCGGCGGGCCCGGCCTGGCGTGACCTGATCTCGTCGGAGGAATTTCGCGACGACCCAGCCGGTCGCGAAATCCTGGCCGACGATGTGACCGGTCGCGCATACGTCATGGATGACGACCCTCCTCGCCCGCATATGCGGAAAGACGGGTCATGGACGATCTCCCCGGAAATCCTCTCTCTTGCCTATTACCACAAGGCCCGGGCCCTCGCCGACCTCGCCCGGTTGGGGCCCGGCAACACCCGCCGCAGGTGGAACGACGCGAGCAACGCCTTCAAACGGCACGAGAAGGCCGCTGACCTCCTGACTGATCCAGTTGCCGAGCCCGATCCCCAGGCCGTCAGCCTGCTCGAGGCTGTGATCCAGGCCAATGCCGACGGAGGGGACGGCGACTTTGCGCTGGCCACGCTCCAATCGCTCCGGTACGCGAAGAATTCCGAAATCACGATCGAGGCGTTGCGAGAGCTGGCCCACCTTCTCGTGTTCCGGAACGACCCCGACGCAGAAGGTGTCCTGCGAGAGCTGATCGACCGGACTCCCGAGGGTGTCGACCGGCCAACCGATCTCCGGAATCGCGAGGCTTTGGCCCGCCGGCAACTCGCCTTCGACCAACTGGCGGACGCTCTGGTGACGTCCGTCGACGCGTACGAGCGGTCCCACCAGCTCGGCCCGGGCTCGGAGGAGTTCGAGGCCAGGTTCGACCTGCTCAGCCGCGAGATCCTGCTCCGATCGGGCCAACCAGAAGAGGTCTTCAGCCCTCGGCAAATCCTCGTCGGCGGACTTACGACGCCTCGAGTTGTCCCCCTGGCCTGGGAACCCGCCACAGGCTTCTTGAAGGCCGAGGCGAGGCTGAGTCAGCTCGACCCGAAGCGGGCCCTGGACGCCCACCGCGAAGCTCGAAAGTCTGGACGGAACGATCTCCGGAAGAAATCCGGGTATCTAGACCTCCTCCCCCGAAAGCCCGAGGAGCGGGAACAGAGGGCCCGGATCTCGCTGGCCTTGATGGACCTCGACCGATCGCTACAGGAACTCTCCACCTCCGGCGTGGAGTGGCTGCGTCTCGCCAAGCCCGCGAACCGCGAGGGTGCAAGGCGGGTTCTCGCCGCGCAAGCCTCGATAACGCTCCATCAGATCGGCGATCTCAACGGGGCCGGCTCGCTGCTCGCCCTGTCCCTGCCGGCCGACGAGGAGGACCCTGGCAAGTCCGAGTCCTCACTCCGGATCGCCCTCCTCCGAGCCGGGCTTGCGGCGCGGCTCGGCGATTTGGAGAAAGCCCGCGCCCTCTTCGACGAGATGGTCACGAGGACGCAATTGTCGCCGCCCCGGTTTCGCGTCCTCGCCGCCCTCTCCGCGCTGGAGTTCGCCGAGTCCCTCGCTCCTCGGCCCTACTTCGAAGTCCTGATCGGCTCGCTCGCCGAGGTGAATCCGCACCACGCCCGCCTCGCCATGCTCGGTGGTCTCGATCGTTGCCCGCCCTTCGTCGACCTCCCCCCTCATCTCGTGTCGAGATTCCTGGGCACGCTACCGGATCTCGACGATGTCATCCTGGCGCCGCGCGATCGCGCGATCCTGGGCCTGCTCGGCGTCGAGGCGCTGCGGGTAGTCGGGGGCGTGGACCAAGCGGTGGCAGTGCTCGATCGGGCTCGCGAGGGGCTCCTCGGCGGAGAGGTTGCGAAGTCCCGCGAGGAACGGAACATCTACCCGCTCCTCGCCCTGCTGCGGGCCGAGGACCGCCTCGGCCGACCGATCGACGCTTGCCGACGCGGCTCGGAATTGCTGCCTTCCTTCTCGGCCTCGTTCTACGGTCCCTCAGAGCTGCTCCTCGTCGCGATGGTCTGGGTCGAGCAGGCGGAGCGAGCCTTGCTCGCATCGCACGAGGAGGCGGACAAGGCGGCGGACGAGGCCATCGCCGAGTCGAGGCGACGCCTCGAAAACTCGCAATTTCCGGGGGCGAGGTCGCTTATGGCACGCCTCCTCCACGTACGCGCCAAGGTCGCCTTGCGGCGAGGGTTCGCCGATGATGCGGCCCGCTCTCGCGAGAATGCCCGGGACCTGGAGAGGTCGCTCGGCATACCGACCGCCTCGTCATCGGTCAGCTCCGATAAGTTTTCCCTCAAAGAGACGGATGAGGCCGTCTTGGTGCCTCCACCTCCACTATTGCCGACACACCCGGCCCTCGCGATCGACGTGGGATGGAAGGTAGGAGATGGTCTCTCGGTCGCGACGCGACCGCCGTCGGCACCCGGCCGCAACGTCGTTCACGGTTTCCGATTCCTGGAAGAGCGGGGGCTCGGGAGGGACCCGACGCCCGTCGACGCCGTTGCGTCCGTCCCAATGTGGCCACTGACGGCATTCGTCAGGGAGTGGCAACAGCTCGCCGTCGAGATGACCTCGCTGCTGATGCCGCCGAACACGCTCGCGGAGCTCGATACGTTCGCGAGTCGCGGCGACAATCCCGTCGACCTCCGGATCTCTATCGACGACCCGAACCTGTGCCAGTTCCCCTGGGAATTCCTCCGCAGACCGGACGGCGACCGCGCATTCCTCTCCCAGACTTCCGGAATCCGCCATCTCCATCGATCGACCGGGCCAGGCGAGACCGATCGGACGACGATCCGATGGCTCCAAGCCGTGCTCGGACAGATGTTCGACCGCGGCCTTCTGGTCGACGGGCAGGATGGCGCGAGGCTCCGCAACGCTCTCCGATCGTTCCAATCGCAGCAAGGGCTGGAAACCACCGGCACGGCCGATGCGACGACTAGGTGGGCGCTCGACCGCGCCTGGCGACTGAGCCGCAATCAGCCGCCCCGCTCCGTGCTCCTTATCGCCGCCGACTCGCAGGATTCTTATTCGACCCTGGTGCCCTTCAAAGAGGCGATCCGGAGGATCTACCGGTTGGCCGGCTACGAGGTCACAGTTGTTTCGAGCCGGGGTCCCGACCTCTCGGAGGTTCGGGAACTCCTCCGGGACAAGCCGCTCAGCTATATCCAGATCAGAGCCCCGCTCGCCGCGGTCTCATCGATCGGCATCTGCTTCTCTCTCTCCCTGCCGGACCAGCCATCCACGAAATTGAACACGCTGACGTCACGCGACATCGACGAATTCCTGAAAGGGCTCCCCGAGTCCGACCTGAAACCGGTCGTAATCCTCAACCCGCCGCTGCCGTCCTCCCCGTTCGAGGCGGCCCTTCAGCTCTTCCTTAAGAACGCTTTCGCCTCGGAACTGTTCTGTTTGGGCAACGCGCCGGTCATCCTCGCGACGGGGTTAGAAGGCCTGGACTTGCCCAGTGACTTCCTCGAAGACCTGATCCGGAACGCGGCTCAAGGGATGTCGGTGGGTGACATCCTGGGGATGATCCGCCGGAGTTCCAGCACCGGCGAGAATCGTCCGCGCGATATTGGGGCGCCGCTGTTTTCCATCGGGACCGCGCTCTTCACCCGCGATCCCGACTCACGCGTCCCGGGGGCCGAGTCCGGCGTGTCGAATGTCTCGGGAGTGAACCTCGAAGTCGCGTGGGAGGTCAAGGCGGCGGCCCGGCCTGAGTTCGTCTCACGGACCGTTTATGCCTTGCTGGTCGGGATCGACGAGTATCCCCATCCGAACCCCAAGCTTCGGGGATGCGTCAACGACATCGATGTCTTCGCGGATTATCTGGGCGAGCGCGGTGGCGAATCGCAGGGCGTCGCGATAGAGATCAGGAAGCTGACGAACGCAGAAGCGACCCGCGACGCGGTCATCCGAGGCTTCCGCGAGCATCTGGCCCGGGCCGGGTCGGGCGACGTCGCCCTATTCTATTTCAGCGGGCAGGGCTCCCAGGAGCAGTCCCCCGAGGAGTTCTGGAAGATCGAGCCGGATCACCTCGACGAGACCCTCGTCTGCGTCGACAGCCGGACCCCGGGAAGCTGGGACCTCGCCGACAAGGAGATCGCCAAGCTGATCGGCGAGCTGGCCGCGAAGGGGCCGCATGTTGCCGTGATCCTCGACTGTTGCCATTCGGGCTCGGGGACTCGCGCGATCGAGTCGGTCGTCCGACGTGCGCCGACCGACCTCCGGCGTCGGCCGATCGAGTCTTTCCTTGTCTCTCTCCAGGAAGTCGAGGTGGCGAGCCGCGACGTGGGCGCGGGACGGTACGCCTCACCCGAGGGGCGGCACGTCCTGTTCGCGGCCTGCCGCCCCGACGAGGAAGCGAAGGAATTCTTCGGCGACGGCAAGTATCGCGGTGCTTTCTCCTACTTCCTCGTCGAGGCGTTGAAGGCCGCTGGTGGGGTTCCCACCTACCGCAACCTGTTGGACCGCGTCAGGTCACTGGTCTCCAGCCAAGTGACGAACCAGTCGCCCCAATTGGAAGCCACCCGCCCCGATGACCTCGACGCCATCTTCCTCGACGGCACGATCCTTCCCTCGTCGGCCCAGTTTGTCGCCTCGTGGAAGGCTGGCCGATGGACGCTCAACGGCGGCTCGGCTCACGGGCTTCCCTCGCCGCACGGCAGCGACGCCGCGCGGTTCGCCCTGTTCCAATTCGACGCCGGCCCCGAAGAGCTTCGCGACCCGTCACGGGCATTGGCCACAGCCGCCGTTGTTGAGGTCTCTCTCGCCTTTAGCCGGATCGAGGTCGAGGGCGGGGTTACGCTCGACCGATCCAGAGTCTTCAAAGCCTCGATCATCAGCCTCCCGATGCCCCAAATCGCGGTCTCCCTGCAAGGGGACGACGAAGCCCTCGGCCTCATCCGCAAGGCCTTGGCGACGTCCTCGCCCGAAGGGATGGCGTCCCCCTTCATCCGCGAGGCCGGCCCGGGCGAGCCGGCCGAGTTCTGCCTCGTTGCTCAAGCGGGAAGCTTCGAGATCACCCGCCCCGATAATACTCGGCCGATCGTCGCGCCGATCGACGACAAGGATCCGGCGAGTGCCCAACTCACCGTGGCCAGGCTGGAGCACATCGCTCGATGGACCCTGACCGCGAGGCTGAGCAACCCCGCCAGTTCAATCCAGCCGAGCGATGTCAAAATCACGGTCCTTTTCGATAGCAAGGAAGTCGCCGGGCGTGAGATCCGGCTCGAATACAGGGACCTGAATGGTCGGCTTGTTGGTCCCCAGTTCCAGATCTCCATCACGAATAATTCCCATCGCCGGCTCTACTGCTGCCTGCTCGATCTGACTCAGGGATACAAGGTCTTCGCCGGCCTCTTCCGCGCCGGCTGCATCCAGCTCGACCCCGGGCAAACTGTCTGGGCGAGCGACGGTAAACCGATCTCGGCCAACATCCCCGATGCGGATTGGTCTCAGGGGATTATCGAGTACAAGGACTTGCTCAAGCTGATCGTCTGCACCCAGGAATTCGACGCGAGCCTCCTGGAGCAGCCCTCGCTCCTCGATTTGGCAACTCGAAGTATGAGGCCATCGAATCGAAGCATGAGGCAATCGATCGGCCTCCTCGGATCTCTGAATGGCATCCTCAAAAAAGTCCAGACGCGGGAGCTGAATGCCTCACCCACCGTATCTACCCTCGACGACTGGCAGACGTCCGAGCTCACATTCACGACCGTCCGACCGTTGGACAAGGCCAGCGTCCCGGGCCCCGGCCAATCCGAGGCCTTGACCAATGGCGTCCTTCTCAATGGGCATCCCAAGCTTCGGGCCGATGCACGACTCTCCACCGAAGCTCTCGCCTCTCGCGACCTGGGCAGCGTCAATCTGCCCCGCCTCCTCGTCGAGGACCCCGCTGTCTGCGTGCCGTTTTCTGCCCCCGGGACGTTTGGCGGCCCGGGGCTCAGCGTCCTGGAACTGACCGGCGTGGAAGACTCGCGACATGTCACCCACGAGTCGCCACTCCGGCTGACTTTCCCCCTGGCCCTAAAGCGGAATGAGCATGTGATCGCCGTTGCCTTCGACGGCGAATTCTTCCTCCCGATCGGCCGCGACGAGGTCCGCTCCCAGACCTCCACGACAGTAGCAATCGATCGGCTCCCTCCGACGCTGGCCGACGGGCGATCGCTCGGTGGCGCCATCAAGATCTTCTTGGAAAAGGTGGTCGATCGCGCGGAGCTCCCCGCTCCGACGCGATCGATTTTCTCCGTCGCCGTAGCGTCCAACGGGGTCGTCACCACGATCGGCAATCATGCGGAAGTCAGCGACCGAGTCGCGAAGTCCGCCCGCGTCCTGCTGCTCATCCCCGGCTTCATCGGCGACGTTCGGGATATGGCATCGGCCGTCCAATTCGCCAGGCTCGCTGATGGAACAACTCTAGCGTCCCGATACGACGCGGTGCTGACCTTCGACGTCGAAGGTGGAGACGCGGGCATCGAGCAGAATGCCAAGAACCTCCGGGAATGCCTGGAGTTGGTCGGGTTGGGAGTTGGGCACGGGAAGCAACTTGACATCGTGGCCCATTCCACCGGCGGCCTGATCGCCCGGTGGTTCATCGAACGCGAGGGTGGCCCCGCTGTGGCCAGCCGGCTCGTTATGCTGGGCACACCCAACGCCGGCCTAACCTGGCCAGGCCCGCGAGACTGGTCGACCCTCGCCCTCGCGTTTGGGTTCAATCAGTTCACCAAGATTGCCTGGCCCGCCCCGGTCATCGCGCAATTGGCGGCGCTCGGCCCGAATTCCTCCGCAGTCCTTAGGGATAGCCTTGCCGGTTCTCCCATCCTCGCCGAACTGGCGAAGGGGGGCGAGCCCGACATCCCCTACGCCGTGCTCGCCGGTCAGTCATCGATCCTCCCGATGGCATTCAATTCGAGTGGTCCGTTCAACGTGAGCCTGCTCGACCGATTGATCAATTCGTTGATTTCGCCCGGTCAGGCTCGCGAATCCGCCCGTTCGTTCTTCTCCGCCGGAGACAACGATCTCGTCGTGGCGATCTCGAGCGTACGCCCCGCAGGACCTCTGTACGAGGTTTACCCCGTGGCTTGTGACCACATGAGCTACCTCCGCGACCCGGCGGTCCTGGAGTCACTCGCCGACGCCCTCGTGGCGAGACCTTGATGGCACGCCCTGCCGGGTGCGGTAGTTGGCCTTTTAGGCTGGCTGAGCGGGCATAGAGGTGCGGGTAGGGGCCATTCGGGAAGTGGAAATGATCGCGTAAAAGGAGCCCACCCTGATCGTCTAAAAGGAGCCCACTTGGTCCTGGAAAATGGCCGCTCTGGGCAAGAGCGGCAGGTCTTGGTCACTCGGGCTTTCGGCTCTTCTTCGACTTCATCGACTCGCGGAATCTGTTGCTCTCGCCATTCATCTCGAAAATGTGGCAGTGGTGGCAGAGCCGGTCGAGAAGGGCCGCCGTCATCCGCTCTCCCTGGAAGAGCTGGCCCCACTCGCTGAACGGCAGGTTCGTCGTCACCAGCAGGCTGCCACGCTCGTAGCGGTCGGCGAAGACGCGGAACAGCAGCTCCACCCCGCCACGGCTCATCGACACGTAGCCCAGCTCGTCGCAGATCAGCAGGTGCGCCTTCTCGAGCTGGCCCAGGAACCGGTCCAGCGTGTACTGCTTCTGCTCCTTCTCAAACCGGTTCACCAGCTCCGCCGCCGTGAAGAAGCGCACTCGCAGGCCGGCCCGACAGGCGGCCTGGCCGAGCCCGACCGAAAGATGCGTCTTGACTCAGCCATCGCAGTGCTCCTTTGGGAAAGAGACGTGCGGCACTTTGCCCTCCTTGAGTCGCTTCATTTGCTCGATCGCCGAACGCGTTCTCGGGAACAGGTAGCATCCGCAACAGGCGTCCTTCTCCAGCAGGATTTGGCCCCTGCTGATCTTGCGAGAGATCCAGGATCGATCGACACCGATCAAGCGGGCCATCTCGAGGGTGGTGTAGCCCGGCATGGGCTCGCCCCGTCGGAGTCTTTCCAGGCGCGACAGGATGCGATGGCGGCGGCGGAGCTTGCCGACGATCGCGGGGGTGAAACTCGACCGCCGGCACGGGCGAAGGCCTTCGACGTTGAGTCTCTCGGCGATCGTCGCGTCGTCCCGGCCTTCGTCGACCGCTCGACGAATCCGTTCGACGATGTGCGTTTCTCGTTCCGTCGAGCGGAACGACGACATCGCCACCGGGAACGACGTCTCGGTGACCAGCCCGCCGCTCCACACGATCCTCATCCGGACGATACCGTTGGTGTCGCGATCGAGGTTGACCCCGGCCACAAGGGTCCGCAACATCGTTTTGCGGGCATCGACCGGGAGTCGCGCCCAGATGTCGGGCAAGCGGCGGCCGACATCAGCGAAGGCGGTTCGTAACGACTCCGGGATCGCGACTGGCGGCGTGTCGCGACTCTTCAACTCGGTCAGCCGCGTCTTCGCCTGCTCGAGTTCCACGAGGGCGGCCTCCCACCTCGACTCCAAGGTCGATGCGATCAGGCGGTTCTCCGGGTCGACGCTGTCGTACTGCCGTTCGGCGCGTCTCGCCGCGTATTCCAGCCTTCGGACCTCTTGCTCCATGTGACGCTCCAACTCCCTTTGGTGCTCCAGTTGCTTGGCGTTGACGGATTCGAGGGCGTCGATCTCGGCCGGCCGAAGCGCCTTGAAGAACTCCCGCACCACGGCCTCGTCGATCGGGCGTCCGCCGATGTGCTGGCAGTTCGGCTTGGCATGCAAGGACTGGTAGACATTGCAGACGTATTGGAATCGGTTGTCCTTGTAGATCACCTGCATGGCATGGCCGCATCGACCGCAACGCACGAGCCCCGTCAACAGGGCCTCGCCGCAACGGATCGCTTGTTTCCGCGTCAGCCGCTCCGCCATCTTCTGCCTGTTCTCCTCGATGGTGACCAGGATCCGCTCATGTTCCTCCCACGTAATGTACGCCGGGTAAACGCCCTTGACCAAGGCCAGCCAGCGGTCGCGGGGCTGGCGGATCCTTCCCGTCGCGGGGCGACCGGGGACCTGACGTGTCGCATCGACGATCCGCCGGCCGTAGGCGAACGCACCGGCGTATGCGGGGTTCTTCAGGAGCCAGAGCACGACGTGCGAAGTCGGCTCCTTCCATAGCACGGTGCCCGCATAGAGTCCCGAGGTCTGTCGGCGCGGGAGTTTCAGCTGACTCTTCGCCATATACCGGAGGACTTTCTGCGCGCTGCCCAGTTCGCCGAACTTGGCGAAGACCAGTTGGATGCGGTCCCGGACGCTCTGATCGGGGTCGAATCGCACGACTCCGGCGGTGTCGCGGACGTACCCGGTCGGCAGGTGTTGCACCAGTTCGCCCCGCCCGGCCTTCGAGAGCCGGCCGGCATCCATCCTTAGACGAATGCTATGAAGTTCTGCTTCCGATAAAGTTCCTTTTAAACCAAGCAATAAACGATCGTTGAAATCACGAGGATTGTAGATGCCCTCGGCGTCGGCGATGAGGGTGTCGAACAACCCACACAGTTCGAGTAGTCGATGCCAGTCGGCGCAGTTGCGCGAGAGCCGAGAAACCGCGGTGCCGATGATCAGGCCCACCTTGCGCAGGCTGACGTCGGCGACCAGCCGCTGGAACCCGTCCCGCCCCGCGACCTGCTTGGCGGACTGGGCCTGATCTTCATCGATGAGCACGATCTGATCCTTGCGCCAGCCCCATTCGAGCAGGCGACCGCGGAGCGCCCGTTGGTTGGCGGCACTCTCGCAGTTCTTGAGGACTTGCTTGGGCGTCGACTGCCGCAGGTAGACGACGGCCTGACGCTGCCGGTGGGTCGGCAGGATCTTGGTCGAGCCGTTCATTCTCGACGACCTCCGTGAGAACCCCGATCATCGCCTCGGTGACCGCGTCGCGCTCGTTCCGGGGCAGGAGTGCCCAGACGCGCTGGCTTGGGATCGGCCGCATGGTCGCCCCTCCTTCCTGAGCGCACAGCTTGGAAGGCGGCGAGCAGGGCTTCAACGGCGGCGACAGTGAGGACGGTCGGTTCGGGGCGGGGCTCGGCGGAAAGGTTGGTGCAGGCGATGGGGATGTAAGCGATCAGGCCGGGGAGGACTTCGACCTGGCAGTGACGGACGTGTCCCGGGAGCCGTGCGAGCCCGGAGAGCTTGAACGTCTTGCCGAAGAGCGGATGACCGGGGTCGGTGACGGTGACTTGCCCCTCGCATTCCTCCGTGACCAGAGGGGTATTACGCTGGGCGAGGTTTTCCAGTCCCGTGGCTGCCCACCAGGCAGCAGTTAAATTTCTGGTCGATCCACTCGCCTCGGGCCAGCTCGAGGGTCTTCGGCTTGGAGAGGTTCGGCATCACGCTGAAGTCGTTGGTGTCGAAATCCTTCTCGACCGGGAATCCCGCGTTCTTGATCCTCGCGGCCACCGCGTTGGCCGATCGCGAGGCCAGCTCGACCTCGGTCAGTCGCAGCAACAACTCGGCGGGCGTCTGGTTGTTCGAGGCGGCGTCTCGCGCCAGCCTCTCGAACTCCCGGCCCATCGTCGGCAGGCGGAGCTGTTTCAGCCGGGTCTTGAGCAGCTCGATCGTGACATCGGCCATCGGCAAGGTCCTCCTTGAAAAGAGTGCTGGAGTGATTCGATCAGGCATAGGACACGCCGATCGGGCTGTCCTCGACGCGGCCCAGGAGCTGGTCGAACCGGCTCAGGTCGGGCAGCGGTACGTCGACTCGGGTTGTGGCGAATGACTCCGAAGGGGTCGAAGAGTCGGGGGCCTTTGCGGCTTCGATCGATGCCAGGGCCCTGGTGCGGCGGATCACGGCGTCGGCCGTGTCGCGCTGCTCGCGCACGCAGGTCTCGATGGCAGTGCTCAGGCGCGTCAAGGGGTGCTCCGTGAGCAGTTGCAGGACCCGGGCGTACTGCCGGGCACCGGCCGAGGGGCCGTGTTGACGCTCCAGTCGCCCCCGGAAGTCGACGAAGCAGGCCGGCAGGCTCCAGTCGCGGAAGACCGGCGCGTGGTCGAGCGAGCCGGGTTTCCTGCCCAAGACCGCCAGGAAATGGAGCGGGTCGAGGATCATCCTCGACTTCTCCAGCGATCGGGCGTGGGAGGCGACCACCTGGCCGCCCGAGGCGATCGCGACGCGATCGACGAAGCCCTTGACCGTGACCAGCCCGAACGCGAACGCCCGGGGGACGCTGTAGCGGTTGCCGTCGAAGGCCACGGATTGGTACTTGTCCACCGCGACGGCGGGATGGATCACGCAGGCCTCGAACCGATTCCGGGGCAAGGGCGACGCCGAGGCGAGGTCCTCGGCGAGCCGGTCCTTGATCACGAACGGGCCGGCGAGCGACCGCACGACCCGGTCGCGTTCGCAATGGCACCAGAGGCGGAGCAAGGTGTTCAACTCGTCGAGGTCGTTGACGCGAGGGACAGGGGTAGCGAACCGCTTCTGGACGGCCTTGACGGTGCCCTCGGCGTCGGGCTTCTCGTTGCCGCGGGCCGGCATGCAGAACCTCGGCTCGAAGACGTGATGGCTGGCCAACGCCGCGTATCGCGGGTGGACTCGGCGCTCGCGCCCTTTCAGGATCAGAGTGGCGACGGTCCTGGGGTTGTCCCACCAGACCTCCACGGGCACGCCGCCGAAGAACTCGAAGGCGGCGACCATCCCCTCGAGGACGGCCTCGGTGCGCTCGAACGGCAGGGCCAGGACGAACGGCGCGTTGAAGTAGGCCCAGGCGGCGACGAGGAACGGGACGGGCCTGCGGCCGTCGGGGAAGTCGACGTGGATGTGGCCGAAGTCGGCCTCCATGCGTCGTCCCGGCAGGTGGCCGAGGGGGATGAAGGTCTCGCGATGCCGGCGCCGGTGCTTGAGCACATAGCGTTGGACCTGGGCATAGCCTCCGGGATAGGCATGCTCGTCGCGGAGGCGGCGATGGATCTGGGCGGCGGTGTGCCGCTGCTTGGGAGGAGCATCCTCGTCGTCGGCGAGGATGCGATCGATGATCGGCTCGACCTGACCGAGGAGCGGAGCTGTCCTGTCACGGGCCGTCGGTGTCGGCGGTTCGGCATGGTCGAGGACATGCCGGACGGTCTTGCGAGTGTGTCCGAATTGCCTGGAGATCTGCCGGATGGACATGCCATCACGACGAGCCCGCCGAATCGCGCCGTAGTCGTCCACCGTGAGCACGTCCTCGGCCTCCGTACGGGTGATCGATCCCTGAGAGGACGTTCACCGTAACGGGGCCGCCTGGGGTGGGCTCTTTTTAGACGATCATCTCGCCCCTGGGTGGGCTCCTCTTACGCGATCATTTCCGCCTTATTAATGTTATCTAATAATGGCCCGTGGTCCCCGTACAGCTGAAAACCGGCCCAATGGCGGAGAAGGCGTCGCCGCGACGGGCCTAAGGTCAAAAAATCCCGCCTAGCGGCCGCTACCGCTTCGTCACGAGGCAATGCGTCGGCGTGATCATAGAAGGAATGGACGAATGTGGCACCTTCTTCGTCGTGGACCGGCCATAAGCAGGCCAGGACACTGCCGGCGCCGGAGCGGCAGAGGGATTCGGGGAGGCTCACGGTCAGACGGCCGGGGAGGAGGAAGCTGTCGGCGAGCCAGCAGTTAGACAGCGTGACGTGGCGCAAGTGGGGGAAGGTCACGCGGGAGAGGTCGCGAAGGTTCAGGACTTCGGGATCGCCGTCGCGGGGCAGGAGGAGGAGGCCGGAGGAGTCAGGCTGATCGGGGCGGAAAAGGCCGTGGCAGGCAGCGTGGACGAACTCGGCCTCGCGCCAGAGAGAGAGGACGGCGGGACGGGTGGCGTCGCCGTCGACGAGGACGGAGACCGGCACGGAGCGGGTGCGGAACCAGTCGGCCGTGCGGAGAACCTCCGGGATTGTGCCGGGCAGGGAGGGGATTCCGCGTGGGTAGTTGGCGCGGGGGGGAAGCCCGCCCGAAACGGCGACGGCGAGGAGCCCGCCGCCCGACGCCGGGGGGGACGACGGCTGGCGGGACCGGTCGAAGGCGACGCTCAGGGCGTAATCCTCCGCCAGGTAGCGGCCGCGGTGCCGCAGGGCCGCGAAGGGGAATCCGTGCAGGCTGTCGTCGGGCACGATCGTCAGGCGACGGACGTCGGCGGGGAGCCCGTCGAGGAGCTCGGACAGCCCCAGGTCGTCGGACAGTTCCTCGGACAGGGCGTCGGCCTGGGCGTCGTCGTCGTCGCTGACGCACTCGATCCATCGCGCGACGAGGCCGCGCAACCGCGGGCGAGGGAATGGGCGGGTGAAGGCGTCGAGCCGCCCGCGACAGACGCGGTAGGCGAAGACGGCCTCCGGCAGGACGAGGAACGAGAGGATGGCCCGGTCGGGCGGGGTGCGCCACGGATCGGGGTCGGAGTCGGGGCCCGAGGCGGGCCGTGGCCCGTCGTCCCGGCCGGATTGGGAGCGGAACACGTCGCGGCGCGTTTCGTCGAGGCGATCGAGGAAGGCCTGCACGCGGCGATGATGGGCGCGACGATCGGGTCCGTCGGCTTGCGGGGCGTCGGCGGCCTCCTCGGCCAGGAGGGCGGCCTCGCGGGCGAAGCACTCCTCCGCCTCGGCCCACTTGTTCCAGCCGTAGATGGCCCGTTGGGCCCCGGACAGCGAGTTCGTGAGACGGCCGAGGAGATGGTCGGCGAGGCGAAGGTCGAGGGCGGCCCGATCGGGTTGGTCGTGCAGGTCGGCGCAGCGGGCGCGCAGGCGGAGGGCCTGCCAGAGGTCCGGGCGCAGGCCGAGCCGATCGAGCGAGGGGATGGCCAGGTCGAGCAGGCGCTTTGCTTCGAGGGAGTGGCCCCGATCGAGGGCCAGCATCGCTCCGTAGAGGAAGAGCCGGGAGACGGTCAACGACGATTCCCCGACCTGAAAGCTGTCGCGCAGGTTGTTGAAGGCGGCACCGGCGAAGGCCAGGTCCCCGGCGGCCATCGCCCAGTGGAGTTCCAGCGCCCGATCCTCGAACAGTGCCAGATAGGTCGGGGGAGCGGACAGTTCGGGCGGTCGGCCGACAGCGATCGCGCCTCCCGGGCGACCGGGCGAACGATCGCGCCACAACTCGATGACCGAGGGGGCCGTCCCGGGGTGGCCGAGGTGGATCGCGCGGGCGCGGACGAGGGTGGACAGGAACTCGCCCCGCGCGGCGGTCGTCTCGGCGCCGATGGCGCGGGCCGCGCGATCGACCCACCGCACGAGGTCGGCGGCGGCGGACGTCTGGTTGAGGAAGAGCAGGATCTGGGCCTGATTCAGGACGGCCGCCAACGCGGCCCGGGCGAACCCGCCGCGACGGCACAGGGCGACGACTTCCTCGGCCGTGCGGAGGGCCGCGCCGAACTCCCCGCGCAGCAGGTCGAGCTTCCCCCGCAGCTCTAGCCATTCGACGTGATGCGCGGGATGCCGCTCGGGGTCGACGAGGCCGGCGAGGTGCGCGAGCACGCCGTCGCATGAGGCGAACTCGCCCTGCTCCAGGAGCGTCCGGGCCAGGGCCAAGCGCAGCGCGGCCAGCGCCTGGCAGGCTAGCGCCGGCGCCGGCGGCACGGCGTGCCGCGCCCCCCGATCAAGCAACAGGGCCGCCTGCCCGAAAAGGCCGCGGCCCGAGAGCCAGAGGCCGACGACCAGGTAGAGGCGCGACAACAGCAGGGAGCGATCCGGCGGCGAGGCGGTCGGCCAGCAGCCGCGTTCCCAGGGGGCGAGGTCCTCGGCGCGCGTCGGGGTCCTCCGGAGCGGGCCGATGTGCGGCTCCAGAGATGCGATCAATCCTCTCGCCTCGACCGGCACGCCGCGGAGCAGGGCGAGGTGGGCACGCTTCAAGCGATAGTAGCCCGCCGCGACGAAATTCCGGTCCTGATCCGCCGAGGCGACGGCGGCGCGGAGCAGCGTGTCGGCCGGCCCCTCATGCCCGAACGAGACGGCTAGGTCGGCGATCCGTTCGAGCAGGACGCGATCGATCGACGCCAGCGTGCCGCGCCCGGGGAGGAGCCGCCGCGGGAGGAGTTCGAGGTACAGATTCAGGGCCAGCGCCCAGTTCCCGTGGCGCCACGCGTCTTCGGCGCGGTCGAACAGGTCGCCGTCTTCGGGGGTGTCCGGGGGGTCATCCATCACGGCGCGGGCGCTCCCTTACTTAGCCTGGGCCCCGGGCTTGGTTCGGAGCAGCAGCACGTCGCGAGCGTCGCCGCTCGGGTCGTAGCGGACGTAGCTTCTCGGCGATTCCGCTCGCCGGGTGAACGGGGCCGCGCGATAGCGTTGGGGCTCGCCGTTGGGGCCGAGCAGGGCGGGATCGGAGCCCGTCTTGACGGTGACGAGATCGGGCTGGAAGTGCGCGATCTGCCTGGCCGCGGGGCTCGTCGCCTGGAGCGCGAACAGGTCGGCGCCCTGGCCCTCGATCAGGCCTTTCAGGGTCGAGAGCCCGCCGGCGGGCGACCAGTCGCGCACGGAGGCGGGTTCGTCGTACAGGAGCAAGGGGGGATTGGACTGATCGAACGCGCCGATTTCGCGCTGGGGCTTCAGCTCGGTGAGCTGATATCGACCTTCGAGCAGCAGCCGACCGCTCGTCGCGGCGAACAGGGCCATCCCCGATTCGGGGCCCGGGTTGGGGTCGTGCTTGCGGGAGTCGACCAATCGGGCCTCGCGCAGGAGGTTCTCGCGCTGGGGGGCCGGCAGGTCGGGGGCCTTGAGGCGTGCGCCGATCTCGTCGAGGACGAGGTCGGCCTCGGTCGGCGTGCGCGGGCGGAATTCGTTGAGGATCTCGGCGGCGCGCCCGGGCCGGTTGCTCAGGGTTTCCGCGGTCACCATCTTGGCCGTCAGGGTCGGGCTGTCGCCCTGTACGCGCCGGAGGTCGGCCAGGACTTCGAGGGCCTCGGCGGGGCGGTTGGCGTCGAGGAGCTCATCGGCCCGTCGGGTCTCGTGTTCTCGCTGCCAGTCCAGCGCTCGCCTGGCCTTCACCGGGTCATTGGCAATGATCCGGGCGGCCTCGGCGATCCCTCCGCCGAGCATCGCGGCGATGATGGCCTCCGATCCGGCCGGCGGCGTGGGCACGGTGAAATCGGCCTTGCCGTCGCGGATGGCGGCCCGCACCCCTTCGCCGTTGGTGGCGTCGAAGACCGCGTCAATGACCGCGAGCGTGGCCAGCAGGTCCCTGGGCAATTCCCCCACCCGGAGGAAGATACGCCTGGGGTTCTCGGTGTCGGCGAAGCACGTGAACGAGGGCGGGTCACCGCCGTTGCCGCCCCCGGCGCCGCCCGCCAGGACCTTCAGCCCCTTGCCGGACTCGGGCGGGCCGCGGGCGGGCGTGCGGATCAACGGCCGCTGGTCGGCGGTCGCGGGCACCTCGATGGCGAGCCATTCGGATTGCTGCAGTGCCCGGGCGGCCTCCGCGTGGTCTAACCAGGCGAGGTTGAGGGGCCTGGCGTCCGGGCCCGTGTCGGCCGAGCGGGAGTGCCAGCCGTCGCCAATGGCGACCTCCTCGCCCTTCGCCGGGGCTAGCTTCAGCCACTTCGCGCAGCCGTGGAGGCGGACCCAGAGGGAGCCGTCCCCCTGCGCGAACACGTGCTCGACGCTCGGCTCCACGGCCAGCGCGGCCGCGAGGTCCTTCTCGGTGCTCAGGCGCCGGGCGAGAGATTGCCCCTTGTCGATGTCGTGCGACACGAAATCCACGTCGAACCCGTTACGCACGCCCTCGATGCGGAGCGTCCCCAGCCCCGTCGAGGAGCCGCCCAGCTCGACGCCGGTCGCAATCGAGCGGCGAGGCCCCTCGTCCGGCTGCCAGGTGTGCGTGAACGTGACCCCGGGGCCCTTCCCTGCGCCGCCGGCGCCTCCGTTCGCGGTCTCGCCGAACCCAGTCGCAGCGCGGGCCTTCCCATTAGCCAGCTCCTCGAACCGGCCGCGCAGCTTGATGCCGCGGATCACTTGAGAGCGGACGCCGGGGGCCCGGCCGCCCAGGCCGACGAACGTGTGCTCGATCCCGTCCAGGGTCGTGACGCGATCGCTGCCCGCTCCCATCGCCTTGAGGTCGAGATTGCCGCGAAGGCTCAGGGGGTTCCCCGGGCGCGTCTCGGGCAGGGCGACGTGCTTCTTTATCACCTCGACGTTCGCGAGCGAAACCCCGCCTTTGAGGGGATGCGGGGCCATCGACGGGGAGCCCAACATATCTAGGGCTTCGGTCGAGGTCCCCTTGTAGCCGCGCTCGTGGAACGTGATGTCGTCCCATTTCGTGAAGCGCAGGGCCTCCTTGCCGGACCTGGCCCAGTCGGGGAACCAGGCCTTGCGGTCGACGTCCACATTCTGGAGGAAGCCGAGCGGATCCCAGTTCTGGCCTTGATCCTGGTCCTGGTCCTCCCCCTCGGCCAGCCAGCTGGCCACCAGGCTCCACTTCATGATGGCGTTGAGGCGCTCGTATTGCGGCTCGAACGCGGCGACCTCCTCGTAATGGTCGTTCCACCAGCCGAGGAACGCCTCGGAACGGGCGTTGGCCTGCGACTCGCTCCGGGTCGTGTTGCTGCGGGACAGCGCGAAGATCCGCGTGGCGATGTGCGAGAAGAGGAGGGTGCGACGCCCCTCGGCGACCTGGAACCCCCGGTCCTGCGGGCCGAACCAAAGCCGCGTGTTGTTCAGCTCGTCGTCCTCCTTCGCGAAGATCGGCGAGACCGAGGTGTTCGCCATCGCCGTGAAGTCTTCGATCCCCCGAGGCGAGTCGTAGCTGTAGTCGATCGCCCACAGCTTGGCCAGCAGGTCGGTGTAGAACAAAACCATCCCGGCCTCGGTTCCAGCGAGGTCGCCGTCGTAGCGAGCCCGCTGGAACTGGCAGTCGCGCTCCGCGATTTTCAGGTCGCGGGCGAGCAGGAACGCCGCGATGCTCCCGTTCTTGCCGACCTCGTGGATCAGCTGGTTCAGCGGGATCTCATCCCCTTGCCTCAGGGCGTGCGTGACCGCATCGACGCGATCCTGACCGATCCGATGCGCCCAGCCCTTGGACGCCTCCAGCAGACGAGGCGAGAGCTCGACGAACTTCCGCTCCAGGGCTTGGAAGTCGTAGGTCGGATCGAGGGAGAAGCCGGTCCCGTGCAGGAATCTCTGACCGACGATGGCCTCTTCGAAGCGTTTGCGGAAGGCGTCGCCCTCGGCCTTCACCCGTTCTTCGAACTTCCTGGCCTCGGCCTGAAATTCCTGCTTCAGCCGGGCCAGGGCCCGTACGGTCTCGACATCGAGGGCCCCCGCCAAGCCCATCGCTCCTTGCCCGATATCGGGCAGGCCGGGCAGCCCCTGCTGCCCCTCGAATTGGCGGAGGAGTCGATCCATCTCGGGATCGTTGGTGCTCGGCATGGGCCGCCGAGGAGTTTGGGGCGAGCCGGGCAGGAGGAACTCCGGTCCTCCTCGCCCCAGGCCCGGGTCCAGGCGATCGGCGCCCCCGGCCCCGAGCACGGCCTTGTTGAGCACGTCATCGATGGCCTTCTGCTGGCGCGCCTCAAAGGCCTTCCCCTGCTGCTCCCAGCCCGCCTTGAGTTCGGCCTCCTTCTGCTCCCACTTCGCCAGGAACGCGACTTGCTCGCGACGGAGGGCATCCTGCGCCTTCCAGATGGCCGCCACGTCCTCGACGCCGATGCCCTGGACGGCGCCGGCCATCCGCTGCCGGCCGCCCACGCGCAGGCCCAGGTCGTCCCGGTTCGCGAACGTGAGGTTGGGGGCGGCCTTCAGGAACTCGGCGAGCCCGGCCGCGTCGCCCACGACGCGCTCGTGGTAGCCGTAGGAAGCCTGGAAGAGGTCGACGCCGGGGACCGGGGGCCGTCGCGTGACCGTCGCGCACGAGCGGCCGGGGTCCAGCTCGTACTCGAAGACGACGAGCTCGGCGGGCTTGGCCCCGGTGTTCTTGCGGTACTCGTCCGCGATCCGGGCCAGGTGGTCCTTGCGCTCCGCCTCGGGGCCCTTCGGCACCAAGGCCAGCACCCGATGATTCCCCAGCGCGCAGGAGCGGCTCGGGCCGTATTCGAAGTTCGCCGTCGTCCGCATGTAATCGTGACGGACGGTGGGCACGTCGAAGAGTGCCTGGTTACGTTCGGAGGTGGAGAGGCCGGCGTCGGACACGACCGTGATCAGCAGCCAGTCGCGCAGCTGGTCGTTCTGTGCGCGGGGGCTCAGACGCTGCCGCATCCCGTCGTCCATACGGACGTTGACGGACCGCGGCGCGTCGAGCGGGAAGCCCGCGAACTCGGCGGACGCCGGCGCGAGGGCCGGGGCCGAGGCGGGCCTGGCCGCGATGGCGCCCGCGTCCGGGTCGGGGATGGGGATGGGGACCACGGTCGGGGCCGATCGCGGCACCGGGTCGACCTTCCGGGCGGTGTCGATGTCCCTGAGGACCGGCCGGATGGCCACGGCGTCGAGCTGGAGGCCAGGCGTCGGGACCGGGCCGGGAGGCGGCTCGTGGGGCCTCGACGGGGCCGGCTCCCACGCGATGGACGGCATCGCGTCGTCGGACGCGAGGCGAGCGAGTTGCACAAGACCGACGGTCCCGGCGATCGCCGACAGGACCAGGATGATACGTCTCATGGGAACTCCATCATCGAGTCGGTGGCGCGGTGAGAGTCCGGTATCGATCGGCCCGTTCCTGGGCCTCGCTTCCTTCAGGGCCGCCGGCGAACCAACGGACGAACGCCGCGTCGTAGCGTTGCCTCACCTGCGTCGTGCGCGGGTCCTCCCCCTCGCGGGGCCGGGCCTGGAGGAACTGCTCGGCGAGATTAATGACTGCCAGGTCATCCGCCGCGGAGTCGAGGGCTCGGAGGCGGGCGAAAGCGTCGTCGCGCCGTCGCCGGCCGGGCCACTCGGCGGCCATCCGCTCGGCCCGGTCCACCTGGCCGCGTCGCGGGTCGGCGATCTTCCCCGGCGTGGCCGCCCGGAAATCCGCGATGGCCTGGGCTGCCGCGACCTCGTCCTTGCCGGCGACGGCCGCGAGGAGACGGCCGTAGGCGTCGTCGCGGCGTCGGAGGTTCGGTCCCTCCTGCGCGAGATCGCCCAGCCGGGCGACCTGCTCGGCCCGGGGATCGGTCTCGCCCTTCGGCAGGCTCGCGGCGAAGGCCGCCGCCTCGCGGCCGACCGTCGCCTCGCCGGGCTCCCCCAGGCGGGCCGCGGCGATGAGCGAGCGGTACGCCGCGTCCCGCTCGCGGCGCTTCGGCGCGGCGAGGATCGCCGTGCGGAGGCGTTCGACCTGCTCCTTGCGAGGATCCGCGGCGCCCCACGTGGGCTCGGCGGCGAGGAAGCGATCGGCCGCGTCGAGGGCGTCGCGGTCCGCCTCGGCGGAGTCGCCCAGGACGGCGGCGATGCGCTCAGTGAGTTGTCCATAGGCCTGGTCTCTTGCCCGCCGGCGCGGCGCCTCGGCGGCCTGGGCCTTCAGGTCGCGGACCAGCGTTGCCCGGGGGTCGGTGTTGCTCCCGGCGGCCTGGAGGAAGCGATCGGCCGCCGCCAGGAGGGCCCGGTCGTCACCCGTCCGGGAGGCGGTCGCGACGTCGTTGTAGGCCCTGTCCCGCGCCACGAGGGCGGGCCACTCGCGGACCCGTCCGCGGATCTCCGAAACCTGCTGCGTCCGTGGATCGTCCACGCCCAGGGCCGTCTTCAAAAAGTCATCCGCCGCCGCGACCGCCCCCGCCCCGTCGCGCCTGGACGCGGCCGCCATGAGCCGCTCGTAGGCCGCATTCCGCGCCCGGGCCGCGGGCCACCCCGGGGCGGCGAGGTGGAGCTTTCGCACCGCGGCCGAGCGGCCGTCACGGCTCACGAACGCGGTGTTCAGGAAGCGTCCCGCGGCATCGGCCCCGGCCGGGCCATCGAGTCGTTCCGCCGCCGCTTTGAGGTCGGCGAAGGCCGCGTCTCGCTGCATCCTCGCCGACTCAGCCTGGGCTGACAAGACGCCGCCAGCCAGCAGGAGGAGCAGGCCCGCCGCCACGGCCGCCTTGAAGGAGAGGTCACACGGCCGGACCAGCCAGAGGTCGAACGGGCCGGGGCTGGATTTGCGGAGGGGCGGGGTGGTAAGGACGGCCGATGGACCCGGCGGCGCCGATTCTTGCTCGGTCTGGCCAAGGAATGAGAGGAGTGTCTCGGGGGCAAAATCCGCCACCTGCAGATCGGGGCGCGCGGCCCGGACGACGGCCCAATGGTAAAGCAAATCGGCGACGGTCTTTGGCTGACGCGCCAGCACCAGGGCGAGCCCCTCGTCGAGTCGCGCGGCGAGGGCGTCCCAGTCGCAGTCGGGTCGGGGCAAGCCGGCGCGCTCCCAGAGGTGGCGGCCCCGGGCGATCCGTCGGGCGCGGGCCAGGGCCGCGACCGTCGGCCCCTTCCGATACTCGTCGCGCGGGCCGAACCCCGCGTCGGCCTCGCGCTGCAATTGCCGCCCCTCCGCCGACCGGCTCGTGGTGACCTGCCGGTTGTATCCCACCGAGCGCGTGCCGAGGCGGGCGATCATCGTCCTCATCTCGGCCAGCAAGGACCGCATCAAAGACTCGAGCTGGAGGCGGACGTTCAGTGCCTCGGGCGCCTCCGGTTGATACGCCAGGGACATCTCGACGGCCAGCAGTCCCTCGGAGATGCGGCCGCCGTTGCACAGGCTCACCGCCCTCATAGAATGGAGCGAGGCGAGCGAGTCGTAGGCGTCCGGGCAGAGGGGATGACGGGCGCGGAAGGCCTCGTGGGCGCGGATCGCATGCCCCAGGGCCGCAGCCTGGCGGAGGTAGGCCTCTTCCGATTCCGAGATCACCTTGGGAATGCCCCGGACCGACTTCTGATACAGGAGGTTGGACAAGCGATTGGGATAATCGATCCGTTCCGGATCGGACGCCGCCAGCGTCGCGGCCAGCCCGATGGCGCGGTCCCACAGCCCCGCCTTCTCGAGCCCGGCGACGCAGGCTAGGGTCGCCTGCTTCATCAGGTCGCGTTGGCAGTCCACGTCGAGTTCGGAGTGACGTAGGACCCGCTCCAGCACGGCGACGAGGTCGGCGGCCCGCCCCGCATCCGGCGGCGCCTGGCCGCCCTGGAGATGCCCATTGATCCAGGCGACGAGGCCGTCAATTAGCACCTCGTCGACGAGGCGGCGGCGCAGCCGTCGGGCTTTTCCCAGCTTCTGGGCGGCGTGCTCGCGTCGCAATTCCGCGGCGAGGTCCGCCCACGCGGGAGAGGCTCCCGGCAGGAGGCGCAACTCGCGCACGACTTCCGCCCAGAACGCATCCGCGCGTCGCGCCTTGCCCGACTGCTCGGCTTGATGAGCCTCGCGGTGGAAGTGGAGGAGTCGTTGCAGCCGAGCGGCCGGAGCGATCCGCCAGCCATAGCGAACACGGCCCCGACACGGGGCGGCGGACAACGCCAGCACCCGGTCGGCGGCGCGTTCCTCGAGCGAGGGGGCGGGCCCCTCGGGAGACGCGTAGAGGTCCGGTGAGATCGGCGTGAAGACGCGCGGCTCCTGCTGCCCGCGTACGACGATGGGGACCATGAGTCACCCCATAATAACGGTGGAGAATCTCGCCCTTGGGATTCCCGCTATGCCGACGGCCGCGAACTCGCAAAGTGTACCGACTCGCGCATTCAAACCGGAAACAACTTATTTTTTCTCTTGCTTAGCGGTTTATCCGGCAAGCGATTTGCTGGTGGATGGGGGGGTATCATCTTCGGAGGTGCTTCTTGGCCGCCCGCGTCCTCCTTCGCCCGGTAAATCCCGCAGAACAGCTGGCCATAACGGCCCTGATTCAGTCACGAACCGCCCCAATCCGCTCGATCGAGCGGGCCCGCATCATCCAAGCCGCCGCCAGCGGCCTATCGGCCGCGGCTATCGCGGCGAGCCTGGGATGCTCGCGGCCCACGGCCTATGCCTGGATCCGACGATTCAACGATCACGGCCTCGACGGGCTGGAGGAGCGACGCCGCTCGGGCCGGCCACCGACCTATTGCGCCGGGCAGCGGGCCGAGGTCGTCGCCACCGCCCTGACCGACCCGCAGTCGCTGGGCCTGCCCTTCGCCTCGTGGACGATGGACCGCCTTCACGTCTATCTCGACGACCAGAAGGCCCTAGCCAAGAGGCGGAGTCGCATCGGCGAGATCCACATTGAGGAGGGCCTCCGCTGGCGCAAACAGGAGACATGGTTCGGCGAGCGGGTGGACCCCGACTTCGCCGTAAAAAGGGGGTCATCGCCGAACTCTACACGTCCCCTCCCGAGGGCTCGGTAGTCGTCTGCCTGGACGAGATGGGGCCGGAGTTGGCTAAGAGCTTCCGCGGATCGCGACTGGTCCATGCCGATCCCGGCACGGACGAACAGGGGCAGCCTCAACCCGCCGGGCGGGCCACTCAGGAGGCGGACTACGGCCGGCGCGGCAAGGGCTACATCTTCGGGGCGTTTCGCCCCGCGACGGGCGAGGCGTTGACGGCCCCTCACGGTGGCCGGACCACGGCCAACTGGGTGGACTTCCTGGAGAAGGCCGAGGCGTGGTTGCCTGTGGAGTTCGAGCGGGTGTATGCGGTGGTCGACAACCTGAAAGCCCACCGCGCCCCCGATGTGCTGTTCTTCGGCCTGGCTCATCCGCGTTGGGAGTTCGTCTTCCAGCCGAAGTACGCGGCGTATCTCAACCTGATCGAGCCATGGTGGAAGCTGCTGCGGTCGCTGGCGTTGAAGGGTCGGCGGTTCGAGACGTGGGAGGCGATTACTCAGGCGGTCGCGGCGGCGACGGCCTACTGGAACGAGCATCGCCATCCGCTCGTGTGGGGTCGGCGACGACGCCATCGGCCCCGACGGCAACCTGGAGTCGCCGCCGTGCCGGGAATCAGGGCAATTGCCGGATGAGCCAGTTAGCTCGACTGATGCAGAAAGTCGAAATTCAAGCCGCCGGGGCCAACGCATAAATCAAGACCTTGTGCAGTGCCTTGGGAAGTTGATCCACAGGGCCGCTCCCACCGGCCTGTGGAAAAACCCACTCCCGCCACAACCAGCGACGCGCGCAGGTCAGGGTATCGGAGAACGTCACGCCCGTCTTGCCGGGCCACTCGATCCGGCCCGATCGCTTTGTCTCGGGCAACGCCTGGTACAGCAGGGCCACCACCGTGTACAACCCGAACAGGCACGGGGCGGCCCGCAGCACCGTCCGCCGGCACCAGCCCCGGGTGCTCTCCAGCCCAAGAAGGCAGCGGGCCTCCTGGAACGTGGTCTCCAGGTTCCAGCGGCCGGCGTAGGCTTCGATCATCGCCACCGCCGTCATCGACGCATCGGTCGTATAGAAGTACTCGTCCCGATGCGTGCCGGTCTGGTCCTTCACGAACACCCCACGATCGGCACCAGGCCTTCGCCCGCCTTGTACCAGTGTCCCGTGCCGGTGGTGACGCCCACCTTCCGCCGCCCCCCGCCGTGCCAGGCCACCTCCTCGGTCGAGAGCACCGCCCCCTCGACCGACTGCCTCGACTTGGGCCGCCGTGGCCCCTTCACCCGTGGCCTCCCCCGGCCCGATTACGGCGGAGGCGGCTCGAATAGGTTGGCCTCCGGATGCAGTTTGCTGACCAGGCCCAGGCGGGGCCGGTGGCGGAATGCGAACCGGGCCATCTCATGAGTGCCGAAGCCCGAGTCTCCGACGAAGACGAACCGCCGGTCTGGGAACCACGGGAGTATCTGCCGCAGTAGCGTGGTCATGATCTGAGCGGGCGTGCGATGGGGCGGCAACGCTTCCGGTCATCCTCCTCGCTGCGATAGAGGTCCACCAGCACCGGCAATGCCCTGGGTCGGTTGGCCCAGGAGAAGCGGACCAGCACGGCCAGGACGGCCGCCTTGTGGCCGTACCGCCAGGCGGTGTAGCCGTGGCTGGAACGGACCGGGTCCCGATGGCGGGCCTTGCCGTAGACCTTGCGCGCGGGTGACCATCGACGGTGTCATCTCCGACGAGGATCACGGGCTGATCGCCGGGCAGGAGGGCCAGGACCAGGCGGGCAAGCCGGCAGGCCAGACGAAGTGCGGACCACTCGGCGGAGGAGAGGACTCGCTGATAGGCGGTGCGGTGGCCTTGGGCGAGCGGGGCGGCGGTGCGGAGCAGGTTGGCGACGGTGCGTCGCCCGGTGCAGAGGATGGCCGAGCCGAAGAGGGTGACGAAACGGACCAAGGTCGGGGCGGTGAAGACGGGTGACAGAGCATCGAACAGCGGTCGGGCTTCGGCGGGTAGGATCATCGAGGGCCGTCCTCGGTTGGTGGCCTGGGGTGCGTGTGCTAATCCCCATGCTACCGCCGAGGCGACCCCTCGATATTCTGCATCAGTCGAGCTTAGGTCCCCGCGTCGCCGCCGGCCCATCGGCCGTGGTAGATGCCGATCTGGGACTGGCGACGCGACCGACGGCCAACCCGGCCGCGGGCGGCCTCAGCCATGCGCCGGCGTCGGCTCCCGACCCGCCCCGGGCAGGCCGACTCCCAGCAACACCTGGGTCGCGGTCCACTTCTCAATCGGTGGCGAGGCCGGGACTGTGGATAATTCCCTCGTCAGCTCTTGTCCGACGGACTTCGAGGCCAGGATGTCCGAAAACCGGGTGTCGTTGCGCAAGGAGCTGAGATCCTTATCCATCCGCGTCGTGCCGATGGCCACTAGACGGTCAACGCACGAGCGGGCGCCCGGCGCCGCTGACGCCACGAAAGGCGCCCCCTGTGTGTTGCCCAGCCAGAATCGGTAGTAGGAGCGCGGGGCGATGATCTGATCGCCGAGGAACTCGACCCGGCCGCTCCCCGCGCAGTTCAGGAGGGTTACGCGGAGTGTCTCGATCGATGCGTTGCCGACGTGGACGCAGAAGGCCGATCCGAGATCGAGCGCATAGCCCAGGGCATCGTCCCCGCTCATTTCGGGCAGATCCGCTTCCTGCGCCTGGGCCTCGGGCAACCCGGGAGCGGGACAGGCGAGGAGCTTCACCCGAACTTGGCCGGGAAGGTCGATGCAGCGAGTCGCCATCCGGAGCGGCAGGGAATACCGGGTGTAGAGTTCGAGCACCGGACGGGCCAGGCCGAGTTGATCGGGGCGAAGGGTGGCGAGCGAGGGATAGCCCGGCTTCGCCCCGGCGACGTCGTCCGTGACGATCCAGGCGCTGTCGGCCCGTCTTTCGAGGCGGACTTGGGCCTCGCGATCATCGACCACCGAGAGCAGCTCCGAGGCACGGAGCGACGCGACGATAGCGGGGTCGTCCGGCACCACGGCGCATTTCAGGCGAGCGGCGGGGGCGGGCTGGACGAGCCGCCCTCGTGCCCCGGGCGGGATGTCGAAAGGCGTCGATTCGCAGCGGGCGACGGCACTCGCCCGCTCAGCGATTGTCACCAATAAAAGAGACTTGCTGACTCGTGCCGCGTCATCCTCGCGGCTGCCGAGCTCCGGGAAGATAGGAGGCCGTTCCCCGTAGACGGCGAGCCTCGCCCCTTCGTCGATGTCCGCCAGCGTGCCGGAGTCGATCACGTACTCGTTAGGGCCCGTTCTCCTCAGGCCAAAACCTGCATCGCCGTCCACCGGCGGGCCGGCGAGGACGGCGCGTGCAGCACTTCCCGACATCCAGAGGTGCTGACTCGGATTGGCCTCTTCGACACTGCCTCGCATCCTCTGCCAGATCCGAGCCCACGTTATGGACCGGATTTCGGCGGCATCGACTTGCTCCAAGAGCGTCACGAAAGCCCGAGTGAGGAGGCCGTGCCTCACGCCATCGTCGCCTAGGGCCTCATGCGCGAGCTCGTGGTTGAGGCACGCCGCCACTACCTGGCAATCGTCCACGGCGGCTGCACCACGAGCATCCCAGCCCGGCGGGGCAGAGTCCGACCCGATATGCAGGGGCGAATACCTGGCTAGGTCCTTCGTGAAGTCCAGGCTGCGGGACTGCATGTCTTGACCGATCATAATGTCCCGCGTCGCGCCCGTCGAATGGCAACAGTCTAGGACCACCGTCACGGAAGTTGTGCGTTTCACGATCGCGGTAAGTAGCCTGTTGAGTTCGAAATCGAGCAAGAATTTTGGAGGATTTAAAACCTGATCGAAGTCGACCGGCACAAGGGCCTCGCAATGGAAAGCCCCTTGAGGGCCGACGACAGGAATTCTCGCGCCGTGCCCGGAGTAATAAATGAAGACTCGGTCGTCTGGCTGGACCTCATGCGAACCGAGTGCGCCGAGCGCGTCTCGGATGTTCGCAAGAGTGGCCGGCTTGCCACGGCTTGTCCGCTCGCGAGCCGCATCCCCTCGTGGTGACGATAGACAGGTAATCTCCTCATTCGGAATATTTGCGCGATCGTGTAGCAGGCGCTCGATAGCCTTAATGTCGTTGACGCATCCACTTAGCGGTTTCACGGAGTACGCGTCAATTCCGATGAGCAATACATGGTATTTCGGATCCCTAATCATGGATTTGTCTCGAGCTATAACCGGAAGTTGTGGATGGCGGTCTGATTTAGGCGGCGTACCCTTGGTGAATCGCAAGACTACCAGCCGGCCGAAATGGCCGAGGAGTACGCCTCCGTGGAAGAGTCTACAACCCTCCCAATCGCCGGGCCAATGCCCGGCGTCCAGGACATCCTGACCGACCTCCTGCGGGACGGCGCCCGACGTCTCCTGGCCGAGGCCGTCGAGGCCGAGGTCCTCGCCTGGATCGACGCCCATGCCCACCTCAAGGGTCCACGACGGGCGACGGCAGGTCGTCCGCAACGGGCACCTCCCCGAGCGGGCCATCCAGACCGGGCTCGGCGAGGTCGAGGTGAAGCAACCCCGGGTCCACGATCGAAGGCCCGCCGACGAGCGGGAGAAGTTCACCTCGGCGATCCTGCCGCCCTACCTGCAGCGGACCAGGAGCCTCGACGAGCTGATCCCCTGGCTGTATCTGAAGGGCGTCAGCACCGGCGACTTCTCCGAGGCCCCCGGTGCACTGCTCGGCCCCGACGCCCCGGGCCTGTCGGCCACCACCGTCACCCGGCTCAAGTCGACCTGGGAGGACGAGTTCGCCGCCTAGGGCAAGCTGTCGCTGGCGGGAAAACGCTACGTTTACGTGTGGGCCGACGGCGTCCACTTCAACATCCGCCTGGAGCAGGACCGCCAGTGCATCCTGGTCCTCATGGGTGCCACCGCCGAGGGGTCGAAGGAACTGATCGCCGTGGCCGACGGCTACCGCGAGGGCGAGCAATCCTGGAAGGAGCTGCTGCTGGATTGCCGGGCCCGCGGCCTAGTACTACAGTTGCAATTGATTAAGGCGGCTTGGACCGCCGCTTCTTGGAGTGGTGCTCCTTGGCGTCCTGCTGGTGGGCTCGACGCCAGTCCGACCACGCCAGCGCCCGCTCCGCCGGGGTCAGCCGGTCCCACACCAGCCGCAGGAGCAGCACCCGCACCTCGGGCACCGTCAGAGGGATCAGCCGCGGGCCCCCTTTTCGCGCGGCGAGGGCCGCGAGGCCGCCCGCGACCGGATCACCGCCAGCATCGCCAGGGCGAACATCGACAGCGTCACATGCCGGTACCAGCCGACCCAGCTCCGCACCTCGTAGTCGGCCAGGCCGCAGTCCCCCTTGGCCCGCTCGAAGCACTCCTCGATCGCCCACCTCGACCCGGCGACGCGGACCAGCTCCCGCCGCGGCGTGTCGGCCGGCCCGCGGCACAGGTAGTACGCCCGCTCGTCCTTCCGCTCGCAGTGCCGCCGCACCAGGAGCCAGAGCCGCCAGCCCCGCGCGTCGGCCTCGCCGAATGACTCCGCCGCCCAGTCGTACCACCGCGGCCCCTTCGAGCCCGCCCCGGCGCTGAGCTTGCGCCACGCCCTGGCCGGCAGCCGCTCGGCGATGGCGTCGACCCGGTCCCGCCACCGGCCGTCGAAGAGCCGCTGGTCGCTCTTGACCGCCAGGACGTACGCCTGGCCGTTGGACTCCAGCGTCCGGCGGAACTTCGCGTCGTTGCCGTAGACCGCGTCGCCTGTCACCCAGGCCGCCTTCATGCCGGCGTTCCAGGCCCGCCGGAGCATGCGCTCGGCCAGCCGGGGCTTGGTGGCGAAGGCGACCTCCTCCGGGATCCGGGCGGCCTTGCGCCTGTCGGCGTCGCCGGCCCACACTTCGGGCAGGTACAGCTCCCGGTCCACCAGCGCGTGGCCCCGGCCGCCGGCGAATGCCAGGAAGACGCCGACCTGGCAGTTCTCGATCCGCCCGGCGGTGCCCGAGTACTGCCGCTGCACGCCGGCGGACTTGGTCCCCTTCTTGAGGAACCCGGTCTCGTCGACGATCAGCACGCCGCGCGGGTCGGCCAGGTGCTCGCGGACGTAGGCCGCCAGGTCGTCGCGGACCCGATCGGCCTCCCAGTCGGCGCGTCCGAGCAGGTGCTGGACGCCGTGGGGCGTCTCATCGCCGGCCCGCTCGGCGAGTTGCCAGCCGTTCTTACGTCCGGCGTCGGAGAGCAGGCCGCGGAGATATTCGCCGGCCCGCCTCCGCGGCTCGGACCGTGCAAATCGGCGGGCCAGTCGCTCGCCCACGACGTCGAGTTCGTCGGCCCAGATACGGACGTCCGCGGCGGTTGGCTGCGATGGCATGGCTCGGCCTCCGTGCGTAACACGCTACGTGGCCAGGGTTTCAATTGCAACTGTAGTACTAGAGCGGTTCCCTATTGAGCGTGGCGGTATCCTGAATGATGAAACCATCCAAGGATATCACCCGGTGTGATTGACTTCAGGGCCTCGCCCATCGCGTCGATCAGGTCGTCGATCGACCTCGCCTCGGCCGCCCGCAATGACTCCTCGAGCTTGGAGAACATCGACTCGATCGGGTTCAGGTCCGGGCTGTATGCGGGCAGATAGCGGACTTCGGCGCCCGCGGCGACGATCAGCCGGTCCACCTCGGCGGTCTTGTGGCAGGCCAAGTTGTCCATCACCACGATATCGCCGGGCCTCAGGGTCGGGGCCAGGCATCCTCCCACGTAGGCCTCGAAGCAGGCGGAGTTCGTCGCCCCGTCGAAGGCCAGGCAGGCGCCGACGCCGCCGAGCCGGACCGCCGCGGTCAGCGTGAGCACCTTCTAATGGCCGTGCGGCACCGCCGCATCGACCCGCCGGCCTCGCGGGGATCGGCCGTACCGCCGGGTCATCGCGGTCGTCGCGCCGCTCTCGTCGAGGAACACCAGCCGGGACGGGGCGACGCCGGCGAACTCCTCGCGCCAGGCCGCCCTGGCCTCCCTCAGATCGGGCCGATCCTGCTCGGCGGCCCGAGTCGACTTTTTTTGCGCGTGATGCCCAGCCGCCTCAGCGCCCGGTCGGTGGCCGAAGTGCCGCAGGCCACGCCGGCGGCGGCCGCCAGCTGCTTGAGCGTGGCGTCGGGGTCGTCCGCGACGGCGTCGCGGAGCCGCTCGGCCGCCTCGCCGGAGAAGGCCGGAACCCTGCCCCCGCCGTGCGGCCTCGGCGCGAACGAGCCGGTCTCCCGGCGTCTCTTGAGAAGCAGGCGGATCCAGGACTGGCTGACCGAGAATCGCTCGGCGACCTCGGCACGCGTCTCGATCCCCTCATCGCAGGCGGCGATGACCCGCTCCCGCAGGTCTATCGAGTAGGTGGCCATTCTCCGAGCCCTCCCCTCACGGAGAATCGAAGAAAAGCACACCACGTTCAATAGGGAACCGCTCTAACGGTCGAGCCGAGCCTGGCCATCGGCGACGGGGCGTTGGGCTTCTGGAAGGCAGTCGCCCAGGTCTGGCCCTCGACCAAGGGCTAAAGGTGCTGGGTGCATAAGGCCTCCAACGTCCTGGACAAGCTGCCCAAGGGCGTGCAGCCCAGGGCCAAGGCGGCCCTGCATGGGATCTATGAGGCGGAGACGAAGGCCGCCGCCGAGAAGGCGTTCGACCTGTTCGTGGCGACTTACGAGGCGAAGTACCCGAAGGCGACCGACTGCCTGGCCAAGGATCGTGGGGCGTTGCTCGCCTTCTACGACTTCCCTGCGGAGCACTGGCGTCACATCCGGACGACCAACCCGATCGAGTCGTCGTTCGCCACGGTGCGTCTTCGGACCGTGAAGGCCAAGGGGAGCGGGAGCCGAATGGCGTGCCTGTCGATGGTCTTCAAGCTGATGGAGAGTGCCTCGAAGAGTTGGCGTTCTTTGAACGGCTCAGCTCGCCTTCGGGCCGTGATCTCGGGGGGCAAGTTCGTCGATGGGATCGAGGTCAAGGACGCCGCCTGAATCAAAACCCGTCCACAACATTTGACACAAGCTCGCTGGACCCGGACCGAGGCCCTCTGTTCACGCCGAAGGCCATCATGCGCAAGTGGTTAATTCATAATGACTTAATAATATTCGCGAGTTACAACTGTAGTATTAGGGGTAGCGAGGAACGAGTCGGAAAGAACAGCTGGCCAGAAATTATTCACCAGTGCCCTATTGACCCGTCTTAAAATCAGGTCCAAATTGTAAAAAAGCGAATTTAAGCAAAGGGTCTAAGCGAAGCAAACCTACTTTTCTTGCATGTTTCGCTCCTCATCTCGGTTCGGATGATCGGTCTACCACTTCTCTTGCGTGCGACGTGGTTAATGAGGCTCACTATCGGAGTACTTGATTCGATGGAAATATTTGCGATCTTATTGGCCACGTTCGTCGCTCTCGTATTGCTGCTCTCGTCACTAGTCGCCCTGCTCGGAAGGGATTTGCACGCAATCCGAAAAGTATTTCATCTCTCTAACAGTTCGCCGGAGATTTCAGATCGAAGATCGCCTGTACTCGCTATTATAGGCCTGCCACTCTCAGTTGCAATTTTTATGGGGCTATTCATAGCGGGACTCGTCGTCGAAGACACATCGAATCTCCTGTCGGCGTCGCTCCTGGCATCTGCAATGCTTGGGCTAGTTGCCACGGCATTAATTCGATGGCCCGCACTATTGCTCATCACTGTTCCAGCCGCGATTGCACTTTGGGTTGTAGTCGGCCTGGGCTCAAGGACTTCCTTCGAGGCAGGTTCTGACTCAAATGACCTGCGCCTGCGTATCTCCGGTCCCACGTATAACACGGTCGAGGCTTACTTCCGTAACAACTTAGCACGACGAGACTTTAGGGATGCTTCGAAGTTGTACAGACGAGGGCAAATAGCGATTGCTTCTAAAGGTCCGAACGGCGCATTCGCCGTGCGCCACGGATCCAAACAGGACACTTTCACAGCGGTTGCCTTCAAAACTGACAAGGAAACTCCGGAAGTACTGACCCTGACCCCCAAAAATGGTTCGCCCCTCCTACTTGAGTGGGTAACTCCCGAAGTCATCCGCGCACGCTATGGGGAAAGCTATCTCCTTTCGGTGTCAGTTCGCTTTTTCGACTCGGATACGGGCTGGAAAGTACTTCACCAAGACTGAAAGGAGACAAGATGACTGATTCTGAATGCACATATTCGCTTTACCGAGTGAAAGTTCTCGAAAAAGACACCTACCTCTGGGGAGGAGCAGGAATCACCGTAAACCTCTCGGTTCAAATCATCCTTTGGATACGCGTTGATGAGTTCGGCGATCCGGTCACGGTAGTGACGGAGACCACTACGACCGGTAGTCGCAAGACGATCGGAGTCTTACAAGCAGGCGAGTCATACATCATCCCTTTGAATGGCCTGCGCGGTGTAATATGTAAATGCAACACCCCGCACGGCGACTCCCCTGTCCACTGTTCTGTGATGCACCCGAGTTCTGCATGAGCAACGTCAAGTTTCGGTCGGCGGTTGGAAATGGCCCTACAAACCGGAAGTGGCATAAGTGGGAGAGACGATAATGGCAGAGGCAAAAGTCAGATCACTGACGATTCGTCCGTTCCAATCGGCTGATTTAGCGTTTAACGAGTCCGGTATTCTCGACGCTCAGAACGCACAGCTAGCAAAGCTTGGGGAAAAGGTCGATGCATTCAATCTGCAAGACCTTTACTCACGGCTGGGTGAGACACTCGCTGGAGATCACGCCAAGCTGAAGTTTGCCTCAGAGGAGATCGAGAGCTTTCTGAGTTCCCGCTATCTCTTCGCATTGCGGCGCGAATCTCTTCGTGCATCGTTAGATGAGGCTATGATTGATCGGGAAAACAATTTCCTGGAGCGGTTTTCTCACAAAGCTTTGATAATCGCCGAGTTGCGGAAACTGTACCCGCTTGGAATAACTGGGGATTCGAAGGTGAGCCGCCTGCAGGCCATCGCCACCGCTTCCAGCGAGCAGTTCACCGATATGATGGCACTACTGACGGCCCAGGGACGTCTGGGCGTCATCGAGGGACCGTCGACGGCGAGCATCGGCACTTCTGCCGCCAATTCGACTGGCAAGAGCCACACAGATGGCACGAACAAAAGTGATTCGCAGTCCAAAACCGAACTCAAAAGTAAGACGGTAGTCAAGACGGATACAACGTCAGACAGCACCACCATAGACGATTCGACGATAACAACAACTGCAAATTTACTTGCAATTAAAACGAGGGCCATTGCCCAACAACCTGATGCGCCCGCAAACGCATATTATTTGACTGTTCGACACAACGTCCATCTTGCGGACAACCATGTCGAAGAGCCTACGGATTTCAAGGACGCCGCTCGCCACGTCACCTCAGATACGGTAAACGTGCCGATGGTATTTGATGGTGGTTGGAAAGAACTTGAAGCGACTGAAATCAAAACGCATAACCAGGTGGCTCATGGGGACTCTGTGGACCACGGGACAAGCTTAAGTAATTCCGAGGCTCTCGCAGATGTGACATCCATGACAGTGACCACTGCAAATGAAACCATTACCAGTGATGGAACAAATGAATTAATTACTAATAGTTCATTCGAACAAAATGCTAATACAAGAGAACCAATATATTCTCATCCTTCATCAGAAGCCCGAATGCGATTCCACAGGGCACAAGCATCCCTTCAGGATGAGCTACTGAACCACACGGTTTTCGGCTTACGCTCAGCACATTTTGAGAGGTTGTTTGACAACCAATTGAAGATGATCGACCTCAGGCTTCGGCAGCTTCAAGTAGCTCTGGCCCAGCGGTTCCTCATATCTCCCATCAAAGGCGTCATCACTGGGATCTATAAGGACTTAGGCGAACAGGTCAATGCGGGTGAGGCTGTTGTCCGTGTCGAGAATCATGAGGATGTACTGATCGTCGGTCGGGTGCAGTCCCGCTCTATGGTTCGTTTGGGTGGTGCCGTCAAGCTCACCGCCAAGAATGTCTTAGAAGCAGCAGCACCCGAGCCGGTCACACTGAACGGAACCGTTGCCGCGATGCGAGGACACGACGCAGACAACGACGAATGGGATTTGGTACTGTTCTGCGACAACCGTGGCCCTGGCAACACAACCAAATTGCCGATTAATTACAATTTCGATAAGGACGATGTGACCCTTGAGCTTCTGTGACTACACCGTTCCAGGAAGTTAACCAACATGGCACTGCCCAATAAGCCCGGTCCGCCGTTCATGTTTGGTGCGAATCCGCAGGAGCAAGAGGAATCACGGCGTCAGGACTCGATTCGAATTGCGTGGAATTCAGTACCTGACGCATCGGGTTATGACCTGTCCGTAAACGGCGTCGTAGTTGACGATCAGACAAGCGATGTAGTTGTAAGTGGTTTGGTTCCGGACACACTTCAGCATTTTTCGGTCCGTGCGAAAAACGTTGACGGTGCTTCACCTTTCTCTGACCCCCTCGATCTGTGGACTCGTCCTTCCGTCCCGCAAGTCCCCACATTCGCAGCGCCAGCCGACACATCACGGGGGCCGGACTTCCTGAAACTGGCAGTCGGCGGAACGACTGCTGGGTTGGCTGTCGATCTGCTCCTCAATGACTCAATCCCTATAGCGAATGTAGCGAATCCCGCGACAATTAGTGGGCAATCGGCAAACTCCATTATTTCCTTGCGTGCAAGACAGCGGGACGATGATCATGGAGGTACTTCATTCTGGAGCGCGTCGTTTGACGCCGTAACACGTCCGCCGACACCCGTAAACTTTCGTCGAATTCCCCAGTATGGAAGTGAAACCGAAGTCATGCTTGCGTGGGATACGGTTCCAGCTTTTGCAGGTTCGGTGGGCTCACGAATAGAAATATCGAGAGAGATGCCGGGAGTCGCTAGCCCAAAAGTCATCTTCACGTCTTCGAGTTTAGCAGCGGGCATATTCCGCGATCTACAGGTTTCGCCGGGACGCGTCTACCTCTATCGAATTCTGGTCATTGCTACTCACCCTGCTATCGGCGTGAACGAGTCTTTTCGCTCGCCTCCCATTCAAGTCGTCGACCTGGTCTCAAACCAGGGTCTCCGTGCTGATCCAACCCTCGGCCGGGCCAGGTCATCGGCAACCCAGTCTCTCTTAATGCACTATTCACTCCTCAGGGAATCCGACCCTGGCGGCCATGGTGGCGGCGGTGGCGGTGGCGGTGGCGGCCATGGTGGCGGCGGTGGAGGTGGTGGCGGTGGTGGTGGTGGCGGTGGTGGTGGTGGTGGAGGAGGCAAGGATCCGACGGGTCCGCCCGCGCCGGGCAAGGAGCCGATGGGTCCGCCCGCGCCGGGCAAGGAGCCGATGGGTCCGCCCGCGCCGGGCAAGGAGCCGATGGGTCCGCCCGCGCCGGGCAAGGAGCCGATGGGTCCGCCCGCGCCGGGCAAGGAGCCGATGGGTCCGCCCGCGCCGGGCAAGGAGCCGATGGGTCCGCCCGCGCCGGGCAAGGAGCCGATGGGTCCGCCCGCGCCGGGCAAGGAGCCGATGGGTCCGCCCGCGCCGGGCAAGGAGCCGATGGGTCCGCCCGCGCCGGGCAAGGAGCCGAATGAAGGAGATAGAGTAGACGGTGGATTTGAGTTTCCTGAAGGCGGAATAAATATCGCATCCGACTTTTCATTTTCTAGCACCAAGTACTCTACCGACCAATCCGACCCGTGGGGAATTACTCTTCGATGGGGCGAAGAAAGGTCCGATTATGATAATCCTGACTACGGCAAATCCACCAGTGCCAGCTCATCGGGCGAGTCGGATTCATCAACTGCAGATAATAGTAAGGATTCGCAATATCAAAAGTCCGACGCGAACACCAATGGAGATGAGGGGAACAATCCGAAAGTACCAGGCAGACGAGCCGGGCGTGAACCTCTTGACCGTCCGGAGAGGCCAAGAGACCCAGCCGGGGACTCACGACCGACTCACACACCGGTTGCCAACGCCGAAGGAATTAATGGCCAATCTTCTGATCCGGGTAGCAGGGCGCAACCGGGTTCAGGTACAGCCCACGTTCCCTTCGCGTACACCACCAGCAATTGGAATGCTTTTCAGACTATTAGTTATAATAACACGGGCAACAATTTACAAAACGTGTTAAGTAATACCTATTTAGGATTCTATAACTTAAGCACTATTCCTGCAAATATGGTTGCAAGCGTATTTGTAGCAGTATCCATGGTAGACGAATCCTTGCAAGATTTGCTAGGTGTCGACTATCAAGCGTTTCAAGCAATGCCATTTGCCATGCCGCTTGAGTTCGCTTCGGCAACTGCTGGAGCGTTTTCAATTATGAGTAAACTGCCCACCTCGCTTGAAAACGCCATGTCAATTCTGACCAGTAAGGGCATTGGTACTGCAGCAGAATCAGGAATCGTTCCAGCCGAATTAGGCAAGCTTCCTGATTGGAGTGTTGGAGCGGCCAATTTCTCCAACCAGGAATGGAACGCTTTGCAAGAGGTAATGTCAAACCCAGACTCAGGCAAGGTATTCATTACAGAAATGGGGAAGCCTGAAAGGCCATTTTGGACTGGTTATGAAAAGCTGACAACGAAAAAATTTGACGAAGGATTTCAAGTACACTGGGTCCGTGATAACAAGACACGGGAGAAAGTAGATGACTTTAAAATTAAGTACAATGATCGAGATTAAACTGTAAAGGCCACTGGCTGTCGGGTGCGGTGGAAGTGTCGGATGTAACATGTGCGGCATAATCCGGGCGTCCACCTTGGTGGGCTGCAACTCCACCACCTCAAGCTCAGGGCGATTGCGTCTCAACCTACGCTCCAAATAGCACTTTGCGCAAGTAGTCGGTGTTCCATCCTGCAACCAGCCGTCGATTCTTGACCCCCACCTTCTCGCTGGTCTCTTTCTTCAATAGGCTCAACGCCGTCCGACGCAACCCACCCAGGTTGGCCGCCGCGTGGTCCTTCCTCGTCCGGCTCTGGTCCTCGCCGAAGCTCACGTCGAGTTGCCAGTGCAGCGAGTTCTCGATGGACCTGTCATACTGCCCTCCAAGTCACAAGTTGTGTGAGAGGGGGATCGAGTCACACCATCTCGACCCCCTCCGGTTCGGACGAACGAGATCAGTCGCCACGCGGCCCTGGTGTTCGCAATCGGGCCAATCGCTCCTGATGATTCCACAGTCGGGGGCATTCTTTCAACGCCCGGAGCCGGTCCAACTCCGTCGTGTCGACCCACACCGTCCAAGGGCCGCCGCGGCCGCCCAACTGGCGCGTGTGCATCCAGCCTTTCTTCCGCCAGCCGTGCAACGTGTACGGCGATAGCGCCAGGGTCTGCGCCAGGTCGTGCAACCACACTTCACCCGACGCCAGGAAGCCCGCCGCCGTCTGGCGCGGCACGCGGGCCCTCAGGCCCAGCTCGTGGAGCAACCGTCGTACGATCCCGCCCGTGAACCGGGTCGCCCTCTTGGGCGGCCGAAAGCCCTCCTGGTCGAGGATCGTCGCGATCACGTTGGGCGTCTCTCCCAGGCCGTGCAGGGCCGCGAGTCGGCATGAAAGCGGTTTCCATTGTCGTTGCTTCGTGCATCCGAACACTTCCCTCGGCAGCGTCCGCTCCCGCACCGCACCTCCGGCCCATTCGACTCGTACATTGACATGATCATTGTCTGAATCAACGGTCAGCACCACGCGGTCGATGAGGAGCCTCACGATCTGGCGGCGGTCCGCGTGTGTCGTCGTGGGGGCATGCCACAAGGACGGGACTTCCGCGGCCAGGCGGCGGATCCGCTCCCGGTCGGCCGGCCCCAACAATCGCGGCTGCGCCCTGAGGAAACGATTGAAGTCCTCCTCCGCCTTCCGGACGGCCTGCAACGCCTCATCCCAGCGACGCTCCAGGGTGCGGCCCACCAGGCGATTCTCCGGCTCGCAGGCCTGGTATTGCCGGCCGGCCCGATCGGCCTCGTACCGCGCCCGCTCGACCCGACGCTCCCAGTCGCGGATCACCTGACGTCGCTGCTCATCGACCCGCGACGCCGCCTCGAGGCTGGCGTCGAGGGCCGCCGGTTGCAAGGCCTCCACGACCTCCCGGGCGACCCAGGCCTCGACCTCGATCGCCGAGACCGATTGGCACAGGGGTAGGCCATAGTCCGACCGCAGCGTGCTGCAGACGTACGTGGGGCAGCCGCCGCTCCGCCTGTATCGCACGTACATCCGACGCCCACATCGTCCGCACCGCACGACCCCCGCCAGCAGGGCGGACCCGTCCCGGACTGCGCCGGGCGACTCGACTCGCGACCGGTTCGCCGCCATCCGCCTCTGGTTCGCCTCGAACTGGTCCCAACTGATGTACCCCGGATACCGATCCCTCAAGAAGACCTGGCATTGCTCCGCAGTCAGGCCGCTGCCGCGGCCACTCTTGGGGCTGCCCGGCTTCCGGCGGCGTGGGTCGACCGGGCGAAATCCATAGACGTAAGCCCCCGCATAGATCGGATGGCGGAGGATGTGGCGGACGGTCTCCCGGCCCGGGGGCCTCCAGTCCAACTCCCCCCGATCGGGCCCGCCGCGGCGACGTAACGGCATCCGGATGCCGTAGGCGATCAGATGACGGAGGACCCCGTGCACCGTCCCCTGGCGATCGAACTGATCGAAGACCAGCCGGACGATCTCCCGGACCTGCTCGTCCGGGTCCAAGCTGACCTCGCCGGCCGGCGACTTGACGTACCCGACCGGGACGGCGACGACCAACTCCCCGCGACGAGCCTTGTTCAATTTCCCCTGGTGCATCCTCTGCTTGAGGATGTGCAGCTCCGCTTCGTTCATCATGCCGGTGAGCAGTGCAACACAACCCACAGTCATTCCACATCCGCGGGATTCGGGTCGGTATCCTCGAGGTTTGTCGCCCAGAAGTCGGCGACCTCTTTGCCACCGTGACCGACTACTTCTGGAGGGAGGATGCCCCATGGCTCGTCCTGCAACTGCCCGACGGCCGACGGTCGGTCGCCCCGGCCGACTGGACCGACCTGCCCGCCGATGCCTTCCCGAAGATCCCGGATCGACCGCTGCTCCTGACCCACGCCCTTCCGCCGATGGCCCGTCTGTGCCAGCGGCTCGGGCCCACCCAATCGGGCCGACGTCGGCCGACGGCGTGACGCCCGAGGTCCTCTGGGCCCTGCTACCGGCCGCCGACCGCGAGCAGTTCGGCCTGCGTCTGTCCCGACTCGTGCTCCGGGCCATCCGCTCCCCCGGCACCGAGGAGGACGTGTGATGCCCGACGATCCCAAGATCCGCGCCGATCACCTCCGCCGCCAGGCCGTCGTCTACGTCCGCCAGTCGACCCCGCACCAGGTCCGCAGCAACCGCGAGAGCACCGCCCGGCAGTACGCCCTGGCCGACCGGGCCAAGGCGTTGGGTTGGTCGGCGGCAGACGTGCAGACCATCGACGAAGATCAAGGGCGGTCCGGGTCCCGCTCCGACCACCGCGACGGGTTCAAGAGGCTCCTGGCCGAGATCGGCGCCGGCCAGGTCGGGCTGGTCCTGGCCCTGGAGGCGTCCCGGCTGGCCCGCTCGTCGGCCGACTGGCACCGGCTCGTCGAGATCTGCGGGATCACCAAGACGCTACTGGCCGACGAGTCCGCCGTCTATGACCCCAGGGCCCCCAACGACAGGCTTCTCCTCGGGCTGAAGGGGACCTTGAGCGAGGCGGAGCTGATGACCATCCGCTGCCGGCTCCACGACGGGCGATGGAGCAAGGCCCGCCGCGGTGAGCTGGCCAAGCCACTGCCGGTCGGCTACATCGAGGCCGAGGCCGGGGCCGTGGTCAAGCACCCCGACCGCCAGGTCCAGGATCGGCTCGGGTACATCTTCGAGCTGTTCGCCGAGCTGCGAGTGGCCCGCCGCGTGGTCGCCCGGTTGCGGTATGAGAAGCTGGACATCCCGGCCCAAGCCCGGGGCGGTCCGGGACACGGCGAGGTGCGATGGAAGGTGCCGACGTTCGGTGCCATCATCCGGATTCTGCACAATCCTGCATATGCAGGCGCGTACGCCTATGGGCAGAAGGAGTACGACCCGTTCGATCGATCCCCGGCGACCGGCAAGGCCAGGACGACGGCCCGGGCGGTGGCCGACTGGCCGGTCTGCGTCCGCGACGTGTACCCCGCCTACATCACCTGGGACGAGTTCGCGCGGAACCAGCAGACGCTCCGGGACAACTGGTTCCGGGCGGGCACGCGAGGGGCGCCGCGACGCGGGCAGGCGCTGCTCCAGGGGATCGCCCGATGCGGCCGGTGCGGGGCCCGGTTGAGCGTGTTTTACTACTCGACGAAGGAGAAGCGGGCTCCGGGATACGGTTGCGTCGCGGGGTACGCCGACGGCGGGGCGACGTGCCAGATGATGAGTTCGGCGCCGGTCGACGCGGCGGTGGCCGAGTTGTTCCTGGCCGCCGTCACCCCGGCCCAGCTGGACGTGGCGCTGCGGGCGATGGACGCGTACGAGGCCGAGCGGGCCGAGGCCCGGCGGCAGCGGCAGATGCAGGTCCAGAGGGCCGATTACGAGGTCGAGATCGCCCGCCGGCGGTACGAGGCGGCCGACCCGGCCAACCGACTGGTCGCGGCCGAGCTGGAGTCGCGATGGGAGCAGGCGCTGCGGGAGCGGGAGCGACTGAAGCGGGAGGCCGAGGAACTGGACCGTCGGACGGCCAGCCCACTGGGAGCGGCCGAGCGGCGACGCGTCCGGGAGATGGCCTCCGACCTCGGCAGAGTCTGGCACGCGGCGACGACCGGGATGGAGGACCGGAAGGAACTCTTGCGTTTCCTGGTTCACCGGGTTTACCTGGATGGGGTGACCGAGGCCGGGCAGATCCGGCTCGAGGTCGAGTGGCACACCGGGGCGCGGTCCAAGGTCACCGTGCCGCGTCCGGTCGTCGGGGCGTGGGCCCCGAAGACACCGGCGGCGGCGGTCGAACGGATTCGCCTGCTGCTGTCTACACGTGACTACAAGGCGATTGCAGAGACCCTGAACGAGGAGGGCTATCGGACGGCGAAGGGGTTGAAGTATGACATTTATTCAGTTGGATATGTCGCTCGAAGCCGCGGCTGGGGACGGTCGGCGGCGAGGCGACCGGAGCGCGAGGTGTAACTTGCCGTGCCTTATCTCATGGAGCTCTTGAGCCCGAGCAAGAGTCGGTCATGGTAGTCGGTCGGGTCATAGAGGCCGTCCGCGTCGGCCAGGAGCGTTCGGAAGCAAGCACATAATTCCAGGAGCTGATGCCAATCTTTACAGGACCGGGCCAGTCGGCTCATCTCGAGGCCGAGGATCAAGCCGACGCGGTCGAGCGCGAGTTCGGCCAGGAGTCGCTGGAATCCCGGCCGTCCCTCGGCCGACTGGCCGCTCTTGCCGAGGTCGTCATCGATGACCATGACCTGCTCACGTGCCCATCCGAGTTCCACCGCGCGATCGGCGAGGGCGTACTGACGCGCGGTGGATTCGCGATGGTCGAGGACTTGCTGGGGCGTGGATTGCCGGATGTAGACGATGGCGCTGCGAGACAGGTGCCAGCTCTGGAGCTTGGGCGAACGGGCCGGCGGCGAGGCGTCATTCATGACCGCCTCCCGGCCGGACGGCCAGCAGTCGTCGAGCCATCACCTGGCCGAGAAGACGGAGCAATTGCTGCCGCCGCAGCTCCGGGATCGTGGTCCAAGGCAAGTTTGTCGTTCGGGAGCGGGATGTGCTCAGCGCCTGTCGGCGCGGGGGGGAGCAGCGGCGGGATCGGGAGCGGTTCGCGACATGATGGGGCTCCGTTCAAATTGCCCGGAGCCATCGGATGGCAAAACCGAGCCAATCTCAGGAGGGCGTCAACGGCCACGATTACCGGATCAAGCGGCCCGTGACAACCGCCTGCTTGAGGGGCATTGTGCGTGGGAGTTCTCGATCTTCCAGTGTTGGGCATACCAATCCAGCTTCTCGATCGCGCCGGCGAGGTCGTCCACGGGCCGGTTCGTCAGCAGCCGCCACCGGATCGGCTCCCGCCCCTCGGGCGCCCCCCGCTCATCGGCGTGGAGGACCGTCAGCGACAACGCCGGGTACTGGCGATGCTTGCCGATCGGCGGGCGGACCGTCAGCCGGCGGAACCGCAGGTCCACCGCGGCCGTGGTGACTCGCCCGCGGTCGTCATGGACCTCGACCTCGTGGGTCCCCCGGACCGGCTCGCGTTCCATCTCCCTGGAGATCGTCGTGCCCCCGTCGCCAGCGAGCCGGTCGACGCAGGTGCGGACCAGGAAGTCGGTCCCCGCCTCGCGGGCGGCGCAGAACAGCTCGAAGATGTCGGCCTCGCGGTCGCCGACGTGGACGCACCGGGACGGGTCGCCCAGCAACGCGGTCGACCGCCTCAGGTTCTCCAGCCAGCGGACGCTCTCCTTCTGCTCGATCGGGATCCGGGTGGGGTTGACCTTGCCCCTCAGCGCGTTGGTGCCCTTGAACTTCTTGCGGGTCCAGAACTTGACGGCGGCCAGGCCCAGCGGGAGGCCCGCGGGGGTCAGCACCAGGCTGGAGTGCATCAGCAGCCCGCAGAGCGTGACGGTGGCGTGGCGGCCCTTCAGCAGCGAGAGCAGGCCGATCGCCTCGGGCCGCTCGCGCCGGAAGCTGAACTCGCTGGTGTCGTGGAGGACGAGGATCGGGCCGGAGGTCGCGGCGAACCTCGCCCGGGTGGCGGCGAGGTGGCCGGCCAGGATGATGCCCTCGTCGACGCGAGGGTTGCTGAAGAAGCGGTAGGCGGCCTTGGTGGCGGCCCAGTCCTGGCAGGCCATCGGCACCGTGGCGCCGACCCGGCGTCCCAGGCCGGCCAGGATCTTGCCCAGGCGGGCCCTCAGCCTGCGATCGGGGAATTCGGCCTCATCGAGCTCGTGGTCGACCCAGACGTCCATGGTGACGGCCCCCGAGGGGGGCACGACGGTGCCCGCCCCGGGGCCTGACTATAGCCCCGGACCCCCGCGAGGGGACACGGGCCACTTGTGGGTAATCGAAAGGAAGACCGGGACCTTACCCGGCGCCCCTCGGCCGCGCTTGCCGCCGCGGCGGTGCGCCCCGAAGTAACTCTCGTCCACCTCGACCTCGCCGTCGAACGCCTCTGCGAGCTGCCGCTCCTGGTGCCGCGCGATGGCGCGGCGCAGGCGGTCGAAGAAGGCCGTGACGGTGTTGCGGTTCAGGCCCACCAGGTCGGCGGCGGTGCGTGCGGTGACGCCCGCGACGAAGTACTTCATCAGCTCCTCGGTCTGGGCCTCGGAGAGTTTACTGAACTTGATCCGCATATGACCAGCCTAGGAAGGTGTGATTTCCTAGGCCAGCCCCTTCAGGAATCGCACAGGTCGGAGCTATTTTACGGCAGAAGTATTGGCAGATCAGGGCCTCTAGGACGACTCGTCCAACGGAGAACATGTTGTGCCGGCCTTCTGCCAGCGCTCGGTCTCGCGGAAGGGGGCCGGCAGTGGCGAGAGTGGTGGTCACGACCCCGAGCGGTCGAGGTCGGTTGGTCAGAGCTGCTCGAGTCCGCGGGGCAGGCCGGCTGATCCCGCGGGATCGATTCGCGGGCGACTACCCCGGGGCCGGCCCGCGGGCGTACGATGGGAAGCCCGATCGTGAGCCGGTCGGTCAGGAGGCAGCGCGAGTGCCATGATCGGCTCAAGGACCCTCGCCGGGAACCGAGCCCATGGTCGACCTCGAAGAGTTCCTGGCCGGGCTTCTGAGTGAGGGAGTCGCCGTCTTCGAGTCGCCTCCGGTGCCCGCGCGGGGAACCTCGGCGAGGGCCGTCGAGCTGCTTGCCGGGGCCTATGACGCCTACCGGCTCGATCTCGCCGGGCCGACGATCCCGTTCGACCCCGAGGTCGCGTGCGAGGCCGGGGAGCTGGTGAGGCAGGCGTGCTGGGCGATGGTGAGCCGGGGCGACCGGGTCGCGGACCTGGCCGGACGGCTGGCGATGAGCGGGCCTCCGGTCCGGCCGTCCGATCACGCGTCGGCCGACCTGCTCTTCCGCTTCCTGCCCAGGCTCTACCGCCGCGCGAGGTCGACCAGCCCGGTCGACCCGTTCGTGGGTCTGATCGCGGACCTGCTGAGGCGCTGGCCGTTGTCGGGCGTGCTCGCGGGCCTCGACGAGCCGCCTCTGGCGCCGATCGACCTGGGGGGACATCCCGGGCTATTGTTGCTCTACGCGGAACGCCTCGTTGTCCAACATCGTCCGTCCTGGGAGCCCGTCGGGGCGGGGCTGGACTATCTCGAACTGGTGAGACAGGACCGCAGCCGGTCGGGATCGAGAGAGCAAGGGAGTCGGGATGATTGGTAGGGACACGGTCGATCGGCTGGATCGCGAGGTCATCGAGGTGCTCAAGCGTCGGTTCGTCGGCCGCGATGAGGTGGTCGACCTGATCGCCCTGGCCGTCGTCGCCGGGGAGCACCTGTTCCTGCACGGGCCCCCGGGGACGGCCAAGTCGGCCCTGATCCGCAGGTTCGCGACGGCCGTCCAGGGCCGGTATTTCGAGTACCTGCTGACGAGGTTCTCCGAGCCGAACGAGGTCTTCGGCCCGATCGATCTGGTGCGGCTCCGCGAGGGGACGGTGGCCACGGTCACCGCCGGCATGCTCCCCGAGGCGGAATTCGTGTTCCTGGACGAGCTGTTCAACGCCAACAGCGCGATCCTGAATAACCTGCTGAGTGTCCTCAACGAGAGGGTCTACCGACGCGGCGCCGAGGTGCACAGGATGCCCGTCCTGTCGGTCTTCGCGGCCTCCAACCACGTCGCGGAGGACGAGGCGCTGAGGGCCCTGTTCGACCGGTTCCTGATCCGCTGCCACGTGGACAACCTCGGGCGCGATGCGATCCCCCGCCTGCTGGCGGCCGGTTGGGAGCTGGAGGCGGCCGCGCCCGACGCCTCGTCGGTCACCGCGGCCGAGCTCCGGGCGCTCGGCGAACGCGTCGGTCAGGTGGACCTGTCGGTCATCATGGAACCCTATGCGGACGCCGTCATGAAGGTGCGCGACCTGGGGGTCGCCCTGTCGGATCGCCGCGCGATCAAGATCCTGCGGCTGGTCGCGGCCTCCGCCGTCCTCTGCGGCCGGGCCGCGGCCAACCCCACCGACCTCTGGGTCCTGCGCTACGTCTGGGATCGCGAGGAGCAGATCGCGCCGCTGGCTTCGCTCGTCGCGGGCCTGCTGGAGCCGCACGCCGGCCAGGCCGAGAGCCACCCGCTGGCCGCCACCTCCGGGCGCGTCGACGCCGAGGACGTGGCGCGGCAGATCGACGCCGCGGAGGCCGAGGCGGAGGTCGGGACGATCGGCCTCGTGGCGATCGCGCGACTCCGCGAGCAGGTCGCCGACCTGGCCGACCGCGCCGCCTGGGTGCCCGACCAGGACGCCCGGACCCATCTGCTGGGCCGTGCCGAGCAGCTCCTCAGGCGACTGGGGTAGGATCAATGCATCAGGATGCCGAACTCATCGAATGTGCCAGCCTGCCCGCCTCGCTGATCGGCCGCCTGTCGGGGCTCCGGCGCGAGCCCGGCGTGACGGTGACCGTCGCGGGCGATCGGGCCTGGGTCCGCTGGGATCCGGCCTCGTCCTCGGTCCTGGATCAGGTCCGGCCGGTCGCGGGGGCGGAGCTCTACTCGCGTCGCGGCGGACTCTGGTATCGCCTCGGCCACCGCCTGCCCGCGTTCGGGCTGCCCGTGGACGACGGGGCCGGGATGCCGATCCATCGGGCGATCCTCCCACTCCCCGTACGGCCGGAGGCCCCCGGGACGGGACCAGCCGAGCCGGTCCGGCTTGCCCTAATCCGCGACGACACAGTGCGGCCGGCGACGGCCATTGAGAGTGGGCTCGAAGAACTTGGCCGCTGGGCCGAGATGGCCCCCTCCGCACGGCTGAGTGCCCTCCGGGCAGCACGATCGGGCGACAGCATCCTCATCCTCGGGCATCCCTTGCCGCCGCTCGTCGGGGGCTTCCGCTTCTGGGGAAGTCGCGTGCTGATCCCCCTCGGGATGCGACCCGATCCCGATCTGCCCGAATCCGCCCTCCGCGTTGCGATGGGCGCAGGAGAGGGGCTGCTCGTCCTGAACGCCGACGGAGCCGAGGTCGTGCCGCTCGGGGCATTCCGGCCCCTGAGCCGCGCCGGAATCCGGCTGGCCCTGGAGGGCGAGACCCGGTGATGCGCGTCGACGACTATCTGGGGATCCCGGAGGACTACGGACGCTGGCTCGGTGGGCTCCGCTGGGGCGACGGCGGCGAGGTCGTCGAGTACGCCGCCGAGGAGCCGGAGATCGGCCTGACGTTCGCGATGGCCGCGGAACTCGCCCTCTTCCTGGAGGGCGCCGCAGCCGCCGACGACGGCGAGCTGCCACATTTCGCGTTCGTCCTCCATTTCCTGCATCTGATGGGGTTCGGAGGCCGCCACGCTAATGGCGGCGAGACCGCGCGGAAGGGGATGCACGCGGGGCTGGAGCGGGCATTCCGCGAGGCAGAACGTCCCCTCCGGAATGCGGGGGCACTGTGCGTCGTCATGTGTCGCGGATTACCGGGGGTGGCCGACCCACCCCGCTGGGCTTCGCTCAGGCACCGGCTGACGGAGCGGTCGCCGAGCGGGTTCGCGATCCTCAGGCAATATCCCGGCGAGGATCCGCCCCGACGTCCCGAGGAGTTCGACGCATGGATCCGGGCATGCCTCGACGCCTGGAGACCGATGCGCCTCTGCCACTGGCTTCGTCACGGGAGGGAGCCGATTCCCGAGGCGGGTGAGACGGTCGCTCGGGCGTTGCCGATCCCGCTCGCCCGGGCCCTGGCGGCGCTGGAGGACCGGCCTCGGCTCCGGGGGATGGCGGGACTCGTCCCGCGCCTGAACGGGGCGCTGACGCTCCCTCCCCGGATCCTGGCCCACGCGGAGCTGCCGCTGGGCGGTTATGCCGACGTGACCAATCGAGGCCTCCCGGAACGGATCCTGCCCTCGCAGCTCGCGCTCGACCCGGACGAGTTCCTCCGCCGTTTCGCCGCCCGGGAACTGCTCTATTACGACCTCGAGGTGCCGCACGCCCCGACGGCCCGCGAGCTGGTGATCGTGATCGACCAGGGAGTCCGCACCTGGGGCGACATCAGGCTCGTGCTCGCCGCCGCGGCGCTCGCCCTGGCCGGACAGGCCGAGCGCAGGAAGCTCGTCATCCGGCTCGCGACGACCGGCAACGGCGGCGAGCCCGTGGATGCTTCGAGCCTGGGCGCGGAGCAACTCGGCGAGCTCCTGGAGGCGAGCGACCTGTCGCCTAATCCCGCCTCGGGCCTGGCCAGGGCCCTCGGCATGTCCGAGGAAGTCGGGGTGACACGAGACCTCGTGCTGCTGACCCATCCCAGGAGCCTCGCCGAACCGGAGGTGGTGGCCGCGATGCGCGTATCGGTCGGCGATGCCCGGCTGTTCGCGGTCGCGGCGGACCCTGGCGGGGATGTGAGCCTGCTGGAGGTCAGGGCCGGCGTGCCGGTCGCGATCGCCCGATGTCGGGTCGACCTCGCCGATGCCAGGGCGAGGCGTGAGGAGTCGGCGACGGCCGCCGTCCCCGAGGGAGCGTCGTCACACCGCTGGCGGGGGGAGGTCGAGCCGATCGGCTTCCCGTTCGCGTTCGGGGCGATCGCCCCCATCTCGGATTCGCTCTTCGCCTACGATGACGCGGGAGACTGGCTGCTCCTCGAGAACGGTCGCGGCCTCCTGCACGCCTGGCGGGCCGACGGCTCGGGGTTGGAGATCCTGCCCCGGGTCAAACTCGATGGGAAGGTCCTCGACACGGTTCATGCCGTGGTCGGGGTGGCCGGCGGCTTCCTCGTCGCGGGGGCGGCAGGCCACCGGTCGATCGCGGCTCATTATGACTTGCGGACCCGTACGTGCACGGCGCACGAGCTGGAGCTGGCGGCGAGCGTTCGACTCCGATGGTCCTACTCGCGCCGCCAGCATACCGCGGTCGGCCATGACGGGACGGGACAGAGCTTCGCGATCGACCTGAGACAGAGGGGGCACCGCGTCCGAAATGGCCCCGGGGAACCTGCCTCAGGGCGCGTCGTCGATGCGATCCGATCGGGCTCGGATGCGGACCAGGAATCCTTGGTCGTTCGCCATGGCGAGGTCGCGAGGCTGTTCGGTCGCCTGATCGTGTTCCACGAGGAGACCGGGGAAGTCGCGATCCGGGACGACGAGGGGGGGTGGATCTGCCACGTCCCGCTCTCCGAAGGCAGGCCTCTGCTCAAGGGGGGGCGATTGATCCAGGGTCGATGGAACAACGGCACCCTCGCCCTGCTGGTGGGGTTTCCGCGCTCGCGGAGTCTCCACATCTTCGAGGTCGCGGGCACCCTGCGGTCGACGGCCGAACACGTCTGCCCTCGCGACGCCAATGACTTCGCCCTGAGCCGCGACGGCCGCCGTGTCGCCTGGCGGCTTGGCGACTGTCAACTCATGTCCCAGGATGTTGGGGAAGTCGGGCGGCCCCCGCTCGTGACCCCGAAAGGTCGGGCTCACTCCAATCTGGGCCTGGAGCTCGGCCTGCATTTCCTCATAATCAAGGCCGGCCGCTACCGGCACCTGGTCCGCTGGGATCGCGGTCGCCTCGAGTTCGTCCTGTCCGGCACGGATGTCGGCACGATGGTCGAGCGGTCCTTCGGCTGGATTCCGCCCCGGATCGAGGCGAGCGCCGAGGCGACCCGGCTTGCCGCCCTCGAGGATCCGAGGCGTTTCATCCTTTTTGCGGACATGCCGACCATGACGGCCGCCGTCGACCGGTACGGCCAGGTCGCGATCCTCGATCGATCCGGCGAGGTCGTCTGCATGTTCCTCGTCTTCCGCGAGAAGATCGCCGCCTGGGCGCCGGATGGGACGCGGGTCGGCCCGGTCCCGATGCATGTCGGCCCCCCGACGCCGGGGGGGGAGGAGCGGATCGCCGCGTTCCTCCTGGCAGCCAGCCCCTCCATCAGGAGGAACTTATGATGAACGTCCCTCTCCGGGTCCGGAGGTGTCTCGAGACGGAGCCGGCCGCTGCGGCCCTGTTCGCGGGCTGCGATGCGGCCTCGCTACTCGCCCTGTGCGTCAGGCTGGGACTCGACCCGGACGGGCGGGTCTACCCGGTCGCCGACGGCCTGCTCCTGAGGCTGACCGATCCGACCGGCCATCCGCTCCCCGGGGCCCTGCGCCTCAGGGCGATCGCCCCCGACCTGTTGCTGCCCGTGGACGCGCAGCTCGTGCCGGCCTTGCTGGACGACGAGGCCCGGGGGATGACCCGCGACCGGGGCCTCATCTTCCTGCCCGGCGACCGCGTGCTGGCCTTCGACCATCGACAATCGCTCCCGCTGTCGATGCTTCTCTCCGCGCGATCGCGCCCCCGGCGCGAGTGGGGCCCGCTCCCCGACCGCCCCGCCCAGGTCGAGCGAATCGAGTCGATCCGCGTCGAATTCCCGGACGAGTCGCCCGAGGCCGCGCTCGACGCGGGGTCCGGGGGGACGATCGGGATCGATGCGCGACCTGCGGACGAATCGGGGCCGGGGACCCGGAATCCCGGCGAATCGAGTTTCTCTCGGATCTGGAACCTCGCGAAGTCGTTCCTGAGGGGCAGATCCGGCGAGGGCCGTGCGGAAACAACGAAGGACGGGGCGAGGCGGCGCGAGCCGGATGCCGGGGTGATCGGTCGTCAGGACGCCGCGCTGCGCGATCTGATGCGTGAATTCCGCGAGGGGGACATCGAGAAGGCCCTCCGCCGCGCGATTCCGATGGCGGACCCGGCCGATTCTCGCGGCTCGGGAGTCCATGGTGGCGACAATCTCCCGGATCGCGACCTCAGGTACAGGCTGGATGACCTGCTGGGCGGGGCGAGCGACCCCCCGGGCGATCGCTGGCTCGGAGGCGGCGACCTGATCGCGGCCCTCTCCCGCGAGTATCGCAAGGCCGCCGAGGAGGCGTCACGGCGGGGCGACCATCGTCGCGCGGCGGCCATCTACGGGAAGCTCCTGCGCGATCACCGCGAGGCGGCCCTGGCCTTGCTTCGCGGCGGGCTCTATCACGACGCGGGCGTCATCCTGCTCGCCCGGCTCGACGATCGCCGGGGGGCCGCCCTCGCGTTTGCCGCGGCCGGCGAGGCCGATCGAGCCCTGGATCTCTATCGCGAGGTCGGCGATCACGAGGCCGCCGGAGACCTGCTTCGCGGCCTGGGCGAGGAAGAGCTCGCCGTGGCCGAGTACCTGGTCGCCGCGAATCGCATGACCTCCTCCGGTGGGGGGCACCTGGCTGCCGGGAATCTCCTGCTGGAGAAGGCCGGCCGACCCGACCTCGCGCAGCGACATTACGAGCAAGGCTGGGGCCGGCGGCCGGCCGCGAACGCGGTCGCCTGCGCGGTGAAAATCGCCAGCCTGCTCGCCTCGCGGGCGGATGTCCCGTCGCTCCGATTGCTCGTGGACGAGGCCGACGTCCACTTCTCCACGAGCCATGGAACTGCGGAGCCGGGGAGATTTTACAACGAGGTGGCCACCCTCGGCGACCGTCCCGGGCTCGAGCAGGCCCGCGACGAGCTGCGCGACCGGGCCCTGATGGGGCTTGCCGCCTGCCTCCGCGGCCGCGTGCTGGCCGGTGAGAAGGCGGCCACCCTCGTCTCGTCGCTCCTGGGGGCGACTCCCTCCTGGCCGGCGGCCGTGGTCAGTGATGCATTCCACGCGGTCGGCGCCTCGCCCCGGCCCGCCGCGGCGGCTCTCCCGACGAGGCCGCATACGAGATCGCGGTTCCGGGTCTGCACGGGGACCGTCGGCGCGGTCGCGGGCGCGTCGGAGTCCGGCGAGGTGTTCCTGGGGACTTCGAGCGGCGAGGTGTGGGCCTTCCGGCCGCAGACTTCGGAGGCCGTCTTCGTGGCCTCCAACGACCTGCCGGTCTCGGCACTCGCGACCGACCCGGCGGGCGAGCACCTCGTCGTGCTCCGATCCCACACGGTGGGGCGAGGGACAATCGGCTCCTATGCCCGCCAGCCCGACGGTCGCTACGCGATCCTGACCGGGAAGCCGATCGGGGACGTGTTCGCCCCCTGGCTGACCCCGATCGCGAGGGCGGCTGCCGAGAGCCTGGTCGGGATCTGGGACGGCGCAGCCCTGCATCTGCTCTCGGTAGGCTCGCTCGCGTCTTTGCGGAGCCTCGCATTGCCCGACGGCGAATCCCAGCCCCCGGCGGCCCTGTTCCATGAAACGAGCGGATGTGACCCATGGAACTTCACGATCCTGGCGTTCCATGGGCGGCAGTTGTGCCAGCTCGATCCTCAGGGCGACAACCTGCGCACGATCGGGCTGAATTGGAGGCCTGAGCCGCAGGGCAAGTTCCTGCAAACCACCCCCCTGAGCTGGTTCCCCCTCGCGGACGGTGGGCTCGAGCTCGCCGGCCTGGATGAAGCGGGGACCCTGCATTGCTCTCGATTGCGGGACGGTCGGGTGATCGCCCGGAATTCCTCACAAGGGGTGGATGAGCGAGGCTATCTGGCCGCCGCGATCGTCCGCGAGGGGCTCGTCGCGGCGGTGTCATCCTCTCGAATCGACTGGATGAGATGCGGGGCCAGCAAGTTCGTGCCCTGGCGTACCGCGCCCGAGACCATCCCCTCCGCCGTCGCCGCCTTCGCCAGTCGCCCGACCGGCGAGTTGCTCGTCGTTTGCCACGACGGCTACCTCGTGCGAGTGCCGATCCCGACCTGATCGCGACGGATCGAAAATCCCGGGATGCTGACTCGTTGCCCGGTCCGAATCGCGGTTTTACCGGCGGCCGAGGAGCGTGCCGCAGCGGGCCTCTCGCTCCCGGAGCGGCCTCACCGATCAACTGTGGATGAAACGCGGTCGTCGGATTGATTGCGCAGATCGAGCGTGAACCGACGGAGGAGCGGGCCGTCAGGGCGTACAAACTCGCGACAACTCCCGGCCCGCTCTTCCTCCGCTACTCGAGCGAAGCGAATGGTCGAGGCTGGCGGTGGGCCTTCCGACAGATCGTTGACGAATCGCAGCGATCAGCCGCCGAGGCCTCGCGGCGAGCCGCGCGATGACGCGCGTTCGATTCCATTCCGGACGGGCTGTAGGATCGGTCGATCTCGATCCCCGGAGATCGGGACATTTCTGGGCGAGTCGGACGCGGCGGATTCAGCTCGCCCCCGGGCGAGCGCTGCAAAAACAGGATCGACTCGCCCGATCGGCCCATGACGCCGGCCTGGCACCAGCCGTTTTCGATGAAGCACCCGACCAACCACTCCGGTGTGGCCGGAACCGGTGAACCGGGCAGGCGCCCGCTGCCTCGACAGAGCCGTCGGGTTCGACAGAGCCGGCGGACGCTTCGAATGCTCGCCGCCCTGCCGCCCCGGGGCCCTACTCGAAGGTGAAAGGCCGCACCGCCGATTGACGTTAATCACTGAGTGCTTTCCGGACCGCTCGAGCTTCGGCCATCGAGGCCGAGGACCGCCCCCTTGACCGCCTTCGCGGCGGCCCCCGGGCTGCTCGAGCCCACGAGAAGCACCTCGGCGATCCTCACCCCCTCTGCAACAACGCCGTCCGGTCGTTTGCCGCCGTTGTGCGGTGATTGGGTCGGCTGCACCTTCCGGCCGCGGCCATGCCCCCGAGAATCGGGCGATCAGCCCCCAGCCGGGTCAGGATGCCCGACGGTGAGGGGCGTTCCATTCCGAGGCGTTTCCGCCGTCCGGTCACAACCGTCCTTGACGCGGCAACGCCCCCCGCGACAAGGCTCGCCCGGTTGATCTCGGCCGCACTCGACGGGCCGCCAATGATTGGACCAGCAAGGATCCTGCAGTCGGGCCAGGTCGATTTCAATCCGATCGGGGTGGGGAAGAGGGCCGTGTGCGGTTTCGGCCGCCTCCCTTGGGGGTTGGCGATGGAACGGTCCGGGCGGAGTTCAAGATCGCCTCGGCGGGCGCCGGCCCCATCTGCATGAAGGCGTCGACAATCGCTCGCCTGATCGCGGGGTCACCTGCCTGCCACAGCTCGGCAAAGGCCAGGGCGACGTGGATCCGGTAGCTCTCGCCCAGGCCGCCCATGACCCGGATGATCTCGACCTTGAACGCCGCGTCCCCGGCCTTGCGCAGTGTCCTGAACAGTTCCCAGATCGGCGGCGGGTCGAGCCCGCGCAGGGCGGCGGATGCGCCCGCACGGACCGCCTCGTCCGGGCTCTTCAGCAGGTTGATCAGCCTGGCGGTTGCCCGCTCGAGGCCCTTGACTGCCAGCTGGACGACTCCGGAAACTGTCCTCGCTTCCATGCTCCATCCTCCCTCGATTCGGGCATCCCCTCCGGGGGGGCTACTTTCTCCCGAGAACGCTCGGATCCTTGCCCTACGCGGGCAGGATCGCGACTCCCACGGGGGGGACTCCTGACACCTCCCGATGATGCCGGTCATCCCGACGGCCTCCGGTTCGAAGCCAGGCGGCGGGCGAGGCCGACGGACCCGGCGGCGAGACGGGCATAGACCTCGACTTGCCCGGCCCACCGCCCCTGGAGGCGATACTCGCACAGCAGCTGCGCGGTCCGATCGACCAGCTCGGGGCGATCGTCGCCCGCGACGTAGATCGCCCGGTGCACCCGACGCCCGTCCGCCTCGGCGACAAATCGAACGGCCCAGACGCGTCGGCCGCGGGAGTCCTTGGCGACCAGCGTGCCCTGCCTGGCCAGCACCCCGGCATTCGCCTCCAGCTTGCGAAGGATGGTCGCCCAGCGGGCCTCCAGGTCGTCGCAGCCGGCCGTCACGCGAGCCTCATTCATCACCGTGGCTCCCTTCGCTGGCCGATCCCTGGCCGTCCATGTATCGACCGATCCGGTTGACAGGAAGTGCGATGGCGAGGGGGGGCTCCGGAAATCCATTCAGTGCCCCGTCCGGGGGCTCGGCCCTCCGCACCTTGTGATGCTTCTCGCGAGGGGCCTTCGGCGGCGTCGAATGACCGTTCGCGGATGCCGGCGACGTCCGTTCCCGCCGCACCGCTGCGGACTTGCCGCCCCCGCCGGCTCGCCGATCGTTGTCGGCCCGCTTGGCGCGTGCCAGCTCCCACTGGCGGGCGTTGCCGGCCTGGGCCTGCAGTAACTCGGCGAGGTGGCCCTGGAGGTCCATGATGCGGGGGAGCAGCGTCCCGGAGACGTCGGCGGGGAGGTCTGCGGGGCCTTTGGTCTGCGTGGCGCGGCCGTGCTGGGCGATCCGATGGTTGATGTAGAACGTGCTCCTCATCATGAGATAAGAGACGAAGCCGATCATCCGGACGAAGTTGTCGGCGGCGAACGCCTCGGGATCGCGGCGGCCGCGGACCTCCAGGGCGCGGAGCAGGAGGCCGAACAGCTCCTCCTGGTCGACCATCGAGAAATGCCGCTTGGTGAGCTCGGCCCACAGCGCGTCGACGTCTCCGTCGCGGGTTGCCTGCTCACGCATTTCGCGGACGGTGGGGCCGGCGGCCCTCCGGGGATCGGTCCTGGTCCGCTTCCTGCTGGCCATGTTCGACACCTCGGAAAGAGCCCTGGTCGGCGAGACTTCGGCGAACATGTGCATCCTTGCCGACCCTTCGATCATATCGCGATGCCGGCGGCAAAACCGCGAATCCCCGAGAATTCCTCGCCAGGACGGCGGCAAGGACCGGGGCCGCTGCCGACGTGGGACAATCCGAGGATGGTCGCCGGCCTGCCCGAGCCGGACAATCGGTCGGGGCTTGCCGCGACGAGCGGGTGGGAAGCTGAGAAGTACCGGCCCCAGAGATTATCGATAAACGTAATCAGAAATGCAGGTGCTGGACCCCCCTCTCGAGCTTTCGCGAATCATCGCCGGTCACCATCGGCTTATCGGCCGTGGCTTTGCGCGATCCCTTCCCCTGGAGGTGTGATCAGCGAGCGAGGCGGGCAGGGGATTGCTCCGCGATGGTGATCGCAATCGCCAGCGGGGCTTGTCCGAGTTGCCCCCGGTCGAACCTGCCCTTGGCCCGCGCATTAACGTTCGCGGGACCGGTCGATGTGCGGCGAGCAGAGCAGCCTCGGGCGTCGTCCACCCTTCAGCCGTCCCTGCAGTGCGGCCGTTATTCTCTCAGCGTTTGAGCGAGGTGGCAGAACCTCGTGGCGCCGCCCGTCACGTTCCCTTTCGAGGTGATAGGGTGCGGCCGGCCGCCGGCGGAGCAGACTGGGTCCGAGCGTTTTTGTTTGGAGAGCACGAGGACATGATTCCAACCGATGGACGTCGCCACTCGAAATGGGCGGATGCGGCCTCTGAGGTTTCGAAAGGGAGGCCGCCCTCCGCCACCGGATCTAACCTGCAAGCTTCGGCATGCCCGTCCTATCCCTCGCCAAACCCCGCTCGTCATCGTAGCGAGGGTCCAGGTCCGTCTTATTCAGGGACCGGGTCACGACCGTCTCGACCTTCACCGCCATGCCCGGGGCGATCGTCAGCATGCCTCGCGTCATCAGCTCATCGAGCTCGGCGACGCGCCTGGGGACCTGGTCGTCGGCGGGCGACTCGACCACGAGCTGGTCGTGGACGAAATCCACCAGCTTGAATCCGGCCCGCCAGGCCAGCCACATGGCCATGACCGCCCCGTCGGCCGCCGGGCCCTGGAAGACGTTGTTGCGGCTGCTGGAGAAGGTCGTGTTGGCCCGCAGTCGGCCCGTGAGGGTGAACATCGGCCGGCGGCCGGCCCATCGGCGGAACGCTTCCCAGAGCGGGACGTCGGCCTGGCGGGCCGCCAGCTTGGCGGCCTGCCTCGGCTTGAGTTTGATCTCCAAGCCCTGAGCCCGCCCCCAGAAGAAGTCAATCTCCTCCGGCGAGTAGGGCCGGCCCTCGCCCCGCAGGGTGACCGGCGTCTCGTCCCGGAGCACCTTCAGCAGCATGCCCCCGAGCCAAGCCTGCGGCCGGTGAGCCTCTTGGTCCGCCGGGTCGAAGGCCTTGCCGGTGGCACGGCAGTATTCGGCCGGTGTCAGGTTCAGGGCGAGGGCCAGGGCCAGCCCGGTGTCCGTTTCGTCCTTGAGGAAGGCGTCAAGCTCCGGGCAGAGCTCGTGATAGGCATGAATCCGCCCCTCGACTTCCTCGACCGTGAGGTCCTTGCCGTAGCCTGCCTTGGCAACCTGGCGAAGTCGCTCGGCCCCCATGCCCCCGGGCCGCCCGAACGAGACGGCCTTGGCGCTGTCGCGCTCGTCCTTGGTGACGTCCTCGGGGGCCTTGCCGAGCACGGCGGCGGCGATCAGCCGGTGGACGTCCTGCCCGCCGTTGATCAACGAGGCCAGCTCGGACTTTAGGCCGAATTGATGCTCCAGGGCGTAGCCCAGAACGACCAGCTCGATCTGCGAGAAGTCGGCGTCGATGAAGACGTTCTCCTCGCCCGGCACGAAGCAGCCCCGGATGGTGTTCGAAGCGGACTTCTCGGCCTTCTCCCTCGGCAGGTTCTGGAGATTGAAGCCGCCCCCGCAGCTGGTCCGCCCCGAGGCGACCAGATAGCCGAACTTCGGGTGCAATCGGGGCCGGTCCATCTTGCGCAGGTAGGTCGACGCGAGCTTGTCGGCGGCCTTGAACTTCGCGTAGTCGGCGAAGAACTCGCCCTCCGTGGCCAGCGAGGTCAGGTCCTCCTCGGCCGCCGAGTACTGCTCGCCCGAGGGCGTCCGGGCCATGTCGACACCCGGGTGCTCGCGGGCGAACTGGGCCAGGATCGACTGCAAGGCCTTACCGCTGCCGTGCTCGCCCACCAGATAGCCGGCCCGGCGTAGGGCCTCCTTGGCCCTGTCGCGAACGGCCTCGACGAGCCTCAATTTCTCGGCCCGGCGGCCCCGATCCACGGCGATCCCGTTGGCGTTGAGCACGTCCGTGACGATGCTGGCCCGGAGCTGGATGTGGTGCGTCAACGGGCCGAAGCGGCGGACGACGTCCCGGAGCCAGTCGGCGTCGACATAGCCCCAGACCTGATTTGCGCCCTGCAGCACCTCTGTGATCTGCCGGTTCAGCTCCCAGAATAGGTGCCAGGTCGCCAGCGGGTCGCCGGCTGCGTAGCGGAGGTAGACCTCGGGGATTTCGGCCAGGGGGCGGCCCAGGAACCGGCCGAAGCCGGTGCGGACTTCACGCCGCTCGAGATCCACGACTCCTTTGGGCAGGTCGAGGCCGAGGTGGGCCTTCACGCAGGCGTCCAGGCCGGCCTCGCCGCGTGCCGTGTGGCCGGCCGTGGCCAGCGACAGCAGCCGCTTGAGGATCATCGTGTCCCACACCTTATTTTGCTCGACCAGCTCGTAGAGATCGAGACGGTCGCCGAGGACGGGCTGGGTGACCTTCAGGTCGAACGCGGCGCTGTGGGCGATGAAGCCTTGCCCCGCATGGGCCGCGAAGAAGGCCGGGACCTGGGCGCGGGGCACCAGGACGCCCTGGTTGCCATCGCAGGCGGCGGCCAGGACCAGGCCTGGCGTGAGGTCGGGGCGGTCTTCGTCGATCCTGGTCGTCTCGGTGTCGTAGGCGAACAGGCCGTCGAAGACGCGACCCTGGGCAGGGGTCCACTCCCGGAACGGGCATGAGTAGCGTCCCAACGTGATGTCAAACATGGGCGAGGGTCCTTGGTTGCCTGCTCGAGAGCGATGGAGCTTGTCCGTTTCAATCCGCTGGGTGAACCTATCCTCGGACGAGGTTCACCTCATTTAAGGGTCGATGACCAGAAAGTTTGCGTCGCCTCAAGGCCGAGTGGACCTGGATGTCGGATCCCCCTCGGATAGTGTTTACGGCAGGGGATGAATCCCGGAGAAGAGGTCCTGCATCTCCCTCCAAGAGAGAGGTTCACCAGGTTCACCGTCTCTCCCTAACAGAAAGCAGATGAACGGAATAAATCGGGCGAACCTCGTCTCGTTGGAGGTTCAGAGACATTCACCAGGTTCACCCTCAGAGCCACTCCGGATCCCCCCCGGCCGGAGGGCCTGAAGTGGCGACAGGCCCCGCTTCTCCGGCCGGTGGGGTAGGCGCCGGGGGCGATCCTGTCAACATCGGTGACTCCTCGACGAGGGCGACGGCCACATCCATCCCCCTCGGGCCGAGCGGCTGCGAGTTGCCCGCCGCATCAGCGGCCTGATTCGGCTCTGGGCTCCCTGCCGGCTCGGCGGTGGTAAACTCGAAGAAGTAGAGCTTCTGATGGCGCTTGGCATCTCGCATACGGAGCGTGGCGGTCCCCTCCCGCTCGCCGATTGCGACTACGGTCGACCGGCCGAGCTTCGCCCCCAGGAAGGAACCGACCGCGGTCTCCTTGCCCCTCGTCGTCATGGCGGCCAGCCTGTCGCGGGCGACACCTGCATCGGCGAAGCTCGACACCCATCCGGCCGCGGGCATCCCCTTGCCCGCCAAGTCGTCGCCGACCGCCGCGATGGCACGTGCGGGGTCTTTCGCCGCGACCTGCTCGGCCAATGCGGCCAGGGCCTGAAGGTCCTGGTCCATCGCCGCCTCGGCCTCCGTGAGGTTGCCGAGGAACTTATCGCCCAGTCCGCCGGCGTCCAGGATGCCGCCGATCGTCGCCGCCCACGCCGCGCAGCGATGCGGCCTTGCGGCCGCGGGCCGGCCCTCCTGCACCCACCGCACCACCATTCCTGCAAGCTCGCCGAGGATCTCCAGCCGGTGAAGAGTGGCGAACTCCAGGGGATCGCCCCCGAAGCGTCTGCCCTTCGGGTCGCCCTCGTGGTGCAGGCGGATCGGCACGCCCCGCCGGATGAAGTCCGACGTGCCCGTCGTCGCGTTGCTGGTCACGGCCCAGAGGTAGGCGTTCGGCCGGCGGATCACCGTCGACTGACCGAGGATCCGGAAGGTCAGCACCGGCGACAGGGCGCTCTGCTCGAGCAAAGCCGACTCGACCGTGCCGCGCACGTTGTCGAAGAAGAATAGGCTCGACCGCATGTCGCGGATCTGCGCGCAGAGACGCTTCTCCAGCTCCTCGTCGCTGGCCAGCGGGATGCGAGCCGGCTCGTGGCCGTCGAGGATGCGGCCGATCGCCTGGACCAGGAGCGTCTTGCCCAGGCCTGGCTGGTTGGCGTCGACGAGGACCACCGGATGCGGGCGGTCGATGAAGTGATTCATCAGCATCCCGGTCAGCAACACGCCCAAGGCGTTGGCCAGGTCGGCTTCCGAGCGCCAGCAGAACTCGCCGAGCAGCCCCTTCAGGCGAGGAGGCAGCCGGTCGAGGAGCTCAGACTCCGGACCGGGTGTCGGCACCGATGAGGCGGGCTCGATCTCGTGTCCGTGGACCAGGATGCCCGAGTCGGGGTTCCAGCCCGGTCGGCAGAGCTGGAAATCCTCGTCGAAGACGGGGCGGCGGGCGTAGTGGCGGATGATGGGGAGATGCTGCCGCAGGCCTTCGTCGGCGAGCAGGGCCCCGACAAGCCTCGTCGCTGGGAGGCTCTGCCGGTCTCCTGCGCCGACGACGAAGAGATTGGTCAGGATTCCGGCAGCATGGGGCTCGGCCTTGCCCTGCGTGGCCAGCGGCATCAGCTGGGCGTGATCCCCTTGGGCGGACTCGTAGCAGATCGTGCCCTCGAAGTCATAGACCCGGCCGCTGTCCGCCAGGATGCGGCCGGCCTGGGCGAGGAAGCCGTCGACCGTCATGCCGTCGATGAGCTCGCCCCGGCCGTTGACGCCATGGATGACCGGGCGAGTTCGATCGCCGACGACCGGCCCGAGCCGGAAGGCGTGCAACGCCTTGCGGAGTTTGTCCCACAGGCTCTTGCCGGGGGAATCGGTTGTTGCCATGATGCAATTTCCCCTTCTTTGATGCTCCGGCGGGGGTGACTCCGGCCTCTCGAACCCTGGGCCATCCCCGCCGGACGCTCTTGCCCGATCAACGCGACTTTTTTCGTGGCTTGGGCCTGGCCGCACGCACGGGCAGCTTGACGACGGGCGTGCGACGGCTCTTCGGACGGCCTCGCGGAGCCCCGGCCCGAGGGGCGGGCTGGTAGATGAGGTCGAACAACCGCTCCAGGGTCACCTTCGAGCAGCCGCCGTAGCACTTGCCGAACTGGTCGAGGATGTCGAGCCGCGAGCCCTCTCCCCGACAGGCGGGGCAGGGCCGGACGCGGTCGTCGCCGAGCAGGACGGTCGCTATCACCTTGAATGGAGCCTTGGCAAGGCCCTCGATGAACTCGACGACACGCGCCGGATCGACCGGCTGGCCGGGGGCGAGCATCTCGACCCTGGCTCCATTCTTGGAGTTGATCGAGCCGATCGGGCGGGTCAGGGCGGTGATGCCGGGCGATTCCAGGTCGCCTGGCAAGGTGTACTGGGTCGCCTCGACGATGGCCTTCCATCGCTGCTGGGCTGGCGCCGTCTGCAGCTCAATGGGCGGGTTTAAATTGAAGACGAGGTGCAGGCCGGTGCCGCTGGCGCGAACCTCGGCGTGGCGGGCCAGCGGGTGGCGGTCCAGGACGGGCTTGATGGACTCGTGGAACGCGCGAGGCGAGTCCGCCGGCGGAAAGATGGGGTTGTTGGGAGCCAGCTTGCCCGGGTCGAGGTCGACCATGAAGCCGTTTAGCGTTGTGATGCGCTCGGCCGGCACCTGGATCATGCCGGCCGCTCCGGTGGCCCGGTCATTGTAAAGCGCCTCGCGCTGATCGTCGTTCGCTCTCATCTCCGGTTGCTCCTAATGGCGGCGAACTATGCGGAATGCCGACCTTATTTCGATGTGCACCTGGCTTGTGATTTACGCGATGCTCGCCGGCGGCCGGGATGGGGCGACCGCGTTAGCGGAGGGCCGGGCCCGCGTCCCGACGAGCTTGGACGACTCGTCGATTGTCAGCTCGTCTCCTGATCCACTCTGCTTATCGTTGGTGGCCCCGCCCTTCGTCACGGCGACCTTACCCGTGTTTATCGCGGCCCACTTGTCGGCCTCGCCCCGTCCTCCGTTGGGGGGGTTACTCGACCACCCGGGAGGACGGTCGGAGTGTCGCGAATCTAGGGGCGGTGCCGGCCACGCTTCGTCGGCCTCGAATTCGGCCGCTGCTGCTTCCGGCGAGCGGTAGCCGCAGCCTTCGGGACCACGCCCTGGCTGGTCTTGATTTCATGTGCGGACGGCCTTCCTTCGCGTGGGTGGCGACCTCATGAGCAAGGTCTGTAGGCAGTGCCGCTGGCCTCTTAGCTGTCGTTCACGTTCGGATCAGCAGGATGCAGAATGCGGCGACATCATCGAGCGCAGGGCGGGCCAGCCCACCTTCCGATCGAATTGCTTGAGCGGGCTCGAGTGAAGGAACTGGTTGTGCGGAATCGGACTCTGCTGGGGCGAGCGTCTCCGGGGTAGATTTCTTTCGCATTTGAATAGGTCGAACCGGCAATCCAGCCGGTATCGCAGGAGGGCCGACACCGAAGCAATCGAACGCAAGTTCGCGGGTCATCGGGTCCATGTCGGCCCTGGCGAGCACGAAGTCGATTCCGCTCACTCCGACCAGACGGAGGGCGACTAATTTCCCGACCAAAACCATCCTGTTATTCACCCAGAGCTCTCGATCGGTCTCCATCAGGAGGTGATCGCCTGGAGCGACCCGCTCGCCCTCGGCCCGTACGACGGGGTCGCTCGGCTGCAAGGCGAGAAGGTAACGAGACTCGGCACGGTAGAAGGTTGCGACCGGCAGGCGAGCCCCTGTGAGCAGGGACTGATGCCGCAGAGGGTGGCCGGGAAGGATGCTGGCGGCCACGGGGACCATCCAATCCCCCCCCAAGACCTCCGGCGACACAGCCGCGGCCGTCCCTCCAATGCCCCGGAGCACAAAGTCGGCATTGACCTTGGTGTCGGCGGCGACGAGTTCGAGGAGGCGACGGCCGGGGGGCTTGTCGCCCCGGACTACCTGAGAGATTGCCGACTGCGTCACGCCCACGTCCTCCGCCATCCTTCGCTGATTACCGCCCCAGACGTCGTGGAGTGCGAGCGAAACTCGCCCGACCGGCGTCTTGGGGTCCAGAGAAATGTAGGAGGTTTTACGTGGCATGGGAGTACCAAGAGGGGTATTGGTTGTTTTGCGGAGTTGGAAAAGTTATTATCTGATTGTCGAAGTAGATTACTGGTGGAATGCTGATAAGGCAAGCAAGTTCTTGATCTTGGTGGAGGCTTGCGACATGGAGCACATCCTCGAGTCCCGACCCATCCCCGACCCCCGAACGGACGCAATCTGCCAGCGGGAGGTCGCGGCCCTGTTCGGGGTGTCGGAGCGTACCGCGTCCTTGCAGGCCAGGGCGGGCCGGCTGCGAAGCTATGAGAATGGCATCCCCAACTGCGGCCGCCGCAAGTACTCACGACTCCTGGTCGAGCTGGAGCTCGAAGGCCGGTGGAATCGGGCAGTTCAGGTCCAGCGCGAATGCCTCGCGCGAGGCGGCGAATGAACGCCGGGCGGGACCCACTCGCCAGCACCGCTCCGCTACGGGGGAGCAAGGAGAACGTCGAAGCATGCGTGGGATCATCCGCCTCAGCCCCCGGGCCTATCACTCCAGCTTGGGACATCCAGTCGGCGTCCCTTTGCTCGACGAGTTGGCGACGCTTACAAAAGGCGTGTGAGTGGGAACGCCGCGTCGCCGCCCGGGCCGAGTCGGGAGGCCACGGGCGCTTTTCCGGCCTGCCGTTCATGCCCGTCGGTGCGAGCAGCTCATTCGCGGCGGCCCATTGCCGACCCGCCCAACGTCGACGGGCGAGCGTTTACCGGGCGGCCCCTCGCCGCGAGCTGCTCGACCAGCTGGCCGCCGTCCGCGTCTCGGCTCCCCTCGAACGCTGGACGACGGTTTTGCCCCAGGCGTTCGAGGGGTCGGGGTGGCCGCCCAGCTCACCGCCGTGATGCCCTCATCCCAAATGGCTCAGTAGGCCCCAGTCGATCGAACAGCACGCAGGCCGAGCACGTCCGTCCATGAATCCGCTGTCACCCGGTGCCCCATGCTCCACAAGGACAACACCCAAGACATCGCCGCCCGGCTCGACCGCATCGAGGTTCAACTCGTCGAGATGCGCAACCTCCTTGTGAGCCAGAGGACGCTCAAGGACTATTACTCGACCGCCGAGGTTGCTGTGGAGCTCGGCAAGGCCGAATTCACGGTACGCGAGTGGTGTCGCCATGGCCGCGTCCGGGCCGACAAGAGGCACTGCGGTCGCGGCACGTCCAAGGAATGGATGATCAATCACGACGAGTTGACCCGCATCCGCAACGAAGGCCTGCTGCCACTACGGACCAGTTAGCCGAGCAGTCGGCCGATGGCACTCGCGCGGTCCTTGGGGAACAGGTGCTGGTAGCGAACCCTGATCTCGGTGCTGTGCCCCATGAAGGCGTCGATCACCCGCTGATCGACCCCTTCGCTCGCCAGCAGCGACGCGAACGTATGTCGGAAGACGTGGAAGCCCCTCAGGACCTTCTCCCAACGGCTCCCTTTCAAGGCTCGCTCGAAGTAATCGTCCGCGAGCGAGACCGTGAGCGGCCTGCCGTCGGGCAGGCATAACGCCGATGCGCCGCCGGGGTGGCTGGCGAACCAGGTACTCATCACGCCGGAAAGCAACGAATTGACCTCAACATAGCGTCGCGTGAACGTCCGCGACTTGTCCTGCTTCTTCTGGCGAATCGCGACCACGCCGGCGTCGAGGTCCCAGTCCTCACGCTGCGAACGCACGATCTCCGAGCGTCTCGCCCCTGTGCAGGCGGCGACGCAGAACATCGGATGGACGAAATCGTGGGCGGCGTGGTCGCCGACGTAGCCCAAAACCTCGCGGACTTCCTCTCTCGTCAGGTAGAGTCCTTCCCAGTAGCGCCTCGCGTCCTGCTCAGCCACCCGGCCGCCGGCGATGATGGCCTCGATCTGGTCGCGGGTGCGGAAGGGTTCCTTCTCGATGCCCTTGGGGAATTCGACATCCCCGAGGGCGAAGGGGGGCGGACCGGGGAGGTGCCCGTGCTTTTGCCCCCAGGCCCAGATGATCCTCAGCGTCTTCAACTCCTTCTTAGCGGTCGCGCCATCTACCGGGCGGCCGCGGAAGAGATCCTTGCGTCGGGTCGCGACGTAGCGATTCGCGGCGGCGAGGTCCACGGCAGTGACGGGGCCCCCTCCGCCCAGGTGCCGCTTGAGGTGGACGACGTGGATGTCCTCGGTGTAGCGGGTTGAGGCGGCCTTGTTCTCGGCGGCGACCCCGGCCTGGTAGAGGTCGAAGAGTCGCCCGAGGGTGAGAGGTGCCGCGACGGGCTGGGGCTTGGCTGCCACCTTCCCGCCGGACAGGAGGAAGGCCCCGACCTCGGCATCCGGCGGCACGGTGCACCGACCGAGCGCGATGTCCCGCAGGGTCTCCTCGACCCGCCCGCAGAGGGTCATGGCGGCCCGGTCGTCCTTGAGGAGGAGGGCACGCTTGTAGGGCTTGCCGGCATGCCGGAAGCGGATGTGATAGCGTCCGCTCTTGGGATCGAAGTCATAGGATGCCACGGCGTCCGACTCCTCGGGGGTGGGTCGCCGGATTCTACGGAACCTCCCGGTCTCGGGCAATGCGTCATGACACAATTCTGACACATCGTCGCCCGCCCAAGCCCAATCTAAGGGCGATGTGCGAAAGGGGCCGAAGCTCGAGAAAACGCCGGAATCGTGGGGAATCACACGCAATATCAACGCTATTTCAAGTCATGTCCTACGCACGACCTCCAGACTGGGGGTCTAGAGGTCGTGGGTTCAAATCCCGCCGCCCCGACTAGGACGTGTTGAAATTGAAGCGGGCCGCCTGGCAACAGGCGGCCCGCTTTGCGTTGCTCTCAGAGCGAATGTCGGTTGTGATCTCTGAATTGAAACCCTCGAAACTTGCTGCATTCCTGATGGATTGAAGACTGATTCGTCGACGCTTATGGAAATCGTCCGATCTTGGCGGTTCGTGGCCTGCGTCTGGGAACTCGAGATGTCGGAATTCATGCTCGTCCCCAGGGATGACGGATAGGGAGTCGGTCTTGTCGGCGTCGCTCGCGCCGCTCTCGGGCTTCCACGCGTCCAGTTCGGTCACGGATCGCTTGCCTCCGCGAGCAAGCGGGTGGGGAGACCCACGGCGACACTCCTCGGCAGAAGGTTGCTCTGGTCGTCCATGCAACGTGCCTCTCCCCGATCGGGATGGCCAAGACTGGACAGGTGTTTGGTATGACGTTTGCGAATTCGCTTGAAGCTCGACCGGGCTTCTCGAGAATTCATCCCTAAAATACGAGGATTGGCGAATGGCCGAGCCAGCAGACGACGCTCGCACCCCCGCGCGTTTCGGCGACGTGGAGGTGGCCATGGGAGCAGGCGGCGAGACTCATCAGGTGGCCGGAACGGGAAGGCCTGGGCTGACCACGCAGCAGGGCATCCCCGTCGCAGACGACCAGAACTCACTCAAGGTCGGAGCACACGGCCCGACGCTCTTGGAGGATTTCCACCTCCGCGAAAAGCTCTTCCACTTCGATCATGAGCGCATCCCCGAGCGGGTCGTTCACGCACGAGGCTTCGGGGCCCACGGCTATTTCGAGAACTACGGGTCGCTCGCCGACGTCACCAGGGCCGACCTCTTCCAGCGCGCCGGGGAGAAGGTCCCCCTGTTCGTCCGCTTCTCGACCGTCGGCGGCAACAAAGGGTCGGCCGACCTGGCCCGTGATGTCCGCGGATTCGCGGTGAAGTTTTATACCAAGCAAGGGAACTGGGATCTCGTCGGCAACAACATCCCCGTTTTCTTCATCCAGGACGCGATCAAGTTTCCCGACTTCGTCCATGCCGCCAAGGAAGAGCCGGACCGAGGGTTCCCGCAGGCGCAGACGGCGCACGACAACTTCTGGGATTTCATCTCGCTCTCACCCGAGAGCATGCACATGGTCATGTGGATCATGTCCGACCGAACCATCCCACGTTCGTTCCGGTTCATGGAGGGCTTCGGCGTCCACACCTTCCGGCTGGTCAACGCCGAGGGGAAGTCGACCTTCGTCAAGTTCCACTGGAAGCCGAAGCAGGGCCTGCAATCGGTCGTCTGGAACGAGGCGGTCAAGATCAATGGGGCCGACCCCGACTTCCACAGGCGTGATCTGTGGGACGCGATCGGGGCCGGAGATTTCCCGGAATGGGAACTGGGCCTCCAACTCTTCGACGAAGCATTCGCCGAGAAGTTCGAGTTCGACGTCCTCGACGCCACCAAGCTGATCCCCGAGGAGCTGGTTCCGATCCGCCCCGTCGGCCGGATGGTCCTCGACCGCCGCGTCGACAACTTCTTCGCCGAGACCGAGCAGGTCGCGTTCTGCACGCAGAATGTCGTGCCCGGGATCGACTTCAGTGACGATCCACTGCTTCAGGGGCGGAACTTCTCCTACCTGGACACCCAGCTCAAGCGGCTCGGCGGCCCGAACTTCACCCACATCCCGATCAACGCCCCGAAATGCCCGTTCGCCCACTTCCAGCAAGACGGCCACATGGCCATGCACAATCCCAAGGGCAGGGTGAACTACGAACCCAACTCCTGGGGCGATGCGGGCGGACCGCGTGAGACGCCGGCCACCGGCTATCAGAGCTATCCGGCTCAGGTAGAAGGACCCAAGGTGAGGGCTCGCTCGGAGACGTTCGCCGACCATTACAGCCAAGCGAGGCAGTTCTATATCAGCCAGACCGGGCTCGAGCAGAAGCACATCGCCAACGCCCTGACGTTCGAGCTGAGCAAGGTGGAGACCCCGGCGATCCGCTCGCGGATGGTCTCGCACCTGCTGAATATCGACGCCGGCCTCGCCGATGCGGTGGCCAAGGGGCTCCGGCTGAAGGACATCCCTGCGGCGGCCACGGCCGCGCGGCCGACTCGTCAGGACCTGAAGCCCTCTCCGGCCCTGAGCATCATCAAGAACGGCCCCAAGAGCTTCGCCGGGCGCAAGGTCGCGGCCCTCGTCACCGACGGGGTCGACGCCGGCGTCCTGGCTGCCCTTGGCAAGGCGCTGAAGGCCGAAGGGGCGGTGCTCAAGCTGGTCGCTCCCGAAGTCGGCGGCGTGAAGGATTCGGCCGGCGCCTGGCACGACGCCGATGAGAAGCTCGAAGGGGGCCCGTCGGTGCTCTTCGACGCCGTGGCGATCCTCCCTTCCAAGGAGGGTGCGACGCTGCTGACCACGCTGCCCGCCGCCCGCGACTTCGTCGCCGACGCCGCGGCGCACCGGAAGTTCATCGCCTACGCCGCCGCCGCTTCTCCGCTCCTGGAGAAGGCGGGCGTCGCTCTCGACGAGGGATTCGTCCCCCTCAACGCCCCGGGTGACTGCGAAGCCTTCATCGCCGCCTGCCGCAAGATCCGCTTCTGGGACCGAGCCGGCGCAGAGCGATAAGCCGTCTGATCAGGGCTGGGGGCCAGCGTGCGCGGGCCCCCAGCCTCATCACCATCTCATCGTCCCGCGAGTCGCTGCCGTGCCGCCCACGGCCCATTTCGAAGGACCCAGGACCATGTCCCTTAACCGTCGATCGATCCTCTCCGCCATCGGCGTCGCGATCCCGATCGGCCTGGGCGCACGCGTCAGTTCCGCCGCGAGCGCGGTAGGCCCAGCCCCAGCGCTCCGGTTCAGGCCGTTCGAGGAGGCCTTGTCCGGAGCGGTCGCGGACCCCGGCCGGACTACCTCGATTGATCTGGAGGGTCTGACGTATCCCTGCCTCAGGGTCGAGGTCGGATTCTCCGAGCAGATTCAGTCCGGCATCCAGGGATGCCACAATGACCGACCATTCGCCGGCTTCCCCGCGGGCCACCTCAGGATTGTCAGAACGGGATCGGAGCCAGGGCCTGTCCGGAACGGGGTTCGGCTCTACGTCTCCACGGTCGACATCGCCCTAACTGGCGGCCTGACCCCTGGCGACGCGAGCCGCCCGCTCGATTTCGCCTCCCTGCCCCCCGCGCCGACCTTCTCATGAGATGGCTCGACTGCCCGGTCGTCAGTCGTCCGTTCGCGGCTTCATCGACGCGATTGGGAAGAAGGCGGTTCACCGCGGCTGCCGCTTTGCACGACTTCAGCCGTGGAGGATCAACGCCCGGGTCGGTTCGGGATCACCTCTTCCGTGGAAACAGCGAAACGCATCGGCGGGGCGAAGGCGCTGTCGAACTCGCGGCACAAGAAGAATGGGTCTCCCGCAGCCGCCGGCTTCGGCTCAACGGTCCGAGGACGGCCCCAGGATCAGGCCGTCGCGCATCCGGACCTCGCGGTCGGCGGAGCCGGCGACCTCGGCGGCGTGGGTGACCAAAATCAAGGAGAGGCCTCGGGACTGCCTGAGTTGGCTTAGGAGGGCGAGGACTTCGGCCTGGTTCTGGCTGTCGAGGTTGCCGGTCGGCTCGTCGGCCAGGATCAAGGGCGGCTCGTTGGCCAGGGCCCTCGCGATGGCGACGCGCTGACGTTCGCCCACCGAGAGGCGGCCCGGGCGATGGTCTTTGCGGTGAGACATCCCGACCTCGTCGAGCAGGCGGGCGGCCCGCTCGGGTCGCTCGGCGCGGGGCCAGGGGGCCTCGAACATCGGGATCTGGACGTTCTCGAGGGCGGTCAGGGTCGGGATCAGGTGGAACGACTGGAAGATGAAGCCGATCTGCAGGGCCCGGAACTTGTCCAGGTCCATCGACGAGAGCGGAGTTCCCCGGAACGAGACCTCGCCACGGTCGGGCCGGTCGAGGCCCCCGAGGATGTGCAGGAGCGTGCTCTTGCCGCAGCCGCTGGGGCCCGTGATGGCCACGAACTCGCCCTCAGCGACCTCCAGGTCGACACCGCGCAGGGCGTGGACTTCGCCGTCGGGGTAGGTCTTCTCCAGGCCGATGGCCCGCAGCAGGGGGGGCGGCCGGTCGGGCTCACTCATAACGAAGGGCCTCCGTGGGCTCGAGCCTGGCGGCGCGGAGGGCGGGATAGAGCCCTCCCACGAGGCTGAGGGCCAGGCCGAGGGCCAGGCCCATGAGCAGGGAGGTTGCGTCCAGGTTCGGGTCGATGAAGCTCCGCGCCGTCGGCGCCAGCAGGATCAGGCGGACGCCGACCAGGGCCAGCAGCACGCCGACGATCGAACCCATGAGGCCCAGGGCCAGGGATTCGCCCAGGATCAACCGGAGAACTCGACGGCGGGTCCAGCCGATGGCACGCAGGACGCCGATCTCGCCGGTCCGCTCGTAGACGGCCGCGACCATCGTGTTGAGGATGCCGATCGAGCCGACGACCAGGGCGATGAGCGAGGTGGACCAGGCCATCGCGCGGGCCAGGCGAATTTGCAGGTCGCGCTCGACGAAGTCGCGGGCCGGGACCGCCGCGACACCAGGTACGGCCGCCTCGATCTCGTGGCCAAGCGCGGTGATCGCGGCCGAATTCTCGGGCGCGGCCGTCGCCAGCAGGAACGCGGTCACCTGCCCCTGCCGGCCCATCATCCTCTGGAGCGTGGGCAGGGGGATGATCAGGCCGCCATTCTCGAAGAGGCTGGGGCTCTCGAAGGTGCCGATCACGAGGAAGGGCTCGCCGGCCACGTCGAGCATGTCGCCGGGCTTCTTGTCCAGGTTCCGTGCCAGGACGCGGCCGAGCATCGCCGAGCGGTCGTCGCCGGGTTGCAGGACTCGGCCCTCCACGACGCGGATCCCTTCCATCATCAGGCTGTCGCGTTCCCATCCGTTGATCAGGACGCTGACGAGGTTCTTGTCCTCGAAGGCCACCGTGTCGACCAGCGAGCGGCCCACACGCCTGACGCCGGGGAACCTGGCCAGGCGATCGCCGAGCTGTTGTTCAAGGGTGCTGGAGAGCTGGTTGCTGATCCCCCCGCGCACCACCACGAGGTCGATCCCCTTGGATGAGTAGAGCGAGAGGAACGACCGTTCGAAGCCGGCCGCGATGCCCATGAGGGCGACCACGGCGGCGATGCCGATGGCCAGGCCGACGACCGTCAGCAGCGACCGGGTCGGCCGGTTCAGGAGGTTCTTGAGGATCAGGGTCGAGAACCGCATGAAGGATGTCCGCCGGACGAGGGAAGGGGCTTCGTGTCGGAGCCGGCCGACTAGCCGGGGGCCTGGCCGACGAGGACGTAGCCGACCTCGCGCCAGATCAGCTCGTAGCGCGACCCGGGCAGGACGCGTTCGCCGATGGCGGCGATGTCCATGTCCCGATAGCGCTCGACCATGTCGGTGAAGGCGTCGCCCAGCTTCAGGCCCTTGGAGATGATCCAGCGGTCGACCCCCGGAAGGCCGATCTTGCGGAAGAGCATGCGGTCGGTGAGGTTGGGGACCTCGTCGGCCACCACGATCGTGCCGCCCGGCTTCACCACGCGGGCCATCTCGCGCAGCGACTTCTCGGGGTCGTTGAAGTAGTTGAATCCGCCGATGCTGAGGGCGCAGTCGAAGGTCCGGTCGTTGAAGGGGAGGTCCTCGGCCTCGCCCATCACCAGCTTCAGGTCGCGCGTGCCTCGGCGACGCTTGCAGTTGTCGAGCTGATACTGGGAAATGTCGATGCCCGCGATGCTCCAGCTGGGCGGGAGCCAGTCGAGGTAGACGCCGTCGCCGATGGCCACGTCCAGGAGCCTCAGGTTCTCGCCCTTGGGCAGGTGGCGGAGGATCTTGTCGCGGGACCTGCGCTCGCCGCCGTTCATCACGAACGTGGCCCACTCCCAGAAGCGGAACTTGGGCCAGAGCGGGCCGTCGTAGAAGTCTCGGGCCACCTGGTTGTTGGCCGAGGTCTCTGCCCTGGCCACCAGCACTCCGTCGACGATCGGGTAGGCCCGGCCGCAGGAGGGGCATGCCAGCGCGTCGGCGTTGGCGTCGGCGATGAGCCCGCCGCCGCAGTCCAGGCAGCGCCAGAGGCTGGGGTCGGCCGCCCAGAGGTCGGCGGTCTTGACGCTCGGGGTCGGGGTCATGCTTGGCTCCAGGCGGGGTCCGGGTCGACGAGCAGGTATCCCAGGCCGATCCAGATCGACTGGCGGCGGGCACTCGGGGACATCCGGGACAGGATCAAGGATGGGTCGAGCTGCGTGGCGTGGACCATCTCGACGAAGTCGGCGGGCAAACCGACCAGGCGCATCCACCAGGCGTCGTATGCAGGATACCCCACCAGATGTCCCAGGCCGAACCGCTTCAGGTCGGGCCGCTCGTCGGCCACGACCACGACACCGCCAGGGCGGGTGACCCGACGCATCTCGCCGAGGGCCGCCTCGGGGTCAGCGAAGTAGTTGAACCCGCCGACGGTGTAGCAGGCGTCGAAGGTGGCGTCGGGGAACGGGAGGGCCTCGGCCTCGGCGTGGGCGAGCCGGCCGGACATGACGGGGAACCGGGCGATGCAGGCCTCGAGCTGGGTCCGGGCGATGTCCACACCGTAGGCCAGCCAGTCGGACGGCAGCAGGTCGAGGTTCTCGCCGTCGCCGATGCCGACTTCCAGAACCCTGGCGTCGGGCCGGTTGCCCAGGTGTCCCAAGATCTGGCGACGGGCCCGCACCCTTCCCCCGACCAGGGTGAGGAACCGCCGTTCCCAGGGGCGGAACTTTGCCCAGGCGGGGCCGTCATAGAAGGCCGCCGCCACGGCGTTGCGGCCCAGCAGCGGTCGACAGGCCGCGAGGATGCCCGAGCTAGCCGGGTGCGGCCGGCCGCAGCGAGGGCAGTCGGCCGCGCCGGCCAGGGGCTCGGCGCAGTCGAGGCAGCTCGCCAGGTCGGCGATGGTGGGCGGGCTCTGGACGGCTGGGTTCATGGCGATCGGCGGGTCCTCGACTCGGGTTCGTTTCGTCTTCCCGGGTTCGTTTCGTCTTCCCGGGTTCGTTTCGTTTTCAGAACTCGGAGGTCAGGGCGCGGGGCCCGGCCCGGTCCATCATCCAGTCGAACACGCGGTCGGGCAGGTGCCTCAGCAAGACCATCCCCAGCGCGGTGCTCAGCGGGAAGACGTGGTTCCTGGGCCTCCGCTCGACGGCCCTGGCGATCTGGCGGGCGGCCTGCTCGGGCTCCATCATGGGCGGTTGCTTCAGGAACGGGGTGGTCTCGGTCATCGCGGTGCGGACGAAGCCGGGGCAGACCGTCGTGATCGTCACGCCCCTGAGCTTCAACGCCGGCCTCAACGCTTCCAGATAGGTGGATACGGCCGCCTTGGACGCGGAGTAGGAGGCCATCCAGGGGAGCCCTCGGTAGCCCGCGACGCTGGAGATGCCGACGAGGTGGCCGCTGTTGCGGGCGACCATGCCCGGCAGCGCCGCGGCGATCGTGTTGGCCATGCCCAGGAAGTTGACCTCGATCATCGCCCGCAGGCCGTCCAGCTCCAGGTCGGGCAGCCGCGTCAGGTCGCCCACGCCGGCGCAGGCGACGACCACGCCGATCGGGCCGACCTCGGCCTCGACCTTCGCCACCACGTCGCGCATCGCGGCCGGGTCGGTCACGTCGGAGGTGTAAGTCCGGGAGCCTGGAACCAGCTCGGCAAGGGTGGCCAGGCCTTCGGCATTCCGGTCGACGAGGCCCAGGCGATAGCCCTTCTCGGCCAGCGCCAGGGCGGTGGCCCGGCCGATCCCGCGGGCGGCGCCGGTCAGCAGGACGACGGGCTTGTCCTTCATCGGGCGACCTCGGCCGGGGTGTTCAGGGAGTTCAGGAACGCGAGAACCGGGGCGACGAACGCCTCGGGATTCTCCTCGGGAGCCCGGTGCTGGGCCCCCTTGACGATGGCCGACTGGCAGTTGGGCAGCGTGGAGGACAGGTATTCGGCCGTGCTCAAAAACGGCGAGGTCTCGCCGTAGATCGCCAGGACCGGGACGGCCAGCGCCGCGATCCGCTCGGCCGTCAGCCCTGCGTCCACCTTCGAGTCATCGCCGCAGGTGGTCTTGCCCAGCCTCAGCAGCCGGTTGAGGCCGGGCAGGCCGACGGCCCGGCGCAGCTTCAAGAGCCCCTCGGGGTCGAGGTGCACCACCTGGTCGAAGAACTTGCCCAGGTCGTACCAGTACTCGCCCGAGAGCATGACGCCGGCGTCCTCGGCTTCCTGGCGGAAGTTCTGCCAGTGGCCCCACCGGCTCAGGTCTTCCAGGTGGCGCAAGGCCGGGAAGTAGGGGTCGGACAGGACGAGGGCCTCGACCCGCCCGGGGGCCTCGGCCGCGACGTGCGCGGCGATGACGGCGCCGAAGCTGTGGCCGACGATCCGGGCCTTGGAAATTTCCAGGGCGTCCATCAGGGCCAGGGTATCGGCGGCGTGATCGGCCGACGTGTAGCCGGTCGGCGGGGCCTCGGTGTAGCCGTGGCCGCGGATGTCGAAGGCGGTGACTTTGTGAGTGGCCGAGAGCGCCTGCATCAGGCCCGAGAGCATCCAGATGGACAGGTCGCCCGTGACGCCGTGGATCAGGAGCGCATCGGGGCCCTGGCCCTGCTGCTGGACGTGGAATTTCAGGCCCTGGATGGCGTGCATCGGCATCGCGGTCGACCGGGGTTGGCCCCCGCTCCACTTCAGTTCAAGGGGCGTACTTGGGGTTGGTTGGCGACCAGGAAGTCCACCAGCTCGCCGATCGTCAGGTCGCGGTCGTCCCTCCGGCCCAGCTCGGCCATCAGGTCGCCGTAGGGAAGGCTCGCGCCATAGTGGGACTGGAGTTGCTCGCCCAGGACGACGGCGTCGATCGAGGCGAGGCCCAGGTCGGCGAAGAACCGGGTCTCCTCGCCCAGCCGGCCGACGCCCCCCAGGCCCATCCCCTGGCCCAGGATGACCTCGAGTTCGTCCAGGATCTCGGCCCTTGATCGGGTGATCGTCATCTCGACAGGCTCCTCTCGCCCAGGGTCCAGGCCCACGCATAATCGCCGCGTCGCGACGTTGAGATGCGTATCGTGCCAGGCCCGATATCGCCGCCCTCCTCCGCATGCAGCATGACCCAGAGATCATCGGCGTCCTGGCCCGGTTCCACGACCTCGGCCGTCCTGGGTCCGTTCACCATCCCCAGGCCCGAGGCCTTGGCGGCGGCCTCCTTGGCACACCAGAACCGGGCAATCCACTCGTCACGCGAGCCGCCGGCCGCCGCCCGATCGAGCAGCGATCGTTCGCTCGCCGTGAACGCGATCTCCTCGAATCCGGCGGTCCGCGCGACGATCGGCTCGACGTCGATGCCGGGCCTGTCGCCCGGCCCGACCGAGGCAATCGCGACGGCCACCCCCTCGGCGTGGGCGATCGAGACGGCCGGCAGGTCGTCGCGACCGGGGTGCAGCAGCGAGCGGAGGACGGGCTTGCCTCGGAGGTCGGCCTTGATTTCGAGGTCGGCGGGGAAGGTCGGGCCCTCGCCTCGTTCGAGCTCGAGTCGGCGTGCGGCGTCCTTCGCGGCGATCCTGCCCCAGAGCCGCAAGGTACGCCTCGGGTCGGGCCCCCTGGCGATCTCGGGCCGCTCGGCCGTTGAGAGCTGGGTCTGCTCCAGCACGTCGCGCCAGACCGGCCGGCCCATGTCTGCGGGCGGCTGGAGCCAGACGGCGCGGGCCCGTGCCGGGGCGACGCCGATCCCGAGTTCCTCGCCGAGCAGCTCGACGTCGGGGCGGCGGAAGACGTCGCGGTAGCGGGCCGGCCAGTGGAACCGCCAGTCGTCCCACCCCTGGATGCGCATCCAGATCGTGCCGTCGGGCCTGACGATCTCGGCATCCGCGCCGACTCGGTGATGCTCAAGGTCGCAGACCCTGATCCGGCAGTCGACCTCCGTGCCGTCGGCAGGCGCGGCGCCGAAGAGGGTCAGCTCGCCCATCCTCAGCGGGAAGACGACGTCTCCCGAATCGAGCCGGTCCAGGCCCCAGCAGCCGAGCAGGTGGGTGAAGTTGTCCAGGATGATCGGGTCGGTGTGCAGACCCCCGGCGTCGTCGGCATCGCGGAGCAGGGGGCCGCGAGGCAGGATGCGCAATGACCCTTCGATCCCTTCGGCCGACGTGTCGCCGACCCGGGTCACCGCCTGGAGCGCCGGGCCGTGGAACAGCCATTGCTCGCCGTAGAGTCGGTCGGCATCGAACGTCGACGGCCGGGTCTCGGTCAACGCGAATGGCCCAGCCTGAGGGGACTCGGCACGCCATGAGGCGAAGGCGGCAACCCCCTCGACGACCGGCGTCTCGCGGTCGCGCATGGCATTCGCCGGCCCTCGATTGTAGATCGCCACGCGAACCTCATCGGGCCGATCGGCGTCGCGGCGGGCTTCGATCTCCAGCGCGACGGGCTCGTCCTCGTAGCGAATCCAGCGGTGGGCCTGGACGTCGCGCAGGGCGGCCAATGCCTCGCCCGGCTTGAGGATCGAGGCAACCTGGGCCAGCATCTCGGCCATGACGGCGAACGGCAGCACGGGCAGCCCGCGCCGGCCAAGTTCGACGGCCGAGACGCGCCGGCCCCCCAGCGTGTGGTGCTCGGCGACCGGATCGCCGGCCGCCTCCAGCACGTAGAGCGTGACGACTTCCTCGCGTGCGATCAGCGACCGGACCTCGCCCGCCCAGGGGCCCGGCAACGCGAGGGGCTCGGCGTCCGCGATGGGGCCGACGAGGTAGGCCGCCATGATCTCGCGCTGGGTGTCTAGGAAGAGGTCCATCGTGCGGAGGTGTTCGAGCATGACGGAGTCGTCGGCGGGATCAGGGTCGTGCTCGGTCGATCCCTGGTCGGACGCGTCTGGAGACGCGGAGAGCACCCCGAGATCGGTCGCCCCATTCGTTCCGTTCGAGGCGTGGGCATGAACTGACGCGAGATGCCGAGTCGGTGTGAAGTGCGGCGAGGCGGGTTGAATTTCGCCGTTGGAGGCGCGATTCCGGCTCTGAGCTACGCTCTCGTTCGTCGCCCCTTCGTCAGCTTCGCGGTCGGGCTGAGAGTTTACGCGACTGTGGGCTTTCGTCCCATTCGATGTTGGCGCGGTGACGGTCAGCGGTCGCGCTTCGAGCCTGGATCGAAGGACGCTCGCCATCTCGGCGGAGACCCGCATCTCGGGGAAGCCCAGGCGGAGGGCATGGGTCGCGGGCGAGATGGGCATCGGGGCGTCGAGGTCGATGCGTGTGGGCCGGCGTCGGGCGTAAAGCGTCTCGGTGTCGGGGGCGTGGCCCAGGCTGAAGAGCGACGCGACGAGGTGGTTGAGCTGGGTCGTTCCCGACCGGCGGGGAAGCCCCATCGCCAGGGCGTTGGCCCCGACCACCCTCAGCGTGTCTTCCGCGAAGCTGGCCAGATGCCCGCGAGGGCCGACGTCGACGAAGGTCCGGTAGCCGTCGGCGTGCATCCTCCCGATCGTCTCGCGGAAACGGACCTGACGCGACCACTGATCGACGGCAAGCTGACGCACACCGACCGGGTCGGGGGGCATCGGAGCGGCCGAGGCGCACGAATAGATCGGGATCGCCGGCGTGCCGACTTCGAGCCCGTCGAGTAATTGGCGCAGCGGCTCGACGGCCGGGAGGAACGCGGCCGTGTGGTAGCCCCGGGCGAACGGCAGGGGCTCGAACAGGATCGAGGCATCGACAAGGCGGGCAGCGAACGTGTCCATCGGGCCCGAGGCGCCGGCGACGACCACCTGGTGCGGGCAGTTGTCGATGGCGATCGAGACTCCCAGCCCACTGGCCAGCGCTTCGAGCCGGTCTCGGCCCGCCGCCACGGCGAGCAGTCGAGCCTCGGGGATGGCGCCGCTGGTTTCCATCCGCTCGAACATGGCCCCGAGCTGGCCGAGCGAGTCCTCGAACTCGCGGTCGACGCGGATCGACCCGGCGGCGGCCAGCGCCAGGAACTCGCCGCTGCTGTGGCCGACCACGGCGTCGACCCGAATTCCGAGCTGGCCGAGGAGTCCATAAAGGGCCCATTGCGCCGACAGGACGACGTTCACCGCCGGCCCGATCGACCAGAGCCCCTTGCCGTCGGCCTCGGCGCCATAAAGCAAGCGGCTGGGCAGATCATATGCCCCCGCGTCGCGTGCGAGCCGGTCGGAGGTATCGAGCAGGGCCATGACCGAGGGGAAGTTCAGGGCCAGGTCGCCGAGCATCCCGGGAAACTGCGACCCTTCGCCCGGGAAGATCACGGCCAGGGGCGGGGCCTCGGCGGCATCGTCGCGGAAATAGGTCCCGCGGCCGTCGCGGATCGGCCGGCAGTCGGCGGCCGAGAGCACGGGGAGCAAGGAACGGAGCCGGTCGGCAAGGTCCGAAGTCGACGACACCACCAAGCCGAGCCGGGCCGGGCCCGTCGCGGTCGACGAGTTCAGGGTGTAGGCCAGGTCCTTGAGCCCGACGTCGGGACGTGCGGCGATCGCCTCGGAAAGCCGTCGGATCGACCGGACCAGGCCGGGTCGGTCGGCGGCCGAGAGGAGGATGGCCTCGGATTCCCAGCGGGTCAGGCAGCCGGGGCCTGAAGCCGACGAGGCATGCTCTTCCAGGACCGCATGGGCATTGATCCCCGCGAAGCCGAACGCGTTGACCCCCGCTCGTCTGGGCGAGTTGGGGTCGCCGTGCACCCAGGGCCTGGCGGCGGCGATGGGCGAGCAGGGTCGGTCGTCGATGGCGAGCAGAGAGTGCGGCTCGTCGACACCCAGGGTCGGGGGCAGCGCGCGTTGGTGGAGCGATAAGGCGGCCTTGATGAGTCCCGCGATGCCGGAGGCGGGCATCGCGTGGCCGATCATCGACGAGACGGCGCCCAGCACGCGGTCGGTCGACGCGGGGAAGACGGCGCGGATCGCGCGCAGCTCGGCGCGGTCGGCCGCCGGCACGCCCAGGCCGTGCCCCTCGATCAGGCCGACGGATGCCGGGTCGAAGCCCGACTGGCGATAGGCCCGGCGCATGGCCAGGGCGTGACCGCGGGCGCTCGGCGTGCCCAGCCCGAGCCCACGGCCGTCGCTGGAGAGCCCGACCCCCTTGACCACGGCGTACACCCGATCGCCGTCGCGCTCGGCGTCCGCCAGGCGTTTCAGCACGACGATGCCCACCCCTTCGCCGGGTACCATCCCGTCGGCCAGACAACCGAACGGGCGGGGGACGCCCGACCGCGAGAGGGCGCCCAGGCGGGAGAAGACCAGGGGGAAATCGACGTCGGACTGGACGTAGACGCCCCCGGCGATGGCCAGATCGGCACGCCCTTCGGCCAGAGCGCGGGCGGCGAGGTCGAGGGCGACGAGCGACGAGGCGCTCGCGGCGTCGACCACGAAGCTGGCCCCCCGCAGGTCGAGCCGGTTGGCCACCCGGCCGGCCGTGGCGTTGGTGAGCTGACCCGGGATCGTCGCGGCATCGAAGGGGGGTAAACCCGCCTTCAGGTCGGCCTTCAGCGCGTCCAGCTCGGCCTCGGACAGGTCGGGCCGCAGGGCCCTGGCGACGGCGACGGTCTGCGCCGCGATCCGACCATGCTGGAGCCTGGTCAGGTTCCCACGGTTGAAGTAATTGCCCCGGCCGATGACCACCTCGACCCGGCGCCCTTCGGGCACGCCGCCCGCGAGCCCCGCGTCGGCGAGCGCGGCTCGTGCCGTATCCAGGACCAGGTGCTGCTCGGGCTCGCCGCCGTCGACCGCGTGCGGCATCACGCCGTTCGCCGCGGGGTCGATGAGGATCGGCTCATCCAGGTATCCACCCTTCCGCCCGGCGATGCGATCGTTGGCGGCGGAAGTCGGATCGCAGAAGAGGTCGGCATCCCAGCGATCTGTGGGTGCGTCGGAGATGCTGGACTTGCCGCCCAGGATGTTCCGCCAGTAGGCGAACAGGTCGGGGGCGCCCGGGAACCGGCAGGCCATCCCCACGATGGCCACGTCCAGGGGGCGGGGCCGCTTGCGCCTGCGAATGCGGTTCGGGTCGCTCATCGAGGCCCCCCGGCGACGTGGCCGGGACCGGGGGGGAGTTCCAGGGTGCCGAGCGACCCCGAGAAGACCACCTCAACGGTGCCCTTTCGGCCGTGGGCCAGCTCATCGGCGAACAGCCTGGCGCCGACATCGGGGGGGATCATGGTCAGCCCCCTGCGGCCGAGATGTCCCTCCAGGTCGGAGACCATGCCCACGCCCGACCAGGGGCCCCAGATGGCCGAGAGCACCCGTCCGGGGATTTCCCGATCGAGCCAGAGCGCCAGCTTGTTCAGGGCCTCGTTCGCCGCGGCATAGTCGATCTGCCCCTGATTGCCGAACCGGCCGGCGATCGAAGAGAAGAGCGAGGCGAACCGTAGGGCGTCGAGGTCGACCGATCGCAGGAAGTTCAGGGCCCCGATCACCTTGGTGCCGAAGACCCGGTCGAACGACTCGGGCGACTTGTCCCGCAGGAGCTTGTCGTGGATCACGCCCGCACCATGCACCAGGCCTACTGCGGGCCCGAATTGGTGCCGCCAGCCGCCCAGAAGTCGGCCCAGGGCCTGCGAGTCGCGGACGTCGGCGGCGCCATACTCGACGAGTGCGCCGGCATCCCGCAGGGCGGCCAGGTTGCGCCTGATCTCGCGGGCCCGGGTCAGGTCGCGGTAGGCCGACTCCAGCGAGGTCGTCGAGGCACGCTCCCCGCGTCGCTGGGCCCGCCCGAGCAGCAGGGCCTTGAGTTTGGCGGGATCATCGATGTCGGCGGTCTCGGGGTCTTCGTCGCCGGTCGGGGCCGCCGTCGTGCCGACGATCAGCAAGCGAGGCTTCCAGCGGCGTGCCAGTTCCAGGGCGATCGCCGCGGTGATCCCCCGTGCGCCGCCGGTGAGGATGACGGGGGCGCCGGGCTCCAGGACCAATCCGCCCGCGCGTACTTCGAGAGGTTCGGGCCTCGCGGCCAGGGCCATCCGCCGGACCCCTTGGTGGCCGACCTCGGAGCGAGGGTCCGCGGCGAAGACCTCCTCGACGAGCCGGCCGGCGAGGGTCTCGATGGCCTCGTCGCGATCGAGGTCCACGGATCGGACGCGGACGGCGGGCCACTCGCGGGCCAGGGTCTTGGTCAGGCCGGCGACGCTGCCGTGGGAGGGGGGGAAGTGCGTCGGGAGACTGCCCACGCCGCCGGAGAGGCCCCCCATCCCGGTGGCCGCGATGAGGCAGGAGCCGCCCAGTTTCGCGGACCGTTCCAGGTCGGTTGCCGCGGCGCGGGCCAGCAGGAAGAGGCTGTACAACTCGGGCCCGAGTCGGTCGGTCCAGGCCGCTTCATCGAGGCCCGCATCGGCGGCGTCGCGCAGAGGAAGGGCGTGGACAATGCCCGCGAGCGGACCGCGTCGGCGTGCTTCACGCAGGAGTTCCTCGATGGATGCCTCGGACGAGAAATCGCACCGCCCACGCCCTTCGCCGTGGCCAACGACCATCGCGACATATCCCCGCGCCTCGATGGCGGAGGCGACTGTTCGGGCGATCCCGCGGCCGTCGTCGGTCACGATCACCACGCCGCCGACGGCCAGGCTCGCGTTGCCTTCGATCTCGGCGGCGACGGCCTCCAGCACGAATCGGCGAACCGGAGACGCGGGCTCGGGCGTGCGTTTCGGGGGGGCGACGTCGAGGGCCCTGGCGAATCGATCGGCGATCGCGCCCAGGGTCTTGGAACGTGCGAGGTCGTCCATCGCCTGGGCGTCGAGTCGGCCTGCGGCGGCGGGGAAGGCGTCCCGGAGGGTCCCGAGGATCTCGACACGCTTGATCGAGTCGATGCCGAGGTCGGCCTCCAGGTCGAGGTCTGGCCTGAGCATCTCGGCCGGGTAGCCGGTCCGGTCGCGGACGATGGCCACCAGCGCCTCGCCGATGGCCTCGCGGTCATCCCTGACGACCGGGGCCTGAGCCTGGCCGGGCGGCCTGACTTCGATGGACGTGGCCTTGGCCACCGGTGCGGCGGGGGCGGAGGCTTCCGGCGTCGGATTGGCTCTTTGAGTTGTGCTTGCGCGTTTCGTTTGCGGCTGCGGTGTTGCGATCCTGCCCCGCCCGGCGAGGTAGTCTCCCATGGTCGAGCGCTGGACGTCGAGGAACTTCCGCATCGTTTCCTGGAAGGCGAGCATCACGCGGTCGTCGGCGGCCGGGGCCGGGGCCGGTGCGGGACGGGCCTCGGGTCGAGGCGCGATCGCCTTGGCTTCGATCGGCGCGACGGGCTTCGGCAGCGGCAGCGTGGGCGTCCGGGGCTCCCGGGCGACGGGCTGGATTCTCGGTTCTCTCGGTTCCATGACCTGGCCGAGTCGCCGAGGCTCAGGCTGGTCGATGGGGCGGGCCCTGGAGCCGTTGACCAGCCAGGTCGAGGCGGGGAGGGCCTTGCGGTCGGTCGAGGTCGAGGCCCGTTGATCGACGCGGTCGGCCGTCAGTCGGGTCAGGTTCATCGGCACGCCGGCGACGACGAGTCGGGCCAGGCCGTGCAGCAGGGTTGGCAGGCCGGGTCGCCCCGCGGCGTCGAGTGAGAGGACCAGGTGCGGGCGGTCGCCGAGGATCGAGGAGACCAGGGGCGAGAGGACGGCGCCGGGGCCGCATTCGAGAAAGATGCGGGCGCCGTCGTCGTGCATCCGCTCGATCATCGATGTGAACCGGACCGGGCTCGTCACATGCCGGCCCATCCTTGCGGCGATGGCCGAGGGGTCGGCCGGGTGGGGTGCGGCATCGACGTTGGAATAGACAGGTAGCCGGGGCGAGGTGTCGAGCCGCTGAGCCAGCAGCCGCGTGAGGGGTGCCTCGGCGGCGGCCATCGAGGGGGTGTGGAAGGCGCAGGCGACTTTCAACTCGCGGGCGACGTGACCGAGCTTTCTGGCTGAAGCAACGGCCAGGGCCACCGAGGCCCGCGGCCCCGCGATGACCGTCTGTGTGGGGCCGTTGAAGTTGACGGACAGGACGTCGGTCCACCCGTTGATCACTTCCCGGGCCCGCTCGGGCCCCACCGGCAGCGCGACCATCATCCCGGGCTCGTCGGGGATGGCGTCGAGCAGGAACCGGCCGCGAGCCTCAGAAACCTCGGCCAGCGCGGAGGCCGGGAGGCAGCCGGCCGCGTGCAGGGCGACCAGCTCGCCATAGCTGTGGCCGGCGACGACATCGGGGGTCACACCAAGCTCGGCCAGCAGTCGCATCATGCCCACCGACGCCGCGCCCACGGCCGGCTGCGAGACCTCGGGCGACCTGAGCGCCGCGACCCTGGCGGAACGCTCGGCCTCAATGAACGAGGCGGGCGGGAAGACCAGGGGGCCGACGGCCGGGCGACCCGCGGAGACCAGTGCGGCGTCGAAGGTCTCGAAGGACTCTCGGACGGGGCTGAAGGCGATCGCCAGGTCGCCGAGCATTCCCGGAGCCTGGGAGCCCTGGCCCGGGAACAGGAACGCCAGCGGCGTGCTTCGGAACGCAGGGGCATGAGCGAAGTGGATGCCGCGCGGGTCGGACAGATCGGCCGCCCCGCCGCGAATCGATCCGATCGCCGAGTCCAGCTTTGACCTGAGATCCGCCAACGACTCGGCCACGATGGCCAGGACCGGCCCGGAGTTCGAGGGCTTGAAGGCCGAGAGCGTGGCATGGGAATGGTCGCGCAGGGGGCCTTCGAGGGTCTGGCCGAATCGATCGATCGCCTCAAGCAGCGAGCCTCGATCGGGGGCCGACCAGGCGAACAACTCGGCGGGCCACTCGCGGCTGGGCGCGGTCGGGGGGGCCAGGTTCCGGTCGTAGCCCTCCAGGACCGCGTGGAAGTTGGTGCCGCCGAAGCCGAAGGCGCTCACCCCGGCCCGCCTCGGGCGGCTGCGTTCGTCGTGCAGCCAGGGCCGAAGTTGGGCGCTGACGTGGAGGGGGCCGGTGCCGAAATTGACCTTCGGGTTCGGGGCCTCGACGCCGATCGTCGGGGGGTAGACCTTGTGGTGCAGGGCGAGTGCCGCATTGATCAGGCCGGCCATCCCGGCGGCGCATTTGGTGTGGCCGATCGACGACTTGACCGACCCGACGGCGCACGAGGACGGCGTCGCCCCCGCCTCGGTCAGCAGGCCCGAGAGCGCCATCGCCTCGACCACGTCGCCGACGGCCGTGCCGGTGCCGTGGGCCTCGACGTAGCCGACCGTCTTGGGGTCGATGCCCGCCTTGGCATACGCACGCTTCAACGCAAGCGTCTGCCCCTCGGGCCTGGGGGCGGTCAGGCCCCGGGCGCGGCCGTCGCTGGAGGAGCCGATCCCCTTGATCACGGCGTAAATTCGGTCGCCGTCGCGCTCGGCGTCGGCCAGCCGCTTCAGGACGATCGCGGCGACCCCCTCGCTGATGACGATGCCGTCGGCCGAGGTGTCGAACGGCCGGCAACGCCCGCGCGGGGAGAAGGCCTGGGTCTTGCTGAAGGCCAGATAGGTCAGGGGATTCTGGACCGTGTCGGCGCCTCCCAGGACCACCATGTCGGCGGCGCCGGTCTCCAGCTCGCGCACGGCCAGGTTGGCCGCGGCCAGGCTCGACCCGCATGCGGCATCCACCGCATAGTTGGATCCGCCGAAGTCGAACCGGTTGGCCACGCGGCCCGCGGCGACGTTCAAGAGGAACCCGGGGAAGGCGTCCTCGGTCCACTCCGGCAGCAAGCCTTCGCAGGCCTTCAGGGCGTCGGCCCCGGCGCCTGGGCTCACGGCGTCGAGCATCGGCAGGTAGGCGCGGAAGGCATAGCCCATGGCTAGCTGCGCGGCACCGCCGCCGATCCCGAGCACCACCGAGGTCCGCTCGCGTGCGAACGGCCGGCGCGTGTAGCCGGCGTCCTCGATCGCGGCCCGCACGGCCTCCAGCGTCAGGAGCTGCACCGGCTCGATCGAGGCGAGCGAGTTGGGCGGCATCCCGTACTGGAGGGGGTCGAAGGCGACGTCGGGGACGAATCCGCCCCACTTCGAGACGATCTTGTCGGGGGCCTTCGGGTCCGCGTCGTAGTACAGCCGCCAGTCCCAGCGGTCGGGCGGTATCTCGGAGATCGTATCCAGCCCTTTGAGCGTGTTCTCCCAGAACGTCCGGGCATCGGCGGCCCCCGGGAAGATCGCCGAGATCCCCACGATCGCGATGTCCGAGGGCGTGGCGGCCCCGATCTCGGGCGCCTTCATCGCCTCGATCTCGTCGATCAGCGCGGCCCCGCCGTCGGAGACCTCGCGGTGCAGGTCGCCGATCGTGGTCACACCGTCACGCAGCAAGGCGGCCTGGCCGAGCATGTAAAGCCCGCGCTCGAACTGTTCGGGCTCGGCGACCGAACGCAGCGGCGAATTTGCGCCCGTCGATCGGTCGAGCCCCTTGGTCGCGACCCGCAGGCGGCCCGCGTTCAGCCCCTCAAGCTCCTCGCGGATGGCATCGGGGGACCTGCCGCCGGCCTTCAGCTCGCTCCTGGTCTGTTCGAACAGGTCGGCGAACGGTGATGGGCCGACGCGGACCTCGTGGCCGGGGCCCGTCTCCAGCAGGACCGTCGAGCGGCAGCGGATCGCCTCGTCCTGGTACCGCCCGACGATGGCGCCCGTCTCGACGGCCTCTCGCGTGAACAGATAAGCCGTCCCCATGAGGATGCCGACCTTGACTCCCCGGCCCGCGATCCGGGCGGTCATCGCGGCGAGGAAGGCCGACGATCTCGCATCGTGGACCCCGCCGGCGAACAAGGTATGAAACTCGGCGGCCGGGGTGCCGCCGTCGATCGCTTCGGACAGGACTTCGATCGCCTGCTCCCAGAGCACGAAGCTCGACCGGGGACCGACGTGGCCGCCGCACTCGCGCCCCTCGAACACGAACCGCCGCGCACTGTCCTTGATGTACTGCCGCAGCAGCCCCGGGGAAGGGGCGTGCAGATAGGTGGCGATTCCCGCACGCTCGAGTTCCGCCGCATGATCGGGCCGCCCACCGGCGATCAGGGCGAACGGGGGCCTGGCGTCCAGGACGGCGGCGACCTGCTCGCGACGCAACTCGGGCGCGACGAACCCGAGCAGGCCGACGCCCCAGCTCTTGCCCGCCAGGCGAGTACGCGTCTCATGCAGCAGGGTCCGGACCTCGGGGCCACGGAGCATGGCCAGGGCGAGCATCGGCAGGGCCCCGCCGTCGGCCACCGCCGAGGCGAACGCCACCGAGTCGCTCACGCGGGTCATCGGCCCTTGCACGATCGGGAACCGTGTCGAATGCGACGCGGCCAGGGGGGAGTTCTCGGCCAGGGGCCGCGACGAACGGGCCACGGAGATGCCCGAGTCGATCCCGCGCTCGACTGCGGCGACGATCCCGCCGACGGTCACGAACTTGGAGGCGAGCCCCCGGGCCATCGCGGCGTCCTGCCCGACCGGCCAGGCCTGGCCGGGACCCCACCCCACCCAGCGCGAGACGGCCGAAAACCAGGCGAGATCCCCCTTCGGAGTGGCTTCGCGCAATGCCAGGAGCGCCGGCGAGCCGGGCGGGGCGAGCACTCGCCATCGAGGTCCATTCGTCGGGCCGACTAGGACGGTTTCCCCGCCGTCGAGCCGGCCGATCCGCTCCAGTGCCTGAGCATCGAGGGGCGATTCGCGACCCATCAGCGCCGCGCCATCGACGACCACGCCGGCGGCGCCCATCGCCACGCAGCCGGCCGCCGCGTCGGGGCCGACCCCTCCGCGAGCCCAGATCTCGACGTCGGTCGTGCCCAGGAGCGCCTGGGTCAGGATGAATGCCGACAGTTCCGAAACCAGTCCCCCCGCCTCGTGGCCCGATGCGATCAGGCCGAAGGCACCCGCGGAAACAGCGAGAAGCCCCGACTCGGTCGAGGTGACCTCGGCCAGCGGCAGTCGACCGTGCCGCGAGACCTCGGCCACGAATCCGGGCCAGTCGCCCGTGCCGGCCTCAGTGCCGACCACCGCCGTCAACGTCGAGGGGGCATCGGCCAGCCAGTTGCCCAGAGGCTCGCCGCGCGGGACTCGAACGGCGAAGGGGCCGTCGACGAGCCTGCGCAACTGCTCGATGGCGGCCGGTATGGAGTCGGCGTGTCCGTGCTCGAAGGCAAGTGTGCCCACCGCTCCGGCGCGAGTTGCCGCCGCGGCGAAGGCGACACCTTGCCGGCCGGCCGGTGCGAACGCCAGGACCCGTCCTAGGGGATGACTCATCATGCCTCTCTTACGGCCTGCTCGCGGGCTTCCTGCCCATCCGTTGCGTTCGGCAATGTCGGCCGGGCCCAAAGAGCCCGGCCGACATCACTTCTTATCGGCCGTCCTTGCCGCAAATGAGCGTGAGGAAGGTTACGATTTTCCCATTTCTTTCGATTCGAGCGTACTGATTTTAGAATCTGGGAAAGATGGATGGGAGATGACTTGCGAATTCTTGGCGGTCCACCCAAGTCAAATGTGTTCGGATTTGTCTTTGTCCGTCACGGTTTGCGTTCCTTGACCTGTCGACGAAGGCGGCGAATTTGGTCCTGGGCGACGGGGGCAAATTTCGACCGGAGGACTGGAGCCCCATCGAACCAGGCCTTCGGCTCGACGAAGGCGAAGTGCGCCTCGACCACGAGAATCGTCGGCGCCCCGGCCATGCGGCTGATCTTGGTATAGCTCATCCCCCCCTCATAGGGTTGCGGTTCGGAGCCGGGCGTCCCGTCGCGTGCCAGGGTGGTCCAGGCGTTTGGCGTGGCCGTTTTCTGGCCGAACCTCGGATCGGTCCGTGAGGCCATCACGAGGGAATCGGCCGACCGCGAGACGACGACGTGGTCGGTGGCCGTGACCTGGATCCGGTCCAGCAGCCGGGCCGTCATTCGCGCGTACCATTCGCGGCCTTCCTCGGGAGGGGGTATTTTCAGGGCGTTCAGGTCGCCCGATCCCAGCAACATCGTCTCAACGCGCATGTTGGCCGCCTCGGCCGGGGCCTTGGCCGCTTGCCTGGCGGTCTCGGCCGGTTCAATCACGTCGAGGGGGGCGTGGACCACGAAGACAAGGTCGGCCTGACGAATCGTGTCCCCGGCGGGGGTCTTCTCGTCCCGCACTTTCAGGACGAACGGGGCGTTCACCGAGTCGCGGAGCAAGTCCTCGGCGGCCCGCTCGCCTCCCGCAAGTTCGGCAAGGGCCTTGCGTTGTGCCTCGGGAGTCTGGCCGTCGATGAGTCGCGGGGCGGGTAGCCGGATGGGCGTTTCTCCCAGGCGGACGCCCTCGCCGACGATCTCTCGATAGACGAGGTTCGACGCGTGGGCCGGCTCGGGCGAGTCGAGGGGGAGGGCCAGGATGATCAGGGCCAGGGCTTGGAACATCGGGTCGGGTCCCTGCGTTGACGAGTTGACGCGGGCAAGTTCGCGTCGGGTCGTGCCGATAACCGGGATATCGGCTGTTCGGTCGCTCGGGGTGGAAGGGACGGATTCAGGGATGGGACGAGGACCACGCAGGAAGCGTGCCGCATGGATGGCGACGGCCGTCGCGTTGCTCGCCGGCTGCGCCTCGACGCCGTTCAACGGGACGTTCGACGGCCACGTCAAGGGCGAGGGGCAGATCGCCGCGACGGTGCAGGGGAGCCTGGAAATGAAGCTCCCGGCGGTCCCCGAGCCCGGCGAACTGTCCGAGGTCGTCGTCCGGCCCTCGCCGTCCGGCCCTGGCGGTTCGAGGGTGGCGATCGTCGACGTCGACGGCCTGATCCTCAACCAGAATTTCAGCGGGATCTACTCGGCCGGCGACAACCCGGTGGCGGCCTTCCGCGAGAAGCTCCAGGCGGCGGCCGGAGACGGACGCATCCGCGCGATCGTGCTGAGGATCAACAGCCCGGGGGGCGGCGTGACGGCCTCGGATATTCTGGCCGAGGATCTCGCCCGCTTCCGTCGCGAGACCGGCAAGCCCGTCGTCGCCTGCCTGCTCGACCTGGCGACCGGCGGTGCCTACTATCTCGCCGTGGGGGCCGACCGGATCGTGGCGCACCCGACCACGGTGACCGGCGGGATCGGAGCGATCCTGAACCTGTACAACCTGGAAGACGCGATGGCGGCCCTGAACGTCCGAGCCGAGCCGGTCAAGTCGGGCGAGCTGGTGGACATGGGCTCGGTGACGGCCCGCGTGCCCGACCAGGCGCGTGCCTTGCTCCAGGAAATGTCCGACGGCTTCCGCGACCGCTTCCGCGACCGGGTCGCCACCCTTCGGCCCGCCATGACCGACGCCGACCGCGAGGCGATCGCCGACGGCCGGGTCGTGCCGGCGATCAAGGCGGAACGACTGAAGATGGTCGACCGCATCGGCTACTTGGACGACGCGCTGGCCGAGGCACAAGGCCTGGCGGGCATCTCGGACGCCGAGATCGTCCAGTTCCAGAGGCCAGGCACGGCGGCGAGGTCGATGTATGCGGTCTCGCCCAACATCCCGATCCAGGGGGAAATGCTCCCCCTGAGCTATCCGGGTCTCGACCGCAGCAAGACGCCGACATTCCTCTACCTCTGGCAGCCGGACCCGACGGTTCTGAGGCAGGCCGGCCGATGACCGGGGGCCTTCCCTGGGTCCTCGTCACGGGTGCCGGCGGGTTCGTGGGCGGTCATGTCGCGCGCTTGCTGGCGGCCTCCGGGACCTACCGGGTGCGCGGCCTGGTCCGGCGACTGCCCCGGACGAGGCCCGGCGATCCCGCCATCGACTGGCAGATCGGCGACCTGCGCGACCCGTCCGTCCGCGTTCGCGCCTTGAGCGGCGCCCGCCACGTCATCCACTGCGCGAGCCGGGTTCACCTGGGCCATGATCCCTCGGGCCAGAGCCGAGCCATCAACGTCGACGCCACTCGAGGACTCCTGGACGAAGCTCGGGCGGCCGGGGTCGAGCGATTCATCTACACGTCAACCCTGCAGACCCTGGCCAGCGGCACCGAGGAGAAGCCGGCGACCGAGGATGACCCCTGGAACCTGGTCCCCGTGCGGTCCCCCTACACCGAGACCAAGCGCGAGGCCGAAGCACTGGTCCTGGCCGCCAACTCGGGCCGGATGCAGACCCTGGCCCTCTGCCCGGGGATGACAATCGGCCCCCGCGACCCGGGCCCGACCTCGACCGAGGTTCTCCTGACGATGTCGAAGACGAGAATCGCCCTGCTGCCGGCCGGCGGAATTCCGGTCATCGAGGTCGAGACGCTGGCGACCGCCCACGTCAGGGCCCTCGACCGGGGCGAGCCCGGCCGGCGCTACGCAGTCATCGGCCCATATCTTTCCTTCCGCCAGCAGGCCGAGATGGTGGCGTCCATCGCCGGGCGACCGCGACGGATCCTCGACCTTCCCGACTGGTCGTCGCCGCTCCTCACTTCCATCGCAGGTGGCCTGGACCGGTTGGCGACGGGCCGTTGGCTCTCAGTCTCCCGGGCCGTGGTCGCGGGAGGCTACCTCCGCTTCCACGTCGACGGAGCCCGAGCCAATCACGTCTTCGACCTGCACCACGGCCCGACGAAGGCCGCAATCCGCCGCTCGCTGGTCGACAGCCGCGACCAGGGGATGGCCCCCTGGCTCCGCGACGTCGACTTGAACGGTGACGATTCGCCCGACTGCGGGGCGACTTCACCCTAGAGCCTCGGGTCCACCGGCTCGCTTTCCAGGGCCAGGACGCCGAAGACGCACTCATGCACTCTCCGCAAGGGCTCCTTCCGGACGAACCGCTCCATGCCCTCGATGCCCAGGGCGAACTCGCCGAGAGCCAGCGAGCGCTTGCGCCCCAGGTCGCTCGACCGCAGCCTGGAGAGGTTCTCATCGGCCGTGTACTCCGGCCCGTAGATGATCCGCAGGTACTCTCTCCCCCGGCACTTGACGGCCGGCTGGGCCAGCCTTCGGCTCCCTCGGTGGAGGAACGACAGCGGCTTGACCACCATCACTTCACCGCCCCACGACCTCCTCGGTCGGTCCGGCGTCCGTCGACTCGCTCTCTGCCCGCGTCTCCTCCGGGATGAGCCGGTCGAGGGATTGCCGGACGAGGCTCGGGCGAAACTTGAGGTAGCGTCGAGCGATCTCCTCCTTCTCGGAATTCCTCGGTGAGCCATGCGGGCGCGATCTTCTGCCTTTGTCGCTGGCGAACTGCGCTGGCCCTGCATTGCCCGCAGGGCCTCGATTCGTCATCGATGAACCCGAGCTGAGAATTGCCGGCCGACCCATCGAGAGGCGTGGACAGGACGACGTGGCCCCGGTTCGGCCACGAAGGCAGAGTCTCTTGAATACGATCGGCGACGGGAGGAAAATCACCGGGACCGATGAGCGGGAGGCGGGGGCTGCGCATTGACTTCGATCAAGGACTAATGGGCATGTTGTTATGCCTTGAGGACGCCGAGCAGTTCTTCCGAATCCACAAGTCGCTTATGTTGTTTGTGGGCAGACGGCTCAATTTGATCGATTGTAAGTATGCGTCGCCCAAATCCTTCGAGAAGCTCCCGCCGAGCCAACGACTCAAGGTCCACGAGGCGTTGCTCGACCACATGGATTTGATCGACGCATTCGCCGATGAGAATCCGCAGCGGCTGGTGGAGGACGACATCGAGATCGCCCGGTCCTGGACCAATCTCGTTTCGGGCGAGTTCTTCGCGTTCCGCCAGCTCAAGCAAGAGATGATCTTCCTCTCCGCGGACGAGCCGGTCCTCGCCTATGGAGTGCTCGCCTTGTTCGATCCGTTCGAGGTCGTGATCGGCCCCGATCTGCCGCGATTGATCCGCACGACGCTCGTGCCGTTCAAGGGAAAAATCATCTACGACGGGCTCGCCATCGTGCACGACATCAGCTTCGGCGGCGGGGTCAAGCGGATCCTCGACGAGACCTACAAGGAGGCCAAAGCACGGAACGAAATCATCAGGTCATTGCCGCACCACGCCAAGGGCACTGAGGCGGCGAGGAAGAACGACGTCTCGGGGAAGCGTACGCCAGTGGCTGCGTCGTCGGCAGCACGCCCGGCCCATGACCGGATCGTGGCGCTGATCGATGCGTTCTGTCGGGAAGAGCTGGATGAGGAGTATGCCGAGCTGTGCCGGAAGCTCGCGGGCATCCTGGTTCGTAAGCGGCCCTCGCCGCTGGTTCGGGGCAAGCCTGAATCGTGGGCCAGTGGGATCGTCAGGGTCATCGGCTGGGTGAATTTTCTCGGCGACCCCAGCCAGCCGCATCATATGAAAATGACCGACATCGATCGGGCGTTCGGCGTCTCCGAGGCGACCGGCTCGGCGAAATCGATGGAGATCCGCAATCAACACGGGATCGACCGGATTGATCCCGAATGGATGCTGAAAAGCCGTATGGAACAAAATCCGCTGGTGTGGATGATCCGGGTCAACGGCATGATCGACGACGCGCGGGACCTGCCGAGGAAGGTCCAGGAGGAGGCATTCCGGAAGGGCCTCATCCCCTTCATCCCCGACCCACGGGCGGGTAGGACGGCCGAGGATTGAGCCGTTGCCGAAGCCGTCGGCGCTTGTGAATCCTCGAGAAACTCTGACTTGGACGCCGAGATGACCAGCCCGATCTTCGCCCCCGGCCCTGCTCCAGACACCGTCCGGGCCGCCGACGGAACGGTGCTTCACGCCCCGGAAGGATGGATCCTCCTCCCGCCGGGAGACGCCGGGCTCACGCGTCGGGTGAAGATCGCCGGCGAGCACTGGGTCATCCAGGAGAAGAAGGGGCGGAAGAATTTTTCCAGGGGCGTCTGGGCCCCGTCCGCGACCATCGAGCGGATCCGCGCCGACCTGGAGGCCGAGCGGTCCACCGAGACGTTCGCCCGGCGTAAAGCGTCGGACGCACGCCGCCGCGAGGGGGTCCAGGCCAGATACGTCGATGATTTTCACGGGGCGGTCGTGCACTTCCTGGCGTTCCACCCTGCGCACGCCGAGCTTGCCAACCGGCTGGCCCGGGCTGTCGCCGATCATGCAACGCCGGTCGGCAGCGGCACGGTCGCCAGGACCGAGCGGATCCCCCTCGAGCAACGTGCCGAGGCCGCCGTCATCGCCTGGATGAGGCACCAGACGACCGCGTATGACACGATGGTCATCCCCAGAGAGAAGGGGAAGCGACGAGAGGTCCGTCGTCAACTCGCCGGGCGTTCCCAGGAGTTGCTGGGCCGATATCGCCGGGGCGATGACACCCCCGAAGCATGTCTGCTCCGAGCGGCGTTAGATTCCAAGATGCCGGGGTGAGACGGGTGTCACGCCGCACGGATCTCCGAATCGAAATAGAGCGGGCGAGGGGATTCGAACCCCTGACGTCCAGCTTGGGAAGCTGGCATTCTACCACTGAATTACGCCCGCGAGCTCCGTTAGAGCTCTTTGAAAACTCCCCGACTAGGACTCGAACCTAGAACCTAGCGGTTAACAGCCGCTCGCTCTACCGATTGAGCTATCGGGGAATGCGTGTGACTTTAGCGAGTTCCGGGACGCATTACAAGGGCGTTCCAGAGAGTCTTTTCAGGGGTCGAGAAAGGCCGCGGGAAGCCGGCGTTTACCGACGTCAGTCTTTCAGGACGGGAGGCTTGGAGGCATGGGCTTCCATCGCCCGCTCGAGAATCCCCACGATCAGGGCATTCAGCGAGGCCTTATCTTCCTTCGCCCAACTGGCCAGCTGCTCGTGCAAGACCGGTGGCATCCGGATCTGGAAATGGACGACCGTTTCGGGCATGAGGGAGCACTCCGCAAAGGGGCCGCGCCCATCGGACGGACGCGGACACGGCGACCGGATCACGGCGTCAGATTGGTGACGTCGCCGAACCGAAGACGTTGCAGTATACAATGAAACTCGCGAGGCGGGCAAAAATCTCGATGCGGCCTGCCGCCGCGAATTTTCTCGCGGCCCTGGCCTCTCGGCTTGGTCGGTTCGCATCCAGAGATATCTATGATGCTCGGCCGCACGCTCGCTGGCAAGTGTCGGATCATCCCCGCGTCTGATTTTCGCGATGCGCGTTCGTTTTTCGCGATAAAGGCGAGGAGGGCTTGCGTTAATGATGCATGAAAGCGGGCAAGATGGCCGCGGCGCCGACGCGGCGGACGCGGTCGAGGGGGTGCCCGACTCCCCTTCCATCGAGCACATCGTCAGGCTCTTCGTCGAGCACTGGGGCGGCATGGCCCGGTCCTGGGGCATCAACGCCACCATGGGGGAGTTGTTCGCCCTGCTCTACATCTCCGGGGAAGACTGGACGGCCGACGACCTGAAGGAGCGATTGAGCATTTCACGCGGAAATGTCAGCATGAATCTCCGCGAATTGATGGCTTGGGGGGTCGTGCACAAGGTCCACAGGCAGGGGGAGCGGCGCGAATATTACCGGGCAGAATCCGACGTCTGGACCCTCTTCCGCCGGATCCTCGCCGAGCGCAAGCGTCGCGAACTCGACCCGACGCTGGCACTCCTGGAGCGGACGGCGAGCATGGTCGCCGGCGACCCTGGCTTGGAACGCTACCGGGACCGAGTGGTGGCCCTCACCCAGTTCTTCGCCATGATCGACGGGCTGTCCAATCGCCTCATCGAACTCGAATCCGACGAGGTCCGGGGGTTGGCCGACCTGTTCTCGCCCCCCGAATCGGGCGACTGATGCCCAAATGTTCGAAAAAATTTCTGGGCGCCCCTGTCCACGGGGGCCCGACGGGCCTAGAAGGAACGTGCGGGCCGACCAAAGGCCCGGCGAACCATGAGCGAACGACCCCAGCAGGCCGTCCACGCAATCTGGGCGGAAGGCGTGGACAACCCGCCTTGTCGGTGGGGCCTGCCGGGGCCGTACTTCAGTCGAGGGCCGCGGCGCACGGGTGCCGCGGCCCTCTCCCTTTTGTCGGTCGCGGGTTCGCGCGAAATCGGGTTATGGCGGCGATGGTTCGGCCGAGGACAGGGCGTCCTGGCGATCGCTCCGTTTCGTGTTCCGCCCGACGTAGGGCCACGCGAGCCAGATCCTGGGCCGGGGATCGAATTCGAGGGGGTGCGGTCCGCCCGACCGTGCTGGACGGACTCGACCGGGCTCTCTGGGCACGCGCACGCGGGCAACCGGCGTGGAAGGTGTCACCTGGTTCGTCTAATATGAAAGGACAGGCGAGAGGCCGAGACGCCAGTCCGGTCAATTTGACCTCGCCCCCCGCGTCGGTTAGGTTCCAGGGACCGCCCCCTTCGAAGTGGTCGCCCTATCGAGGGCCGACCTGTTCGTCGCCGACCTGCCTTCGATCCATCCTAGCGGAGTCCGTCATGAGCACCGAGTCGGTCGACCAGTATTATCCCGGCCTGGAGGGCGTGATCTCCAACGAGACGGCCATCTGCAACTTGCAGGGCAAGCAGGGCAATGGTGGCCTGGAATATCGGGGATACCGGATCGAGGACCTGGCCGGCCGAGTTTCCTACGAAGAGTCGTCGTTTCTGCTGCTCCACGGCGACCTTCCCAACGCGTCGCAGCTCCGCGAGTTCGACGCCCGGCTGAGGGCCAATCGAGGATTGCCCGCCCCGCTGATCGAGCTGCTGCGTCACATCCCCAAGAATGTCCACCCCATGGACGTCCTGCGGACGAGCGTCAGCACGCTGGCCCACTTCGACCCCGACGTCAACGCCGACCCCACCGACCACGCGGCCAACGTCCGCAAGGCCGAGCGGATGGTGGCCCAGATGGGCACGGCCGTCGCCTATCGAGAGCGCCTCTCCACAGGCCACGAGCCGATCCCCCCCCGCGACGACCTGGATTACTCGGCCAACTTCCTGCACATGGTCAGCGGCAAGGTCCCTTCGGAGACCATGCGCAAGGCGTTCGACCTGTCGATGGTCCTCTACACCGAGCACGAGCTGAACGCGTCGACGTTCGCCGCCCGTGTGACGGTCTCGACCCTCTCGGACATCTATTCGGGGATCGTCGCGGCCATCGGCACCCTGAAAGGGTCGCTGCACGGCGGGGCCAATGAAGAGGCCTGGAAGGTGCTCGAGAGCGTCGGCTCTCCCGACAACGCCGAGCAGTGGATCCAGGATGCACTGGCCCGCAAGGCCCGGATCATGGGATTCGGCCACCGCGTCTACAAGACCGGAGACCCCCGCGCCCAGATCCTCAAGGAATACTGCATCGCGCTGTCCAAAGAGATTGGCGACGACCGCTGGGAGAAGATCGCCGAGCCGATCGAGCGTGAGGTGACGTCGAAGAAGCACCTCCCGCCCAACGTCGACTGGCCCAGCGCCCGGCTCTATCACTACATGGGCCTGAACCTCGATATCTATACCCCGATGTTCGCCATGGCCCGCGTCTCGGGCTGGTCGGCCCACGTCATCGAACAACTCGACAATAACCGCCTGATGCGCCCCAGGGCCCGCTACATCGGCCCGCCCAACCGGCCGGTCAAGCCCCTGGCCGAGCGAGGCTGAGACTTCCTCGCCCGTCCCACGGACCATCGTCATTACCCCGGAGAGACTCGCACGGGCGATCCTCTCCGGGGTACGCACGCGCGCTGTCGTTTCTCCCCCATGCCCGGGCTCGTCGGCCACCGAGCCGCTTCACCATCGACCATGGTTTCGTGGACGATCAGCCGGGAGGCTCGATTTCGTCGAACTCGGTCAGGCGGCCGGTGAACCGTCCGGTTCCCGAGGCCTTGGTGGTCCAGTTTGACTTGATAACGCTATAAAAAGGCCGCGATGCTCGATGGACTGGAGATGGTGCCGGAAATTTCGACGAATCTTGCACCGTTAACTAGGCTTTCTCCGTGGGCGGTATGGCGCCACGTCCTGCAGCTCGAATTGTCCGGGCGATCTGCGTACGCTAGAATCCGTCGGTCGAGGCGAAGATCGACACCGCCCACCCCCACATCCCCGCTCCTCCCATATCGAACGAGAATCAGGTCAACTCCATGAATCACATCAACGCGATCGACCGAGAATCGCTCCGGGACAAGGTCAATTCGTCCACGCCCGTCAAGAATTTCTGCATCGACAACTTCCTCGAGCAGTCGTTCGCCGAGAGCGTGCTCGCTTCCTATCCGTCGTACGAGGAGGCCTGGAATGTCGGCCAGACGTTCAAGGCCGTCAATGAGCGTGGCAAGGTGCAGGTGACGGACTCGTCGAAGTTCGCCGAGCCGGTGGCCGAGTTGAACCGGACGCTGGCCTCGCCCGAATTCCTCGACCTGATGTCGTACGTCTTCGACATCCCCAAGCTCCTGCCCGACGACGCCCTCGTGGGCGGCGGGATCCACCAGACGGGCCCTCGGGGGCTGCTCGACGTCCACGTCGACTTCAACTACATCAAGGATCGTGAGCTGCACCGTCGGCTCAATATCCTGATTTACTTCAACAAGGATTGGAAGCCGGAGTACGGCGGCAACATCGAGCTATGGGACGCTGATGTCAAGGTGTGCCACCACACCTTCTCGCCCATCTTCAACCGCTGCGTCGTGTTCGAGACCAATGAGATCAGCTACCACGGCGTGACGGCGGTGAAGTGCCCGGAGGGGATGTCTCGCAAGTCGTTCGCCGCCTACTACTACACCAAGGAAGCCCCCGCCCACTGGACGGGCGAAGCCCACTCGACGATCTTCAAGGCCCGGCCCGATGAATTCATGAAGGGCAATGTCATGATGCCGATCGAGCAGGCGAAGCGGCGATTCTCGCGCGCCCTGTCGGGCCTCAAGAAGAAGATCAAGGGGAAGTGAGATCCGGGCCGCCGGCCGGCGAGAGCTGTCTCGTCGGCCTGGGCAGGTGGGTGCATGAAAAACCCCGCCCTGGTGGAGAACCACCAGGGCGGGGTGAAACCGGCTCGATGGCCGGGGATGTTTAGCGTCGCAGATCTCGGACGGTCACTTCGGCTGGTCGCCTTCGGCCTCGGGGGCAGGCGCGGGGGCGGGGGCGGTGGTCGGTTCGCCTTCGGCGGGTTCGGCGGGGGTACGTCCCCCCTTGTCCCGGAGCAGTTGCTTGACTGCGGCCTTGTTGATGTACTCGGTCTCGCCCTTCGCTCGGGGCAATGACGTGAAGGTCGAGTAGCCCATGTAGGTCAGCAGACGCTCGATCGGCATCGGCCGGACGCCGTTGTCGCGGGCGACCCGGCGTGCGTCGGAGAGTTCCTTGACGAAGTCCTGGTCGGCCTTCGACGGCACATACGACGACTTCTGCTTGTCGAAGTAGGGGTCGCGTTCGTCGATGACGTAGGCGTAGAGCCGGCTGGTGATCTCGCCAACGCCGCGGCCTTCCTTGGGGGGTACGCCCAGGTGGTTCGTGGTGTAATACCGATTCACGGCGCGCTCGCCGGGAATTCGGTCACCGCTGGGCGGGGGGAGGTCATAGACCACCACTCCGCCGGCCGATTCGATTAGGCGGATGAGGTCGGCCCGGTCGTCGCGGCCGTCACGATTGATGTCGATGTTCCCGATCAGGGCGAACTGCTGGGGGTCGTTCGCGCTCCAGGCGGCCGAGTAGACCAGGTCTTTCTCGCGGATCGGGTCGGACAGCGACATCGTCTTCACCACGCGGGCGACGCTGTCGGTCTCGCCGACGGAGAGGATCTGGATGATTCCCTTGGGCTTGTCGGTCGGGATCCCCGCTGCGTCCTTGTCGAAGACGGAGAATTCCATCTGCGGCTTGGCGCCCATGGCCCGATTCAGATTCACGCGGACCTCGCCCCGACCGGGATCGACGAATGTCACCCGGGCGTCGGCCTTGTCCAGGCGCGAATCATTCTTGTCGGCCAGCTCCTGCAAGTTGCGGTTGACTCCCTGGAGCTGGGAGTACTTCTTATTCAGGGCCTCAATGGCCTGGTCGGACTGGGCCTTCAGGTTGGAAAGCTCGCTGGAGAGCGTGGCGATCCGCGTCTGGTACTCGTCGACCTTGGCGTTCAGGTCGGCCCGCTCCTTCTCGTGCTGCTCGTGCTCTTTCTGGAGGTCGTCCTTCGACTTGTTAAAGCCGGTGGTTTCCTCGGCGAGGCGGGCTGAGGAGACCTGGGCGGAATTCTCCAGCCGCGTGCGCAGCTCCAGGTCGTTGAGGCTCAGATTGGTCGCCAACCTGGCCTGGTTGAGCAGGAGATCCTTCAGGCGGATCAGCGAATCCTTGTAGGTCTTGTTGGGGTCGGATTCGTACTGCGTGGCCAGGCCCTGAATGCTGGCGGTGAGCTCTTCGAACTTCGGATCGTTCAGGCCGGCTGCCTTGGACTTGGCGATGGCTTCGTTCACTTCCTTCGCCGCGTCGCGGATCGACGCCGCGATGGCGTCCTGATCCTTCTTCATCGCCGCCTTGGCCTGCTCGAAGTCTTCGATCGAGCTGTAACCGGCCTGGGTCTTGAGGAAGTTGGCCTCCTGGACGGCCAGGCTGGCTTTATTGTCAGACTCCGACGCTTTACGCTCGGCGGCGATCTGCTTGACCGACGCCTGGTCGTAGCTGGAGTAGAGGAAATACGACGTTACGGCCAGGATCACCGTCAGCGACACGAATGCCGCCACGGCAATCTTCAGGCCCTGAGACTCATTGGGCGCTGGAGGCATCTTGGAGGCTCCCGACGGCGTTCCCGCTCGCGCAACAGGGGCGGGCTAAGCCGGATTGCTGGGGAATTATGTCACACGAGTCGGGTGCGAAGGGCCGCGATGCCCGAAATCGAACTGTTGACCTGGAGGCTTTGGGCAGAGACGGTGGTTTACACAATCTTAATGCCCGCGGCCCCGCGAGTCAAAGGCCTGTCCAAGAGTCGAGCCGTCGTAACCCCGACAACCCCGCTTTGCGGGCGAACCTCTCTTTATTGACGCCCGAAGGCGCGAGATCGTTCACGATAAACCGCAGAATCGTTCCATATTTCTCGGTTTCGTTTCGAAATGAGAAACGCCCGACCTGTCCCCCGCATGATTGCGTGACCGGTCGGGCGCCTTGTTTATCGGTGGCTGCGGCGATTATTCGACGACCCGGACGTGAAGATCGCGGAGCTGCCGGCTGTCGACCGTGCCGGGGGCGCCGGTCATGAGGTCGGTCCCCTTCGCGGTCTTGGGGAAGGCGATGCAGTCGCGGATGTTCGTCAGGCCGCAGTACAGCATGACCAGGCGGTCGAACCCAAGGGCGATGCCGCCGTGGGGCGGGGCCCCATTGCGGAGGGCCGAGATGAGGAAGCCGAACTTCTCGTCGGCCTGCTCGGGGCTGAGGCCCAGGAGCTGGAAGACCTTGGACTGAATGGCCGGGTCGTGGATTCGGATCGTCCCGCCGCCGCATTCCTCGCCGTTGACGACCAGGTCATACGCCTGGGCCCGGACCTTGCCCGGGTCGGTCTCCAGGAGCGGAAGGTCCTCGACCAGGGGCATGGTGAACGGATGGTGCTCCGAGACGAACCGGTTCTCGTCGGCGTCCCAGGCGAAGAGCGGGAAGCGGACGACCCAGGAGTAATGGAAACTCTTCGGGTCGTACAACTTCAGCTCCGACGCGAGCCGGATCCGTAGGTTCGACAGGGCCTGCGAGCTGACCGCCTGACTATCGGCGACGATCAGGATCAGGTCGCCAGCCTTGGCGTCGAACTTCGAGCGGAGGTCGGCCTGGGCGTCGGGCGGGAAGAATTTGGCGGTGGGACCGGCGAATGCCTCGTCCTCGACCTTGAGCCAGACCAGGCCCTTGGCCCCGAACGTCCCGGCGTATTCCGTCAGACCGTCCAGATCCTTGCGGCTGTATCGTAACGCCCCGCCCGGGACGCATATCCCGCGAATCCGGTGGCCGGCTTCCTTGGCCATCTGGAAGACCTTGAACTCGGTCTTATCCGCCACGTCGGCGACGTCCTTCAACTCGACGCCGTAGCGCAAGTCGGGCCGGTCATTGCCGTAGCGTTCCATCGAGTCGTGATAATCGACGCGCGGCAGCGGGAGGGTCAGCTCCTCTCCGCCGAACTCACGGGCCAGGGAGGCGATGAGCGTCTCCATGGTCGTCATCACATCTTCGTGCTCGACGAACGACATCTCGACGTCGAGCTGGGTGAACTCGGGCTGGCGGTTGGCCCGCAGGTCTTCATCCCGGAAGCAGCGTGCAATCTGGAAGTAGCGGTCGAAGCCCGCGACCATCAGGAGCTGCTTGTAGATTTGGGGAGACTGCGGCAGTGCGTAGAAATGCGCCGGCGAGGTCCGGCTGGGGACCAGGAAGTCGCGGGCCCCTTCTGGGGTGCTGCGGCCGAGGACGGGGGTCTCGATCTCGAGGAATCCCTGGTCCGTCATCGTGTTGCGCATGACCTGGGCCATGCGGTGGCGGGCGATGAAGACGTTCTGGAGGGCCGGGCGTCGAAGGTCGATGTAGCGATACTTGAGCCGGAGTTCCTCGTTGGGCTCGGCCCCCTGGATCTCGAACGGCGGGGTCGGGCTGGCGGTGAAGACTTCCAGCTCGCTGACGCGCACTTCGATCTGGCCGGTCTTCAGCTTGGGGTTTTCCTTCCCCTTGAGCCGGGGGGCGACGGTCCCCTTGACGCCGATGACGTACTCGGCGCGCAACTCGCGGGCGGCGGCCTGAAGGTCGGCCCCGGCCTCGGGTTCGAAGACGACCTGAGTCAGGCCGTAGCGGTCGCGGACGTCGATGAAGACCAGGCCCCCGAAGTCGCGCCAGGAGTCGACCCAGCCGTTCAGCACGACCGTCTTGTCGACGTCTTCGCCGGTCAGCTCGCCGCAGGTATGTGTCCGTTTCAGCATGGTCGACGTCGCCGGCCGAAGGGCCGCTCGCAGGGGGTTCCGATGGGCTCCGGGAGGCTGTACGGTACCCCCGCCCCCGCCGGAACGTCAAGCTCCCCAAGGGGTGCGGACGCCGGCGGGGGCGTGGAGGTTCGGTGCCCCTCGATCAGTCGGCGGCACTCTCGTCGCGGATCGACGCGTAGGCCTTCCTCGCCACATCATAGGCGGCCTGCGCGGCGGGAAGATCGGCGGCGCGGATGAGCTTCTGCTTCTGCGACCAGCACTGGTCGACCGACTTCAGGCACCATTCGGCCGACTTCCTCGACGCCCGGATTGGCTTGCCGTCCACGACGACGAAGACGGGGTTGGTGTGCGACGACGGATAGACCCGGAGCGCGACCCAGCTCGAGCGGTCGATGTCGACGTCGAACTCGACGTCGTGCTCGGAGCCGTCGGCCTCGACCTCGCGGCGGGCGACCGACTGGCCGTTGACGATCAGCTCGACGGGCACCTTCCGGGTCGCGCCGACCCGTGCCCGCTCAACGTCCCAGTAGGGTTGGTCGTGCAATGGCTTCGATCGGATCGCCTCGGTGGCCGGGGTGATCTGGGGTTCGAGCCGGGCGAAGACCCTGGCCGTCGCCTTCACCTTGCCCGGGGCCGCGATCCGCGTCTCGGAGCCCGCCTCGCCGACGCCCAGGCCGTTCACTTTGAAACCGACGAGATGGCTCTTGCCGTCGGAGACATAGGACCGGCCTTCCTTGATTCCCTTGACCCAGGTGTCGAAGTCGAGCTTCTGGCCACCCAGGTTGACATAAGACCTTCCCAGGCCCACCTTTTCGTCGTAGATGCAGGGGAAGTCGGTCTCGCCGCTGATGCGGCATCGGTAGCCGCAGTTCAGGGTGTGATACCAGATGTTCAGCTCCCAGGGCGCCGGGGTGTCGACGGCCGAGATGAAGTCGACCGCGTCGTGCACGACGTCAACGATGTACTCGTTGGCGCCGATGCCGTCGAACGGCGGGACCTCTTCGCTGGGGATCTTGGTGTCCTTGATCGCCAGGCCCCAGCCCGAATGCGAGTAGCCGACGACCCCTCCCTGGCTCTTGCCCCACTTCAAGACGGGCAGGTCCCAGCTCGGCCATTCCTCGATGCGGGTGGTCCCCGGATAGTCGTCCTCGGTCAGCCTGAGCAGGCAGAGGTGGCCCGAGCCCGACGAAGGGAAGCCCGAGACCTCGACGTCGTAGCGCATCAAGGTCGAAGGCGTCGAGAGCGGGTGGACCTTGCCGCCGAAGTAGCTTTTCTGGGCGTACCAGCAAGGGCCCCAGGCGAGCACGCAGCCGACGTCCAGGTTTTCGCCGACGATGTGCCGCATCATGTCCTCGGGCGTCACCCCCTCGGTGGGACTCTCATAGTGCGAGCAGCCCGCGGCGTGGACGTGGTGGTCGCCCGAATACCAGCCCAGCTCGGCCGGGTGGACCCAGCGCTTGAGCTGGAACGATTCCTCGACCCGCGACTTTCCGGGCGGGATGACCACGGTGCGAGTCTCGGCCAGATACTCGGGGCCGCGGCCGACCTCGACGGTATAGGTGCCGGGCGCCAGCAGGATCGACTCGCCGTCGGCCCGGTAAACCTGCGGGTGGAAGAAGAAGTCGGGGGCCAGCCTGCGCGACTGCGACGGGCAGACTCGGCCCAGGGCATCGCGGACGACGAACGAGGCGGTCGTCGGCTTGCCGTCGACATCCTTGACGTTGACCGATAGCTGCGCAGCGGCCTCGCACTGGAAGAGGAGGTCGACGTCCGACCGCGAGGCGAGATCCTGGGTCCCCTGGCCAGCGTCGAACTTGAGCCTGGCCTCGCGGCGGCCTGCATCCCGGCTGTAAAGCTGGATCACCCTGTATTCGAGCGGCAAGCCCGAGAGCGTGCGGGTCAGCGGGCGATCGTCGAAGGTCGACGCGTCGAGCCAGCGGTGGGGGACCTCGGAAAGCGGGACGGTCGGCTTGGGGTCGGGCTTGCCGGACGACCTGGTGTAGAGGGGTGCGGCGTTGGGGCTGGTCAGTCGCAACTGAGACGTGAGGCCCGCCTGGTTGTGCACCTTGACGAGGAACGCACGCCAGCCGTGCTGGACGAGGGCAGGGGCGGCCTCTCCGGGCGCGACCTTCACCCGACCCTCGGGGTTGATCTCCACGCCGACGAGGCAGAGCGGGTCGAAGACTTCCTGAATCTCCTGAGCCGCGGCGTCCTGATTGGTCAGCTTGAGGGCCTTGGCCAGCCGCTCCCTGGCCGCCGAGGAGAGGGGCTGCCCGAGGGCATCCAGGGCCTCGACGATGCGGGCAGCCTGGGCCGCGAGGGGCTGGAACTCGACTCCTGTAACCTGGGGAAGTTCCTCGGCGTTGGCGGCGGCCGCCAACGCGAGGGCCATGACGAGGGCGAGAGAGGGACGGATCGGCATGGCGGCGGCTCCTCGAAGGATGTCGCGCCGGGCATCGGCGTACTCCGAGAGATAAGCCAACGGTCGTGCCCACGCAACGGAAAAAGCGTGACCCGCCCTCGGAGTTGGGCCTCGACTCAGCGATGTCGAGCCGGCAGGAAGACGGCTCGCTCGGTGGAGATTCCCAGGGCGTTGGTGGTGCGCAGGGTTGCGACACGGCCGGGCCTGCGGTCGGAGTCTTTCCCTGTCAGAGTGGCTCTGGCACCGACCGCGTCGGCGCGGAAGCGGCCCTGGCCGGGGAGGCGGTCGAAGTCCCAGGCGTAGGTGAGGCCGGTGTTGCGGGGATGGTTGGCCCGGCCTTGCGGGCGGGCGTTGAGCGTGCCTCCTCGCATCGTGACGGCGATATTCGCCGTCGGCGTCAAGGCGCCGAGGATGGCCGCCTTGATCGCCTGGTGACCCAGGGCGTTGGGGTGGAGCGTGCCACGGGTCGCCAGCGGTCCGGTCAGGCCCACCGGGCCCTCGAACAGGCTCGCTTCTCGCGCCGTCCTCAGGAATCGCAGGTTTCCGAGGCTGTCCTGGACCTTGGGGGCGTCGTAGCCATGCCCCAGGAATGCGGCGGAGATGTTGGTCAGGTAGGTCCAGCCGTTGGCCTTCGCGGCGGCCGCCACGTCGAGATTCAGCGGGATCAGGATCGATTTCGAGACGAAGTAAGACTCCGTCGCCGAGATCTGCGCCAGCGGCACCACGTCGAAGACAGCAGGTCCCCACCAGGGTAGGGTGAACGGAAGGCCGTTATTCGGGTTGATGAACGTGCGGTTGATCCGCAGCGGGTCCGGATACTCGGTGATGAACGTCGTCCCTGAGCTGAACCCCACGGCATTCAGCGCGGTCTGGACGCTCGCGTAGTCGGCAGGGAGCGCCGCCGCGAATACCTCGAAGGCGTCGAGCACAACGCTCAGGGCCCTCGAGGCCGCGATCGCCGCATCGGCCCGTTGCAGGATCCTGTTGACCTGATTCGGGGCGAACGAGGTGGCATTTCCAATCACGTCGGTCACGACGATGTCGCTGACGACCAAGCCTTGCGCCAGGGTGGTGAACCCGACGTCATTGCCGCCCAGGGAGATGAAGAGCTGGTCGGCCGGGCGGTTGCCGACGATGGCCTGGATCAGCTTCGTCTGCGGGGTCAGCGTGTAATTCGGGTCTTCCTGCCCGACCGCGGGCACGGCGCCGATGGCCGTCTGGGTCGTCGCTCCGCTCTGCGAGACGTGCACGAAGGTGACCGACGTGTGCGGGTCGGATCGCTCCAGGTCGAGGGCGTACTGGGCGGTCGCGGCCACGGTCGACCGGTGCGACTGGCGATTGTCGTTGGTCATGTTCAGGCCGAACGGGGTCGCCCCGTAAAAGCCGTCGGCCCCGTCGGCCCAGAGCGCGGTGCTCGTCTGCGTGAAAAATCCGGCCGCGGCCGTGAACGCCACCCCCGGAATCGTCTGGTTCAGGTCGCTGGTCTGAAGGTAAGGGATGGTGTCCGACGGGAAGTAGTCGGGCAGCGAGAGCTCCTGGATTCGCTCCGGGTTCCCTTCGCCTGAGCTGTAGCTGTCGCCCAGGCTGACGATGAGGATGTCGCGGACGCTGACGGACCGCTCGATCGTATTGACGACCACACCGCCCACCACCTTCTGGAAGGTTGTCGCGTAGGTCACGCCCGGGACGCTGACCGTCGGCAAGTTCCCCGAGGCGATCTGCGCGGCCGTGCGCTGGACGATCGTCGGCGAGCCGGTGCTGGGCTGCATCGTCCACTGATAGATTGTCGAAGGGGCCGGGTTCGGGTCGTCGAGCACCGAGAAGGTCAGCGTGAGCGCGGCCGGCTGGGCATAGGTCGCCGTGTTGGGCAGGTCGATGAGGCCGTTCTTGTTCAAGTCGAGCCCGAAACGCTCGGCCATCGCGAAGTCGAAGTCGACGGTCAGAAGTTGACGTGACTCCAGGTGCTCCGCAGTTGGACGCGCTTGATGTCGGGACGACGTCTTCCGAACGATCTGGCTCATCGATGCATCCTCTCGATGGTGATTGGACTGGATCCAGAAAAGTTTGGCCGGTCCGCTCCTTTGGCACAATGGGCAACCCAGGGGCTTGTTGCTGTGTGCGCGTTGCGGGGAAGTTGGCCAGGAGTCGGCGGCCCTCGGCAGGTGCGGCGGGGCCCGGGTTGCGGAAACGGGCGCGAATGGTGTTGCCGGGCGGGAGCCCTTGGCGTATGGTCCCCGCGCCGCCCGGCCGATGCGTCACCTCGAAGCGGTGCGCGCCGGCGGGCCCGAGTCGCGTCGAAGGTTGTTCGGCGTGGCAGACGGCCCCGGACGCTGAAGCGCCCGGGCGGGCCGACCGTTCGGGAGGTCGAGGACGGATCGCCCATGAAATGCCCGCGGATTCGAGTGCGCCGGCGAACGGCCCTGCTGGCCCTGGCCTTCGCCCCCCCTCTACTCTGGACACTGCTGGTTCTGGCCGTCCCCACCGAGTGGGCTCGCGCCCGGCTCGCCAAGCGGCTGGCCCGCGCCTCGGGCAGCCCGGTCCGACTTGCCGGCGTGAGCCTCGGCTACTTCGGCGGCCTGACCCTCAGTGATCTCCGCTTCGGCGGCAAGGACCCCTGGTTGCGCGTCGAGCTTGCCCGGGTCGACATCGGCCTGCTGCACATGCTCGTCGGCAACGGCGAATTGACCGAGTTCCGCGTCGACGGCTTCGACCTGCGGGTCCACCGCCTGGCCGACGGGTCGCTCGAATGCGGCGACCCGCTGGCCGCAGACCCCGGCCCGGACACCACGCCCGACGATGCGTCCGGCGGGGCCCCCACCTGCGGGCTCCAGGTCGTCGCGAGCAACGGCCGGGTCCGCGTCCACGACGAGCCGACCGACACGCTCCTGCAAATCGATCGGGTGGAGGGGCACGCCACCTGGGAAGCGGGAATCGCCAGGCTCGAAGAGCTCAAGGGGGAAGTCAACGGCGGGACGATCGCCCTGGCGGCCTGCCTCGACCGGTCGACGGCGATCACGCGGGTTTCCGGGCAGCTTGTCGTGGCCGACGTCGCCCTGAACCGGCAGACCGACGTCCTTTCGATGCTCATCCCCGTCCGCTCGAAGCGGTCCGACGGCTTCGACGGCCAGGCTGACCTGAGCATCTACCTGCAGGCGGAGGGGCCGAACCCACGACAGCTTCGCGAGAGCCTGCGAGGCACCGGAGTCGTCGAGCTCAATCCGATCCGGCTGGACAGCACGGGCCTCTGGGCGGAACTCTCGGATGTGCTCGGCCTGCCGGCCAAGGCGAAGGTGGGCTCGGCTCGCAGCGACTTCAAGGTCGGCGGAGGCAAGGTCTCGACGGAGAATCTCACTTTGGAAGTCTCCGGAGCCTCGGTGGTGATGGCCGGCTCGACCGACTTCCAGGGCGGGATCAACTACACCATCCGCCCCGACAACCTGAGCAGCCGCCTGCCGCGGGAAGCCCGACAGATCCTCGACGAGGTGCAGGGAGATCTGTCGGAGATTCTCACCCTGCGAGTCCGCGGCACTCTAGAATCGCCGGTCATCGAGGGAGGCCCGCTGGGGTCGCCCGACGATCCCTCGCGGCGCGGCCAGGACGCCCGGCTCAAGTTGATCGGCCGCAAGCTGCGCGAGAAGTACCTGCGCTGAGGCCGCTCCGCTCGCCTGCGTTCCTTGATTTGGCTGGTTGGCGAGTTTAGAATCATCCGGGGTGGGGAGGAAGGATTCAGCCCCGCCCGTTCCCCGATCCCGACCCGATCCGGAGGGAGTCGTCTCCATGCCCAAGCGAGTCTGGATCGCCGCCCTGAGCATTTGGCCAGGCCTGCCGCAGATCTGGTCGGGCCAGGAAGTGCTCGGCCTCATCCTGGCCGCGCTCTTCGCGGCCGCCCTGAACCTGGCGGTCGTGACCCGCTTTATCTGGACCGAGTCGTTCGACCCGCGCCTCTCGGGCTTCTTCGTCGCCATCGCCGTGCTCGGCTGGGCGGCGAGCCTGTGCTATACGCTCTGGTGGATCTGGCGTTGCCACCCGGAACGCCATCGCGACGAGATCGATCGCCTCTACCGCGACGCGATCGAGTCGTACCTCCAGGGGCGCTGGAACGAGTCGAGGCGTCGGTTCGAGCAGATCCTGACGATGGACGAGACCGACGCCGACACCCTGATGCGGCTGGGGACCCTCTTCGTCCGGACGGAGCAGCCGGGGTCGGCCCGGCGTGCGTTCCGGCAATGCCTCGAGCTGGAGGGGGGCGCCAAGTGGCGTTGGGAGATTAACCGGGCCCTGGCCGGCCTGGACGGGGATTGAACCGACGGGCCCGCCAGCTCGTATGCTAGGATGGGTCGGCCTCGGTCTTGCATTCTGGGCGGCGGTTTGCGGTCATGAAGGGGCCTCGGACGCGGTCGGCAGGAATCCTCGCCTAGTGCGGGGCGAGACGAGTCTTGACCCGAAGGATCGATGCGCTGAACGATTGAAGGGGAGCCGGACATCTTCGCGCGAGTTTCGCACGTCCAACGTGAATCCCCTTGTCCGGCGCCGGGCCGGTGAAATCGTCGGAGTCGTCGGCATGTATGAACGCTTCACCGATCGTGCCCGCAAGGTGATGCAACTGGCCAATCAGGAGGCCCAGCGCTTCAACCACGAGTACGTCGGCACGGAACACGTCCTGCTCGGGCTGGTGAAGGAGGGCAGCGGCGTCGCCGCCAATGTCCTGAAGAACCTCGACGTTGACCTGAGGAAGATCCGCGTCGAGGTCGAGAAGATCGTCCAGTCCGGCCCCGACATGGTCACGATGGGCAAGCTGCCCCAGACCCCTCGGGCCAAGAAGGTCATCGAATACGCGATCGAAGAAGCCCGCAATCTGAATCACAATTACGTGGGCACCGAACACCTCCTGCTCGGCTTATTGCGCGAGCAAGAGGGGGTCGCCGCCCAGGTATTGATGAACCTCAACTTGAAGCTTGAAGAAGTCCGTGAGGAGGTGCTCAACTTGCTCGGTCACGGGATGGACGCAGGCGGTGGTGGCGAAGGTGAACGCGCCGCCGCGAAAGGTGGGAAGTCCAAGACTCCGGCCTTGGACTCATTCGGCCGCGACCTGACCGAACTGGCTCGGCAAGCCAAGCTTGACCCGGTCATCGGCCGCGCCAACGAAATCGAGCGAGTGGTTCAAATCCTCTCGCGCCGCCAGAAGAACAACCCGGTGCTCCTGGGCGAGGCGGGCGTGGGCAAGACGGCCATCGTCGAGGGGCTCGCGCAGCTCATCGTCGACGGCAACGTGCCCGAGCTGCTTCGCGACAGGCGGATCGTGGTGCTCGACCTGGCGATGATGGTCGCCGGTACCAAGTACCGCGGCCAGTTCGAAGAGCGCATCAAGGCCGTGATGAACGAGGTGCGCCGGGCCAAGAACACGATCCTGTTCATCGATGAGCTGCACACGCTCGTCGGTGCAGGCGGCGCCGAGGGGGCCATCGACGCCTCCAACGTGCTGAAGCCGGCCCTGGCCCGCGGCGAAGTCCAGTGCATCGGCGCCACTACCCTCGACGAGTACCGCAAGTACATCGAGAAGGACGGTGCGCTCGAACGCCGGTTCCAGACCATCGTGGTCGAGCCCCCCAGCAAGTCCGAGGCCCTGGAGATTCTCCGAGGCCTGCGCGACCGCTATGAGTCTCACCACCGGGTCCAGATCACCGACGAGGCCCTGGAAGCCGCCATCGAGCTCTCCGACCGCTACATCACCGGCCGATGCCTGCCGGACAAGGCCATCGACGTCATCGACGAGGCGGGCGCACGCGTCCGCTTGAAGGCGATGACCAGGCCCCCGGACCTGAAAGAGCTGGACGAGCAGATCGAGCGCCTTAACCACGACAAGGAAGAGGCCGTCGCCAACCAGGACTTCGAGCGGGCCGCATCGCTCAGGGACCAGGCCGACAAGCTCAAGAAGAAGAAAGAGACCATCAACCGCGAGTGGCGCGAGCGCTCCAAAGAGGTTGACGGCACCGTCGACGAGGAAGTCGTCGCCGAGGTCGTCAGCAAGATGACCGGCATCCCGCTGACGAGGCTGGAGGCCGAGGAGACCGCCCGTCTCCTCAAGATGGAAGAGGAACTCCAGACCAAGGTCATCTCGCAGACCGAGGCGATCAAGCGCATCAGCAAGGCCGTGCGCCGGAGCCGGGCGGGGATCAAGAACCCCAAGCGCCCGATCGGCTGCTTCATCTTCGCCGGGCCGACCGGCGTGGGTAAGACGCACCTGGCCAAGAGCCTCGCCGAGTTCATGTTCGGCGATGCCGATGCCCTGATCCAGATCGACATGTCCGAGTACATGGAGAAGCACAACGTCTCGAGGCTGATCGGAGCCCCTCCGGGCTACGTCGGCTACGAGGAGGGCGGCCAGCTCACGGAGAAGATCCGCCGGCGGCCCTACGCGGTGGTCCTGCTCGACGAGATCGAGAAGGCCCATCCCGACGTCTACAATATGCTCCTCCAGATCATGGAAGAGGGCCGGCTGACCGACAGCTTCGGCCGCACCGTCGACTTCAAGAACACGATCATCATCATGACCACCAACGCGGGGGCCGAGGCGACCTCGACCTCGAACATCTTCGGCTTCGATCGCGGACGCGACAGCGCCGCGTCGTACGAGGAGATGAAGACCCGCCTGATGGCCTCGATCGAGAAGTACTTCCGTCCCGAGTTCCTCAACCGGCTCGACGACGTGATCGTGTTCCACAGCCTGACCCGAGAGAACCTCAAGAAGATCGTCGACATCGAGCTGTCCAAGGTCCGCGGCCGCCTCCGCGATCGTGGCCTGGAGCTGGTGCTCAGCGACGGTGCCAAAGAGTTCCTCATCGACAAGGGCTTCAACGCCGATTACGGTGCCCGGCCGCTTCGCAGGTCGATTGAGAACTACATCGAAGACCCGCTCTCCGAGGAGATCCTCAAGGGGACCTTCAAGGGGAAAGATACCATCAACGCCCGCGTCGAGGGAGAAGGGGAGGACCGCGTCCTCGCCTTCGACCCCTCGAACAAGGCCGAGGCCGAGCTGGCCGAGGCCGCGAGCACCTCGGGCCCCGCGCCCGAGGCGACCCCTTCCTGACTTCGAGACGGGGCGTGACGACCTTCCCGGCTCGGTTCGACCGATCTGAAACACCGACGCGCCGCGGGCCACCTGGTCCCGCGGCGCGTCGTGTTCGTTCAGATCCCGGCTTCCCTGAATTGGATCGTCGATCGCCGGGGGATTGTTGTTGAACAATGCTCCCGTCCGATCTATCCTGGTGGGGTCACGGAGTTTCCTCGTGATCGGCTCAGAGGATGACGCATGATCCGAGTTCTTGGCGGTCGGAAGCAGCTCTGCGATGGCCTGACCCGGCGGGACCTGCTGCACGCGGGTGGCCTGAGCCTCTTCGGGATGGGCTTGACCGACGCCAACATCTCGGCGCTCCAGGCCGCCTCGGCCGCCGCCGCCCCCGGCGAGACACTGCCCGGCTTCGGCAAGGCCAAGGCCTGCATCCTCCTGTTCCTGTATGGCTCACCCAGCCAGCTCGAGACCTTCGACCCCAAGCCGGCCGCCCCTTCGGGGATTCGCGGCGAGTGGGGCTCGATCCCGTCGAACGTCCCCGGCATGGACGTCTGCGAGATGCTGCCGAAGATGTCTCGGGTGATGGACCGGGCCACCGTCATCCGGTCGATGACCCACCCACACCCGCTGCACGGCGTCGCCTTCGCCACCTCGGGCATCCCGCGCATCCTCGGGCCCGAGGAGCTGAACCCACGCGACACGTCGCACTGGCCCTTCATGGGCTCGGTCGTCGAGTACGCCGATCGCATGAAGGCCGCCCATGGCGCGGCCGACGTCCCGGGCAACCTGGTCCTGCCGTTCGCCTTCAGCAGCCAGCGCATCGGCGAGGTCGCCCGCGCGGGCCCCTACGCCGGGTTCCTCGGCGGCGCCTATGACCCGATCTCCGTCGACTTCGATGGCAAGGCGACCAAGAACGCCAAGAAGACGCTGCGCGACATGACCTGGGACCAGCCCGAGCCCTATCGCGGGATCACCCCCGAGAGCCGGTTCCGAGTCGGCCCCCCCATGGGCAGCAATCCCGGTGTTGACCTGACCTTCGATCGGCTCGATCGCCGCCGCTCCCTGCTCGACCAGTTCGAACGAGCCAGGGCCAATGCCCCCGACGACGACTCGGGCATCGAGAGACATCGCTCGATGGCCTATTCGATGCTCGGCTCGCCCAGGCTCCGCCAGGCGTTCGACCTCGATCGTGAGTCGGCCGACACCCGCGAGATGTACGGGATGACCCTGTTCGGCCAGGCGACTCTCACCGCCCGCAGGCTGGTCGAGGCCGGCGGCCGGTTCATCACCGTCTTCTGGGATGAGTATGGCCTGGCCGGGACCGGTTGGGACACCCACTGGGACCACTACAACCGGATGCGCGACGAGCTGCTCCCCGGGCTCGACCAGACCCTCTCGGCGCTGCTGCTGGACCTGGACCGGCGGGGGATGCTCGACGAGACCCTGGTCCTCTGCCTCAGCGAGCACGGCCGGACTCCGCAGATCACCACGGGGCAGGGGGGAGGCCGCGACCACTGGTCGCGCTGCTACTCCACGCTGCTCGCCGGAGGCGGGATTGCTCGGGGCCGCGTGGTCGGCCGCTCGGACAAAGTCGCCGGCGACCCGGTCGACCATCCCGTCTCTCCCAAGGATATCCTGGCGACGACCTATCACCTGCTCGGGGTCGCCCCCGACACGATGCTCGCCGACCGCCAGGGGCGGCCGATGCCGCTGACCCAGGACGCCAAGGTCATCGCCGAGGCGCTCGCCTGAGCCGCCGAAGCGCAACGAGGGCCCGCCCGACGTGGTCGAAGAACCTTACATCGACGCCCATTCCCACATCTGGACGCCCGACACGGCGCATTATCCCCTGGCCGAAGGCTACGCCAAGGCCGACATGCAGCCGCCGTCGTTCACGTCCGAGGAACTCCTCAAGACGTGCCGCCCCTCGCGCGTGGGTCGGGTCAACCTGATCCAGATGAGCTACTACGGGTTTGACAACTCGTACATGCTCGACATGATCCGGCTCTACCCCGACCGATTCGTGGGGACCGCGATCGTCGACCCATTCGGCGCAGATCCCGCGCATGCTATGCGCGAACTCGCCACGAAAGGTGTGCGAGCCTTCCGGATCCAGTCGGTCGGTTCTTATGTCCGCACCGGCGCGTCGGCGGCGGAGTACGCCAAATTCCCGCCTGCTCGCTGGCTCGGCCATCCTGGATACGATCGGATGTTCGCCGAGGCCGCGAAAAGTGGCCTGGTCCTGAGCTGCCTGGTCGGCCCCGACGCCTTCCCCGAGATCGACCGGATGGCCGCCATCCACCCGGACGCTCCCATCATTCTCGACCACCTGGGCCGGATCGGTGTCGACGGCACAATCCGCGACCGGGACGTCGACGCGATGCTGGCGCTGGCCAGGTACAAACGGACTTACGTCAAGCTCGGGGCCTTCTATGCACTGGGCAAGAAGACCCCTCCTTATCTCGATCTGGGCCCGCTGATCCGCCGCGTGGTCGCCGCCTTCGGCCCGGAACGCTGCATGTGGGAGAGCGATTGCCCGTTCCAGGTCGTCGACCAACCTTACGACGCGAGCATCGCGTTGATTCGCGACCGGTTGGACTTCCTCGATGCCGAGGCCAAAGCCTGGCTGCTCGGCCGGACCGCCGAGGCGTTGCTATTCAAGCCGCGTCGTGGCTAAGACTGGCCGACCGTCGTAGGCGAGCTGCATCAATGATGGAGCGAGGCCCCGGCCCGATGCTCGTCCGTCGCATCGGCCGGGGGCGTGTTCGGTGAGACCCTGGAGAGCTTGGGCCGGTTATTAGAGGCAGCCCGCCGATTCGAGGAACTGAAGATAGCGGGGGTCTTCGAATTCGAAGAGGCTTTCGTCGCCATCGAAGGCCGCGCGAAGATGCTCGAGTGCGTGCTTGGCATCGCCCGTATCCAGGGAGTTCTGACCAATCCTCAGGTGGAGGTAGGGATGGCCTTCACCGGCGGTCATGCCCCAAAGCGCGACCTCGTAGGCCTCGACGGCCACGGCGTGCGCCTCGAGTGCCCAGTGGGCATCGCCCAGCGAGGTGAGGATGCATCGCTCCAGCTTGCCCGAGGCGCGGGGGTTCTCGATGCAGTCCAGCGCCCGCTGGTAGCAAATGATGGACCGTTCGTAGTTCTCGGCGCAGGCACGGCGAATTCCCTGCCGATAAAGAGTAATCGCCGCAGCGTTGAGGCTCACTTTATGCTCGGGCATTGTCGTAGTCCTCAATCGTCCTCGAAGTCGTCCGAAATGATTCGTCGAGATCGCCGCGGCCGAATCCTGACCATCCCTGATCATGCCCGAGGCGAAGCCCTTTCTTAAGGATGGGAGAGTTCATCGCCTGTGGAGGTTCTCTCAATCGGGTTCGATCGATTCGATCGCATCCGGTTGAAGGTTTGGTCCCGAGTCGATGGCTCCCTAACCATAGAAAGGAAAACCGGAGTCGAAACCGGACAGAATTGTGGACCAATTCCTGAAAAAGTTTTTTCAGGGGGGCAAACTTTTGTGGGTCCAAGGCCGTCGCGCTCGATGCGAATGGAGTTCGGTTGCTTGACCGTTCGGACGTCTTCGGATTAAGATCCGAAAGGCTTCTTCAAGCGATCATCTTCAAAGATCGCCCGCGACGACTCGGGCCGGGTTGGACCATCGATGAAAGACGAGACTCAGACTCCGGCACGGCACCTGTACGAACATGACCAGCCGACGGTCGTCCATCATCCTGAAGAGGACATGACGATCCTGGGGCGCTGGCTGTATCGAGGCCTGGAGAAGGGCCCGATCTTCTGGCTCTTCCTGGTCGGCTCGGTCCTGGCATTCGTCGCGGTGGTGGGCTTCGGCAATTTCCTGACGACGAGCCAGACCGGCGACGTCAAGGCCTGGGATGAGCTTGCGGCCGCCAAGACGCCCGAGGAGAGGATCGAGATCGCCAAGCTTCACGCCGGCTCTGCGGCGGCCGAGTGGGGGCTGCTCCAGGCCGCCAACGATCTCTACCTCCAGGGCTTCGGCGACCTGCCCAACAACCGGGATGCGGCACTCCCCCGGCTGCGCAAGGCGCTCGACCTCTACCAGCAGGTGGCCAAGGAAACGCCGATCACCAAGCCCGCGGCCCGCATCGCCGCCCTGGGAGTCGCACGCACGCTGGAGGCTCGCAACGAGCTTGCCGAGGCGATCAACCAGTACAAGGCGGTCGTCTCCAAGTTCCCCGACACTCTGGAAGCCGACCAGGCCGCTGATGTCCTGAAGGATTTGCAGCGTCCCGACGCGGCCGATTTCTACAAGCAGTTCTACGCTTACAAGGCGCCCCAGGTCACGCTCCCGCCCGGCGGAGATGCCACCCTCGGGCTACCGCTAAATCACCCGGCCCTCGACGGCCCGACGACCCTGGGCCCTGCGCTCGGCGGCGGCTCGGCCCTCGACTCGCTGCTCTCGCCCGGCGTCAGCCTGCCCAGCACGGCCCCTCCCGCGTCGGCATTGCCGGAGCCCCCTCCGGCCACCACGACCCCGGACGCCAAGCCGGCCGACCCGTCCCCGACGCCCGCCGCGACTCCGGCCCCGGACTCCAAACCGGCGACTCCGGCGGCGTTGCCGGCCGACCCGTTCGCGCCCGCTCCCAAGCTCTGAACTGACAGACCAGTGATTGACCGGCCTGCCTCGGGCGGTCCTCGATCCATCGACCGCGATGCCGGCAGTCCGCCGCATCGCGGTTTCCCGTTTCCTGGCCCCTTAGTTTGATCGGTCGCTCCATGGCCTCCCGCGAGTTGTCGGACACCCCCGAGGAGTTCGTCGTCAAGCCGAGGATGGGGGGCAAGCGGATCGATGCCTACCTGGCCAGCCGGTTCAACGACTTCTCCCGCAGCGTGATCCAGAAGATCATCGAGGCGGGTGCCGTTGAACTGAACGGCCTGCCGGCCAAGGCCTCGGCCAAGGTCCGTGCCGGCGACGTCATCCGCGCCTGGCTGCCCGAGATGAACGAGGCGTCGCACGCCCCCGAGGATATCCCCATCGGCGTCATCTACGAGGATGACGTGATGACCGTCGTCGACAAGCCGCCCGGGCTCGTCACGCATCCGGCCAAGGGCAACTGGAGCGGCACTCTCGTCAACGCGCTCCAGTTCCACTTCGATACCCTGTCGACGGTGGCCGGCGAGAATCGCCCAGGCATCGTCCACCGCCTCGACCGCGACACCTCGGGCCTGCTCATCGTGGCTAAAGAAGACCAGGCGCATCGCAACCTCTCGATGCAATTCGAACAGCGGTTGGTGCGCAAAGAGTACCTGGCCATTGTGAACGGCGTGCCCGACCGCGATCGAGACTACGTCGAGCGGATGATCGGCCCGCACCCGGCCATCCGCGAGAAGATGGCGATCCGTACGCCCGAAGACGGCGGAAAGCCGGCGTCGACCTTCTATGAGGTGGCCGAGCGGTTCCGCGGCTACGCGCTGGTGCGTTGCAAGCCGACGACGGGTCGGACTCACCAGATCCGGGTCCACCTGACGCACATCGGCCACCCGATCATCGCCGACAAGGCGTATTCGGGTCGCGCCCGCCTTACGCTGGGCGACCTGACAGGCGACGACTCGGCCGAGGGGGAGGCGGTCCTGATGGGCCGCCAGGCCCTGCATGCACATACGCTCCAATTCGCCCATCCCAAGACAGGCGCGTCGATGAACCTGACGAGCCAGATCCCGTCGGACATGGCTCAGACGCTCGAAGCACTCCGACGCTTCAGGCCGGTGGTGCCGACTCGCTGACGCGCGGGTGCCCTCAGAACGTCGAGAGCGCGTCGTCCTCGGTCTGATAGATCGGGATCAACTCGCCCAGGCGGATGATGTCGGCGCCGACGCGGACCATGGGGTCCATCGCGAAAACCTTCAGCGTGCCGCCGGCCGCGGTAACCCGGCGGGCCAGGTTGGCCAGCATGCCGAAGGCCGTGCTCGACATGTACTTGACAGGTCCGAGGTCGACCGCGATCCGACCCTGCCCGGAATCGAGGAGTGCCTTCAGCTGGACGCCCAGCTCGGTGGCCACGCTCGGCTCGGTGATCTCGCGGAGGAGGGGTCGCACCACCGCGACGTCGCCCACCAGGGACCATTCGTACAAGGCCTTCTGCGTCTGGAACATCGGACGAACTCCCTCGTTTGTCCCGGGCGGCGTTTGCCCGCATCACGCCCCGTCGGGCGATATCCCCCAATCATAGAACCAACCGGCGGCACGGCGATGCGAAATCCGCCGCAAAGATCTGAATCAAGGGGACTCCGGTGGCTCGGGCACGTCTGGAATGTCTAACTCCTTGATCCGCCGGTACAGCCTCGGTCGCGAGATGCCCAGTAAGTCGGCCGCCTTCGACTTGTTCTGCCGGGCCCGCGCGAGTGCCTGCTCGATCAGGCGGCGTTCGACCCGCATCAGGAGTTCATCGAGCGGCTCGATCCTCGCGGCCGGGGCGGGGGGCATGTAAGGGGAGCCGAGATGGCCTCGGATCGAGGCCGGGAGATCTAGGGCCCCGACGAGATCGCCATCTCCCCGGCCGTGTGCCGACTCGACCACGCGGCCCAGCTCGCGCAAGTTGCCCGGCCAGTCATAGCCGACCAGCGCATCGAGCGCCGCACGGCTGAAACCGTCGCGCTGGCGGTCCCCCTGCTGGTTCGCCCGCTCCAGGAAGTGCTGGGCCAGCATCGGGATCTCGTCGACGCGTTCGCGGAGCGGCGGGAGCCTCAGGACGAGGCCCGTGATGGCGTAAAAAAGCTCGGGCAGAAGCCCGCCGGCGCTCAGTGCCTTGTCGGGGTCTCCACGGGTCGTCGCAATCAGGCGGCCTCGGCCGGTGGCCGCGCGGGCGAGATCGGCCTGGAGGTCGGTCGGAAGGTCGAGCACGTCGCCGACGACGACGGTCGATCCGGGCACGATCACCGACCTGGGGCGGGGCCCTTCTCTCGCGTGTTCGAGGCCGACGAGGCCCATGAACTCGCGGCCGAGGACGTCGTGAGGCAGGGCCTGGCAGTCGAACGGGACCATCGGCGCCTGACGCCCCGCCCCCTGCGAGTGGATCGCCCAGGCGACGGCACGCTTGCCGGTCCCCGTCTCGCCGACGATGAGCGCGGGGACTGTCGTCGCGGCGGCGGTCGAGACCTGGTCGAGCAGCCTCCGGTGGGCGTGCCCCACGCCGATCAGCGCCTCGGGGGCCTGCCTCGCCTGCAACCGTTCTCTGGCATGCATCAACTCGACCCGGAGGCGACTGGTCTCGCTCTCGGCGGCCAGAGGGAAGGCCTCGGGCTCGCGGACCAGGCCCAGGATGCCGGCGACTCCCCCGTCGTCGCCGCGGAGGGGCCAGAACTCGATCCGCCTCCAGTGACGCTCGCCGTCGGCGGCCACGATGAGGGTCAGGGTGCTGCTGGGCTGCCCCTGGATCGCTTCCGGCGGGGGGCAGAAGCTCCCCCCGAGACCCAGCAGGTCGCCCGGCCTGGTCGGCCCCATGGCCCGGCAGAGGAGTCCTTGAACCTGGTCGGCGTCGTAGCCGGTCAAGGCCTCCCAGGCCCGGTTGACGTAGAGCAGTCGGCGGTCGGAATTGAGGGCGAAGAGGGGGCCCGTGCTCTGCTGCCAGAGCGCATCGAGACGAGCCGCCAGCGCGCGGGAAGACGCCATGATGTCGATCGGGTAAGGTGGTCGAGCGTGGTCGCGGAGGGCGGCCACGCGGAGAGGATCGGCCTTCGCCGCGGTCGCCTCAAGATGGCCTGCGCCAGGCGCCTAAGCAAGGGGTGAGGGGATGATCCGCGAGACCGATCTGGCAGGTCCCTGGGCCGTGGCGATCGACGGCGGGACCACCAACACGCGTGCCAGGCTCTTCCGGGGCAGTTCCCTGGTCGCCACGGCAAGCCAGCCCGTCGGGGCACGCGACTCGGTCTTCACAGGCGGGGTTGGATCGCTGGCCGCCGCGGTGGGCCTGGCCATCCGCGACGTGCTCGGGCAAGGCGGGATCGACCCGACGGCCGGGCCGAGGCCCCCGGTCGTCGCGGCCGGGATGCTCACCGCGGACATTGGCCTGTTTGCCGTCCCCCACGTGCCGGCCTCCGCGGGACTGGACGAGTTGGCCGCGGCCTCGGTGAGCCGGACCCTGCCCGACGTCTATCCGGACCCGATCCTGTTCATCCCGGGGGTCCGGACCCCGGCCGGCTCGGGGGAAGGCGGCTGGATGCTTGCCGATTTGATGCGCGGCGAGGAATGCGAGACCCTGGGCGCCCTGCTCGCCGAGCCGCTCGCGCCCTTGCCCACGGCGTTCCTCTGGCCCGGCTCGCACACGAAGCTGGTCGAGGTCGACGCCAAGGGGCGGATCGCCCGCAGCCACACGACGATGGCCGGAGAGATGCTCGAGGCCCTCTCCAGGCACACGATCCTCGCGGCCAGCCTGCCCGGGAGCCTGCCCGACGAGCCCGACCCCGACGCCTTGCGGCTGGGGTCGCGTACCGTGGCCGAGGTTGGCCTGGGGCGTGCGGCGTTCCTCGTTCGGATCGCCGCCGTGACGGGCGCCCTCGACGTCGCGCAACGATCCGCGTTCTGGCTGGGGGCGTTGCTGGGCCAGGATGCTGGCCACCTCGCCGCCCATCCGATCGCCGCGGAGGCACCCACACTGCTCGTCGGGGGCCGTCAACCGCTGCGCCGCTGGTACGCCGAGCTGCTCGACGGCCTGCTCCCGGGCCGCGTCAGGACCCTCGACGATCGCGTCACGCGAGATGCGTCGGCCCTCGCGGCGCTGGAGATCGCCCGCCGTCATCGCGGCGGGCTCTGATCGCGGCGGCATCGCCGTCAGCCGCCGTTGAAGCGGCTCCAGGACCAGACCACCTGGCCGATGATCGTGCGCGGGGGGATGTGGTCGAGCGGCAGCGGATAGATGGGATAGTCGGGCTTCTGCTGGTTGGGGCGGAACATGACGTGCCGGCCGCTGACGTCGAGCCAGCGCACCATCGACTCGCCGTCGATGACCGCGGCCACCATGCGGCCTTTCAGGGCGAGGGGATCGGTGACCGTCCGATCGATGGCGACGACCGAGCCGCTGGGCAAGATCGGGTGCATCGCGTCGTCAGGCAGGCGGACGCAGAAGGTCTCGCGGGGGTTGGGCAGCCACTGGCGATAGGCCAGCACATGCCCTTCGATGAGGGAGGGGTCGAAGGCCCCCTCGGCCATCCGTTGGATCGGGTAGAGCCCGACGGCGACGAAGTCGGACATCGCCTCGCCCGGCAGGTCGTCGGCGGCGACCAGCACCAGGTCATTTGGCTTGGCCTGCTCGAGCTTCTCGAGCCCCTTGCGGATCAGCTCCACCGGCGTGAGGTCGGAGAGGACCTGGTCCTCGACGCCGGAGTGGAACTTCGCCCCCTCGCCGCTGAGCAGCCAGAGCGGGTTGGTCGATGTCTGCTCGATGAACCCGAGCAGCACCTCGGCCGGGACGGTCACGCCGGTCTCGTAGTTGTACCAGGTCCGCGCGGGGAGGTTGAGGCGTCGAGCCAGCTCCGGGCCCCCATGCTCGCCGAACATTTCCTGGCGGATCTCGCGCAGTCTACGCGAGATTGACGCCTTGACGTTAATGCGAATCTTGGGAGTCTTTTTGCGAGCCACGTCATGTCCCCGCCTGCGGGATTCCCAGCGGACTTCCGGATCGTCGCCGGAAATCATTCGAGCGGAGTGAGATTGGGTGCGCAAGTGATATGCTGGATGATGCCCGCTGTCAAGGGAAAAGCCTGATCTTGCCGACTTTCTATAGCTCAGAGGCTCCGCAAAGCCCCGGAGACGGGCATTTGACGCATATCGATCCCACGAAGATGACCCGCCGCTCAGAAGATTCCCAGCTGGTCTCGGGCGTCGTCGGTCATCCGCTCCGGGGTCCAGGGCGGGTTCATCACCAGCTTGACGTTGGCCTTGGTCACCCCGTCCACCTTCTCGATCGCGCCGACGGCGTCGCGGATGAGCTGGGGGCCGGCGGGGCAGGCGGGCGACGTCAGGGTCATCTCGACGTCGACTTCGGTCTCGCGTGTCTGGATCGTGTAGATCAGGCCGAGGTCGACGATGTTGACGTGCAACTCGGGGTCGATGACATTCTTGAGCGCCACGACGATCGTGTCCTGATCGGGCATGGTTGGATGCTCCCTGGAGGGGGTTTAGTCGTTGAGGGTGACGTAGATGGAGCCGTCGCGGACGACGACGTCGTGGGGAGGGACCGCCTCGAAGGCGGGGAAGCCGACCGCACGGCCGGTCCGGACGTCGAATTTCGCCCCGTGCCTCGGGCACTCGATGACGCACCCTTCCAGGCGACCTTCCGCGAGCGGGCCGCCGTCGTGGGTGCAGACGTCGTCGAGCGCGTAGACGGTCCCGTCGACGGAGAAGAGGGCGATCGAGCGTCCTTCGACCTCGACGACGAGCTTGCCGTCGGCGGGAATGTCGGACAGTGAGGCGACTCGCGTGCTGGCGGGCATAGGTCCGTCCGATTTGGGGCCTGGTCGGTGGATCCGGTCAGGCGGAGGGCTCGCTGGCACGGCCGATGGCGGCCCGGGTGACTTCGGCCTTGAGGCGTCCGAGCACCCCGTGCAGCCCGCGGACCCTGAGCATGCCCAGGATCTCCGGCAGGCCGATGCGCTCGATCAGGTCGTTGGGGATCGACAGCACGTCCTCGATGGTGGCCTCTTTCAGCCCCTCGACGAGGATGGCCACAAATCCACGCACCGTGGGGGCCTCGATGGGCGCATCGGCGTGGAATTCGATCCGATCGCCGTGCAACTCGACGAAGAGGTAGACAGGCGACTGGCATTCCTCGACGCGATGCGCTGCGTCTTTCATGTGGTCGAGCTTGGCGGGCAGCGGCGGCAGGTTCCGCGCGAAGTCGATGAGCAGCTCGATCCGCTCCTGGCGGTCGGCGCCGCCCAGTTCCGACACGATCTCGTCGAGTGCTGCGGCGGACACGGGACCTCCTGGTGGCGGAGCCTACTCGGGCCGACCGGCGGGGCGTGCACTGTGGCTCCCCGCCGGTTCAGGCCGGTTCCTAGCGAGCAAACCAAGCGGGGCTCAGGCCCCCTTGACGATTGGCACCCGGACGAGGTTGCCCCACTCGGTCCACGAGCCGTCGTAGTTGCGCACGGTCGGGTAGCCCAGCAGGTAGGTCAGGACGAACCAGGTCAGGCTCGACCGCTCGCCGATCCGGCAGTAGGCCACCACATTATCGGTGGGCTTCAGGCCGGCCTCGGACTCAAAGATGACCTTCAACTCGTCGGCCGTCTTGAACGTCCCGTCCTCATTGACGGCCAGCGACCAGGGGACGCTCTTGGCGCCCGGGATGTGGCCGCCGCGGAGGGCGCCCTCTTCCGGGTAGTTCTCCATGTGCGTCCGCTCGCCGGTGAACTCTTTGGTGCTGCGCACGTCGATCAGCGGCAGGCCCGCCTTCTGGTGAGCGAGCACGTCGTCGCGGAAGCAGCGGATCGACGCCTCGGCGGCGGCCGCGGGGTCGACCGTGTACGTCACCTTGGGATAGCTGGGAACTTCGACGGTCAGCTCACGCTTCTGGTCGGTCCAGAGCTTGCGGCCGCCGTTCATGATCCGGCAGTCCTTGTGGCCGAACAGCTTGAAGGCCCAGAAGGCGTAGCAGGCCCACCAGTTCGACTTGTCGCCATAGAAAACGACAGTCGTGTCGTTGGAGATCCCCGAGCGCTCGCAGATCTCGGCGAACTTGGCGGCGTCGATATAGTCTCGAAGGATCTGGTGCTGAAGGTCCCCCTGCCAGTCGACCTTCACCGCGCCCGGGATGTGACCCATCTCGTACAGCAGGATGTCCTCGTCGCTCTCGACGATCCGGACCTTGGGGTCATTCCTGTGCTGCTCGACCCAGTCGGCGGAGACGAGGACTTCGGGGTGGACATAGGCAGCGGCCATGGGCGGAGACTCTCCGGGGGCTTCCGTGGGATGGGGCGAGGGGCAACGTTCCGGGGCCGACTCGACTCGTCTCGTCGAGGAGTCGGGCCCGGGGTCAGCCCCCCGCCCGTCGAGGGATCAGGATTGATGTCAGAGGTTGAGCTTGGTGGCGACGGCCTGGCGCAGGGTTTCCTGCACGGGCTCCATCTCGACCCGGTCGTAGACCTTGGCGAAGAAGCCTTCGACGATCAGGCGGACGGCCGTCTCGCGTTCGATGCCGCGTGCCTGGGCGTAGAAGACCATCTCTTCGTCGACCCGCCCGGCGGTGGCGCCGTGGGTGCAGCGGACGTCGTTGGCCTCGATCTCCAGGCCGGGGATCGAGTCGGCACGCGCGGTGTCGGCCAGCAGAAGGCTGTCGTTCTTCTGGTAGGCGTCGGTCTTCTGGGCGGCCTTCTCGACCCGGATCATGCCCTTCCAGACGATCCGCGACTTGTCCTTGAGCCCGCCTTTATAAAGCAGGTCGCTGGTCGTGCGCGGGGCCTGGTGGTCCTGGCGGGTGAAGTAGGAGAGGTGCTGGCGTCCCGATGTGAAGAGGATACCGTTGACCTGGGCATCGGCCTTCTCGCCAGCCAGGGCGACTTCCTGGTTGACCTTGGAGAGCCTCGAGCCGAGCCCGCCGACGGTCCATTGCAGCTTCGCCTCGGCGCCCACGTAGGCACGCTCTCGGCTGAAGTGCCAGGTGGCCTGGTCCCAGTTCTGGATGTTGACGAACCGGAGCTTCGAGCCCGCGGCCAGGTGCAGCGCGACGCCGCCGTTGTGGAATCCGGGGGCCTCGGCCCGGCCGATGCCGGTCGTCTCGCGGACGAGGGTCGCCTCGGCACCTTCCTCGAGCACGACGAGCGTGTGGTCGAGGTCGACGTTGCCCTCGGCGCCCAGGCCGACGAGCGAGTAGAGCGGGACGTCGACCTTCACGCCTTTGGGGACGTAGAGCATGACGCCGCCGGTGCGGAAGGCGGCGTGCATCATCGAGAAGGCATCGCCGCCGACCACGGCCGGGTCGCTGGCCAGGTACTTCTCGAGGATCTGCGGGTACTCGGCCGCGGCCGTGGCCAGGTCGAGCAGGATGGCGCCGCCGAGCTTGCTCGTGTCGGCTGTGCGAGTGACCCGGCCGTTGACCTGCTGGATACCGGTGGCGCAGTACGACGCGAGGGTCGCGTGCGCGGCCTCCATCGCGGCGATCGCGTCGACGCTGGGATCGATCGTCGGCGGGCCGAAGTTGTCGAGCTTCAGGGCGCGGATGTCGGTGCGCCGCCACTCGTCGTCGCGGGTGGTGGGCAGGGGGGTGGACTTGAAGGCCTGGAAGGCCGCTCGGCGGCGGTCGACGAGCCAGCGGGGCTCATCCCTGGACGCGAGCGAGGCTTCGAAGGCCGCCTCGCTGAACCCGCCGATGGCGGCGGCGGCGGGAGTGGACGCGGTGACGCTGCTCATCGTGGATGTCGTCTCGTTCTGGGCGGTCCGGGGTCGGACGACGGCCCGGCCGATCGTCCCCCCGTCTGCATGCGTTCCGGGTCAATCGTGGCCGACTGCGACAATTCCAGGTCGGCAAAGCTGCGACCGACGGCGTGGGCGGGGCCGGCCCGGGTTGCCCCGGGCCGGCCCGTGCGAGATCGTTGGCATTCCGGTCGTCAGCCGACCGAGCCTTCCATCTGCAGCTCGATGAGCTTGTTCATCTCGACGGCGTATTCCATCGGCAGCTCCTTGACCAGGGGCTCGATGAAACCGCTGACGATCATCGTGGCGGCCTCGGCCTCGGACAGGCCGCGGCTCATCAGGTAGAAGAGCTGCTCCTCGCCGATCTTCGAGACGCTGGCCTCGTGGCCGATCTTGACGTCATCCTCGTCGATCTCGATGTACGGATAGGTATCCGAACGGCTCTGGTCGTCGAGGATGAGGGCGTCGCAGACGACGTTGGACTTGGAGCCCTTGGCACCGTCGGCCACCTTCAGGAGGCCGCGATAGGTGGCCCGGCCGCCGTTCTTGCTGATGCTCTTGGAGATGATCCGCGAGCTGGTGTAAGGCGCGGCGTGCACGACCTTGGCGCCGGCGTCCTGATGCTGGCCCTTGCCGGCGAACGCGATCGAGAGGATCTCGCCGCGGGCCCCCTTGCCCATCATGTAGACGGCGGGGTACTTCATGGTCAGGCGGCTGCCCAGGTTGCCGTCGACCCACTCCATCAGGGCATCCTCGTAGGCGACCGCGCGCTTGGTCACGAGGTTGTAGATGTTGCTCGCCCAGTTCTGGATGGTCGTGTACCGGCAGCGGGCACCCTTCTTGACGACGACCTCGACCACCGCGGAGTGGAGGCTCTCGGTGGTGTAGACCGGGGCGGTACACCCTTCGACGTAGTGGACCTGGGCGCCTTCCTCGACGATGATCAGGGTCCGCTCGAACTGGCCCATATTCTCGGCATTGATCCGGAAATAGGCCTGAAGCGGGATGTCGACCTTCACGCCGGCGGGGATGTAGACGAACGATCCGCCCGACCAGACCGCCGTGTTCAGGGCGGCGAACTTGTTGTCCTGGTAGGGGATGATCGTGCCGAAGTACTGGCGGACCAGGTCCTCGTACTCGCGGAGGGCAGTGTCGGTGTCGACGAAGATCACGCCCTTGGCGGAGAGGTCTTCGCGGAGGCTGTGGTAGACCACCTCCGAGTCATACTGGGCGCCCACGCCGGCCAGGAACTTGCGTTCGGCGTCGGGGATGCCCAGCTTGTCGAACGTGTTCTTGATGTCGGCCGGCACGTCGTCCCAGGACTTGCCCTGGCGGTCGGCGGCCTTCATGTAGTAGCGGATGTCGTTGTAGTTGAGGTCGCAGAGCTCGCCGCCCCAGGTCGGCGTGGGCTTCTGCCAGAAGGCCTCGAGCGCCTTCAGGCGGATGTCTCGCATCCACTTGGGCTCGCTCTTCATCTCGGAGATCTGCTCGACGATCTCGCGGTTGAGGCCCTTGCCGCTCTTGAACGAGTAGTTGGCTTCCGAGTCGTGGAAGCCGTACTTGTACTCGTCCTTGATGCCCTGGACCTGGGTGTTCAGGTCGGTCGCCATCGTTATATCCTCCCCTGAGGGGTGGTCGGTCGATCGTGTGGGGTCGGGTCGGGGCGGTGGATCGAGGGCATGGGCCGCCCGCCGATTTTTGTCGGCGGGGGCGAGCGGGTGGGCGATCAGAGGGTGGCGGCCGGCTTGGGCGCGGCCTGCTCCAGATCTTCCTCGTCGCGTGCGGCCTCGGGGTATTTCTCGCGGATCCAGCCGTAGCCCTCGCGCTCGAGCTGGTCGACCAGCTCGGGCCCGCCGTCCTCGACGATCTTGCCGCCGAAGAGGATGTGCACGAACCCGGGCTTGATGTAGTCCAGGATGCGCTGGTAGTGGGTGATGACCAGGATGCCGGTGTCGTACTTGGCGGCGACCCGGTTGACCCCTTCGCTGACCGTGCGGACGGCGTCGATGTCGAGGCCGCTGTCGGTCTCGTCGAGGATGGCGAAGGCGGGCCTGAGCATTGAGAGCTGGAGGACCTCGGCTCGCTTCTTCTCGCCGCCGGAGAACCCCTCGTTGAGGTAGCGGCGGGCGAACTCCTGGTCCATGCCCAGCTCGTCCATCTCGGAGCGGATCTCCTTGCGGAAGTCCCTCATCGAGATCAGCTCGTGCCCTTCCTTGCGGTCGGGGTTGCGGACGTTGCTGACGGCGTGGCGGAGGAAGTTGGCCACGGTGACGCCCGGGATCGACGTCGGGTACTGGAAGGCGAGGAACAGGCCGGCCTTGGCACGCTCGTCGGCCTCCATCGCCAGCAGGTCGACCCCGTCCAGGGTGGCCGTGCCGCCGGTCACTTCATAGTTGGGGTGGCCCGCCAGGGCGTAGCTCAGCGTGCTCTTGCCGGAGCCGTTCGGGCCCATCAGCGCGTGCACCTCGCCCTGCTTGATGGTCAGGTCGACCCCCTTGAGGATCTCCTTGCCGTCGATGGCGACCCGCAACCCCTCGATCTTCAGCACCTTGCTCATCGGTCTCCGCCCCGTGGGAAGCTGGTCATCTGTCGTCGTTCTGTCTGGCCGGAAGCCAGGCGTCGTCCGTTGGGTTCGATTTGATTTGTTGGACCGGTTGTCACTCGGTCCGGGCGACGACGGCCTTGGGCTCGAAGTCGCAGCAGCGGTCGCCGTCCAGGCGGCACTGGCTCAGCCTGAGGGCCTGGCCCACCACCTTCTCGAACATCTTGCGCTCCATGGCGCAGATGCCCCGGTCCAGCTCGGCCAGCGCGTGATAGGGGCACGAGTGCTGCCGCAAGGTCGGCCCCAGGCTGTCGGCCTTGTTCAGGATCTCGGCCTCGATCCCCCGGTCGCCCAGCATCGCCCCGAGCTGCACCAGTCGCCCCTGCCAGTCGCCGCCGTCGAGCTGGGCCCGATAGAGGTCGGCCAGGCGATCGGTGACCCGGCCGAAGAGCAAGCGACGCAGCTTGCGGTCGTCGACCGCCTGCATCATCTCTTCCCAGAGGGCCAGGGCCAGGTCGGCATAATTCTGCCCGAGCCGCCGCTGGGCCTCGGCGCTGGCCCGATAGGTGTGCCTCGGGCGGCCCCTGCCGCCGGGCTCGGACTGGCGTTCGATCAGGCCCGAGTCGGTCAGCCGCGTCAGCCTCACCCGCACCGCGTTCGCCGTCACGCCCAGGCGTTCGGCGAGCTCGGCAACGGTCAATGACCCTTCACGCCGGAGCAGGTCGAGTAACGGTCGGTCCGTCGTGTCGGTCGAGTTTCGAGGACCTGCGCCGCTGTTCATGCCCCGATTGTAAGGAGGACTTGCCCCAGCGTCCACCACCCTGGGTCATTTTTCGCAAGAATCGTTGGGTTAAATCCAGCCCCATGACACCGATGACCTTACGATCCGTCTCCCGGCCAGATTGTGGGACTGAGTCTTAGTCTCAACTGGTCATTGGGGGCCCCACTCGGTCAAGACTTTGTAATACCATCGTTTCACGGACGAACCCATTAGCGACTCGACGATGAAGCCCACGTCCGGGCGTGGGCCGCGGGCCATGCAAGCCGGAAACCTTACTTCGATGGACGCCATCGCCATCCGGGGTGTGTCCAAGTCCTTCGGCCAGACCGCGGCCGTCGACGACCTCTCGCTGACGGTCCCTCGTGGGTCGCTCTATGGCTTTATCGGGCCCAACGGCTCGGGCAAGACGACCACGCTGCGCATGATCATGCGCATCCTGATGCCGGACCGCGGCGAGGTCGAGGTCCTGGGCGAGACATCCAGCCGATCCGCCCGCGACCGGGTGGCCTACCTTCCCGAGGAGCGCGGGCTCTACAAGAAGATGGCTGTCGGCCGCCTGATTCGCTATTACGCACGCCTCAAGGGATTGCACGGGCCGGAACTGGACCTGGGCGTCAATACCTGGCTCGAGCGGATGGGGCTGGCGGACTGGGCCGACAAGAAGGTTGACGCCCTGTCCAAAGGGATGGCCCAGAAGGTCCAGTTCATCGCCGCGGTGGTCGCCAAGCCCGACGTCCTGATCCTCGACGAGCCGTTCTCGGGGCTCGACCCGGTCAACGCCGAGGTGCTCAAGGACGCGATCCTCGACCTGAAGCGGCAGGGCACCACCATCGTCTTCTCCACCCACGACATGAGCGTGGCCGAGCAGCTCTGCGACCGGATCTTCATGATCTTCAAGGGGAAGAAGGTGCTCGACGGCTCCCTCGACGAGATCCAGGAGCTCTACGGCTACGACACCCTCAAGGTGAGGACCGCCGCGGGCGCCTCGGTGCTCGACGAGATCGACCTCATCGACGGCTACAACGACCAGGGGAACTACCAGGAGGTGCGCACCGAGGCCGACCCGCAGGCGGTCCTTGCCGCCCTGATCGCCCGGACGCAGGTGTTGCACTTCGAGATCGCCCGCCCTTCGCTCCGCGACATCTTCGTCCGGATCGCCAACCCCGAGCCGGAAGGAGCCGAGATCCATGCGTAAGATCTTCGTCGTGGCATCCACCGAGTTCGCCAACGCGGTCAGGACCAAGGCGTTCGTGATCGGGGTCTTGATGCTGCCGCTCATCATGGTCGGCTCGATCCTGGTCCAGAAGCTGGCCAATGACCAGGTCGACACCAAGCCCAAGCCATTCGCCATCCTCGACGGCACCGGGAAGCTGGCCCCCGGGATCGTCGAGATGGCCAGGCTTCGCAATGACATGCTCGACCCGGCGCAATCGGGCAAGGCCCAGGGCAAGTCGGCCGGCCAGGTCCGAGGGGCCCGGTTCGAGCCGACGATCGTCGCGGTCGACAATGCGACGCTGGACGCGAAGCGGTTGGAGCTTTCCGACCAGATCCGCGACGGCAAGCTCTTCGCCTTCGTCGAGATCCCGGCCGGGGTGATCGATCCCGCGTCCGACGAGAAGATGATCTATCACTCGAACGAGCCGAGCGCCAACGACCTCTCCAACTGGTTGCAGGCGACGGTCGGCGCCCAGGTCCAGGGGCTCCGATTCTCCGACGCCAAGCTCGACCCCACGCTCGTCGCCCGGATCAACCGGCCGATCCCCCTGGACCAGAGAGGCCTGGTTCAGCGCGGGGCGGACGGGGGGGTGGGTCAGGCGGCCCAGGTGGACAAGATCCGCCTGATCGCGGCGCCGGCGGCGCTCATGTTCCTGCTCTTCATGGTCGTCATGTCGAGCGCCCCGCAGATGCTCAACAGCGTCCTGGAAGAGAAGATGAGCCGGATCAGCGAGGTCCTGCTCGGCTCGGTCACGCCGTTCGAGTTGATGATGGGCAAGCTGATCGGCGGGGCAGGGGTCTCGCTGGTGCTGGCCGCACTCTATGTCGGCGGCGGTTACGGCGTGGCCTGGTATTACGGCTACTCCGACGCCATCAGCCCGGGGCTCTTCGCCTCATTCGTGCTCTTCATGGTGATGGCCGTCGTCCTCTACGGCTCGCTCTATCTCGCCGTGGGAGCCTCGTGCAGCGAGCTGAAGGACGCGCAAACCCTGATGATGCCCGTGATGCTGGTCTCGATGTTCCCCATCTTCGTCTGGACGGCCATCTTGCAGGCTCCCTCCAGCACCTTCTCGGTCGTCACGTCGATGATCCCGTTCGCCACCCCATACTTGATGCTCCTGCGCATGGGGCTACAGCCGACCCCGCCGGCCTGGCAGGTGGGAGTTTCGATCGTGCTGACCCTGGCCACGACGGTCGGTTGCGTCTGGGCGGCGGGGAAAATCTTCAGGACCGGCCTGCTCATGCACGGCAAGGCGCCGAGCTTGCTCGAGATGGCCCGCTGGGTTACCGCCCGCTGAGCCATTCAACGACGCAGGCCCGCCTTTGGGGGCGGGCCTGACACCGACATCGGCAAAACTTCGGGGCGGGGCCTTACAGGCCCTTGCCGCCGAGGTGCTTGTGCTTCATGGGGTTACGCCCCTTTTTCTTCACCCGACGCCCCTTGGCGATGGGGGAGCTGTCCGCCTTGCGCTTCCACTTGCCGCCCTTACGATGCTTCGTCTTGACCTTCATCGCTGACTGATCTCCCGTCCGGTCGACTGCCTGCTCAGACCGGTCAGCCGACCGGCGAAGTCCACATTCTGTCCACAACGCCCCGCCAACGCAACCCGAACCGGGCGGTGCACCGGGGAAGGAACGGGACAGGCTGGACGATCTCCGGAACGCCTTGGCTCTTTTTTACAATTGCAGGCTCTTGGAATACGCACTTGTCGACGTGTAAGATGGGCCCCGATCCATCGAAGCTTCAATGTCATACCGCCTTGTGAACTCGATCATCGAAGGAGCGAAGGCATCATGAATGGCCGGAACCTTGCTTCGCTAGCCCTGCTCGCCGGTCTGATGGTTGCCCCGAACGTCGTCCGGGCCGACTCCACCTTCTCGCTATCGCTCACCACGGGCAGCGACAATAAGCTGGACCTGGGGTTATTCTCGGGCGGTTCGATCCTGAATTTCTCATTCTCGGGCCACGGCGACCTCATCGACCCGAATATCCAGGTCAACGCCGACGGCTCACTGTTCTCCCCGGCCTCGTCCAACCTGGCGTTTGCGAATGAGGGCGCGGCTTACTCGACCCTCGCGGGCGGAGACGGCATCAACCACTTCGTCGGCGGCGGCCTCAATTTCGACTCGACCGGCAGCGGCTTTGGCTTCGCCGGGAAGATGACGACCGACACGACGGATCCTCTGGCGATCCGCCATGGCGCGGTCGTCGGCACGTTCAGCGCCACCCCCGGCCGGGACGATTGGTTCCTCATCGGACTTGGGAGCGTTGTCGTCATCCCCGATGGGGGCGCCCACCTCTATTTGGCCGTCAATGAATCGATCAACTCCGACAATAATGGCGCCTACCTCGGTACCCTGACCGTGATCCCCGAGCCGTCCAGCATCGTGATGCTCGGGATTGGGATCTCCGGCGTCTTGCTCCGCATTTCGGGCCGCAAAGCCTCCCTCTCGAGGTTGACCTCCGCCTGACATGCGGGCGTCGTCCCACGCTGCCGAGGGAGCCTTCGCACATGGTGTCACATTGGATAACGCCTGATTAAGGCGGGTCGTCGCGAAGATCGCGGGCCTGGGTCGCCCTCGATCTTCGGTTCGGATTGACCGAACGTGCGGCGGCCTCTATCATCCCGGCAATCCGGAAAGGCGTCCGGAGACGGCCGGCCAAAGGCGATCGGCCCGCGTCATCAGCTCAGGGAGGAGCATCCGCGTGCGAGATCATAACAAGGCGTTCTGCCAGTTCGTCTCAGAGACGTTCAACTGCCCGGGCCCCGTCTACGAGTTCGGGGCCTATCAGGTCGAAGGGCAGGTCGACTACGCCGACCTCCGCTCGATGTTCGCGGGCAAAGAATACCTGGGCTGCGACATGCGCCCGGGGCCCGGCGTCGACCGCGTCGAGGACGTCACCGCGATCAACATGCCCGACGGCTGCGCCGGGACGGTGCTCTGCATCGAGACCTTCGAGCACGTCTTCGAGGTGCGCAGGGCGTTCGACGAGGTCTACCGGATCCTCAAGCCGGGCGGCGTTTTCATCATCACGTCCCCGCTGAACTTCAGGATCCACGCCTATCCCGACGACTACTGGCGGATGACGCCGACCTGCCTGCGACGCCTGATGTCGAACTATGGCGGGACGCTCTCGGGCTACCAGGGCTACCACAAGTTCCCGCACACGGTGATGGCCATGGGCGTGAAGTCGCCCGCCGCGGCCGACTTCGCCACCAAGGCGAGCACCGTCACGAACCACTACAAGTCGTGGCTCGCCCAGCAGGAATCCGGCCGCAGCCTCGGCCAGAAGCTGCGTCGTGGGTTCGGCAAGATCTACCGGTCGAAGTGGGAGCGGTACATCTCCGACGCCTACTACCAGTCCGACTTCACCATCGACGCCCCGCGCCCCCTGGCCCGCGTCGGTTGAGCGAAGTTGGCCGTTGTGTGCGCGTCTGAGGTCCCTGGACTCGTCCCGGTTGCGTTTGGAGATGATCATGAAGACGACCGATCGCCTGGTCATCCTCGGCCTCGACGGCGCAACTTGGACCGTCCTGGACCCGATGATCCAGAACGGGGTGATGCCAAACCTGGCCGCCCTGCTCGGACGCTCGGCCTACGGCACGCTCAGGTCGACGATTCCGCCCGTCACGTCGGCCGCCTGGACGACGATGATGACCGGCTGCGGGCCTGCGCAGCATGGGGTCTTCGACCACCGCTATTATGACGCCGCAGCCGGCCAGCTCCGGGTCAACCACTCGGGCCGGGTGAAGGTCCCCACCTTCTGGCACCTGCTCTCCGACGCGGGCCGGTCGGTCATCAGCCTGAACGTCCCGGTGACGTTCCCTCCCTTGAAGGTTAAAGGGGTGGTCGTCTCGGGCATGGACGCGCCGCACCTTGAGGCCGCGCTGTCAGGCTCGCCCGAGTTCGCCCAGCGGCTCGCCCGCGAGGTCCCCGGCTACGCGCTCAAGTTCTTCTGGAAGAAGCCCCCGCGCAACATCGACGAGATGAACGCCGCGGCCGATCCCACGATCGAGCTGTTCAAGGCACGCGCCGAAGGGGCCTGGTCGGCCGACCGCCACGTCCCCGACTGGTCGACCTTGATGGTCCAGTTCCAGAACCTCGACCCGTTCCAGCATCGCGCCTGGCGATACCTGAACGTCGACGAGACCGGGATCGACGACCCCGCGATGAACGCCGCCGCCCAGGGCGTGATGCGCGGGCTCGACGCCGCCATCGGCCGGGTCTGCGAACTGGCCGAGAAACGCGGCGCCACCGTCATGGTCGTCAGCGACCACGGCTTCGGCTCGTGCAAGGGGCGGGTCCACGTCAATCGCGTGCTGCTTGACGCCGGGATCGCTCGGCTACCGTCCAAATTTGGCACCCTGGCGATGGGTGCCGAGAAGATTCGCGGCCGGCTGGCCCTCTGGAACGCCAAGCGGGGCACGCCCGAGGCCCGGACGTCGTCCTTCGACCAGTCGGTCTCGGCGCAGTTCCCGTTCGACTGGAAGCGGACTCTCGCCTTCGCGCCCCACCAGGACACGGCGGCGATGATCTACCTGAACACCGCCTCGCGCAGTGCCGGGGCGCCGCTCCAGACCTTCAGGCAGATCGACGACGCACGACAGGCGACGATTGCCGCCCTGGCCGACGCCCGCCACCCGCAGACGGGGGAGCCCCTGTTCGCCCAGATCATCGACATGGCCTCGACCCACAACCTCGACCCGGCGCGCGAAGGCTACCCCGACATCATCGCCCTGCCCGACGTGGCCTACTGGGTCCGCACCAAGCTGGCGCCCGGCAAGAGCTGGGTCGAGGCCGACGATGCGCTCCCGGGCACGCATCGCCCCGAAGGGATCGTCGCCATCGCCGGGCCCGGGGTCACCCCCGGCCGGAATCTCAGGTCGGACCTGCGCGACATCGCCCCGACCGTCCTCCGCCTGTTCGACCTGCCCATCCCGGCGCACATCGAGGGGCGGCCGATCATCGAGGCCTGGGGCGAGTCGAACGATGCCCCGCCGGCCGCTCAGGCCCACCAGCCGATGCGTGAAGACCAGGCCCACGGCCTGGCCGGACCGCACCAGCCCGAGTTCGAGTACACCCCCGAAGAGCAGGCCATCATCGAGCAGCGCCTGGCCGACCTCGGCTACCTGGAATGAGCAGGGCGGGCCTTCCAGGCGGAGGGCCCCGCCGACCGAAGCTCGACCGACCGACACCTCGACGACGCACCCACGACGGAGCACCCGCGATATGTCCGACCGGACCGACACGCCGATGCGCGACCTCGGCCAGGCTGGGGTCGCCCCGTCCCCGAGCTGGGGCCGGGTGCTCGGCGTCTTCGCGCTCGCCCTGGCCTTCGTCGTCCTGACCCGCTGGCCGGTGGCCCGCGATGCCCCCGTGGAGACCGACGAATTCGGCTTCCTGGAGACGATCGCCGCCTACCGGATGCCGATGCATCACACGCTTTTCCTGGCGTCGGCCCGGCTGATCGGCAACGCAATCGGCGACCCGTATCGCGGGTTCATCGTCCTGGACATGGTCGTCAGCGCGCTGGCGCTGACCTCGGCCTGGTGGTGGCTGCGGGCCCTCGTCCGGCCCGCGACGGCCACGGCCGCGGTCGCCTTGCTCGCCGTCTCGCCCCTCTTCTGGGCGTATGGCGCCCTGGCCGGAAATTACACCGCGATCCCGTTGGTCGGCTGTTTCTTGCTGGGAATCGCCGTCCGCACCTATGCCGATCCTAGGCCCTGGCACCCCTACGCCGCGGCGCTAGCTCTTGCGCTGGGAACCGGGTATCGCCAGGACATCGGCACCTTCTGGCTCCCGGTCTTCTTCGTGATCCTCTGGCCGCACCGCTGGAAGGCCGCGATCGGGCCGCTGGTCGTCTTCACCCTGGTGAACCTCGCTTGGCTCGGCGGGATGGTCGCCGATGTTGGCTGGGCCCACTATCGCGAGGCCAGCGCCGAGTTCGCCCACGAAGCCGGCTACCGGAACTCGTTCTGGAATCTGGGTGTCCGCGATGCTCCGCTCCGCTACGCGGTGAAGCTGACGATGGCTCTGGCCTGGACGCTCGGGCCCGCCTTGCTGTTCGTCCCCAGAGGGATTTCGCGGACCCGCTGGCCGCTCGTGGCATTACTGGCCCTGAGCGTCGTGCCGGCGCTTGGCTTCCACCTGTTCGTCCATTTTGGCGTGCCTGGCTATAGCTTCCACGACTTGCCGGCCTTGCTGGCCCTCGTCGCGCTCGGCATCGGCCGGATTCCCTCGGCGCAGGGAATTGCGACTCGCTCGGACCAGGCGCCCGCGAGGCTCGCCTGCGTCGCCCTGGTCATGGCCGCGCTCTTTCTGGCCTATCCCACCAACTACAAGCGAGGGGGGCTCTGGGGCGATTTCGACATCGCCTTCGCCCGGCTCACGCGAGTCGGCCTGAAAATTCCCAGGCCCGACCGAACCCCGGCCGCCTGGCCGACGGCCGTCACCAGGCCACTCGCCGGCGACTTGCTCCCCGGCGGGCGACTGGCAAACTAAATCAGCCGTGGCCGGCTCCGGGTCGCCTCAGATCAGATCAGGTCGAGGCGACGTCTGGGGCTGCGCGCCCGACTGCACCTGGCACAGACCCCGGTGATCAGGAACCGGTGGCCGACGGCCCGGAATCCGTGCTCCGCGGCGATCTGATCGCGCAGGTTTTGCAGTTCCTCGTTGCGAAACTCGACCACCTCGCCGCACTCGGTGCAGTGCATGTGGTCGTGCGACGGATAGCCGTAGTCGTGCTCGTAGGCCGTCCGGTTGTTGAGCCTCAGCTCACGCAACAGGTTGGCGTCGACGAGGAGCCTGAGCGTCCGGTAGACGGTCGACCGGCTGACGGTGCGACCCGCCGAACGCAGGTCGGCGACCAGTTCGTCAGCGTCGAAATGCTTATGAGAGCTGAAGATGTGTCGGATCAGGACCCGACGGGGTTCGGTGAGTTTCTCGCTGCGGATCTCGAGATACTCGCGGAACTTCTCTTCGGGGGATTCCGACACCGACAGCGGGACGATGGGCTCGGAGTGGAGATTCGCCACGTTGAACGCCCTTCGCGAACGCGACGAGGCACGCTCGCCCGGACCAAGGGAGAGCGAGCCTCGTGTAACGAGAATGATTCTTATCTACAGTGTAGCAGAGTCGCCTAGCCCCCGCCACTTCGGACGGCTCACTGAATGGGCGTCAGCCCGATCGGCGAGGGGGTTCCGAGGGGAGGAGCGGAAGGCTCGGACACGCTCGGAGGCGGCGGAGCCGGGGCGATCACCTCGGTCGAAGTCCCGTCGGCCAGAGGGGTTGAGCCGACCGCCTGGGCGGGGCCGCTGATCTTCGCCTGAATGGCCTCGAGCGCCGTGCTCAGGTGGCGGATCGAGTGATCACACCCCTGGGGATTGCCCGAATACGAGAACGAGTTGGCCCGCAGCCGGCCCATGCTCCGCTCGTAGACGACGACCTGAACCCGCTCCATGTAGTCGGTGGCGGGCCCGCCGCAGTGTCCCTTGACCTTGAGCACGTCGCCGGCCTGGATCGCGTCCAGGATGGGCTTGAGCGTCTCGCGGCCGACATGGTGCACGCCTTCGCCGTCAATGACGGTGCCGTCGGCGTAGACCTGGAGGAACATGGCGAACTGCGTCCCGTTGTCCGACCGCCCGAGGGCGATCCGGGAGACGAGCGGGTCGCTGTCGGTGATCGACCGGCTATTGCGGGGCTGGGGCAGGATCCGGGGGCCCGCCGCATTGGGTCCGGCAGGGGCCGGGATGGTCGGCGCCGGGACCTCGGGCATGACGCCCGGAGTGGCGTTGGGGCTGAGATTCAGGCCCGAGCCCAGATTCGGCGGGACGGCCGACGGGTTGTAGGCCGGTGCCGGGGAGAAGTTGGGGGCCGAGTCGTAGGGCGACGGCTGCGAGGCCGGTGCGGCCCCGGGCTTCGCCACTCCGGTCGGCTTGACCTTCTCTTTGTCTTTGTCGGACCCGCCGAGGCGGAAAAAGCGGCCCAGGCCCCTGGGCTCGTCGGCCCCGGATGGGGTGGGGCCGAACGCCGCGGGCGCGGCGAGCGCCAGGGCGAGCACTGGCTTCCATGCGCGTCGCATCACCGACCTCCTTGCCGGTTCCGATCCATTCGTGACGGGCTCCGCCCGTCAGCAGGTCTGTCGCCGTCGAGAGTCGCGGCGGAGGGCCCCCCACGGGGAGTCATCAGCCGCGTCATCCCGAACGAGGCGAGCGGACCTTGGGCAGCTCACCAGCCGCTGAGTTCGTCGAGCATGCGGTCGAGGGCCAGTTCCAGGCGCTCGGGAGTCTCATACGACCCCGTGGCGATCTGGCGGCGGATCTCCTCCACCTTCTCGTGACGGATCTCGGGCAGCCGGCTGATCCCGTCGAGCATCTGGCCCAGGGGCGAGATTTCGACCGAGTCTCGCGGGGTGCCCGCGTGAACCGAGTGGCCGGTCTCGATGCTGAACGAGGCCAGTCGCGGGTAGATCGCCTGGGGCCCTTGGGCTCCCCCTGCACCGTGAATTTCCATCTGAGTCGCTCCCCTCGTTGTGCGTCTGGGCCGGCGGTCGTTCCGTCGCCGCGCCGGTACGTTTCGTGACAGGCCGCTCATGGTTCCACCGCGGAGGCTGCGTCCCGACCGGACTTGGTCCGGTCTTTCCGCTGCGTCGGGGCGGCTCGAATGCCGCCCGTTCGCCCTTCGCTGCGGCCCCGGTCCTTTGCAGTCCCAGGCCCACACCCTTAATGATCGGCTGGAAGATGGTCCGAATTTAACCGAAGTCTGGAAAATGAGGCCTCCGACCCGAGAAGTTTCATTTTCGCATCCTCGGCATCGTCTTGAGCCCTTCGGCCAGATTCTGAGTCGTCTGGTTGAGCTGATTGGTCAGCCCCCAGGCTTTCTCATAGAGCTTGGCGAACGCGGCCTGCTGGTCGGCGGTCATCGCCGTCCCCTGCATGGCCGAGAGCGTCTTCACCGAATCGTGCAGCTCCTGCGCGCCCTTGGTGAAGACCTGCGCCGTGTCGTAGACCACCTGCACCCGCACGTCTTCGGTCGTCGGCTTGTACAAAGGACTTAGGACGAACGGATTGGCGTAGAGCTTCTGGACGAGCTTGTCGCCCCAGTCGGTCGCGTCGCGGACGTTGGCCACTGTCCGCTCGATGTCGGTCTTGTTCCGGGTCAGCATCTGGCCGGCCTGGCTGGTGAGCAGATCGGTCTGGTACAGCACGCGGTCGGCCCTGGCGCGGGTGGTGTCAAGTCCCTCGATGAGCTTGGCCACTTTGGGCCGCTCCTTGATCGCGATATCCTGCGCCGTGGCCGTCAGGTCCTTGACGCTGACCAGGGTTGCGGCCAGGTTGGGCCGGTTTTCCATGATCAGGGCATCAGCCTCGGCGGTCAGCTTCTCCAGGCGGATCAGCGTCTGCTCGATCTTGGGCCCCGCCATGTCGAGCCGCTTGGTCAGCCCTTCGACGTGCGCGATGCTCGACTCGACCTGAGGCCGCGCCGCCTCGGTCGTCTCGCGCAGCCCCGCGACCATCTCCTGGAGCGACGCGAGGACCAGGCGCGTCCTCGGGCCGACCTGGTCGACGGTCTGGCGGACCTCGGCGATGGTGTGGCTCAGGTGGTTGCGTTCCACCGGCCCCATGCCGACTTGCTCCAGGATGGGGTCGAAGAACGAGGTCTCGACTCCCTGGACCACCTGGCCGGGCACCAGCGCCACCGTCGACTTTCCCGACGACACGATGTTGATCCGGCTCTGGCCCGTCAGGCTCGCCTGGATCGTGATCTTGACGTCCTGCTTCAGCTTGCCGGCCAGCTCCACTGGCAGGGCCAGCTTGACCCGCGCCCGCAGGGTGCCGTCAAACTCCGCGAGGTCCACGGCCAGCACGCGGCCGGCATCCAGGCCCGAGATCCGCACCGCGCTGCCGGCTCGAAGCCCCTGACCGTCGCGGAAGACGACGTCGATCGACTGGCTGGGGGCCAGGAACCCCGGTCCGCCGGTCGCCAGGGCCATCAGGCCCAGTAACGCCGCCAGGCCGACGAGCATCGCCGCGCCGGCCCGCACCTCGCGCATCGACGATCGACGACTCATGGTGGGCTCCTCGTTGAGATCAAAAAAGCAGGTTGGTGGCGAAAATGGGGGTTGAATCGAAGGTCAAGGCGTCGCGGCAGCTAACGCCCCGGCGGGGTCATCAGGGTGGGCCCGAACGCGGGGCCGCCGTGGTAGGCCAGCAGGAACCAGCAGGAGTTGACCACGAGGATCGCGGCCGCCGAGAAGCTCGCCGCGCGACAGGCCGCCGCCGGCACGCTGGCCGAGCCCGGCTTCGCCCCGCCCCGCAGCCCCTCGTGGCAGGCGAACAGGGCCCCGATCAGGCCGAAGGCGGCCCCCTTCAGGCCCAGTCCCACCACGTCGCGGGTCCAGAGCATCGCGGCGAACATGCCGAAGTATTCGTGCGTGCCGATGCCCAGCATCCGAGCCGCGATCAGCCAGCCGACGACGGTGCCCACGATCACGCCAAGCAGCGAGAAGACCGGGCAGGCCACCGCGCCGGCCAGCATCCGGACCGCCGCGAGCCGATGAGGGTCGGGGGCAACCCGGTCGTCGGGCCGGTCGCCCCGGACGACGTCGCGGTCGGGTACCGAGCTCGGGTCTTCATCCAGGCCCACCAGGCTGCCCGCACGCAGCTCGGAGACGTATTTCGCGGCCATCATCCCGGCCATCAGGATGCCCGTCATCAGCGGCGCGAAGTTGCGCACCAGGCCCACGCCGACGACGGCGCCCGTGCCGTCGGCGAATGTCCCGCCGAAGTACGCCTGCATCGCCAGCGACGATCCCATCGCCACGTGCACCAGGACGACCAGCGGAGTGACCATCAGCAGCATCCAGTCCCAGTGCCCCGAAACCGCCGCAAGCAGCCGCCGGCTCGGGACTTCGGGGTGCACCAGGGCGCGAGCCGACGCCGGGACCAAGAGGCCCAGGTCGCCCAGATAGGAGAGGATGTCGTTCCCCAGCCGTCCGATCCGGGCCAGCGGGTACAGGAGTTCGTTCGACGTTGCAGTCTCGGTGTCCATCGCCGCGGCCCTCCCTGGCCGGCGCCTTGGGGCGATCGGATTTCTCCCGCCCGAGGCGCGGGGACTTTAACGCAAACGCCTTCGCCTGCCCAGCCCGCCTTTGCGCCCGGAGGCAAGCGTCGTCGATTGACCTCGGACCGTCGGTTTGGGCCCCGTCGCGTCGCGCACGCTGTCCTGCTCGGCGGAGCCCTGCGGCTGCTGGTCCCACCAGGTCTTCCAGCGTGCCTGGGCGGCGGCGCGTTCTGCGTTGTCGCCCCAGGGAAGGTAGCCGAAGTTCTGGCCCGTCCGCTCGCGGAGGGTCTCGTGCGCCGTCAGCCTGACGACGGGGTCGGCGTCGCCCAGGCGCTCGATCAGGGCCGGCACGGCCACCTGATCGGGTTGCCGGTCGGAGAGCCCGGCCGCCCGGGCCCGGACGATGCCGGATGGGTGAATCATCTGGGCGAAGCTCTTGGGAGCCAGGCTACATCCCGCCCCGCTGAGCAGGCAGAGCAGCCCCGCGACCAAGGGCCCGACGAGGCGCATCCCCCGAAGGCCATCAACCAAGGTAAGCTCCCGTCTCTCGACATCCATGTCCGCGACGGTCGAGGGGCCTTCATTGGCCCCCACGCTGGCGGGGTCGTCGCCGGCCCAGCCTTTGATCCCCGAGACAGGCCCACCTTGGCCACGTCTCAGGGCTCGGCGGGGACGCTAACCGATCACGTGTCCGCCGGCAATCTCAACCTCGATCGCCGGGTCGCGGGCGTGACGATCCCGCAGATTCCGGGACTTCGTCGCCCCGCGATGCATGAAACCGGCTCGGGCTTAGTCCGGTTCGATCCGAGCAGTCGAGTTCCGGCTTCAACCCGTCTAGACGGTGGCGTTGCGGTTCACATACAGGGCGTTCGTGTAGTTGGCGCCGCCCAGGTTGTCGTAGACGTCCTGCTCATAGAGGGCGACGAAGCGGAAGCCGAGGGGCTCGAGGTATTCGTGGAGCTTGAAGAAGTTGGTGTGGACGTCGTCCTCGGGGTTGAGCGTGACCTCGCTGTAGACGAACTTGACCTTGCCGGAGGTGAGCATCCGCTCGGCCCCGCGGAGGACCTGGATGTCGAACCCCTCGGTGTCGGTCTTCAGGAGGTCGATCGAGGTGATCCCCTCGGCCGCGCAGAAGTCGTCGACCTTGCGAATCTGGATCGTTTCCTTGGCGGACGACTCGGCGCTCCGTCGCTCGTTGAGCGGGGCGGTCAGGCTATTCCACTCGGAGCTCTTCTGGAGGTAGATCTCGAGCGAGCCTTCGGTGTCGCCCATCGCGAACTGGAAACAGCGGACGTTGGGCAGGCCCTTGGCGGCCACGACGAGCTGGTCGTACGTCGCCTTGACGGGTTCGAAGGAATAGATCTTCGCCTTCGGGAAGCCCGCCGCGTAAGTCAGGACCGACCGCCCCGCATTGGCGCCGACGTCGAAGATCGTCGAGAACCGATCCGTGGATCCGATGCGTTTGAGGTCGAAGCAGAGGTCGTTACCGACCGGAAATTGCCCAAGCCTGGAGACCCTGATCCCCATCCGAGCGAAGGAACCCTGGACGAGCTCTTTGAGGGATGTCACGAAAGCAAGACTCCGAGAGAATGGGGGGCTTCCGGGATGCGTATGGAACCGTCGATCTCTCGTCGAGATCCGGCCGGTCATCAATAATCAATCGATTCGGATTCCGAGCAAGATTCCAGCAGAATCCTCGGGGGACGTCAAGCAACGCGGTCCCAGAGCGACATGGACAGTTCCTCGCGTCTACAAATTTCGACCGCGACGGGATCCGTGGTCGCTAGTTAGGCATCGAGCTTCGCGTCAGTCGCATAAAAGGATGAATCGGGCGAACCGCCAGGGGGAGGGGCTTCACGTTGCCGATCTCCGCACAGGTCGCTCGAAACCAGATCGCAAGGCGGGGACGTCAAGCCTCACTCGCTTCTCCACGTATCGGGAACCGATGCTACGTGAAGAGGCCCGATCCGAGCGACGCGGGCCGGGATCGTCCGATCCATGCCTCGACCTGGCCGGCGCCTCGTCCCGGCTTCTTCGCCCGGGACGGGCGCGAGCAGGCTCGCTCTGAATTCGTGGGACTCGGTCAGGAGATCAGAGCCCTGAGGGCCTTGATGTGGCCCGGGATTGCCTTGAACGGGTCTTCGGGCGCCTCGTACTCCAGGACGACGTAGCCCGAGTAGCGGGCCTGCTTCAAGAGGTCGATGAACTTGGACAGGTCGGCCTCCTGCTTCTTCGCCCCCTTGATGCTGATCTCGGTCTTCACCTGGACGTTCACGGCGTACGGTGCCAGCTCGGCCAGCTCGGCGTAGGGGTCTTCGCCGTGGAAGTTGCCGGTGTCCAGGTTCACGCCGAAGTTGGGGGCATCGATCGCCTTGACCAACTTGAGCAGTTGCTTGGGGGTGGCCGTGATGCCGCCGTGGTTCTCCAGGGCGAGCGTCACGCCCTTCTCCTGGGCGTAGGGGAGGCTCGCCTTGATGCCGGCGATGGCCCGCTCGACGGCGGCCTCCTCGCTGTCCCCTTTGGGAACCGTGCCGGCGAAGATCCGGATCGTCGGGGCGTCAAGCTCGGCGGCGTGGTCGACCCAGGTTCGGACCAGCGTCAGCTGCGCCTCGCGCTCGGGGCCTTCGGGTAGGCAGAAATTATTGCCCACGGAGGTGCCGGAGACGTCCAGGCCCAGGTTGAAGGCGTGCTGCTTCAGGCGGTGCAGATACTCAGTTGTGACGTCGGGCGGGAAGTAGTAGGAGGTCAGCTCCACGGCGTCCAGCTGCATGTCGGCGGCCAGGTTCACGAAGTCGAACAGGTCGATCTTCGGCCCCTTGCCCGTCAGGGCGTCGCGGAACGAGTAGGCCGCGATGCTCAACTTCATGTGGCTGGGCCTCGTCCGGCCGATCGCGTCGATCGCTCGTGCCGTGCGCGGCAAGGCCAGGGGGGAGGTGACGACGGCCGCGGCGGCCATCGCGGACCGGGCCAGGAACGTGCGGCGGTTGGCGGGTTGCATGGCGTCGGTCACTCCGGAGAGGTCGAGGGCGATCGGTCCCGGGCCTCGTCTCAGCCCGGACCGGACGGAACGGTGCATCCAGCCCGCGATCATACGACAGCGGAAACCCGCCGTGCCACGGCCGAGCCCGCCCGATCGAATCGGGGAAGATGCCCCGCAAAGTCGCCGCATTTCCTCCATCCTGGCCTTGCCGCAAGCGCAGAATCGGCCTTTCGTTGCGCAACGCCACCGGCATTGACACCCCGCCCGGCCGCTCGGATGATGACATTCGGATTCCCTCCTCATGCAATCCACCATTCCCAGACGGGCCGCCCGCCATGTTCACGTCCGAGCCCAGCCTGGCCCAGCGCATCACGCGGATGATCGCCGAGACGCCGATCATCGATCCGCACTCCCATATCCGCTGCGATCAGCCGGGTGCCCCCGACCTGGCCGCCCTCATCGGCGAGCACTCGATTTCCGCCCAGCTCCGCTCCGTCGGCATGCCCGCCGCCGACCTCGACGCGTCGCTGCCCGCCGATGAGCGGGTGCTCCGCTCGATCCCGTTCCTCTCGAAGATCCGCAACACGGCAAACGCCTGGTGCCTTTTCCGGATCTTCCGGGACCTCTACGACTTCGACGAACCCAACCTCACCCCGTCGAACTACCGCGGCCTCTTCGACCGGGTGCTCGCCACCGGCGGCGATCCTTCATGGGCCACCTCGGTCCTGCGCGAGAAGGCCGGGATCCAGACCGTCGTCACCACCCTCGATCACAAGAGCGCCGACCCGTCGAAGAACCCTGAGCACGTCGCCTTCCGTCTCGACCTGCACGATCTCGTCGCGCCCCGCCTCTCCCCTCAGAACAGCCTGCTAAAACACCCCAAGGCCGACTATTACGACAGCCTGGTCGGCATCCTGGGGGGAGACCGGCCGTCGACCTCCGAACGACTCGGCCAGTTGCTGCGCGACTGGCTCGACGCGACGGTCAGCGGATCGGTCCGCTTCTGCTCGGCCTTCCTGCCGATCGAGCAGCGGTTCCATGCTCCCGATGAGTCGCGCATCCACTTTGTTCTGAACCAGGCCGCGCACGGGCAGCCGCTGGGCGATTCGGACATCGACGAACTCGTCAGGTCGGTCACCTGGACGATCCTGGGCTGGCACCAGGACCATGGCCGGCCGTTCCAGATCGCCTTCGGGACCGAGACCCTGCCCGAAGGGGGCTGCCTCCCCAGGTCCCAGTCCAACTGGACGACGGAGATGTGCCGCATCTTCCAGCACTTCGGCCGGGCGAAGTTCGACCTGATGCTCGCGGCCGACTCGTCGCTCGTCCAGGAGACGGCCGTCGCGGCCGGGCAGTTGGCCAACGTCTACCTGGCGGGAGACTGGTCCCACAACGTCGCGCCGCCGATCATCGAACGCACGGTCGCGGCACGGGTCCAGCTTGCCCCGATGACCAAGTTCAGCGGCTTCCTGAGCGACGCCCGCCACGCGGAGTGGGCCTACGGCAGGCTCCAGATCGTCAAGAAGTCGATGGCCGGCGCCTTCGCCAGCCTCGTCGCCGCCGGCTACTACGAAGAGGATGAGGTCCCCCCCATCCTTCGACAGATCCTCCTCGACACGCCCCGCGACCTGTACGGGCTGTCCTGATCCGATCGACCGGGGCGACCTCCGACGCGGGCAAATGCTCGCGTCGAAGGTCGATCTCCTCCCTCAGCGCGGCAGGTGTGACGGGATGGAAGGGATTGAGGGCGAGGGCCCACGCGGCAGGTGGTTGGGGATGTAGGGGATGCCCGGCGTGTTGGCGTTCGGGGTGATGTACCACTGCCCCTGGGTGATCGTCGGGAACGGCACGACCCCGCCCCCCTGGTTGCCGCCGGGATTGCCCCCGATCGTCGGGCCAAAGCCGCCGCGATTGAAGCCGCCGGAATTGCCCGCGAAGCCATTGCCGAATCCGTTGTTCCCGCCGAATCCGTTGTTCCCGCCGAATCCGTTGATTTCCACGAAGCCGCTATTCACCCCGAAGCCGCCGAATCCGTTATTCAGGCCGACCCCGCCGAATCCATTGCCGAACCCATTGTTGAACCCGAATCCGTTGTTCCCGACGAAACCGTTGTTGAAGCCGAAGCCATTATTCGCCCCGAAGCCGCCAAATCCGTTGTTCACCCCGAAGTTGTTGATCCCGCCAAACCCATTATTCGCGCCGAACATGTTGGCCTGAATCCCGCGGTTCCCGCCCTGCATGGAACGGACGTTCGCCACGGCGTCGGCGGCCTGGGCCCGGCTGCGGTTGCGGTGTCCGGCCCCGGCGCGCGAGGCCTTGCCCCCCGGGCCTCGTTCCGAGACGACGGCCTGGCCGAAGCCGGCCTCGCTCGCCGAGTCGGCCGCGACGGTTTGATCCTGATCGGAAACGTCCGCCTCGGCCGACCACTCGCCGCGCTGGGCTCGTTTCGCCTCGGCCTCGCCGGCCTCGAACGCGGCCAGTTCGGCAAAGGGGACCGACTTGGAGACGCGGGCATAGCCCTTCTCGACGAGTACCTGATTGACCGGCTTGGCCTCATCGCCCGCATAGAGAAGGCCGACTTTGTTTCGGGCCTTGACCCCATCGGGGACCGCGACGGGGACGAATCGGACCGCTTTGTCCTTGAGCTGCGCTTTCAGGACCTCGCGGCCTTCGCTCCCTTTGGTGGAGAACGCGTCGACCCCGACCAGGTCGACCGTCTGCACCTTGCCATCGAGGCGCAAGCTCACGGTCTTCACCGAGTTGACCGCCACCAACTCGGGAGCGACCTCGTCCGCGGATGCGGGGGCCAGGGCTGCCAGGCAGCCGAGCATCAGCGTGGCAAGACCTGTCACGGGGTGGCGGGGACCGATCACGGCATATCTCCTGGGCATTGCAGCCCGTCAAGGCGAGTGAGGCCTTTGATCTCACCGATCCATCACTAAGAATACGCTCCAGGGCTATCCTCTTCCTACCGACCAGTCGAAAATCAGTCTCCATCGGCGCAAAGTCGATTGGAAGATTGCATGGAGGTCCCCCGACGCCCGTCGGGGGACCTCCCGATCTCAACCCCAGGCCCGATCCGGGGTTGGCAAGTTGGCGGCGCATTCCGGGCAGGCCCGCGCCTCGCGCACGATCTCCTCGCCTGGGCTCAGGCGGAAATCCAGATTCGGACACCTGGGTGAGCGGAACACGCCGTCCCGCCCTGGCCAGCTCAACGGCACGCGCGGGCCTGGTCGCCGGCGCGTTCGCAGCGTCAGGACCACCTCGCTGGGCGAGGTCTGCTCGGCCGACTCGATGCGGCGAGCGAACCGGAGGCCCGCGCCACGGCCTGCCATCGAGCTGGCGATCCCACGCATCACATTCGACACTTCCCGATCCATGCTCGCGGGGCCGCGAGGAAGGACGGGCTGGATCGAGACGACCCGACGGGTCTCGATCACGACGCGCCGGCAGGCCGTTCCGGCCGCGACGACGTCACCGCAGAGTTCGCATTTGAACAGGGCAGACAGCCAATGGATTGCATCCGGGGGGGCTGATGTCCCGGAAGGTCTGGAGGTGAGAGACCGGGCCAACGCCTCGGTCTCACGGAGCCTAGCCGAAGTCCCTCGAATCGGTCAATCCATCCGATCTGAATCTCGGGCCCGATTCATGGGGTTCTCGAAGATCGTCGCGGTCGGACATCATGCCCGGCGTCGCCCGGACCCGCCGCGGCATGCGGGTCGTCCGAGGAATTTCCCGAACAGGCCGAAGATGTCCGGAGATTTCGTATTCGGAGGGGTTCCTCACGGCACTAATCCTGGAGTCATCGCCACGAACCTGAGAGGGTTGAGCAGATGGACGACAGATTCGCCGGGACCACCCTTCACGACCTGGGCACACTCTTCCGGTTCGGCACCGCCGCCGGCCTGACGGACGGGCAGCTCCTGGACCGCTTCACGGCTGGGGGAGACGATGCCGAGGCCGCCTTCGAAGGCATCGTCCACAGACACGGCCCGATGGTCCTGGGCGTCTGCCGCCGGACCCTGGGGCGGGTGCACTCGGCCGAGGATGCGTTCCAGGCGACGTTCCTGGTCCTGGCGATCCGTGCCCGTTCGATCAGGCGGCGAGAATCCCTGGCCCCCTGGCTCCACGGAGTCGCGTCACGCCTGTCACGCAGGACCAGGGCGATGGCTGGGCGAAGGACGGACGTTTCCTGCCCATTACCGGAGCCAATCTCGGCCGAGACGACCGGCGACCTGGGCGACCTCCGGCCGGTGCTCGACGAGGAGTTGAGCCGGCTCCCCGAGAAGTACCGCCGCCCGATCGTCCTCTGCTACCTGGAGGGGATGACCCAGGAGCAGGCGGCCGGCGCCCTGGGCTGGACCAAGGGCACCGTCTCCGGAAGGCTGGCCCGCGCCAAGGACTTGCTCCGAGGGCGACTCGCCCGCCGTGGGCTGGCCCCTGCGGTTGGCTGGATGGCGTCCGGCAGCAGCCCCGGTATCGAGGCCGCCGCGATCACCATGCCCGCGACCCTGGTCAACGCGACGACTCGGGCCGCCATCGCGGTCGGACTCGGGCTGGCGGAGTCGACAGCCACCTCGGGATCGGCCCTGACGCTGGCCCGCGGGGCGATGCGATCGATGCTCGTCGGCCGGCTCAAAGTGGCGGCCGTCGTGCTGATGACGGGAACCCTGGGGGGAGCCCTGGCGATCGGTTACGCCGGGGCAGAGGGGCGAATTCGGCCCGAGACCGAGGCCCCGCCTGCTGTGAAGCCCGTCGAGGTCGCCCTCAAGTCGGCCGACCCTTCGCTTCCGCCGGGCGCACGTGTGCGGATGGGCTCCACGTCGCTGAGGCACGAGGGCCACGTGGTACGCTCGGCCTTCTCCCCCGACGGCAAGACCCTGGCCTCGGCCGCCTGGGACGGGGCGATCCGGTTCTGGGACCTCAAGACCGGCGAGCCCGCCCCCGGCCTCGATCCGGTCTTTGGGCGGGAGGCGACCTATTCGCTCGCCTACTCGCCCGACGGCAAGCTCCTGGCGCTGGGCCGGACCGACGGCACGGTCCAGCTCCGGGATCTCGTCGCGCGGCGTGAGCGGTCCAGATCCAAGCTGCACAAGGGGCGAGTCACGGGCATGGCCTTCGCCCCCGACGGACTGACCTTCGCCTCTTCGAGCGACGAGGAGACGCTCGTGCGGGTCTGGGACTCCGCGACCGGGCAGATTCGTGGCACCCTGGATTTCGTCGAGGCGAGCGTCTCTCCCGGTTCCCTTGCGTTCTCGCCCGACGGCAAAAGGCTGGCTCTAGGGATAAACTCGAAGCAAGGGCTTCCTAGCACGATCCGGATCTGGGATCTCGACCTCGGCGGCAAACCGGTCGTCATCCGCAACGCGCACGGATCCAACCTGGTCGACCTCGCCTTCTCCAAGGATAGCAAGTCGTTGATCTCCAGCGGGTGCGAGCGTGCGCCCAATGACAAGGACGAACTCGGCCGCAATCAAAGGGAAATGAACCTCGTGGCGCACCTCGCCCGCTGGGATGTACGCGACGGCCGGAGGCTCTGGGAGATGGAGCCGCCGGGCGCCGGCCTCCTTGGCGGGTTCGCACTCGCGCAGGACGGCACGACCCTGGTCTCGGCCCATCAGGATCGGCTCCTGGTCTGGGATCTCGCCACGGGTCTCGTCTCCCGGACGATCCCGATCGACCCGGCCGATTTCGGCAGCCAGGCCGACACGGTCGCCATCTCGCCCGACGGCCGGGCGATTGCAATGCTCCGCGGCGACAACCGGATCCATCTCCTCGATTTCGCCACGGGCAAGCCGCTGCTGGTCCGGCCCGAGTCCCACGACGGGCCCATCTATTCCGCCGCGTTCACCCCCGACAGCCGCACCGTCGCGACCTCGGGCGACGACGGCAAGGTCCGGATCTGGGACGCAGCCAGCGGTGCGTTTCGCCGCGTGATCGTCCCTGCCACTGTCGGCCGTGGCAACGACGTGTGCGCCTCGCCGGACGGGCGATTCCTGGCGGTTGCCAGCGAGTTTCACCGCGCCCCGGGGTTCGGCGGCTTCGCACGCATTTTCGACCTGTCCGACGGCCGGTTGATTCACAGCTTGGAATTCGACAATCGCGCCACCCTCGTCGCCTATTCCGCCGACGGCCGGCGGATGGCCGTCTCGACCTGGAACGCCGAGGCAGAAACCGGCGTCTTTGGCGACGAACGTGACGGGTTACCCGACAACTCAATCCACCTCATCGAAATCGGCGAGGTGGCGAAGGTGAGCCCGATCAAGCTGCAAGGCCACAAGGGCAAGATCCTCACCCTGGCCTTCGCCGCCGACGGCCGATCGCTCGTCACGGTGAGTCAGGACCGGACGTTCCGGTTCTGGGACGCCGAAACCGGCAAGGAGACGCGGCAGATCGCCTTCCAGCAGGAGCCGGAACCGAACAATGGGCCCGATCAACCCCCCCGCCAGATCACGTCCGCGTCGCTCGCACCCGACCTGAAATGGGCCGTGACCGGCATATTCGCGGACGATCGGGTCTTCGTCTGGGACCTGACGTCCGGTGAACTCCTCCGCACGGTCCGGGCCGAGAAACATCGCTCCTGGGCCGTCGCCATCTCCCCCGACGGCAAGCGTTTCAGCACCGTCTCGGACACCGCGGCCGGCCCGAACGCCGGCGACGTCCGCATCCAGATCTGGGACATGGCCAGCGGCCGCGAGTTGCTGAGCCTGGCAACCGGCGGCAGGCACGTCATCTCGCAGGCCTTCTCGCCCGACGGCCGGTCGCTCGTCACCGGCATGGCGGACACGACGGCGATCGTCTGGAATCTCGACGAGGCTAAGGGCCCTCAGCCATGAGAAATCCATCCGGTGTCGAATTCGTCGCCGGATGCCCCACGTCAGCCGTTCCCCACGTCCGAGTCTGGCCGGGCGAAACGAACTCAACTTGACCGATGCCGTTTTCGAGGGGCCGTCTTGGCGATCGCATGGGGGGCAGACGCTCCCCAGCGACAGCCCGTACTCGCTCGCCCAGACGCTCCCTGATGCAACGCCCCCAGGCCACTCCCGCGGTCGTGGCTGCGAGGCCGCGCCTTGCCGTCCACCGCCCGCGTCGGCCGTTCGACTCCGGTCGTCGCCGCGGCCTCGTCGCTCAACGCCCGCAGCCAGGCGGCGAAGCACGCCCGTGACGCCTCGGGCCACAATGCCATCAACACGAGGCGGAAGGCGTCCTTTCCCGGGATGCCGGAGACTGATCGAGGACCGAGGGACCTCCAACTCCCGGAATTGAGACCCGACCTCGTCCAGCCCCATCCGCCGCGAACCCGCCATCGATCATCCCCCATGCACCGTCGGGTGAAACCGCATGGAGGGTTTCCTATGCGAACCCAAGCCCCGGCGCAAGCCGTCAGGGTCCGCCAAGCCTACCCATAGGTGCGCGGTCCCTGAGTCCAACCCCCATGCGACGGGCCGGGACGGCATCCGAAATCGGCAGCAACCGAGGCAAGCGGCCCGGCTCCTCGTTCAACACGCAGCGAGACAGGTGTTCTACGCCGGTAAGCAGAGGTACTTGAGCGAGGATCCGCCTGTTGAGGTGGATGTCGAGGGGATTCTCATACGGGAGATTTCCGAATTTCGCTTAATCTTGGTGAACGTATTGCATCTCGAACCAAGGTATGTAAAAAAGAATCGGGTGTCCTGATATGGCCACTCTGTTTGTTGCCTTACTCTCCCCCCCAATCAGAGAGGTTTCGTATGAGTCGCATGCTGATTCGATCTCTTGTCCTCTCGAGCTTTGTGTGCGGCAGTGGGGCGATGTACCATGCCGACGCGGCCGACGAGCAGAAGGTAAAAGGCTCGGCCGTCGCGTTCAGCCAGAACAACGAAGTCTTGATCCTGTACAAGGAAGGGGAGGCCGAAGCGGCCAAGACGAGCGCCACGGAAGCCGGCTTCGTCGTCGTTGAAGATTACAAGCCCGGCCGCTTCCTTCGATGCACGCCGCCCAGGCCAGCCCCGGCACCCGGCGGACGGTCCTTCGCCGCCCGCTTGAACAGCATCGCCACCTCCGAGGCGGTCCGGGTCGTCGAGCCCAACTTCGTCGTGAGCATCCCCCGCCCGCCCGTTGAGCCGGCAGGCGGGGTGGCGGTCGCGTCCGCCAAACGTCGTCAGGGAAGGGCCCGGACCACGTCCACGGCCCCCGACGACCCGAAGTTGAGCGAACTCTGGGGCATGACGAACATCAACGCCCCGACCGCGTGGGGCAAGGTCAACGAGTCACCGGCGGTGGTCGTCGCAGTGATCGACACGGGCGTCGATTACACGCATGAAGACCTCGCGAAAAACATGTGGAAGAACCCCGGTGAAATCCCCGGGAACGATCTTGATGACGACGGCAATGGCATCAAGGACGACGTCCACGGCGCCAAGTTTGCCAACAACGTCGCGTCCGGCGACCCCAAGGACGACAATAGGCACGGCACCCACTGCGCGGGGACGATTGGGGCCGAAGGCAACAACCACCTGGGGGTTATCGGGGTCACCTGGAAGGTCCAGATCATGGCCCTGAAGTTCCTGGACGCCGACGGCTCCGGCACGACCAATGACGCGATCCGTTGCATCGACTACGCGATCGCGCAGAAGAACAAGGGCGTGAACGTGCGGGTCCTGAGCAATAGCTGGGGCGGCGGCGGCGAGTCGCAGGCCCTGGCCGAGGCGATCACCCGCTCCGAACAGGCGGGCATGTTGTTCGTTGCGGCAGCTGGGAATGAAGGCAAGAACAACGACATTACGCCGAACTTCCCATCGAACTATCCAAATCCGAACGTCTTCGCGGTGGCGGCGATCGATATTTCGGAGCAGTTGCCGAACTTCAGCTGCTTCGGGGCAACGATGGTTGACATCGGTGCGCCCGGCGTGGGCATCCTCAGCTCGATCCCAGGCAACGGGTACGAGAAGCTCACCGGCACCTCGATGGCCACGCCGCACGTCGCCGGGGCCGCGGCCCTGGCGCTGGCCCACGCCGACCACCAGAGCAAGTCGGGGCTCGAGATCAAGGCGCTCTTGATGCAGAAGGCCCGGCCGATCGGATCACTCTCGGGCAAGTGCGTCACGGGCGCCACGCTCGACATCGCGTTCCTCGGCTCGACCAACGGCGGCACGCCACCCGTCCCCATCCCCTTCCCCGAGGCGATCGCCTTCCTCGGTGAACTCTCCGGGCAGGGGGGGGCGTTCGCGCTGAACGGGTCGACCGGCGAGGCCAGGTACACCCTCGGCGGCACCCTCTTCAGCAGCAACCTCGAAGCCAAGGCCATCGAGACGACCCCCGACGGCTTCGAGGGATGGGTCTATCGGGAAGACTTCCCGACCCAGCCCTTCGACTTCCTGTTCACCCGCGGGACGATCGGCAACGCCCCCTACCACCGGGTCTACCTCCGCCCAGCCGAGGAAACGGGGGCCCAGTTCTCGTTTTATCTCGACGTCTCGCAGTCCTCGGTCTTCTCGACCTCGGCCTCCGCGAGCGGCACCCGCCGGTACGATGTCATCAAGGAAAGGGTGGAGTCCCTGAAGCGTCAGGCCCAGCCGCAGAATAACGCTTCCAGCAGCCGGGGTCGTTGACCGACGACCCGGCTGCAACCCGACGCGAGGCCGTGGTATCCTCGGCCTCGCGTCGCTTCTTCACCGAGACCCCAATCCGCCGTCCCGAGGCACGATCAAGGGCCCGCCGATGAGACAGGCCCGACATCGACTCCAAATTCGGGTAAACGTCGTCGGGCGGCCAAGGCCGACTCGACGAGATCTCTCAGGAGGCTGCAATGAGACGGTCCCTGGTCGTCTGTCTGGCGATCCTTCCTCTTGTCGGGATGCTCCGGCACACTTCCGTCCAGGCGTCTCCGGCCGACCGGGAATTCATCGAAGTCAAGATCCAAGGAAAGTTGCTCGTCGGCGAGGGAGGGTCGGAAGGCCGCGCCGGTTCGCCCGTGATCACCGCGAATGGGATTTCCTTCACGCTCGAGTTCAAGAAGGATCCGCCGACGCCGGCCAGGCTGACAACCCTCCACAACCATCGGGTCGTGGTTCGCGGGACCCTGAAGAAGGGCGAGAAGGATCAACTCATCTGCGTGGTCGAGGGCGACGTGAACGAAGACAAGCCGGCGGGCCCTGTCACCCAATATCTCGTCGGATACCGGGACGGCCAGCAGTCGACTCTCGCGGACCTCGGCCAGTCGCTAGGGATGAAGGTGGTGGACCGGAACGTGCCTGGCAAGTTTCTGATCCTCGAAACCACCGACAAGACCGAAGCCGAGTTCTTCGAGAAATTGAAGAAGGACAAGTCCGTTCGCTTTGTCGAGAAGAACCTGGAATATAAGATTCCCGAAAAATAGATCATGTCCCAGCGTACGAATCGCGAGTTCAGAGCGGGTGTCCCAGACTTTGAGCATGGACCACGACGTCACGATCCCAGTGACCTGACCAACCAAGGCAGCAGCTCCGATCGATTGATGGCCGAAATGCGGGGCAACCCCCGCGTGACCGAGGGTCGGCGTCGGCAACCCTCGGGGGCCATCCTCGACAGCCAGTCGACCAGGACCGCCGAAAGGGCGGGCCTCACGGTTCCGATGCATCGAAGAAGGAAAATGGCCGAAACGGCGCATCTTGGTCGACGCGCACAGCCTGAACCTGGCGGTCGTCGTCACCTCGTCCGACGTCCAGGCGCAGGTATTGGGCCGCTTCCGGTGTTCGAGTCGACCAGCGTCGTTTCTGCCGACTGACGTGGGTCTGGGCCGAGCGGCGGGCATACCCGATCCGGCCGGTGGTCCTCGAGCGAGAGGGGCCGGGATTCTAGGCGTCAAGCGACGGTAGGTCGTGGAGCGGACATTTTTCCGGCTGGGCCGATGCCGTCGTTCTTCCGACGATGACGAGGGGACGAACGCCAGCCGCGAGGCATTCGTGAGGCTGGCGTTGATCCACCTGATGACACCAGGGCTCGTCAAGAAGTTCCAACAATCGCCCTTCCCATCACGCTTTGAGGCCTGAGTCGCGACAAACCCCGCTTGACCGCGACTTTGAGGCCCCAGAGCTGGAAGCCCGGTTTCGCCCGTATCTGCTGCGTGCCGCCGTCAAGGCCTGGCGGAGTTGGGCCCGGGTCCCACAATGGGTCCGGGGAACTGCTGGGCTTGGGGTGGGCGGCGATGACTCGACGGCGGCAGGTCAGGTTGCGGGGTGTGCGGGTCCATAACCTGAAGGGGGTCGACCTCGACCTTCCCCTGGGCAAGCTCGTGGCGTTCACCGGGGTGAGCGGGTCGGGCAAGAGTTCCCTGGCGTTCGACACGCTCTATGCCGAGGGGCAGCGGCGGTATATCGAGACCTTCTCGGCCTACACCCGCCAGTTTCTGGAGGCGCTGGACAAGCCCGATGCCGACCTGATCGAGGGGATTCCGCCCGCCGTGGCCGTGGCCCAGCGGGTCTCGAAGCGGTCGGGCCGGAGCACGGTCGGCACCGTCACCGAGACACAGGATGCCCTCGGCCTGCTGTTCGCCAAGCTCGGACGGGTCATCTGCCGGGTCTGCGGCGACGAGGTCCACCCGGCCAACCCCGCGACCGTCGAGCGGGCGATCGACGGGCTCGCCGAAGGAACCCGCTACCTCATCACCTACCCCCTCGAGGTCCGGCCCGAGTCCGACCGCGCCGCGCTGGCCGATGCCCTCCGCGAGGACGGATTCACGAGGGTCAGGGTCGGCGGTGAAGTGGTCGCCCTGGAAGAGGGCCCGATCCCCGAGCCCGGCGAGGGGGGCATTGTCGACGTGGTGGTCGACCGCCTCGTCAGGGGCTCCGACGCGACCTCTCGGCGGCTCGACTCGATCGAGACCGCCTTCTCCAAGGGGTTCGGCCGCTGCCGGATCGTCGCCGGGGACGAGGTCCTCACCTTCTACGACGGCTGGCGTTGCAGCCGCTGCGGCGCCGACTACCTGGCCCCCGAGCCCCGCCTGTTCCGGTTCAACAGCCCGCTGGGCGCATGCCCGACCTGCGAAGGGTTCGGCCGCGTGGTGGACCTCGACCTCGAACGGGTCGTGCCCGACCCCACCCGGTCCTTGCGAGACGGCGCCATCGTCCCCTGGACGACACCCGCCTACCAGAGCTGGAACGATGACCTCGTTCAGGCGGCCGGACGCATGGCGGTGCCGCTCGACGTTCCCTTCCGCGACCTGACCCCCGAGCAGGTGGGCCGGGTGGTGAACGGCGACAAGGCGGCCGGTTTTCCGGGGCTGCGTGGGTTCTTCGCCAGGCTGGACAAGAAGGTCTACAAGATGCACGTCCGCATCTTCCTGGCCCGCTGGCGAGGCTACAAGCCTTGCCCCGACTGCCAGGGAGCCAGGCTCCGGCCGGAAGCTCTCGCCGTGCGCGTGGGCGGGCGGAACCTGGCCGAGGTCGATTCGCTGACCATCGCGGGCGCCCTCGCGTTCCTGGACGAGGTCGCCGCGGCCGAGGCCGAGAATCCGGTGGCGCGGGGCATCCTGGCGCAGGCCCGGAACCGGCTCGACTACCTGGAGCGGATCGGCCTGGGATATCTGACGCTCGACCGGCTGGCCCGGACCCTCTCCGCCGGCGAGGCCCGCCGCGTCGCCCTGACGTCGGCCCTCGGCTCGGGCCTGGTCAACACCCTGTACGTGCTGGACGAGCCCTCGATTGGCCTCCACCCCACCGACGTCGGCCGGCTGATCGCGGCGCTGGTCGGGCTGCGTGACTCGGGCAACTCGGTGGTCGTCGTCGAGCACGACATGGACATCGTCAGGGCCTCGGACCACGTCGTCGAGGTCGGCCCGGGCGCGGGCGACGCTGGCGGCCGGATCCTCTTCACCGGCACGCCTGAGGGTTTGGCCCAGCTCGAAGGCTCGGCGACCGGCGATGTGTTGAGCGGCCGAGGCGCCTCGCTGGCCGTCCCCAAGACGCGGCGGAAGCCGTCGGGCCACCTGAAACTCACCGGCGCACGCGGACATAACCTGAAAGGGATCGACGTCGACATCCCGCTCGGCGTCCTCTGCGTCGTCACCGGTGTGAGCGGGTCGGGCAAGAGCACGCTCGTCGAAGACACCCTGTTCCCGGCTCTCGCCCGCAGGCTGAAGAACGAGCCGCTGCCCGCGGCGCCGTTTGACGAGCTGACCGGCACCGAAGCCCTGGGCGACGTCGCCCTCGTCGATCAGTCGCCCATCGGCCGGACCCCCCGGTCGAACCCCGTGACCTATCTGAAGGCGTTCGACGAGATCCGCAAGACGTTCGCCGAGACCCACGAGGCCAAGCTGCGGAACTTCTCGGCCAGCCGGTTCAGCTTCAACGTCGAAGGAGGCCGGTGCGACGCCTGCGAAGGCAACGGCTACCAGGTCGTCGACATGCAGTTCATGCCCGACGTCATGCTGCGCTGCCCGGTCTGCCGGGGCCGTCGGTACCGATCGGAAGTCCTCGAAATCACCTACCGAGGCAAATCCATCGCCGAAGTCCTCGACCTGACCGCCCGCGAGGCGTTCCGCTTCTTCGCCAACAAGCCCAAGGTGCAGAGCAAGCTCCGCCCGCTCATCGACGTGGGCCTCGACTACCTCCGCCTGGGCCAGCCCGCCTCGACCCTCTCCGGAGGCGAGGCCCAGCGCCTCAAGCTGGCCAACTTCCTCGCCTCGACCCCGGCCGCGCTTACCCGAGCCGCCGGCGGCGCCAAGACCCTGTTCATCCTCGACGAGCCGACCACCGGCCTGCACCCGCTCGACACCCTCAAATTAATGGACGCCCTGACCAGCCTGATCGACGTGGGCCACTCCCTCGTCGTCGTCGAGCACAGCCCCGAGTTCATGGCCGCCGCCGACTGGATCATCGACGTCGGCCCCGGCCCGGGCGCCGACGGAGGAACGATCGTCGCCCAGGGAACCCCCGAGCAAGTCGCCAAGTCCAAGACCCCCACGGGAACGGTGCTGGCCGGCAGGCTCGGCAAGAAGCCCCGCTGAGACGCCGTCGGATCGCTCAGACCGGGGGCAGGTCGGGCTCATCCAGCTCGCTGAGTCTGGCCCGGACCAAATCCGCCAATAATTCCCGATCGAGTTCCCAGTCGACAGGGATCTGAAAACAATTTTTCATGACAACATACTTCTCCAGCCTCGCCTTGAAGTCTTCGATGACGCGGGGACTGAAGGCTGAAAATGTGAGGTGACGCTTGTAGGCGCAAACGCCAACAACATATTTCCCGTCACGGTGGATGGTGGGCACATTCCAGGAAATCTTGGACTTCAATTCCGGGAATTGGGCGACAATGAAATCAATGACGGACCCAAGGGTCTTTGCTTTCGTCGGGTCTTGCGAGGCCAGATAGTCCTCGACCGAACTGAATTTCGGGGATTTCATTTCTTGCTGACTGCCTTGGGGTGCCAAGGATGTTCTCCGCTGGAAAAACCGCAAGCAATACTCGCGTGGATCCGCCGAGGATAGGCCAAGCCGGCACTCCTTGCCAGCCCGACCGGATGGTCGACGGATTGACGCTCAGATGACAATCGAAGAGGGCCCGGCCATGCCCAACTCCGCCGCCGATCGCGGATTTCGACTCACCGATGCGATGGTCATGATCTCCCTCGCGGCCATCGGCCTGGCGATGGCGGTCAAGCCCTATGAGGGCATGGATCGGCAGATGATCATCGTGATCGGAGGCTTCGACGCTCGGGCCTGGAGTTTCGCCAGGTATTACGGCTCGCTCGCCTACCCGTGCATCACCCCCCTGACTCTCGCGCTCCCGCTCCTCGCCCTGCGACGACCTCGACCACCGCTCAGCCGACTCTTCCTCCGGCCTGGCTTGGGCGGATGCGTGGCGGCATCGGTTGCGTTGCTTCTGCGAGGCCTCGAATCCCTGCCCCATTACCTTGCAGACATGGGATGGCACCAGGGGCCGATCGAGCCGTGGGTGCTGACCGGCGAGAAGGTTGGCTATTCCGTCCTCGGTGTCTGGGCAATGCTCGCTGTTGCGGGGCGATGGCGAATCGGGCCGGGCTGGCTGGAACGCGTCGCGATTCTTGTCGGTTCGCTCTGGGCTGCCGGTGCGGTCGGTTCCGTCGCTGTCGTGCTTCGTACCAGATGGGGGTGAATGCATCAGGATTCCGAGCTGGGAAGAGGTCAAGCAGACATTCTTGCTCTGTTACGGCTTGATCTCGACCCTGTGCATCCTTGATTTGACCGATGGATCGACCGTCCCCATCGCGGTGCCGTTCCAGGCCGCTGCTCCCGACGCGGATCACGAAGTCAATGGCGACATCGATTCGGTTAAAATGCGGTGTTCCCGCGACGAACCTTCACGACCAGCGCGAGAAACCCTCCAAATGCCAGGCAAGCCCGGACGTCCCAGACCTCCCGGAAGAAAGGCGAAGCGTGTTCGACCTTCCTCGCGACCAAAAAGGTTCGGCGAGGAGCGTGTCGTCACTCGGGCTCGGCTCGCGGCTGCCCAGGACTCGCTGAAGATCCTGTCGGGGCCGTCGGCGGCTCTCGGTACGATCGAACTGGCGCGAAGGATCAGCGAGCTCACCGACCGGTCGATCATGCAGGTCCATGCGTCTTGCCATGACGGGAACCGGGTCGCGTGCCGGAGCGGATGCACCTATTGCTGCATGTTCCCGGTCGCGGCTTCGGCTCCCGAGGTCCTGGCCATCGCCACATTCGTCCGCGAGCGGTTCGATGAAGGGCGGCAAGCGGCCCTCGATCGTCGCGTCGAGGCGAATATCTCGGCGACCGAAGGCATGGACATGAGCCGGAGGGATCGTGTCAGGGTGGATTGCCCCTTCCTTGAGGAGGGCAAGTGCGCGGTTTACGAGGTCAGGCCCGTCGCCTGCCGGGGATACTCATCGTACAGCGTCGAGGATTGCCGGGAGGACTTCGAGCATCCGGGGGCCGGGGTTGAAATTCATACCAACGGGCTGCGGGAACTCGTCTTCGGGGCGATCCGCGAGGGGCTGGCCGTCGCGTGCAAATCGGCCTCGGTGGAGCATCGCCTCCTGGAATTGGTCCGGGCCTACAAGATCGCCTCGGAGGATTCGACCCTGGCAGAGACCTGGCGGAGCCGACCCGGAACATTCGAAACCGCGACCGGGGAGAGCGTTTTCCCGGGCCCGTGGTCGGACGAGCTCAACCAGGACTTCGAGGACGTTTACAGTGACACTGTCAATGATCTAGAACGCGGGAAGTAGCGTTGTACATCGGGTTTTGGCGACTCAGTCAGCTTCGAATCCTTGTGGAGCGGCTGAGGCTCCTTCCCTGAGACTTGCGAGCTGCCTGACGTGGGTCGCGAGACAACGCGTCAGGGGTGACTTCGCGAGGGAGCGACCATGACGACTGATCAACTGAACCGACTGATCAGCATTGTTGCCTCGATCACCTTGTTCGAGATGATGGTGGCAATCGGGCTGGGCGTGACGGTTGCCGACGTGCTGCGGGTCGCTACGGATTGGAGACTGGTTGCCAAGGCGTCGCTGGCAAGTTATGTCCTGGTTCCGGCGGCTGCGGTTGGCCTGTTAATTCTCTTTCAGGCGGACCCATACGTTGCCACGGGGTTCTTGATCTGCGCGGTTTGTCCGGGGGCACCCTATGGCCCGCCATTGACCGGGATGGCGAAGGGAAACGTCGTCGTGTCGGTGGGGTTGATGGTGGTTCTGGCAGGGTCGTCAGCGCTCGCGGCGCCGCTCCTGTTGCAAGGGCTATTGCCCCTCGTGCTGCGGCATTTACCCGCATTGCCGCCCGACAGCCCTCTTCCAGCGATCGATGCGCGCAAAGTGGTCGCCACCTTGATGATGGCGCAGTTCATTCCTCTGTGCCTGGGCTTGGCAATGCGCCAATGGCGGCCAACCCTGGCGGATCGCCTGAAGAGGCCGGCAAACCTTCTCAGCATGGTGCTCAACCTGACGACCTTGAGCCTGATTCTCTTCTCGCAGTTTGAGATGCTCATCGGCGTCCCCCCGCGGGCTTATCTCGGGATGCTGGCCCTGGTTCTTGCGGGCGTTGCCGCCGGTTGGCTGCTCGGCGGAACCGGCAACGACCGCGCCATGGTGATGGCGACCTCGGTTCGCAACGTCGGCGTCGCCCTCGTGATCGCGACCTCTGCCTTCGCCGGCACACGCGCCGTCGCCGCCGCAACCGCATTCGCCATCTTTCAGACCGTGGTCATGGCCCTAATCGCGGCCTTGTGGGGCAGGCTTGCGTCCCCGTCCGATGCTTGACGAGCGACTCGGCCACCTACAACCAAAGAAACCAACGTCGAACACGAGGACGGTGAAGCGCTGTCGAACGGCTGCCGCCCGCAAAGGGGACATTCTGTCGTCCCAAATGCGATCGAGAGGCCGTAGCCGACGCCTCTTTCCCGAGTCACTCTCTGTGTTGGCCTACGACTCGACCTCCCTTGAAGTGTTCTGAGCAGGCCCGATCACGGGCGGCGCGTGGAATGTTCGACAAGGGCGGCTGCAATGATTTTCCCATTTTGTCCATTTTTTAGGGACGGATCGTCCCGCTTAAGGGATAGTATTCTATAGGGCCCCACATCTCGCGCAACGACGCCCGGGACGGCCTCCTTCGCCGATGTCGGCGAAACCACGTACAGCCTGAATCCGCACCCGGGAGCGACGCAGCACCATGGGCAAGCTCGAAGTCAGCCAGCGGCGCATCGACGCCAATCGCCGCAATGCCATGCGCAGCACGGGGCCGAAGACCGAGGAGGGGAAGGCGCAGTCGCGGCGTAATAGCCTGATTCATGGGCTGGCCGGCAACGGCGTCGTCGTTCCCGAGAACGAGGCGCAGGCCGCTCGCGAGCTGGGCGAGCAACTGGTTTCGTCGCTTCGGCCGATGAATGCGTTCGAGATGGGGCTGGTCGAGACGATCGCGATCGAGAGCGTACGGATCGACCGCTGCCGGATCGAGGAACGGCTGGTGCGCGACGTGCGCGCCCGCCGTACGTTTTCCTGCTGGCTGGACGAGCGCAAGGCCGAGGCCGCGAAGCTGGGGAAGACGCTGGGCGACTGCCCGGATGAGGTGGCCTCGCGTTTATCGACGACTTCGGCGGGGTGCGAATGGCTGGGTGTCCGCTGGCGGGCGCTGGGCAAGGTGCTCGAAAAGAAGGGGTCGTGGAGCGACGAGCAGAAATCGCTGGCGCTGGACCTGATGGGAGTGGCCGCTGAGGTCCGCGCGATGGACAGCCCGCTCGACGCGCCCGAGGGGATTGATGCGTCGACGCACCTCCGGGACATCGTCGAGTATGAATTGGAGGCGCTGGCGCTGCGCCAGGAGGATTCGCTCGATGCCATCGACGACGAGCTGCGCGAGGCCACTTCGCTGGGCCTGATCGCCGTGGATGACCCGACGCTCGGGCTGCTTCGTCGCTACGAGACGGCCAGCTTTCGCCGCCAGCGGTGGGCGCTGGACATGCTGCACAGGGGTCGCCAGAAGCCGGCGCCCGTCCCGACGATGACCCACGACTACGTCGAGCGGCCCCGCCCGGATTTCTCCGTCTGGGGCACCCCTGATCCGGTCCCGCACGGCGACGAACCTTCGCCGCATCCCGACCCCGAGACACCCTCACCCGGACCCGAACGCTCCCAACCCGGAGCCGACCATTCGCAATACGTCATTCCGGCCGAGCCCGCCGGGGTTGCCCGGCCTGAAAACCGCCAGCAATCCGCCTCGAATCTCCTCGCAGAACGAAGCCATGGGGCCAACACGGGTCGATTCGCGGAACGAAGCCATCTTTCGGGCCTGTTGCGTCGGTTGGCCCGGTCGCTCGCCGGCCCGAAGGTGGCCAGCTTGCCCGTGAAGCCGCTCGCCAGGCCCGATCGCCGGCTGTCTCGACCCGCGATGGCCCCGGCCCGGCCGATTCGCCCGGAAATGCTCCGAATCCTCGATGCCCCGGCCGCCTGAACGCCGGTTTGGATCGCTGAACATGCCTTGATCTTTGACAATTCGGAAGAATCAAGGCATCCTTGCGCGTCGGCCTGTCGCTCCCTCGGGGGAAACAGCGAATGACGGAGGCGTTACGCGCCGGCCGGACGTTCCCCCGGGAAAACGAGGGACAGGCACCTTCGCTTCGCTGCGGAGCCAGTCCCCGTGTTCCTTGTCACCGACCCCCGAGGTCGTCACCTGCGCTTCGCTGCGGAGGAGTTGGTCCCCCGATTTCCCGCATCGCCGGAACAGTGCGGTTCCCGCATGCCTGGCCCGGTCGAGGAAACGGGGGCGGGCTTGAGTCTGCGTCGGGTGGGCATTGTCCGCCAGGAGCGAGCCCCCGCGGTGGGCATTGCCCACCCTACGTGAATTGCTCAAATGACCAGCCGTCTGGCCCGGTCTTGGGCCAACTGCGTCACTTCTAGCGCGATCACTCCAGATCAGGCCCGGAGCTGCCAGAGGCGGACGGATCGGTCGTCGCCTCCGGAGAAGGCGAAGCGGCCGTCGGGGGTGAAGCCCAGGCAGCGGACCGGGCCGGAATGACCGATGAAGGAGTCGGGCTCGGCCTCGTCCTGGAGATTCCAGCCCAGGATCAGGCCATCGGCGCCGCCGGCCATGATGGACCGATCGCCGGGGGCGAACGCGACGCATCGGATCGCGGAGGAATGGCCTTCGTAGCCTTTGGGGCCGCGTGCGGTGTCCAGGTGCCAGATGCGCAGGCGGCCGGAGTGATCGCCGGAGGCGAGGCGGCGGCCGTCTTCGGAGAAGGCCAGGGCGAGCACGGCGGAGGAGTGGCCCGCGTACCGCCTCCGCTCCTTGCCTTCGCGCAGGCTGTAGACCCGGATCGTGCCGTCGGCCCCTCCCGCGGCCAGTTTCCGGCCGTCGGGCGAGGTCGCCAGGCAGCGGACTTCCAGATCTTCGGCCACGATCTGGTACGACTCCGTGCCGGTCGCGACGTCCCAGACCCGGATGACTCCGTCGGCCCCCGCGGAGATGCCTCGGGACCCGTCGGGGGTCAGGACCAACGCGTCGATGGGCCCCGTCCGGCCGCTGAACTTCGAGGCGACGACCCCTTCCTTCAGGTCCCAGAGCGCCAGGCCTTCATTCAGGGCGAAGAGCATCCGACGGCCGTCGAGGCTCATCGACAGGCCGCCCGACCACGACTCGTGCCCCAGGTAGATGCGGACGGGCTTGCCCGTCTCGACCTCCCAGAGCGTCGCCGTCCGGTCGCCGCCGCAGGAGAGGATCCGCGAGCCCTTGCGCGAGGCGCGGACCGCGAGCACCGGCGCGGTGTGGCCCTCGAACTTGCGGATTGCGGAATGGCCGGCCGACAGCGCGGCCACCGAGGTCGGGTCAGACCAGTTGATGCCGCTCCTCGCCGCGACCGGGGACGGGCTCGGGCTCGGGTTGCGCGGGGGAGGTGCCTGTGCCTTTGCCTGCGTCGCGGGCCGCCTCTTCGGGATCGGGGGGGCGGGGATCGAGGCCGAGATGCTCGCCGAGCCGATGCTCGATCGGATCGCGTCGAGCTTCTCGCCCAGGTCGGCGGCGTCGAACGGCCGGTCGGCCGGGTCGTCCTCGAAGCAGGACGCCAGCAGCTCGATCATGGCCGTGGGCACCCCGCGCAGGGCCAGCTTGACCGTCCAGCGCGAGCCGCCGGGCTGGCCCCGGGTCATGTCGCCGGTGAGGAGCTGATGCCACATGATCCCGAGCGAGTAGACGTCGTCGCGCGGGTCGGCGTCGTCCCCCCGCTTCTGCTGCGGCGACGAGTAGAGCGGCGTGTGCGCACCCCGGATCGCCGTGACCAGGAACTGGTTGGCCCCGTCCTTACCGGTCTCGCGGGCCAGCGCCTTGTTGGCCACCAACGCCCCGATGCCGAAGTCGGCCACCTTCAGCTCGTGCCGTCCGTCGTCGCGGCGGCGGACCAGGATGTTCGACGGCTTCAGGTCGCGATGCACGATGGGGGGCGAGAGCCGGTGCGCGGTGCCGAGGATCCTGGCCAGGCGGCTGACGACCTCGGTGGCCCGCTTCAGGACCGACTCGGGCTTGGTCCTGTCCCACCGACGGGCCATGGCGAAGAGGTCGCCGCCGTCGATGTACTCATATTCCAGGCACGGATACTCGGCGCCGAGATAGGTGTGCTGGAGCGTGACCACTCCGGGGTGCCGGCCGTGGCGCATCACCTCGTTGAGAATGGCGGCCTCATGCCTCAGAATCGTGTCCTTCATGTCGCGGTCGAGGCAGAACTTGAGTGCGACGGGGGGGACCCCGTCGAAGTGCGGGTTCTTCGCCTTCCAGACCTCGCCGAAACCGCCGGTGCCCAGCAGCTCGACCAGCTCCCAGTCGACGCCCGGCAGCGGGCGTTCGCCGGCCCTGAAGCGGGGCAGGGCGGTGGGCAGGAAGGGGAGCAGCTCCTCGGCCTTGTCCAGCGAAAGGACGCCCGCCTGCGCCATCGTGCCGGAATGCGGGGTCGGGCCTCGCATCGACCGCCGGATCGCGTCGGGGACGTGCTCCAGATAGGCCCGCAAGTTCCCCTTCATCTCGGGAGACTCGTCGGGGGCGATCCGGTCGATGACCGAGGCGACCCGCTGCCGGACCTCGTCGCGCGGCGACGCGGCCAGGTCGGCGACCTCGGCGCGGCGCCGGTCGGGGTCGGCCAGGGCACCCCTCCAGAGTTCCATGGTCCCCTGCGCCACGCGCGGCAAGTCCTCGACCAGGCGGCCTCCCGGCTTGCCCGCCCACGTGTCAAGCAGCGATTGCCCGATCGCCTGGAGGAAATCCATGGTCCCTAGCCCGGTAGGTGGTTCATCCGGCGGAGTCAGCATCATGCTCCAGGCCATACGCGGCGAGCGGCCCCGGCGGGACAGGCCAAACACGAACGGGTCGGATGCCCCTGTGTCGAACCCACCCGCCGCGCATCCAGTCTATCACCCTGGCCACCCCGGGTAGAATCCACTTCAACGCCGGACTGCGCCACAATCTGCGCAATCAGCACGCGGACCCCCGGTCCCTCGGTTCGGTCGCCAACAAGGAGCATCCATGAGTCGGGCGGAGGAAACGGATTGTCAAACGCACAAGGACGTTACGTTGAGGGAGGCTGCCGAATCGGGGAGGCCCGAAGTCGACCGGGGGATGATCACCCTGGCGCTTTTGTTGGCCATGGCGGTGACGGCGCTCGAGCAGACGGTCGTCTCGACGGCCATGCCCAGCATCATCTCCAGCCTGAACGGGCTGGAAATCTACCCCTGGGTTTTCTCCGCCTACCTGCTGGCCGCCACCGTCAGCACGCCCCTTTATGGCAAGCTGGCCGACCTGCTCGGCCGTAAGCGGGTGCTGCTCTTCGGGCTCTTCCTCTTCAGCCTGGGGTCGATCCTCTCGGGCCTGTCCCGGAGCATGCCCGAGCTGATCGTCATGCGCATCGTCCAGGGGCTTGGCGCCGGCGCCGTCGCCCCGGTGGTGCTGACGATGCTGGGCGACCTGTTCAGCATGCAGGAGCGGGCCCGGGTGCAGGGTCTCTTCAGCGCCGTCTGGGGCGTCTCCAGCCTGGCCGGCCCGACCCTGGGTGGCTACCTCACCGACTCGATGTCGTGGCGGGCCGTCTTCTTCGTCAGCGTCCCGTTCGCCGCCGTGGCCATCTGGATCCTGATGGCCTACGTGCGCGAGACCCTCGGCCATCGCGAGGTCCTGCCGATCGACTGGCCGGGCGCCGCGTTGCTGGCCGGCGGCTCGACCTTGCTGCTGCTGGGCCTGCTCCACGGCGGGAGCGGCGGCTGGACACGCACGGCGGGCCTGATCGGGCTCTCCCTGGCCTTCCTCGTCGCCTTCATCAGGCGTGAACTGGTTGCCGAAGACCCGATCTTGCCGATGGATCTGATGACCACGCCGACGATCCTGGCCGCCAACGTCGGCAGCTTCGTCATCGGCGGGCTGCTGTTCGGGCTCGACACATACATCCCGCTGTATGTCCAGGGGGTGCGCGGGGGGACGGCCTCCGACGCGGGCCTGATGGTCACGCCGCTGTTCCTCTCCTGGTCGATCAGCGTGGCGGTCGCGGCCAGGGTCGCGGTGCGATTCGGCTTCCGGGCGACGGCCCTGGTCGGCTCGGTCCTGATCACCCTGGGGATGTTCGCGATCGCCGCGGGGGCGCAATGGCCGGCCTGGTCGAAGGCGTCGTTCCTCGGCGGGATGTTCATCATCGGGCTGGGGATGGGGCCGACCTCGCTGAGCTACATCCTGGGCGTGCAGAACGTCGTGCCCTGGGGAAGACGGGGGGTGGCCACCGGCGGCGTGCTCTTCTTCAGGACCGTCGGCGGCGCCCTGAGCGTGGCCGTGCTTGGTGCCTCCCTGGGCGCCGGCTTGACGAGCCGGCTGGCCGCCGGGAAGGCCGTCGGCATCGACGTCTCCAAGGCCCTCAGGCCCGAGACCCACTCCTTGCTCCCTCCCGACCAGTTGCTGGCGGTGCAGGACGCCCTCGGTCAGTCGCTGACGATGGTCTTCCTGGAAATGTGCGGCCTGGCCCTGCTGGCGCTCGTCTGCTCCAGCCGCCTGATCCGGGGCATCGGCGCCGACCCCGTCACGACCGACGGGCACCAGCCCGGCGCCGAGTCGGCCATGGTCCTGATGGAATGAGCCCGGTCCGGCTCGAGCTGCCCGGCTTGTCCCCGCCCGGCCCTTCGGCTAACCTCCGACCCGGATGGCCGGCCGGGTGGCGGGCCCCTTTGGATGAGGATGACCGAGGCGGATGGCATACTGGCTTCTGAAGTCCGAGCCCGACTGCTTCGCGTTCGGCGACCTGATGGCCGCCGAAGGTCGTATGACCGGCTGGGACGGCGTGCGGAACTTCCAGGCCCGTAACTACTTGCGAGACTCGATGAAGGTCGGCGACGGGGTGCTCTACTATCACTCCAACGCCAATCCCCCGTGCATTGCCGGGATCGCCGAGGTGGTCGAGGCCGGACACCCGGACCCGACCGCCTTCGACGAGACGGCCGACCACTACGACCCCAAGAGCCAACTGCACGCCCCCACCTGGTTCCAGGTGACCATCCGGGGCGTCCGCCCCGCGGGCCGCGAGCTGGGGCTGCCGCTGCTGCGAACCATCCCCGAGCTGGCCGGAATGGAGCTGCTCCGCAAGGGGAGCCGGCTGTCCGTGCAAGTCGTCAGGCCCGAGGAATGGGCCGCGATCCTCGGGCTGATCGACGCCCCTTGATTCCTGACACCCAACGACCGCGAGACGACCCCCAATGGCCAAGATGGAACACTTCGCCCTGTTCGCCGCCGACCTGGCCGCGCTCAGGGACTTCTACGTCGAGGCCTTCGGCTTGAAGGTCATCGTCGACAACAGCAAGGCGCCGACCCCCGGTTACTTCCTGGCCGACGACGGCGGCGGGGCCCTGGAGATCATCGGCCGGCCGGCCGGCGAGAAGGGGGCCGACACTCGCTATGTCTGCCACGTCGCGTTCCTGGTCGACGACGTCGCCAAGGTCCGCGCCTCGCTCGAGGCCCGGGGCATCGCGTTCGAGACCGGCACCGAGGTGGACAATGCGGAGATGAAGACCGTCTTCTTCCGCGATCCCGAGGGCAACCGCACCCAGATCGTCTCGCGATCGGCGCCCCTGGGAAGCTAGCCGAGTCGGTCAGCCGCCGGCGAGGGCGGGTGTCGCGGCGAGCTCCTCGAGGGCTCGGATCAGCTCATCCTTGCGGACGGGCTTGGGCAGATAGCCGTCGAAGCCCGCCGCGAGGCAGCGCTCGCGGTCGCCCTTCATCGCGTGCGCGGTCAGGGCGATGGCCGGCAGGCGGTGGCCGGTCCCCCGCTCGCCCGCTCGCACGGCGGCGATGGCCTCCAGCCCGTCCATCAGCGGCATCTGGATGTCGATCAGGGCCAGGGAGAAGCCGCCAAGTCGCAGCGCGTTGATGGCCGAACGGCCGTCGCTGGCGAGGACCACCGAGTGTCCCAGCTTCTCCAGCATCCTGCTGGCGACCACCTGGTTGACCGGATTGTCCTCGGCCAGCAGGATGCGAAGTCCCCGGCGCAACGGCGGGCCCTCGATGGCGGCGATCACCTCGGATTCCGGTTCCGGCACGGGCGCGCTCTCGCGGTTCCCGGCCGTCCCGAGCGCCTCGAGGAGCGCCCTGCGCAGGTCGTCGCGTGCGATCGGCTTGGTCAGGCAGGAGACGATGCCCAGCCCACGAAGGGCCGGCTCGTCGCGGCCGATCCCCGCGGAAGTCAGCATCACGAGGGGGATGCAGGCGACCTCCGGGGCCGACCGGATGAGGCGGGCCAGCCCGGCCCCGTCGATCCCCGGCATCATCGAGTCGATCAGCGCGGCGTCGAACGGCCGCCCCAGGAGCGAGGCTTCGAGCAGGGCCGCCAACGCCGACTCGGCCGAATCGACCGACACGGGCCGGATCCCCCAGGCATAGACGATCTCCTCGAGCACACACCGGTTCGTCTCGTTGTCGTCGACGATGAGCACCGATGTCCCGGCGAGGCGGTCGAAGGCCGCACGGTCGGTCAGGTCGTCGTCCTGCTCGAGGTGGGCCGGGGCTTTCAGCACCGCGGTGAAGTGGAAGGTGCTGCCGATGCCAGGCTCGCTCTCGGCCCAGATCGTGCCGCCCATCAGCGAGACGACCTGGGAGGAGATGGTCAGCCCCAGCCCCGTGCCCCCGAACCGCCGCGTGGTCGAGCCGTCGGCCTGCTCGAACGGCTCGAAGATGCGCGTCAGCGCGGCCTGCTCGATCCCCACACCGGTGTCGACCACGCGGACGTGGAGCGTGACCTTGCCGCCGCCCGGGCCGGTCTGCCCGGTGGCCCCGACCGAGACGAGCACCTCGCCGCGCTCGGTGAACTTCAGGGCATTGCCCACCAGGTTGAGGATCACTTGGCGGAGCCGGTTCACGTCGCCGACCAACCGGTCGGGCACCTCGGGGGCGATCCGACAGGCCAGCTCCAGGCCCCTGGCGTGCGCCCGCAGGGCGAGCACCCGGAGGATATCCTCGATCGCCCCCCGCAGCCCGAATGGGGCCTCGTCCAGCTCGAGCTTGCCGGCCTCGATCTTGGAGAAATCGAGGATGTCGTTGATCACCGTCAGGAGCGATTCCGCGGAGGTCTTCACCAGGCCGAGATACTCACGCTGGCGTGGGGCGAGCTCGGTGCCCAGGGCCAGCTCGGTCATGCCGATGATGCCATTCATGGGGGTGCGGATCTCGTGGCTCATGTTGGCCAGGAACTCCCCCTTGGCCCGAGTCGCGGCCTCGGCGACCTCCTTGGCCTGGCGCAGCTCGGCATCGGCCTGCTTGCGCGTGGAGATGTCGCGGATGATGCCCGTGTACAGCCGCTTGCCCTGCACGTGCAGGGCGCTGAGGGCAATCTCGACGGGGAAGAGGCTGCCCGACTTGCGACGGCCCAGGGTCTCGCCCCCGCCGTCGGCACCTCGGCTGGGGTCGATGTCGCGGGACTCGTCCTCGGGCCCGCTCGGCCGGCCCTCGCCCCAGTGGGGCATGAGCAGGGTGACGTCCTGCGCGACCATCTCCGACCGGTCGTAGCCGAAGATGCGCGAGGCCGCCGTGTTGGCGCTCTCGATCGCACCGTCCTCGTCGATGGTGACAATGCCGTCGGCGACCGCGTCGAGCACGGCCCGCAGCCGCTCCTCGCTGTCGCGCACCGCCTGCTCGGCCTCGGCCCGCTCGGTCAGGTCGTGCCAGACGACCAGCAGCAGCGAGCGGCCCGCGACCTCGACGGGGGTGAGTGAGACCTCGCACGGGAAGGGAGTGCCGTCGGCCCGGCGATGGATCCAATCGAAGCGGTGGCGGCCCTCGCGCCTGGCGATCTCCTGCATCTCGACCCCCTTCTCGGTCGAGAGGCGGCCGTCGGGCTGGTACTCGGGCGAGAATTGCACGGGATGGATGCCGAGGAACTCGGACTTGTCTCGAAGCCGGCACATCCGGACGGCCGCCTCGTTGCAGTCGATGATGCCGTCGACCTCGTGGATCAGGAGGTGGGCGTCCGATGACCGTTCGAACAGGACGCGGAAGGTGTCCCGGGCCTGCTTGCTCTCGGTGATGTCCTCGGCCGCCCCCAGGATCTGAGTCGGGTTGCCCGCCTCGTCGCGCTTGAAGGGCAGCTCGCGGGACCTCAGCCAGATCCAGGTGCCGTTGCGGTGCCTGATGCGGAATTCCCGCTCGAAGACCTGTCCTTCCTTCAGCAGGGCGTATCGGCTCGGCCCGTCGTCCGCGACGGCCGTCATCGCGGGCTCGTCGGGGTGGCCCAGGCGTCCGAGCTCGTGCTCGTCCATCGCGTTGATCTCGGCGGGGGTATAGCCGAGGACCGTGGCGATCCGCTCGTTGACCCAGGTGTTGCGGTGCTTGACGAGGTCGTAGACGTAGAGGATCGATGGGTTGGCCTCGGCCAGCCGCTCGACGAAGTGGCGACGCTCCTGGCTCTCGCGCTCGGCCTTCTCACGCTCGACGATCTCCAGCTCGAGCACGGCCTTGGCGGCGTGAAGCTCGGCGGTGCTCTCGCGGATGCGTAGATCCTGGGCGTCGTGGGCACGCCGCAGCGTCTCCTCGGATCTCACCTGCTCATCGATGTCGGTGCAGGTGCCCATCCATTGCGTGATGTTGCCCCCGTCGTCGAGGATGCCGATCCCTCGGGTCTTGAACCAGCGATAGGTCCCGTCGGCCCCCCGCAGCCGGTATTCCAGGTCGTAGCTGCTCCGCTTGGCCACCGCCTCCCGCCAGAGCGACGTCGCCCGATCGCGATCGTCGACGTGAATGGCCTGGGCCCAGCGATCGCCCCAGTGCTGGTCCTCGGCGACGCCGGTGTAGTCGACCCACCGGCGATTGAGGAAGTAGCAGCTCCCCTCGGGCGTGCAGCTCCAGACCATCGAGGGAATCGCCTCGATGAGGTGGCGGAACCGGGCCTCGCTCACGCGGAGTTGCTCGTTCGTCGCGCGTAGCTCGGCGGTGCGGCTGCGCACCAGGGCCTCGGCATCGTCGCGCGCGGCCTTCACCCTCAGCGCCGCGCGCACTCGGGCCACCACGATCGGGCCGCTGATCGGCTTGATCACATAGTCGTGAGCCCCCACGGCCAGCCCGCGCAGCACGTCCTCCTCGCCCCCCAGCGCCGAGACGAGGATCACCGGGATCGCGGCCGTGGCCGGGTCCAGCTTCAGGACCCGGCAGGCCTCGATCCCGTCGAGCACCGGCATGCAGATGTCCATCAGGATGACGTCGGGCTCGCTCGCCCGGGCGATCTCGATGGCGCGCCGGCCGTCGAAGGCCTCGAGGATCTCGAAGCCCTCGTCCTCGAGTTCCGCCGCAATCAGGGCGACATTGTCGGCCACATCGTCGACAATCAGCACCCGGACCATTTCAGTTCGCCCCCAGAAGTCCGCGGATTGCCTCGAGCAGCACGGCCTCGTCGATCGGCTTGGTCACCAGTGCCGTCACCCCGGAGGCGAGGATCGACTCCGTCTCCCCCTTGACCGCGTGCGCCGTGATGGCGATCACGGGCGTGCCGCGCAGGATCGGGTCGGCGCGGATCCTCCGGGTCGCCTCGCAGCCGTCCATGCCGGGCAGCGAGATGTCCATGAGCACCAGCCCGAAGGGGCGGGACCGCAACGCCTCGAGGCCGGCCTCGGCGGTCCCGTGGCACTCGAACTCGTGATCCTCGTCCTCCAGGAGCCAGGCGAGCAGCTTCTGGTTGTCCGGATTGTCCTCGATCACCAGGATTCGGTCGCTCACGCCACGGCCTCCCGTATCTTGGCCTGGCCGGCGCCGTTGGCGCTGACGCCCAGGATCGCCTCGACCAGGCGCTGGGTGTCGGTCCGGCCCTTGGTCATCACCGTCGCCCCGATCCGCCTCAGCTTCAGCAACTCCTGCGGCTCGAGCTCCTTGGCGGTGACGATGACCACGGGGATCGTCTTCCAGAGGGGGTCGAGCTGGAGGTGGTCCAGGAACGAGAAGCCGTCCATCCCCGGCATCATCAGGTCCAGCACGATCACCGAGGGCGTCGCCTCCGCCAGCCTGGCCAGGCCCTCGCGGCCGTCCGAGGCGATCCGGATCTGCATGCCCGCCTCGAAGAGCGTCGCGGCCATCAGCTTGGCCAGGTCGGGGTTGTCCTCGACGATCAGGGCGCTGCCCAGCCGCTTGCCCAGCAGGTCGCGGACCGTCGTGACCAGGCCCGACGCGTCGACCGGCTTGGCCAGGTAGGATCGGGCCCCCGCGGCCAGCGCCTTCGACGGCTCGCCGTTGGCCGAGACCACGACCACGGGGATATCCGCCAGGTTGGGGTCGGCGTGCAGGCTCCGCAGCACCTCCATGCCATCCTTGCCGGGCATCGACATGTCGAGGCAGATCAGGTCGGGGCGCTTCTGCCTGGCCTGGATCAGCGCCGCGTCGTGCCCGTCGGCGAGGATCGCGTCGTAGCCGACGTCCTGGAACGTCAATTGCAGATACTTCAACGCGTCGGGCTCGTCGTCGACGCAGAGGATCGTCACGCCTTCTCCGGCGCCGGGGGGCCTTGCCAGGTCGGCGTGTCCGGCGTGCGGGGCCTGTCCTGTCGCCTTCGATCCGTCCGCGTTCGTGACCGCCAGCGGGATCAGGACCGAGAATTCGCTCCCCTCGCCGTAAACGCTCTGCACGTCGATCCGGCCGCCGTGCATCCGCGCGTAGCGGTCGCTGAGCACCAGGCCGAGGCCGGTCCCGCCCACCTTGCGGGTGTAGCCCTCGTCGAGCCTGGCGAAGTTCTGGAACAGCCGACAGTGGTCCTCGGGCTTGATCCCGATGCCCGTGTCACGCACCGAGAGCCGTGCCACCGGGCCGAGCCGGTCGTCCTCCGCCAGGCCCACCGACACGGTCACGCACCCCTGCTCGGTGTACTTGATCGCGTTGGAGATCAGGTTCATCGCCACCTGACGCAGCTTCATCCGGTCGCCGACCAGCGGGATTGGCCGTGCCGGCGCCTCGAAGACCAGCTCGATCGGCTTGCCGTCGACCAGCGCCGCCGACTGGTCGTGCGCCTCGCGGGCCGCCTGCACCAGGTCCAGGTCGGCCCGGTCCAGCTCCATGTGCCCCGCCTCGATCTTCGACAGGTCGAGGATGTCATTGATGAGCACAAGCAGATGCTTCGCGTTGCGGTCGACCGTGCGCAGGGCGTCCAGCTCGCGCTCGGGGAGCTGGGCACCGAGCTTGCGGATCAGCCTCGCCGTGAAGCCCATGATCGAGTTCATCGGCGTCCGCAGCTCGTGCGACATGCTCGCCAGGAACTCGCTCTTGACCCGGCTGGCCCGCTCCGACTCCCGCCTCGCCTCCTCGAGCGCCCTGGATTGGACGCGCAGGTCGGTCAGCAGCTTCATCCGCTGCTCCTCGACGCCGAACGCGTTGACCCGCACCGCGAGCTGGTCGAGCGAGGCCATCAGGAAGACCTCCTGCTCCTCGTTCGGCATCGAGACGTGCGCCGTGACGAGCACCCCGACGCACCGGTCGTTGAACATCATCGGCCACCCCTTGATGGCGCACAGCTCCAGCTCGAAGAGCCCCCCCCTCATCCTCAGCCCTCCGTCGCCGAAGGGGCCGCGGAGCTCGAACGGCCGGCCCGACCGGGCCACCGAGGCGGGCAGGCCGTCGCCCTGGAACTCGGACGTCTTCAGCGGGCGCTCGTCCATGGTGTAGGAGCAGCGAGCCACCGGCGTATCGTCGTCCGGGGCGATGGTATACAGCGCCGAGCAGGGGATGCTCAGCGTCCGCCCCAGGCAGGTCACCGCCGCCTGGAACGTCTCCAGCGCCTCGGCCTGGTTCAGTGCCGCGGAGAACTCCGCCGAGGCCGAGAGTCGTGCGTCGCGCACCTTGAGCAGGTCGGCCGTCCGGTTCAATTCCGCCGTCCTGCGGCGGACCGTCTCCTCGACCCCGGATTGGGTCGCCTCCAGCATGGCCCGCTGCTCGGCCACGGCCCGCATCTCGGCGACGGACCGCATACACGAGCGGATCAGGAAGTAGGCCATCAGGATCACCCAGCCCGAGTGCTCGATCGCCCGCCAGGGGCTCACCCTAATCACCCCGTAGGCCGACCTGGGCCAGAAATAGCCCCGCAAGACGTGGTCGGCGGCGGCGACCAGTGCCGCCGTGACGATCACCTTCCAGTCTCGATAGAAGGCGAGGACCGCCAGCGACCCGAAGACGTGGAAATGGGTCTCGACCCGCCCGCCCGCCAGGTGGATGAACAGGGCGCCCATCAGCATCTGCGCCGTGGCCACCGCCTGCCTCGTGCGGGCCGCCGCCGGCGAGCTCCAGATCAGCGCCAGCGGCAGCGAGACGATCCCGGCCCCCAGCGCGACGGCCGTCCAGACGTGCTCGTGGATCTGGCTCCTGTCCCCCTCCCAGGTCAGCGGAGAGACGGTCACCGACACGATGATGGCGGCCAGCCACTGGAACGCCAGCAACCCAGCGAAGAGGTGGTCGGTATGCCGGTGGATGGCGTCCAGCGCCTGCCTCAAAAGGATCTCGGTGCGTGCCGCGACGCCCCTTGACGGGACGTCGATCGCGGAGATTTGCTCGTCTTCTTGTCGCTGGTCAGCGGGCATCGGCCACCCCTCTCCGATTGGCGATAGTGCAGCCGTAGACCGGCGTCGAGGCGCCCCTCGGTCCATCGCCGCGGATCAGGCCGGCGATGGTCGATGCCCCTTCATTGTCCCCCTCGTGGGCACGTCCGGGCGTGATCCCGCCATCGAACAGCCTGGCGCCGTCCGGCCCGTAGAGGTGGGAATGCCCCGACGTCAGGGAGCCAAACTCGGCCGCCAGGCGCCCCCCCTCGTCACCCACGATGCGCAGGCCGGGGGTCGCCGTCGCAGCGTCCATCAGGGCCCCCTCGGCCCACGATTCGGGCGTGCCGACCGGCCTGTACAGGTGGAGCTGGGCCACCAGCCGACCGTCGAATCGGGCCAGCAGCTTCGCAAGCTCGGCCAGCGTGGCGCGGGTGCAGGGGCACCTCGGGTGCGCGAAGATGACGAGGTTGAATCGCCCTGGTTCCAGGGCCAGGTCCGAAGCCCCGGGCTGCGTCGCCAGAGGTGGACCCGCGGGGCCGGGCGACGACTCGTGCCTGATCAGGGCCGCGAAGCCCGTCGTGACGAGCGTCCCCCAGCAAAGCCAGATCATGCCGCCGACCAGGCGCTTCCTGCCCTCGAGGCCCATCGTCGCCCCTCCAAACCCAGCATCCCATCCGACCGCCGCCATGCCTTCAACCTAGGTCATGTCTGCGGCGGCGGCGGGCTTGATCTGGGGATTTCGGGCGAACCCGGCGCGGGTTACCTTCCACCGGGCCGATGGCCGGTCGGGCCCTGGTTTGCCGGCATGCGATCGCGATGCGAGCCGGCGGAGGGGCGCCGGCCCGCATCGCCGACCATCAACGGACGATGATGAACTCTTTGATCTTCGAGAACGTGTCTTCCTTGATCCCCTTGACGGTCATCACGTCCTCGACCGTCTTGAACGGGCGGGCATCGATGATCGCCTGGGCCTTCACCGGGCCGATCCCCGGCAGGGCGTCGAGCTTGTCCTTCGTGGCCGTGTTCAGGTTGACCTTCTCATTGGGCGCCAGCTTCGGAACCGCCGACTTGGTGGCGGCCGTGGCCTCGCCCTTGGGCATGGCCGCCTTCTTCGCCGCCGACTTCTCGGCGGGCGCGGCGGGAATCGGCGTGGGGGCGGGGGCCGGCTTGCTGGCGACGACCTTCCCCTTCAGCTCGGCGAGCTTGGCCGGTCCCATCCCGCTGACTTTCGACAGCTCGTCGACCGTCGCAAACGGGCGTCCCGCGACGATCTCTTTCGCCAGCACGGGGCCGATTCCGGGCAGGGTCTGGAGCGTCTCCAGGTCGGCCGTGTTCAGGTCAACCGGGCCGTCCGACGGGGGCTCGTCCTTGGTCGCTTCCTTGGTTGCGGCCTTGGCCTTCGCTTTCGCCTTGGGCATTTCCTCCTTGGTCGTTTCCTTGGACGCCGCCTTGGCCTTAGCCTTGGGGGTCTCTTCCTTGGCGTCTTCGGCCTTCGGGCGGCGGGCGATGACCTTTCCCTTCAGCTCGGCGAGCTTTGCGTCTCCCAGCCCGCTGATCTTCGAGAGCTGGCTGACGTTGGCATACGGGCGGCCGGCGACGATCTCTTTCGCCAGCACGGGGCCGATTCCGGGCAGGGTCTGGAGCGTCTCCAGGTCGGCCGTGTTGATGTCGATCAGGACGTCGTCCGCCTTCGACTTGGCGGCCTCGGTCTTGGTCGGCAGGGTCGCCTTGGGCGTGACCTGATAGGCCCCCGCAGAAGACGCGCCGAAGGTAAGGACGAGGGCGAGCAACGACGCGGATCGGGTCGCGAGGCGCCTCATGGTGCTGACTCCAAGGGAGATGATGCAGACTGGGGCGCGGGGCAGTGATCGATCAAAGATATGCCAATTTTCGGCCGACGCCAATGCCCCGCCGCGACGAACGTTGACGGCTTCGTTTTACGCCTAACTCTTGCGAGATTCAGGCGATCCCGTGTTTTTTAAGCTTACTGACGAGCGTGCTCCTCGGCATGCCCAGCAAGCGGGCGGCCTCGCTTTTGTTGCCGCCCGTCTCGGCCAGCACGTCGATCAGGCGTCGCCGCTCGTAGGCGATGAACTCGAAGTCCCAGCCGGCGTCCGCCTGGCGGTCGCGGGCGGACGCCGCCGCGGGCCGGGGCTTGGTCGCGGTCGCCTCGGATTGCTGCGGCCAGCTGCGCACCGCCGGCGGATTTCCCGCCCGGGAGGGAGTTGGGCCCGCCGACGAGACCAGCATCGGCAAGGCCCGGGCGCGGCGCTTCGGGCCCGGCTGGCGGACCTCCGGCGGGAGCTCGGCCAGGGTCACCGCCGGGCCGTCGGCCAGGACGACCGACCGCTCGATGACGTTCTCCAGCTCGCGTACGTTCCCGGGCCAGTCGTAGGCGATCAGGGCCTCGACGGCGTCTTCATCCAGGTGCGTCACCGGCTTGGAGGCACGCGCCGCATGGACGCCCAGGAAGTGAATCGCCAGCTCGAAGAGGTCGTCCTTGCGCTCGCGGAGCGAGGGGACGCGCAGGCTGATGACGTTCAGGCGGTAATAGAGGTCCTCGCGGAACCGCCCCTCGGCGATCAGTCGTTCCAGGTCCTGGTGGGTGGCCGCGATGATCCGGACGTCGACCTCGATGGGGTGCGAGCTGCCCACCCGCTCGAACGACATCTCCTGGAGCACGCGCAGCAGCTTCGTCTGCACTTCCAGGTTGATGTCGCCGATCTCGTCCAGGAACAGGGTCCCGCCGTTGGCCTGCTCGAACCGGCCCATCCGGTCGCGGTCGGCGCCGGTGAAGGCCCCCTTCACGTGGCCGAACAATTCGCTCTCCAGCAGGCCCTGGGCCAAGGCGGCGCAATGGACCTTGACGAACGCGCCCGAGGCCCGCGGGCTGGCCGCGTGGATCGCCTCGGCCAGCAGCTCCTTGCCGGTGCCGCTCTCGCCCCGGACCAGCACCGCGGCCGGGCTGGCCGCCACCTTCCTGGCCAGGTCGGTCAGCGACCTCATCGGAGGGCTCGAACCCTTCATCCGGTCGAACACCTCGGAAGCCAACCCCGAGGCCGCGCGATCCTCGACGTCATCCCCCCGCGCCGGAACTCCTCGGTCCATCAGCTGGTCTTGCAGGAGCATGATCCGCCGCTGCTGCTCGGCGATCTTGCCGACTTTCTCCTGAAGGTCTCGGTTGAGGTCTTCCAGGGTTTCCTGGATCCGCGCCGACCGGAACGCCAGGGCCGCGACCGAGCCCAGGCCGACGATGAAGGCGACCTCGTCGTCATCGAACGGCTGGCCGTTGTGCTTGGGGCCCAGGACGACCACGCCCGCCAGCTCGCCGTCGGAATCGAGCGCGGCGGCCATCTCTCCCCCCAGCGCGATCATCGCGTCGGTTGCCGGGTCGGGTCCACCGCCCGATCCTGGCGAGTGCGAGACCCGCACGATCGGAGTGGTCCCGAGCCGCACGACCAGGGCATTGTTTGGTGAGAGCCGGCGCTCGTCGGGTTCGGGCCCGTGGCAGGCCGTCAGCCAGAGCGAGGGGTCGGGCGGCTCGCTCAGGTAGATCGCCCCCCACTCCAGACGCAGCACGTCGGTCACCGCCTCCAGCAGTCGCCGGCCCAGCGTCTCGTTGTCGGCCAGGCGGTCCACCGCCATGCTCATCTTGCGCATGGCCAGGTCCAGGTTCGACTTCTCCTTGGAGAATCGCCGGTCGATCGCCCGCTGGAACCGGACCCGCGCCAGCTCCGACAGCACCAGCACGACGATCGCCGTGACGACCACCAGGATCGGATCGTGCGACCACCGGTCGCCCGACAACTTCAGGCCGATGAGGGTGCCGCAGACCAGGAGGAACGAATAGATCAGTCCCGCGCCGGCGCTGATCAGGAAGTAGCGTAGCCCCTGGTTCCAGACATTCTCGACCTGAACCAGGCGATAACGCGTGATGCTCAGGGCATAGCCCATCGTGTACAGCAACGACACGATGAACATCGGCCAGGCCGCGCTCGGCCTCCCCAGCGCCGCCGGGTCGAGATAGGTGTTCCGGATCAGGTAGCCGATCGGGATCACCGACACCAGGGACGCCAGCAGGATGTACTGGACCTGGTTCCGCTCGGCCCGCGACTTCGCCCGGCGATAGCTCCCCCAGAGGATCAGCACGCAGAGCCCGAACAGGGCCACCGCCACGCCGACGTAGGTGAGTGCCAGGAACTTCACCCAGTCCAGCGCCACGATGACCAGGGGCGACCGCTGCTTCCCCAGCTCGCGCGACCAGATCATGGTCGACCAGGTCACGCACAGGTACGTCAGCGGCAGGCCATACATCAGGCCGAGGGTCAGCTTGTGACGCCGGACGATGAACGGGCGAGGGGTGGGGAAGACCAGATAGAAGTGGAGGCAGGCCACAGGCAGGAGGATACCGTAGAACGCGAACGCATAGATCATCCAGGGCCAGAGGACGATCTCAGTCCAGTGGTAACCCCCCATGTACGCGCCGACCGTGGCGATGCAGACCCAGAAGAAAACGCTGGCCGACTCATCCTCGGGACGCTTCCAGAACACGAGGAAGCCGATGACGAAAATAATTAGTTCTTGCGCAAACCAAATGGCGGAGCCGAGATAGGTCCAGACAGGCGGTCGTTGAACCGTGGCATAGGCGGAATGAGCCGTCGGCTTCCCGCCCGGATCAGGAGACGACCATCGGACCAGGACACTGCTGCCGATCTTGTCCTTGATCGAGCGCTGCGTGTCGACATAGTCGGAGTAGTAGGTGATCGTCCGGCCATCGAGCTGCAGCAGCGTGTCGCCCGCCTTGGGGCCCGGGACGCGAGCGGTCTTGTCCAGGTTGGTCCAGACATAGGACGGCTCGATCGAAACCTTCACCTCGGTGGTGAAGACGCAGCGCAACCCGATCGATCCGGCCGTCGAGATCGCCAGCAGGACGAGCAGCGAATAGGCGATCGTCAGCAACGACAGGACGATCAGGCCGATCCGGTGATCGAGAATCCACCGGCCCCGACCTTCCTCGGATCGCCTGGCCTGCCTCGGGGCGCGGCCCTCATCCGGGCGGTGAAACGGCACGCTGAGCGCCATAAAGAAGAAGACTCGAAAGAGGTCGATCATCGAGGCGGTCGCATGGTGGTCGCGTCTTCTAGTTGACCTCACAGGGCGACGAAAGACAAGCGAATCGTGTCGAAATTTCGGCGCCGGACCAGCAGTTGGCGAAAAGACATCAGCATTGTTAGCCGACTCGTCGTCGTCGCCAGGTCTTAATCCTGAGAGAGTTCTCCAGTCCGCCAAAGTCGATTTTGCCTTCGGACGATGCGTAAATCACCTATTTTATGAGAATTTGGGGGATATGGGTTGGATGGGGACTTATTCAGATTCCGAGTAGCGAAAATTCGTCAGTCCCGTCATCCAGAATTTCACCAAATTGCGTCGGTCGTGCTGGGTGTCGGATTGGCGAAATGGTGGAATTTCTCCTGCGGTACGAAACCTGCCTTATAGCTACCCGCAAAGCACCTCCGACGTTCATCGACTTGCAGTGCTCGCGGGAGAAACTCATGAGGCTTGGAACTCGCAGGCGTGGCGACTATTCTGCTTCATGGAATGCGGTCGAAGGGGACCGAACACAGATCCGTGTGGGTCGAGGCATGGCCGAGATCGTTCGGCTCGGCCAGGGTGATCCGATCGTCATGGTCCCGGGTCTCGCGGGGGGCTGGAAGCTGCTGGCGCCCCTGGCCAGGTCGCTCGCCCGCACGCATCAGGTCGTCCTCTATGATATGAGGGGCGATCGCGACTGGATCGGCTCGCCGAGCGCCCTGGATCTCGGCGAATATGCCGATGACCTGGCCGGCGTGATCGAGGGGACTGGCCTCGAGCGGCCGGCCGTTTTCGGCGTCTCCTTCGGCGGTGCCGTCGCGCTCGAGTTCGCTCTGTCCCATCCGGGACACGTCTCATCCTTGATTCTCCAGGGTGTCGAAGCTCAGTTCGAGCGCACCATCGGCTCGCATATCGCCCGCTGGGCCCTGGAACGCTTCCCTCTGCCCGCCGATAGCCGGTTCATCAACCAGTTCTTCAACTTGCTGCATGGCAAGAAGCCCCAGCCGGGCCCCCTGGTCGACTTCATCGCCGAGCGGATCTGGAAGACCGACCAGTCGGTGATCGCCAACCGGCTCGCCCTGGTCGAGCAGTTCGACGTCTCCGACCGCCTCTGGCAGCTCGACCTGCCGACGTTGGTGATGGCCGGATCGCGCGACGCGATCATCACCCCGGCTCGCCAGCGGATGTTGGCCGATTCCATCGCCGGCTCGAAGTTCCAGGCCATCGAGGGGGCGGGGCACGTCGGCTTCCTCACGCACCGCAAGGAAACGGCCGCCGCCGTCCGCGGCTTCGTCCGCAGCCTGGCCCATTCTTCCTGCTAATCGAGCGATCGTCCGGACCGGCTTACCGTTTCCCGGAGAGCCGCCTTGCTGCTGAGCCTGACCCTCGAACGGGCCCTCCGTTGGGCGGCGACCTGCCATCAGGGGCAGGTTCGCCGGGGGAGTAACGCCCCCTACGTGGAGCATCTCGTCGGGGTCGCCTGGATGCTCGACCGCCTCGGGTATCCCGAGCACGTCGTCATCGCCGGCCTGCTCCATGACGTCGTCGAGGACACGCCTGCCACCCTGGCCGAGGTCGAAGCCTCGTTTGGCGCCGACGTCGCAGCGATCGTCGGGCATTGCAGCGAGGTCAAGCTCGACGAAGCTGGTGCCCAGCGGCCCTGGGCCGACCGCAAGCGAGATCACCTGGCCGCCCTGACCCTGGCCCCTGCCGAGGCCAGGGCCGTCGCGCTGGCCGACAAGGTGCACAACCTCCTGAGCATCGCCCTCGACCTGCGAGAGGGGCGCGACGTCTGGTCGCAGTTTCACGCCGACCGGGCACGGGTGCTGGCCTATTACCTCGAGGCCATCCGGACCCTGGGTTCGGGCGATGCGCGGCTCTCGAAGCTCTCCGCCGAGGCGACGGAACTCCTTGCCTTGATCGGGGATTGAGTGTTGTCACCCGAAAACTTTCGAAATCATCGCTTCTGCCCGTTGATCCTCGATGCCTCGAGGCTATATTGAAGGTGTCGGACGCGGCAGACGAAGCCCGGACGACTGGGTCGTGCGGACGTGGCACGACTGGCCGAAGCCCGCTCCTGCTCGAGGCTGGACTCCCTCAGGACCGGGGTGGCTTTTCCGGAAGGAGGTGATCACGTGTGTAGTGAGAACCAGAGGCGGCTCGCCTAACGGCGACTGACGGGTTGCCCGTCGGGCAGCCGCATCTTCCGCTGACACGGTCAGCACGACCCGGCCAGGCCAGCAATCAAGCCGGCCTGGCTGGGTTTCTCAATAGATTCACAGGCCAGTTTCAAGACAGAGGCGAGTGAGTCGGTGAACGCGTCGTCCTTCGGTCAGTATGGCTTCGGCTCCTTTACCGCTTGGTGGTACCGGTTTTTTACCGGGATCGCCGATCGAGGTGCCGGGCCGTGGACTGACCGACCTTAGACGAGTCGTCCACCGATTCACTCTCTCGCGAGAGAATTCGAAGCCCCGGGACCTGATCGGTCCCGGGGCTTTTTTTTGTCCCCAGATTTTCCACGAGGGCGGCCCACCGTGATTGTCGTGATGAAACCAGGCGCATCTTCCGAGCAAATCAACCACATGGTCGCCCACATCACGGCCCTGGGCATGAGCCCTCAGGTGCTCGTCGGCACCCAGCGAACCGTGATCGCGGCCATCGGCGAGGAGCGTGCAGGCCTCCTGGAAGCCCTCGAGCCCGGCGAAGGGGTGGAGAAGGTCTTGCCGATCGTCGCCCCCTACAAGCGGGCCAGCTCCGAGCTGAAGCGCGAGCGGACGGTGGTCCGGGCCCTCGGCCTGGAGATCGGCGGCACCAAGGTCGCCGTCATCGCGGGCCCCTGCACGGTCGAGAGCGAGGCCCAGATCGTCGGCCTGGCCGTTCAGCTCAAGGAGAAGGGTGCCCACGGGTTGCGCGGCGGTGCCTACAAGCCCAGGACGAGCCCGTACAGCTTCCAGGGGCACAAGGAAGACGGCCTCAAGATGCTTGCCGCCGCGCGTGACGTGACCGGCCTGGCCATCGTCACCGAGGTCATGGCTCCCGAGCACGTCCCCCTGGTGGCCAAATATGCCGATATGCTCCAGATTGGCGCCAGGAATATGCAGAATTACCAGCTCCTGCAGGCCGTGGGCGAGTCCGGCAAGCCGGTCCTGCTCAAGCGAGGGATGAGCGCGACGATCGAGGAATTCCTGCTCGCCGCCGAGTACATCCTCGACCGAGGCAACCCCGACGTGGTCCTCTGCGAGCGGGGCATCCGCACCTACGAGACCCACACCCGGTTCACGCTGCCGCTGGCCACCGTCCCCTACCTTCAGGAGAAGAGCCACCTCCCCGTGGTGGTCGACCCCTCGCACGGCACGGGCAAGGCCAGCCTGGTGCTGCCGATGGCCAAGGCCTCCGTGGCCGCGGGCGCCGATGGCCTGATCGTCGAGGTTCACGACGATCCGGAGCACTCCTTCAGCGACGGCTCGCAGACGATCACGCCGGCCGCCTTCAGCCTGATGATCGACCAGTGCCGCCGGGTTGCCGAGGCCGTCGACCGCTCGCTCTGAGCTCGATCCTCGACGCCGCGCAAAGCCGCCGGATCGCCCTTGGCCATCCGGCGTGCCCGTTGTATCATCCCCGCCGCCCGAGTCGGCGCGCACCCATCGCGTGCGCCCGGCCGGCGATGGCACGTAAGCCCCGGCACGTCCGGGCGTCGGCAAGGAGGCCGTACGGTGACTCGAAGCCAGACATCCCGGCCGCACCGCGGCGCCTCGAAGCTGGGCCTCCTCGCCCTGGTGCTCTCCCCCCTGGTCGCGGTTGGCTGCGCCAATTTCCAGGGGACGACCGCCGCGAGCTTCATGAAGACGCTGCAGACCAGCGACGACCCCAACCGCCGCTACGTCGCCTATTCCAAGCTCGGCTCGGCGAATTGCTACGACACCCCCGAGCAGCGTGAGCAGGCCGTCAAGATCATGGTCGCCAGCCTGGAGTCGGGCAAGGAACCGATCGCCACCCGTGCGATGATCTGTCGGAGCCTGGGCAGCCTCGCCCTCCCCGAAGGCCGTGGCGCGCTCTTGAAAGCCGTGCAAGACCCCGACGGCGTGGTCCGCACCGAGGCCTGCCGCGCGCTCGGTCGAGTGGCCCAGCCCGAGGACGCCACCGTCTTCGCCCGGGTCATGGCCGTGGAGACGATGGAAGATTGCCGGATCGCCGCCATCGAGGCCATCGGCGCGATGAAGGCCAAGGACCAGCGGGTCCAGTCGATGCTCGTCAGCGGGCTGGAAGACGACGACCCCGCCATCCGCCTGGCCTCGTTGAACGCCCTCCGCGCCATCGCCGGCAAGGACCACGGGATGCTCGCCACCGACTGGACCACCGCCCTGAATCTGCCCACAACGTCCCCCGCCAAGCCCGACCCCGCCGCCGCTGTCGTCGAGGCCCCGACCTTGCCCCAGCGTGCGCCCGAGGACACGCAGACCCAGCCCGCAACCTACCCGGGCTTGCCGCCGATCCCCTGATCGCGGGCTCACGCGATAGACTTCGCACCCGGTCAGGCTAGACTTGAAGTAGCCGGGGCCGGCTCGATTCGTCGTGCGTCGAGCTGGATGTCGAGCACGCCCCGGCTGACCCGGATCGGGGCATTGTCTTCAATGCCCCGCGTTCGAGCGTTCGTCACTCGAGCGGGGCGTTCCCATGAGCCGCCTGAGCTCGATCGATCTTGCGAGCAACCCGGCAGGGGCGTCGCCGGCCCTCCTCGCCAGCGTTGCGTCCGCTCGCGTCTTGATCTCCACCGGCGACGGGATCGAAGATCGGACCGATTGGGTCGTGGTCGAGGAGCCGCTGGAGATCCGCGCCGGCGGCTTCGGCCAGGCTCCGATCAGCGTCGCCGTCACCATGCGCACGCCCGGCCATGATCCCGAGCTTGCCGTGGGGTTCCTCTGGACCGAGGGGCTGATCGCCCCGGGCGTCGAGGTCATCTCGGCCACTCCCTGCGGGCCGAAGGGGCCCGATGGGGGTTCCAACGTCATCCGGGTTGTCCTATCGGAACCCTTCGACGGCTCGGGCTTGAAGCGGAACTTCTTCGCCACGTCGAGTTGCGGCATCTGCGGCAAGGCAACCCTCGATCAGGTCGCCCTGCGTTGCCCGGTTGTGGCGCCCGGCCCCGTCGTGGGTCGTTCCACGCTCCTGGAACTCCCCGGCCTGCTGCGGCAGGCGCAGGCGGCGTTCGACCGGACCGGCGGCCTGCACGCGGCGGGGATCTTCGACGCCGACGGCCTGCCGATTGCCGTTCGAGAGGATGTCGGCCGGCACAACGCGGTGGACAAGCTGATCGGCCGGGCCTTGCTCGACGGCAAGCTGCCACTCTCCGGGCACATCTTGATGGTTTCGGGCAGGACGAGCTTCGAGATCTTGCAGAAGGCCGCCGCGGCCGGCCTGCCCATCGTCTGCGCCGTCTCGGCGCCTTCCAGCCTGGCGATCTCCGCGGCCGATCAACTGGGAATCACGCTCGTCGGCTTCCTCAGGGGCTCGACGTTCAATCTCTATACCCATCCGGGACGCATCGACGCGGGCCGCTGACGGTCTACGCGAGGGGGTTCTATGTCCGTTCTCGATCCGAACAGCAAGACCGTAGCGGGACCGGCGAACGAGGCGGGCGCGGCCCCCGTCGAACTGGCCCAGATCGACCTCCGGCCCTATCATCACGCGGCCGGCGGCCTGGGCGCCATCGTCAGCACGTTCAAGCAGTCCTTGCCGCAGATGGGCGTCGTGCGCACGGGCCTGACTCTCTTGAGGCTCAACCAGCCGGGCGGCTTCGACTGCCCCTCGTGCGCCTGGAGCGAGCCCGACCCCGCCCATCGGGCCATGGCCGAGTTCTGCGAGAATGGCGCCAAGGCCGTCGCCGCCGAGGCGACCCTCGCGCGCTGCACCCCCGAATTCTTCCGCGAGTGGTCGGTCACCCGACTCCTGGATCAGCCCGACCACTGGCTCGAAGCCCAGGGGCGACTCACCCATCCGATGCTCCTTCGCGAGGGCTCCGACCACTACGAGCCCGTCTCCTGGAGCGAGGCCATCGGCCTCATCGCTGCCGAGTTGAAGGCCCTCGGCTCGCCCGACGAGGCCATCTTCTACACGTCGGGCCGGACGAGCAACGAGGCCGCGTTCCTCTATCAACTCTTCGTCCGGATGACCGGCACGAATAACCTGCCCGACTGCTCCAACATGTGCCACGAATCCACCAGCGTGGGCATGGCCGAGACCCTCGGCGTGGGCAAGGGAACCGTCTCGATCGAGGATTTCAACCACGCCGACGCCATCTTCCTGATGGGCCAGAACCCGGGGACCAATCACCCGCGGATGCTCACCACCCTGGAACACGCGGCCAGGCGTGGCTGTCATATCGTCGCCATCAACCCGATCCACGAGCTTGGCCTGTCCAGATTCGCCCATCCCCAGAGCCCGGTCGACATGCTCACCGGCGGCCGGCAAATCTGCGAGCTGTTCCTGCAGGTACGCATCAACGGCGACGTCGCCCTCCTGAAGGGGATCATGAAGGAAGTGCTTGAGGAGGAGCGTCGCCGCCCCGGCGAGGTCCTCGACCACCGCTTCATCGACGCCCACACCTCGGGCTTCCGGGAGTTCGCCGCCGACATCGAGGCCGCCTCCTGGGACGAGATCGTCGAGAGTTCCGGCATCGATCGGGAGCTGATTCGCAGCGCCGCGCAAATTTATATCAATGCGAAGGCGACCATCATCTGCTGGGCCATGGGACTGACCCAGCACAAGAACGGCGTCGCCAACATCAAGGAGATCATCAACCTCCTGCTGATGAAGGGAAACCTCGGCCGCCCCGGCGCCGGCCCCAGCCCCATCCGCGGGCACAGCAACGTGCAGGGCGACCGGACGATGGGCATCTACGAGCGCCAATCCGACGCCGTGCTCGACGTGCTCGCCAAGACGTTCGACTTCGAGCCCTCACGCGAACACGGCTACGACGTCGTTGCGGCCGTCAAGGCGATGCACGAGGGCAAGGCCCGCGTCTTCCTCGCGATGGGCGGCAACTTCCACTCCGCCGCGCCCGACACCCATTACACCGCCGAGGCCCTGCGCAACTGCCGCCTCACCGCGCACGTCTCCACCAAGCTCAACCGCTCGCACCTGGTCCATGGCAAGCTCGCCCTGATCCTGCCCTGCCTGGGCCGCACCGATCTCGACATCCGCGGCTCAGGGCCGCAGTTCGTCACCGTCGAAGACTCGATGAGCAACATCCACTCCTCCGAGGGGAAGCTGACCCCCCCCTCCGAGCACCTGCTCAGCGAGCCCGCCATCGTCTGCGCCCTGGCCGAGGCTGTCCTCCCTCCCAACCCGCGCCTCGACTGGCCCGCGATGGCGGAGAACTACGACCTCATCCGCGACCAGATCGCCAAGGTGCACCCCGACTTCCACGACTTCAACGCCCGCGTGCGCGTCCCCGGCGGCTTCATTCTTCCCAGCCCGGCCAACGCCTACAACTTCAAGACCGAGACCAAGAAGGCCATGTTCACCGTCCAGCCCATCCCCCACATCCCGCTGGGCCCCGGGCAGTTCCTGATGATGTCCATCCGCAGTCACGACCAGTACAACACGACCATCTACGGGCTGGATGACCGCTACCGGGGCGTCTACAACGAGCGCCGGGTCGTCTTCCTCAACCCCCTGGACATCGACGACTTGGGCCTCGTCCCCAAGCAGGTCGTCGACCTCATCGGCGAGTATGGCGAAGAGCGTCGCTACGCCCCCCGCTTCATCGTCGTCCCCTACGATATTCCCCGCCGCTGCGCCGCCACCTACTACCCCGAGACCAATGTCCTCGTCCCCGTCGACGACAAGGCCGACTACAGCTTCACCCCCGCCTCCAAATCCACCGTCATCCGGATCGTACCCGCCGGGACGAGTTGATGCTCAAGGCAGGTTGTAGTCGCGGAGGAACTCGGCCGGCGGGTTCTCGGCGGGGATGGTGATTGACTCGATGGGGATATTACCGGGGCCGCTCAGGTCATACTTGCCGGCGGGGAGCAGGATCCTGTATCGGCCGGCTTCATCGGTCCCTCCGGAGAATCGAATTCGCATTTGCTGATTGAATTCGGCGCCCTCGCGGCGAATCTTTTCGGGTATGCTGCCGAGTTCGATCCTTGCATCGAGATATTGGAGGGGGGCAGGGACGGCCATTATCCCCTTGGTGACCGTCCCGTGCATCCAGGTCCCGTGCCGGAGGATCATGTCCTCGGCTTCGGTCCGCTCGCCAGGTCTCGTGATCAGGACGGACTTTCCGAAGCCTATCAAGTCGCCCTTAGTCGCGGTTACAACGTAGGCGAGATTGCTGTTCGTTAACATTGAATATCGCCCTTCGCTGTCCGTGACGTCGGTCCCTGGTATTTCCATCGGAAAGTTACCGCCGGAGCCAAATCCCTTCGCCTTGACGCCAGCACCGCTCACCGGTTGCCCGTCAGCGGTCCTGATGATGCCCGAAAGGTGGCTAAAGCGGACGTGGGCGAGGATCTGATCGGTCTCAATCGAAGTCGATAGCCGTGGGAGTACGTTCTTTGGATGGTATTCGTGCGAGTCTGTGAAGACGTTGACCGGGTCTCCGATGTCTCGCGGCAGCCAGTCGACGACCGCGACTCCGTCTTGGCCTGTCTGGGTCTTTGAGAATCGCCCCAGGCCACCCGAAACATCCACCCCAGCGACCTTGAAGAGTGGAACGGAGAGATTTAATTCGGGGATGGGCTCGCCCCGTTCATCCACCGCCTTGATCTTCAGCGGCGGCCCAACGCCTTCAAGCTTCATGGAGATCGAATCGGGCAGAGGATGAGTGGGAGCTGTGACATTCGAGTTCGGACGGGTTGATACAAATGCGATTCCAACCTTAGGTTTCAAGGCCGCTACGCTGGCCTTCGCCAAGTCTACCGGCATCGAAAACGAGAGGTGCCCATCCGGTCCCGTCTCTCCTTCGAAGACGCAGGTCCAATCGGACATCGCCACAATCGAGGCCCCGGCGACCGGATTTTCCTCTGCGTCGACCACAAGAACGCGGATCGTACGCCCAGTCTTGACGACAATTCGGACGGGTTCAGTTCGCTTCAATGCACCGACGCCAAAGACACCGAGGCGACCATCATCGGTCTTCGCCACCAGGCTGAAGCTGTGATGATCCATGAGAAGTGACATGTCCTGAATCGAGACAGAAAACTCTCCGTCGAGTCCGGTCCGGCATCTCCATTCTTTGAGATCTCGATAGAGGACCATCGCGCCAGCGACGGGCTTTCCAGCCTCGTCGACCACCTGGCCCGACATGGTTGCCCTGGAATACCGGCTGTCTTCGTCGGCGGGCGATGGTTGCGGCGCCGAGGCGAGCCAGCAAGCTAGGAGGAGAAAAGAACGGGCGTGGTGGGCGCTCCTCGATTCGAGCATGCGGGATTCTCGTTCGACGTGATTTCGAGATCTGTCTGGGAGAGCGGTGCGATCCAGGCTAGCAGAGCCCAGTGGGCGATTCTCGGAATTCCAGCGGGCGGGGTCGGAATCGAGTTGGGTCTGACCTTGCACGCGGGCGCAAGGGGACGGGACAATCGTTTAGTAGGGTGGGCGGGCGAACCGTCGGGCGGGGTTTTGTGTCCGGGACGGACGCAGGGGGCTTGGCTCGGGCGCGGGGCTCGGTGGGTCGGTCGGGCTTTCGAGGTGACATGGATACGCATACGCTGGGTTTGCTCGACTTCGACAAGATCCGCGCGATCGTCGCCACGTATGCGGCCTGCTCGCTGGGCAAGGGCGAGGCCCGGGGGATGGAGCCGAGCATCGAGCCAGGAGTCGTCCGCGAGTCGCAAGCCCTGACGACCGAGATGGCCGAGGCGCTTTCGGCCGGGATCTCGCCCCCGTTCGGCGGGCTTCATGACATCCGGCCGCTTGTCAGGCGCGCCCAGATCGGCTCGACGCTGGCCGCCGAGGAGCTGGCCGAGACGGTCGAGACGTTGCATGCCGTCGAGGGATTGGGGCGGTGGCTCAAGAAGGTGGGCGAGGAGTTCCCCAGGCTGGGAGGGATGGCGCTGGGGGTCGGGGAGTTCGCCGGGGTCGTCAACGCGATCGAGGCTTGCCTGGACAGCCGCGGGAATGTGCTGGATACCGCCAGCCGCCGACTGTCGGTGATCCGCGGCGAGATCCGCAAGGTCGAGGAGCAGATCCAGGAGATCCTCAAGCGGATGCTGCGGTCGCCCGAGATCAAGCGCATCCTCCGCTTTCCCAACTTCACGATGGTGGGCGAGCACTACGTCCTGCCCATCTCCAAGGATCACCGGGGCGAGATCCAAGGGTCGGTGCACCGCACCAGCGCCAGCAACGAGACGGTCTACATCGAGCCCCAGGCCATCGCCGAGAGGTCGGCCCAGCTCTCGTTCCACAAAGCTCAGGAAGCCAAGGAGATCCGGCGGATCTTGCGGTACCTGAGTGCCCAGGTGGGCCAGGTGGCGGAGTCGCTGCTGGAAAGCCTGGAAACCCTTTCGCAGCTTGACCTTATCTTTGCTCGGGGGCGGTACAGCCTCGACTTCAGGATGAGCCCGCCGGACCTCAACCAGGAGGGGAAGCTGTCCCTCAGAGGCGCCCGGCACCCGATCCTGGAATCGCTGTTCCGCGCCGAGGCCCAGCCCAGAAAACGAAACGAACCCGAACCGGGCGAGGAGGCGGAGGCCGAGGCCGCCCAGCCCGAGCTGCCGCCGAAGGCGCGGACGGTCACCCCGATCGACGTCCACCTGGGCATCCAGCACCAGATCCTGATCGTCACCGGGCCCAACACGGGCGGCAAGACGGTGGCCATGAAGACGATCGGCCTGCTGGCGGTGATGGCCCAGTGCGGCCTGCACATCCCGGCCAGCCAGGGTTCGCAGCTCCCCTTCTTCGATGACGTGCTGGCCGATATCGGCGACGAGCAGAGCCTGGAACAGTCGCTGTCCACCTTCTCGTCGCACGTCCGGCGGGTCTCGGAGATCTTCAAGCGGGCGACCCCTCGCTCGCTGATCTTGATGGACGAGATGGGCGCGGGGACCGACCCGATCGAGGGGGCCGCGCTGGGGCGGGCGATCCTCGACGAGATCGACAGCGTTGGCTGCCTGGCCCTGGTGACGACGCATATCGGCGACCTGAAGACTTACGCGTTCAACAACCCGAGGGCCCAGAATGCGGCCGTCGAGTTCGACCTTGAAACGCTCAAGCCGATGTACCGCCTGCACATCGGCGACGTCGGCCAGTCGAACGCCCTGGAGATTGCCCGCCGCCTGAACCTGCCCGAGCACCTTGTCGAGCGTGCGTCGCGGTATCTCAACCAGGCGAGGGGGGCCGATCAGCCGGAGCTGGAGATGCTTCAGAAGCTCCGCAGGGAGGCCGAGGTGGCGAAGCTCGCGGCGTTGCAGAGCCAGGCCGAGGCCGAGCAGACGCGCGAGGCCCTGAACAGGCGGCTGGCCGACCTGAACCAGCAGACCGAGATCGACGCGCGCCTGGTCGAGGCCCGCGCCAGGCTCCAACCCGGCGACCGCGTCGTCGTCCCGAGGTTCGGCTACGACCGGCCCGGACGGGTCGTGAAGATCGACGCCCGCAAGAAAACGGCGTCGGTCGCCATCGGCCGGATGAACTGGGACGTCCCGATCGAGGAGCTGATCCCCCAGATCATCAAGACCCCCGACATCGGCCCCGACACACCGCCGGCGGGGAAGAAGTTCGGCCGGTTCGACGACTTCAAGGGCTGAGCCCCGGTCAGTCTTGCTTCGGCCCGCGTCGGACCGAGCCGAGCAGGTAGGTGGTCTTGGACTGGGACTCGTAGTAGGTGCGCATCACCATCTCGGCAAGCACGCCGAGCATGATGCTCTGCAACCCGCCCAGGAAGAACATCACCGCGAGCAAGGGGAGGGGGGTCTCCACGAACGTCTTGGGCGGGAGATTCCAGCCCATCGGCCAGGGAAAGATGTACTTGAAGTAGAGCATCGCCGCGAACGAGAGGATGCTGAGCAGGATCGACCAGAGCCCGATCCGGCCGAAGAGGTGGATCGGCCGCTGGGAATAGCGTTCGAGGAACCGGATCAGGATCAGGTCGAGCACTACGTTGAAGATCCGGCCCAGCCCGTACTTGGTCCGGCCGGCGGTCCTCGGTCGGTGGTTGACGACCATCTCGGTGACCCTCGCCCCCTGCCAGGTGGCGTAGACCGGGATGAATCGGTGCATCTCGCCGTAGAGCCTGATCCCTTCGAGCACCCGCCGGCGATATGCCTTCAGGGTGCAGCCGAAGTCGTGGAGCGGGACGTGCGAGAGCCGGGCGACGATCCGGTTGGCGACCCACGACGGGATCCGCCGGGAGATGAGCTTGTCCCGCCGGTCGCGCCTCCAGCCCGAGACCACGTCGAAGCCTTCATCCAGCCTGGCCAGCATCCTGGGGATATCCGCCGGGTCGTTCTGGAGGTCGCCGTCGATCGGCACCAGGACCGACCCCCTGGAAAGGTCGAGCGCCGCCGAGAGCGCCGCCGTCTGGCCGCAATTGCGGCGCAGGGATGCGACCAGGACGTGCTCGGGGTCGGCCGCCTGGATCGCCTCCAGCCGGTATGCGGTTCCGTCCGTCGACCCATCGTCCACGAAGATGATCTCGTAACGCAGGCTCGTCTGAGCCAGCGCCTCGGTCAGCTCGCGGTGCAGCGGGCCGACGTTCTCGAGTTCGTCGTGCACCGGGATCAGGATCGACAGGTCGATGGGCAGGGCATCGGTGTCGGTCGTGGGCGAGTCGTCGATGATGTCGGGTTGCATCAGGCGATGAACTGCTTGAGGTAGCGGCCGGCGATTCGCAGGGCCTCTTTCCGCTTGTCGAGGGAGCCTTCGAAGGCACGATCCTCGACCTCGATGGCGACGTGCCCGTCATAGCCGGCGTCGGTCAGGGCGCCGAAGAACTTGCCCCAGTGGATGTCGCCCATCCCGGGGATCTTGGGCGTGTGCCAGAGCCCCGGATACGACAGGACCCCGTGGTCGTTCACCGAGTCGAGGTCGAGCCTCGCGTCCTTGGCATGGACGTGAACCAGCCGACTCTTGAAGTCCTTCATCGGCCTGAGGTAGTCCATCTGCTGCCAGACCATGTGCGACGGGTCGTAGTTCAGGCCGAAGGACTTGCTGGGGATCGCCTCGAACATCCGCCGCCAGATCGCCGGGCTGGTCGCCAGGTTCTTGCCCCCCGGCCATTCGTCGGCCGAGAACAGCATCGGGCAATTCTCGATTCCGATGCGCACCCCTCGCTCCTCGGCGCGGCCGATCAAGGGGGTCCAGACCTCCAGGAATCTCGGCCAGTTGGCGTCGACCGTCCTGGCCGGGTCGCGGCCGATGAAGGACGTGACGGTGTCGAGTCCCAGTTCAGGCGCCAGGTCGATGACCGTCCGGAGGTGGTTGATGGCGACTTCGGACTCGGCGGCGTCGGCCGACAACGCGTTGGGATAATAGCCCAGGGCCGAGGCGACGACGCCGGTCGTCTCGAATAACGTCTTCAGCCTCGTTCGGGTCTCCTCGACCGGCTGGCTGGCGTCGATGTGGGTCGTGCCCGCGTATCGCCTCAGGGCCTTGCCCGGCGGCCAGCACATGACCTCGACGCTGGCGAAGCCCGCCTCGCCGGCGAACTCGAAGACCTCTTCGAGGGTCAGCTCCGGGAAGATCGCCGAGACGAATCCGAGTTGCATCGCGGTCGATCCCCTCATCCCCATTCAATCGTGGCTTGGCCCCATCTTAAGGGGCGTCCGCGGGCGAATAAAGGCCGCGCATCTGGAAAGCTCGGATCATGGGTCAGTAGCGCATGAATCCGAAGACCATCCCGACGAGCAGTCCGCCCACATGAGCCCCGTTGGCGATCGGGCCCACGACTCCGGTCATGCAGATGATCAGCCAGATGACCATGATGTTGACCACCTGCGGGCGGATGGCGATGCCGTCGCCGAGGTCGAAGATCGTCTTGCCCCAGAGGTAGCCGAACAGGGCGTAGACCACCCCCGACATCCCCCCGAACAGGGTCGGGACGCCGTGGGAATGGACCGACCAGGCATGCTGCGCGAAGTTGGAGAGGAGGGCCGAGACCAGGACCAGGACGGCAAGCTTCCCGATCCCCTTGCGGTCTTCGATCAGGCGACCCAGGTCGAGCATCCACCACATATTGAAGAGCAGGTGGAAGCCGTCGAAGTGGACGAAGATCGGCGTGATCGCCCGCCAGATCTGCCCCTGCCCGAGCTTGCCGAAGCCCATCGGGTCATCCAGGACGACGTGCCGCCCGAGGATGTGGTACGAGTCGAACGTGAGGTAGCGGAGGATCGAGGTGTAGTCGTGGCCGAAGTTCGTCGCCAGCGAGGCGGCGATGCTCGTGAGGATGAGCACCGAGGTCAGCGGCCGACGCCGCCACTCGGACAGCGTGCTGCGTTCGCTCACATGACGGACCTGCTTGCGATACGACTTCTCCGCGCGTTCTTCCTCGCGACGCACCTTCCCGGCGACCTCCTGGGCCGCCCTGAATCTGGCGTCGTCGGGCGAGGCCATGAACTCGGAGTAGGCCTCGCGGGCGGCCGGCAGCCGGTTCTCGTCGATAACCCAGATGACCCGGCCGTCGGGCCCGGTCATCTCTTTCGAGTCGATGCTGAGGCTGAGGAGGTAGTCGACGAACCGCGCCGCCTGTTTCGGATCCTCGATGGTGCCGATCTGCCGCATGGATGACTCGCCTGGGGGGAAGGGCATGCCGAATGAGCGGCCGATCCAGGCGAGTATGCCGGGCTCAGGCCGAGGCGGTCAACCGGTTCGGCACCTGCCGGCCCGTCCGGTCCTCGGCCTCGGTCGCCTCCTCATGGTACTCCGCGTCGGTGTTGACCTTCCAGGGATCGAACGTGCCCAGGCCCAGGATGTTCCGCGCCGCGAGCACGGCGGTCATCATCGAGTGGTCCTGATTGTTGTACTTGTGCATGCCGTTGCGGCCGGCCAGCTCCAGGTTCGACAGGTTGCTCAGCCAGCCACGGACCACGTTCAGGTGGTCGCGATAGCTGTCGTCGTAGACCGGATACGCCTTGGGCATCCGGACGACGCAGCCGTCGACGACGTCGCCGGCCGAGATCAGGCCGATCGAGTCGATCTCACGCGTCCCGAGCGCGATCAGGTCGGCGTCGGACTTGCTCCAGAGGTCATCCCCCTCGAAGCAGAAGTATTCCAGGCCGAGGCTCGACATCGAGGGGTCGGGGACCAGGTGGGGCGACCAGTTCTTGAAGTTCTGGACGCGGCCCAGCTTGACGTCCGGCTCGTGAACGTAAATCCAGTTGTCCGGGAAGGTTTCGGCCTTCTTGACGATGAGCACCACCGTCAGGAAGTCGCGATACTTGAGTGACTCGGCCGCGTGGACAACCTCAGCGGGAGGCTGGGGGTTCATGCCGCGGATCAGCTCGCGGATCGGCAGGGTCGAGAGGAAGTGCTTGCCGAGGTAGCGCGTCTGCTTGCCCTGCTGGTCGCGGGTGACCACGGAGTTGACCGCCGACCCGTCGTGCTCGATGCTCACGACGCGGCTGTCCATGTGCACACCGCCGCCGTCGGCTTTCACGCGGTCGCGGGCCATCTCCCACATCTGGCCCGGGCCCAGGCGGGGGTACTGGAAGGTGTCGATGAGGGTCTTGATGACCTCGCCCTTGCCCTTGGTCTTGCGGCCGAAGGAGGGCATCAGGGCGGTCCAGACGGCCCGGAAGAGGCTCAGGCCCTTGATGCGCTGGGCGGCCCAGTCGGCCGACATCTCCGAGGTGGGCATGCCCCAGACCTTCTCGGTGTAGGTCTTGAAGAAGATCTCGAAGAGCAGGCGGCCGAAGCGGTTGACCACCCAGTCTTCGAAGCTTCGCTCGGGCTTGATGGGCTGGAGCCGGGCCTTGATGTAGCTGGCCACGATCATCAACGACTTAATCGGCCCGAGCTGGCTGAGGGCGTTGACCGGCTTCAGCGGATAATGGAAGAACTTGCGGTTGTAGTAGATCCGGCTCAGGCGCGACCGGGTGATGAGCTGGTCGCCCAGGATCTCGGCCCAGATCGCGTTGACCTCGTCGCTCTTGGAGAAGAACCGGTGGCCGCCGATGTCGAAGCGGTAGCCCTTGTACTGGTCGGTCCGGCTGATGCCGCCGACCAGCTTGGGGTCGGCCTCCAGCACCACGCAGGGGTGTCCGTGGCGCGACAGCTCGAACGCGGCGGTGAGCCCGGCTGGGCCCCCTCCGGCGATCACCGTGTCATAGGCGGCCACGACGCCGACCTGGCCAGGCTCCTCGACCCGCGTCCAGCGGTGCGGCGGAAGTCCCGGGCGGGTCGTCTGGGTGTGGTGGCGCGGAGTGTCCGGTGCCATCGGGGCATCCCTTCCATCCATGGCGGAAGCCCGCGCGATTCCATTCCGCGCGAAGTTGCGAGCGTCCTCACCGATGAGATCGGCAGGGACGTGACGCGAGTTGTGGCAAATCGGCCCGAATCGGTCAAGGCCGCGGGGCCAGGCCTCCCGACCCGCCCACTCCGACCCTCCCAGGATGCAGGTCGAGATTCGGCCCGTGGAGTCGCCTCTTGGCGCCCAGGTCCTTGCCGCCGCCGACCCCCAGCAGCTGGCAGAGCCCCGCGATCAGCACATGCTTCGTGATATTCAGGCCGATGAAGCCATAGATGAATCCCTGGCGGAAGAGCCAGAAATTGATCGCGACCCCGGCGACCAGGCCAAGCATCGCCGTCACGCTGATCTGGAGTCCGCGTCGTTCCATATCAGGTTATTATGGGCCCGGGCCCGTCGCCCGGGAAGGAGACGCGCCCGGAATCCGGGGCCAAATTCAGTGACGAGTGCGCATCCGCGGTCCCCACTGGCCAAGCTCCGACCGCCGGTCTAGGATAGGCGCACGCTAGCAAATCCGTCGGGGCGGACGCGACCGACCTCCTGGTCGAGCGATGAGCCTGCGTGCGGGCCGGGGCAGCCTTCCCGGAACGACTCTTCGCACCCCAATCCCTAAGATTGACTATGTCGACAACGACCCCGCAGCCCTCGATCATGCGGCCCGAGTGGATCACGGTCATCGACCCCGTGCTCCAGAAGGAACTCGAGCAGCACGTCCTGGTCACCAACTGGGACAACCTGCTCAGCGTCGTCGACTCCGTCTACAACTGGGGCCGACGCTCCAGCCTCTGGCCGCTCGGCTTCGGCCTCGCCTGCTGCGCCATCGAGATGATCTGCACGGCCTCCAGCCGGTTCGACATCGCCAGGTTCGGCGCCGAGGTCTTCCGCGGCTCGCCCCGTCAGGCCGACGTCATGATCGTCTCCGGCACCGTCACCAAGACGATGATGCCGATGATCGCGCGACTGTACGACCAGATGCCCGAGCCCAAGTACGTCATCTCCATGGGCGCCTGCGCCAACGGCGGCGGCCCCTTCAAGGAAGGTTACAACGTCGTCTCCGGCGTGGATAAGTACCTGCCCGTCGACGTCTACATCCCGGGCTGCCCCCCCACGCCGCAGGCCCTCTTGAACGGCCTGATCGTCCTCCAGAAGAAGATCGACGGCGAGCGGATCACCCAGTCACCCTGGTATCTGGGCAACGTCGAGCGTGACGTGGCCGTGCCGGTCCTGGGCCCCGACCTGGTCGACCTCCGCCTGCTCGAAATCACCGCCGAGAAGACCGCGCAGGGCCTCTGCGAGGCTCGCGAGGAGACGCTCGTCAAGCCGACGATCCTCCCCGCCCCGCTGCCCGACGGCGTGGCCGAGCCCGAGCCGGCCCCCGTCGTCGCGGCCGAGGCGACGGCCGAAGGCGAGACGCCCGCCCCCGCCCCCAAGCCGGCCGCCAAGCCCGCCAAGAAGGTGAAAAAGGCCGAGGTCAAGCCCTCGCTCGTCTGGCTGGGCGACACCGGCCTGGCCGCCTTGAATGGCCGCATCAATGCCGAGTTCGGCGAAGGGGCCTCGGCCATCGTCCAGGCCGGGCTTCTCGTGCCGGCCAACAAGCTCGTCGCCATCTCCACCTATCTGCGGGACCGCAACTCGATCCTGTACGACTACCTCGTCAGTCTTCAGAGCGTCCATTACGAAGACTGCATCGAGGTCAGCTACCAGCTCGACAGCACCACCCAGCCGGGCAACCTGATCGTCCTCCGGGTCCGGACGTCGCAGGTCGAGGGCGAGGGCGAGGTCCCGTCGGTCATCTCCGTCTGGCGCGGGGCCGACCTCCAGGAACGCGAAGTCTACGACATGATGGGCGTCCGGTTCGCCGGCCACCCCGAGCTGAAGCGCATCCTGATGTGGGACGGCTACGCCTACTTCCCGCTCCGCAAGGACTTCCTCGAGCCGTACTACGAAGGGCCGACGAAGGTCTTCGACAGCCGGGTGGAAGAGGGCCAAGGCAAGCATTTCCGCGCCGAGGAGTTCAACCCCTACGGGTCGAACACCAAGATCCCCAAGGACTTCAAGGACTGGGCCTCGCTCGACCCGGCCGACGACACCAAGGGCAAGAACCTGATGCCCGCGGGGGTCTCGGTCGAGGAGCTGGGAAGCGACCAGTTCATCGTCAGCATGGGCCCGCAGCACCCGAGCACCCACGGGGTGTTCCGGATGAACCTGAGGGTCGACGGCGAGACGATCATCGGCCTGAAGCCCGTCATGGGCTACATGCACCGCAACCACGAGAAGATCGGCGAGCGCAACACGTTCCTGATGAACTTCCCGTTCACCGACCGGCTCGACTACCTGACGAGCATGGGCAACAACTTCGGCTACGCCCTGGCCGTCGAGCAGCTCATGGGCGACGACGCCAAGGTGCCCGAGCGGGCCGAGTATATCCGGGTCATCATGGCCGAGCTGACCCGCGTGGCCAGCCACATGTGGTCGATCGGCTTCCTGCTGAACGACCTGGGCGCCTTCTTCACGCCGGCCCTCTACGCGATCGAGGAGCGCGAGCTGATCCTCGACCTCTTCGAGTGGGCGGCCGGCAGCCGGATGATGTGCAACTACTTCCGGTTCGGCGGGGTCGCCTTTGACCTCCCCAAGGGCTGGATCGAGCGCTGCCGCGGCACCGTCTTCGACCGACTCGATGGCAAGATCGACGAGCTTGACCGGTTCCTGTCCAAGAACGAGATCTTGCTCGACCGTTGCAAGGGTGTCGGCGTCCTGAGCTCCGACCAGGCGATCAATTTCTCGACCGCCGGCCCCGTGCTGCGTGCCTCGGGCGTGGCGTATGACATCCGCCGGGCGGCCCCGTATAGCATCTACGATCGGTTCGACTTCAACGTGGTGACCGGGACCAAGGGCGACCTGTACGACCGCTACTATGTCCGGCTGCTCGAGATGCGCGAGAGCGTCAAGATCCTCAAGCAGGCCATCGACCAGATGCCCGCCTCGGGGCCGATCCTGCCGGGCAAGAAGAGCTATCAGATCAAGGTCCCGGCGGGCGAGGCTTACTCCCGGGTCGAGAACCCCAAGGGCGAACTCGGCTTCTACGTGGTGGCCGACGGCTCGGCGACCGCGTACCGCTACCACATCCGCAGCCCAAGCTTCATCAACCTGACCGCGCTCGAGCAGATGTGCCTGGGCCACACGATCGCCGACGTCGTCGGCATCCTGGGCAGCCTGGACATCGTGCTGGGCGAGGTCGATCGCTGAGCCGCGTCGGCCGGGCACCTTTCCTCCATCCTTGCCTCATTCGCGGGTCGTGCACATGGAACTCGGACAAGGGATCCTCGTCGGTCACTGGGTGACGCTCAGGCGTTTTCTGCTGACGTTCTGGCGCGACCTACGCACCGGCAAGGCCATCCATCGGCGGGGCGGCGGGCACATGCTCATCGACCTCTGGGGCTCGCCCAGGAGCCGGGCCGACACGCCCGTCGTCCAGCAAGACTTCAAAACCGACGGCCTTTTCACCGTCGAGTATCCCGACGAACGCCTGCCCGTCTACGAGCGGTTCCGCGTCCTGCCGGTCCTGCTCTACGACACCGAGGACGGCAACGTCCGCTGCACGTCCTGTAATATTTGCGCCAAGGTCTGCCCCCCCCAATGCATCTGGATGAGCCAGGCCAAGGGCCCCAAGGGAAACGTCCTGCCGCTGCCCGAAGAGTTCTTCATCGACATGGACGTCTGCATGAACTGCGGGCTCTGCTCGGAGTACTGCCCCTTCGACGCCATCAAGATGGACCAGAACTTCGAGCTGTCCAACTACGAGCGGCACCAGACGCACATCTATAGCCTGCAAGACCTGCTCGTCTCGACCGAGTATTACGCCAAGACCCACCCCGAGGCCTGGTCGAGCCCGGAGGAGGTGGCCGAGCGTAACAAGGTCGCCAAAAAGAAGGATCAGAGGCTGCAAAAGGCCCTCGGCGCGACCGCAGCGCCGGCCAAGCCCGCCCCCCAGCCGGCCAAGGCCTGAGGCCCTCATGCCGACCCGCGACACCACCGACGACCTGCCCGAATCGATCCGCGACAGGCTTCCCGAATTGATGCGGGCGGCCGTCGCGCAGGGTCGAATTGGCGACGACCCGTTCGGTTGCGTGCTCGCGGCCCTCGATGACGGCCGGATCGTGCTGGAGGCGGGCAACTCGGCCGGCGGCGATCCCACCGCGCACGCCGAGATGAACGCCCTGAGGCGTGCCGCCGAACGCGGCCTCGACCCGACGTCGTTGGCCTTGATCTCCACCGCCGAGCCATGCCCGATGTGCATGGCCGCGTCGTGGTGGGCGAAGGTGCCCGTCGTCGTCTTCGGCACATCGATCGAGTCGCTCATCCGGTTCGGCTGGACTCAGGTCGATCTTGCTTCGGGCGAGATCCTCCGGTTGGCCCGCGGCGGGCCCACGATCCAACTCGTCGGGGGTGTCTTGACGGCCGAGACCGATCCTCTTTATTCGGGCGGACCGCGATCGAAGGCCAGGCCCGGTGGCCACTTGCCCGGCTCGTCCGGCACCTTGTAAGATACGCCCCTTGACCGGCCGGAGACGGCCGGCCCCTCCCGCGAGTTCCCCGCATCCCCGGACAACTGGATCGAACGATGATTCCCACGCCGCCCAAAGCGCGTTACGAGCCAGGGACCCGTCTCCGCGTCCAGCACTCGGTCCGCGTCGGCCACCTCCTGTGGAAGACCTGGGTCGAGGGGACTGTCGAGCGCGAGGGGCTCAGGCCCGTCGGCGGCATGGAGATGGGAGGCAAGTCGCTGTACTGCCACCAGCCCACGCTGAGGCTGAGGCGCGACGACGGCGAGATCACCTCGGTGGCGCTCGACGACGACACCCTCGTCGAGGTCGTCGGCGGAACCCGCTAGCCCTGGACCGAATCCCGACGACTCGGCCCGCACCCGGAACGCCACGACGATGATTATTCTGAACTACGTGTTCATCGGAATGCTGCTGATCGGCGCCATCGGGTTCGCCCTGTCGCCGATCGTGCTCGTCTCAATCGTGGCGCCCCGCAAGCGGTTCCGGACCAAGTCCGACATCTACGAGTGCGGGCTGCGGACCACGGGCGAGACCTGGGTCCGGTTCCGGATCCAGTATTACATCTATGCGTTGATGTTCGTGATCTTCGACGTCGAGACGGTGTTCCTCTACCCCTGGGCGGTCGCCTACGGCGGCCTCGGTTGGTTCGCCCTCGTCGAGATGATCATCTTCCTATTCATGCTCTCAGTCGGCCTGATCTATGCGTGGGCCAAGGGCGTCCTGCGCTGGGTCTGAGAGCGGGCGGCGTCGTGCGGGATCATTCGGCCGACTAGCGGGGGACTTGTTCGTTGAATTTCGCGACCGACTGGCCCGCGACTCTCCTCTGGGCCCAGCAGAGCCAGCTCGACTCGGTCCCCTGGATCAAGTGGATCCTGGTCGTGCTGGTCGTCTTCCTCGGCATCTTCCCCGGCATCGTCGCCTACATGGTCTGGGGCGAGCGCAAGGTGGCTGCGCGGTTCCAGGACCGGATCGGTCCCAACCGGGTCGGCCCCCTGGGCCTCTTGCAGCCGATCGCCGACGCCATCAAGCTGATCATCAAGGAAGACATCGTCCCCAGGTCGGCCGACCAGTTCGTCCACCTGCTGGCGCCCGTGATCATGATCGTCGGGGCCTTCCTCGGGCTGGCGGTCATCCCGTTCGGCATCGGCCTGGCCGCGGTGAACCCCCCGTCGGGCTTGCTCTACCTGATCGCGGCCTCAAGCCTCTCGTCGCTGGGCATCTTCCTGGCCGGCTGGTCGAGCCGCAATAAATACTCGCTGCTGGGGGCGATGCGGGCGGTGGCCCAGCTCGTCTCCTACGAGATCCCGCAGGTGCTGGCCACCGTGCCGGTGGTGCTCTGGGCGGGCAGCCTGAGCATGGTCACCATCTTCGAGCAGCAGCTCGTCCACGGCTGGAACATCGCCTCGCCCCCCGGTTTCCTCGCCTTCATGATCATGACCATCGCCAGCATCGCCGAGGTGAACCGGGCCCCGTTCGACCTGCCCGAGGCCGAGTCGGAGATCATCGCCGGCTACCACACCGAGTACTCGGGCATGCGGTTCGGCCTCTTCTTCCTGGCCGAATATCTGAGCATCTTCGGCGTGAGCTGCCTGGGGACGGCCCTATTCCTGGGAGGCGGGGCGCTGCCGTTCCTCGACGTCACTGAGATCTTCGGTCGCGGCGACACCTGGGGCGCGTTCCTGGTGGTCAACTCGATCTTCCTCGCGAGCTTCGCCGTGAAGGTCTCGGGCTATATCTTCGCCATGTTCTGGATCCGGGCGACGCTCCCCAGGCTCCGGGTCGACCGCCTGATGAACTTCGCCTGGAAGTTCCTCGTGCCGCTCTGCCTGATCAACATCCTGATCGCGGCGATCTGGTACGAATGCGTCATCCGGCCCGGGTCGCCCAACTACCTGCTCGGCTGGGCGATCACCGGCCCGCTGGTCATCCTCGCCTACGTCGGCATGGCCGCGATCAACCGCCTCGGCCGTCCTGCGGTGCCCAACGTCGCCCCGAAGCCGTATCTCGGCCTCGTCGCCGTGCCGGGAGCTCGCTGAGTCGTCCGCCCGCAAGGTCGTTGGGTCGTCCCTCTCCTCCACACGAAGTCCCCCGGCCGGAGTCTCGCCCCGTGATCCGCATCGTGTTCGGCGTCTTCGCTGGCCTGGGTTTGCTCTCGGCCCTGGGCGTCGTGCTGGCCCGGAACCTCGTCCACGCGGCGCTGTTCCTGGTCGCCTTCTTCTTCATCGTCGCCTGCCAGTTCCTGCTGCTGGAGGCCGAGTTCATCGCCGCCGTGCAGGTCCTGATCTACATCGGCGCGGTCGCGATCCTGATGATGTTCGGGATCATGCTCACGCGAAACATCCAGGGGGACGACACGACCATCGTCCCGCGCGGGTGGAAGATCCCGGCGGCGCTCGTCGCCTTCGGTGTCGTCGCCATCCTGTTCATCGGCATCGGCGACCAGAAGGGTGACGGGCTGACCGCCTCCTGGTCGGACACGACCGAACGCCCGTCGATCCTGCCGCAGGACGGCCGCGACAAGACCCCGCAAGCCCTGGCCATCAACGACATGGGCAAGGCGATCGGCGTCGAGATGATGACCCGATACGTCGTCCCGTTCGAGCTGGCCGGCCTGCTGCTGACGGCCGCCGTCGTCGGTGCGATCGCCCTGGCGAAGCCCGAGGACACGGACGCGGTGATGCCCCTCTCCAACGCCGAGGAAATCGCCCGGTCGCCGCTTTCCAGGGGGATCGACAAGGGGGTGCCGGCCGAGCTGGTTGCCTCCTCGGTCGCCGACGACGGCTCGATCTGAGCCCGCCTGAGCACGACACCGCGATACCATCCAGATCAAGGGCCTCGCGACAGGACGAACCGAATGACCGACATCCCGCTGACTTGGTTCCTCTACTTCGCGGCCGCGTCATTCGGCATCGGCCTCTTCGGCGTCCTGGTGCGCCGCAACGCGGTGGCCGTGCTGATGGCCATCGAGATCATGCTCAACGCGGCGAACATCAACCTCGTCGCCTTCTGGCGGTATCGAGAGCCCTCGCCCGAGGACGGAGCCCTGACCGGCGTCATGTTCGCCGTCTTCGTCGTGACCATCGCCGCCGCCGAGGTCTCCGTGGGAATCGGCATGATCTTGCTGGCCTACCGCCGCTGGCAGGCCGCCGACGTCGACCGCTACAACTCGCTGGCCGGCTGAAGCCGCCCGACCCGAATCGCCCCGACGCAACGCCCACCGCCCGAGGCTCGCATCGATGTCCAGGCTGCCCTTCATGACCGACTTCGTGTTCCTGATCCCCCACACGGTCCTGGCCGCCGTGGGGCTGCTGGTGCTCGTCGTCGACTTCAGCCTGCTGCGCAACACGCCTCCGGCGCAGCGCAACCGGGTCCTCGGCACGCTGTCGCTGCTCGGCATCGTGGCGACCCTGTTCCTGGCCGCCCCCTTCGTCTCGACCCGGCTCAGCTACGAGAAGCCATTCTTCCTCGGGCTCAACCTGAATCTCAACGCCGACCCGCTGCTGTTCATGGGCACGATCTCGGGCGACCTGGCCGTCGCCTGGTTCAACGTCATCATCCTCGCCATGCTGGCCCTGGTGGTCATCCTGTCGATGGGCTGGGACTTCACCCGCGACTGGGGCGAGTACTACGCCCTGCTGCTCTGGGCGACCGTGGGCATGCTCTTCCTCGTCGCGGCCGAGGAGTTGCTGACCCTCTTCCTCGCGCTCGAGATGATGACCATCTGCCTGTACCTGCTCACGGCCATCCAGAAGGACAAGCGGCGCTCGGTCGAGGGGGGCCTGAAATACTTCGTCTACGGCAGCGTCTCCTCGGCGCTCTTCCTCTTCGGCCTGAGCTTGATTTACGGTCTGACCGGCACGACCAGGCTTCCGGCCATCGCGGTGGCGCTGACTCCCAAGTCGGGCGAGATGGCCGGCCTGGGCGGGAACATCGCCGCCGCGACGGCGGTCCTGATGATCCTGGTCGGCTTCGGCTTCAAGATCGCCGCCGTGCCGTTCCACCAATGGGCTCCCGACGCCTACGAGGGGGCACCGGCACCGGTCGCGGCCTGGGTCGCCACGGGGTCGAAGGTCGCCAGCTTCATCGCCATGATGAAGGTGATGCTTTACGCCCTGGGCCCATGGTCTTATGGCGCCGCCAGCGAGCTGAGCCCCGGCTGGATTGGCATCGTTGCGGTCATCTCCGCGGCGACCATGACCTACGGAAACTTCGCCGCGCTTGCGCAGACGAACTTCAAGCGGATGCTGGCCTACTCGTCGATCGCCCACGCCGGCTACATGCTCGTCGGCGTGCTGGCCGCCGGGATCTCGGTGCGGGGGAATGAGGCGACCGGCGCGGTGCTCTTCTACCTGGTCATCTACGGGTTCAGCAACATCGGCGCCTTCGCCGTCGCCGCCTGGCTGGCCAAGGAGCGGGGTACCGACGAGATCGACGACCTGAATGGCGTCGGCCAGACGTATCCGATCCTCGGCGTATGCATGGTCTTGCTGATGCTCTCGCTGATCGGCATGCCGCCGCTTGCGGGCTTCAACGCCAAGATCTTCATGTTCAGCGAGGCGCTCAATGACGGCGGCGAGAAGGGCCGGCTGGCCTTCCGCTGGCTCGTCGCCCTCGGCCTGTTCAACAGCGTCGTCTCGGCGTTCTACTACGTCCGGGTCCTCAGGGCGATGTTCCTGCGCCCGCCCGGTCCGCTGCCGATGAGGCCCACTCCGGCGACCATCCGGATCCCGGTCCTCGTGGCCACGGTGATCGTGACGGCCTTCGGTCTCTACCCGGCCCCTCTGCTCGACGCCATGACCACCGCGGCCGAGCCCATGCTCATCACCGGAACCCAGGTCATCCAGTTCCTCGACGAACCGGCCCCGGTCGACGCCTTGAATGAACCCCCGGCAGTCCGAAAGGTCACGATTCGGTAGCCACCGCTGCGGCGCTATGGCCGCCTGGCTCTCCCGTGACGACCTCGTCCCCGATCCTCCCTTCCCCGCGATGCGAGTGCGACGCAATGGGCATCGTCAATACGCTGGCAAAGTGCCTCGACAGCCCATATCTGTTTGCGGACGCCGAGGCGAAAAATCGCATCGGCGGGCTGCTGGCGATGGCCGGCGATCGGCTTGAGGCGGCCTCCAATCTCCAGTCGACGGGGCAGGGCGACCCTGCCGATGTGACGTTCCTCTGCTACGAGGCGATGTTCTCCTGCATCCGGGCCCTGGTCTACGCCAAGGGTTACCGCGAGGCGGGCCTGCGCTGCCTGCTCCTCGCCTGCGAGACGATCTACGTCCGCCCCGGCCTGCTCGACGTCGAGTTTCTTCACGCGTTCGAGCGCATCCAGGGGCTGAAGGCCAGCCCCGAGGACAGCCTGGCGTCCGCCTCCGCGCTCATCAAGCGGACCTTGCAGCTGCTGGCCCAGTGATTCTTCGGGGAAACCCCGAACGTTCGCCGAGGGCGAACTTCGATGGGCGCGCGGGAGGATCGCGGTTAGCATCCGCCCGACTCCCACGATGAGGCCTCCTCGGAGGGCAGCGCTGCCCTCCCACATCGGGCCTCGAACTCATGCGAGGTACGCCGATGGAACGGCGCGGAACGATCTTGCTCGTCGAGGATGAAGCGATCCTCCGGCGGCTCGTCGCCGAGTATCTCCGGATCGAGCGTTTCGTGGTCGTCGAAGCCGCCGATGGGCAAGAAGCCATCGAACGTTACGACGATTCCGGACCCTTCGACGTCGTGCTCTGCGACCTGAACCTCCCCCGTCGCAGCGGCGTTGAGGTGAGCCGCTGGATCAAGGCACGCTGCCCGTCTCAGGGCCTGATCATTTGCAGTGCGGCCGTCCAGGGCGAGGCTGAGGGGATGCTTCGTTCGGTCGGGGTCGACCGCTTCCTGAGCAAGCCGTTCCTCCCCTCGGAGCTGGTCCGGCAGGTGGGAGCTGAGACGTCCGCCTCACGTGGTCGCGTGGCGCGTGGTATTGCGGGCGATCTGCGACTAAACTAGAGCTCGTCCGATCTGGCACGTGAATCCCGAACGTCCGTGCGCGTGTCGGATCGCTGCGCCCGGCTCGGCGAGAGCAACTGGTCCCGTGAAGGGCGACATCAATGGCAGGCAAACCGCAGAATCGCATGGACTTGCGTCGACAATACGACGCGGCCGAGCCGCTCGATCCCATGGAGGACGAGGCGGAAGATCAGGTCGAAGACGCCGATGATGAATCGGAACGACGTCCGAAAAAGAAGCCGAAGGCCACCAAGGCCAAGGTCAAGGCCGTCAAGGCCGTCAAGGCGGCCGCTCGGATGCGGATCGTCTGGACCGTCTTGAATGACGCCTTCAAGCCGATCGCAACCTTCGAGTTCGCCCAGAAGGAGGCGGCCGAGGCCAAGGCGGCCGAGATGACCGCTCGCGGCAAGGGCACGCACTTCGTCCAGAAGACGAAGGAGCCGATGCCCGACAATGCCCCGGGCCTTGGCTCCGCCATCCCGCGTCCCCTCGCCATCGAGCCCGTCGTCGCGGCCATCACGCCCGGCGATGACGACGAGGAAGGCGAGGAGGATGACGATACCGATGCCGACTCCGATTCCGACTCCGAGGCGGAAGCTGAAGAGGACGACGACGAGGAATGAGCCTCGCCGCTTGAGTTCAACGAAAACGGCCCCCGCAGCGATGATTCGCTGCGGGGGCCGTTTTTCATTTGGGCGCACGAGGATTTGAACCTCGGACCTCGCCCTTATCAGGGGCGCGCTCTAGCCAACTGAGCTATGCGCCCGATGCTTGGCTGACGGGACTCATTCTAATCCGAGTCCACCAGGAGTCAATGATCCAGTGCCCCCGACGTCCATTTCGGGAAGATTGAGGCCCGCGCACCGGCTTCCAGGCGGTCGATGACCGCTGGGTCCAGGGCGAAGGCAGAAACCGACACAATCGACCCTCCCGACCATTGACCCCGGGTGGCCTGCCGCGATATGATGCCCCGGCGTCGTTCGACCGGGCCATTCACCATGGATGACCCGCAGAGTCCGATGTCTCCCGGGCAGATAGCTCAGCTGGTAGAGCACAGGACTGAAAATCCTGGTGTCGGCGGTTCGATCCCGCCTCTGCCCATTCCTCCTCATGGCCTTGAATCCGAAGACGCTGCACGAAGTTCCTTGGTCCTGGATCTTGATAAGTGCGGCGGGGTTTAGACCCGCCGCTAACGATGGATCGCCAACCTGGCCCTTGCGTCAGGGGACCTGTCGGTTTAGCCGCAAGAGCAGGCGCTCGGCGCGGAAGACGACCTCGATGTCCTTGTCTTTCAAGGCATCTTCGAGGACCGGGATGGCGGCGGCTCCCAGCTCTTGCAAGCGGGTCTCGGCCGATTCTCGCGTCTTGGGGGTGGCGTCGCCGAGCTGCTGCACCAGGGTCCGCGCCTTGTCCTGGAGCCTCGGGTCGATCCCGTGCGTGACGACGAGCGCCGTCCGGACGAATGTCTTGGGCGGTGGGAAGACGTCGAGGAGCACCGCCTCGTCGATCGCGTCGCGCGACAGGTGGGCCAGTACGATCAGCTCGCCGGGTTCGAAGAGATTCTTGCCATATCGTTCCAGCAGGAGCCGGGCGGACTCGTCGCGCAGCCCTTGCTTCTTCAGGCGGCGGGCGAGCGAGTCGTGCGTGACTTCGCGGTAGGAAGGGCTCGACGGCATCAGGGGCTGGCCCATGGTCAGCTTGATCGGCGGCCCCTCGACGGCGGCCCCTTTCTTGGTGTTGTCCTCGGCGAGTCTGGCGGCGGTGGTGATGTAGAGGCTGCCATTCTCGGTGATGCGGTAGCTCAGGCCGGCGCCCGCGAGCACGTCCGAAAGGGAGTCGCGGGCTGTTCCCTGGCCCACCTTCAGGGTGGCTGGCAGGCTCATGTCGACCTCGGCCTTGGCCAGGGCCTTGTCGTCCAGCTCGTAACTCAGGCGAGCCTGGCCCGCGATCAGGCTGATGGCATCCTTGCGGGGGGCCCGGTCGACGGCCAGGGTGATGGGTCGATTGAGGATCTGGTCGACCTGGGCACGCACGTCGGCGTCGCCCTCGGCGGGGATCGGGGTGAGGGCGTCGTCCTTCGCCTTGGGGGCCTTCTCGCCCTCCTCGAAGACCGCCTCGGCCTTCTCCTCGGCGGTCTTCTTCGCCGACTTGTCGTCCTTCTTTTCCTCTTCCTTCGCGGGCGCGGCGGTTGGCAGCTCGTCGAGCCAGCCGACGCGGAAGCCCCCCGCGGCGGGGGCGATGACGGCGATGTCGACGAGCGTGCGTCCGGTCAGGTTCTGGAGGGTGTACTCATCGGGACCGCCCCGGAGCCGCACGGGGACCGGCGTGGTCAGCTCGGTGTCGTAGGCGAGGAATCGTTCGGTTCGCGTCTCGTTTTTCACGTAGAGGGCGGGCTTCGAGGCCCTCAAGGTTTGGAACCAGTGGGTTTCCGGCAGGTAGTTTTCGGGGATTCCCGGCGGGAGCGCGGCGAGGAGGTCGGATCCGAACCACTGGATCCGCCCGCCCCGGTCGGTGCTGGGGGGCCAGTGTGCGACGAACGTCCCTTTCTTGGCGCGAATCTCGATGTCGACATCCTTGGTCGGCTCGCCGTACGCCTGGACGACGGAGATCGGCGCGATCGGGAACTTGGCGGCCAGGTCCTTCTCCTCGAACTTCGCTCGCGAGGTGCCGACAACGTCGGGCATCGCGTTACGATAAATCCTGGTCCCGTTGAGGTTCGGCTGCGCGGGCTGGCCGACCCAGATCGACCATTCGTGGACCTCGATCGGCGATGCCTTGGCGTCGTCGGCCGCCGGCGCGAAGGTCGGCGCACTGACCGCGGACGCGGCCCAGAGGAGCAGGATTTGGACGAGAGGTCGCTTCATCGATGGGCCCTTCGCTGACTCGGTCGCGGCGAACTCGGCTGTTCGTTGGGGGTCAGTCTTTCGCGGGAGCGGCGCTCGTCGCGGAGACCTTCGTTGGGGCCTTGAGGTAGATCCTGGCGTCGGCCCAGATCAGGCGATCGCCGGTGTCCTCCCCCTGTCCGTAGTCGACCAGGAGCGTCAGTTGCTGGGCCCCCTCGACCGGGAGGCTGAGTTTGACCGGCTCACCGTCGGCCCTCAGGTCGGTGTTGGCGAAGAGTTCCTTGCCGTCGGCGAAGACCCGGCAATCGACGCGTCCCTTGCGGCTGGCCGCATCGTCGAAGCCGACCAGGGCTTCGAAGGTCGAGTATCGACCGTCGAGGTCGTAGGTCAGTCGGCTGCGTGAGTGGACGGCCAGGCCACGTTCATAGCGTTGCCCGCCCATCTTCAGGGGTTCGCCGTTTAGCGCCAGGTCGCGCCGATACGGCACCTTGCGGCCGAAGAAGGGTGTCTCCTCGATCTTGCTCGGGACGAGGTCCGACAGGAAGGTTTGCTTGCCGCCTCGGAACCGGACCTCCTGAACCTCGGGCGCGGGGAGCTTCAATTCCTGGCCCCAGGGGGTCTCGACCTTCCATGTGGCGGCCTCGATTCCCTTCCAGGTCCCCGAGATCGACTGCCCGCCGGGGAGGGAGAAGGTCGGTCGCAGGTCGTTGGCCTTGCGAGCGTTGGGCCTCGAGGCCATCACCAGGCCTTCGACGAGCTTCAGGGGGAGAGTCCTGAGTTTCCCTTGATAGCGGAAGCTCAGCTTCTCGGCCTCGGAACCGGCGACGACTCCCGAGATGGCGACGACGTCACCCGCCTTCGACCGGGCCAGCAGGAGGTCTTCGGTGCCGGGAGTCTTGAGCCGCCGCGCGAACGATTCGGGCGTTTCCTTTCGCCCTTCCTGGGCGAGATGGACTCCTGCAATCCGGCCGAGCGGCACGTCAAGTTTGTCCTGCCAAGGCGTGGTCAGCGTCAGTGTCTCCTCGCCGATGGCCCCCAGCTTGCCGAAGATCTTCTCATCCCCGATCAGGTAGACCCAGGCGTCGGGGGCGGGATCGGCGGGCCCTTTGGGGTCGACGGCGAGCTTCGGGTCGGTGTGCTTGCTGGCTTTGAAGGTCGCATTCGCGTTCTGACCGTCGGCATAGGTCACCGCGACGTTGAAGTCTTTCTCGAAGCAGTCGCCGGCGGGGGGCTCCAGGAACAAGTCGGCCCAGCCTTCGGTTCCCGAGCGGCGGACGACGAGGGGCCAGTCCGCAGACCCGGAGGTGTCGAGCCGCCAACTGCCTTGACCCTTGTCGGTCGGGCAACTGACGGTCACCTGCGTGATGGCCGCGTTCCTGAGGTTGCCCAGCGATAGTTGCAGATCCCGGATCCCGTTCTTCTTCGGTTCCACCTTGGCTTGAACCGTCGGTGCGGCGGCCGTGCCAGGAGGAGGTGCATTGACATCCAGGGCGGTGGGGGTCTTCTTCGTCTCGTCCTTCTTCGTCTCGTCCTTCTTCGTCTCGTCCTTCTTCGTCTCGTCCTTCTTCGTCTCGTCCTTCTTCGTCTCGTCCTTCTTCGTCTCGTCCTTCTTCGTCTCGTCCTTCTTCGTCTCGTCCTTCTTCGTCTCGTCCTTCTTCGTCTCGTCCTTCTTCGTCTCGTCCTTCTTCGTCTCGTCCTTCTTCGTCTCGTCCTTCTTCGTCTCGTCCTTCTTCGTCTCGTCCTTCTTCGTCTCGTCCTTCTTCGTCTCGTCCTTCTTCGTCTCGTCCTTCTTCGTCTCGTCCTTCGCGGGGGAAGGGTCCGTCTTTGCCCCAGGAGCGGGCATGGTGAAGTCGAAGTTGGGTTGACCCAGGAAGTGGCCGGTCAGGGCAGGGGTTCGCTCGAATCGGACGAGTTCGACCTCGTCGAGGGGGATTCGTGCTTTCTCCTTGGGCGGCTCCGGGGGCTTGGCCGGCGCCGAGCCCGGGGCGGTGCCGGCAGGGGAAGGCGTGGCATCCTTGGGGGGCGTAGGCGTGGTGCCCGGTTTGTCGGCCGGCGCTGCCGGGGCCGCGACGACCGGCGCAGCCGGAGCGGGGGCGGGGGCGACAACCACAGCTGCGGCCGGAGCGGGGGCCGCAACAACGACACGATTGACCGCGACCGCGACCTCCGTGGTTGTCGTGGTCGCGCCCCCCGGCACGACCGTGCGAGGTTGGCCTGGATTGGCATTTCCTGGCTGCGGCGTGCCTGCAACCTGGCCGCCGATGAGTAGGGCTCCATCCTTGATGGAGGTGGGCTCGCCGTAAACGATCTCGCCGCGGATGGTGCGGACCGAGGTGCCCAGGCCGGTGATTCGGTCGGCGTGGATCGTCAGGTTGCGCAGAAGGACGTTGATGGGCTCGGCGCCGTTGCGGTTCGTGGCGAACAGCTTCAGGGCGGCGATGTCGCCCGGCCCGAGGTTGACTTGCCCTAGGTAGCGCGGGCGGCCCCCGACGCCTTCGGAGACCTGGTAGCGGACGGTTCCCCCCTCGCGCTTCAGCTCGAAGTGGACTGTATCGCCGGCGGCGGGGAAGGTCATACGCGGCGGCTTGGGAGGCTTGGCGTTCGGCTGCGGGAAGCCCATTCCCCTCATGTTCATCATCATCATCTGCTGCTGCATGCGCATCTGCTGCATCGGGTCGTTGGGGTTGGGCTTCTCCACGGATCGGTAGACGTCGGCGCCGCCAGGCTCGCGCAGGCGGATCAGGGCAAGGTCGGGCTGATTGATGTCCTGCGTGGCGATGGCCAGGCCCACGGCCACGCCATCTTCCTGGGCGGGCTTGGGCATCGTCTTGATCGAGAGATCGGCGGAGATGGTGAAGTCTCCGCCGATCTTGAGCGCCTGCGGCGACTTCCAGCCGGTCTCCTGGTTGCCCGGCCCGAGGGTGATCCTCAGCCCGTCGTCCTCCCGCTTCAACGCCTTCTTCTCGCCGTAGCCCTCGACATCCAGGGTCGCCTGGTCGAGGGACTTGGCGTCGAGCGCGCGGGCGTAATTGGCGGAGCTGCCTGGGGTGGCCACGGCGACCGGGACCGGCTGGCCATTCGGGCCCATCTGGCCCCGGAAGACCATCTGGCCTTGGAAGACCACCATCGGGCCCTGGAAGCCGATCAGGAGCAGGATCAAGGCGTGCATCGGTCGTCCTCGGTGGCTGCGCTACGTCTGGTGATCAACCCGCCCACCGCTCGGTCGTTCAGGGCGTTTCCGTCCTGGTCGCGTCGGCCTTGGCGGGGGCGGCCGGAGATCCGGCGGCGGACTTCTCCTCGGCCAGGCGCCGGTAGTAGCGTTCCAGGACGACCTGGTACTCGGGCGGGAACCCTTCGGTCATGGACTGGAGGATGCGGTCGCGCTCGCGGTCGGAGAGCTTGGCCCAGTCCTTGTTCCCCTTGCCCGGCTCGGCGAGGTCGCCGATGCCGCCGGTCCCCCCCCTGATGACCGAGTCGGCCAGTGGCGAGTTGGGGTTGTTCTTCTTGATGCCGTTCTTGCAGGCCTGGCACTCCTTCTCCAGGGCCGCGATGATGGCGTCCAGGTCGCTGACGATCGCCTTCTCATCCTTCTGGACCGGCTCACCGGTCTTGAGTTTTCCCAACTCGCCGGCGACTCCGGTCATCTTTGACGAGATGCCCGAGAGCGTCTGGGCGTGGGCGGTGCTGGCCATGCAGGCGGCCACCGCGGCCGACAGGAACAGGGGGCGAATCGATCGTTTCATCGGACCCTCGCGTGTAAGATGGTCGATGCGTTTGAGTCAGATTTCGCGCTTCTTCAGGAGCCGATCGGGGTTGAGCAGGGGGTTGTCCGATTCCGGCGGCGGCTCGAGTTGCTCGGAGATCTTCGACAGCGAGTCGCGGATCTCTTCCTGGGCCGAGTTGAGGGCCTCGATCTCCCGCCGGAGGGCGGGCGGGATCGTCGCGGCGCCGGGGCGGGTGCCGTCGACCGCGACGGTGTCGTCGTTGAGCCGGGTCTGGAGCAGGCGGATCATCTTCAGCTCGGCGACGAGCCGGTTCAGCTCGCGCTCGCGGTCCCTCGGATTCGAGGGGAGTGGGGTGCCGGGGGGCGGCGGCTTCGTGGGCGAGAGCCGGCGCATGGCCTCGGCCAGGCTCAGCAGGTCTTCCTCGATACGAATTTCCAGGGCGATGGTCGCCGGGGAGGCGTCCCCCTCTTTGAGCAGGATGCTGGCCTTGACCATCTGGCGGGACAGGACTCCGAGCGCGGTCGGCAGCGCGATGCCGAACTCGATCTCCTCGGTCAGCACGCGGAGGGTGTTGGTGCGGCTGGCCAACTCGCCCTCCTTCTGAGAGAGGCCGGAGAGGAGGATCAGGGCCGTACGCGACTTCTGGGCGACGCGCGGGGCCTGTGCCTGGGTGGTCTCGCGGATCGAGACCTGGATCTCGTGCATCTCGGCCAGCTCGGCGATGATCCTGGTTTGCAGCTCTCCGCGGAGTTCGGTGAGCAGGCTCTCGGACGCCTTGGCCAGCTCATCCCGCCCTTTGGTCAGGTGCTTCAGGGCCTCGAGCTGGTCCTTCGACGCGGGCTCGGCCTCGGTCTTGGCGAGATCCCCCTCGGCGGACTGCATCGAGCCGCCTGCGCGGATCAGGTCCTTCTGGAGGGCGACACCGGTGTTGCCCAGGCGGGCCGAGGCCTTGCCCAGGGAGTCGGTCGCGGACCGGTTGCGGGCCTGGTCGATCTCTGACTTGCGGAACTCGTCGGCGGCGACCGCCTTGGTGGCCTCCTCGATCCGCCCGTTGAGCCGTTCCAGCTCCTTGCGGAATGATTCCTGCGCCTTCTCCTCATCGGCGACGGCCTCCTTGCCCTTCTCCGCGGCAGCCAGGTTGGTCAGGGCATCTTCGAGCGGCTCGTCGGCCTGCTTGAGGTGGGCTGGCTGCTGGGTGGCGAAGAGGGGATCGGCGGCGAGCTTCGCGGCCGACTTGCGGACCTCGGCCTCTCGACCGCGGAGGGCCTCACGCGCCGGCGGCTCGGCCCCGGCGGGGACGGCCTTTGTGTCCGCGATGACCTTCCCCTGGGCGAGGACGAGCGCCTCCAGGTCGGCCTTCCTGGCCTTCAGCTGCTCGAGTTCGGCTTGGGTCTCCAGGGCCGTCCGCGACCAGGCCATCTCGCGCTTCTCGTCCTTGATGATGCGGTCGAGCTGGGCAAGGCTCTCGCGGATCTGCCTGAGCCGGGCCAGCTTCATCTGGAAGTCGAGGTCCTCGGCCAGGAGCAGGTTGCGGAGGTGCTCCAGCTTGGCAAGCAGCTCCTTGGCCTCGGTCTCGGCCTTGGAGAGCTGGGCCTCTTTCAGGAGCTTCTGGGTGTCCCGCATCTGGTGCAGGATCAGCTCCTCGCGGGAGAACTTCAGGGCGAGGTTCAGGCGAGACGCGTTCTCGGGCTCCAGGGTGCGTAACGCCTCCGAGAGCCGGAACATGCGCTCCTCCAGTTCGGTCATCTGCGAGGCGACGTTCTCCTGGGTGAAGCCGATCGAGTCGGTGCCCTGCGCGGGTTCTTCGGCCTTGGCCTTCGGAACCTCGGTTGGCTTCGTTTCGCCCGGCTTCGGCGATTCTTCTTTGGGCGTCTCCGGCTTCGGCGTTTCTTCTTTCGCCTTCTCCGGCTTCTCCTCGTCGAAGACGTCGGCGGCTTTCGGGTCCTGGGCCAGGGCCCCTCGATGGGTGGGATTGGCGATGAGGAGGGCCGCGACGAGGCCGGCCGCGAGGCAGATCCGTCGTCGCTCGGTCGGCGGTGCGGGTCGGCTAGGGCTTGTCATCGAAGACCTCCTGCGTTCGCGATTCTCGGGCCTTTTCGGTGGATTGGAGCACGCCCTGCTGCATCCGAATAACCTCGGCCACCTGGTTCACGACGTCGATGAAGCTCTCCCACTGCGACATCTGATCCAGGATCGCCTTCATCTTGGTCACCACCTCGTCGTGCAGGCGGCGGGCCGTTTCGCGGTCGGACTGCTTGCCGCCGGCCGGGCTGGAGAGGGGTTGGAGGGCCGCCCTCGTCGCGTTCATCGGGCCGGCGGAAAGGGCCTTCGTCGGGTCGATGACGGCCTCTTGCAGCAGCCTGTGGGACTTGGGCGTGCCGACCTGATTGAGCTTCATCTCCTGCAAGGTGTCGGTCAGCCGGCCGGCGATCTGGTCGACCAGGCGCGAGGCCGAGTGATGGGCACGCAGCACCTTCAGGACGTCCTCGGGGGGTGCCTCGGTAGCCAGCGTCGGGGTCTGCTTCTCCAGGCCCTCCAGCGCCGCGACGAACTTGGCCCGCTCGGCGCGCTGTCGGATCAGGATCTCGTAGAAGAGTTCTTCGACGGAGACGACCATGAGCTGGAGCGTGCCCGACCGGCCGGTCTGAGCACCCCGGGCGCAGCGGTCGTCGGCCTCGGCCACGAACCTGAGGATGGTGCCGACCTTGGGGGGCTCGGCCTGGAGCAGCACGTCATGCTGGAACTGCTGGTCGAGCACCGCGCGGTCGGAGTCCTGGGGTAGGGGGAGGGGGATTGTCTTGCGGGCCGTCTTCGGCTCCTCAGAGTCGCCGCCGGGTGTCGTCCGGTCGGCCTGGATGCGGAGCGCCGCCAGGCCGAGGTCGTCGGTGGCCCCGATCGTGAGCGGGATGGTGGCGACCGGCGTGACCCGGGTTCCGACGCCGACGGCCCGCATCGTGATGCGAGGCTCGCGGTCGCGCTGGATGCTGATCGACAGGAAATTGGGCTGCGAGGTCAGGCCGTTGGACGCCGAGGTGAGGACCACCTCCAGCGTCGTGGCCTCGTGCAAGACCCACTTCGCCTTGAACGTCTTCGGGTCGATGCGTTCGACGACGGGCGGGCTGCCGGGGTGGACGTTGAGGCGGATTCCGGCCAGCGGCTCGCTGCCGACGAACGTGAATTCGACCTCGGTGTCGGGCAGGAAGAGCAGGTGCTGGCGAGGATCGGCGACGTTGCGGGCCCCTTCGTAGGTGGCGCCCGGCTCCCGGACGCTGAGCCTGAGATCGGCCAGGGTTGGCCGGTCAACCCGCTCGACCCGGATCGGCCCGAGCCAGTCGTCGTTGGCGGTCAGCTCGAAGGTCGAGGGCGTGGGGGACGCGGGCAGCTCGTGGCGGAATTGCGCCGGGCCCGAGGCCACCATCACGGCGTCGCGCCTGGCTCCTTCGGCGGTCCGCTCGCGGATCGAGACGGCCGCCGGGACGCCCGGCTTGCTCGGTTTCTTCGCCAGGACCAGCGGTTCCCCCCGGCCGCCGACGGCCCAGCGATCGCCCCTGCGATCGACGAGCGGCATGTCGCCGCGGACCTCGACCTGGAACCGCTCGCCGCGCGGGGCGATCAACATCCCTCGGGAGTCGAGGCCCATCACGGTGAGGTAGGTCCGCTGCGGCCAGCGTTCCGACGACCCGAGCAGCCAGCGGGCGAAGCTCAGGCGGGCTGCCGCAGGTGCGACCAGGGCGAACGCGGCCGGGACGAGCAGGCCCAGCCCCAGCGCGACGAGGCACGCCTTCGTCCGCCTTCGGTTCCAGAGCGAGCCCCAGTCCGAGCCGGCCAGGGCTTCGCTCGCCCGCCGCACGGCCAGGCGGACCATCGCCGGCGACGCATGCGCCTCGGCGTCGGGACCGTCGACAAGGTCGGGGAGCTGGAGCACGTCGGCGATCTGCTGGCCGACGCCCGGGCGGTAGTGGTCGAGCGTCATCGCCAGCGCCAGGTCGTCGACCTTCGACGATCGCCAACGCTTCAAGGCTCGGATCGCCAGGAAGGTCAGCCCCGCGGCCAGGGCGATGGCCAGCAGCGCGAGCCGGGCGGAAACTCCCGGACGAAGCCACCAGTCCAGCAGCACCAGGGCGGCGGCGGCCAGTACCAGGACGGTCGTCACCTCGACGGCGGATTCCAGGGTCAGCTGGAGCTGCAAGCGGCGGCGTAGCCCGGCGAGCCGCGCACGCAGGGCGGCCTGCTCATCTCTGAGTGATTCCAGGCCTGGAAGTTCGGTCGCAATCGCCACGATTCGGCCCCCGGACTTTCGGACTGCTCGACGCCGTTGCTGGTCAGACCATCCGGAACATCTTGCGCAAGATCCACTCGGCGGTGAGGCTCAGGACAATTGTCGCGGAAAAGAGCGGCGCGTCCCAGAGTTCGTCTCGCGTCTCCAGGGTCCGCGTCACCTCTCGGATGGGGATGGCGGCGTCGAGCTTGCTCACGTCGGCCAGCTCGAAGACGCGTCCCTTGGTGATACGGGCCAGCTCGGTGAGGAGCGGCCGGTTCAGGGCGGGCTCGTCGATCTCGCGACGGGGGGGCTCGACCCGGAACGTGGTGGTCGAGGCCCGGACGCCCGACCCCGGGTCGGCCGCGGTGGCCGAGACGATCCGCAAGGTGTAGGCACCCGCCTGCTGCGCCGGGAAGGTGGCGGTCAGCGTGCCGGGCGTGTCGGCGGCCGCCTTGAACGGCAACGGCTCGGGCGGCTGCCCGGCGATTTCCAGCTCGGCGGTCAACTCGGCCGCCTCGGCGATCGCGCCCGGCTCGGTGGACCGGACATCGACGGTCACCTGATCGCCGACCCGGTAGGCCCCCTTGCCGAGGTGGACCTGATAGGGGAATCGCCCGCCGAGCGCCTTGTTGCGACCGGCCCGGTCGACCAGTCGAGCCCAGAAGCCGTCGTAGTAATCTTCGGACAGATAGCGCCAGCGATAGGTGCTGTCGAAGCCGATGAAGACCGTACGGCCCGGCCCATACAGCTGCGAGGCGAGCAACACCTGCCGCCCGTGCTGGTTCTGCATCCGAGGGTCGCCGTGGCGGGTGAGCACCGTGGCCCCCGGCCTGGCCCGGGTGACGGGGAAGCTCCAGTACATCCCCGGCAGGCTCGTCAGGATCGACCGGTTGCGGATCGGGTCGGCGTTGAACTCGAAGACCGGGTCGCTGCGCCCTTCGCCGGTGAGGTCGAGCGTGTAGGTGCTCTGGGTGCTCAGCCGGACCTCGGCCTCGGTGCGGAAGAGGCCGGGATCACGCACCACCGGCAAGATCTTTGTCCAGTTGCCCGAGGCGCTCGCCGCGTCCGCCTCGTCGTAAAGCTGCTGCGAATAAAGCTCGCCGGCGACGTAGATCAGGCCCCCGCCTTCCTGGCCGACGAAGTGCGTGATCAGGTCGGGCCACTCGGGCCCGAGGTCCTTCATATCTGGGTCGATCAGGAGCAGGGCGTCATACTTGCGCAGCTCCGCCTGGTCGCGGGGGAGCCTGGCGATGGGCCGGTCGCCGGCCTGGCGGTAGCCGGGGTCGGCGTGCTGGAGCCAGGCGGTGAACTCGACGTGCTGGTCGCGCATCAGGGCGTTGCGCAGGAACTGGACCTCGGGCGACGGGGCACCGGCGATGACCAGGACCCGGATCTGCTGGCGGACGACCTTCACGGCTGCGGTGGACACATTGTCTTCCTGGGTCAGCTCGGGCCCCGCGTCCTCGACCCGGGCGCGAAACTCAACCTGGCCGACCACCTTGGGGGTGACCCGGAACGTCGTCCGCTTGAGGATACCGTCCTCGCCCAGCACGACCCGCTGGCTGGCCACCGACTCCCAGCCGCCGTCGTTGGTCCGCTGCTCCAGGACGACCGTGGCCTCGGCGTCGCGCAGGCCACGGGCCTCGACGACGACGGCCACGTTCATCGGGTCGCGGACGAAGACGACCGGGCTGACCTCGATCTCGGAGAGCCGGACGTTGCGCGGACCTTCGTCGGCACCGGCGGCGATGACGTAGATCGGGATGTTCTGGCGGACGGCGGCCTCGGCGGCGCGGAGCGGGTCATCGCCGGCGTTCGACCGGCCGTCGGTCGCCAGGACCAGGCCCGCGACGTGCTGACCCCGGTGCGCCGCTAGCACCCCGCCCAGGGCATCGCCCAGCGGGGAGATCGGCCGGCTGGGCTTGATCGCGTCCACCGTCCTGGTTTTCGCCGACGAACCCGTGCCGCCGCGGGCCGCGGAGTCGAGGTCGTAGACGAACAGGTCGCGGCCCTTGCCAAGCGCATCGAGGGTGGGCCTGAGGGCCGTCTTGACCAGGTCGAGGCGGGGGGTCTCCCGCAGCCGATCCGCGGGGGCACGGCCATCCGCGGTTTGCAGCTTCAGGGCCGACGCGATGTCGACGGCGCGCGAGGCGTCGGTGTATGGGTCGGAGAACTTCATGCTCTCCGAGTCGTCGACCACGATGGCCAGCTGCGATTTCAGGGTCTCGGTCCGGCTGGAGACCAGCACCGGCTCCAGCAGCATCGCCGCGAGCGCCAGCAGGGTCAGCCCGCGCAGGCCGACGAGCAACCCGCGCTTGCCGGGCGACAGGTCGCGGCTCTCGCGGCGATAGAGCCGCCAGAGCAGGTACGCGACCGCGACGGCCGCCAGCGCCAGCGCGACGGAGACCGCCCCGCGCGGCAGGGCCGCGAACTCCAGCCGCGAGCCGACGCCCGCCTCGGCGCCCGGCGACCGATCCAACCCCAGGAGTAACCGCGTGAATGTGTTCATGAGTTCCCTGGGGACATCAACGAGAACGGCCGACCCACGCCGCCACGATCGACTCGCCGACGAGCAGGACCAGCAGGAAGAGGGCGGCCTCGTGCCAGAGTTCGCGGCCAACCGGCGAGAAGAGGTCGGCCCCGCCCCCACGAGCCTCGGCCACCTCGACCTGCAAAGGGGCCAGCAGCGTCTTCAGGTCCGCCTGGCCGATCCGATCGAGATCGCTCTCGCGGGCGTCCGGGTTCACGGCGTACGAATCCTGCTGAGTGCCCAGCGCCCCCTCGTCCCAGGAGACCCGATAGAGCCCGGCCCGACGCGTGTCCGGCACGCTGAATTCGACCGCCGGGCCCTCGTCGTCGGGCCTGCCCTGGACGGGCGAGGCAAGCAAGGGCAGGGGCTCGCCGCCGCCCGGGGGGGCGACCCGGACGTTGGAGACCTGCTGGCTGGTCAGCACGACGCGCCGGACCAGGTCGCCGGCGCTGACCGTGTTGGCGAAGCTCGTCGGCCGCGAGACGCCCAGGACCGCCTCGCGCATCGCCAGCACGAAGCTCGGCTCGATCGGCCAGTCGTTGCCGGCCCGGTCGGCGGTGGTCGTCCAGAGCAGGACCCGGCCTTCGCCCGAAATCCGCTCGATGACCGCCGGCGATCGGCCCGGGTCGTTCCACCTCGCCAGCACGCGGACCTTCCCCTCCTCGCTCGTCTCGTCGACCGCCATGATCTGCCGGACGGGGACCCGCTCCAGGGCCGACGTCTTCAGGTCGAGCAGCTTCTCCAGCGGGGAAGGCCGCAGCGGTTCGACGACGATCCCGCGGATTTCCTCGTCGACCAGCGATTTCAGGGCGACGGGAAGCACGCGGGCGTTGGTCCGGTAGAGCAGGTCGTTGTAGAGGCCGGTGTCGAGCTTGGCGCCGGTGAAGATCATCAGGCCCATGCCGTCGCGCACCATCCGGTCGATCCGCGAGGCCTGCTCGGCGGTGGGCGCGGCGACGTTGGCCATGACCAGGACGTCCGGTGAATCGAGCCTGGGCGAGACGAAGTCGGTTTCCTGAACCACCTCGGTTCGCCAGGCTTCCGCGGATCCCACGCCGATGGAGAGCGGGGCCGCGAGGAAGTCGACCTCCGACCCGAACGGCTCCGACGATGGCTCGCCGTCGACCAGGCGGATCAGGAGCGAGTCCTTCACCGGGACCGAGGACCAGCGCCTGTTGTCTCCTGCAAGCTCGTCCTCGGGTAGCTCCAGCGACACGTCGTGCATGCCGGCGCCCGGGAACCGGACGGTCAGGGGGACGCGTACCGCCTGACGGGGCGCGATCTCAGGCAGGGTGACCTCGGTCGGCTGGTCGTCGACCCTGAGGATCGCCTTGACTCCCGACAGCACGCGGGTCGAGTCATTCCGGACGGTCGCCTCCCAGCGGCTCTCGGAACCGGCGAGCACCGTCCGATCCTGGGGGATGAGCGACCGGATCGAGATGTTCGAGGTCCCTTCGTCGCCCACGTCAACGATCCTGACCCGCACGCCGGCCTCGTCCCAGGCCTTGGCGATCGGCGCGACGCCGGCTCCCCAGCCTGAGCGTCGGAGGTCGGTGATGATCGTGACCTGCCGGGTGGGATAGGTGCATGACTTCAAGACCTCGTCGAGCCCTTCCAGAACCCTCGACCAGGAGGCGTGCGAGGCCGTCGGCACCAGGCCCGAGACGGCGCCGGACAGGTCGTCTCGGCGTGCCCCTTCGACCTCGGAGAGGATGGGCGTCGTGGGCGACGAGCTGGCCAGCAGGGTGCAGCGATCCTGCGGCCGGGTGCCGGCCAGGAGCGCCCCGGCGACTTCCTTGGCCCGGCGGAAGGCGGGCTCACCGCCGTCGGCGGCGTAACCCATGCTCAGCGAGTCGTCCACGAGCACGACCTGGCTCGACCGGCCCCCCGAGCCCAGCCAGCCCTCCAGCCCGGTCGGGTTCAGGACAGGCCGCGCCAGCAGGAAGAAGAGCAGGACCAGGCCGGCGACGCGCAGCAGGAGCAGCAGCCATTGCTCGATCTGGACCCGTCGCCGGTTGCGCTGGATGGTCAGCCTGAGGTGGCGCATCGGGGCCCATTCCACGCGGCGGAACCGTCTGCGGTTCAGCAGGTGGATGATGATGGGGATGGCGCCCAGCAGGGCCCCCCAAATCAGGAGCGGGCTGAGGAAGGACATCATGAGGGTCGCCCGCCGCGGCTCTTCTCCTCGCGTGCGTGGAGGAAGGTGCTGAGCGACGAGACCAGGGGCTCGTCGGTGACGAATTGGACGTGGTCATAGCCGCGGCTACCGCACTCGCGCTTCACGTCACCGAGGAACTCCACCATCGCGTGCTTGTACGACTTGCGGAAGGCCCAGGGCTCGGCGAACAGCTCTTCTTCCCCTTCAATGTCGTGGAAGATCGTCGGGCCTTCGAAGGGGAGGTCCAGCTCGTCGCGGTTGAGCACCTGGAGCATCAGGACCTCGTGACCCTGGAACCGGAGCCGGTTGAGGCCGTCGTAGACCGGCTCCATGTCCGTGAACAGGTCCGAGACGACGACCAGCAGGCTTCGCCGCTTCAACTGGCCGGTGACGGTTTGCAGCAGCCCGCCCAGTTCGGTCTTGCGGGACGGGACGCACTTCTCCAGCAGGCCGGCGATGACCATCACCTGAGACTGCGTGGCGTTGGGCGGCAGGATCGTGCCGGCCTTCTCGTCGAAGAGGACCAGGCCGACTGGGTCTTGCTGGCGGGTCAGCAGCATCGACAGGGCGACGACCAGGGTGGCGGCGTAGTCGTACTTCGACAGCGCGGCGGATCCCTTGTAGTTCATCGACGCGCTGGCATCCACGAGGAACGTCACGCGGACGTTGCTCTCTTCTTCATATTGTTTGATGTAGTGCCGATCGGACCGGGCGAAGACGCGCCAGTCGAGCCTGCGCAGGTCGTCGCCGGGGGTGTACTCGCGATACTCGGCGAACTCGACGTTGAAGCCGTGGAACGGGCTGAGATGCTGCCCGCTGATGGCCCCCTCGGCGAGCCTCCGCGACCGCAGGGTGAGGTCGGAAATCCGCGCGATCGCGTCAGGGTCGGAATACTTCGGCGACGGCGGCATCGGCGGCTCCCTTCCGGACGGGGATGTCCTTCAAGAGTCGCTTGATGATCGAGTCGCTCGTCTCGCCGGCAGCCTGGGCGTTGTAGTTCAACACGATCCGGTGCCGCAAGACCGGGTGGGCCACCGCGCGGATGTCCTCGACGGAGACGCTCGCCCGGCCGGCGAGCGCGGCCTTGGCCTTGGACGCGAGGATCAAGGACTGCCCGTCGCGCGGGCCGGCGCCCCAGGCGACATACTCGCCGATGAATCCGGGGCCGCCATACGCGGGGCCGCGGGTCGCCCGGACCAGGTCCATCGCGTAGTCGATGCAGTGGTCCGAGACCGGCACCCGACGCACCACCTTCTGCAAGGCCGCGATCCGCGCCCCGTCGAGCGTCGGCGTGATCTCGTGGTCCTGAGATCCGGTGGTGACCCGGTAGATGCGCCGCTCTTCCTCGGGCGTGGGGTAGGTGATGAAGATCTTGAAGAGGAACCGGTCGAGCTGGGCCTCGGGCAGGGGGTAGGTCCCTTCCTGCTCGATCGGGTTCTGGGTGGCCAGCACGAAGAAGGGGTCGGGCAGGCCGTGGCGATGCCCGCCGGCGGTGACCTGCCGCTCCTGCATGGCCTCCAGCAGCGCGGCCTGGGTCTTGGGCGGGGTCCGGTTGATCTCGTCGGCCAGGATCAGGTTGGCGAAGATCGGCCCGGGGACGAACCGCAGCTCGCGGGCGCCGCTGTTGCGGTCCTCGTAGAGCACCTCGGTGCCGGTGATGTCGCTGGGCATCAGGTCGGGGGTGAACTGGATCCGGTTGAAGTCCAGCGAGAGCGAGCGGGCCAGCGAGTTGACCATCAGGGTCTTGGCCAGGCCCGGCACCCCTTCCAGGATGCAGTGGCCGCGGGCGAAGACGGCGATCAGGAGCTGGTCGACGACGTCGTCCTGGCCGATGATCTGCCGCGAGATCTGCTCGCGGATCTGCGCATGGGCCGACTTCAGCTCGTCCAGCTCGGCCAGGTCGATGTCGATCTCTTCTTCGGTCGTCCCGCTCAAGGTCGCGTCTCCAGTCGGGCTATCGTTGAAAGACCGGCAGATATTTGTAGGGGAGCTGGAGGATGATCACGCCGATGGCCGTGCCGTAGACCTGGCCGATGCCGTCGCCGTTCCACGAGCCGTCGGGCGCCTGCATGGCGATCAGGGCATCGCGGGTGCCCGGGAAGTAGGCGTCCCAGTACTTGTCGCCGGCCATGTAAAAGCCCTGCGACGCATAGAGCTGCGAGTAGAAGGCGTGGCCGCCCCCCTTATCCCAGCCCGGGACGGCCTGGTACTGGTCCCAGACATATTTGAGGCAATCGGTGGCGATCCCGCTGTCGAACTGGCCCGCGTTGTACAGGGTGGCCACCGCGGCCGCGGAGATGGCCAGCCGCGGGCCGGAGGGTGACCTGAGGGAATACTGGATTCCCCCCTCGGGGGTCCGGCACTTTTCCAGGTATTTGGTCGCCTCCTCAATGACCGCCTGCGGCACCAGGAAGCCGGCGTTGTGGCAGGCCCGCAGCGCCTGGACCTGGGTGACGGTCACCGACCCTTCGTCGCCGGTGCCCGGCACGTAGGTCCAGCCCCCATCGGCGCTCTGGCCCTGGCTCGTCAAGGCGACCGCCTTGCGGATGGCGTCGCGCACCTTCAGTCGCAAGGACTCCTTGGTGATCATCCCGTAGACGGAGGCCAGGAACATCAGGGCGAAGCCGTGCCCGTGCATCGGCTGGCCGCTGTCCTGGCTGGGGCCGGTGATCAGGCCGGTGGGCGTC